>NZ_AQVE01000016.1 GCF_000371925.1 Thiolinea disciformis DSM 14473 | reverse complement strand
GCACAGTTTCGCCTGCTTTGGGGAACATTTTTTCCAGCATGGCTTTTTTAATATGGCAAAGCTGGTCATGCTGTTGTTGGTGTTGATTGATGAGGCGGTCGAGCGTTTGGAAATAGTTGCCGATGGCGATTTGTTCTGAGAATGTATTAGGTAAAATTAGGCTTAAATCGGCTAAGTCTGAATTTCTAATATGAACAACGGATTTGCCTTGCGCCTTGGCTGATAACTCCTTTTTTAAACGACCATTAGATATTGATAACGCTAAAAAGTTAGAGTTAATTTTTTTGTTAGGATAAATAACATTTAAATCACCACCAAGTATTATATTCGGGGCACTAACTACAGATGCTCTTGATATGTCTTCGGGTGATTCGCCTGAAGCAGGGACGATAACCTCTCCACCGATGCTTTTAATGGATTTGGTTTTCTCAGTTACAAACGTATCAATACCATCAATTATTGTTTGATATTTTGTATAAAGCCGTCCGTATAGAATTATAGGCGATCCACTCGTAACTAAATCGCCTTTTGAGTAGCCTTGCCCTTTGGCAAATCTTGCGTTTTCACCTAAAACACAGTTATCCCACTCCCCACTAAACCCCTTAAACCGCAGCGCAGGCACTTTGTTTTCCACACTCATCTTATTCACCCTTTAACAAGCGCGTCAGCTCAGCCAAACCCTGCTGGTCAAATGCATTGCCCGTCAGTTCGCCCAGCATCGCCGCCAGTGCTTGCTCCGTCACCTTAATCTCACTAGCCACTTGCGAATAAGTCACCGCGTATTTATCAGCTAATGCTTGTACTTTGCTGGTGAGTTGGCTAATCACCGCGTTGGGCAGGGCGGCTAAGGCATTGCACAGCGGGCTAATCCATTTGAGGTGGAGTAAATGATGCACTTGTTCAGGGTTTAAGTCTTCAGTGGTGGCTTTGGTTTGCAAATGCAGCGCATCAGCCGCCTCTTTCACGGTTTTTTTAAGTGTTTTTTCCTCATCGAGTAATACACTGGCGCGAATGATTTTCGCCTCGTAGCTGTCTTCTGAAAAAGCACTCTCTTCTGCAAATAGGGGCTTGCTGTCTTTTTGCTCTTTTAAAAATGCTTTGGCAGCTTTATTGACCTCGGCGTTAACAAAGCCGTCTTTGCTGTCTTTCACCGTATCTTGTTCTTTGTCTTCTTCGCTAAGCGACTCTAACAATGCTTCCAGTTCGCTGCTGATTTCAGCTAAACGATTTTCTAGTGTCGCTAAGGCTTGTAAGTCATCAGACAAATGGGTTTGTTGCACCAACTCAAACGGCAAAATATGACCTTTCCAACCTTCTTGTACCTCGACCTCTTTGCCGTCTTTCTTTTTGACAACCATATTCGGGTCAACTTGGGTGGTGGCGGCAAAGCCTTCGGTTTGCATCATTTCTAAATCGGCGCTGATGGTTTGCCATTGGTCACTCAAGTATTGATAGGCTTGGTATTGATCAATCAAGGCAATCGGCTTGAGGCGAGTAAACAGTTCAGCACTTAACCGTGCTTCTTGCTGGTTGCGCTTTACATCTGCCCAACCCTGAATCAGCGCAGCATTTAAAGAGTCATCAAACCCTTTAAAGGCTTGGTTATAGTGCTGAATAAATGCCAACACCTGTGGATGCTCGCTAATGGTGCTATTCACTTGCGCTTTAGCAATCGCCAACTCGCTATAAGCGCTTGACTTAGGCGTAAACAAGGCTTGATGCAAGGCAGGCAAGGCGTGCCAATAGTCATTGAGCTTGGCAATTTCACTATTGGGAATACCGCCGAGCATAGTGGCGTGCAAATCCCATGTTTCAGCCGCAGGAGAAGAATCCACATAGCGCGGAATATTCAAGTTATAAGCATTGTCACGAATGGTTTGTTTGCTCACCACTTGCGAAAACTTGGCGCGGTTTTCACGCTGAATCACCGCATCCACAATGCGTTTAATGTCTGAGCTTTGCAGCTTATTGTTTTTGCCGTCTTTAATAAAATGTTTAGAAGCATCAATCACCAGCACGTCATTGTTTTGGCGTTTTTGTTTAAGCACTAAAATGACCGTGGGAATGCCCGTACCAAAAAAGATATTGGCGGGCAAGCCGATAATGGCGTCAATGTAGTCGTTTTCAATCAGTTGCTTACGAATTTCACCTTCTTCCCCGCCACGAAACAGCACGCCATGTGGTAAAACAATGGTCATTACCCCATCAGGTTTAAGGTGATACAGATCGTGCAATAAAAAAGCAAAATCGGCTTTGGTTTTGGGGGCAAGCCCAAAACGTGAGTAGCGCGGGTCGTTTTCTTTATGGCTGGGGTCCCATTGTTGAGAATAGGGTGGATTGGACACCACCGCATCGACATACAAGGCTTGGTACGTGCCCTGTGGGTCGTTTTCATCAAAATAAGGCCAGTCGTCTTCTAAGGTATCGCCATTACGGGTTTTGATATTGCTGGCTTTAATGCCACGCATGATGAGGTTCATCCGCGTCAGGTTGTAGGTGTTGGCTTTAAGCTCCTGCGCATAATACGTAATGTTGTCTTTACTTTTGGCGTACTGCGCAATGGCTTCACCAATATTAATCAGCAAAGAACCTGAGCCAGAGGTGGGGTCGTAAATATTAAGGGTGTCTTTGTGCTTTAATTCATGCGCGATAATGTGCGACATCAGTACCGATACTTCGTGTGGGGTATAAAACTCGCCTGCTTTTTTACCCGCATTGGCGGCAAATTTTTCAATTAAATATTCATAAATATATCCCAGAACGTCATAGCCTTGGTTGCCATTCATGGGAATACTTTTAATCAGGTGCAACAAGTCACTAATGGCTTTGGTACGCTTGCCCGCACTTTCCCCTAATTTGCTTAAACCGGTTTCTAAAGTGGTGAAAATGCCTTCAAATAGTTTTTTGTAGGTGGGTGAAATCAAGCGACTAAATGCCGAGAGCGCATCGCGTACATTGGACTCATCAAAGTCTGATGTTGGGTCGATCCACGTCGAGAACAAGTTCTTATGGGCAATAAAGTAACCCAGCGCACTTTGGATAAATTCGACTGTTTCAGCATCGTCTTCATTGAGGGCTTTAATATCCTCAGCAGTCATGCCTTGAGCACTGACAAACTGCACCAGTTGATCGCTCAGGTATTTGTAAAAGATAAAACCGAGGATGTAATCTTTGTACTCATTGGCTTCAATTTTAGAACGCATCTGGTTGGCAGATTCCCAGATTTTGGCAGCCAATTGTTGTTTATTCATGTTTTACCTTTGAAATACTAAATTTGCTTGTAGACACAAGTATTGATGAGCACCTTGCTTTTTATCACACCGCCATACTAAGTTCGGCAGTGATGGGGGAGCAATAATCATAGTTAATGAGTACGAATGGGAGCTATGACGGTCGATTAATCTATCATAATGCTCATTTTTCTTGAATGATTTGAGCCGAAACAAAATAATGAGTTAGTATCAAACTAAGTGGTGTGATGGCTCAGAGTTATCCACATGGTTATTGATGATTATTAATCCTATTTAAGGCATCCAAATGCCTAAACAGATTGAACCCAAGATGCCGCTAAAAATCCCCTATGGTGTGAGCAATTTCAAAAAAGTACGCAGCGAAGGTTTTGTTTACATTGACAAAACTAACTATATTGCAGCGTTAGAACAAGCGGGCGAACATCTGATTCTACTGCGCCCACGCCGCTTTGGAAAAAGCCTGTTTCTTTCCATGCTGGAGCATTATTACGATACCCAGTATGTGGATGACTTTGAGACTTTGTTCGCTGATTTACACGTTGGACAGCATCCCACACCTTTAAAAAACAGTTATCCCATTTTGTTTATGGAGTTTAGTGGGATTGAAACCGAACAGGGCTATGAGAGTGTTTATCAAGGTTTTAACCATGAAGTAAAAAATGCGCTAAAGCGCTTCCTGACTCGTTATGGTTATAGTCCAGAAAGTTTGGCTACAATGGATGTGGACTCTAGCCCTCAGGGTAAGATGAAAGATTTCCTACGTATTATCGAAGATCAGAAAGTCCTACTACTCATCGACGAATACGATCACTTTGCTAATAGTTTACTCGGTAATGACTTAAATCTATTCCAAAGCATCGTCGGTAAGGGTGGCTTTGTCCGTAGTTTCTACGAAACTATTAAAACAGGCACGCAGCGCGGCATTATTGATCGTTTATTCATTACAGGTGTTACGCCTATCATGCTGGATAGTATGACCAGTGGCTTTAATATTGGTAAGAATTTATCGCTGACAGAAGTTTTTAATGAGGTGATTGGTTTTAATAGAGTAGAAGTTGAAGGTCTACTGAGTAGTATTGCAAACACTTGTCCTACATTAGATCAAAACACCCTATATGACGATGTACGCCGTTGGTATAACGGCTATCGTTTCCATCTTAACGCCCCTGAGGCTATGTATAACTCCGATATGGTGCTGTATTTTGTAGACCGTTTTGATTACAAGCGCTGCGCCTATCCTGAGTATATGTTGGATGAAAATATTGCCTCGGATTATGGCAAGATCATGGCGATGTTTAGTATTGGGGATCGCGATACTAATTATACGGTGTTAGAGGAGCTGTTAAATCAAGGTGAAGTCAGTGCGCGCTATCAGCGCAAGTTTGATTTCGATAAGGGCTTTGATCGAGATGATTTTGTTAGCCTTTTGGCTTACATGGGCTTTATTAGTTTACAACGCAAAACCCTCTCGGGCGATATATTCACGATTCCAAATTATGTGATGCGTGAGTTGTATTTTCAATACTTCAAAGTGGAAGTGGAGCGGCGTAATCACATTACAATTTCCGACCGTGCTATTTTGCTAGCCGTAGAAACATTAGCTTTAGATAATAATATTCAGCCATTAATGATCGAATTGGAGCAAGTGTTAAAACTACTCTCCAACCGTGATTCGATTTGGATGGATGAGCAACACATTAAAACCATTCTGCTCACACTCCTCTATCAATCCTCTGCTTATTTTATTCATAGTGAGCGGGAAATGAATCGTCGTTATCCTGATATTCTTCTGTTGGAGCGCAGCCCTTTTAAGGTGAATTATCAGCATTTGATTGAGCTGAAATACAGTAAGAAAAGTGAGGGGGAAAAGGGTTGGATGCAGAAGAAGCTGGAAGGCATTGAGCAAGTTAAGGGTTACTTGCAATTGCCGACTATTGCGGCCTTACAACAGCTTAGTGCGTGGTTGGTGATTGCGGATGGTGAAAGAGTAGAGTGGGTTAACGTGGTAGGGTAATTATAGTTTTTAATGGTTTTAGTTGGAGGGTGGGTTTATGGGTACTACGGAGCAAAATCTGTTTGTTTTGTTGGGTGCTAAAAGCCAAGCTGTTCCTTTGGAAGCTATACCTAAGGAGTTAAGCCAACTTAAAGCGCTATTTATGCAGTACAAACCACAAGGCTATGAGATTGATTATGAGCCTTATCTGACCTTGAATGAGCTTAATACTATTTTACGTCGTACCATAAATCGCATTGATGTCTTGCATTATGCGGGGCATAGCTCACCCACTACTTTGACCTTAAATGATGGCGAAGTGTATATGCGCCATATTGCCGCTATCTTCAAAACATGGCAGCACCCACCGCGTTTAGTCTTCCTGAATGGTTGTGAAAATAAGGCACAAGTGACAGATTTACTTGCCGCAGGCGTGGGGTTGGTGATTGCCACTTATAAGCCGATTAATGATGATCTTGCGGTTGAATTTGCACAGGAATTTTATAAAAACCTATTGAATGCCCACAGCCAGACCAGTTACCAACAAGCGTTTGAACGAGCCAGTTCAGCCGTATTTGCGAGCCGTGTAGGGCACGCGCGCAGTTTGGACTTGGATGTGCTCGCTACTGATCCGCAGCAAGCAGGGGATTGGGGCTTGTTCAGTGCTCAGCCTGAGGCAAAACAACAGTTCTTTATCCCAGTTAAGTCAGCCACACCCATAACAGGTATCCACTCCATGCGCTATCAGCAATTACAGGAACGCGAACAGAATTTATACAAAAAACTGTCTATCTTAGAAACAGAACGAGATATGGAAACTCGTGAAGAAGAGCGCATACGCCAAGACTATCGTATCCGTCAAGTGAAGGCCGATTTAGAATCGGTTCAGCAGCAAATGCGCGTATTGCGTGGGGAGTCGTGAGCCATTCACTTTTCTGCCAACAAGATTTTAACACTCTGCTCAATGGCTGTTACCAAGGGCTGCAAATGCTTACGCATGACCGAACCCACGGCATCACTGCCACCAAAAATCGGATTCAAAGTATCTTCACCTAATTGCGCTAATACCAAAAGGTTTTGCAAGTAGTTGCTTTGCTCGTTGTTTAACATCGCCAAGACATTTTGCAGGGCAAACGGCGTATCAATACCTTGGCAATATTCACTAACACGTTGTTGCGCTAATTCGATTTGACGCACACCTCTTGTTTCAGGAAATGGCAGATTAAAGCGTTTTTGAATAGCGCGGAATATGGCAATGACTACTTCCTGATCATTGGGTTTTTCTAAGGCTAATAACAGAGTTTGTAGCCATTTTTGCCCGCCTTCGCTCATGGTGTACTGTAAGGCATTCGCAAAAGGATTGTTCGCGTTTAACTCATCTTGCAAAGCCTTATTCATTGCCTCGCATTGAGGATGGGCTGGCGTATTGAGTGGAATATGTTTGGCGTTCGCATATAAAAAGCCCACATAGAAAGGATTTTTACGTTTGGCGCGATTCCATAATTGTTCGCGTTCGACAGCAGAAATCAATTCGCCTTGTAGGCATAGTCGCACGGTGTCGATGATATCGACCGTCTGTTCTTCAAAGGGTAGAAATTCTAATAAATAGCTGGCTAAGGTTTTGCCGAGTGCGCCTTGTGCTACAGCCGGTTTTTCCAATAAGCGTCGTGCTGTGTCGGCTGATGGATTAGCCCACCATGCTCGGGCAGCAATGTCGTGACTTAGATGGGGGGTATGAGCCACCGCGACAACCGCTTCGGGTTCACCCAAGAGTAACATATGATCGAGGTTATTATTGGCGTGTCCGGTACGTGTCCAGCGTTGCAGAAAGACTGGGTAGCCCCCTGGCGAGCCAGTGACTTTTAAGGAAAGCCATTCTCGAATCCAACGCAAATACTGTTCATCCCGTGTGGTCGGATTGAGTTTGATTTTTGCTTCGCCTTTAGCAGTTAAGGCGTATAAAGTCATTGTACTTTCATTAATCCGAATAGCTTGCACGGATTGAGCAAAAAGCACGTTGAGGCGCAAATTATCTTCGTTGGCGAGTTGCATGGTATTGAGTCGCTGACAATGAGCGTTACACCATAACTGAAATATACACGCAAAGTATATCTCTCGGCGTTGAGGGTTTAAAACTGCCAGCTAGCCAGATACTGCCGTTGTACCCATCCTTGTTTGTTGTTATGTTTAATTTTGCACCAATTTCCAATACAAGCACCTAGTCCTTCAATACCAGTTTCATAGGCGGGTAAGTAGCCAACGATAGCACTACTTTTCGTGGCACTGCGATAAAAGGGCAGTTTGTGAGTGTAACCTTGTGATGAGTAATAGCGTGCGCCGCTGGATTCACCTAAATAGCGACAAGCAGACCAGCCAATAGCCTTGGCATATTCCACTTTACACCAGCCGTTAGTGCGTAAACCGAGATTGTGTACCTGAATAGCATTAAAGGGGATGCGTGTGATTAAACGTGCAGTGCGAGAGGCTTGGGCGCGTAAAGCCAATGAATCCGTACCACTCACACCGACTACCGCATAGGTTTTGGGGCCAATGAAGGAGGCAGCTAAAGTGCTAGGACTAGCCAGCACTAAGGTATAAATGAGTAAGCTAGTATAAGCTTTCATGATTAACCTGCAGTATTTTTTTCGACCCAGCGTGTTGTGCCGTCTTTCAAGGTCTCTTTTTTCCAAAAGGGTGCTTGGTGTTTTAAGGTTTCCATGATTTCACGGCAGGCCTCAAAGCTAGCTTGACGATGGGCTGACCATACCGCGACCAATACAATGGGATCGCTGGGGCGTAATTCGCCCACCCGATGCACCAATAGCACATGATTCAATGACCAGCGTGCTAGTGCGGCATTGACTAAATCGGCTAATTGTTTTTGAGTCATGGCCGGATAATGCTCCAGACACATGGCTTCTACCGTATCGCCTTCGTTGAAATTGCGCATGGTGCCCACAAAAATAACATTTGCACCACTTTGACTGGCGATAAAGGTGGGTTGCTGCTGAAACTCAGCGACAAGCTCCCAAGGATTAAACGCGTGTTCGGTGACTTCGATACGAATCATTTAACCTCCTGTCACTGGCGGAAAAAACGCAATTTCATCACCATCCGCCACTAGGGTTTGAAGGTCACAATAGGTTTGATTGCGCGCAGCCAGTAAAGTTGTGGCGGGTAAGTCCCGCTGAGTACTTAAGCGCCAAACATCTGCCACGCTTTGTCCGGCTTGCCACAGAAGTTCCGTTTGACGTTGCCCCAGCTGCTCGCTAAGGCTGGCAAAAAATAATACTTTGATAGTCATAAGTCAGGTTATGTAAAAGCTAGCTAGGGTTAGCCTAGTGTATGCCAGCACCATGGCTAGTTCACTATTTGTTTTGATGAAGTTATTGGCAGACTAGAAGGATGAGGGGTTAAAAGCTTTTTAAAAAATAGCAACACTTAAAAAAGGCTGTTCAAAAGAACAGCCCTTTAATCTCAAACGCTAAAGCCAAGCTTAATAACGATAATGATCCGCTTTGTAAGGACCATTCACCGATACACCAATGTAAGCCGCTTGTTGATCCGTTAAACGCGTCAATTGCGCATTCAATTTTTTCAATTGCAAAATCGCGACTTTTTCATCTAAGTGTTTAGGCAAGGTATAAACATTGATCGGGTATTTGCCTGAATCACGTTCGGTCCATAATTCAATTTGTGCAATGGTTTGATTCGCAAATGAAGAAGACATCACGTAAGAAGGGTGGCCTGTACCGCAACCTAAGTTCACTAAACGACCTTTGGCTAACATGATAATGCGCTTGCCATCTGGGAAAATAATGTGATCCACTTGTGGTTTAATCTCATCCCACTCGTATTTTTCCAAAGAAGCAACATCAATTTCATTATCGAAGTGACCGATATTGCACACGATGGCTTGGTCTTTCATCTTAGCCATGTGATCGTGCGTAATAACATGATAGTTACCAGTAGCGGTCACAAAAATATCCGCTTTATCCGCTGCATAATCCATAGTCACTACGCGGTAGCCTTCCATTGCGGCTTGCAATGCACAGATTGGGTCGATTTCAGTCACCCATACTTGTGCAGACAAAGCGCGTAAGGCTTGCGCAGAACCCTTGCCCACGTCGCCGTAACCTGCCACCACGGCAATTTTACCTGCCACCATGACGTCAGTAGCGCGCTTAATACCGTCCACTAAAGACTCGCGGCAACCGTATAAGTTGTCGAACTTAGACTTGGTAACCGAGTCATTCACATTGATGGCAGGGAATTTGAGTTCGCCTTTGGCGTGCATTTGGTATAAACGGTGAACCCCTGTGGTGGTTTCTTCGGTCACACCACGGATAGCGGCTAAGTTTTTGCTATACCAGTTCGGTTGTTCTTGTACGCGTTTACGAATCGCAGCATATAAATACTGTTCTTCTTCGGACTTTGGATCAGACACGATGCTTAAGTCTTTTTCAGCACGCGCGCCTAAGTGCAATAACAAGGTCGCATCACCACCGTCATCCAAAATCATATTCGGTGTGCCGCCATCCGCCCACTCAAAGATTTTGTGCGTGTAATCCCAATACTCTTCTAAGTTTTCGCCTTTATAAGCAAAAACAGGTGTGCCCGCTGCTGCGATCGCTGCGGCTGCATGGTCTTGGGTTGAGAAGATATTGCAAGAAGCCCAACGTACATCAGCACCTAATGCTTTTAGGGTTTCGATTAATACGGCGGTTTGAATCGTCATGTGCAGAGAACCCGCAATGCGTGCGCCTTTGAGCGGTTGGCTGGCAGCGTATTCTTCACGAATCGCCATCAACCCTGGCATTTCAGTTTCTGCGATTTTGATTTCTTTGCGACCCCAGTCGGCCAATTTCATGTCGGCGACGATATAGTCGTGAGTGGTATTTGCTTTCGCGTTCATCATTCAATCTCCGAATGTTTCAATTGAATGAGCGCAGTTAATCAAGGAATGATCGCCTGAGCCTAGCGGTTAGCAAGATTTATTGCTAACCGTTGCAGCGCTCCTCAGGCTGAGGAAAACGTTATAGACCAGCAGCAGAACGTAAAGCAGCGGCTTTATCAGTTTTTTCCCACGGCAAATCTAAATCGTTACGACCAAAGTGACCATAACTTGCTGTACCGCGATAAATCGGGCGCAATAGGTCTAGCATTTTAGTAATACCATAAGGGCGTAAGTCAAAATGTTCGCGTACTAATTTAGTAATTAATTGGGTATCGACTTTGTTAGTCCCAAAGGTTTCAACCGTAATGGAGGTCGGTTGAGCAACACCAATCGCATAAGAAACTTGGATTTCGCAGCGCTCTGCTAAACCAGCCGCCACAATATTCTTCGCGACATAACGACCCGCATACGCCGCAGAACGGTCAACTTTGGAAGGGTCTTTACCGGAGAAGGCACCACCACCATGACGCGCCATCCCGCCGTAACTATCCACAATAATTTTGCGGCCAGTCAAACCACAGTCACCCACTGGGCCGCCGATAACGAAGTTGCCCGTTGGGTTAATGTGATACTGAGTGCCAGCATGTAACCATTCAGCCGGTAATACAGGCTTAATCACATGCTCTAATACTGCGCCACGTAAGTCTTCTAAACTGATTTCTGGATTGTGTTGGGTTGATAAAACCACCGCATCAATCGCCACAATTTTGCCATTTTCATAGCGCACGGTAACTTGTGATTTTGCGTCAGGGCGTAACCAAGGCAGCGTACCATTTTTACGTACTTCAGCTTGTTTTTTTACCATCAGGTGCGCATAAGTTAACGCGGCTGGCATTAATACGTCGGTTTCATTGCTGGCATAACCAAACATTAAACCTTGGTCGCCCGCGCCTTGATCTTCTGGCTTAGCACGGTCTACACCCATTGCGATGTCTGGCGATTGCTTGCCTAATGCATTGATAACCGCACAAGTATGACCGTCGAACCCGATTTCAGAATTGTTATAGCCGATGTCGTTAACCACGCCACGCACGATGTTTTCATAATCGATTTCAGCAGTGGTAGTAATTTCACCTGCTAAAACGACCATACCGGTTTTAGTCAAGGTTTCGCAAGCCACACGGGCATATTTATCTTTCGCCAGAATCGCATCCAAAATTGCGTCAGAAATCTGATCGCACATTTTGTCGGGATGGCCTTCTGATACAGACTCAGAGGTGAACAAGTACGCCTCAGTCATTATCAATCTCCTATAAACTATTAATGATGACTGAGCGCCGTTATGTTTTGTGTCAACGATCTGAGCCTAGCGGGAAATCCCGTTGCAACGCTCCTCAGACCGAGGAATTTCCGAGTATTCTAGTGGGGCTCGAAAAATGGGTAGAAAGCATAGCGTAAAAGTATGTCATCTGCATTCTTTTTCTCAGTAGGCTATGAAAATTCTTGTTTTGATTACGATAAATTAATCTTCTGACGCGCTACCCAAGCAAAATGCGCTGCTAGCGCTTCATCCGCCTGCAAAGTCTCTAACGTATTCAGATGTTTCCCCAAGTGCATTTCATCATAAAGCTTGTGAATGCCATTATGGCAGGCGCGACAAATATCAATACCTTGATTCAAAATGTCTTTGGTGTAATGTTTGCGGAAATGAGTACGGCGATGGAGTTTTCGAGGAATAAGATGGTGAAAAGTAATAGGAGTACTACGTTTACAAAGTGGGCAAGTACTGGAGCTATTAGGCTTGCTGGGCATATGAGGGTATAAAAATGGTGGCCGGGGGCAGAATCGAACTGCCGACACGCGGATTTTCAATCCGCTGCTCTACCAACTGAGCTACCCGGCCGGAAAGGTCGCCATTAAAGCCGTTTAGTTAGCGCTTGTCAAGACTTGCCTGTGCCTATTTTTCGAAAAGTCTTGACGTAGCGCTAGGCGCTTATCCAGTTGAACTATGCTATGCTCACGCTTACCCATAGTTAGGCTAACAACCCCCTTCGTGCTGTCGATGGTTGATCAATGGCTGACTAGGGGTGTTGTTCTAGCCTAGCGCTTAAAACTAGGAGGAGAACTTGGAGCTGGTTAGCACAGAGTCTTCGTGCGCGTCATTATCACATTCTTTAAAAACCTTAGTATCCTTGGATGCTATTTATCAAGCTCCTGATCTAGCTAGTTTATGCACACTGAGCCAGTGTGTACCGCTGTTATTGCAACAATTTGTTGCCGCCCGTTTTAGCGCTTATCCTGTTGCTCATACGATCAGTGCTATTGGCGAAGCCATTTCCTGTCGTTTATTGCAGTTGGGCGAGGCACAATTCGGCTTGCCGCCCATTCCTTATGCTTTTGTGGTGGCAGGGTCTATGGCGCGCCAAGAACAAACTGCACATTCTGATCAAGACAATGGTTTATTGCTGCACGATGCTTACCAAGAGGCTGAGCACGGTGAGTATTTCCTTAGTTTAGCCAATTGGGTCAGTGATGGTTTAGCGCAATGTGGCTATCTATATTGCCCTGGTAATATCATGGCGACCAATCCTGCGTGGCGTATGACCTTGAGTGCATGGCGTGAGCAATTCCGCCAATGGATTGAAGTTCCACGCCCTGAGGCCTTATTGAACGCCAGTATCTTTTTTGACCTACGCTGTTTGTATGGTACACACGATTTATTTGAAGCCTTACAGCAGGAAATGTTGCGTCGTGCTGCTAGCAATAGCCAATTTAAAGCATTCATGGCAGGCAATGCCTTGCGCTTTCAGCCGCCGTTTGGTTTCTTCAAAAATATTGTCCAAGAGCGTCTTGGGGACGGTCGGCGCGTGGTTAATTTAAAGAAACATGGAATTGCACCTGTCACTGACTTAGCACGCGTGTATGCGTTAGCGAGTGGTTCGCCGATCTTAAATACCTATGATCGTTTATCGCAGTTGTCACAACACAAAGATCGTATGGAAGCGGCACGGTTGACGGATTTGCGTGAGGCATTTGATTTCATCAGTACTTTGCGTTTGCGGAATCAAGCGAAGCAGATCGCGCAAGGCAAAGAACCCGATCATTATATCGAGCTGGAGCAAGTATCAAGTTTGGAACAGCGTTATTTACGGTATGCGTTTAAAGCAATTATTGAAGCACAGGGGTGTTTAGCCAAACGCTATCAAGCCGATTATTTTGGAGGCTAGAGGAGGGCAATATGTTACGAGGTATGACCGCCGAACGCTTAGTCGCATTATTTCTATTAGCGTGGGCTTTGCTCAATTTTCCGCTATTGGCTTTATGGGATCAGTCAGCCTTTCTTTGGGGGCTTCCTATTTTTCCCAGCGCTTTATTTGGGATTTGGGCAGTGCTGATCGTGGGCTTAGCGTGGTTGATGGAACGCTATGAATAAGGAGCAGATCACATGATTGCACCATCAGTCGTATTAGCAGCCTCCTTCGCTTATTTATTGATGCTGTTCGTGATTGCATGGTTGGCGGATCGGCGTGCTGCCATGGGCCAATCGGTCATTGCTAATCCTTGGATTTATGCCTTGTCGATGGCGGTTTATTGCACGGCTTGGACTTATTTCGGGAGCGTGGGACGTGCGGCCAGTGCGGGCGTGTGGTTTCTACCAATTTACTTGGGTCCCATGCTGGCGATGATTTTGGCGTGGCTAGTGCTACGCAAGATGATTCGTATTGCCAAAACTTATCGTATTACGTCGATTGCCGACTTTATTGGCAGCCGTTATGGCAAAAGCCCGTGGTTGGCGGGCTTGGTGACGCTGATTACCGTAGTTGGCATTGTGCCTTATATTGCTTTGCAATTAAAAGGTATTTCTAGTGCCTATGCGGCGTTAACGGTGCCTGTTACGACCCTTGTAGAAAAGCCGTTCTGGTGGCAAGACAGTACCTTATACGTGGCATTGGCTTTAGCCGGTTTCACGATTATGTTTGGCACGCGCCATTTGGATAGCACCGAACGCCACGAAGGTATGGTGGCGGCGATTGCTTTTGAATCGGTGATCAAATTGGTGGCTTTTCTCGCGGTAGGCATTTTCGTCACTTATGGCTTATTCAATGGCTTCAGCGATATTTTCAGCCAAGCTCACGCCAATGAAACATTAGCGGGATTGCTGAATTTTAAACAAACTAGCACTTATGCCTATTCACAATGGTTTGCGCTGTTATTGCTCGCGATGCTGTCGGTGATTTTTTTACCGCGCCAATTCCAAGTCATGGTAGTGGAAAATGTCGATGAGCGCTATTTGAAGCGTGCGGTATGGGTGTTTCCGCTTTACCTGTTGCTGATTAATATTTTCGTATTGCCGATAGCCTTAGGCGGGTTACTCCATTTTGGCGTGGGTGAAGCGAACCCTGAATTATTTGTTTTATCGTTGCCGTTGGAGCATGGCTACACCTATCTAGCGTTATTGGTGTTTGTGGGGGGCTTGTCTGCATCAACTGGCATGGTTATTGTTGAAGCTATCGCAGTATCAACCATGGTCTGCAATGATTTGGTGATGCCGGTGTTATTGCGTACTAAACGTTTCCAAGAGCGCTCGAGTGGTGATTTAACCCAGCTTTTATTATTCATTCGGCGCAGTGCCATTCTGGGCATTTTGCTACTGGGCTATCTGTATTTTCATCTAGCCGGTGAGGCTTATGCGCTGGTGAGTATTGGCTTGATTAGTTTTGCTGCGGTAGCGCAATTCGCTCCGGCTGCTTTAGGTGGAATGTATTGGAAAGGTGGCACACATACGGGGGTAGCTGTAGGTTTATTGCTCGGCTTCGCGTTCTGGGCTTATACCTTAATGTTGCCATCATTGGCGAAATCGGGTTGGGTGAGTGCTGATTTTCTGAAACTTGGCCCTTGGGGCATTAGCTGGCTTAAGCCTGAGCAGTTCTTGGGTTTAACGGGGATGGATAATCTCACCCATTCGCTGTTTTGGAGTTTATTCGCCAATGTGAGCGCTTATGTGGGAATTTCTTTGTGGCAACGTCCTTCTGCGGCAGAAACCAGTCAGGCCTTACTCTTTGTTGATGTCTTCGATCGTACAGCGTCTAGCCATCCGGTATTTTGGCAAGGACAAGCAAAGCTGAGTGATTTACGTTCCTTGACGGAGCGCTTTTTGGGTAAGCTAAAGTCCGAGCAATTATTTAATGAATATGCACGCCAGCGTGGCTTAGGGCGGATTGAGCAGATTAAACCCGATGGGCGTTTAGTGCAGTTTGTTGAAACACAATTGGCGGGTGCTATTGGTAGTGCCTCAGCTCGTGTGATGGTGTCTTCAGTAGTCGAAGAAGAAGCGCTGAATGTAGATGATGTGTTACGCATTCTGGATGAGGCTTCGCAATTACGCGCTTACTCGCAAGCCTTGGAAGAAAAATCGGCTTCCTTAGAACGTGCGACTGCCGAATTGCGCGCCGCGAATGAGCAACTCAAAAGTCTTGATCATTTAAAAGATGATTTTATGTCGTCGGTGACCCATGAATTACGTACTCCTTTGACATCGATCCGTGCATTGACTGAAATGATGCTAGATGATGAGGACATGCCAGCCGAACAGCGCCAGCAGTTTTTGAGTATTATTGTGGCGGAAGCCGAGCGTTTGGGGCGGCTGGTTAATCAAGTTTTGGATATGGCTAAGATTGAGGCAGGGCACGCGGAATGGCATAACAGTGATATTGATATGCACGCGATTGTCCAGCAGGCCGTGAATAGTATTTCCGGCAGTTATCGTGAGCGTGACGTTGAGTTAATCGTACAGGGCACAAACCCTGTCCCAGCGATCCGAGCGGATGCAGATCGTTTGGTGCAGGTGATGCTGAATCTGTTGTCGAATGCCCTGAAGTTTGTACCCAGTGGCACGGGGCGCGTCATTGTGAATATACAAGATGCACCTGAGGGCGTTACGATCGAGGTTCAGGACAATGGCCAAGGCATTCGTGCTGAACAACAGGCGCAAGTGTTTGAGAAGTTTCGCCAAGCGGGTGATGCGGATAATCGCCCACAAGGCACGGGTTTGGGTTTGCCCATTAGCCGCGAAATCGTAGAGCATTTCGGTGGGCGAATGTGGCTACATTCTATCTTTGGCGAGGGTGCGACTTTTGGCTTTTTCTTGCCACGTCAAACGCTAGAATCACAACGACATGAGGAGGAGGAAACCGATGGCGCGTAAAGTTTTAATTGCGGACGATGAGCCGAATATTTTGTTGTCGCTCGAGTTTTTGATGAAGCGCGAAGGTTATCAAGTGGTGGTCGCGAAAGATGGCCAAGAAGCACTCGATACGATTGCACGCGAAAAACCTGATCTGGTGTTGCTGGATGCGATGATGCCTAAAAAAACGGGCTATGAAGTTTGCAATGAAGTGCGTTCTAACGCGGATTATAAAAACACTTTAATTCTGATGCTCACGGCGAAAGGGCGTGATACCGATATTGCTAAAGGAATGGCTCTAGGCGCGGATGCTTATATGGTCAAGCCGTTTTCTACCAAAGAACTCGCTCAAAAAGTGAAAGAGCTATTGGAGGGGCTAGCATGAGGCGTGTCGATTGGCGGATGTGGATGGGGGTAGGTGTCGTTGGTTTAGTATGTTTATTGTGGTTAGGGGTTACGGGTGGTCTGATTTGGGCGTCATTGGAAGAAAATGAACGCCAAGCGGTGATTACCGCTGTGGGGCCGCGCGCCGTACTCTTAATTATGATGTGGGCGATTTCCTTAGTGGCCGTCGGCGTAGTCTTAAAGCGTTTGATTGCTGAGTTCAAAACCGCACCCGCCCGTTTGGCAGAGGATGCCAAAGTCTTACTGGGCACTGACGTCAAACGTCGCCTCACCCCGCAAGGCACTGCCGAAAATCGCCAATTAACCGAAGTGATTAATCAGCTTGTGGATCAACGGGAAGCCTTACGTACTGAAATGGATCAACGCGTCCAAGAGGCGAGTCGTAATACTGAATTGGAAAAAAGTCGTTTAGCAGCCTTGATGTCGGAGCTGACTAAGAGTGTGGTGGTATGCAATTTAGATGGGCGCATTTTGCTCTATAACAATCGCGCTCGGATGCAATTTAAAGCCTTATCCAAAGCACCAGCCGTCGCGGGTGGTGTGGAATTAATGGGCTTGGGTCGGTCTATTTATGGGGTGTTGGATCGGAAATTAGTCACTCATGCTTTGGAAAATATCCAAACCCGCCTCAAGCGCGGAGCTTCAGCACCGTCGGCGCAATTCGTGACGACCACGCAGGCAGGACAGTTACTAAGGATTCAAATGACGCCAGTCCGTGCCGTGTTGAACCAAGACCTAGCACCAGAGCAACCGGATTTAACAGGTTTTGTATTATTGCTGGAAAATATTACCCGCGACTTTGAAGATGATTCAGAAAAAGATCGGGTGTTGTATTCCTTAACCGAGGGCAGTCGTGCAGCCTTAGCCAATGCCCAAGCGGCGGTTGAAGTGTTGGAATATCCCGATTTAGAGCCGGATATGCGCGACCGTTTAATTGCAGTAGTGCGTGAAGAGATTCAGGGTTTAGGCAAGAAAATTGACGAATTGCAAGCGTCGTCTGCCAATAATTTGCGATCGCGTTGGCCGTTGGAAGATATGCTCGGCGCGGATTTTGTGGATGCTGCCTCGACACGCATTCAAGCAGCGTTGCCGATTGAAGTCAGTTTAGATCAAGTGGATGGTAGTTTGTGGCTCAAGGTAGAGAGTTTTTCTTTATTGCAGGCCATGGTGCATTTAGCGGGACGTTTGCACGAAGAATGCCGTGTCAAAGCGCTGCAATTGCGTCTTGCAGCGGCTGGTCAGCGTGCGCATTTAGATTTGCTCTGGAAGCCTGACTATCCTGATACCAAAGCCGTGTTGGGTTGGGAAATGGAGCAAATTAGAGTAGGTTCAGAAACGATGTCCTTGACCGTACAGGATGTATTGGCGCGGCATAGTGGTGATTCGTGGATTGAACGCGAGGCGGATGGCGGGCGTGCTTTCTTTCGTTTATTACTACCCATGGCAGCCCCGCAAGAAGAGTTAAGTTCGGATGCGTTCTTGCGTACTGAAAGTCGTCCCGAATATTACGATTTTGATTTATTCCAAAGCAGCGCACAAAGCCGTTCTTTGGAAGATTGTTTGTTATCGGAATTAACCTATACCGTATTTGATACCGAGACCACCGGCTTGAATCCTGCGGCTGGCGATGAAATTATTCAAGTGGGGGCGGTACGTATCGTCAATAATAAGCTGCTGCACCAAGAGGGGTTTGAGCAATTGGTGGATCCGCAACGCTCCATTCCGCCCGAAGGTATACCGATTCATGGTATTACGCCTGACATGGTCAAAGGTAAACCCACCATTCAACAAGTCTTACCGGCATTCCACTCGTTTGCCAATGACACGGTTCTGGTCGCGCATAATGCGGCTTTTGATATGCGCTGTTTGCAAGTGAAAGAACAGGCAACTGGTGTGGTATTCGATCATCCTGTCTTAGATACCTTATTGCTTTCCGCTGTGATTCACCCCAACCAAGAATCGCATCGTTTAGAGGCTATTGCTGAGCGTTTTAATGTCACAATTATTGGTCGCCATACGGCCATGGGTGATGCCATGGTAACTGCGGAGGTATTCTTGAAAATGATTCCGCTGTTAAATGAAATGGGCATTAGAACCTTGGGTCAGGCAAGGGAAGCAGCACAGAAGACGTATTTTGCGAGGTTGAAGTATTAATGTTCTTTTTGCTAGTCAAGCTAGGTTCAAGTCCGTAATCCGGACACCGACTAACCCGCTTCCCTGTATAATTCTTTTATGGAAGCTCATGATTATTACCAAGCCTTACTCAGTCACGATGCGCGTTTTGATGGGCGTTTTTTTGTTGGCGTGACCAGTACGGGGATTTACTGTCGACCTATTTGCCGCGTGAAAACGCCAAGCCAAGCGAACTGTTTATTTTTCGACTCAGCCGCTTTGGCAGAGGCACAAGGTTTTCGCCCTTGTTTGCGTTGTCGACCCGAGCAAGCGCCCGGTTTATCACAAATGGATGCGACCCATACTTTGGCGCATCAGGCCGCGCAATTAATCAAGCAGGCAAAAGTGCAAGATACGGCCCAATTGGCTAAACGTTTAGGGGTCAGTGAGCGGCATGTGCGGCGCTTATTTCAGCAGGCTTTTGGGGTAGCGCCGAGCCATTATTTGCGTACCCAACGCTTATTAATGGCGAAAACGCTTTTGACTGATACGCCATTGCCAGTGCATAAAATTGCTATTTATGCGGGCTTCGGTAGCACGACGCAGTTTTATCAGCATTTCAAAACCTACTACCAACTCACGCCCAACGCTTGGCGACGTACTTCGCCCCTTCAAGCAGGTGCTATGACTTTTAAATTAGCTTATCGTCCGCCACTCGATTGGTCGCATTTACTCAGCTATTTCAAAACACGCTGCCTGAAAGGTGTGGAGTTGGTTGACGGGCAAACCTATTCGCGCACGGTGGCCTTAATTGACACGCAAGGCAAATGGCACGAAGGTTGGATCAGCATCAGTCCTGATCCCAAGCAAAACGCTTTGCAACTCACTATTTCTGACAGTTTGGAGGCGGTGATTCCGCTTGTGATTGCACAGGTGCGTTCGCTGTGTGATTTGGATTGCGAGCCAGATACGATTCATCAGGCCTTGGGTGAGTTAGCAAGTCCTGCCACAGGTCTACGCGTCCCCGGTGCATGGGATGGTTTTGAAATTGCCGTGCGTGCGGTCATGGGACAATTAGTAACCGTAAAAGCAGCCCTGACCTTGGTCGGGCGTATCGCTGACTTGGCCGCCTGCAAAGTAGAAACACCTTATCCCGCACTGTATCAACGCTTTCCGCTAGCACAGGATTTTCTAAACATCAGTGATGAGACCTTTAGCTCGTATAAAATCCAGCCGCGTAAAGTGGCCATCTTACGCCATATCGCCACCCTCATCGTGCAAGGTGAATTAGTGCTGGAGAGTAGTGCGGATTATCAACAAACCTATCAGCGGCTTCTTCAGATCAAAGGTATTGGCCCTTGGAGCGCCAGTTATATTGCTATGCGCACTTTACGCTGGCCGGATGCTTTTTTGGGCGATGATTATTGGATCAAAAAGCTGCTTAAGGTGTCGACCGCCAAACAAGCGGAAGCGATTGCGCAACAATGGAAGCCTTGGCGTAGTTATGCGGTGATGTATATTTGGAGGAATGGTTTGTGTACGTAATTGAATTTAATACGGTTTTAGGTCAGACCATTGTAGCCGGTAACGAACAAGGCTTAATCGGTGTTTGGTTTCATGATCAGCGTCATTTTGGCGGGATTGAGGCATCTTGGATAGCTAAGGAAACTGCACTATTACGCGCCGCTAAACAGCAGTTATTAGCTTATTTTGCGGGTGAATTGCAGCACTTTGATTTGCCTTTAGCCGCACAAGGTACAGCATTTCAGAAGCGTGTTTGGCAGGTTTTGCAAGGCATTGAATATGGCGTGACCTGTAGTTATGGTGATATTGCTCACAAGATTCATCAACCGAAAGCAGTGCGTGCAGTGGGTGCTGCGGTCGGGAAAAATCCCTTGAGCATTATTATTCCCTGCCATCGTGTGCTCGGGAGTCAGAAACAATTGACCGGCTATGCAGGTGGCTTGGATCGGAAAAGGTGGTTATTGGCATTGGAGCAAAATACCAAGCTCAAGACTGAACCTTATCAACTAAAGGTTAAGCACGTTTAGCAAGTTCCCGATATAAAGCCTCAGCACTTATAAGCTAGGAGACCTGAACACGCCACTTGGGTTTATCTATCCAATGGCATGTGAATTTGTTTGGCTATTTTAATAGCCAGCTGCTTGAAATCCTTCCATGCATCCTGTGCCGCATTAGCATGACTACCAATCGCGCCATCAGCAGGGGTTAAAGCAAAAATGGGTTTGCGATGCTCCTGAGCCATCGGTATTAGGCTGCGATAATGTTTAATGGTAGCCAAACAATAAGGGTCATCAGCTTGTGCCATCGCTATCGGTGCAGCTTCACCCAACACTGCCTCTCGATATACAGCAGGAATACGTTTAATCCATTTATCATAAGCCATAACAGGGCGACCTAAACGCATAATAGGCTGTTGACAAAGATAACCTATGGGTTTCATCTTCCCCACTGGCAAGCGAAAATCGGGATACTGACTTACCTCACGGCTGTCTTGCCAATTATTCAAACGTTTTTGCCACAAGCTTTTCCAACTTCTTAAAGTGGGTCCCAAATTGCGCAAACCTTGTAGAGAAAATAAATCAGCGCCCAATGGAATAACCACATAGTCGGTAGCAATCAGCACTGAACGGTTAATCGCCCCCAGATTAGGACCAATGTCCACCAAAATAATATCAGCCTGAACCTTATCGGCTGCCATTTGCATTACTTGCCAAAAAGAACTGAGAATACGCATAGGTCGATATAAATTATTATCTCCCATACTGTTAGGCCATTCTTTAGAAAGCTCATCCTCATACCCCGACAAACTCACATCACCTGGTAAAAGATAAAGGTCGGTCGCAATCGTTTGCAACACTGGCTCGGCTATATCACCCACACCCACCAGTGGCTTCACACACTGATAGATGGTCGAACCAGCAATCGAACTATTCCAAATGACTTCAATCTGATCTTCGTCCAAAAATGCTGCCGTCAAATTGGCTTGAGGGTCTAGATCAACAATAACAACTCGCTTATGTAAATTAGCAAACATCCAAGCTAGATGATAAATCAGCGAGGTTTTACCGACCCCACCCTTATTATTAAAAAAGGTTAGAACAGGAGGAGTCATACCTTGCCTCTTAAAATGCAAACCACGGCACTAGAGTTCGTTTCAAATTCAGGTTCGGGATTACCATTTCTTTCCATTTCACGCCTAGCAACAGCAATGCCTCGTCCAAAAGCTTGAATAAAGCCAAAGGTTTTCAGTACATCACCAATATTAGGGTTGCGATAATCAGTAATACCTGCCCTACCAAAGTTCTCGCTAGTTACATTGCCATAAGGCCCGCCAGGGCTATAAATTTCAATACGATCATTAAACCAATAGACTCGAACCGGAGCATTGGTATTTTCATAGGTACGATGTAGTACAGCGTTGTACAGGATTTGCTGAATAGCCGCAGATGGATACGGCATGATTTTTTGATGCGTGGGCATTGAGGTAATATCGATGAGAGTACGGTTGTGTGCCTTGAGCTTTTCCTCAGTCCGTCGCAACATTTCTCCCAATGCGCCCCCGATATTTTCCTCATCTATAACAGGATCAGCCAACTCTAAACCATCGATACGTAAAAATTGGATATAAGCTCCAGAGAGGTAGTCCTGCACACTCTTACCAATAGCTAGCAACCCTGTCACTGTAGGTATTGGGTTATCCAGCGAAACAATCATTTTACAAGAAGCAAGACGTTGCTCATAACTACGCCCGTTTTCTTCTAGTACATCAGGAGCAAAAGCAGCAGGCAGATATTCGTTCTCAAAAATAAGCTTTGATAAATCAGTAACTTTTGCAGTAGGGATAGGATAAAGATCAAAGGGCAGGTTTTTATATCGGCGTTTTTCATTGAGAATGCGCTCTTCTTGTGCATTCGCCAAAGAACGGCGCGAACCAGTGCGTACCCAAATACGACCGTCGCATTTCACAGGTGGCATATCGGAAGGCATAACCGTAACAACCACCATCTCAGCATCTTTTAATTGACGCCGTTCTACTGTCATTACGGGTAGTGGTAGAATTTTTCCGTCAGTTTTTATATCTGCTAAGGTAAGTAACAATTGATCAGTGACTTCTATACCACTAGGGTTTCCATTATCCTTTGCGCCAATAAACAATACACCCGGCTCATTATGATTAGGCAGATCATTAGCAAAGGCACAAATAGCTTCCCGTGCTTTTTTGGGCACGTCTCCTTTGAATGACTCCTTACGCTCCACTCGGTCAGATTCTAATGCATCCAATAAATTTAGAAGTTCCTCGTCTGTATAGACTTTCATCCAATTATCCATTAATGTGCTATTGAGTATTCGTTTAAGCATAGCATGACTATATAACTCAAGTTGCTCGAGCTTAATCGAGTAAAAACTTGAAACTGAGGGCTAACATAAAACTAGCCCCGTAACGGAGTGAATATGTTTGGGCATGAGCTGCTCCAATAGACTCCCCGTAGTCTCGATGACTTTGCGTTTCAGTGAGCGCCAATATGTGGTATAGGCAGGGATAGCTCGTTTGGAATTACCCTTTCTCAAGGGTGACAGCCCTAAGTTTACTACAGCGAGCTACTCCTCAAAGCCGTAATCATCGTAGGCTTTGTCCCCTAAGATTTCAGCGCCTTCAGGTAAGTCAAAATCGAATAATTTCAAGGCTTTCACATTACTCATTGAGCCTTCAGTAAAGAAGCAGTTGACGGATGCACCCGCCTCGGTCACCAGTAGATGGACTTTAAGCCCGTAGAAATAGCGCTGCTTACTGGCTTGATAACCACGCCATTCCTTTCCTTGAAACCGTTGGCAGCGCTGAATGCGTTTGTTGTCACACACCGCGATAGGAAAACTATCGATCACCTAAAGAAGTTAATAGGAATCACGACTCCAAGACTGACCAGGGCTTTGAAAAAGCTGTCTAATGACCGACGCTAAGCCCCGTGTACCTGTCGGTTAAAACGACTCTTGCTCAGCATCTGGGGAATGTAGCCATGGGCTTTCATAAACTGACAACTCTTATCATGATGACCTGAGAATAGAGGGCACTGACTATAACCGTGGTAATCACCTCCGCATTACTCATACGACTGGGGGTGTGTCACGATGTGGAAGGTATTTCAAAAAATCGTCACATAAGCAATAGAGCGCTATGATAGTCATGTCCATGAGGAATCTCGTTTACAGTGCTTGTTTTGGTCAATAACACTTTAAAACCTTCCTCTTGGGCTTCGCCTTATTTCGCGCAACTTGGGCTAATTAGTCTGAATAAATTCAGCTATATCCTGATAAACCTGCAGACGTTCGTGCTCATGCAGAATTTCATGGCGCAGCACTGGGTAGGCTTGGGTGTTGACCTGATAATCAAGCGACCTTAATTGGGCTGCAAATTGTTCAGTCCCTTTTCCAAACTTTGTGACAGGGTCGTCAGCGCCCCAAATCAAGAGCATTTTTAACGCTGGATCGAGTTGTTTGAGGGCGGAGTGAGGAAATGTTTGGCGCATCATCGCGAACATTTGTACGAAATAATCAGGTGCTATGGTATAGCCACATAAAGGGTCAGCAATATAACGATTGACATTATCAGGGTTAACACTTAGCCAATCAAACTCCGTTCGATTGGGTTTAAATGCCATGTTATACGTTTTGAACAAATAAGACAGCAGAGAAGGTTTTTGTGGGCGAATAAACTTCTCAAGTTTAGCAGCATAATAAGCAGCGTTTAAGGCAAGTATTGAATTGGTGGGTAATCCACATAAGATCAATTGGCTTAAATGCGTATGTGCTTGAGCATAGCGCAAAGCGATAGCTGAACCCATACTATGCCCGAATAATATATCAGGCAGTTGATTATTAAAGCGCTGGAAATACTGTTCAATTTCGCTAAACGTAGCTTGCAAACCAGCCGCGCCAAAATCCCCCAATTGATTCGGTGCTTTTTCTGCGCCGTGTCCAGCTAAATCAAAACTAATAATATGCCCACCTTGTTGGGCGAGGTATTCTGCAAATGCCTGATAACGCCCCGCATATTCTTGCATCCCATGCACAATAACTACGTTAAATTGTGCGGGGGATTTGGCGGGGAATTCAGTAGGATTGGGCATGGTGTTTTTTGTTTAGTGGATTAAGAAGGTCTGCGTTGCCAATAAGTAACGCCTTTGTCATAAGTTTCTTGAATTAAACCGCGCTCCCGTAAGCAGTGTAAATGTGCCACACTTTCGCCCGTTGCCATCATGAGATTGGAGCTGGTGATAGGACTGTTGAATAATACTGAAAAGGTATCTACCGCACGGCGTGGCTCATGACAAAAATCAGCTAAGGCCGCTAAATTGGTTTCAGACTCTTCAATCAGAGCCTGCAAACGTGAGGTTGCCCCATAAAAAGGGCGACCATGCGAAGGCAATACCAAGGTTTGATCATTTAATAGCGTTTGTAAATGTTTGCAGGATTTTAGCCAATCCTCCAAAGGATTCGCTTCAGGCTCAGTCGGCCAAACACTAACATTGGATGAGATCGTCGGGAGTAATTGATCACCGGCAATGAAAATATTGTCTTGTTCATTGAATAAACAGACATGCTCTGGGGAATGTCCTTCACCGATCACCACACGCCATGTAGACCCGTTAAGCTTCAGCACTTGCTCATTTCGTAAACGTTGATACGAGTGTGAAATATGGCGCACATACTGACCAAACTGACCGAAATGTGCGCGGTATTTTTGTAATTGTACCTCGTCATAGCCCGCTGCTTGGTAGAACTGCAGTGCTTCGGTAGGCGGCTTTTCATGAGTGTAATTTAATAATAAATGGCAGTTCAGAAATTCAGCACGCGACATACATAAAGGGGCTTGATAAACATCGGTCAGCCAACCCGCTAAGCCTACATGATCGGGATGCATATGCGTCACAATCACACGCTTTATCGGTTTCTGTTTAAATAGCCTCACTTGTATCTGTTCCCAAATACTAATGGTCTGTTCACTGGCCCAGCCTGTGTCGACCACTGTAAAACCATCTTGTTCTTCTAATAGCCACAGATTAATGTGATTTAACGCAATCGGTAAGGGCATACGCAGCCAATAAATAGTGGGCGTAATTTGCAAATAATGCCCTGCTTCAGGCGTTGTTTCAAAAGCATAGTGCGGAGGAGAGGCTGCCATATTTATCCATCGGCCTTGGGGTAGGGATAGGGTGTTATCAGTAAAGTAGCGATGTTACGGGAAAATAGAAAACCGCGCACAGACTAAGGCTATCCGCTTAATTCAATAGTGATAGGTGGATTTCTGAACCTATACTGTTCATCTAGGCTGGCGGCATTAATAAATAAGGTTTGGTCTTGTAACAGTTGCCCATAGGCTTCATGAATATGACCGCAGGCGTGGATTTTGGGTTTAATCTGTTGGATCGCAGCTAATAAAGCTTCGCAACCGGCAGCTTGCCCATCAAAACAGGTATCGAGAATGCCATAGGCTGGCGTATGGGTGATTAAAATATCAGTATTTTGAGGTATCTTCAGCCAATGCTGTTCTAAGACTTCACCGCGCGGTCGATTAAAAGCCCAATGACAGAATTCAGGTTGAATCGGCGATCCCCAAAAATAATAACCCCCTAATTCAATACCCGAATCGTGCAGATAAATAATGCCATTATCTCGCATTAATGCTTCGGCTTCCGCACGGCGTTCATCTTCAAAGCACCAGTCGTGATTACCCGCAATCACTAGCTTATGGGTGAACGCTTGTTTACCCATGAATTGAGCAAAATCTTCCACTTCATCCAAATCGCCATAGCTACTGAAATCACCACAATGCACAAGCACATCACCACTTGCTAAGTGAAGTAAGGGGTGTTTGCCATGCGTATCCGAAATAAAGGTCAGGCGCATCATTTACGTGTGAACTAAAAACAATAAACCAGTCATAGCAGAGTTCTTTTTCATTAGAGAACAGTCCGACTTTTGCAGTTGATGAATAACACAAAGCCTCCTCACAACACCTGCCACACCACCCGCTCAAAGCCCAGTGCTACAATCGCAAAACAATGCAAGCGTTGTGGCTCTTGAAAGCGTTGGACTAAGGCCTGTTGATACTGTGTTAACTGTTGCAAAGCATTATTGAGTGCAGTTTGCACAGCAGGCAATTGTGCTAGTTCGGTGCGCGTCATTTGTGCCAGTTGTTCACCTCTTAAACCTAACTCATTTAAGCTCAGATACTTAAACTCCATCACTACATCCAACAAGGCATATTGGCGCATACTAGGGCGCACCGTCATGACTAAATCGGTATAGCGCCGCCCTGCGTTAACCTCAGACTCCATCACATAAAATAAATCATCATACAACAGGCTAGCAAAAGCCGTTTTCACGGTGAGTTCATTACTCCAGCGATAATCCCGATTGCTGAACACCTTGAAGTATTTCTGCTCCATGAAATCGACGACAGGCTGCAAATCCGCATCACGAAAGAATTGTTGAGCAATTTTCTGTGCAGTCTTTTCTTGGCGAATATCAGGTAAGGTTTGGCGTTTTAATTCTTCCAAATACAGCGCATGTACCACCAGATTAGGAATCTTCAGGATCAAGCTGCCATAGTCATCCACGCCGCCCAGTGTGAGCACACCAAAGTAATACAGCAGCGACAGCATGTAATCGGTGTCTTGCTCGACGCGCTCCAGATTCTCAACACCAAAATCACTGGCCAATTGCGCAATAGTGGCAGGTTGTTCTTCATCCAACACACTATCAATCACCGCCTGACCTTGCGCGAGATTGGCAATATAACGAATCCGCCCCGCATCCATTGCCAAATTACCATCCAACATATTGCGTGGTGCAGCACAGCCTTTTTGATAGGCTTGTAGAAAATGGAAACACAGAATCGGGTTATAGATCCGTGGTGCATCCATGTCATAACTAAAGCGATAACCATTGTAAAATTGACGCAGGGTTTCCATAACAGGCGTGTGCTCGGTTTCTGTTTGGCAAGCCTGTAATACTGAGGCGACTAAAGCAGATAATTCTGGTTCGGTAATACCACACAAATGATTGAATTCATCTTCTAAAGACACATTCTTAGACACATTATAGCCACTGGTCATATCACTCATCACGACGGGTGACACGCCGGTAATAAACACCCGCGCAATGGCGCCTTGTGATGCACCCGCTTTAACCACTTTAAACAGTGTTTTTAATACGCCTTCACCTTCCAATAGAGCACGATAACGCGGTTTATCGCCTTGATTGTGCATCAGCACTTCATTGGCAAAATTATCGTATTCGTCAATCAGCAGATACAGTTGGTGGTTGCTTTCCTTCACCACACGATACAGTGATTCAAAGCTACCAATGGCATTATCTGCAAAGATGTCTATGTCTCGATGAAGATAGGTTTTATAGCTTTCTTTGAAGGTTTTAATGGTTAAATTGATATGGGTAAATAAGCTTTGTTTAATCTGCTCAATATCGCCCTGCGCCGAGACCATCGAGAAATCCCATTGCAAGACCATGTATTGATTATGTTCAGGGGTAGGGTTTTGCCCAATCGCAAGATCACCAAACAAGGTTGCAAATTGATCCGCTTGCTTGAGGTCATAATAACTAGACAAGGTCGAAATCAGCAAAGATTTGCCAAAACGACGCGGACGTAGGAATAGTAATTGTTTGCCTGCGGCTTCTATAGCAGGAATAGAAGCGGTGCGATCCAGATAAGTAAACGCTTCCTTGCGAATGGTGACAAAGTTGCTAATACCATAAGGGAATTTCATCGCTTAATCCTACTGCGTTGAGCTTGAGTTAAGATTATAGCATGGGTGATTTACGGCGCACGCCATAGGCATAAGCCTCGACACAAAGCGCTGAGCCACTTTGCGTAAAATGCTCAGCGCTTCCAGTGAGTAATCCTGCATAACTGGTGTGATTGCCAAACTGTCAAGGTTGCAAGCCCATCTGCTGCATAATAGCTCTAATCTGCTCCGCCTCAGGAATCTGCATCTGTTGCGCATCGGCCAGCGCTAGCCTTAATAGTTTTTCGATTTCCGCCGCAAACTGCTGCACGTCTTTTTGGTATAATGTAATGGCTAAGTTAGTTCGTCCCACCAATAACGCTCTCATATCGCCGAGTTGTTCAAATGTAGGTAGCATGTCTACTTTGTAAATGCGTAAGGCTTCATCGAGTTGTCCGCGGGCTTCTAAGATGTCGGCGATTTTTCCTTGGGTGATGGCGATTTCGCGTACCTCGCCGAGTTGTTCATAGACGGGCAGTTCTTCAGTGGTGCGAATGCGTAAGGCTTCATCGAGTTGTCCGCGGGCTTGCAGGATGTCGGCGATTTGTCCTTTGGTGATGGCGATGGAGCGTACCTCGCCGAGTTGTTCATAGACGGGCAATTCTTCGGTAGTACGAATGCGTAAGACTTCATCGAGTTGTCCACGGGCTTGCAGGATGTCGGCGTATACACCATAACTTAACGCCCGCTCGCGTCGTAAATCTTCTTCCGCCTCTTCGCTAGGGGGCGCAATGGCAAGTGCACGTTCAATCGCTGCCTTTGCTGCTGAACCTTGCCCTAAGCGTTGCTGTACTTGTGCCAAGGTAGTCAGTAAGCGAAAATCTTCATGCAAGGCTAACACGCTTTGACACAGGTTTTCAGCTTCGCGCCAACGATTTTGATCGTGCATGGTATAGGCAAGCTTGTCTCCTATAGGAATAGCGACCTGATGGTTGTTGCCCGCCACTGCCAAGCGTAATACTTCCAAGCGTTGTGTTTCTGAGCCGACGCTTTGCCATAATTCCGCTAAAGCTTGTGCAGCCTTGGCGCTCAATGCTTCACGTTCTGCGGCTTGGATTTCGCCCGCCAATACCACATCCAATAAACCTGACACAAAATAATGGGCTTGCCCTTGTTCATGGCTCAACTCCACCAAACCAATCCGCACGGCTTGCGCTAAATAGCTTTCCGTTGGTGGGTCTTCGGTTAAGGCTTGCACGGCTGGCAATGGCACAGGTAGGCGGTATAAAGCGCTTAAGGCAATCGTGCGACGCACCTTGCTGTTTTGGGCATGGAATAAGGCATCTAGCAAAATCGCTTCCCGAAAGCGGCTAGCTTCCGCTTGCAAACGCGCAAACAGCGCATCGAGCGCAATGCTTTTATCCAAAAATACTTGATCGAGCCATTCCAATAAGCGGGGGTTGCCATCCGCCAAGGCAAGGGCTTGCGCTTGGTGCTGCTCACTGGCTTGTTGAAAACCTACCAAACGTTTTAGTTTTTTGACTAAATCCGCACCTTGCAAAGAGTTAAGGCTGGCTTTATGCAGTCGATAGGGCGCAGGAATTGGTACATCATGCCGACACGTCATCAGCACTCGCACATCACTGTGTGTCGTGAATGGCTTGCAGTAGGGTATTTAACACCTGCAAACTGTTGGGTTCATAATCTTCAGAATTGACACGACCCTTGTCACGCTGTTGCTGAGGTATGTTTTGTTCAAAATCATCCAATACGATCAGCAAAGGTTTATCGCAATAAGGATTATTGTCCAGATCAAACAGCGTACATAAACGCGCATAAAGATTGAGCTCGGGATCATTTAATACGGAAAGCGCCTTGGGCTTGAGTACCCTGCGTAAACAATTGAGCAAGCTAACTTCATCCAAACGCCCATAATGCACCGCTTTAAGATGCGTGTTGCTTAAACGTTCGACCAAACGCGCCGCTGTGCTACTTTTACCCAAACCACCCATGCCATACAGCAAAACACCTTCAGCATAGCCTTCATAGCCAGACCAAGTACGCAAACACCGCAAAGAGCGCTGTAATAAGCGCCTGCGCCCGACAAATTCAGTACGTTTGCACACCGCAATCGTATTGCCGGCATCCAAGAATAATTGCTCAGTGATGGCAGTCGGCACAACGCGTTGTCTGCCTTTGGCAATCAACGCTTGCAGCGCGGAAGCATTGGCAAAACAGCGTAATAAATGCCAATAGGGTGATTGCTGCTCGAATAAAAACTGGCGCGCGGCGGCAATCGCCATGTCCAAACGTAAACCCGTGGCGAGTTTGTCATATAACACCGCTGCGGCTTGGGAGGCTGCCACATCGCCCACAGGCAAAGCCCAACCCAACACCACCGGCACATTGGCTTGCACCAATTGTTCGGCAAAGGATAAGAGATCACGGCTCAAATCGGATTTGCCCGTTTCACAGCCCGAGACAAATAATAAGCGCGGCAAGCGATCTGTTGCCACCAGCACTTTTGCCAACTCATGCGCAGTGGCGGTTTGCAATTGCCCTACATCGTTTTCTAATAAAAATACCGGCTCAGCTGCCTTAGGTAATTCCGCGTGACCACTTAGATGAATCACATCAGGTGCTTGCGGCATGTCATTTAGACATTGTTCCAAGCCTTGCAATGAGCCGCTTTCTTCCACTTGTAAAAGCAAGGGTTTTTGTTCAGTGGCTTTTAAAATACCTGCTTCTTCTGCCTCAAAATCTAAGACAGGTTGCACATCTTCGGGCGAACTGGCCATGAATAGCACTTGCAACGGGCGGGTGGCGGGTTGCCATTGGTGTTGATAGTCGCTGGCTAGGCGAATCGGAGTGAATAAATGAATCGGATCCGCACACCAAAATTGCACCCCATCGTGTAACAATTCCCATGGCAAATGCCGTAACCCCAGATCATTAGCACCAACTTGTATATCAATGCGCAATGCCAGCGCTTGCTTGGGTTGGCGTAATGTCGCTAAATGCCCTTGCGTGTGTAAGTTAAACCAAGCATACAGCTCCTGACCCTGTTGTTTTAAATCTGGCGCAGAGGCTTGGTAATTACTTTCAGTGATGTCGAACAAGGGTTTAAGTGCTGTACGCGGCAATGCTGCGCTAGTGAAATAAACATGATTCTGTTCATCGGATAAGCGCAGCGCGAACTGCGTAGCGTCAAGTGTGAATAGCGAGAGGGTAGCGGCTTTCATCAGCAGACGAGCTCTTAATCGGGAGTTCGGTGCAGTTTATCAGATTTTTAATAGCTTATAGCGCATCGATTGGGGCAGCAGGGCTAACGATCCTCCCACTGTGCAGGGCGTTTTTGGATAAAGGCATTAATGCCCTCCTGTGCATCATGCGCCAGCATATTTTCCACCATAACCTGTGCGGCATATTCATAGGCTTCAGCCAGTGGCATTTCACGTTGCTCATAAAAAGCACGCTTGCCAATCGCGAGTGTGAGGCTGGATTTACTAGCGATTTTGCGTGCCATTGCCATGGTGCTATCCCGCAGTGCTTCATTGGCTACGGCTTGATTGATTAAGCCAATCTCCGCAGCACGCTTTGCTGAAACCATGTCACCTGTTAAGAGCATTTCCATGGCATGTTTATTCGATACATTGCGGGACAGTGCCACCATCGGCGTGGAGCAGAATAAGCCAATATGCACACCCGGAGTGCTAAACTGCGCTGTATCCGCCGCCAAGGCCAAATCACAACTCGCGACCAATTGACAGCCTGCGGCGGTCGCAATACCGGCTACTTCAGCAATCACCGGTTTGGGAGAGTGCACGATGGTCTGCATAACGCGGGCACATAATGCCATGATTTTAGCAAAGTAAGCTTTACCACCATCATCATTCGCACGTGCCGCCGTCAATTCTTTCAGGTTGTGACCTGCACAAAACGCAGAACCATTCGCGGCGAGCACAATCACTCTGACTTTAGGATTGTTAGCCGCTTCCGTAAATGCTACATACAGTTCGTCCAGCATTGCCTCAGATAAAGCATTGCGCTGGCCAACCTCATTCAAGGTCAAACGTAAGATGCCTTCACTATCCAATTCCTGCACCAGTCTTTGATTGGCTGACATGACTCTCCTCCTTTTTTAGCTAAACAATAGCGCTACAGCGTTGTTTTATGACGCCCACCTACTCACTTTCCAGCGCATTGGCAATAGCAATAGCAATGGGTAAAAAGCTACTGCATCATCGCTTATCACTGTAAAATCATCATCACATTGTACCACAGCCTGCAGGTCAAGCGGATACGCTGTAAAGCCGCTTTGCCAATAAATCGGCATCCCCATGAATGCCGCTTCCAGTGACTAGGCATCAAGCAGTTTTTACTACAAAGTGTTGTAATCGAGTAGTGAAGTAGGTTATTAGCGAGTACATCACCTAAACATTCATTTCAAACAGTAATACATGATCCATTGAAATCCATCCTGACAGGATGCTGTCAGTAGCTATGCGTTAAGCTACTCAACCTAAAAATCAGAGAGAAGATCTTATGAAGTATTGGATTGGTGTGGCATCAAATAATCATGTGCAGCGTGGTGTAGCGGGTGGTTTTTGCCAGTTATGTCATGGTAAAGCACAGCCTTTAAAGCGTATGCAACAAGGGGATTGGATTATCTATTATTCGCCTAAGGAGCACTTTGAAGATAAGCAGCCTTGCCAACAGTTTACTGCAATTGGTGAAGTGATTGGAGATAAGGTGTATGCGTTTGAAATGTTTCCGAATTTTGTACCGTTTCGCCGTGATATACAGTTTGTGAAGACTGCAAAAGCGGTGGCTATTTGTCCTTTATTGGCAGAATTAAACTTTATCAAGGATAAGAGTAAATGGGGAGCTGCGTTTCGTTATGGGCATTTAGAAATTTCGCAAGCGGATTTTGCAATTATTGCCGAACAGATGTTGGGGCATGTTCCTCGTAGTGCTACTTAAAAGAATTGCTAAAGCTGACCCAATCCGCTGGTCAGTTTGGCGTTGACAGCGTTTGAAGAAACTCGTTAGCCTAATAATACTTATCACCTACGCTTCTGGAGATCGGCTCCCAGAAGGTTACTGCAAATTACGCCGTCGAGAATGTATTTATGCGATCATTGTCAGCAACAAATTTCTGCTAACGTTCCAACTTATTCCCTAATCGTTCAAACCCGACCTGTTATTTATCCCAAGCGTAGTCAAGCCAACCGCTATCACAAAAATCATCGTTTAGAACGTCCGAATGATGCAGGTGGTGAAGGTTTTGAAACGGTTAAAACGATTAAAGTCTGTCCTGATTGTTATCGGGCATTAAGTGCATCATAGGTATTCTTTAAACGACTGAGGAGTGATAATAGTCACTCCTTTGTTTAGCGCACTAATTGCGCAATATTCCATAATTTGGGCAGGTACTCTAAGCCTGCACGCATAGAAATATCATCAGGGTTCTTTTTTTGCTTTTCGTAGAGTACGTGATAAAAATTGGCAAAATCAGGCTTAAGCCCGCTCTTTTTCACGTCGATTAATAAGCGTTTCACATTGCCAGCACCCCAGTTATACGACACAAAGGTAAATAACCACGCATCACTTTCTGAATACTTAGCGACCTGTTTAAAGTAAAAATAATAACGGGCTAAATGCGTTTGTGCAGCTTTCGTGCTTAACCACGGGCTTTCCCGTACCGCATTTAAACTACCTTTGCGCACGGTGGCAGGCACATGCTCTAACTGTTGGATTTCTTTTAAAATATCGGGAGTGAGTTGCCAGTACCCATAATCCTCACTTGGTTTGCCTTGTTTGGGTTGCCACTGTGATTCGAGAATCGGGATTAACATAATAGACAAAGGTATTCCTTGCAAATCCATACCTTTTACGAAGCTAATCGAGCGTTTAAAACCTTCTTTATAAATATTGCCGCCCTTATTATTACGCCAACCAATGGTGTTTTCGACCGATTTTACTACTTTCTGAAAATCTTTTTTACCCTGACCGTGTAAAGACTGGCTAAGAAAATAACTGAGTAAAGCTTCTTGTTGCTGTGCAATGCCTGATTTGGTTTGGGCGATGGCTGTGGGCGAGGCAATACTATGCCAGCTTGGCTTATCAGCAAAACTTACTGGGGCCAATGCTAATAAAAATAGTAACCACCCTAAACACAACCAATGCTTTCTCAACACAACACTGTCCCTAGATTATCTTGTTTATTCACTATGCACGGATTCGCCCATTAGCGGGGGCAAAATTGTCGCAAATGAAAGCAACACTACGCTGAACGGTGGTAAGTTAATTGCTTAATGATATAAGTGTGGATTTAGACGGAAAGTGTATGACTACCATGCATTTTTTTAATGTAAGCGGCTGAGCAAAGTGCGTATCAAGCAGGTAAGCGTTTATTGGTATTAGACACCGCCACGGATGAGGCCGAGCGCTTGTATGAGCGTTTACACTGGGTAAAAGCAGGCATTATTCCACAATATGCACTAATGCCCGATCATAGTTTTTGCGATACTAGCTACTATTACAAGATTTTGACTGAGCATATGTATGGAACACCCTGATCCAACCCACTATTTAGCCGCGAGTCCCTATATTGATTGGCAACACCCGAGTATTGTAACGAAAGCCCAGCAATTAGCCGCTCCCCATCATACCGCCAAACAGATTGCACAAGCGTGTTTTGAGTTTGTGCGCGATGACATCAAACATAGTTTAGATTATGAGGGCTTGACCGTAGTGACCTGTAAAGCTTCCGAGGTATTACATGAGGGTTCGGGATTCTGTTACGCCAAGAGTCATTTATTGGCAGCCTTATTACGTGCTAATGGCATACCTGCTGGTTTGTGTTATCAGCGTTTAACCCTGACCGATCAGCCACCTTATTGCTTGCACGGCCTCAATGCGATTTATCTGCCGCATTATGGTTGGTATCGTGTGGATGCGCGTGGTAATAAACCTGAGGTCAATGCGCAATTTACTCCGCCCGTGGAACAGTTAGCCTTTCAGTTAATCGATCCCTATGAAAAAGACATAGAAGGGATTTTTGCAGAACCATTGCCGATGGTGATTGCGCTATTAACCCAATCTCAGACGGTGCAAGAGGTGGTGGAGCGTTTACCTTGGGATAGTGAGGTTGTAGCATGATCTTTCAGCAAAGCCTGACACTTACCACTAAAGGGCGTGGTACTTATTCAATTACCGCACAGATTGAACAGTTGATTCGGCAAAGTGGGATTCAAATAGGTTTGTGTCATGTGTTTATTCAGCACACCAGCGCCTCGTTGATTATTACCGAAAATGCTGATCCAGCCGTGCGCCATGATTTAGAAACTATTTTACAACGCCTTGCCCCCGATGCTGATCCTACTTATCGTCACGATTACGAGGGTGACGACGATATGAGTGCCCATGTGCGCTGTATGCTAACCCACACCGAGCTAACTATTCCTGTCACACGTGGGCAAAGTGTTTTAGGTACATGGCAGGGTGTATATGTCTACGAACATCGAATCGGGCAGTTTCAACGCCAACTGACTGTGACGATTTATGGAGAGTATTAATGAGGATTAAACAGTTTGTTGTTGATGCGTTTACCGACCAATTATTTCAAGGTAACGGGTGCAACACATGGCCAATTAACCCCTTATTGGACAAAGCAGTTAGATAAACCCATTTTAGAGGCACGACAACTTTCTCAGCGCGGTGGTGCTTTACGGTGCGAATGGCGTGGCGATAAGGTCATATTGTGGGATAGGGCAGTTACGTTTATGCAGAGTGAGTTATGGTTGGATTGAGGATGGAATCCAGTATCAGGTTATTAAACTCATTACCGCCAGCGTTTGAGATGCTATCGCAAGCTAATGAACGAGAAGGTTTTCATTTTCTCAAACGATTGAAACAAGAGTTTGTTTCAGGCGTAAACTGCTTTGATAAGGAAGGTGAAATTCTCTGTGGTGTTTATCAAAACGAGCAACTAATAGCGCTTGAAGGTATTAATACTTGGCTTTATCAAGATAACAGTGTTGGGCGCTTACGCCGCTTTTATGTACTACCTGATTATCGAAAACAAGGCATCGGGCGATTGTTGCTAACACATTTAGAAAACGCAGCGTCGTCACATTTTGAAACGCTGTATCTTTATACGGATACAGTGAGTGCTGCACAGTTTTATCAGGCTTGTGGCTATGAAGCCTGTGACGAGGCTGAGGCGAACTTTAAAAAAGTGTTTAAAAAACAACCTCGCTAAGGGCAGGATATAGAAGACATTCGAGCACTCCTACACCGGCTCTTTATCTCCTAGTTCAGTCACTTTTTTCAAGCGCTTGCCCTAGGATAAGTTTTGTAAACGAGACTCTACTTCGGCTTGTAAGGCTGAAAGCACAGCAGGGCTAATGGAGTCAGGCACAGGAAACCAAAACATACTGCTTAATAAGGCTAAGAGGGTCAGGGTCAGGGTAATGCCTAGATAAGAACGTTGATAGGCAAAATAGCAAAAGGGCAGTAAGAAAAGGGGGCGAATGTACCAGCTCAGTACATTATGATGTCTAGCCCAAGCCCATTCCATAAAGGTGTTTAGCAGCTCCATTGATACGTACTTCCTATTTTGATTATTGTCGATATGCATTGGTTCACGATACCACAGCGTTTACGGGTATAGTGTGAGCCACGGTCAATCGCCTTGCTCCGTGACTAACAGGCTGCTTTCTTAAAGGCCTCGTCGTAGTGAAGTTTCGGCTTCATCTGCGTCTCCTAGTATTCATCAGCACTGATCCTAAAACACCTCTTAACCACGTGTCCGTTTCTAGTAGACCAGAACACCCTATCAGGCTTGTGTAACACTAAGTTGTTTGGCAGGGTAGCGTACTGCATAGGTAGCAGTGACTTGAGCACAGGGCTTAGTGGATTGACCCGAGTAGAGCTGTGCTTCGACAAATGCCAGTGTCTTACCCTTACGAATGAGTCGTGCTACCGCGACGAGGTCACCAGCGCCTGCGACACTGAAAAACGAAATATTCAATGAAACGATAGCGGCAAATATCGACGCGCCGTAGAAGGCATGCACACAAGCATATAAAGCGGTATCAGCAAATCCCATGGTAATGGGGCCTGAAAGTACCGCTTGGCCTGAGCCAGCGGGTAAGTCGTGGCTCAGATACTGGGAGGTGACAGGAAGACGAATGCGTAAATGAGACTCCCCAATTTCTTCGATAATTTCTCCCCGATGGTCTACCGCTGGAAGGTTGTTCTCTAGTAGTGTCATTAGTTCAGCAGGACTTAGTTGGCTCATAAGCGTTTGACTCAACAGTTTGTGGAATAGCATCTGATATAGCATGGTTGCCAACGTGATGCCTAGCCGAGTGCGCCAATATTGAAACCCAATAAATCGTTTAATAGCCGGTCAATTCCATATACCCCATACCCGATTTGCCTTCATCGACGCTCACAACACCCTCCCAATACGGAAATTGTGCTGCCATCCATTGATTGGGATAAGGTGTGCTAATGTGCCAGCGCTTTTGTAACTGCGGTAATTCAATCGTCCATGCTAAAGGTAAGGTGATTTTGGTGGGTGTCTTTTGCCCTAAGCGTAACACTTCAATCGTTTGGCGTTGCTGAGGTGTTAGCACAATGTCATCCGCTTTTAGGGTTTGACTACTGCCATCAGGGCTAATCCAACTACCACTGAGCCAGTGTTTGCCGTGGGTATTGCGCAATTGATACACCATTAGCGCGTAGCCATCCTTGAAATGTAGTGAGAACCAATCCCAGCCCTGTTGATGCGAGGCGAGTGGTTGCGAACTCCATTCACGATCTAGCCAAGCCTTACCCTCTAAAGGAATGGTTTTTCCTAAACGACTTGCTTTACCTTTGATGGCTATATGTGCTTGGCTGTAATAATAGCTGGCTTGTTTGCCTTCCGACTTTTGACTGTAACCTTGATCGCCTTGTAGCACCCACGGTTTATCGCTTTGCAATTCAAACGTTAAGTTCCAATCTGCGGTCGTAAAGTGTAAGCGTGAGGGAAAAGGCTCTGTCGTATCACCTTGCCATTGCCAATCGTCCAACCACGCCGTAAAAGGTGCACTGCTTACGCCTGCTTGACCGATGCCACCACGCGCAAAACGTTGTTCGGGATAATAGCCGTTGGGTGTAGAAAGCGCGGCATGAGCCATCCACATTTGATTGCTAGCCCAGCCGTCTACCATAGGTGTCGGAGATAAGCTTTGGCGGAATAATGTCCATTGTATGCCCCAAGCATTTCCATCCGGATCGCTTAAATTAGCGGTGATATACCACCATTCAATACGATAATCGGGGTGCGGGGCATGATCAGCAGGGAATTGGAAACGGCGGTTTGGAATGACCTCGGCATAGCCCTGCGCGTCTTGGCGTAGCACTTGGTAGGCATCTTGAGTAACGCTTTGTGCATGAATAAGACTGCTGAGCACTAAACTTAATACGAATAAAATAGACCTCATGCTTGTGCTCCTAATTGTGCTAGCGCCTGTGGCAGTTTGCGGCGTAGTTGCCATGCGACTAGCACTAGCGTGAACAAAATTACACCTAGTGTTAATAGGGCGAGGTGCCACGCTGGCGTCATACTCCACAATAAAGGCATACTCCAACCAAAGGCCATCACATTGAGCTTATGGATGAGAATCCATGACAATAAAGCACCCAAGGGTAGGGCGGCTAGCCAAGTGATACCTGCCCAAATGAATAAAGGCGTACTCATCACCAACCACTGTTCTAGGCGATTCACACCCAAAGCGCGCCACTGTGCAAATTCCGGCAAACGCTCTTGTAAAATAGCCATTAAAGCAGCCAGTAAAGCAATGCTAGCTACCCACAGGGTCAGGCTATTCATGGCAGCGGTCATCGCAAACGTGCGATCAAAAATACTTAACGATAGGCTCTTAATGGTTTTTTGCTCCACCCAATCACCGGCTTTGGCACCCGCCTTTAAAAGTGCTTGTTCAGCCTGTGCGGCGAAGCGCTGATCCTTCAACCAAAGGGAAGTATTCCAAGGCTCAGCGTGCGGCCAATAGCGCTTTAGCAAGGAGTTGGGTAGAAAAAGTTGATAATAAGGATTGCCATAATCATGCACAAAACCAATCACCTGAAAAGCAACGGGGCCTTGAGGTGTTTCTAGTGCTAGGGAGTCCCCTAATTTGACACCCGCTAAATAATGCAATTGTTCATTGGCTAAGACCCACTGCTGTTGTGAGTCAGCCGCCTGCCATGTTTTCAAAGCATCGGGTAAAGCTTGGGTGAAACTAATGGTCTGACTATCCGGTGCGCTTGGATTAACACCACGGAGTAATAACGGGTGTTCCTGCCAACGTAAACTGATTTGCGTGCGCTCATTAACAGCGGCCAGCCAATCAGCGGTGTTTGGATCGTCTAATAGCGTTTGCAGCTTAAACTGGCTACTCCCTTGCACATAGAAATCTGCCGCAATACGTTGCTCAAGCCACGTGGATAAAGCCGTTCTGAAGCTACCCACTAGCATTTCTACGCCTAGATTAGCGGTTAAGGCGAGTAATAAGGCCATCATGGCGGTGCGTAGTGCGGGTAGTTGTGCCCAACCATCCCGTATGAGCCAGCGTGCTTTAAACGAATCTGGCGGCAGTAAATATTCCAAAAGCTTTAGACTGCTGGCCAGCAACGCAGGCAATGCCCAAGCAGCCGCGAGCAAAACCATACCGAGTAAGATAAAGCCTTGGATGAGTTGATGAATCAGTGGATAAATAAAAATAGCTAGTAGCGCCAAAACACTTGCCGCGATCAATAAGCGTTTACGTGTGCGTTGGTCGCTGCGCCAATGGGTGCTAAGTGTATTGCTAGGTAACACCGGCAAGCGTAATTGTTGCCATAAAGGTAAAGCCAGCGCGAGTATCAATCCACCTAAAGTCAGTAGCCATGCCCAAAGGAGTGTGCGGGTTTGGAAAATAATGTCACTACCCAAATTGGCGCCATACAGCGATTGCAGGCTGGAGCTAACCGTGGGTAATAGGCTTTGGCTTAGGAGATAGCCCAATGCTAAACCTAAGCCACTGCCAACAAGACTCCACACTAAGGTTTCTACGGCAATGGCTAAGCTTAGAGTCGAAACGCTAACACCCATGAGGCGTAAGGTGCGTAAGGTGGGTCGTCGATACCATAGTGAGAAACGCACAGCATTGAAAACAATGAATAAACCAACCGCGAAGGATAGTAAGCTCATTGCGGACAGTTGCGTGTGAAGACTTTGCGTGAGTTGGCTTAAATCAACACTTTGGCGATTCTCGACCAAACTTAAATGCGCGGGTAGGCTTTGTTGCAGACGTGTTTTCTCAGGCTCACTGAGTTGTGTGACTGCCAAATAGCTCAACTTGTCGCGTTTGAGTAAGCTTAAAGCGGGCGCAATATCTAATAAAACTTGGCGACCTTGTTGGGTTTGCGTTTGTAGCAGAGCGGGCGGCATCGTTTGCCCATCCTTTAATAGCAGCCGCTCATTCACTTGGACGCCTAGTTCACGCGCTAAACTCGGTGGAAACCACGCTTGATAAGGCGCTTGCATAAAAGCGAGGCCATTAAATTCAGTGGCTGAGGTATTCGTCTGAATAGCCTGTACCGGCAAAGCAATTGGATCGGTGGCAATAATAGGAATCGCTTGCTGTTTGGCGCTTAGGAGGACGCCTTGCACGACGGGATAAACTTCGCGAAACCCTTGGCGGCGTAATTGGGCATAATCGGCGGTACTCACACCAGTCTCATCTTTGGCGCGAATCCAATAATAGGCTTGCGCACCCAAGACTTGATTGCCTTGCTCGTAGCTTGCACGCGCATGCCCATTAATAATTTGCACCGCCGACCACAGTGCGACTCCGGCACAGAGCCCCGCGATTAAAAATAAAGCTTGCCACGGATAGCACCAATAATGGCTGAGCAAGGCTTTTAAACTTAAACCTAAGCCCTTCATGTGTCGATCACTTCGCTATGTAAACTACCTGCTTTGAGCCAATAGGCTTGGTCTAAATAGCTGGCCATTTGACGACTGTGCGTCACCATCAATAAAGCGCTACCCGCTTGTTTGACCAGCTCACTTAATAAAGCCATCACTTGTTCGCTGCTGTGTTCATCTAAATTGCCCGTTGGCTCATCAGCTAAGACTAAAGCCGGTTTATGGAGTAAGGCGCGGGCAATGGCTACACGTTGTTGTTGGCCTCCAGACAGTTGATGCGGATATTTTTGCAATTGATCCCCCAAACCTAGACGGTCCACTAATTGTTTTTCCCATGCGGGGTCGTAGCGCTGAGACAATTGGGCTTGAAAACGAATATTGTCGACCACCTTCAAGGTGCTAATCAGATAAAATTGTTGGAATACTAAACTAATGGTATGGCGTCTGAGTTCCGCTAATTTAGCCTCACTTAAGGTCATAATCGACTGATCGCGCACGACAATCTCGCCACTATCAGGTGTATCTAAACCCGCAATCAAATGTAGCAAGGTACTTTTTCCGCTACCGCTAGCGCCCAATAGCGCCGCCGACTGACCGGCATTAAGCTGGAAATCGATCCCCGCTAAAATCGGCGTTAATTGGCCATCGGGCTGGGGGAAAGCTTTGGAAACTTTAATCAGTTGCAACATAGCAGGCAGGTCTTCATAAAGGTATAGGCTTCACAGCATAGCGCTAGTAGTCATGCGCTTGCTAGTTTGTACTTAACTCCTATGATTATGATGCATTTGAGCGCTTAATTGATTAGGGTATTAGGAAAAATTCTATAGCAACACACTTGATTAATTCAGGTGAATGTCATTTGAGGGCGAGTACATTAACGAAAGGGCATAGGGGTTTGTTGATACATTTGTTTATAACATTACCAGTTAAAGCTTGGGGTATTCGCAGATTCCTATTCAGCATGTTAAAGTCCACGGCTTAAAAAAATTGTTGTTAATTCGCAACATTATTTGTAATTTGAGCGCAAAGTGCTATTGCAGCCAATGGAATTTAGCAGCGCTGTATTTTTTTATGAAAATTAAAAAATGTAATGAGAATTTGTTCAAGGAGCATGACAATGAAAAAAAAGATTTTAGCCGCTGTTGCGGTTAGTGTTTTATGGGGCTGGGGGCAAGCACAAGCGGAGGTTTCTTTGTTTGATTACAAACAAGGCAGCAGTGATTCGGAAGAAGCTTATGTTATTGGCGCCTTTGATTTGAGCAAAGGGCGCAATGATAGTCAATCGAGTTATAACCTAGATTTGAATGCTTTTTATGATCGCCTTTTTAGTACCCCTGCGCGTGATTTTAGTTATGGCGGCGAAATAATTGGTAATGTCAATCGCGGTTCAGCAAAAGATGCCGAGCGTAGTAGCACTTATCAAGCTTCGATTGATGGCAATATTGATTCTTATTTTGTGCCAGGTAGTAGTGGTGCGTTTTGGTATGGCGGCGGTCGTGTTGAAGCACGCGATAAGCTAGAGAATTTAGATAATTTTGATACGGATAATGTGGAGACCACCGCGACAATTGGTGCCGGTATGGGGCGTGTAACAGACGTTACACCGATGGCTTATACCATTCGCGTCATGGATGAATTATATAAACGCCGCATTATTAATGCTAAGCCTGCTGTTGGGGTATATCAAGAAATTGCCCAAATTGTTGCTAAGGAATATATCTACAAGCGTCGTTATGGTGCGAATGATTATGTGATGTATTGGGTCAGTGATATTGAAAAAGCCTTGCGGAATAGTGGTTCATTAGCGAATGGTTTAGGTGCGCAAGGGGCGATTAAAGTACGCGATGTGTTAATGCGTGAAAATACCTTCAAACGTCGTATTGGTTGGAAAGTCCGTGCGGGTTTAGGTTATGCCTTTACGGCTTTTGATGGTGATCCTAATCCAAAGCTAGAAGTGCAGGGTGAATATCATATGCCACTCAATAATCGCACCCAGTTTTCGAATGTTGCTACCTTTAGCACAAAGATTAATGACGGTGATGATTCGTATTCAGCTACCAATGATATGAGTTTGTCCTATGAACTGGCAGATAATATTGATTGGTTGAATTCATGGGATATTGATTATCGCCACAATGGTAAAGCAGATACTAATGGCACGATTCATACATTAGCTTCCACCTTCTCTTATGAGATTAATAATGTATTGAATTTCGAAACCACGGCGTCCTTAGTAAATGAGGATGGTTCTTCAGATGACGGCACCGATCGTCGTTTGACCATGGGCTTGAAGTATCGCCTACGTTAATTTGACGTTCTAGGTTAATGCTATAAAGAAAGGGAGAATGCTGCATTCTCCTTTTTTTTGTGGTTTGATGCGTGTATGACTGAATTAGAACCAATAACGAGGGCTCAGACACAGTCGCCAAGCTATGTAACTTGTACAGATTGTGGTTTAGCACATGATTACCGCCCGATTGCCGTAGGGGAAATAGCGCTTTGTCAGCGTTGTGAAGCCGTCTTGTATCGTAATCGCCCCCATATGGTGCAAATGGCGCTTGCCTTGACCTTGACCGGATTGATTTTGTTTATCTTGTCCAATGCTTTTCCGCTATTAGGCTTATCAGCGCGCGGTTTGATGCAAGAAATTACCTTGATTGGTGCAGGTGTGGCCTTTTGGCAGCAGGGTTATCCTGTTTTAGCCGTGTTATTGCTGTTGACTATTGTGATTTTTCCTTTATTTGAATTGTTGTCTCAGCTTTGGATTTTGCTTAGCTTACAGAGGCATTGGCCGCCTGAACCGGCCATTTTTTTATTCCGCTGGATTCATGAGCTAAAACCTTGGGGGATGCTTGAGGTTTTTATGTTGGGCATGTTGGTGTCTGTGGTCAAACTGGGCGAAATGGCTACTTTGATTGTAGGCCCTGCACTATGGTCGTTTGCTTTTCTGATTCTAACCATGGCAGTCACTAGCGCTACGTTAGATGACTTTAGCGTATGGAGTCAGTTAAAGCGCTGTGATGGCAAGAATGATGAATCAGTCTAATACCGTATTGTGCCGTATCTGCGGTTGCCTAAGCAAAGCCCCCGCTCAGCTTGCGGCACACGATAAATTACATTGCCCCCGCTGCCAGCATGGGATTCATCAAGGCTCAAAACGTAGTGTAGAAGTGACATGGGCTTTGCTGATTGCGGCGGCCATTTTATACGTCCCTGCTAATTTACTCCCCGTGATGAGCGTCTATTTTCTCGGTAAAGGCCAGCCTGATACGATTATTGGGGGAGTTTTTCATTTAGCAGAGGCAGGCCAATGGCCTTTGGCCTTATTAGTATTTGTCGCGAGTATTGTAGTGCCGATTTTAAAGCTGATTGCACTCGGTTTTTTACTGATCACTATCCAGCGTCAGTCAACGTGGCGGCCTTTGGATCGTATTAAGTTATATCGTTTTACCGAATATATTGGACGTTGGTCTATGGTGGATGTCTTTGTGGTGGCGGTGCTTACCGGTTTAGTGCAATTCGGTAATATTGCGCAGGTTCAAGCCAATATTGGCACGTTTTCTTTTGCAGCGGTGGTGGTTCTAACCATGTTTGCTGCACATAGTTTAGATAAGCGCCTCATTTGGGAAGCGCAGCCTATCCCCGGTGCGAATGTGATCGATGGATAATAATCATTTACTGGATATGGCTAGCTTGCCTGAGGTGCGGGTTAAGCGTCAACGTTGGCCTTCACCGGTGTGGTTAATTCCGCTGGCAGCGGCGTTGATTGGTTTATGGCTGCTAGCGACCTATTGGTATAACCGTGGTGATACTATTGTGGTGCGCTTTCCGAGTGCAGAAAATATTGAGCCCGGTAGTACGCGAGTACGCTATAAAGCGGTGACTGTGGGGAAGGTTGAGCGGGTGACTTTGGATGAAAACCTACAGCCTTTAGTCGAGTTGGCGCTCAATAAAGAAATCAGCAATGCCCTGAAATGTAGTGCTAAATTTTGGGTAGTTCGCCCACGGATTAAAGGCACTGAAATTTCTGGTTTGGGCACACTTTTCTCTGGTAGTTATGTGGGGATGATTCCCGCGCAAGAAGAAGAAACTACAGGCACACCAACGCAAGACCCTTTAGCGTGTTATCAAGCCTTGGAAGGGCCGCCACCAACACGCCCTGCGCGCGCTGGGCGCGAATATAAGCTTGTTACCGATACCATGGGATCACTGGATATTGGGACACCGATTTTTTATAAACAATTACAAGTAGGTGAAGTGATTGATTATAAACTTAAAACTGAGGGCGATAAGGTTGATATAGGGATATTTATTGATGAACCTTATTACCGTTATATCAATTCGGGTACTTTATTCTGGAATGTGAGTGGCTTTGATTTCAAAATGGGAACCACTGGTGCGGAATTGCGTATGGAATCGCTTACCACGTTGATTTCTGGCGGTATTGCGTTTGATACACCAGCGGATCAAACCGATAAAACCGTGAGTCCTCCAGGCACTTTGTTTGATTTATTTCCTTCTTATGCCAGTAGCCGTACTAAACGTTATCAAGATCGCTTGTATTACACCTTGTATTTCAACAATAGCGTGCGCGGTCTCGTGGAAAAAGCGCCTGTGGAATATAAAGGGATTCGGGTCGGTCAGGTCGAAAAAGTCAGCTTACTGATGGATAAAAGCACCCAAGATTTGCGTATTCCAGTCTTGATTTCGGTAGAACCCCAGCGTTTCTCAGAATCCATTAGTTTAGACCTAGCGCCGGCTTTGATGGAAAACTTGGTAGCTAAGGGAATGCGTGCCAAATTGCAAAGTGGCAATTTCTTAACAGGACAAGTGTTTGTTGATTTGGATTTTTCCGAGCCTGATGAACATATTAAAATTGCGCGTGGTCAGTTTTATGATGTGTTTCCCACCGTGTCTCAGCCCAGCCTACAAGATTTAATGAATACTGCGAATCAAGTGGCGCAAGATTTACAGCGTACCACGGCGAGCATTCGTCAATTAGTGGACAGTGATGAGGTCAAAAAGGTAGTCAAGAATGCAAATAGCTTATTAGTCGAAACGCAAACCACTATGCAGGAGGCGCAAGCCGCGTTAGCCGATGCACGCCGCGTGATGCAAACGGTGAACGCGCAAACCTTGCCAAATTTCAGCAAAGATATGAATCAAGCTAGCAACAGTTTTACACGTTCTTTGAATAGTCTGACAGGGAATGTGGGGCAGATGTCGAATAATTTTAGTCAATTGTCCGCTACTACTGAAAAGTCGATTCAGACCTTAACCAATAGTTGGGCGCCAACAGGGCGTGATATTTCGGCGAGTAGTGTCGAGTTGAATAAAACCTTGCAACGCTTACAGGGTTCTTTGGGTCACTTAGATCGGGTGATGGCAAAAAATTCCCCTACTCAATATCAATTAACGGAAATGCTTGACGAATTAACGGCAATGTCACGTGCGGTGCGTACTTTAGCAGAAAGCTTGCAGCGTCAGCCGGAGTCATTACTTCGTGGGCGACAGGAGTAATAATGCGGTACCGTGTGCTTATCTTATGGCTAGTGGGGAGTTTGGTGGCTTGTGCAGGCGGTAGCCCCAAAACCGCTTATTACACTTTGAGTTCCACCGAAGTTGCTAAGCCAGTAGCCAATAAGCAACATATTAAAAGTGTCGGGATTAGTCGTGTCCAAATACCGGATTTGTTGAAACGTAGCCAAATGGTGTTGCGTAAACAAGGGTATCAAGTCGATGTCTCGGATACGTATCAATGGGGCGGGGATTTGCGTGATGAGTTAACGAATGCTTTGGTACAGCAATTGCAAGTTCGTTTGCCTGCGACACGGATTCAAACTGCGCCTTGGGAGTTGGAGCAAACCCCTCAATATGAATTTTCACTGCAAGTGAGTCAATTTGATGGAGCCCTGAATGATAAGGCTTATTTAAAGGGGCGTTGGCAATTATTGCGGGGAGCATCGGATAAATTGGTGGAGGCAGGGACAGTAGATTTGGTGCGCAAGGTAGAAGGTGATACTGTTGGAGATATTGTAAAAGCCCAAAATGCCTTAATCGGGCAGTTAGTTGATCTGTGGGTATCTGCATTGCCGAAACCATAAGGAGAGTGTTTATGTCTGTCGCCAATTTAAGTGCCGAAGAAGCTTTAGCGCGTCTACGCGAAGGAAATCAACGCTTTGTTGCTGATTTAAGTAATAATACTACCGAAACAGGCCATCATCGTCGCATGGCATTATTAGCGGGACAGAATCCCTTTGCGATTATTATGGGCTGCTCCGATTCACGGGTGCCGGCGGAATTGATTTTTGACCAAGGCTTAGGGGCTTTATTTGTGATTCGGGTAGCAGGGAATATTGTTGCTCCCTCTCAGATTGGCAGTATTGAATTTGCTGCTACGCAATATGGCACGCGCTTAGTCGTTATAATGGGGCATACCCAATGTGGTGCAGTGAATGCGACAATCAATGAACTACGTAATCATGCGCAAAGCCCTTCCTCGCATCAGCGCTCCATAGTAGAGCGTATCGCTCCAGCCGTCGCAACCCTCATGGAAACGCCTTTGCGGGATGATCACGAAGCTTTAATGCGCCATGCCGTTCGAGCTAATATTCGCATGGCTACCACCCATGCGCGCCACGGCTCAGAAATTCTGGAAAGCTTGATTGCTAGCCGTCAATTGCTAGTAGTTGGTGCGGAATATTCTTTAGAAACGGGGGTGGTGGAATTTTTTGATATGCCACCCCTGTAAGTTTAGGCGTTAATGCGCCGCTTGTCCTAGCTCTTCCGCACTCATCATTTCCAAGCGTTTGCGTGCACGGTCGCGCGACGCTCGGACATGATGGCGCATCAGTAATTCCGCCATTTCCCCATCACGGCGCTCCATGGCTTGAACAATTAATTCATGCTCTTGCATCGCCGTTTCGGAGAAAATCGGATTTAAGCGAAACCGATAAAAGCGCACCAAATCGTATAAATCTTGGCAAAGCATAGTAATAAGACGTGCGTTTTTGCTACCGCGAATAATCGTAAAATGAAAATCTAAATCAGCATCTTGTTTATATTCGGTGCTGACGTGCTTTTCGGGGTGAGCCATCGCATTTTTATGCCATGCTAACAAACCACGTAAATGCTGCAATTCCGCATCACTCATCTGGTGGGCGGCTAAACGCGCGGCCATCCCCTCCATTGCCTCACGAATTTGATAAATCTCCATCAATTGCTCAATGGAAAAGCTAATAATGCGCGCACCAATATTGGGTTTGCGTGTGACCAAATTACAATTTTCTAGTTTGCTAATGGCTTCACGTAATGAACCCCGACTGACCCCATATTGTTGGGCTAATTCGGGTTCACTAATTTTTTTGCCAGCGGATAGCTCTCCCTCCAAAATAGCACGGCGTAAATCTAAAAATAAACGATCTGCAATCGTTACCGGCTCATAAGGGGGTAAGGCTTGAATAGCTATCATGGTGCTGCCTCTAAACTATAATTCATGTTATGTTGACAATCTTAGCGCTAAGCCATGATATTTTAAATGTGCAGTGCAATATTGTTGACATCGTATGCTTGTTTGGCAGGATAGTAGCTTCGAAAAACCCTGCATTTGTTCAGCGCAACTAGGTGAGTGTTGCCAAGCAGAGTATAGTCTTTGCTCTGTCAACTACTGTGCTAGGATCATGGCTGCTGTTATTGCTGTACAAAATTTAAGAAAAATCGTTCCAGCCACCGGCGCTCAAGCCGGTAGCGAATTGGTCATACTGGACGATGTTAATCTCACCATTCAAGCCGGTGATTCGGTCGCAATTACCGGCAGCTCAGGCTCAGGCAAAAGTACTTTATTGGCTTTATTAGCGGGTTTGGATATCCCATCAGCAGGGAAAATCGAGCTATTTGGAGATAGCATTGAAAGCTTAGATGAGGATCAACGCGCGGCAGTACGTTTAGGCAAAGTGGGCTTTGTGTTTCAGTCTTTCCATCTGCTCGATTATTTAACGGCGGCTGAAAATGTCATGTTGCCACTGGAGCTTGGTAATGCCACCGCCAAGGCTCGTAGCATGGCGCTGGATGCTTTAAATCAAGTGGGTTTAGCAGCACGTGCTGAACAATGGGTCAGTAAGTTATCCGGTGGTGAACAACAGCGAGTCGCTTTGGCTCGGGCTTTTGTGACGAAGCCACAACTGCTGTTTGCGGATGAGCCTACCGGTAATTTAGATCGTGCTACTGGTCATGAGGTTGCTGAATTATTATTTCGTTTGCAGCGTGATTACCAAACGACTTTGGTCTTGGTTACACATGACGAAAGTTTAGCGGCTCAATGCCAGCATTGGTACAAGCTGGTGGAGGGTAAGTTGCAAACGGGGAGAGTGAGTCCATGAGTTCCTTTTGGCAAGTGGCTCTAACGCAATGGCAGCGCCGTTGGCGTTTACCAGAAATGCGTTTGCTTTTCCTCGCTTTACTGGTTTCTGCCATGGCAGTTGCTTCAGTGGGGTTTTTTACCAATCGTGTTGATCAAGCGATGCAGCGCCAAGCAAGCCAATTGCTAGGCGGTGATTTAGTACTCAATTCCGCTCGTCCTTTGTCTGAAGAATATGTAGCGCAGGCAGAGACGCTCGGGATTAAGGTAGCACGCACAGTGAAATTGAATAGTATGGTGATGGTGGGCGAACGCCTGCAATTGGCGCAAATTAAGGCTATTTCCGCCAATTATCCGCTCCAAGGGGCAATTGAATTAAGTAATACACTCGGCGTCACGGGAGAAACACTGGAGGCTAATCGCTTAAACTCCGGTGAAGTCTGGGCTGAAGCCCGTTTATTGAATGAGCTACAAATTCAGCCAAATACCGACGTGCAAATAGGCGAAAAAAGCTTTCGCTTAAATTATGTCTTAATTAAAGATCCTGCCGAAGCGGCTAATCCATTTCAGCTTGCTGCCAATGTCTTAATGCCATTGGAAGATTTAGACAGTACACAACTATTATCTCCAGCCAGCCGCGCGGAATATAGCTTGTTATTTGCAGGAAGTCCGAGTGCCATTCGTCAATTTCGCACTAGCATAGCTAATCGTCTGCAACCCACTGAACGCATTCGTTCCTTGGAGGATGGGGCACGACCTGTAAGACAAGCCTTGGAACGAGCAGGACGCTTCTTAGGTTTGGCGGCTTTATTGAGTGTGGTATTGGCAGGCGCTGCTATTGCTTTAGCAGCCGCTAGCTTAATCAAGCATGAAACACGCGCCGTGGCAGTCTTAAAGGCGATCGGTTTACCACGTAAGCGTATTTTGTGGGATTACTTATTGAATGTTTTGGCACTAGCGCTCTTGGCGGGTTGCTTAGGAGCAGTACTGGGATTTGGCCTGCAATTTTTCTTAGCGAATTGGCTTGCGAATATCATTAATTTGGAATTGCCTGCACCCACGTTAGCACCGGCATTAACAGCCATTTTGACCGCAACAATTATGGTAGCAGGCTTTGCAATCCCGTATTTATTAAATCTGGTTAGCCAAGCGCCTGTGCGTATCTTGCAAGGCGATGTCCCTATGAATAATCCTGTAGCGGGTTTGATGGCCTTAAGCATCTTGCCAGCTATTTTTCTATTACTGTGGTTACAGGCGGGTGAATTAGTCTTAGCGGTTTGGTTATTGCTCGGCCTATTAGCAGCGATTCTGATTTTTTGGCTTAGCACTCGCTTGATCTTAACTAGCTTGATCAAGCTGAGCGCCAAACCGCGTTTTAATGGCTTAAGTGTACTGCGTCAGGCGCGTCGTTCAAGTTTATTGGTTGTGGTATTTGCCATGGGCTTATTTGCTTTACTTTTGCTCACTGCATTGCGGACTGATTTAGTGGGGCGTTGGCAAGCCTCTTTGCCCGCCGATGCACCCAATTATTTTATGATTAATATTCAGCCGCAGGAAGTGGAGGCTGTACAAGAATTTTTCAAGCAAAATCAACTCAAAGGCGAGTTGTTTCCGATGATTCGCGGGCGTTTGGTGGAAATAAACGGTAAACCGCTGGATCCCGATCAATTAGGCGCTGAGCGTGCGCAACGTTTGGCGAGACGTGAATTTAATCTTTCTTCTTTTGCTGTATTGCCGAGTAGTAATAAAATTCTGGAAGGCAAATGGTTTGATGCTCAATCACGCTCCGGCTTTTCGATTGAGCAGGAGATTGGCAAGGACTTAGGGTTTGGTTTGGGTGATACCCTTACGTTTGATATTGCAGGCCAGCGCTTCACCGAAAAAATTACCAGTGTACGCTCAGTAAGCTGGGATAGTATGCAACCGAATTTCTTTGTCACCGCAGCTCCCCACGCCTTAGACGATAAACCACGTACTTTTATTACCAGCGTATATGTACCCGCTGCCCAAGCTAAAGCGATTCCTGAATTAATTCGTCGCTATCCTTCGATTACGGCAATTGATACCAGTGCGATTGCCAAACAAGTGCGCAATTTAATTGAGCAAGTGAGTTTTTCCGTACAAGGTATTTTTAGCTTCACCTTAGTCACGGGCATTTTGGTTTTATTGGCTGCTTTGCAATCACAAAAAGCCGAACGGCGGCGTGAGATTGCAGTCTTGAAGTCGTTAGGCGCGGGGCGGCTGGTCTTACGCAAACGTATTATTACGGAATTTGTCCTGCTAGGAGCGATTGCCGGTAGTTTGGCGGGACTGTTTACTGTCTTAACCAGTAATGTAGTGGGCAGTTACTTGTTTGAATTGGAGTGGAATCTGAATCTATGGCTAGTGTTGGCTGGGTTTTTCATAGGGGCTTTATTGGTAGCGAGTGCGGCCTATGGCAATTTACGTGGACTGTTAGGGGTTCCGCCAGCGGTATTATTAAAGAGCTAATCCGATAAACGGTAATCTAACGCAACTGGTCGGCAGAATTCGTACCAACATCCTGTTTTTGCTATCCTCGGGTTAAATATAACAATAAGCCACAAACAGGATTTTTTCGCGATGGAAATCACAGCAGTCTCCCAAGAAGTATCCCCCTATACCATTCCTTTGTCTGAAAATAAGGCTAAGGAATGGATTGACTCGCTGTCAGTAACCGACTTTGGCGAGAGCACTAAACGTATTTTTCACGGCTTAGTAGACTTAAATCGCCGTGCTTTACCTTCTGGTGCAAGGATTCGCATTGGCGAAAAACTAATGCCGAAATTCGATGTATTACTTTCTAATCTACAACGCCATCTTAATCAGCGTTCGTTTCCGCTGCCTGAGCGTAGCCAGCGCATTTTTGATCTGAGCCAAGCTTTATTATTAGAGTTTGCCGGATTATACCAATTAGCCGCTTTGGATATGCTCACCCGCGATGAAGGCGGTAAGCGAGATTTGCAAACCGCTATTTATCGTGTGGTCGATTATTTAGGCCAGTATTTACTAAGTTCCTATTCGGTTTATGCGCGTACAGGCGAGACGATTTGGCATGATATTCATCACATGTACTTACTCGCCAGTGAGCGCGGTTTGGACATGAAAAAGTTTGATGGTGGACGCGAGACCGCAAAGAGTATTGAGGCGCGTTATATTCAAATTAACTTACTCGCTTTATTTAAACCGTATAGTTTGCGCCAAGAAGAAATTGTGCGTATTGCGCGCTATGTCGAAACCGTGACACCTTTGATTCGTATTTCTCAAGAGCCGTTAGTAGATGAGCGGATTGGTGATATTGTGCATTCAGCCTTGCTGAATAATGACGAGCCAGCCGTGATTATGCCGTTCCGTGATTTACCGCATTCGCCCACGGTACGTGTATTTAATATGCGCAAGCTCATTCTACAATTGGATGAGATGATTCAGGAGTTGGCGCAAGATCAATTAGCCGGTTTAGCCATGAAAAATGGCCTGAGCCGCAATCTAATTAAGCGCATGGTATTTAATTTAACGACCGTGCGTAATCGCAGCTCTAATCGTTTTCCAAAGCAAGAAAAATTAGCGGTGGTCATGGGTCTAAATGGCGTGCTAGAAGCATTATCCAAACAGTTTAGAACCAATAGCCCTGATGAGCGTCGTGAAGAGGATCTCTTATTCAATACCATGACCTATGGTGAAGTAAGTTATCTCGTTCAAAGCAGTCCAACCACCACTAAAAGTAATGGTGGTATTGATTTGGAACGTGGGATTTATATTTGGGACATGATTAATAGTAGTGTGGGCGGCTATGGGTTGTTCTGGCCGCACAAAGAACCCTCTAGTGCGCGGGTCGGTGAATTAGTGGGCTTGCGGGATATGTCTTCTGAGGATAATCCTTGGATGGTGGGTGTCATTAAATGGATGGAAAATATTAATAAAAAAGGATTATTTTGTGGTGTTGAGGTGCTATCCAGTAAGTTGATGGAACTTGAAGTTCAAGCGGTAAATAACCGTAAAATTCCACAGCGTTTACCGTTACAAGGATTGATGCTGCCGAGTGTGGAAGGCTTGCGACCTGACCCCGTGATTATTTTACCATCTTATGTATTGCAATCGGGTGATGACCTGACGCTAAAACTACAAGGGCGTCAAGAGCGTGTGTCTTTAGCGGTATTGGATGAATGCTTGGGTTCTTTTGCTCATTTTCGCTTCAAAAAAATTAATGAAAAGCATGGTAAAGAATCGGAAGGTTTCGAGAGTTTGTGGGGAACTTTATAAGATTAATTAATTTGCAGAATAGTTTTTAACCCTTTAACCGCCAAAATCAGCCTGTCAAAAGTCTAATGACGGTAATCGGGAAAAACGGCCTTTATGCTTCTGAAGCTACCAGAACTTGGTATCTTCAGGAGCATGAGCCAGCACCCCGTATCTTGCATTCTTGTACAACCTCGTGAACCGACTAGCCGTGTACTAGAAAGTTCACTACGCCGCGCTGCGCCTCGATTAAGTCTACGTCAAGTCCAGCATATCAACGAACTCGCCAAAAAACTTAATGAGTTGCCTGCCTTATTGCTTTGGAATCGTGCTTTGCCTGATGAACAAGAACATCAATTATTGAGCCTGATTCAGCAGCGTTCCCCTGACACTATTTTAGTAAAAACTTCGACAACTCATTGGGAGCCACTAGAAAAACGCCTGCTCGAAGTGGAGGTATGTACCGTTGCTCTGACCAATGAAAGCTTAGCTGATCAGCAGTTAGATTATTTATTAAATTATGCCAATCTAAAACGTAGTTTTCGCCATAGTAAACAGCTTTTACGGCTTTCTGAGTTGCGTTGTCAGTGGCTAGTCGATCAATCGCGTGAGCCAGTTGCCTTTTTAGTCCAAGGTAAACATGTACATTTGAATGTACCTTATTTGACTTTATTTGGTGCTGAGCATGAAACTGAACTCTTGCACCAGCCCTTTGCTGCTTTAGTACAGCAGGGTGAGTTGGGTATTTTTCAATCGTTATTGAAAAGTGCTGAGCAAAGTATTCAACCCTCCAATAAAGTCTTACTGACACTTTATCAAAAGTCCGGCGAGCCCTTTCGTGCTGAAGTACGTTTTATTCCAGCGGTGTTTCGGCATCAACGTGCGGTACAAGTTTATATTCACCCACTAGACCATCAATTAGACTTAAAAACCCGTTTGGTACGACCAGATTCTGATCCGTGGCAAACGCCGGCAACACTTAATGCGAGTCCTAAAGTTGCAGCGGTGAGTAAGCCTATACTACCTACACAGCCTAGCGCGCCAGTTGCACCTGCTCCAGTCAAGCCCGTCTTAGCTCCACCTAGTCAAGCGGATAAAAAGGGTTTAAGTCTGCACGGGCGTTTCCGTGAGACCCTAACGGTTAGAGCAGGCGAGCCCGCTTTATTATTGGCTGAGCCTTATTTACAAACGGGAACCGGTAAGAAAGTAGCCTATGCTCAGCTTAAACAATATGCCGAGCGGGAAAATAATCGGCGGCGTTTGGATAATTGGACGCTACGTCAGGCAATGGCGCGTGCGATGCTGCCAGCGAAAGCGGGGAATGATGCAAATATTCTGGTCTGGGTTGAGTTAGGCGAGTGGTTCTTGGCTGAACCTAATCATGCAGCTGAATATTTGCGTCATTTACAACAACAACCCTTGTTGGCCATGCGCTTGATTTTATCAGTACGTCTTGATGCTTTTTTAAAATACGAAGGTACTGCCATACGTATTTTGCCATTGCTCAAGAAAGTAGGCTCTCAACTCGCTTTGGAGGCAACACCGGCAATCAGTCAGCCCAGTTTAGAGCGAGCCAAAAAACTTGGAGTGAGCTTTGTCCGTTTAGCTTTGGATAGTGCACAAGTTGCGGCTTGGGCCAAGACTAATGTCAGGGATACCACCTTACAAACCCTTTTAACGCAATTAAATAGCCTTGGCCTGAAAGTTGTGGCCGAAGACTTAGCTGATATAGCCTCGATGAATTGGCTTTGCCAAAGCCCATTGCATTATTTGGCAGGTGGTGTTTTAGATCGTTTTCGGCAGGCTGCTTAAGCCATTTTACCTTTCATCCTTGAAACATCAACGCGTAATCCATAAATTTTGTTTATGTTTTTGAGATGTATAAAAATAACGATTAGTTGAGATTTTCAGCACATAACTGCCGCTGCAACAGGGCTTAATTAACGCAGCTAAATGAAGCGCACACAACATGGTGCTATCGGAATACCTTATTTACCTAGTTTTAGGTTTTTTGTGCAGCGTGTTGCTCGTTGGCTTTGTGTTTTCCTTGAAAACAGCGCTTATTGAAAAATTTTCTTTGGATGAATTTTTGTATAAGTTAGAACTACCACTTGCCGGTGAGATTCCTAGTGTAGATCTTCTAGCGAAGACCACGCCAGCGGCTAACTCTTTTACGATACAGAACGCTTTGGCTGATCAATACCTGACAGTGGCCAAGCGTCTCCCTATCTTTCAGCAAGGTGGCAAACCACAGGTGCTGCTAGTTACTGGTTCGAAAACGGGGGAAGGTTGTTCAACAGTTGCTGCCAATTTGGCGAATAGTTATGCAAAGCTAGGCGCGAAGGTGCTGTTAATCGATGCCAATGCCAGTCGTCCTAGAATTCACTATTTGTTTAATTTACCTAATCAATGGGGGTTGACGCATTATTTGGTAGGGGCTTGCCAATTAGCAAAGGTAACTCAACGCTATAGTACAGAAACCCATGGTTTATATGTTATGAGTGCCGGTGATCCTGCACGCGATGCCTTGCAATTGTTTAGCGGACGTGTAATGCGCCAGTTACTTGAATCAGCGAGACAACATTTCGATGTAACGATTCTGGACTCGCCGTCGGTCAGTGAGGGCGCAGAGGCCTTAGTATTGGCTTCACTAGCCAATGCCACTTTGCTGGTGAGTAGTGTGAAACTATGGCAGCACAAAAATCTAGCGGCAGCCGTGGATCAGTTAGAGCGAGTCACCCCGAATATTGTGGGCGTACTTAAAATGGATGCTAAACAGGGCGCGTTAGAAGATTATTTTGAACAACAACAACGTGAAGCTTTAAAGCGGGTGAATGCGCGTGGTGGTGGTTTAAATCTGTTACGTCGGCACGCGAATTTGCCCAAATTAAAACGTTGATGTTGAAGGTTGTGCTTAAGCAAAAAGCTTAAGCACAACTCAGGACAAGCTCTTAAGGAAGTGTGGTTGTCCCCATGAGGAAGCGATCACATTCCCGTGCGGCTTGGCGGCCTTCATTAATAGCCCAAACTACTAAACTTTGACCACGACGCATATCGCCAGCTGCAAAAACACCATTCAGATTGGTGGTATAACGACCGTAATCTGCTTTTACATTACCGCGTGGATCGATATCCAGTTTAAGATCGTCAATAAGGGTTTTCTCAGGGCCCGTAAAGCCCATCGCCAATAGCACTAAGTCAGCGGCTAATACGCGTTCGCTACCTTCTATTTCAACCAAATTCATACGGCCATCCGCTATTTTTTCCCAGCGTACACCTATGGTATGAATTTCTTTTACCTGACCGTTTTCATCGCCGACAAATTTTTTGGTTGAAACCAAGTAATCGCGTGGGTCAGACCCGAAGATGGCAGCCGCTTCTTCTTGACCATAGTCCATTTTGAAAACCATCGGCCATTCAGGCCAAGGATTCGTTGGCGCACGTTGATCCGGTAAGCGCGGCATGATTTCTAGTTGAGTGACAGTTTTACAGCCATGACGCATGGAGGTGCCGACGCAATCGGTGCCTGTATCGCCGCCGCCAATCACGATGACATGTTTATCTTTAGCAGAGATATAGTTACCGTCAGACAATTTGGAATCTAATAAGCTTTTGGTATTCGCGGTGAGGAATTCCATAGCTAGGTGAATACCTTTTAAGTCACGGCCAGCAACAGGCAAATCACGCCCTTGGGTCGCACCCGCGCATAGTACGACTGCATCGAATTCCTTACGTAATTGTTCAGTAGAGAGCGTTTTACCGATTTCTACACCAGTCACGAATAGTACGCCTTCGTCTTTCATGACTTGAATACGGCGCTCAACGACTTGTTGCTTGTCGAGTTTCATATTCGGAATACCATACATCAATAAGCCACCAACACGGTCAGCACGCTCAAAGACCGTAACATGATGCCCCACTTTATTGAGCTGGTCTGCGCAAGCTAAGCCAGAGGGGCCAGAGCCCACAACCGCAACTTTTTTACCGGTGCGTTCGGCGGGTGGGGTAGCTTTAACCCAACCTTCCTCATAAGCTTTGTCAATAACCGTGACTTCATTAAGCTTAATGGTGACGGGTGGTTCATGAAGTCCCAGTGTGCAAGAGCCTTCACAAGGAGCCGGACAGACCCGACCGGTAAACTCAGGGAAGTTATTGGTCATGCGCAAGCGCTCATAAGCTTCACGCCATAAACCACGATAAATCATATCATTCCATTCAGGAATGAGATTATTCACGGGGCAGCCACTGGCACCACCGGGCAAGATTTTACCGGTTTGACAGAAAGGAATGCCGCATTCCATGCAGCGTGCGCCTTGCCGTTGGCTTTCGGCTTCCGTATGAAAATGTAAGTGGAATTCGTCCCAGTCTTTAATGCGCTCGGCAGGTGATCGGTCTGCTGGCAACTGACGCTGGTATTCGATAAATCCGGTTGGTTTACCCATGTTATAATCTTCCTGTATTAGTTGCCGCTAGCGCGTGTTTCGTCTGCATTGTTCGCTTGGAAGGCCGCCATTAATGCTTCTTCGCCTTTCATACCTTGCGCTTCAAACTTCCTCACGGTGTCGAGCATCCGCTTATAGTCATGTGGCATCACGCGCACAAAATGCTGCACCTGATTTGACCAATCTTGCAGGATTTGGCTGCCACGGGGACTTTCTGTATGCAAGACATGCTTCTCGATCATGCTTTTCACGGTAGCAATATCGTCAGCTTCTTGTAATGCACCATAGGAAACCATTTCGGTATTACCACTCAACGCTAGAATACCTTTCGGGTCATAAACATACGCAACACCCCCCGACATCCCTGCCGCAAAGTTACGTCCCACATCACCTAAGACCACGACACAGCCGCCGGTCATGTATTCACAGCCATGATCGCCGGTTCCTTCTACGACCACATGGACACCCGAGTTACGCACACAAAAACGCTCGCCTGCAATGCCGCGAATATAAGCCTCGCCTTGACTTGCACCAAAGAAAGCAACGTTACCAATGACGATATTTTGCTCGGCAATATATTGGGCTTGGCGGGGAGGATAAACGATGATTTTTCCGCCAGATAAGCCTTTGCCGATATAATCGTTGGAGTCGCCTTCCAGTTCCATGGTCATGCCTTTGGGAATGAAGGCGCCAAAACTTTGACCGGCTGAACCGGTAAATTTCAAGCGAATCGTATCGGGTGGCAAGCCAGCCGCTTGATATTTCTTGGTAATTTCGTGGCCGGTAATTGTACCTGCAACACGGTCAATATTTTTAATGCGGAAGGAAGCTTGAACAGGCGTACCTGCTTCTATCGCGGGTAAGCAGGCCGGTAAAATCTCACGCATATCCAAGGATTCGTCGATATTGTGATTTTGTGAACGACAACAGCGCACACCGTCATTTTCTTCCAGTTCAGGTTGATAGAGAATATTGCTCATATCAATCGAACTGAATTTCCAGTGATCTACCTTTTTGGCATAAAGCTTATCCACACGCCCCACCATTTCATCAATGGTATGGAAGCCAAGCTTCGCCATATATTCCCGCAATTCTTGCGCAATAAAGGTCAATAAATTCACCACATATTGGGGATCACCCGTATATTTTTTGCGTAACTCAGGGTTTTGCGTTGCAATGCCTACTGGGCAGGTGTCCAAATGGCATACGCGCATCATCACACAACCCAAGGCTACCAATGGCATAGTTGCAAAGCCGTATTCCTCCGCACCCAATAAGGCGGCGACGGCAACATCACGACCCGTCATTAATTTACCGTCAGTTTCAACGCGCACACGGCTACGCAGATTGTTGAGCAGTAAAGTTTGGTGGGTTTCGGCCAAACCCAATTCCCAAGGCAAGCCAGCATGTTGCACACTGGTCTTGGGTGATGCACCAGTACCACCATCATAGCCAGAGACTAATACAACATCAGCCTTACCTTTTGCGACACCTGCTGCTATTGTTCCAACGCCTGCACCAGAAACTAATTTGACGTTAATGCGTGCGTGACGGTTAGCATTTTTCAAGTCATAAATCAGTTGGGATAAGTCTTCAATCGAATAAATATCATGATGCGGTGGGGGCGAAATCAATCCAACACCGGGCGTTGTACCGCGAGTTTTGGCAATATAAGGGTAAACTTTTTTCCCCGGCAATTGACCGCCTTCACCGGGCTTTGCACCTTGCGCCAATTTAATTTGCAGTTCTTGCGCATTGGTTAAGTAATGGCTATTTACACCAAAACGACCCGAAGCCACTTGTTTAATTGCGCTACAACGGGAGTCACCATTAGCCTCAGGAATATAACGCGCTGGATCTTCGCCGCCCTCACCTGAGTTTGATTTGCCGCCAATGCGATTCATTGCTATAGCTAAAGCTTCGTGCGCTTCAGGGCTAATAGAGCCTAAAGACATTGCACCACTTTTGAAGCGTTTGAAAATGCTTTCCACCGATTCTACTTCTTCGAGCGGCACGGGCTGTTCGGCGTAATGGAAATCTAATAAGTTACGCAGATTGAATTTTACTTCGGGATCATCAATCAGCAAAGAAGTGTATTGCTTGAATAGTGCGTAATCATTGGTGCGCACGGATTTTTGCAGCATATAAATCGTTTGCGGATTGTATTGATGGGCTTCTTCACCGCTACGCCATTGGAAAGCACCGCCGGAAGGCAAGGTACGCATTTCACTGTCATGGTGCGCGTATGCACGGCTATGGCGCATCAAGGTTTCTTTGGCGATCAGATCTAAATCGATCCCGCCGATACGTGAAGCAGTAGCAGTAAAATAGCGATCAACCACTTTAGGGTGGATACCCAAGGCTTCGAAAATTTGCGCCCCACGATACGATTGAACCGTTGAGATACCGATCTTCGACATGACTTTTATCACGCCCTTGGTTACGGCTTTGATGTACTTATAAACCGCCGTTTCATGGTCGGTACCTGTCATTAAGCCTTCACGAATCAAGTCATCAATCGATTCAAACGCGGTATAAGGATTAATGGCTTGTGCACCATAACCGAGCAGCGTAGAAAAATGGTGTACTTCGCGCGGTTCGCCCGATTCCAGAATTAAGGCCACCCGCGTGCGTTTACCATCGCGAATTAAATGGTGATGTAAGCCAGCAACCGCTAATAAAGAGGGAATAGGTGCATATTCTTTATCGACACCACGATCCGATAAAACGATGAGATTGGCGCCACCATCAATAGCAGCATCTGCGGCGGCAAATAAGTCATCTAAAGCCTGTTCCAAACTACCTTTTTCTTCAGACGCTTTAAAGAGAATAGGCAAGGTGACACATTTAAAACCTTGTCGCTTCACATTTTGTAATTTTGCTAGCTCACTATTATCCAAGATCGGTGTTTCGAGCAAAATTTGGCGGCAACTTTCAGCATTGGGCTGGGTAATATCGCCTTCTGAACCTAAGGTAGTGAGCGCGGAAGTGACTATTTCTTCGCGAATCGCATCTAAAGGTGGATTAGTGACCTGTGCAAACAATTGTTTGAAATAATTGAATAAAGGTTGTGGTTTGTCTGACAGAACCGCAATGGGTGAATCAATGCCCATCGCACCTAAAGGATCAATGCCATCTTGAGCCATTGGTACAATAATTTTACGAATATCTTCGTAGGTATAACCAAAGGCTTTCTGACGCTGAATTAAGGTGTCATGGTCTGGCACGGGCACTTCAGGGGCTTCAGGCAAATCCTCTAAACGCACCAAATACTGATCTAACCAGTCTTGATAGGGCTTGGCAGTAGCGATTTGTTGCTTAATTTCTTCGTCAGAAATAATCCGGCCTTGTGCAGTATCAACGACTAACATCCGCCCCGGTTGTAAGCGTTGCTTAGAAATGACTTTTTCGTCTGGTAAGCTATCTAACACCCCTACTTCTGAAGCCAAAATGATCATGTCATCATTGGTTAGATAATAACGCGAAGGACGTAAACCATTACGATCGAGCGTTGCACCCACCAAGGTGCCATCCGTAAAACCTAACGCCGCAGGGCCATCCCAAGGTTCCATTAAACAACTATGATATTCATAGAAGGCACGTTTTGCTGGATCCATATTCTCGTGTTTTGCCCAAGGTTCTGGAACCATCATCATCATGGCGTGGGGCAGGGAATAACCGGATAAATATAAGAATTCCAAGGTGTTATCCATGCGCGCGGAGTCGCTACCATCTGGACGTACAATCGGAAATAAGTTTTTGGGATCTGTACCGAATACCGGCGTTTTGATCATTGCTTCGCGTGCATTCATCCAGTTTTGGTTGCCGCGCATGGTATTAATTTCACCATTATGAATCATATAGCGATTCGGGTGAGCGCGCTCCCAGCTGGGGAAGGTATTGGTAGAGAAACGTGAGTGAATTAAAGCAATCGCAGACTCCATATCAGGATCGCTTAAGTCAGGATAAAATTCTTGCACTTGTTCCGTAGTCAACATGCCTTTGTAGATCAAAGTGCGCGTTGATAAACTGGCTAAGTACATATAACCCGGATTATCTTTGCGATAGAGCACATCAGTCGCTGTACGTTTACGAATGACATAAAGCTTACGTTCAAAATCAAGGCCGGGTTTTACGTCATCGGAGCGCTGAATAAAGACCATGCGCATCACCGGCATAGTTTTCAAAGCACCCTTGCCTAAGGATTTTGGATTAGTGGGGACATCACGCCAGCCCAATAATTGTTGGCCTTCAGCTTTAATATTGCGCTCAAATAGGGCTACCGCATCGGCACGCACCGCATCATCTTGCGATAAATAAGCGAAGCCAACCGCATAATCCCCTGGTTCAGGTAGAGTAATGCCGATTTTGCTACACTCTTTTTTCAGAAAGCGATGGGGTACTTGAATCATAATACCCGCGCCATCGCCGGTATTCACTTCCGCACCTTGAGCTCCTCGGTGCTCCATATGATTCAGTACCGTTAAGGCTTGCTGAACGATTTGGGCGGACTTGACACCTTTTAAATGGGCCACAAAACCCATACCACAGGCATCATGTTCAAAAGCAGGGTCATACAAGCCCTGTGCTGGAGGAGTAAGGTCAGTGTGTTTCATCGGATCCTTCAGGCAACGAATTGGTTGCGATCATGCAAAAAACAAATAGGAGAAATGGCCGGTTAAAAGTGTGATAGCGTGACACAACTTTGGTTAGCGGCGGGCAACTCCAAGCAAATGTTTGGGTATTCTAATAAAATTGTTCCTTTTAAGTAAAAATTTTTGCAGCACAGCATGGCAGGACGTATTCCTAAAGACTTTATTGATCAGTTGATGACTCGCATTGACATTGTCGAGGTCATCCAAGCACGCGTGCCTTTGAAAAAGGCAGGGCGTGAGTATACTGCCTGCTGTCCATTTCATAACGAAAAGTCCCCATCCTTTACGGTCAGCCCAACTAAACAATTCTATCATTGTTTTGGTTGTGGTGCGCATGGTACAGCCATTAGTTTTCTAATGGACTATGAGCATATGGAATATGCAGAAGCTATTGAGGCGTTGGCTGCTGCATTGAGCCTTGAAGTACCTCGAGAGCAAGATGCAAAATCTATGCCCGCCAAAGTAAAACGCCATCAAGATGATTTATTCAGCTTAATGAGCCAAGCGCGTCAATTTTTTGTAGAACAACTGACTAAAGCGCCTCATGCTCAACACTATATCCAACAGCGGGGTCTGAATCCTGAGGTCGTCGCGCAATACCAAGTGGGTTTTGCTCCAGACCAGTTTAATGCCTTAGGTGTGCAATTTGGTCAAACTTTCGGCCAAGCAAAATTATTGGCAAGTGGTCTACAAGTCCGTAACGAAGCAGCTCAAGTCTATGACCGTTTTCGTGGCCGTTTAATGTTTCCCATTCGGAATCGAAAAGGCCAAGTGATTGGTTTTGGGGGGCGAGTGTTGGGGGATGGCAAGCCAAAATACCTGAATTCACCCGAAACGGAGTTATTTCACAAAGGCTCAGAACTGTATGGCCTATACGAAGCACGCCAATATACACGCAATCTAGAACGTCTCATTGTGGTTGAGGGGTATATGGATGTGATTGCCTTAGCGCAATTTGGCATCACCTATGCTGTAGCGACCTTGGGTACAGCCACGACCAGCGATCACATTAAAATCTTATTCCGTTTAGTGCCAGAAATTGTGTTTTGTTTTGATGGCGATAAAGCGGGCAGGAATGCTGCGTGGAAGGCTTTAGAAACCTTATTGCCGCATTTGAATGATGGGCGCGAAGTCCGTTTTTTATTTTTACCTACCGGCGAAGATCCAGATACCCAAGTCCGAAAAGTCGGAACGGAGGCTTTTGAAGCGAGCATTAAAGCAGCACTACCTTTGACCAAGTTTTTTACCTTGGGTTTAAAGGAAAACTTAAGTTTATCGCCAGAGTCTGCGCTTACTACGGCTGAAGAGAATGTGCGTTTTAACCAAGAGGCTGATCGTTTATTGGCTTTAATGCCCGCTAGCAAATTGAAAACTTTACTGGTGGCGCAGAATCAGGGCATGTTTCGGGTTTTGGTTGAGGACGAGGCGAGCAAGCAGAAAAAGAATAAGTTTTTTAAGGATAAAGATGATAAGGCCAAGAGTGCGCCTAAAGCTACCAGCCATGAAGTTAAAAAAACGCCGGTACGTTATGCGATTGCTTTGTTGCTGCACGATCCCACCTTGACGCTATGGATTGAAAATCCTGAACGCTTAGTGGAGTGGGATATTCGTGGGGTGGATTTATTGCTGAAAGTCGTTGAAACGATTGAGGAAAACCCCCAAATCCATAGTGCGGGTTTACTGGAGCGTTTTCGTGGCACACGTTATGAAGCCGCTTTAATGAAATTAATGGCATGGCAGCCCGTGCAAGCAGAGCAGGGTATTTTGCAGCGCGAATTTCAAGATTGTTTACGCCAAATCGCCAAACAAGCGCGTCAAAAAGCGATCGATGATTTACTGCATAAAGAGCAATTGCAGGGTTTAAGTGAGCAGGAAAAGCAGGATTTATTATCTTTATTGAGTTATAAGTGACGGATCACACACCCATAGTTTAATCGGTTCACTAGGATGCTGTGCTAAGTCTAAGCAGGCTTGCTGTTGTGGGCAAAGTTTCCAAGCTGACGGCGTTGTGCCTGATGCCGCGAGTATTAATTCAGTTTGGGCGGGAAGCTGTGGTTGCCATTCCCACCAGCCATTTTTTAGTTGAGCATTTTCCCCTGGTTCCATTCCTGCGCCTGAACCTTTAACACGCGCATTGATCAGTCTTAAGCTGTGATTTTCAACGTGCCAGTCCTCTTGCCATTCGATTTTTTCTACTGAATGTGTCCACGACAAACTAAAGAATGTGCTGGCAAGCACCAAGGTTTTGCCAGCACTAACAATACACAAACTCATAAAATACACGCGCTCATAGAGCCGCTTTCGCTTGGCGCGATTTGAACCATAGCCATGCCACAAAAGCAGCACTGAGGGCAAAGCCAATTTCGTCCGTTAAGGGAATGGCTGCAATGAGGCTAAAGGCTGCAAGCATAGCCCAGCAACGCTCCCACACCGTAAGAGGAGCATTGATATAGCCAATCACCGCCGCACCCCATAAACCAATGGCTATGATGGCTTTTAAGGTAATATAGATCACGCCTAACACCGTAGCATTTTGTAGCATTAAGGCGGGTGTATAAACGGCCATAAAGGGAATGACGAAACCTGCTGCTGCGATTTTTATGGCTTCCAGCGAGATTTTTAAGCCACTTTCCTTGGCAATCGGTGCGGCAGCAAAGCAAGCTAGGGCAACTGGAGGAGTTAGGTCGGCCAAAATGCCGAAATAAAAGACAAACATATGGCTAACGATTAAAGGTACACCTAATTCTAAGAGGGCAGGCCCTGCAATCGAGGAGGTAATAATGTAGTTCGGAATAGTGGGAATACCCATGCCGAGCACAATGCAAGTAAGCATGGTCAAAATCAGCGATAACAGTAAACTTGTGTCGCCTACTGAAACAATGAATTGCCCGAAGGTATTCGCAGCCCCCGTTAGGGTCATGGTGCCAATAACAATGCCTACAATGGCGCAGGCAATACCCACTGGTAAAGCTGTCTTAGCGCCTTCTGCCAGTGAGTCAACGCAATCTTTGAGCGTGGCGCGTCCTCCTTTGACGAAGAAATTCCAGATTACTAATAAGACCAGTGCTACCAAGATGACCTTAATGCCATATTTAAATGAAGCGCCAGCGATTAAACCTAAGCCAATCCAGAATAGAAGGCGAATGGTCGTAGAGGGTAAGCCTAGCGCCACCGAGCCGCCGAGAATCAGTAAGACGGTCAGGGCGAGGCCGACCGTGCCGGCAAATAAGGGGGTATAGCCAGAAAATAACAGGTAGATCAAACCTAATAGGGGTAAGAGCAAATACCATTGGCTGCTAATTGCCTGCCATGCCGACGGTAGTTCCGATTTATTTAAGCCCACTAAGCCATTTTTTCCAGCTTCCAGATGGACCATCCAGAAGGCTGAAGCAAAGTATAAAATGGCAGGAGTCAGTGCAGCCTTTACAATTTCGTGATATTCCACCCCTAAGGTTTCCGCCATAATAAAAGCAACAGCCCCCATAACCGGCGGCATGATTTGTCCACCCATGGAGGCAGTCGCTTCTACACCGCCCGCAAATGCTGCGCGATAACCAAATTTTTTCATCAAGGGAATGGTGAATTGGCCGGTGGTAACTACATTGGCTACGCCCGAACCAGAAATCATCCCCATGAGGCCGGAGGAGATAACCGAAACTTTAGCGGCACCGCCACGTTTTCCTCCCACTAAGCCCATGGACACATCGTTAAAGAGTTGGATCATGCCAGCGCGTTCAAGGAAAGAGCCGAATAAGATAAATAGAAAAATATACGAGGAAGAAACAAAAATCGGGATACCATAAATCCCTTCTGTACCAAAACCCATATGCTCGATAACTTGGGCGAAATCATAGCCCCGATGATTTAAGGGCGATGGCAGATATTCTCCCAACAAGCAATACGCTAAAAATGTACCTGCAATAATGGGCAAAGCAGCGCCCATAGCATACCAAGCGGCAAGGAAGACCAGCATCAGTGATAGCACACCCACCACAATATCGCGCGGTAAAGGATCACCTGCACGTTGCAGTAAGGCGTTGTATTCAAACCAATGATAAAAGGCTAAGCCGACAGCCAAAATTCCTAAACCCCATGCTAGATAGCGCACGGTTTGGGAGTTAGTGCGGGTTTCAGCTAGTAAAGGAAAGGCGAGTAATAGTAAAAAGGCGAGGTGTACCACACGCACGATTTGGCTAGGAAAATCAATAAGGTGGGCAGCGGTCAGTAATTGAAAGCTTGAGAAGGCTACGGCAATGCCAAAAAGCCAACGCCCCGCTGCGTTACTCGGAAAACTGACTTCTAGTGCATCATGGGGTACTGCTGCGGTCACGGGAGAAGATGTTTGCATAAATGACATCCCTTAAAATAAGGCTAAAGCCCTTGCAGATGCGATGAAATGCAAGGGCATCTGTAGATCACTTATTTTATTAAGCCTTTTTCCTTAAAAAACTTTTCAGCGCCTGGATGTAAAGGAATGGGCATACCTTCTAAGGCTTTTTCGAGCTTAATATCTTTGGCTGCTTGATGAGCGGCTTCCATGGCAGGCAAATTATCAAACATCAGTTTTGTCATTTGATAAACCGTCTCTTCCGGTACATCAGCATGGGTCACTAAGAAGTTAATGACGGCTGCGGTGGGCACATCCTTGTCTTGACCTTGATAAGTGCCCGCTGGAATAGTCGTAGCAATATAAGGCGTACCCAGTTTAGTGATAATATCAGCGGGGATAGAAACAACCGTAATGGCTTGGGAAGTTGATAAATCTTTTAGCGAAGCAACGCCGAGACCGGCTGACTGTAAGGTGGAATCGAGTTGGCGATTTTTCATGAGTTCCACGGACTCGGCAAAAGGCAGATACTCGGTTTTACCCAAATCGCTATAACTCATACCAGCCGCTGCAAAAATAGCGCGTGCGTTTAATTCCGTCCCCGATTTGGCTGCACCTACCGATAAGCTTTTGCCTTTTAAATCGCTGAGTGCATTAATCCCTGCTTCCTTAGAGGCCACAATTTGAATGTAATTGGGATAGATCGCCGCAATCCCGCGTAATTTATCTAATTTGCCTTTAAAACCCGCATCGGTATTGCCTTCCCATGCCATTTTAACGGAATCACCCAAGGCTAAAGCAACTTCACCTTTGCCTTGTTGCAAAAGATTCAGGTTTTCAACCGATGCCTTGGTGGCTTGGACTTGGGTGCGAACATCTTTAATGTTTTCGCCATAGATTTTGGATAAGGCAACACCCAAGGGATAATAAACGCCTGAAGTACCGCCGGTTAGGATATTGATAAATTGTTCTGCTTGCGCCGTAACACTGGCAGTGGCTAGGGTTAGCGCCACGCTGCTAGCGAGTAAGTTGCGACGTAAGTTGCGTAGATAGGCCATTTCATTCTCCTCTAATGATGACTGATTTGATGGCTACCATAACAAAAATAATGGAAATCTGTTAGGCGAATTCATCAAACAGCCAGTTTTCTAACCATACTATTTTGAATAAACACAGCTAAGCTCAGAAGAACTTGACAAACGTGTATTGAAACGAATCTGACGTATCCCCATATACGCTAGAACATTAACGCTATGTGCCACTACGAAGCCTTCATGGGGGTTTTTAGAGTTAATACAACAACTTGAATACACACAATCACCTGTAACGGATGCGCGCAGAGTGATTTTTTCAAGTAGGGCTTGTATTTTCAGAATTTGTGATATAATCGCGCGTCCATTTTGTCGAGGTCAATACGGGACATGAGTCAACAAGAGCAGCAACAGTCCAGTCTTAAAGAGCTGATTGCACGTGGTAAGGAACAGGGGTACCTTACTTACGCAGAAGTCAACGATCACTTACCCGATACGATTGTCGATCCCGAACAGATCGAAGACATTGTCGCCATGATTAATGACATGGGGATTACTGTCTATGAGCATACACCCGATGCGGATTCCCTGCTATTAAATGATGAAGCCGTTCAGGCTGATGATGAGGCGGCTGAAGAAGCAGCGGCAGCGCTGGCGAATGTGGATAGCGACTTTGGTCGAACCACTGACCCTGTGCGCATGTATATGCGTGAAATGGGCACTGTTGAGCTTTTAACGCGTGAAGGCGAAATCCAAATTGCGATTCGGATTGAAGAAGGCTTAAACGAGATCTTACGTGCCTTGGCGCAATATCCTGCTTCTACCGAAGTCGTGTTGGATATGTATGACAACATCGACGAAGAGAATAAGACGCTACGCTTAACTGATATTTTGAATGGGTTTGTCGATCCGAATGCGGTTGATGTGAATCCATTACAAATTCAGGTACGTAGTGATGAAGAGTTGGAGGCTGAGTTAGGCGAGGCTGAAGGCGCTGAAGTGTTAGTGGTAGGCGACGAAGAAGAAGAGGAAGTGCCGGAAGATCCAGTGGATACTGGCCCTGATCCGGAAGAAGCCGCGATTAAATTTGCTGAATTGCGTGAATTATACGAAGTGGTTGGCAAAGCAGGTGACGGTAGTGCTAGTGCTTATAGCTCAGCACGCGAGGCTTTAGCGGCTAAGTTTATGGAATTCCGTTTAGCGCAGCCGGTCATTGATAAGTTGACCAACCAGCTCAATGAAATCGTGAATCGTATTCGTGCGCATGAACGCGCGATTATGAAGTTATGCGTGCAAAACGGTGGTATGTCGCGCCAAGTGTTTGTGGATAGTTTTCCACAAAACGAAACGGATACAGGGTGGTTAGAGCGTTATTGCAAAGACTATCCGAATCAACGCACGCGCTTGATGGAATATAAAGCGCAAATCGACGACGCCCAAAAGCAACTGCGTGCGATTGAAGATGAGTGCCGCTTAAGTATTGCCCAAATTAAAGACATTAATCGTAGTATGTCGGTGGGTGAAGCAAAAGCACGCCGCGCTAAGAAAGAAATGGTGGAAGCTAACTTGCGTTTGGTCATTTCAATAGCTAAGAAATATACCAATCGTGGCTTGCAATTCTTGGATTTGATTCAAGAAGGCAATATTGGCTTGATGAAGGCGGTCGACAAATTCGAATATCGTCGCGGTTATAAATTTTCGACGTATGCGACGTGGTGGATTCGTCAGGCGATCACGCGTTCGATTGCTGATCAAGCACGCACCATTCGTATTCCGGTGCATATGATTGAGACGATTAATAAGCTCAATCGTATTTCGCGCAAATTGCTGCAAGAGAAAGGCCGCGAAGCAACACCGGAAGAGTTGGCAGAAGCGATGGATATGCCGGAAGATAAAATCCGCAAAGTCCTGAAAATCGCGAAAGAGCCGATTTCAATGGAAACGCCAATTGGGGATGATGAAGATTCGCATTTGGGCGATTTTATTGAAGATAACAATATGTTGTCGCCTTTGGAATCTGCGACCACGAATAGTTTGGCGGAAGTGACACGTGAAGTGTTAGCCAGCCTAACATCACGCGAAGCGAAAGTATTGCGGATGCGTTTTGGCATTGATATGAATACTGACCATACCTTAGAAGAAGTGGGCAAGCAGTTTGATGTTACGCGTGAACGTATTCGTCAAATTGAGGCAAAAGCGTTGCGCAAGTTGCGTCATCCAAGCCGTTCAGATATGCTTCGCAGCTTCTTAGATGGCGGTAATGATTCGCCATCGTTATCGTAAGCTTTAATGTTTTCGGGCCTGTAGCTCAGTTGGTTAGAGCAGGGGACTCATAATCCCTTGGTCGCGGGTTCAAGTCCCTCCGGGCCCACTTATATTATATTTCTGGACGTTCCAGAAAATCCTAAAACCCTTTGCAGGCATCCATCTGCAAGGGGTTTTTTTGTTTGTTTATTTCAAGAAGCTAATCTTTGATTCGCCATTCCAGCTTCCAAGTCGCATAGTCATTTACCTTCAATGCTTCACATAATTTTGGCAATAAGGCTTTTAAGGGCTCATCGAATTGCCAAGGTGCATTAATAATGGCTACACCTGAACCATGCATACCAAATTCGAGTTGTTGAGATTCCACGGCCAGCTCAGCGATTAATAAGTTCTTACAAGCTAAAGCCTGCAAGCGCCGTAGCAAAGGAATGGATTGATCGCGGCCTTTGGCGAGCAAGGGATACCAAACCATATAAGTTCCAGTCGACCAGCGATGGAGGGCTTTTTCTAAAGCATCCGGTACTTGTTTATATTCATCCACTTGTTCGTAAGCAGGATCCAGCAAGACCAAACCACGACGCGGCGTGGGCGGAAGCAGAGCGATTAAGCCTTCTAAGCCATTGCGTTGATGAATGGTGACGCGCTTATCAAAACCGAGATTATTTTTTAGATTTTCGACTTCACTACTATGCAATTCCATCAGCACGACTTTGTCTTGCTCACGCAATAAACTACGTGCTAGTTCAGGCGAACCCGTGTAATGTTGTAAAGTTCCATTCGGATTATGCGTCGCGAGCACTTGAAAATAATCCTTTAGTTCCGGCCATTTCTGTTGGTTTTGCCATAATCGCTCAATACCATTCTTATATTCGCCGGTTTTTTGTGCCCATTCGCCTTGTAATGCATATAAGCCCGCCCCTGAATGCGTATCTAAATAAATAAAGGGTTTATCCTTTTGGCGAAAGTTGGCGATTAATAAACTTAACGCAGCATGTTTGAGTACATCCGCATGATTACCGGCGTGAAAAGCGTGGCGATAACTCAACATGGCTTAAGCCTCAACAGGTGATGGAATAAATTGGCCGCTACTGACGCGATCTTGACCCGCCAGATCCTTATGACAAGTAACCTTTTGAAATCCAGTGTGACGCAGTAAATCAGTAACAGCTCGCCCTTGATCATAACCATGTTCAAGTAATAACCAAGCGTGGGGGGCTAAAAACTGTGGAGCATTTCGGCAAATGGTGCGCAGCGCGTTTAACCCATCATGGCCAGAACTCAAGGCGCTACGGGGTTCAAAACGCACATCCCCTTGTTGTAGGTGTGGGTCTTGGTCGGGAATATAAGGCGGATTCGACATTATTAAATCAAAGGCTTGCTTGGGAATGGCTGAAAACCAATCGGATTGTAAAAATTGAATAGTCGTCAAGCCTAATTGGTTAGCATTATCTTGGGCTACTGCTAAGGCAGCAGGGCTTGAATCCACGGCAAGCACTTGCGCTTGTGGCCGTTCTTTGGCAATGGCTAAGGCAATCGCACCTGTACCTGTCCCTAAATCCAATACCTTAAAGGCTTGATGCGGTGCTAAGAGCGCCAGTGCTAACTCAACCAATAATTCGGTTTCAGGACGCGGAATTAAGGTATCTGCGGTAACCTTTAATGCCATGCCCCAAAATTCGCGATAGCCAATTAAATAGGCCACAGGCATACCCTTGGCACGTTGTTCAATCAAACGTTCAAACGCCGTGTATTGTTCTTGATTTAAACTCACTTCCGGCCAAGTGAATAAATAACTACGTGGCTTGTTTAACACCTGCATCAGCAGTATTTCTGCATCCAAACGTGCCGAATCGGATTGCGTTAAGCGGGTTTGCGCTTGTTGCAAAGCGTGGCGTATTTGCACCGTTTATTCGCCCGCCAAAGCAGTAAGCTGGTCAGCTTGATATTCATTGATTAATGGCTCAACCACTTGATCCAAATCGCCCGCTACAATCGCATCCAATTTATACAAGGTGAGGTTAATACGGTGGTCAGTCATACGCCCTTGCGGGAAATTGTAGGTGCGAATACGCTCAGAGCGATCACCGGAGCCTACCAAATTGCGACGCATTTCAGATTGCTCATTGGCTTGCTTTTGACGCTCTTGCTCTAATAAGCGAGATTGTAATAAGGACATCGCGCGGGCGCGGTTTTTATGCTGGGAACGTTCGTCTTGGCATTCGACCACTAAGCCGCTTGGTAAATGAGTAATACGAATGGCTGAGTCCGTTTTATTAATGTGTTGTCCCCCCGCGCCCGAGGCTCGATAGGTATCCACTTTTAAATCGGCTGGATTGATGGCTTGTGCTTCTACTTCATCCACTTCCGGCATGACGGCAACAGTCGCCGCAGACGTATGAATGCGCCCTTGTGCTTCGGTTTCTGGCACGCGTTGTACACGATGTGCACCCGATTCAAATTTCAGACGGGAATACACATTATTGCCAATAATCCGCGCGATAATTTCTTTATAGCCGCCATGCTCGCCATCGCTGGTGCTGACCACTTCAATCTGCCAACGGCGTTGTTCCGCATAACGTGAATACATGCGGAATAAATCACCTGCGAAAATAGCTGCCTCATCGCCACCTGTTCCCGCGCGAATTTCCAAGAAAATATTGCTGCCATCGTGAGGGTCTTTAGGAAGTAGCAGTTTTTGCAATACGATTTCTTGTTCAGCAATACGTTCTTTGGCGGAATTGATTTCATCCTGAGCCATTTCTTTTAGCTCAGGGTCATTGAGCATGTCTTGCGCAGTTTCTAAGTCAGCTTGGATTTTCATGTAATCACGATACCCCAAGGCAACCGGCTCTAATTGGCTGTATTCAATGGAGAGTTTGCGAAACTGCTCTTGATCGGCTACTACATCACTTTCACTGAGTAGTGCTGCAATCTCGCTATAACGCTCATTTAGATTTTCGAGTTTTTGTAAAATAGAGGCTTTCACAGCATTAATCTTCAGTTAGGTTAAATAATAATTTGGCTTGCGCCAATAACGCTTCATTGCCTGCATGTGCTGCTTGATTCATCATCTGGGTAGGCGCATGAGTCAATTTATTCGTCAGAGTATGCGCTAAGAATTCTAAGGCTTCTTCGGGTGATTTAGATTGTAATAGTTTTTGTGCACGTGCTAATACATCGTTGCGAATGGCTTCATTATGCTGGCGATATTGTTTAATCACACTCATTTGTTGCTGAGCGCGTAGCCAACCCATAAAGCGCTCAACTTCTTCGTTGACCATGACTTCAGCTTGCATGGCCGCTTCACGGCGTGATTGCAGATTTTCCTCAATGACCGAGCGCAAATCATCTACGGTATATAAATACACATCATCCAGCTTGCCGACTTCTGGTTCAATATCGCGTGGCACGGCAATATCAACCATAAACATAGGACGATGTTTGCGGACTTTCAAGGCGCGTTCTACCATGCCTTTTCCGATAATCGGTAAGGGGGCGGCGGTGGAGGAAATCACAATATCCGCTTTGGGTAGATATTCGCTGATTTGTGGTAGGCCAAAACCAAGGCCGTTATACGATTTTGCTAAGGCTTGGGCACGTTCCACATTACGATTCGCTATCATAATTTGCCCGATGCCATTGGTGGCTAAATGCCGACCCACCAATTCAATGGTTTCGCCTGCTCCTACTAATAAGGCGGTTTGCTGTTCTAATTTACTGAAAATTTGGCGTGCTAAACTAACTGCTGCAAAAGCGACAGAAACAGGATTTGAGCCTATACTGGTTTGCGTGCGCACACGTTTTGCCGTCGAAAATGCATGTTGCATTAAACGATTCAGCTCTAGCCCTGTTGCATGTGCTTCACTGGCATTTTGTAAGGCGTCCTTGAGTTGGCCTAAAATTTGTGGCTCGCCTAACACTAATGAATCGAGGCCACAAGCGACACGCAGGGCGTGTTGCACCGCTTCTTCGTGGTGATACGTAAATAAGTAAGGTTTTAATTGCTTGGCAGGCAATTGATGGAAATGCGCAAGCCAGTCGATTAATTGCTCGGTTGGTGGATGCCCTTGATAAGCGGCATACAGTTCCGTGCGATTGCAGGTAGACAGAATAAGATTCTCAGGCGCAACCAATTTGGCCGATTGTAAAGCATCAGCTAAACGTTCTGGGGAAAAAGCTACCTGTTCACGAATAGCAACAGGAGCCGTTTTGTGGTTGACACCAACGACGAGAATGGACATTCGGAGCGAGTTTTTTACCAAGCATACATTTAATTTTCAGAGTGATTGATTTTCTGATACGTTATGCAGGATTACAAGGTAATTCTCAGAATCTACCGCTTAAGTCAAATACGTAAAAATTTTTAATAATTGGGTGTCCTAAGATACCGGAGTTGCTTATGCCGCGTTTGCAGTTTCTTCATCGCCTTATCCGTTTATCCTTAGTTACAGGGATGGTTGGCTTTGCGATAAGTTCGCCTAGCTTTGCAGAGTCGCCACAAGCAACCCCCAACGCGACCGAAAAAGTTGACGTTCCTGCACCTGAAGTCAGCGCTACAGCAACTGCTACGGATAAAAAGACGCCGGAAAATGGCCCCCTGTTACCGCCTCGTCCCTTTCAATCAGAAGCTAGTTTTGAAATGTATAATTTTTTGATGGGCGAGATTTTGATGCGAGATGGCAAGGCCAAGCAGGCTGTGCAGCACTATGTCTTGGCAGCTTCTCGTAGTTCTAACTCTGAGTTAATCAAGCGTGCCGCCCAAAGTGCGTTGCAAGTGAATGATCCTTCCTTATCTAAGGGAATATTGGATCGTTGGACAACTCTTGAGACCGATTCGCTCGAAGTGCGCGAATACCGTATTCTGCTCAATGCACGCCAAGGCAATTATGAGCAAGCCTTAAAAGATATGGTCTGGGTACGTGATCAAATCGAAAAGAAAGAAGGCCATGGTTTCGAGTTTTTGGTCTCGCTCTTGGCCTTAGAGGTGAATGCTGAGCATACTTTAGAGCTATTTAAGCGTTATGCCAGCACTATTGATGGTGCTCCTAAATCATGGCTGGCGGTTGCCAATTTTGCACTCAGTGCAGATCGTTATGAGGATGTATTAAAAGCTTCGGACAATATCTATGCCAATGGCGACGCCTTACAAAAAGAGCAAGCCATTCGCTTAAAATCCAAAGCTTATATTGGTTTGAAACAATTAGATCAAGCAGCGACTACCCTAAAACCTGTGGCTGAAGCTACCAAGGATCAGCAGATTCGTTTTGAATATGCCCGTCTTTTATTGGTCTTAGATCGCTCGGATGAAGCCCTACCGATATTCTCGGAAGTTTATAAAGCTGCGCCAGATAATGCCGAGGTACTGTATACCCTCGGTTTGCTGCATCTGGAAAAGAAGCAATATAAAGATGCCGAAGAATTAATGAAAAAGCTGCAAGATAATCCCTTGCGCCGTTCGGAGGCCAGTTACTTCCTCGGGCAAATTTATGAGGATCAAAAGCGTAACGATGAAGCGCTAAAGGCTTATGAAGATGCCTTGAATGGACAGTTCAGTAAAGAAACTATTGGGCGTAAAGCGACTTTATTAAAGCGCGAAAAAGGGTTTTCAGTCGCACAAGCTTGGTTAAAAGATTTAACAGCAAATGCCTCGACGGCAGAGGATAAAGTCCCGGCGCTGATGGCCTTAGGGCAATTATTGCACGACGACAATCAATACCAAGCCGCTGTTGATACCTATAGTGAAGCTGAAAAGGCCGGTGCTAAGAAAAGTGAAGTATTGTATGCGCGCTCTTTAAGCTATGAAAAAATGGGTAGTTTAGAGCAAGCAGAAAAAGATTTGCGCAGTTTAATTAGTGATAATCCTAAAGATGCCGATGCTATGAATGCGTTGGGTTATATGCTGACCGTTAATACTACACGTTATCAGGAAGCGGGTGAGTTAATTGATAAAGCCTTAGAGCTAAGTGCGAATAATCCAGCCATTATGGATAGCAAAGGTTGGATTGCCTATAAATTAGGTGATTTGGCGACGGCTGAGACGTGGTTGCGTAAAGCCTTTCAAGCCATGGAAGACCCTGAAATTGCTAGCCATTTGATTGAAGTATTAAGCAAAAATGGTAAAGATGTTGAGGCTAAGCAAATTTTAAAAGATATGATGGTAAAACACCCGAACGATAAGTTGTTGGATGATGTGCAAAAGCGCTTAAGCTTATTAGGGATTTGAGCCCAAGGATCATTGAGAACAAGGAATTAAGTTTCATGAAGCAAGGTTTAGTGGTTTTATGTGTGCTTGCGGTAATGAGTGCAGCGGGTTGTACATCCAATCAAAGCCGTTCTGCTCCCAGTTCAATGCCACAAGCTTCAGGGCTAAGTCCTGAAGCGGCATGGGCTAAGCGCCAAACGCAAGTGGCCAGTATGGCGCAATGGCGTTTACAGGGGCGGGTAGGTTTGCAGATTCGCGAGCAAAGTTGGCCATTTGCGATTGATTGGCAGCAACAGCAAAATGGCGTATATGCCATGCAAATCAATAATCCTTTGACGGGGGCTTTAATGGCGGCGATTGACGCAAGCAGCGATTCCAGCATTAGCTTAAAAGCGTCCAATGGACAGACTTATCGGGATACTGATGCTGAGCGTTTATTGTCCCGTCAATTAAAACTGAATTTTCCGCTTAATAATTTACGCTATTGGGTGCGTGGTATTCCTGCACCTAATAGCCCAGTAGGCCGTTTGCAGCTAGATGCTTATGGCCGTCCTACCCATATGGAGCAGGCTGGTTGGGTCATTGATTATCCCGCTTATCGTGGTAATAGTTTTGATGCCATGCCAGAGAAAATCCAGCTAGAAAAGGCATCTGAGCAAGTTAAGGCTAAGGTTGTTGCAAAACAATGGCAGACCCGTTATTAAGTCTTAGCTTACCTGCACCCGCCAAGCTTAATCTTTTTCTGCACATTACCGGTCAGCGAGCGGATGGTTATCATCTGCTCCAGACTTTATTCGTGTTTCTTGATTATAGTGACACTATTACTTTAACGGTTTTGCCTCAGGCTGAGATCCAGCGCATCAGTACTATTGTAGACGTCCCCGCCGAGCAAGACTTAGTTGTACGCGCTGCAAAATTATTACAACAAGTCACTCAGACCCCAAAAGGGGTGAGCATTCAGGTCATTAAGCGCTTACCGATGGGCGGTGGCTTGGGCGGTGGCAGTTCAGATGCAGCAAGCGTATTAGTAGGCTTAAATAAACTGTGGGACTGTGGCCTTAGTATCGATGAATTAGCCGCGTTGGGCTTGCGTTTGGGGGCGGATGTGCCGGTTTTTGTTAAAGGGCAGTCTGCTTGGGCGGAAGGAGTTGGCGAGATTTTGCAGGCGGTGAGTGTACCGCAGCAGTGGTATGTGGTGGTACATCCGAATGTGCATATTTCGACTGCAAAACTTTTTGCACATCCGGCCTTGACACGCAACTGCCAAGCTAGCACAATGGCGACCTTTCTTGCAGGGCAGACAACAAATGTGTTTGAACCTGTAGTGAAAGAAGCTTGTCCCGCCGTTGCTAAAGCCCATAATTGGCTCTCGCAATTTGCGAAAACAAGCTTAACTGGTTCTGGAGCATGTTTATTTGCGGCTTTCGAATCACAGCTTGAAGCAGAGCAGGTGTTACTTCAACTGCCGCAACAATGGTCTGGATTTGTCGCACAAAGTCAAATGATTTCGCCGCTCTATCAAGTGCTTAATAACCAGTATAGTTAAATAAATATCCTACTAATGGGCCGTCGCCAAGTCGGTAAGGCACCGGATTTTGATTCCGGCATCCCTAGGTTCGAGTCCTAGCGGCCCAGCCATCCTCTATTTCTAGCGCATACGAGTTGTTCATGTCTGACGAACTGATGGTGTTTACTGGCAATGCTACCCCTGCTCTTGCTAGTAAAATCGTTGATCACCTCGGAATTCCCCTCGGAAAAATTAAAGCAGAACGCTTTAGTGATGGTGAAGTACATATCGAGATTCTCGAAAATGTACGGGGTCGAGATGTTTTCATTGTGCAATCAACCTGTTCGCCAACCAATGACAATATTATGGAGTTATTGGTGATGGCCGATGCTTTATATCGGGCATCAGCTGGGCGTATTACGGCGGTTATCCCTTATTATGGTTATGCACGCCAAGACCGGCGAGTGCGTTCCAGACGTGTGCCTATTTCAGCTAAATTAGTGGCTGATATGGTAGCTACCGCGCATATCGACCGTGTTCTCACCATTGATTTGCATTCTGAGCAGGTACAAGGCTTTTTTGATGTGCCAGTCGATAATATCTACGCACAAGGTGTGCTACAGGCTGATGTGCTAGCTAAGAATTTGGACAATGTTATTGTGGTTTCACCGGATGTCGGTGGTGTAGTACGGGCGCGTGCCTTGTCCAAAGCACTAGGTAATAATGTGCAATTGGCGATTATTGATAAGCGCCGTCCCGAGCCTAATAAGGCCGAAATTATGAATATTATCGGTGAGGTCGCAGGACACCATTGCGTACTCATCGATGACTTGATTGATACAGGTGGTACCCTGTGTAATGCTGCGGCAGCCCTCAAAAAGCAAGGTGCACTCAGTGTTTGCGCTTACGCCACCCATGCGGTTTTCTCTGGTAATGCAGTAGAAAATATTATGAATTCTGAGTTAGACGAAGTGGTGGTCACCGATTCCATCCCATTAAGTGCAAAAGCACTAGAATGTGATAGAATCCGCCAGCTTTCGGTCGCAGGAATTCTGGCTAAGACGATTTTGCGTATTAATCGCGATGACTCAGTCTCTTCCTTATTCGAAGAAATCTAAATTTGGCCGCTAGTCAGTGCTTGTAAAAAGACGACTAGCCGCTCGGAAAGTGCCACCGGTTCTGGTCGCGGAACGGGTGGTTTTTGTTTTAATGGGAGTTAATTATGTCTAAATCATTTACGTTGCAGGCTGAAGTCCGCAACGATCAGGGCAAAGGTGCGAGCCGCCGCCTGCGTCAGGGCAATAAAGTACCTGCTGTTATCTATGGCGCTGGTCAAGCGGCACAATCCATTTCTTTAAAGCACAATGAATTGTTGCGCAATTTGCAAGATGAAGCGTTTTATTCGCAAATTATTGCAGTGGACTTTGGTGATCGTAAAGAGCGCGTGATTCTGCGCGATTTGCAACGTCATCCTTCACGTCCTGTGATCATGCACGCTGATTTGTTGCGTATTCAAGAAGACCATGTGTTACAAGTTCATATTCCGTTGCACTTCCTGAACGAAGAAAATTCGGTAGGGGTGAAAACTCAGGGTGGTACGGTGAGCCGCATTACTAACGAAGTTGAAGTAAGCTGCTTACCAAAAGACATTCCAGAATATATTGAAGTCGATATGGTCAATGTAGAAAAAGGCCAAATCGTACACTTATCGGATCTGAAATTACCTGCTGGCGTTTCTTTACCGGCGTTGGCCTTGGGTGAAGATCACAATTTAGCTATTGCAGCGATTCACTAAGTAATAGCAAGTAATGGCTGATCCCATTCGCTTAATCGTAGGCTTGGGCAATCCGGGCAGCAATTACGACAAAACCCGGCACAATGCTGGGTTTTGGTTTGTTGAGGAATTAGCAAGCCAATATGGCGGACAATTTGCGCCAGAAAAACGTTTCTCCGGCGAAGTGTGTCGTATTCAGATTCAAGGTGAGTCCATTTGGCTCTTAAAGCCTATGCTGTTCATGAATCGTAGCGGCTTGGCAGTGCGTCAATTAACTGACTTCTATCGTATTCCCGTTACCCAAATCTTAGTGGCTCATGATGAGTTAGATTTGCCAGTCGGTGATGCACGCCTAAAACAAGGCGGTGGTCATGGCGGTCATAATGGTTTGCGTGATATTCATGCGCACCTTAGTCCTGATTACTGGCGCTTGCGCATCGGTATTGGGCATCCGGGCGATAAAAGTTTAGTCACAAATTATGTCTTAGCTCAGCCTTCCAAAACCGATGAGACTTTGATCAGGCAAGCACTGGAACGTGCAGCAGATCACAGCGGCTTATTGGTTCAAGGCGAGCTACCAAAAGCGATGAATGAATTGCATCGCAAGCAATAAAGGGTAATAGGTATGGGATTCAAATGCGGCATCGTTGGTTTGCCGAATGTCGGAAAATCTACACTGTTCAATGCACTCACGAAAGCAGGTATTCAGGCGGAAAATTATCCGTTTTGTACCATTGAGCCAAACGTGGGCATTGTGCCTGTACCTGATTTACGCTTAGAGGCTTTGTCAGAAATCGTAAAGCCAGAGCGCATTCTGCCTACCACGATGGAGTTCGTGGATATTGCCGGTTTAGTGGCGGGTGCCTCCCGTGGCGAAGGCTTAGGTAATAAATTTTTGGCGCATATCCGCGAAACGGATGCCATTGCTCAAGTAGTGCGCTGCTTTGATAACACCGACATTATTCACGTGGCGGGTAAAATTGATCCTGCTGATGATATTGATACCATCAATACAGAATTAGTCTTAGCGGATTTGGAGTCTATGGAGCGTGCTGTACAGCGTGTGACCAAGGCCGCGAAAGCGGGTGGTAAAGATCAATTAGCGCTTAAAAATCTAGCAGAACGTCTCTATGCGCATCTGTCCGAAGGTAAGGCCGCGCGTTTATTGGCGATGTCTGAGGAGGAGCGGCGGCTAGCCCATGAATTTCACCTGATTACTATCAAGCCTTTATTATTCATCGCTAATGTGAATGAGGATGGTTTCGACAATAATCCTTACTTAGACACGGTGCGTAAGATTGCGGAAGCAGAAAATGCACAGGTGGTGCCGGTATGTGCAGCGATGGAAGCTGAGTTAGCGCAATTAGATGGGCCTGATCAGGCCGATTTCTTAGCAAGTATGGGGCTAACGGAGCCGGGCTTGAATCGCGTAATCCGCGCCGGTTATCAATTACTCGGCTTGCAGACTTTCTTTACCGCAGGGGTTAAAGAAGTGCGTGCATGGACGGTTAATCGTGGTGCAAGTGCGCCGAATGGCGCTGGTAAAATTCATAGTGATTTCGAACGTGGGTTTATTCGTGCGGAAGTGATTGCCTATGAGGATTTCATTAAGTATCGCGGTGAGCAGGGCGCAAAAGATGCAGGTCGTTGGCGCTTAGAAGGTAAAGATTATATTTTGCAGGAAGGCGATGTTGTCCACTTCCGCTTTAATGTTTAAAGCTTGATAAATATCGTATTCATAGACGGTAAAGGTTGACAGCAATCGAGGAGCAGTCTAATATTCGCAGCCTCTTGGCTATGTAGCTCAGTTGGTTAGAGCACAGCACTCATAATGCTGGGGTCGTAAGTTCGAATCTCACCATAGCCACCATTTTCTAGGCCTCAACTCACTATTTGGTTGGGGCTTTCTTTTTTCTGCACTAAAAATTCTTTTTTTCTTCACATTTTTGTCACTTCTGGAAGTCTGCTTAGGGCTATAATGAATTTGTGGTATAAAAACAACTAGGCTAAATCCGTGCGGGGTAGGTCAGAAAACCAGTTACTGTTTGTGTTGGATAGTTTTAAAAGTGCGAGGCCAAACTGGGTATAAATAGAGGACTAAAGATGCAGTGCTGAACCCCGTTTATTGTTGCGATGCTGCATCCTAGTCTACTCATCGCAAGAGTAAGCCGACTGACGTTTGAATATAATAGACGCTTAGATAGGTGGTTGTTTTTGGGGGCTAAATGGCAAAGATGTTGGGTTGAGTCGTTAAATATAATAGCCTTCAAATCAGGTATACTGTTTAAACTGAGCGGTTCGTGTAAAATCACGCCTTGCGGCGAGGTAATCCTAAGAACAATGGACTGCTAAGCTGTTAATTTTTTAAGGTATGTCACGATTTATTCGCAAAAAATAGGCATCTATAAGCGGCAGGATAATAACGTTGAATCAGGATTTTAGGCAGATTCCACAAGCAACTGCCCGTGGGAGTCAAGATGCATGGTGGCTACGCATAGTGAAAGGAATCTGGTTTTCTATGGCAGTCTTTGGTCGGGTATTCCGCATTTTACTCATTGTGGGCTTGGTGTTAGGCGTATTGGCAGGCACGGTTTATGCCATGCAGCTTGACGAGCAAGTTCAAGCACAGTTCAAAAGCAAACGTTGGGCTCTACCCGCACGCGTATTTGCACGGCCACTTGAGTTATTTCAAGGTCAGCAGCTAGAGGCCAATCATTTAGAGCAGGAATTAAAATTATTAAGTTATCTGCCAGTCACTGATCGCCCAGTTGAGCGTGGACAATATCAACGCAAAGCAGAAAGTTTTGAAATTATTACGCGTGGTTTTCAGTTTAACCAAGATAAAGAAGATGCGCGCAGTATTAAGCTAAGTATCAGTGGCGGCAAAGTTTCTAATTTAGCCCTGTCGAATGGCGGTGAGGTTGCAATTATGCGCCTTGAGCCTGTCTTAATTGGTAATTTTTATCCGACGCATAACGAAGATCGCATTCTTGTGCAAATGGGTGATGTCCCGACCAATTTATTGAAGGCTTTGTTAGCGGTAGAGGATAAAAAATTCTACGAGCATCAAGGGGTTAATCCCATGGCGATCATTCGTGCCATGGTGGCGAACTTGAAAGCAGGTGATAAGGTTCAAGGCGGGAGTACGATTACCCAACAGTTGGTTAAAAATTTCTATTTAACCAATGAGCGGAGTTGGCAGCGTAAACTCAAAGAAGCCCTCATGGCATTTTTGTTGGAGCTGCATTTTACAAAGCAGGAAATTCTTGAAGCTTATTTGAACGAAATTCATCTCGGGCAAGATGGCGATCGTGCCATTCACGGCTTTGGCTTAGCTGCTCAGTTTTATTTTAATCGTGAATTACGTGATCTCAAAGACGATCAAATTGCCTTGTTAGTCGGTTTAGCTAAAGGCTCTAGTGCTTATAATCCTCGCCGTAATGCCGATAAAGCTTTAGAGCGTCGCAATGTAGTGTTAACCGTCATGGAGCAGGAAAAAATCCTGACGCCTCAGCAAGCCGAATCCTTCCGTGCTTTGCCTTTAGGCGTAAGTCCTCAGCCTCCTTCAGGTGCTAGTCCTTTTCCGGCTTATTTGGATTTAGTGCGTCAACAGTTGCAGCGCGATTATCGCGAAGAAGATTTGCGTACAGAAGGTTTATTGATTTTCACTGCGATGGATCCGATTGTGCAATTAATGGCAGAGCAGACTGTCATTGATCGGGTGCAAAAACTGGAGCGCGCGAATCGTATTCCACGCGGAAAATTAACCGGTGCCATGGTTATTAGTACGGTGCAAGGGGGTGAAGTGATTGCCCTCGTTGGCGGGTTGAATGTGCGTTATCCGGGCTATAACCGTGCACTGACCGCCCAACGTCAAATTGGTTCTTTAGTGAAGCCTGCTATTTATCTTGCTGCTATTGAGTCTGGCGGGCGGTATTCCTCTTTGGGTGCACGAGTCAGTGATGGCCCTGTCGTAGTGAAAATTGGGCGTAATAAATACTGGGAGCCGGGCAATTATGATCAGCGCGATATGGGTACCGTCACGGTTATGCAAGCCTTGGCCTTATCGCGTAACACGCCTGCGGTGCGAATTGGTGTTGATGTTGGTTTAGATAAAGTCATCAAGATGCTGGGTGATTTAGGTATTAATAAGCAAATCCCCGCGTTTCCTTCGATTTTGCTAGGGGCTTTGGAAATGACGCCCATGAATGTGCAGCAAATGTATCAGACCATGGCAGCAGGCGGCTCTTACTCGCCTTTGAAAGCGATTCGTCAAGTCATGGAAGGGCGACAAGGTCGTATCCTAACGCGCTATCCTTTGACGGTTAAACAAGTGGCTAAACCCGAATCGGTGGATGTATTGGACTATGGCCTGCATCAGGTCACGGTTTCAGGCACTGCTAAAATGCTGAGTGGCACCTTGCCCAGTTGGAAAAAAGTTGCGGGCAAAACGGGCACCACCAATGATAAAAAAGATAGCTGGTTTGCTGGTTTTTCAGGTGAGCATGTGATGACTGTGTGGGTTGGGCGTGATGATAATAAACCAATTAATATGACGGGTGGTACCGGCGCTCTTTATGTGTGGTCGGATATGATGCGTCAGTTAAACTCTAAACCGATGAAAGTGGGTGGATCGTCACGCTTAGTTTGGGTCGATGTGGATGAGTCTACAGGATTATTGTTTAATCCGGCCTGTGGTAAAGCAGTGAAGATGCCGTTTATTCGGGGTACTCAGCCAAAGAAAGTGAGCTATTGTGCTGCGCCTGTCGCGCCAACCACTTCACCCGAAGAAGCCCCTGCTCAAGGAAGTCCAGCTCCTGCTCCCGCTCGACCAGCCGCTCAAGGCCGCGCTGGGAATTGGGTGGAAGACTTGATGCGCTAATTGGAGAGAACACTATGAAAATAACAGTAAAATCGTTGCCTTACACTTTATTGAGTATGCTTACCTTGGGTTTGGCTGCTTGTGCGCCTATGACACCTGAGCCGGTTTATGAGCCGCAATATGGCCAGCCACAGCCGCAAGCCTTACCGCATTATAATCAACCACCGATTATTATGGATGCGCAACCTCTGCCGCGTCCCTCGCAACAGCAACAACAAGCCCCGTATCAAGCACCACGCCAGCAGCAAACGATGCCGCCGCCAGAACAGCGTGCTGATACCACGAAACGTGCTCAGCCCTCATGGATGACCGCACCCTATCCAGATCCTAACTCAAAAACAGCTAAAACACCCAAGGCTGAAACGAAGCCTTTTTGGGATGAAGGTAAGGTACAGGTTGAAGTCTTAGATATTAAGAAGGATGCAGGCACTAACAATGCTAGCACCGATAATAACGGCACAGTCACCACTTCGGTGACGCCACTCCAACGGCCTAGCTCTGGTGACGCAGTAAGTAAGTCGACCAGTACTAGCACTAGTACCACCATTAGCGCTAGCTCGACCCCTAGTATTTCAAGTTCTAGTTTTGGCTCTAGTAATCCAGCAGTAGCTGTTTTAATGCGCCAAGCGAATAATGAATTGGCAGCGGGTAATACTGGACGTGCCGCTTCCACTTTAGAGCGAGCCTTACGCATTACCCCCGATGATGCGAATTTATGGTTGCGCCTCGCCGAAGTGCATCAACAGCAAGGCGATAAGCGTCAAGCAGCGTCCATGGCTGAAAAAGCGCTGACCTTAGCGCCAGATGATCCGAGTGTGCGTCAGCGTAGTCAACGTTTCTTACCTTAGGATAGATGCATTCTGGACACGCCATCACCTGATTGGTTAAGTGAAACAGGGGCATTTGCTAAGCATGTGTCCGGTTTTCAAGCGCGTCCTCAACAGCAAGCCATGGCGCAAGCCATTCGTGAGCTATTACAAGACAACGGTGTGCTAGTGGTTGAGGCAGGAACGGGAGTAGGCAAAACCTTTGCTTACTTGGTGCCCGCCTTTGTCTCGGGTTGTCGTGTGATCATTTCTACCGGTAGTAAAACCCTCCAAGACCAATTATTTTTCAAGGATTTACCCTTAGTAAGTAAGGCATTAAGTTATAACCCGAGCCGCGCCTTACTGAAGGGACGTGCTAATTATCTTTGCTTATTGCGTTTAGCCTTGGCTGAGTCCGAAGGGCGTTTTGGTGATCGTAAGGAAATTGTGTGGTTACGGCGTATTGCTGATTGGGCGCGGGTCACCCAAGAAGGCGATATTGCTGAAATGACCGCGATTCCACGCGATGCGGAAGTATGGCCGAAAGTGACTTCGACCCTCGAAAATTGTCAAGGGACGGATTGCGAATTTTATCAAGACTGTTTTGTAGTGAAGGCGCGTCGCCAAGCCCAAGAGGCTGATGTCGTCGTCGTGAACCATCATCTATTTTTTGCGGATATGGCCTTAAAAGAGGATGGTTTGGGTGAGTTATTACCGCAAGTGGACTTGGTGATTTTAGATGAGGCTCATCAACTCCCTGATATTGCTTCAAGTTTTTTTAGTGAATCATTAAGTAGTCGTCAATTATTAGACTGGTCACGTGATCTACGTAATGAGGTCTTGGAAAATGCTAGTGATTTAGTGCAAGTACGCGACGAATTACCGGCTTTAGAAAAGGCAATCGCTGATTTACGGTTGGCGATGGAGGCGCCCGGACAGAAAGCGCCGTGGAGTCAATTACGTGATCGGGCAGGCGTGACGGAGCAAATGCAAGTCTTGGAGCAGTGCCTGAGTAAGTTGGCGCTTATGCTGGAAGCGACCCTGGAGCGTAGTAAAGGGCTTGCTTTAGCTTATCAGCGTTTGAGCGATTTTCAACAGCGTCTCAGCGATTTACAGCAGCCGCAAGCGGATAAAGTGCAATGGTTCGAAACCTTTACACGGGGTTTTGCCATTACGGCTACCCCTTTGGATATTACCTCACCCTTGCGCCGCTGTATGGACGCCTTGCCTTGCCGTTGGGTGATGACGTCCGCCACCTTAGCAGTGGGGGAGTCCTTTGAACATTTTACGAGCCGACTAGGGTTAAACGAAGCGCGCACGCTAAAGCTTGATAGTCCTTTTGATTATTGGCATCAGGCCTTGTTATATCTGCCAGCGGGCTTACCAGAACCACAACGGCCAGATTTTGTGGCGCATATGATTGATGCCGCTTTGCCAGTAATTCGTGCCTGTGGCGGGCGTACTTTTATCCTGTTTACCAGTTATCGTGCGTTGAATGAGGCTGCGCAATTATTAGAAGGTCAATTGGATTATCCTCTGTTAATTCAAGGTGAAGCGCCACCCCGTGAGATGATTCAACGTTTTCGTGACTTGGGCAATGCGGTGTTATTAGGTACTGCTAGTTTCTGGGAAGGGGTCGATGTGCGTGGTGAAGCGTTATCCTGTGTCATTATTGATAAATTACCCTTTGCCGCACCCAATGATCCTGTGCTAGAGGCGCGCTTAGAAGCAATACGACAGCAAGGCGGAAATCCTTTCAATGATTATCAATTGCCGCAAGCTGTCATTACCTTAAAGCAAGGGGTAGGGCGTCTCATTCGTGATCAGCAGGATCGTGGAGTATTGATGATCTGCGATACCCGTTTGCGGGATCGTTCTTATGGCAAAACGTTTTTAGATAGTTTACCGACGATGCCACGTACCCAAAAATTAGCCGTAGTAGAACGCTTTTTTGCCAAGCAAGAACTACCTATACCACCCAAAAGCCCAGAACAGCAGAGTGCCGCATGAAATTATTAGCTTTGGATACTTCCAGCGATGCTTGTTCTGCTGCGGTACTTACCGATGAAGCTTGTTTTAGTGCGTTTGAAATCACACCGCGTGCCCATACGCGTTTAATTTTGCCTATGATTGAGTCGGTGCTCAAGCAAGCAACCCTTCAGTTATCAGAACTGGATGCCATAGCTTTTGGTTGCGGGCCCGGGGCTTTTACAGGGGTGCGTATTGCCACTGGCATTGCTCAAGGATTAGCCTTAGCCGCTCATAAACCCCTAATGCCCGTATCGACGCTGGCTGCTTTGGCACAAAAAGCGTATCAAGAAACCAAGGTGACACAAGTGTTGGTGGGTTTGGATGCGCGTATGGGCGAGATGTATTGGGGGCAATATTCGCTACAAGCAGGTCGTATGCAGCTGGAGAATGCTGAGCAAGTGCTCGCACCTACCTCCGTTCCGCTACCCAATCGCGGGCAATGGCTGGGTGTTGGAAGTGCTTGGTCAGTGTATGCTGATGATTTAGCAGAACATTTAGCGGCTTATCTAAGCACTACTCCCGCTTTGGCCGATTATTTGCCAGAAGCTAAATATATTGCCGAATTAGCGCGTTTTGCTGGTTTGGCGACAGCACTAGCGCCTGAACTGGCTCAACCGGTTTATTTGCGTAATAAAGTTGCCCAAACAACGCTTGAACGTACCGGCTTATCGGTGTGACTAAAGCGTAATTGTGGTCTATCTTTTATATTCCCACTCTGCGACCAATGAATTTTTCATTCAGGACGAAACACTTATAATATTAGTCAGCTCTTATATTATAAGTTAGCAATGGAATTATATATGCAAATAAAACAGTTCATGGGCTTAGCATTTATGCTTAGCATTGGAGCTAATCTAGTTCATGCCTCGCCTGCCACTACTGAAAAAGAATTATTAAAAACCATCGAACCATTACCCCTTTCTCATCCTTGTGCACGTTGGTCTGTAAAAAAATTACATGCGCGTGCAGAGCCTTATCAAGAAGCCATTGAGCAATATGCTAAGCGCTATGGTGTGGAAGAGGCGGTGATTAAGGCCGTGATTGCAATTGAATCTTGCTATAACCATAGCGCGGAATCACCTAAAGGCGCACAAGGTTTGATGCAGCTCATCCCTGATACCGCGCTACGTTTTGGCGTCTCTAATAGCTTTGATACAACCGAAAATATTCAAGGTGGCACGCGCTACCTGAGTTGGTTATTAAAGCGTTATAAGGGGGACTTGACCAAAGTGTTAGCTGCTTATAATGCGGGTGAGGGGAGGGTAGATCAATATGATGGTGTGCCACCTTACACGGAAACCAAGCATTACGTGCGCAATGTGATGGCAGTTTATGAAAAGCTTTCGGGCAAAAAGGGCAGCGAAGCCGTGGAGTTACCAGCGTTAGCAGAGAGCAACTCGAGTGAAAACGATAATGCGGAATTGCTAGCCAATGCGGTGCGAGCTTTATTGCAATCTGCCAATCCAAGTCCAAACCAAGCGGTTTTACAAAAAGCTTCTTATCGTCCGAACCTAGCCGTTCAGCCTCAGCGCGTACAAGCCTCATTCCGTTCGCCTTTTCAAGTAGCGGAAAGAGTAGCGACTGTTGCACCACCTGCGCCCAAGCCCATTGTGCGTCCTAGTAAACCAGGTCGAGGTGGTTTCGCGACCAATCGGGCACGGGCGCCACAATTATATAAGCGTGCTGGTGGGCCAGATTTATTGGCGCAAGCTGAACAAACGATGCCCTAAGGTGCGGAGAAAGCGTGTAAAAGCTATTGCACAAGCTGAACGGTTTCAGTATAGTTCTCCTCCTCACACACTAGGCATATAGCTCAGTTGGTTAGAGCACCACCTTGACATGGTGGGGGTCGTTGGTTCGAGTCCAATTATGCCTACCAAAATTTTGAAGCCGATCAAGTACTTACGCTAGGTCGGCTTTTTTGTTTCTGAGCTTGTTCCGTATTTGTTCCGTATTTGTTCCGTATTCTGGAGAGCGGCACGTCCTTGTGCTGCTTCAATCTACCGCAGTTGATGCTGCCCCATGCGTGCTCGTAAGGTGCAGCGGTTTTTCTGTAAAAGTAAAGCCGCTTCAGTTTGGTTGCCGTCGGTAAGTGCTAAAGCGGCCTTAATCATGCCCATTTCCGCTTGGCGGATGATGCTATCCCAGATAGAGAGCTTGCCGGTTTCAACCAATTCACGGGTCGCTTGGTAGGCTTGTTGTTCGAAGTTGGTCATGGTGCAATCTCCAGTTGGCTGGCGATTTGTTTCCAATTGAGCGGGCGAGGGAGTAAAGCCTTGAACTTTTTCTTCCATGTTTTCTTTAGGTAGGCAGTAAAAGGTGCGGCGCGGCATAAGTGGTGATGAATCCATTCTGTTTGCAGCTCTTTCAGCAGGGGCATAAATTCATTAAAGGTTCGTTTTTCCCAAGTGTCCACTAAATCCACGGCTTCTTGGTAACGCTCTTCAGGGATATTGGCGATATTTTCAATGTCAAAATGGAAACGTAAGGTGTTTTGCAATTCAAAGACGGCTGAACCTGATGCGCCGATGCGTCCTACAAAGAAGTCGATACGATTGCGTAGGGCAATGTATTGGGCAGCGCTAATAGTTTTTACTTCAGGTAGCGGAGCAAGATAGCCGCCCGTCTTGCGAATGCTGGGTAGGACTTCATCACAAACCCAGCTTTCAAACTTTTCCGCTTCGGGTTTGCGGCTTTTGATGATGAGGCGGTAAAGGTTGCCTTCGTTGATGAAGGTAGTTGAAACCTGCTGAATCGCTGGCGTTCCGTCAGTTTTGTAGCCGGTGATGACCCCCATGTCACGTTTCGTTACACCGGGGGTACGGCAATGATCCGCAAGGGCTTTTCGGCTGTTGGTATAGCCGAGCACGTCGCAAATATCAGCAACAGCAAACCAAGGTTCATTATCGATGGTAATGATACGGATGCTGCTTTCACCAAAGCAGAAGGTATTAGAAATAGTTGGGGTTGTTTTAGTGGATTGGTCGGTACTAATAGTAATAGTGACGTTTTGCATAATGGTAGTTCCAGTTCAGTGTTGGACTACCCGCAGTCTGGTTCCTAAGCAGAGGTGCGGGAGCTGTACAGGGTTAGGAACTACCGGGAACTGAATACCGGCCAGCCTGACGGCTGCCCCGCACAGTCCCACATAGAGGACTTTTGCACCCGCAAGTATACCGCAGGCACAAAAAAACCGCTTAACGCGGTTTGTGCGTTCAGTTCACGACGGGGTTCCTAATCCCGATGCAGTTTTTTGCTGCATTTGGTAAAAGTATAGCTTTTATACTGGCGTGTCAAGTGGTGGGATCGAACCGCCGGACGTTGTGCTAGTCTTCTATCTCCAGCCTAAAACCAGGGGCTTTACGGCCTCTTTGGTAATGACCGTTAAGCCTCTTGGTGGGATGTCTATTTCAAAAGTACGAGATTCGTTCTTTTTAGAAAAATCAATAAGATAGAAGTGTTTTTCTTCCTGAACTTTATGCCCAAGGGTTATACGGTAGTTCTTTTGGCTTTTCTGAGTTAGAATGCTTTCTAATCTCTATCATCTTGCTCATGGTTTTTACCGTCATTTTCTCGGTTTGGTCTTTGTATATATCATATTCACCATCATAAAAAGCTTGAAGGTCAACTTCTACGCCCAGTAATTTTAACTTTTCTAACTCAAGATAAAGCTCGAACTCTTTTTCAGCGTGTTGCATAGCTGAGTCTTTAAGAAAGTCTTTATAGCCATCAAAGACAGGATAACCATTTAGTATTAGTAATTTATCTAGCTGCTGATGCAACTGCCTCATGGTCATTCGCTCTCCGCGAAGAGCCGTAGATTCGGCATATAGTAGAAATTGCTCAGAAAGCAGATGGAGGCGATATAGCTCGCTTTCGGTAAGGTAGTTTTTACCGGTTTGAGCTTCTTTTAAAGTTGGCAAAAAGCCCTCAACTGATTGCACCCCCATATTTTGATCTGCATGATCAGCGCGCTCAAGAATAAGTTTAGAAGCTGTCATTTTGGTAACAGCATGATGAAATTTATCTTGTAGTAGCGCATAGAACGTCTTAACTTCTGGAGAGGACGGATCATAATCTGAAGCTGAAATTTTGAAGCATTCTCGAACTGACGCATAAACATTTTTCTCATTAGCTCTAAGCTCGCGTATTTTTGCAGCTAACTTATTAAGTTTTTCAGGGTCATCTCGCAAACGTTTTTCATCAATGACAAAGCCATCAGTGATGTATTGCCTTAATACTTGCGTAGCCCAAATACGAAACTTTGTTGCCTTTTGCGAGTTGACTCGATAGCCCACTGAAATGATGGCATCAAGATGGTAGTGAGCCGTTTTGTATTTCTTTCCATCGGAGGCAGTTATTTCCAAAATGGAAACAACTGAATTTTCATCTAACTCGCCCTCCTCAAAAATATTGCTGATGTGTTTTGATATGGCGGGTACATTAACGCCAAAAATTTCCGCAAGATTTTTCTGCGTTATCCATACAGACTCATTTGATACTATAATCTCTATATTTTTTGAACCGCCATCCTGATAGGTCAATAAGGCTTGTTGGTTGAGACTGTCACTCATTGCTTATTCCCTGCTTTAATCTGTTAATCATTAATTCCAAGCTCATTTAGTTCTCTTAATATCTTCGCAAAGTCGGTTTTATTCATTTTTTATTGCTTTCGTGAAATGAGCATTAATTAAGCATATCAACAAAAGTGCAAGCCCGCACTGTAAAGCTAGAGCTGTTCCATCACGCGAAGACTTAAATCGGCGTGGACAATCACAGGCTTTTTAGCTTCGTGGCCGTCGATATAACGTTGGGTCATGGCTGGTGTGGCGTGTCCGTCTAGGGCTTGAATGTAGTCCAGTGGGTAGCCCGCTTTTTCATAAAGATAGGATCCCAGCGCCCGCAGGTCGTGCAAGCTGGGGCGGTGGTCTTTAGGCAGGTGGTCATAAGCACCGCATTGGTCACGAATAGCAGAAAAGCTTTTGCTCAAATGATCAAGTGTGACAGCAAAGGGATGCAATTTGGCTTTGCGCTGTTCGGTGGTCATGCGTTTGGGGCGGTAATGGATTAAATACGGGCATGGCACCCCGCTATTAAAACAATCTTTTACCGCTGCATATAATTCTTCACCCATTTTTATTTTAATAAAGACTGGGTTTTCATAATTTTTGGTTTTGCTTTGTAATATAGTGATGGTGCGTTCGTGCATATCAATCCTATCACGATGCAAACCGACTAAATCAGCACGCCGTTGCAGCGATAATAACGCTATTTGCATGGCACGTTTGAGCCAGTCCGGCGCGGCTTTGTAGATTTTTAAATACCCTTCTAGGGTGTGCCTTTGCTTTTTGCGCTTCGGCTCGCGTTTAACTTCAGTATTTTCCACCGGATTGTGGTTGATAAATCCGCGTTGAATGGCGAATTTGAATAGATCATTTAAAAACTGGCGGTGTTTGATATACGGGTGTTGGTCATGATTTAAAGGAGTTGAAGAAGCGTCTTTCGATACAGGTTCCAATGACTTTGTCATGAATCTCGATAGACTTAGAAAAACAGATCGTCTTGCGTGCTAGACGTTTAATCCAAATCCTCAAATTCAGGTTTTGCCGTTCAATGCTTTGTGTGTAGCGCTTAGTGATTAAATGCTTATCTTCAGGCAATAAACGCTCATAAGCGCCCCAATCATCCGTGCAATACAATGCCAGTTTGAAAG
>NZ_AQVE01000015.1 GCF_000371925.1 Thiolinea disciformis DSM 14473 | reverse complement strand
TCTCTAACCCCTGAACCATTGATCGCCATCTCAACAATTTTTTCGGGAATACCGTCGCGGTTGCCCACATTATGATAGTAAAGTTGAAAACTACGTTGGCAATCACGGCAGCGGTAACGCGGTTCACCACTACGCGCATAGCCGTGTTTGTAAATCGATGCACTTTGACAGTAGCGGCAGTCGACTGGTACGGTGGCCATACACACCTCTTCCTCAGATCAAATGCCTTTAACGATAAAGCTCCATCAAAGCGTTTTCAACTCCCTTAAATCACGACCCAGTAAAAATAACACTTGCTTATAGAAAGGGCATAATGTCACTTAATGATATTGAGGCTCTAGCATCAAATATAAACAAAAATAGCTCTCACTATATAAAAAATATTAATATAGATAACACTACAGGAATACCAATCTATATCGAGCCTTTCTCTGCCAAAGTAAATATCTTAAACAATAGAATCAATACATCTGGTGGAAATAGCCCTGGGCTAGCCATATATCTAGATGCGCAGTCACAACAAAATTTAATTGAAGGCAATATAATCAAAAACTGTAATTATGATTCTGACCAGACAGATAATATCATTCCAAAACGAGGATGCATTGCAATTGACGCCTCCAGCAATAACATAATTCGCCAAAATATTATTGGACCTGTGGCTACAGTTTATATTGAAAAAGCAGCAAATGGAAATAAAGGCCAATCCTTGATTGAAATATATAGAAACTGTGGAGAAAACAATAATAAAAACGATAAATTACCAGGCGCAATCCGGTTTTTTACGGCTTCAAATAATAAGATTCAATATAATATTTTTAACATAGTTCAAGATAAGAGGCATAAAAAATCCACATCACCCTATATATCCGATTCAGATTCTGAATATAGTATTTCTGCTATTAATTTAAATAATAGATATTCAAATAATACAATATGTGACTGGAGTGGAGATAGAAAATTAAATAATTTTATAGCTTATGAGGATACTTCTCAATATAATCCATCAGATGATAATTGTAGTGACACAGTACTTTATGGATTAAAAAATAATTATAATCCTTGCCTCTCCCCAGATGTTAGTAAAACAGAAATTACAAACAACATCATCCTACCTACCTTTGGGACATGGGTTAATTCTGATCCAAAAACATTAACTATCCAGGATGTTTTCTCTCGGTACAGCTTAGAAAATAGAGCTAACGGTGAATATGATGTTGCTAAGAAAGAAATAGCTTTAGATACTAAGTTTTACAATAATAATGCCATTTTTGAAAGGGCAATCAGTTTTGAAGCTAAACTAGGAGATTACAAGTATCGTCACGACTATAGAATAACTGGAGCTGCAAATTTGTGCTTAATAAATAGAGACAGGATACAAAAATTGTATTCCACACATCTCTATATTTGTCAGAAAGACCCCTCTGGAAAATGTTTATTATCACAAGGGTTTATAGATAATACAAAATGTGAGGCTATAGTTGATAGGTTTTTCCATCAAACTGTTGAACCAATGAATATTATGTCTTTGGTTATTTCATTACCATAAATCTATAGATTAAGTTAATAGACCACCCTCTATCATAAAAAATTTTTAACCGCGTTAGCCACTTAATTATGTAGTCTAATGAGCTTCTTTAACTTTATTGTAGAGCAGCTCTTAGTATAAAATAAAGCGGAAGAACACTTACTGTACGAAAGAAAAACAATTGATTTTTATTATCAATAATAGTTTTTATGTATGGTTTATTTGAAATCAAAGCATAATTAAGTTATTAAAAAATTTGGTCATTTCTTAGAAAAGTTGCAAGAGTAGCATGTTGATAAATTCGCCGATGACCTTATCGTGCATTTCGACGAAATTTGACAAGCAGATAGTTTTGCGTTGCAGCCGCTTGATCCGGTACAAAAGTTGAGGTTCTGACATTCAATGCTTTGGGTGAACTTCTTGATTACTAGTTTTTTAAGTGAACCATGCATGTGGTAGTACTGATAACCAATACTTGCCCTGTATCCTGACCACCGGAGTCGTTTATAGCTATATCAACCATCTTGTCGGTCACTCTAGGTTTGTTGGCTTAATACCGGTAGTCCAGTGGAAACAATGCTGACGACACGACAACGGTAACGTTGAAGGCTCCTACGAGCTTTACCATGTCGGTAGACGTGTTTAGGACATTTCACCAGAATACTTGCCATTTGATTTTCACCAAGACAAAAAGCCATGTTTAGCATAAGTTTCAATTAAACTTTTCTAATAGTTTCTAATACATGACCGCTCTTCGCTGCCCTATCAACAAAACCGGCCGCGATTGATTTGGCTGTCTTAGACATAAAGCCACGATTACTTTATTAACAAACGATCCCACTGCCAATATCCCTATAGTAGGCTTTGTTTCTGGCGTGAATAACCATATTCCAGTCAACACTGCACAAACCGCTGGCAAATATGTTGATTTAGCCTTACGGAAAAAATAGATGTAAGGGTGAAGTTACTGTGATTGGTCACGATCAAACTGATACAACTGGGGTAGAGATCGTCCCGATCAAAAGGCTAACTAAAAACGTAGCCTCTTGATGGCTTAAATGATAGCGAGGGTTTAATACAATAATGAAAACATTTTGTTTCGGTATTTTTTAACCAAAGGATCATTGGCGCCGAGCATTTCAAACGTACTGATCAGACCTTTACGCCCTGCATCCTCACCAAAACTACGATCTTTTTGCATAACCTGTAAATACATCGCCAAACCTTGTTCGATTTCACCTTGTGCAACTCTGATTTTGGCTAACTGCAACAGTGCCTCTAAATCATTGGCATTAGCAGTCAAGCGTTGCTCTAAGCCACTGGTATCATCGCCACCCGCTTCTAAACGCAAGCGCGCTAATTTTAGCTCAGCTTGTAAGGCTTGCATGACTTCACTCAGAATTGCACCCGCTGGCACTTGTTTGGCGAATGTTTCGGCTTCATCCAAACGACCCACTTGCAATAACATCCCCGATAATTCTACCATGGCCTCATAAAAGTCAGGTTCACGCTCCACTACTTGCATCATCAGATCAATCGCGCCCTCCCAATCACCTGAAGCTTCCATTGCTAAAGCTTGTTGGCGATACGGCTCCGTGAGACGTACACGGTGCTTATTAATAATTTTCCTTAGCTCAGGCTCAGGTAAAGCGCCCGAAAACTCATCAATAATTTTGCCGCCTAATACGATCTTGACCGTGGGCAAGCTACGAATCCCTAATTGGCTGATAAGAGCCTTATTTTGTGGATTTTCGGTATCAATTTTCACCACAATAAAGCTGCCTTGGTATTCATTAGCAAGCTTTTCTAATAGTGGCGCAAGCGTTTTGCAGGGTTGACACCAATCCGCCCAAAAGTCGATAAAAACCGGTGTTTGAGGATGTTGTGCTAAGATTTGTGAAAAGGTTTGAGCCGTTGCTTCAAACACATAAGGGGAGTCAGCCATGAAACACAATTCCTAAAAATAATATGAATGCCAATAACATAAGGTGGCTTATAAAAATTGCAAGTTTTAATCCTCACTCTTCAGTACCACGCTTATGAGAGAGTGGGAATAGACGCCTACCAACTAACAAAGTCTAAGCCATCTTAGACTTTGTTGAGTCAAGATTTTATTTTTTTAAAGCGGCTTCAACTTGTTTTAAAAAGGCATTTTCACTGTCTGCTAGTTGATCAGAAGCCAGCACCTCGGCCAATATTTTTAAACAGGATTCCTTGTCACTGGGGCTGGAAAACTCAACAACTTGTAACTCAATAAAGGCTTCTTGTGAGCTACTGGGTTCTGACAACATTTTGCGGATGCTGGATGCCTCACGCAGTGCAAAGGTAGTAATATCGGGTGAGCCTTGCCATGCTAAGGCTTCTAAGTGCTTATCAAATTCTACTTGTTCTAGACTGGATAATTTTTTGTCTTGATAACGTGCGGCGATCAATAAACGTACTAACGCTTCATTCTGTGCTTGAGTTAAACTTGTCATGATTGAACCCTTATCTTAAAAATTGTGCGCAAGCATAGCATAAGCCCTTTTCTGCTTCCTACCGCCAGTCGATTTTCTCTATCAATTCAGGTTTAAGTTAAGCCACTACGTTACAATGGCAGCGTCATAAGCCCATATAATTATAAAAAATGATGCGTTCAAACGCCTTTCAACGCTGGGTCAAATGTATTCCCAGTTTAGTGATAACGAGCTTGATGCTGGGTTGTACGGGTCAATATCGTGCCGAAACCGCTTACCCTTGGTATGAAGGGCAAGGCAGTAATTTAGAAAACTGTGGCCCCGCAACCGCTGCCATGGCAGTCAAATGGGCAGGCGGACAATCAGGCGTGGCCTATGCCAAAGCGGTTACTCGCAAAAGTGGTTGGTGGTTATATGAGGATATTGCCCAACATTTAAGCCAACAAGGCTTGCCTAATGAGCTAGTGCCCGCTACCAGCGTGTATCGGATCTTGAGCAAAAATCAAAGTGTCATTACACGCATTAAGGTTGTTGGCGTGCCGCATTACGTATTCATTTCTGATTATTCACGCGGCAAAGCTTTATTGGCTGATCCTTTACAAGGCAATAAGCGCATTCCGATTAGTGCGATTCGCGCTATGATGACCGACGACACCATCTTAGCCATCCGTAGTGAATCGGTCTTCCCTGCCGCGCATTTGCGCCAAGAGCCTAAACTGCTAAAAACTGCCTTTACTCCCTAACTCGGTTGAACAGGGTTCTCAGTTCAATACTAGGCAAGGAACTGTCTCCCATAAACAGTGTCTGACTGCATAGTGTTAGTTGTACTTTGCCCCGATTGAAAGGAGAACAATCATGTTAAAATCGGCTTTTGTTGTTGGCTTATTGAGTGCTGGCCTATTTACTGCCCCAGCTAGCTTTGCGCATGGTAATGGAGTGACCTATGTCTCACCCGAAAATGTGAATGAATTTCCAACCTATGTGACACCGCCACAAAGCTCTGTAGCGCCTCCAGTGGTTATTGTCACCCCCTACCCCCCGAATCGTCCTCGTCATCACCCACCACAAGCTTATTGTGTTTCACCGCGCCAAGTCGATGATATGCTGGGCAAACATGCGAACAATCTATTGGCAGGGCGTCAATCAGGACAATTAACGCGCCGTGAATCAGAGCGCTTAAATGACAAACAGAATTTTATTTTACGCGAAAAAACCAGTATGTTAGGCGATAATTGCCTAAGTGCGGCGGAACATGATCGTTTATTACGCTTATTACAAGAGCTAGAGCGTGACATTTACCAAGCACGTACCGACGACGACTACCGTCATGCAAATTATGGCAATGGTTATTATCAACAACCCCGCTACTAAAACATTTTCTCCTACTGCCTGAAAGATTGCGTCCTCCAGGTGGGCTAGTACGCGACTAACACGGATGTTGGTCGCTATTAGTTTTCTCAGTGGCCTTTTATCTTTGGATTAGTCTCGTTAAGCCAGCTATTATCTTGCAAGATACATACCACTGCTTAATGCTTAGAGAAAAAATCTCTAACAATTACAAGCATTAATAGCAAGGATGGCTAACATGAAACACCTTATCACCTTTATATTATTTACCCTATTACTCACCCTAAATACTTCTTCCAGAGCAAGAAATAGCGATGAGCTAGAGACTGCCGAAGCTTTCATACGTACCGTACTCAGCGATGATCCGGACGCCATTAGCCAAGCTATAAAAGCAGGCGCGGATGTGAATCAAATTACCGGAACAGGCCAACCGGTCTTATGTGCCGCCAGCATGTTAGGTAAATTAAAAGCAGTCAGAACCCTGCTAGAAAAAGGCGCTGAATTACAGGATGCTTGTATTGTGGCTGCAGTCGCTAATAATCAAGTTTATGTACTCGCTTTTTTATTAGATAAAAGCAAAAATCCTGATTTAGTGGCCAGTGACAATGGTGACCGCTTATTACACATGGCGGTACGCGCGCTCTACCCTGATATGGTAGAATTACTCCTTAAATTGGGTGCAAATCGTGAGCTAACCAATCATGATGGTGATACTGCACAAGACTTACTACAAGATCAAAGTGCTGTTATTAGCCGCATCTCGAGCTTGTTAAGCAGCCCTAGCCCCAAGTCACCTAACCACTAAGGGCTTAACGATTTTAACAATAAGGTAATTTATGCATCATGCCTTAGTTTTAACGCCAGATCTGCTGGAATATCAAGCGGCGCTGGCGCGTTACGCCTTAACGGATTTACGCTTGTACTACGCTGACAACATCGCTGTGGCTCAACCGTTTTTAGCACACTGCGATATCGTACTGGGGCAACCTGCCTTAACAGCAGCCGTTCTCGCTCAAATGCCTCAATTAAAATGGGTACAAGCGACTTATGCCGGTGTGGAGCGCTTAATGCCAGCCAACTTACGGCGTGACTATTGTTTGACTAATGTGCGTGAAGTGTTTGGCCCTTTCATGAGTGAGTATGTGTTCGGTAGCATTTTATCTTTGGAGCGGCAATTCTGTGCGGCGCGAGCCTATCAAAGCGCTCAGCAATGGCAGCCGGAGCGTTTAACTTACCGTGGCTTACAAGGTTTAACGCTAGGGATTGCAGGTTTGGGTTCCATTGGCTTACACCTTGCCGAAACCGCTCAGCATTTTGGTATGCAGGTTAGTGGCTTAAAGCGAAGTAATGCTAGGCTTGAAACTGACATTCCCGTTTATACACCGGATCAAGTACAGACATTTTTAGAGCCATTAGATTATTTAGTGCTAGTGCTACCCGATACGCCACATACCAAGCATTTTATTAATGCGGAAACTATAAAGTATTTAAAACCGGAAGCGGTACTCATTAACGTAGGACGTGGAGCTAGTGTGCATGAAGCGGCTTTGATTGACGCGCTTCAACAACACAAACTACGCGCCGCCGTCCTAGATGTGTTTGAACGCGAACCCCTATCCGTGGATAGCGCATTATGGCAATTGCCTAATGTCTACCTGACACCGCATGTAGCAGCACATTCTTTCCCACCGCAAATAGTGAGCATTTTTGCAAAAAATTATGAGCGTTTTCGTAACAATGAGCCTTTATTGTATGAGGTGGATTTTGAACGCGGCTATTAGCGTTAAAAATAAAATAAACATTTCAACATGGATTCTTGTCCATACCTTGGTAGATGTAGATAATGCCGCATCTTTTTAGACCCTCTGGCGTGGCATATGTTCCAAAATTTTAAATATTCTATTCTGGTTACTATTATTTGTGTCGGTTTAGCCGCATGGTGGGGGGTTACTCACCCAATGGGTGTCCTAACCGCTGTATTTTTAGTCGTCGTACTCAGCATTATGGAAGTAAGCCTATCCTTCGATAATGCGGTGGTAAACGCCTCCATCCTGAAGGATATGGATGAAAAATGGCAGAAATTATTTTTAACGGTCGGTATCTTAATTGCAGTATTCGGCATGCGTTTAGTATTCCCCATTGCCATCGTTGCCATTGCCACCGGACTGAGTGTGGGCGAAGTTACTACTTTAGCACTGAATAATCCCGATGAATATTCTAAACACCTGATGGCAAGCCATGCTGGAATCGCAGCCTTTGGTGGGATGTTTTTATTATTAGTCTTTCTGGATTTCATGATTGACACCAGCAAAGAGGTACACTGGTTGAAACCTATTGAACGGCAGTTAGCTAAGCTGGGTAAACTGGATGTGATGAGCATTTTATTGGCTCTGTTTATTTTAATGATCCTGCAATACACACTGCCCATCGATGATGCCACACGCTTAACAGTATTAGAAGCCGGTTTGGCAGGTGTACTGCTACATATTATGGTCAGTAGTTTAGATATCTTTTTTGAAGATGAAGCAGCAGGCGATGCGGCCGTTGAAACAGCAAAGCGTTCGGGCTTAGCTGGCTTCTTATATTTAGAAGTGCTGGATGCGTCTTTCTCCTTCGACGGGGTTATCGGTGCATTTGCGATTACCAATGATGTCGTCATTATTATGCTGGGCTTGGCGGTAGGCGCAATGTTCGTGCGCTCGATGACCGTTCATCTGGTACGCCAAGGGACTTTAGATCATTACATCTACTTAGAGCATGGCGCACATTATGGCATCGGTGCACTGGCAGTTATTATGTTATTAAGTATTTACTACCACATTCCTGAAGTGATCACGGGCTTAATTGGTGTGACTTTCATTGTATTATCGGTGATTTCATCTAAACGCTATTCGCGTCAAAATAGCGGCCAACCGTTAGCCTAACAACTTCATCTCATACCGCTTCAAGCTTGATTAAAACTTGAAGCGGTACTGAGTTGTTTAAGCAGATTGCAAATTCATCTTTAAGAAATCACTGGTACGTTCCCACGCAAGCTTAGCATTCGCCTCGTCATAACGCGCTCCGCTTGGATTAGCAAACGCATGATCCGCGTCATACCAATACACCGTTAGCGCTTCGGTCTTGCCTGCAGCCTCCATGTTTTTCTCGAAGCCTTTTACCATTTCTTCATTAATACTTTTATCTAATTTGCCAAAATGCCCCATCACTGGTCCGGCTAATTGCTTCAGCTCGTCTACGGGCTTTTCCACACGACCATAATAGATCACCGTCGCATCCACCGGAGTTGCCACTGAGGTATTCAGTGACCATCCTCCACCAAAACACCAGCCTAGCGTCGCGACTTTGCCAGAACTGCGTTCATGCTTTCTCGCCCACTCCACCCAGCCCTTCATGGTTTCCGTAGCCATTTCAGGATCAATTTTCCCCATCAACTCCTTAGCTTCATCAGCATTAGCCGCCACTTTGCCAGCATATAAATCCACGGCAATCGCTAAATAACCCATATTGGCCAACTCAGCCGCCACCGCTTTAATTTGATCATTCAACCCCCACCACTCATGAATCAATAACACTGCTGGTGCTTTTTCGGGTGAGGCGGGTAACGCCACCGAGGCTTTGACTTCATCACCCATTTCTAGCTTAAACGAGGCTTCTTGTGTGGTTGCTGCGGCAGCCTTGGCAAGCTCGGGATAAGATAAAACAGTGGCTAAAGGTAAGCAGGCCAAACCTTGCAAAAATAAGCGACGTTGCTGTGAGCTGAGCGGAATGGGTGGTAATTGATTCTGTGGTCCACAACCCTGTAAATCACACATAAGGCTTCCTCCTGAATAATGGTAGATGGGATGGATTGATCTTCTAACCATAGCGCAAGCCACTAGCTTCTGTGAAGTAGGCTTAAGCGCTAGGACTGTTGTACCGCACTGGACGTTTTAAGCGGCAAGTTGGCTAAAATAATGCCGCTGGCGACTAAGACAATGCCTAGTAAATGATAGCTATGCAATTGCTCACCTAAAACTAAGGTCGCAATTAAAATACCTGCAACGGGCACAATATGGGCAAACTGACCGGTTCGACTCGCTCCAATTTTGGCCGCACCATGATTCCAAAATAAATAGGCTAATACCGACGCAAATACAGCTACATAAGTAACGCTAATGATACTGGTCATATTAAAGGGCATATAGCGCTGCACCATGAGATGTTCATAGGCATACAGCGGCACTAGCGCTAGCCAGCCAATACAAACGGTGTAACCCAGAATCGGCAAGCCTTTTAAGGTTGGCGGTAATTTACGTAATAGCACCGTATAAAGCGCCCAATCCGCGACAGCGATTAGAATAATTAAATCGCCACGTTGAAACGCTAGGGTTTTTAAGGTCTCCAAATCACCGCGTACTAAAATCACAATCACACCGCCTAAAGAAATCATTACCCCGAGCCATTGACGTAAACTCGCTTGCTCGCCTAACAATAAGCCTGACAAGATAATAATAAAAATAGGATTAATGGACTGCATGAGGACGCCATTGGTGGCTGTCGTGGTCTGTAGTCCCAAATACACCAGGCTATTAAAGCCGGTTACCCCTAATAAAGCCAGTAGCAGCACCAAGCCACGATGCTGTTTAAAGCTCGACCATTGTGCCACCATAGGCTTCCAAATAAAGGGTAATATCACCAATAAGGCAAGCGTCCAACGCCAAAATGACAAGCCTAAGGGGGGTAATTGCGCATTGAAAGCGCGCGCAATATTAAAATTTCCACCCCAAAAGCTAGCGGCTAATACCAGCAAAATATAAGGTGAAACACGATCAAGTACGCTATTTGGCATAATGATTATCGCTGTTTGTCACATAGAATTGGGCTATCATAGCGCGATATAAAAGTTTAGGAGTAATGATATGGGTAAGGGAGCAAAACTACTTTTGGGGTTAGGGCTCGGTCTACTGGTAGTTTTTGCAGCTATTGGTATCAAAAGTATGATGGGTAGCAAGCCATTGCAAACACCCGATAATGGTTTTGTACCTATTGTACCTGTTGGATCTGAGCCTCAAGCAACCGCCCCCATTAGTGGCACAACACCGCTTGATCCTAATCTCAGTAAGCAAGATACCGGTACTACAACAGGTACTGAGAAAATAGATGTGACCTTAGAAGGCGAACCGGATCAACCTGCTACCAATACTGAGGATACTACAAACTCGGCTCAAACCAATCCCAATCAACCAACCACTGCTACAACGCCTCCTACCCAAACAACTACGCCACCAAGCACTAGTGATACCACAGCAAGCAATACAACAGCATCTGTCGGTATGAGCGGGTCATCTCAGGTTGATATGCCAACACCTACCCAAGACCCTGCACAAGTCGCTGAAAGCTATGGCAAATTGACCATTAATGTCGTCGATCCCTCAAGTAGCGGCAAAGTTAACGGTGATTTCTTGGTGTACGACAGTAAAGGTCTGCAAGTCGCCTCTTTTTCAGGGAGTGATTCGGCAAGTTTCGACTTAGCGCCCGGTGATTATAAAGTTAGTGTGAGTGCCAACGGCAAGCAAAGCTCACGGCAGTTATCGGTGTATACCGACAAACTCACCACGGCTCGCTTTGAATTAGCCTCAAGCCCGAGCACCCAACAAAGCACCGCTACGACACCCGATAAAGTGGAATTAGCTGTGAGTGTGCGCGCAGCAGAAAGCAACGCACCGATTAAGGCCAATATCTATGTTCAAACCACCAATGGTCGTCATATCGCCCGTAAAGATTATGATGATGTGGCGGAGTTTTTATTAGAGCCGGGTGTCTATCGTGTCACTGTGAAAGCGAAAGGTCGCCAAGATGCATCGCGTGAAGTGCGGGTTGGTCGTAGTGGTAAAGTCAGCGAAAACTTCGAGTTACAAGCGATTGCTGGCTCAACGACACAGCAAACCCAAACGCCAACACAACGCCCCAACCCCACACCGCCACCCACCAACAATCAAGGCGCATCCTTACGCTTAAGCCTAACCAGTGCGATTGGTTTGCCGGATAAGGCACAATTCACCGTGCGGGATATGAATGGAAATCGGATAGCGAATCTTGGCCCTATTGGCAGTACAGAATTAAAACTCCCGCCCGGACGCTATGAAGTTACGGCTTCTTTGGAACGAGGTATCCGCGAAACCCGTACTATTGACCTAACTGATGGACGCACGACCCAAGTCACCTTTAGTGCAGATGGTATTTTACAGCAAAGCAATAATAATCCGGATCAAGAAGAATTTAGAGGACGCGATCGCAATCGTGATAGAGATCGCGGCGAGCGTGGCGACATAGCTCAAGCAGAACCACAAGCGAGTGGACGTTTACAATTGAATGCCGTCTCAGGGGTGGATGGAAGTCCTTTGCGTGTGAATTTTGTGGTCACTAGCATGGACGGCAGAGCCATAAAAAGCTTTACTAATGTTGCCTACGGCGAGGTTAGCCTGCCACCACAAGATGTACGGGTACAAATCCGTTATGAGGATATGAATGGCACAGAAGTGATTCGCGTGAAACCGAATGAGCCAACCGTCTATACATTTACTATTTCACCTAAACGCCAGCAACAGCCTCAAGAGCAACAACCGACACAGGTTCAAGACCCTATGCAATTTCCCTTTGTGCAACCTCCCCCTGGCGTAGACGAAAATACACTGCGTCAAATTCAAGAGGAAATTCAACGGCGGTTGACAAACTAATGGGCAAGTTAACAACACATGTTTTAGATACTGCCAATGGCTGCCCTGCTGCTAATGTCACTGTCGATCTGTATGCCTTACAGGCCAATGGTCAGCGCCATTTGGTAAAAATTGTGCATACTAATCAAGACGGGCGTTGCAATACGCCCTTATTAGAAGATTCGGCCATGAGTATAGGCACTTGGGAGTTAGTGTTTTATATTGCAGATTATTTTAAAGCCAAAGGTCATGCCCTTAGTGATCCTGCTTTCTTTGATGTGGTTCCATTACGCTTTGCGATAGCCGACCCGAACGCACACTATCATGTACCTTTGTTAGTTTCCCCTTGGAGTTATTCAACTTATCGAGGTAGCTAAAATGTCTTTCCACACGCGCAACACGATCTACTTTTATTTACATGGTAAACGTATAGCGTTGCGCGATGTGTCGCCCAGTTTGACGGTCTTGAATTATTTGCGCGACGAATTGCATCGTACTGGCACAAAAGAAGGCTGTGCAGAAGGTGATTGTGGTGCGTGTACCGTAGTCGTTGCGGACTTAAATCAACAAGGCTGTATCCAATATCGCGCCATTAATGCCTGTATTCATTTTGTACCCTTACTGGATGGCAAAATCTTATTTACCGTCGAAAGTCTAAAAACAAACCACGGCCTCCACCCCATTCAACAAGCTATGCTGGATTGCCATGCATCGCAATGCGGTTTTTGCACACCCGGGTTTGTGATGTCCTTGTTTGGTTTATACAAAACCGCAGACAAACCAACGCACGAACAACTCTGCCATGCCCTATCGGGTAATTTATGTCGCTGCACTGGCTATCGTCCCATTATCGACGCGGGACAGCGCATGTATGACTATGCCCAAGCACTCGCACCCGAACAACAATCAGCCCTCACGCACCCTTATTCCGCTCAAGAAACGCCCTCTGCATGGCTCTCTCAACTTCACGAGTTAGCAGCCCATACGGAAAGCCTTGTGATACACCACCAGCAACAGGCATTCTTGGCACCCCGTAGTATTAGTGAGTTGAGTCACTATTTGTTGGCATATCCTAATGCCTACCTCCTTGCGGGAGGAACGGATATAGGCTTATGGGTCACCAAGCGGCAGCAGCATCTGAATACCATTATTTATCTTGGGCAAGTTGCTGAACTGGATCAGATTAGCCAAACCGACGAGTATCTCGAAATAGCGGCGGCGGTTAATTTGGAGCGCGCTTATCAAGCTCTCGTGCAACACTTTCCAGAATTACAGGATTTACATTGGCGCTTTGCTTCTTTACCTATTCGCAATGCAGGCACCTTGGTAGGCAATATTGCCAATGGATCACCCATAGGCGACTCCATGCCAGCCTTAATCGTGTTAGGCGCTCGCGTTCTATTGCGGCGTGGCAATACGCAACGCGAATTAGCGCTGGAAGATTTCTATTTGGCTTATCAGCAAAAAGACTTACAGCCTAGTGAGTTCGTACAAGCTGTCCGTATTCCCTTGCGCACAAGCACTCAAATTTTACGGGTATGGAAAATTTCCAAGCGTTTCGAACAAGATATCTCAGCCGTTTGCGCCGCCTTTTGCATGGAATACCAGGAAGGCAAGATACACACTATTCGTATCGCGTTTGGTGGCATGGCAGCCACCCCCAAACGCGCCACACACACTGAACAAGCCCTGCTTCAACAAAACTGGTCACTTGCCACACTCGAAAAAGCACAAGCCGCCTTAGCACAAGACTTCAAGCCCTTATCCGATATGCGGGCTTCGGCAGACTATAGACTCCACGTGGCTCAACAGTTATTGCATAAGTTTTATCTACAAACCAGCGGCTCAAGCTTTGTGAGCGAATTAGGAGACCTGCATGACTGAGGATCATTGGATAGTAGGCAAATCGCTTGCTCAAGATAGCGCTCATCTGCATGTGACCGGCGAAGCGCGTTATATTGATGATATACCCGTGGTGCAAGGCACTTTATATGCAGCCTTAGGCTTAAGTGAACACGCCCACGCCTATCTGCGCCATATCGATTTAAGTGAAGTCAGTAGGGCGGAAGGCGTATTTGCGGTTGTCACGGCGGCTGATATTCCCAGCGAAAATCATTTAGGGGGAGCACTAAAAGACGAACCTATTTTAGCGGTCGAGAAGGTTGAATATATTGGCCAACCTATCTTTGCTGTTGCGGCTAGCTCCGTTGAAGCAGCGCGCCGTGCCGTGCGATTGGCAAAAATTGATTATGAAATCTTGCCACACAATCTTGATATTCGTCGCGCGGTTGCTGCGGAACAATTTGTCTTGCCGACCAAGCGTTTGCAGCGCGGCCATGCCCAGCAAGCTATTCAAGAAGCGCCGCACCAATTAAGCGGCCAATTCAGTTTAGGTGGGCAAGAGCATTTTTATCTCGAAGGTCAAATTGCCTTCGCTTTACCTAAAGAAGATGGCGATTTTCACATTCATAGCTCCACTCAACATCCGCATCATGTGCAGGAAATTATTGCGAGTATGTTGGGACGCGAATTAAAAGATATTGAGATTGAATGTCGGCGTATGGGTGGCGGCTTTGGTGGTAAAGAAAGTCAAGCCAGTTTATTTGCTTGTATTGCAACCTTATTAGCCTATAAAACCCAACGAGCCGTAAAATATCGGGTAGATCGTGACGATGATATTTTAATAAGCGGCAAACGTCATTGTTATGATATTCGTTGGCAGGTAGGTTTTGATGAACACGGTAGCATTTTGGGAGTGGTGTTAGATTATGCCTCGCGTTGCGGTATTTCGGCAGATTTATCGGGACCTGTTAATGATCGCACCATGTTTCACGCCGATAATGCTTATTACCTCGATCAAGTGGATATTATTTCGTATCGCTGTAAAACTAATTCGCAATCTAATACCGCATTTCGGGGTTTTGGTGGCCCACAAGGCATGATGGCCATTGAGTATATTGTGGAAGAAATAGCGCGTTATTTAAAGAAAGATGCTTTATCAGTTCGGCGTATTAATTTCTATGGACAAGATGAACGCAATCTCACGCCTTATGGCATGAGGGTTGAAGATAATATTATTCCTGAGCTCACTGATACCTTAGTGCAATCCTCGTCTTATTTAGAACGCCGCCAACTCATTGAAGCCTTTAATCAAACAAACCCGTATTTAAAAAAAGGCATTGCTTTAACACCAGTCAAGTTCGGCATTTCTTTTACAGCCACCCATCTTAATCAAGCAGGCGCTTTAATTCATATTTATAATGATGGTACGGTGCAACTCAATCATGGTGGTACCGAAATGGGTCAAGGCTTATTGACCAAAGTTGCCCAAGTTGTCGCTGAAACCCTACAAATCAACCCAAGCCACATTCGCTGTACTGCAAGTACGACAGAAAAAGTACCTAATGCCTCGGCAACTGCGGCCTCGTCCGGTTCAGATATCAATGGCATGGCCGCCCAACAGGCTGCAGAAGTATTACGGGCTAGACTGATTGAATTTCTCGCTAAGCATTTTGAAGTTTCTCCTGAACAGATTCAATTCAAAACAGGCCAAGTATTCATTAGCGATAAAAAAACATTAAGTTTTGCTGAGGTAGCTCACTTAGCGTGGTTTAATCGGGTTTCTTTATCAGCCACTGGTTTTTATAAAACCCCTAAGATTCATTATGACCCTAAAACCATGTCAGGTCGGCCTTTTTTCTATTTTGCTTATGGTGCGGCTGTTGCTGAGGTATTGGTCGATGTTTTAACCGGTGAATATAAAGTTACACAGGTTGATATTTTGCATGATGTGGGCGACTCTCTCAATCCGGCTCTTGATATTGGACAAATTGAAGGGGGATTTGTGCAAGGCATGGGCTGGTTAACGACTGAAGAATTGTGGTGGAATCAGGCTGGCAAATTAATGACGCATGCGCCTTCGACTTATAAAATCCCCTCTATTGGTGATCTACCTAGGAAATTTAATGTGCGTTTAGTAGACAAAAAACCTAATCGTGAGGCCACCATTTACCGCTCCAAAGCCGTGGGCGAGCCACCTTTGATGCTGGCGATGTCAGTATTTTTTGCCTTAAAACACGCAATCGAAAGTATTGCCGATTACCAAATTAGCTCACAACTCAATGCACCAGCGACGCCAGAATCTATTTTAACTGCGATTCAAACTCTACGGTCTTTTCAATCCACGACAGCAGCATGAGTATTTGCGGAACTTTATATAAAATGCGCACTGAACATCAAAATCCAGTGCAATATAATCTGGTATTGGGAGAAGCACAGATTCCCTTAAATACCTACTTAGGTAAACCGCTGCATTTACATTATACAGGAGCGATTCATTGTATTAACTGTGGACGCAAAACTTCAAAGAGTTTTAACCAAGGATATTGTTACCCGTGTTTTATCCGTCTAGCACAATGTGATACTTGTATTGTGAAACCAGAATTATGTCATTTCGCTGCAGGCACGTGTCGAGAACCAGCGTGGGGAGAAGCCCATTGTATGCAGCCGCATATTGTCTACCTGGCGAATTCCTCAGGTTTGAAAGTAGGCATTACCCGCCAAAGTCAGATGCCAACACGCTGGATAGATCAAGGTGCTAGCAGTGCTTTGCCTATTATGCAAGTCGCCTCGCGTTATATTTCTGGTTTAGTAGAGATTATACTAGCGCAATTTGTGCCAGATAAAACTAACTGGCAACAATTATTAAAAGGATTGCCGCCTTCAATTGATCTAACCAAATATCGCGATTTATTATTAGCCAACATCCAGAAACCTTTAAGTGAATTACGTGATCGTTTTGGTGAAAATAGCATTAAAATACTCGATGATGCTAAAATATATACCTTCAACTATCCGATTTTGAATTACCCCACTAAATTAACTGCACTGAATTTTGATAAAACAGCCAATGTAGGTGGAACATTACAGGGTATTAAGGGTCAATATTTGATGTTTGATTCAGGCGTCATCAATATTCGCAAGTATGGCGGCTATCAGATAGCACTAAAAAACCCTGAAATAGCTTAAGTTTTTTCGCATTTGCTCTATTTTTACATATCTTTACATTCGGCTAACCCACCTTTACAGCGTGCTGTTGCACACTACTACCTATCAAAAACAACGAAACAACGGATGCTTCTCATGGACTTATGGCAAACTCAAAAATCAGCCTTTACGCTGCTGGTGTGCTTGGCGCTTAGTGCTTGCACATCGCTTAATCCAGCTAATTTAACGGCTACTGGTACTGATCCCGAGGTCGTCAAAGTCACGAATACCTTGCTACCGCGTACTGAAACACGTACCCCGATTCAAGCAGCTTGGTGGCAAAAATTTAATGACCCATTAATGACTTCCTTAATTCAAGAAGCGTGGAAAGCTAATCCAGACTTAGCTTCAGCTCAAGCCAGTGTAAAAGCAGCGCGCGCACAGGGTGTGATTGCCGGTGCCAGTTTATTGCCTAGCCTCTCAGGCAGTGGATCAATACGCGACAGCAAAGGTTCGGGTACGAGCTTGACTGCGGGCATGGATGCCAGTTGGGAGTTGGATTTCTGGGGAGCTAATCGTTTAGCCGCGACGGCTGCACAACGTGATGCACAAGCCACCCAAGCGAGCTATGAAGATGTGAAAGCCTCATTAGCGGCAGAAGTCGCGAGCGCTTATGTGAATTTGCGTTTGGCACAAGCCAGTTTAAGTTCTTCGCGCCAAAGTAATAAATCACGCCTTGAAACGGTAAACTTAACCAACTTGCGTAAACAAGCAGGACTCGCGAGTGGTCTAGACACCGAACAAGCACGCTTAAGCTTAGGACAAACCCAAGCCCAATTACCTGCTTTAGAAGGTTCCGTCCAACGCGCTAACTATGCCCTCGCCGCGTTGACTGGAAAAGCACCCAATGCCTTAGAAAAACAATTAGCCGCAGGCAAACCCATTCCTAATGCAAAAGGTCGTTTGAATCCACAAATTCCCGCAAATGCACTACGTCAACGGCCCGATATTCGTGCCGCAGAATATAAAGTGGCAGCTGCCAGTGCGCGGGTGGACGAAGCAAAGGCCAATTTATATCCTAATTTTAATCTAGGTGGCTCTTTGGGTTTGAGTGGCTTAAATGTGGGTGATTTATTAGATACCACTAATTTAGCACGCTCTTTATTAGCGTCAATCAGCGCCCCTTTGCTGGATGGTGGGCGTTTAAAGCAACAAGTCGTAGTACGAGACGCTAATTATGAACAAGCACTCGCCACTTATCAGAAAACCCTGTTAGGTGCTTTGCAGGAGGTTGCTAATGCCTTAGCGACGCTTGCTTCTATCCAAAAACAACAACCGATTTTAAACCAGAATCTGCAATTGGCTAAGAGCACTGAGAATTTAGCACGCTTAAGCTATAACGCAGGAACCGCCGATTTCCAAAATGTTCTGGATGCACAGCGCTCCGTGCTGAGTGCACAAGATAGCGTCTTATCGGCTCAAGCCAATTACAGCTTAGCCTTGATTAGTTTATATAAAGCCGTTGGCGGCGCTTGGTAAGGGGAAACAAGGTGTCAAATACAACAAGTTCCAGCAATTCAGTACAAGCCACTTTAGGGCAATCTAAGAAAAAGGGCGGTTTCGGGAAAACACTCTTAAGCCTCTTAGTGTTAGCTGCACTGGCGGGCGGTGGCTATTGGGCTTATCAGCAATATATCCATCAAGAAGCTAAAGCAGAAACACTGTCTTATCAAACAGAAGTGCTAAAACGCGGCGATTTGAATATGTCGATTACTGCTACCGGCAATTTGCAACCGATGAATAAGGTGGACATTGGTACTGAGTTATCAGGCACAGTAGCGGAAGTGTGGGTGGATGCGAATGACGTGGTAAAAAAAGGTCAAAAACTCGCAAGTCTCAATACTGATCAATTACAAGATAATGTCACCAAAATGGAAGCCGCCTTGGTATCCGCACAAGCGCAAGTGACGCAAGCTAAAGCGCAACTTAGTCAAGCGGATGCCAAAATCGCGCAATCTGAGGCTAACTTGCAACAAGCAATGGCAAATGCGCGTCAATCGGTATCCCAAATTGCACAGGTCAGCGCCCAAGCGCAGCAGGATAATGCAAAAATTCAACAGGCCAATGCGCAAATTCAACAAGCGAATGCGCAAGTGTTACAAGCCAAAGCGACTACTTCTGAAGCGCGTGCCAATTTGGGACGTTTACAAGAACTGCATAAAAGTAGTGGTGGGCGCTTACCCGCTAAATCTGAATTGGATTCAGCACAGGCTGCTTTTCAACGCGCTCAAGCAGCCGAATCCGCCGCACAATCTAGTGCCGATGCTGCCCGCGCCAATTTAGAAGTCGCAAAATCCAGTATTAACGCATCCAAGGCCAGCCTACAATCCGCTAAAGAAAGTTCAGGCGCCTCCAGTGCGAATGTTGAAGGGGTGCGTGCCAATGCTGAAGCGGTAAAAGCAGATAAAATCACCGCACAAGCGCAACTCGAAACCGCTAAAGCCAATGTTAAACAGGCCGAGGCCAATTTACGTTCTGCAAAAAGCAACTTAGAAAAAGCTACGATTTTGTCACCGATTGATGGTGTTGTGCTGAGTCGTGCCGTAGAAAAAGGCCAAACCGTAGCCGCCTCCTTATCCGCCCCGACTCTTTTCACCTTGGCTGAAGATTTGAAGCAAATGGAGCTACAAATTAATGTCGATGAAGCAGATGTTGGACAAGTTAAAGAAGGTCAAGAAGCGGTATTTACGGTGGATGCTTGGCCGGGGCGACGCTATAAAGCTGTCATTACCAAGGTTAGTCTAGGCTCAACCCTGACCGACAATGTCGTATCTTATTTAACCGAATTGACGGTGGATAATAATGATTTAACGTTGCGCCCGGGTATGACAGCCACAGCGACTGTCAGCACCCAATCGCGTAAAGATGTTTTATTAGCACCCAATGCGGCATTACGTTTCACGCCAGCAGCAGCTAATGACAAAGCCGGTGCAAGCCAAGGCGGTGCCGCAAGTGGTGGTAACAGTGGCGGTTTAGTCTCACAACTCATTGCTCGTCCACCGATGCAACAACGTCGCCAAGGCGGTGGACGCGGTGGCGCTGGTCGCGGTGGCCCTAAACAAGTATGGATACTCAAAAACGGCCAACCCAGCGCCATTCCGGTTAAAACTGGTTTAAGTGATAGCAAATTTACTGAAATTATCGAAGGTGATATTCAAGCGGGTAGTGAGGTGATTATTGGTAGTGCAGGAGCAGCACCATGAAACTGATTGAGTTGCGCAATATCACCAAAACTTATGGTCAAGGTCAAGCGCAGTTTCAAGCCTTAAAAGGGGTCAACCTGAGTATTGATAAAGGGGATTTTGTAGCAGTCATGGGGCCTAGTGGCTCTGGTAAATCAACCGCCATGAATATCTTAGGCTGTCTTGATGTACCGACGGGCGGCGAATATCAGTTTCGTGATGTACAAGTAGAAAAATTGGATCGCAATGAGCGAGCCTTATTGCGCCGCTATTATTTTGGTTTTGTGTTCCAAGGCTTTAATCTACTCGCACGGACCTCCGCGCAAGAAAATGTAGAGCTCCCCCTACTTTATCGCGGTGAACCCAGCTCCGTCCGCCACCACTTGGCCAAGGCCGCCTTAGAGAAAGTTGGTTTATCGCGTTGGTGGGATCACACACCCGCTGAATTATCAGGTGGTCAACAACAGCGTGTTGCGATTGCCCGTGCAATTGTCACCCAGCCCGAATTATTACTGGCTGATGAACCCACAGGCAACCTTGATTCGCAACGTAGCCATGAAATTATGGAGCTGCTCGTTTCACTCAATCGTGAGCAAGGCATTACGATTCTTATGGTGACGCATGAACCCGATATGGCGGAATACGCTAAGCGTATCGTCACTTTCGTAGATGGCAATGTCGCAAGCGATGTCCGTAATGCCGAAAAACCCGCTAAAACCCCAGAACCCGAACAAGCCTTATTAGCCGACGCGCTAAGATCGGAGGTGATTGATGCTGTGGAATAGTTTATTGCTCGCTATGCGTGAAATTCGACGCAATTTATTGCGCTCGTTTTTAACTATTTTGGGGATTGTGATCGGCGTAGCAGCGGTCATTACCATGGTGACCTTGGGGAATGGCGCTACGCAAGCTGTCAAAAATCAAGTTTCCAGCCTCGGTAGTAATCTGCTGCAAATTCGCCCTGGCCAGCGCATGATGGGACCGGGTGGAGGCGGCGGTGCCCCCCAATTTAAATTAGAAGATGCAGAAGCCATTCGCACACAAATCACTGGAATAGCCGCCGTCTCCCCACAAGTTTCACGCACCGCTACGGTAGTATCCATGTCTAAAAACTGGTCAACCAGTGTCGCGGGTGCGACCGATGATTTCTTTAGTGCAGGCAATTGGGTATTAGCCTCAGGGCGCTTATTTACCAGCACCGAACAAAACGCTGGTCAGTCGGTCTGCATTTTGGGAGCGACCCTATATAAAGAATTATATGGTCAGCGTGATCCGATTGGAGAATCGCTTAGAGTTAAAAATTTCTCCTGCGAAGTGATTGGTGTACTGAAAGCCAAGGGCCAATCCGCGATGGGACGTGACCAAGATGACACCTTAGTGATGCCCTTGCGCACCGTGCAACGTCGCTTAACCGGCAATCGTGATGTTTCCGCGATTCTAGTTTCGGTGGCTGATGAAAACGATATTACGCGTGTCCAAGGAGAAATTACCGATTTATTGCGTCAACGCCGCCGCCTCAATGATAGCGAGGATGATAATTTTAATGTCATGGATACTCGCCAAATTGCCGATGCTTTATCAGGTACCACCAAAGTGATGACGACTTTATTGGGTGCCGTGGCTTCGGTGAGCTTATTAGTCGGCGGGATTGGCATTATGAATATCATGCTGGTCTCAGTGACTGAGCGTACCCGTGAAATCGGAATTCGCTTAGCGATTGGTGCGTTGGAGCGCGAAGTGCTCATGCAGTTTTTGACTGAAGCCGTTATGTTATCTGCTTTAGGCGGCATTATTGGGATTATTCTGGCCACCCTTGCTTCAATCAGCTTATCCAATTTGATGCAGGTGCCTTATACCTTTAATGCGAGCATTAACCTAGTAGCCTTTGCCTTTTCGGCAGGCATTGGCGTGTTATTTGGTTTTATGCCTGCAAGGCGCGCTGCTCAATTAGACCCAATTAATGCCTTACGTCATGAATAAGCGAAATAAGCCCTAAGCTAAATTCTCTGCATGTTATGCTTATGCTATGCCTAATTAAAAATAGGAGCTTACGATGGACACCTATAAGCACATTCTGGTTGCAGTCGACCTTTCACCGATGACTCAAAACCTTATCCAACGTGGCAAGCAACTCGCGGAATTATATAACTGCCGATTAAGCCTTATACATGTTCTACAGGCCATGTCACCTGTACAAACTTTTGGCGAAATGCCCTTAGTTATTGATATGAGTTTCGAACAAGATTTAGTGATTAAAGCCCGCAAAGATTTAGAGGAACTAGCAAAGGCGGCACAAGTCCCTGCTAATACCTTATGCGAAGTCCAAGAAGGCTCAACACCAGCGAATGATATAGCCTTTTATGCCGCTGAACATCAAGTCGACTTAATCATCATGGGACACACGCAGCAAACGGGCTTGAAGAGCTTCTTATTAGGCTCAACCGCCCAAAGTGTCGCTAAACAAGTAAAGTGTGACTTGTTTATTATGCAGTCTGCTCAAGCTTAAGCGAGCAAAACACAGTTATTGTGGAAAACAAGCTTGGGAGCTACACCCTCCCAGCGCTAACTGCTTATGGCATAGGCCACTAGGTTCTCGGCAAAGTCACACCTGTTTGGCCTTGGTACTTGCCTCCGCGATCTTTATACGAAGTCTCACAAACCTCATCGGATTCGAAAAATAACATCTGTGCGACCCCTTCATTTGCGTAAATCTTCGCAGGCAAAGTCGTGGTATTGGAAAACTCCAAAGTGACGTGCCCCTCCCACTCGGGTTCTAAGGGCGTTACGTTTACAATGATGCCGCAATTGTGAACGAACACACCACTCTCCAAAGCAAAATTACCCGCTTCTGGAACAGTCAAGCAATAGACATCATGCTCACCATCCACTGCATGTACGGCTGTCACTTTATAATTCCAACGAGCCTCGCCTTTTACACCACGAAACTCATCAAGCACCTGTGGGAAGCGCCTAAACACACTACGATCACAATCCAAAGCTCGCGCAGCTGCACGAACTGAACCCGTTTGATGCAATGCGTCACGTACAGTTTGCTCATTAATTTCATTACGCAAACGTAACTGCCGCGCAATAGCAGCTTGATTTTTACGACGCTCTGCGCTGGCAATCTGCCACGCAGCTTTGGAACATTGTCCTTGGTAAGAACGCTCTAATGGGTCACGATAACGCTCAAGCATAGCTTCACGGTGTTTTTGTCGAGTTGTATCAGAAATATGCCGACGTGCCATCAATAATTCAGCGCGTTTCACCGCATATTCATCATCATGCCAAAAACGACTAGCTCGCTCACTTTGCAAACTGCTATAGCGCTCTGCCCATTCAGGATTCTGCATACGATTTGATAAAGCGGCACGAATTGAAGCGCTATGCTCTTCAGGATCAAACTCATCGCCATAATTTTCTGCATTATGCAAACGTATATGTTCACTAGCATTCATACGGATTACATTCCACGGATTATTATTGAGGCGATCAAAATCTATATGATGGCGATGTGTAGCGGGTATATCGTTATACAAGCCATGCCGCAGATTCCATTCATCTGCCAAGCGATGTGTTGGATATAAGTGCCCATTTAGAGGCTGATACACCATTTCATAACCACGCTGCAATTGGCGATACAAAGGCATTAAAGAGGTGTTAGGTGTTAAATCCGCTGCGGCACACCAACGACCATCGCGCAACATGAACAAATGATCAGGTGTTGCAAAAATACTCTTGCCATTATCTAGCTGTACCTCCACCAACTTATCGCGACCAATATAACGCGGAGCTTCCAATTGGGTCACAATCAAACGACCATTTTCACCAATGCTATAGCCCCAGAATAATTCCCCGTGCTCTGAACGACGTGCCATATCCTCCAAACTCGCCGAGGTTCCATCCACTAAAGCGACTCGTGTATCACCTCGGAAACAACGCGCATACGTCGATTTCCCTAAACAAACTACCAAGGTACTGCGCGGAATACGAAAATATTCCACGGTTCTGGCTAAAGCAAAGGAATTAGGCGGAATAATGCACATATCACCTTGAAAATCGACAAAGCTGTTCTGATCAAAGTGTTTAGGATCGACAATGGCAGAATTAATATTAGTAAAAATTTTAAACTCATTGGCACAACGCACATCATAGCCATAACTCGATGTACCATAAGAGATGATTTTTTCACCGTTTACATGACGTACCTGCCCTGCCTCAAATGGCTCGATCATGCCATGCTGCTGCGCCATGCGGCGAATCCAGTGGTCAGATTTAATACTCATTGCATTTCTCCATCGAACCAAAAGCGGGATGCTATCGTAAATAAAAAGGCCAACGAATGTTAGCCTTTATGCAATAACTAATAGCTGAAACGGGCTATTACTTAAACATTTTGAATCTTAATCGTTGGAAATTTTGCGCTATAATCTTTAGATTGTTTTGCCAATTTTGCGGTCGCCTTACGGGCAATTTCTTTATAAGCCTGCGCAATTTTGCCATCCGGTTCAGCCACTACGGTTGGATTACCGCTGTCCACTTGCTCGCGAATCTTAATATCTAAGGGCAGCCCCCCTAAATAAGTCACATCATATTGATCCGCCATATTGCGCCCGCCCCCTTCGCCGAAAATATGCTCTACGTGTCCGCAATTACTGCATACATGCATACTCATATTTTCTACGATACCCAAAATAGGCACTTCGACTTTCTCGAACATTTTCAAACCCTTACGAGCATCTAGCAGTGCAATATCTTGGGGTGTGGTAACAATAATCGCGCCCGAAACAGGAATTTTTTGCGACAAGGTCAATTGAATATCGCCAGTACCCGGTGGCAAATCGACAATTAAATAATCTAACTCACCCCATTGCGTATCATTCAACAATTGTTCTAAAGCCTGAGTCACCATGGGGCCGCGCCAAATCATCGGCGTATCTTCATCAATCAGAAAACCAATCGACATAGCTTTTAGGCCGTGATTTTTCATGGGTTGTAAGGTCTTGCCATCTTCCGATAAAGGCTGACCGGAGATACCCAACATACGTGGCTGGCTGGGACCATAAATATCACCATCCAAAATACCGACTTTTGCCCCATCAGCTAACAAAGCTAAAGCAAGATTCACGGCAGTAGTAGATTTACCCACGCCCCCTTTTCCGGAAGCTACGGCAATAATATTTTTGATGCCATCATGGCGCTTGACTGTTTTTTGTACCGAATGGGCGTTGACTGCCAAATTAATGACCACATTCGCCTTCATGCCTGCACCTAGCAAGGCTTGCTCGACTTGCTGCTTTAATTCGTCGCGATAATGCCCTGCTGGATAGCCTTGGACTAAGCGCACAGCAACGGTATCGCCTTCAATTTCGATACTTTTGACCGCTTTAGCCGATACCAAATCCTGCTCCAAATAACGATCTTGTATCTGACTTAATAGCGCCTCGACCTGCGCGCGGGTAACCTCAGCCATGCCTAACTCCTTTACGGTTTTCGGTAGAAAATATTCTTGAGCATCATTGTACAGTATCGCCCAACTCGCGCCCAAGATGCCCTATTTCTTATTGGATAAGGCTTAAGGTAGCAATAAGGTTGTGCCTGTAGTCTTGCCACTTTCCAAGTCGCGGTGAGCCTGCTGTACATCAGCCAAGGCATAACGTTGATGAATAGGAACACTCAATTTGCCACTACTCACCATTTCAAATAAATCGCTAGCATTTTCCTGCAAGGCATCGTCATCGGCGGTATAGGTCATGAGGGTAGGACGAGTGAAATATAATGAACCTTTAGCAGCTAAGGCCGCTGGATTGAAATTAGTAATCGGCCCTGACGCATTGCCAAAACTCACTAATAAACCGCGTGTCTGCAAACTATCCAACGAACTTTCTAAGGTGGCCTGCCCTACTCCGTCATATACCACCGGAACACCTTTGCCATCGGTGAGCTCGCGTACGCGCTTAGCGACATTTTCCGTGCGATTATTAATCACATAATCACAGCCTTGCGCCTTAGCAAACTCCGCTTTCTCTTCTGAACCCACCGTACCAATGACCGTCGCGCCCAAGGCTTTTGCCCATTGTGTCAGCATCGAGCCGACACCACCGGCTGCTGCATGTATCAAAATCGTTTCGCCTGCTTGCAGCTGATAAGTTTCGCGCAATAAAAAGCGCACGGTCATGCCTTTCAACATCATCGCCGCTGCCGTTTCATCACTGATTGAATCGGGCAATTTACTAATACGATTCGCTGGCAAGTTACGTAAACTGGTATAAGCACCAATCGGCCCTACCCCATAAGCAATTCGATCACCGACCTGTAAATCGCTGACGCCCTCACCCACGGCCTCAATCACACCGGCAGCCTCTAAACCAAGACCCGATGGCAAGGCCACAGGGTAAAGACCACTGCGATGATAGGTATCAATATAATTTAAGCCCACCGCCGTTTGACGGACTTGTACTTGGCCAGCGGCAGGGGCTGGAACATCCCCCTGCTCCACAAGCATGACTTCGGGGCCACCGTTGGTATAAATCCTTATATTCGTTGCACGACTCATGATGACTCCTGTATGCCTTTAATGATCCACTTGCGCCATGATAGCTTGCGCGACGGCCTCAGCGACGCGAATACCATCCACACCTGCTGACAAAATACCACCAGCATAGCCTGCCCCTTCACCGGCTGGATATAAACCTTTTACATTCAAGCTCTGGTATTGCTCATTGCGCGTTATACGAAGGGGTGAGGAAGTGCGTGTTTCGACCCCCGTTAACACAGCATCATACAGCGAAAAACCGCGAATTTGCTTATCAAAGGCGGGTAAGGCTTCGCGCAAAGCCTCAATCGCATAAGTAGGTAGCGCCTCCCGTAAATCAGTCATCAAGACCCCTGGCTGATAAGAAGGTTCGACCGTACCTAATTGCGTAGAACGAATACCTTTTACAAAATCGCCCAGCAATTGCGCAGGCGCAATATAGCCACCGCCGCCCAATTCATAAGCCTTCGACTCCCAATGACGTTGAAAATCAATCCCTGCTAAGGGTAAACCTTGATAATCACTCGGATTAATACCGACTACCAAAGCCGCATTGGCATTACGCTCAGCACGCGAATATTGGCTCATACCGTTCGTAACAACACGATTTTCTTCCGATGTAGCTGCCACCACTTGACCGCCCGGGCACATACAAAAACTATAAACCGAACGACCGTTTTTGGCATGATGCACTAGCTTATAATCCGCCGCACCCAAAATGTTATTGCCTGCAAATTTGCCAAAACGCTCCTGATCAATCAGCTTTTGTGGATGCTCCACACGAAAACCAATCGAAAATGGCTTTTGTTCCATAAACACACCACGCTCATGCAACATAGCAAACGTATCACGTGCACTATGCCCCAAGGCCATAATAACATGATCGCTCTGCAGCTCCTCGCCCCTGCCAAGCCTTACACCGCGTACTTGTCCCTTGTCAATGAATAGATCAGTGACATGACTTTCAAAACGAATGTCGCCACCCAGTGCGATAATTTCCGCACGCATTTGCTCGACCATTTTTACTAAGCGGAAGGTGCCAATATGCGGCTTACTGACATAGAGAATCTCTTCGGGTGCCCCCGCTTTGACAAACTCCGTGAGGACTTTTCGCCCATAGAATTTCGGATCTTTAATTTGGCTATACAGTTTTCCATCGGAAAATGTACCCGCTCCACCCTCGCCAAATTGTACATTTGATTCAGGGTTCAAAGTTTGCTTACGCCATAAACCCCAAGTGTCCTTGGTACGCTCACGGACTTTCTTGCCACGCTCCAAAATAATCGGGCAAAACCCCATTTGTGCGAGTATTAACCCAGCCAACATACCGCAAGGGCCAAAGCCAACCACGATCGGGCGTTGTTTTAACGGTGCCGGAGCTTTGGCAACAAATTTATAACTCGTATCTGGACTAGGCTGAATAGCGGAATCCTTGGAGAAACGCGCCAGAACCCTTGCCTCTTCCTGCACTTTCACATCCAAAGTATACACCAGAACAATTGCATCACGCCGCCTTGCATCATAACCACGTTTGAAAATATGGAGTTCCAGCAAGGCTTGATCTGTGAGTGCTAAGCGCTCCAAAACAGCAGCACGCAAAGCTTCGGGCGGATGATCTAAGGGCAAACGCAGTTCATTAATGCGAATCATGGGATTGAGTGCTTGGAAAAAGGCTTAGTTTAACGCGAGTGATGCATGGAAACAAAACGCTTATATGTATTAGCTTATACAGCGCTTAGCCGGTGAAATTTTACAATGTGCCGAGGGCTGTCCTCACAATACGAAACGCTTAAGTTCTTTCCAATGTTGATACTCATTGCCTTCTACAATAAAGGCCGGTTCATGCTTGGGTTGAAAACGGATTTTGAATTGAATACGTTTAGCAAATTTATAAATCAAAATAGCAATCAAGATACCCACAATCGTCAACACTAATAAAGCCATCACGACTTTTAGCCAAAACGGGTGATACTCACGTTTTTCGACCAGCTCAATGGCGCGCATGTCCTGCGGCAAACGATACGACTTTGCGACCATTAAACGTGCATGAATTTGTAGCACATTCTGCGGCTTAGATACTGTGACTTGACTACCTTGCAAAGCCCCTTCCATAACGCGCATAGCATGACTCCTTGAGTTAGTTATCGTGAGTCTATCACAGCTCATGCATTTAAGAGGATTGGCGCGAACCTTGTCGAATCCGCTCAATTTCATCGGGAACAATCCCTAAGGATTCTAAAAAGTCCTGATGCGCTTTGGGCGAGCGTTTTTCAAATTCACAATGCCATTTATGCATGCCTGCCTCATCTAAGCCTGCTGCCTTTAACATCGCAACCCACTGCGCTTTAGTCACGTGACGGCTTTCAGAAAAGGATTCTGGCTGATTCAGCAGCTTAATAATCACTTGTTGCTGCTCACGTAATCGATTAATTTCCTGATTCACATCCTGTAAGTGACGCTCCAGCACGACGCTAGCACTCGTACTGAAGCTCAATAAACTACGAATACTGTCCAAGGGCAAACCGGCAGCACGATAAGTCTGGATCTGCTGCATACGCTCTAACGTTTGCTGGCTATAAAGCCGGTAATTGCCGGTGCTACGGCTTGCAGGCGGCAATAAACCAATCGAGTCGTAATACAGTAAGGTGCTACGTGATAAGCCAAATCGCTTGGCCAGTTGCCCAATGGTATACATACTTACTTCGTTTACTATGCCTTGGAAGCTTCGCGAATCTGCACAATTTCACTCGCTGGAATTTGTAGCCATTCCAAAAAGGCTTGATGCTGCGTAGGATAACCTTGCTCAAATAATTGATGCCACTGCTGCATTTGCGCTTCACTTAAACCAATTTGACGGAACATCTCCACCCAAGCTGCTTTAGTCATCGTCGTGTTCTGCATGATTTTACCTCAGTTATGTCAAAAGTTTGGCTAGACTAAAGGGTGAAGTTATAGACAGGTCAACCACTATTTTATTTAAAGCCTCTTAATTCGTTTTTTAAACTGGGTTGTGTTTTAGTATCTTTACTTTCCAATATAAAGGATTTAATATCCATTAAATTGGAAAATTCCAACTCATCATGATAGACGACATTAATCAGCGTATCGCACGGCGCATTAAAGAACTGCGTAATGCCAAGGACATGACTTTAGAACAATTGGCTCAGCGTTCAGGTGTTAGTCGAGCTATGTTGTCGTTAATTGAAAGAGGCGAGGCTAATCCCACAGCAGTGCTACTCGATAAAGTCGCAACAGGTTTAGGTATTGTCTTGGCGTCTTTATTTGAAAACTCCACTCAACCTGCAAGTCCCTTGATACGGGCTAGTGAACGCGAGGCTTGGCGTGATCCAGCCAGTGGTTATCAACGCTGGAATGTCTCGCCTCCTAATTACCCCTCGCCTATAAAACTGGTGAAAGTCATTTTGCCTGCAGGTGCAAAAGTCTGTTACGACACAAATGCACATGAGCCTACTATCTTCCAACAAATTTGGGTTCAACACGGCAGCTTACGGATTCGTTTAGGCGAACAATTCTATCTATTAGAAACTGATGACTGTTTCGCCATGCGCTTAAATCAGCCCATCACTTATGAAAATCTCAGCCAACAAGCCACGCAGTATGTAGTGGTGATTGCTACTGATACTTGGCAAAAACGAGGAGCATGATGAATTACACTATTAAAGCACTCAGTTATTTGGATGAGAGCGCGGTACAAGCCTTAAGTGCTATTTTAATCGATGCAGTCACACATGGGGCTTCGGTTGGGTTTATTGAGCCTATGACAACGGAAAAAGCCTTGCAGTATTGGCAGCACGCAGCCGCCAGCTTTGCAAGGCAAGAGCGTTTAATTTGGGTGGCGGTGGATACGCAAAATAAGATTATTGGTACCGTTACGGTCGTGGTGAATTTGCCAGAAAATCAGGCGCATCGGGGTGATTTGATTAAATTATTAGTGCATAGCGGTGCTCGCCAACAAGGCATCGGCCAAGCTTTAATGAAAGCAGCAGAACAAGGCGCTTATGAAGCAGGCAAAACCTTATTGGTACTTGATACCGCAGGAGAGGAAGCCAGCCGTCTGTATCAGCGTTTACAATGGCGGAAAGCCGGAATGATTCCTGATTATGCGATGTTTCCTGATCATAGCTTAGGTGCTACTCACTACTACTACAAAATTCTTGCTTGAGTCAGGCAGCTACTATTGCTGCAATAGCTTCTCCCGCTGCCCAAATTTTTTATTTCTCTAAGCTAGCTTAAACCCAATATCGTCTACACCATCGGAAAAGCAGGATTACCAAGATTAGATCAAGGCTTCCTGCGCTTTGCAGCTTGCACAGAAGCGGCACAAGCCTTACCATTTCCGCCTTTGTGTGCTAACGCCGACATACTGGAATTTATAGGAATAACAACATGCGTAGTCATTATTGCGGGCAGGTAGACGAGTCCCTGCTGGATCAGGAAGTCACTCTGTGCGGTTGGGTCAATCGTCGCCGCGACCATGGGGGCGTTATTTTCATTGACTTGCGCGATCGTGAAGGTTTGGTGCAAGTAGTATTCGATCCTGATCGCGCCGAGGTATTTGCCAATGCAGAGCGCGTGCGTAATGAATATGTCCTAAAAATCCAAGGCCGCGTCCGTAAACGCCCTGCTGGTACCACCAACGACAATTTGCGTAGTGGACAAGTAGAAGTGTTAGGCTTAGACCTTGAAATCCTCAATGCCGCCGAAACGCCTCCCTTCCAATTAGATGAAGTAGGCGTAAACGAAGAAAAGCGCCTAACCTATCGCTATATTGATTTGCGCCGCCCTGAAATGCAGCAACGCTTGCAATTACGTGCGAAAGCGACTGGCTTTATGCGTCGTTATCTGGAAGAAAATGGCTTCCTTGATATTGAAACGCCGATGCTGACTAAAGCCACGCCAGAAGGTGCGCGCGATTATTTAGTACCGAGCCGTACGCATCCGGGTTCGTTTTTTGCCCTACCGCAATCACCACAATTATTTAAACAATTGTTAATGATGTCCGGCATGGATCGTTATTTCCAATTTGCGCGTTGTTTCCGCGATGAGGATTTGCGTGCCGATCGGCAGCCTGAATTTACCCAGCTCGATATTGAAACCTCCTTCATGACCCAAGATCAGATTATGGGCATGGTGGAAGAAATGATTCGCAGCATGTTTAAAAACTTGTTGAATGTGGAGTTGCCTGCACAATTCCCCCACATGACATATGAAGAGGCGATGTTCCGCTTCGGCTCTGACAAGCCTGATATGCGTATTCCACTCGAATTCGTAGAGGTCAGCGACCTGATGCAAGCGGTAGAATTCAAAGTGTTTGCCGCACCCGCCAAAGATCCTGATAGCCGTGTAGTAGCCTTGCGTTTACCCAAAGGTGGCGATTTAAGTCGTAAAGAAATCGACGACTACACTGCCTTCGTCGGTCGCTATGGTGCGAAGGGCTTGGCTTATATCAAAATCAATGATCTTGCAGCAGGCTTAGAGGGCCTACAGTCGCCAATTCTGAAATTTTTACCTGAAGACGTCGTAAAAGGCATTTTAGCGCGCACGGGTGCCCAAACAGGCGATTTAATTTTCTTCGGTGCAGATAAGGCCAAAGTCGTCAACGATGCTATTGGTGCATTACGCATTAAGTTAGGTCACGACCGCAAACTGCTTACTTCTGAATGGGCTGCGTTGTGGGTAGTGGACTTCCCCATGTTTGAATACGACGACAAAGAAAAACGTTGGGCAGCCTTGCATCACCCCTTCACCTCACCCAAATGTACGCCAGAAGAATTAGCTGCCGACCCAGGCAAAGCATTATCTATCGCTTATGATATGGTTCTGAATGGCACCGAAGTTGGTGGTGGCTCAGTCCGTATTCATCGTCCAGAAATGCAAAGCGCAGTCTTCAGTTTACTAGGGATCAGCAAAGAAGAAGCCGAAGAAAAATTTGGCTTCCTACTCAATGCTCTTAAATACGGTTGCCCTCCACATGGCGGCCTAGCTTTCGGTTTAGACCGTTTGATTATGCTCATGACAGGCAGCCAATCAATTCGCGATGTCATGGCCTTCCCCAAAACGCAAACAGCCGCCTGCCCATTAACCGACGCACCTGCACCCGTGAGTATGCGCCAACTACGCGAATTAAATATTCGGGTAACTCTGCCAGAAAAAGATAGCGCATAAACCGTGATTGTTTAAAAAATAAGGCCATCAGAAAGATGGCTTTATTTTTAAAAATAACTGAGCAGTTTTAAAAATTGACCTATAATTTTAGCTAAGGCTACAAAATATTTGAAGGATATAGGTTTTATAAATGCCTTTCAAAAAAATCAAAGACTTTTTAAACCCTAAAAAAATCAATAGCACTGCTATTGTATACTTTGCTTATATAAATCCTCTTAAAGATTGGCAGCTCTTTATAGCAAACCAACTTAATGATCTAAAAAAAACTGATATTTTATCAGCCTCTGACCTTCATATTGTAGTATCAAACCCATTCAAAGTTTCTGAAGTAGAGGGCTTCTTTAAAAATCGAAAACATTTATACAAAACTATTGAGTTTCATGAGGAAAATAAATTTGAATATTGGGGAATAAATTATATCTGGAATCTTGCTAGAGAGCATAAATACGATTATTTAATTTACTTCCATACCAAGGGTATTAGTCATGAAAATGATAAAAGAAGTAATAAAAAAGAGATGCTGACCCATTATACTTTTAACAAATGGCAATCGCTTGTTAAAATCTTCGAGGAAAATAAAGATATTAATAAAATAGGACTGTTTCCAGGCTGGGAATTGAATCAGCAAGGAGAAGTTATCAAAGGTGGCTGGATTTGGTATAACTTTTGGTGGGCTCGATCAAGCTATATTAGAACCCTAGAACACCCTAACCCAAACCCTAAAACCAGATACTATTATGAATCTTGGCTTTCCACATCGACTGATCTAAACCATAATAAACTGCAAGACAATTTCTCTATTTATAGTATGGATAAAACACTATACACGGGTCAAGAAACACTCGAAAACATGGAGAAACTAATTAAAAAAACAAAAAAATGATCATGATTTAGAAGAGTTGACGCTCCGAGGGCAAAAGTCACAGTAATTAGGCCTCTTGCGAAAGTCGAGACTGTTTTGCTAAATTATTGATTTATCGATCAATAAATATACTTTCGCAAGAGATGTATTAATCCTAGCTACATCAAAAAGATACGTTCTTGAAAAACAATATGTCTTTACTGTTTACAAGTATTCAAGGCTGTGATGGCTTACGATTTCTCCGCCTAGGTCTTTTTGTTGCAGGTACAGTCGCATTCTCAGCAGGTAATAACTCCTGAACTTTACGCTGACTAGCTTGCACCTCAGTTCGCGCGCGTTGACGTGAACCCTGATGCCTGTTATCGCGCCCATGAGGTGGGCGATCATGGCGCTGTGATGCGTCAGGGCGATTTAATTCCGGTAGAAGTTCTATGTCTATTGATCTAACAGGAATTGCCTTACCAGTGTACTCTTCAATATCCGGTAAATAGAACGCTGTATCTTCACAAGCAAAACTATGCGCCTCCCCCGAAGCTCCCGCACGAGCAGTACGTCCAATACGGTGCACATAATCTTCGGCTAATTGGGGTAAATCAAAATTAAAGACATGACTAACATCGGGAATATGTAACCCCCGAGCCGCTACATCGGTTGCTATTAAAGCTTGGTATTTCCCATCACCAAATTCTTTTAATAAACGTTCACGTTTATTTTGACGCACATCACCTGAAATCATCGCAGCCGAAATGGCATTAGTACGCAAGAAATTATCAATTTTTTCGGCATTATGTTTTGTATTAACGAAGATAATCGCACGATAGGGTTGTAATTTACGCATTAAGCCAATTAGCAAACGAATCTTTTCATTATTCGCTGGGAAATAAACATGCTCAGCAATATTATCGGCGCTAACGGACTCTGTTTCGACTTGCACTGAGCTAGGCGCATTCATATGTTCATAGGCAAGTTCTAGAACTTTCTGCGATAAAGTCGCGGAAAATAACATACTTAAACGTTTTTCTGGTGCTGGCAAACGGCGCAACAAAAAGCGCACATCTTGAATAAAGCCCATATCGAACATACGGTCGGCTTCATCTAGCACCAATACTTGCGTTTGTTTAAAGTGATAGACACCTTGCTTCCAATAATCAATAATTCGACCGGGCGTGCCAATTAAAATATCGACAGCTTCTTCAAATTGGCGGCGTTGTTTCTCATATCCTGCGCCACCATACACTAGCACACTGCGTAAACCGGTATTTTTGCCTAAGGCTTCAGTATCACGGGCAATTTGAATGGCTAATTCACGAGTAGGAGCCAGAATTAGACAACGTACTGAGCCAGCCTCAGGATTTTCTAAAGGCTCTGTCAATAAACGCTGAAAAGCGGCTACTAAAAAAGCGCCTGTTTTTCCAGTGCCCGTTTGTGCCTGCCCAGTGACATCCTTGCCTTGCAACGCAAGGGGCAAAGTCTCCGCTTGAATGCGAGAGCAACGCTCAAAACCAGCTTCCTGCAAAGAGCTCAAAATACGCTTGTCGATAGCAAGCTGATCAAACCGTGTATCACTTAAGTATAATTTTTCCATGGCATGAGCCTATCATAATCCCCAATAAAGCTCAGACTTTATTCGCAAGTTAAATTTAAATCACTACTGAGCAGCTATTTTTTGACCACTTTTTACGTCTTCAACTGAAGCGAGCTACCATCCATCTTACGCTAGACATCACACCAGATGATATCGCACTACTTACTGCTCCTCAGAAAACTGTTCTGGAAATTGATCGAAGTACGAACTACCGCCTAATAAACGCATTTGGCGCAAAATTTGGCGTTGGCGCTTTTGAATATAAGCAGAAGGTTTAGCTGCATTAAATTGTGTGGGGGCTGGTAAAACCGCTGCCAATAAAGCAGCCTCTCGAGGCGAAAGCTTATTGCAGGGTTTTTTAAATAAATCGTGGCTGGCCGCACCTACCCCATAATCTGCCGCACTAAACTGCGCAATATTCAAATACACCTCCAAAATACGCTCTTTACTCCATAAAGCGTCAATTAAAAGTGCTAAGCCCCATTCTAGCCCTTTACGAATATAACTACGTCCGCCCCACAGAAAGATATTCTTAGCGACCTGCTGCGTAATCGTACTACCGCCGCCACTACTTTTTCCGGCTAGTGCAGCCTCAATAGCGTCTTGCGTAGCTTGCGTGTCAATTCCATCGTGCAGCGCAAAACGTTGATCTTCTGACGCTATGACTGCCAGTTTCACATGGTCGGGCATTTGTGAGCGATCTACCCACTCATAACGCACTGTGGGAATCGAATCATCAAAACGTGCAGCAATACTTTGCTGCAACATAAAGGCGGTCGTTGGAAGCGGTTGAGTGCGCCACAGCAATAACAAAAGAATAATAATTAATAATAAAGCCAAAGGAATGCGCCATAGCCAATGCAACCAACGCCATTGTGGTCGAGGTAATCTCACTCAAACTCCTTGATTTTAGGCTAGATACATGAAAAACAGGGCGCAGATTCACAAAAAAGATGGCGCGACATAGTAGCGCTTTGCTTAAATTTTGTCGATTGCCAAGCCACCGCTTCCCAGCATCCCTTGTGTTAATATGCGCACTTTCTTTTAAGACCACAGATTTATGGATTTATTATTTTCGGCGTACTGGAAAACATTCGAAGAACACCCAGCCATTCCCAATTGGCTAATCACTTGGCTTAATGAGCCGAACTCGATGACTGAACGCGTAAAAAGCCTTTGTACTCATGATTTTAGAGTGGAGGTGTTAAGACATGAATTGGTGGAAAATCAACAACTCCAACCTGAATTGCAATTAGTGCAAAATGAGTTGGTTTTACAGCGTGAAGTTCTATTATGTGATGGTGATACGCCTTTGATTTTCGCTTACTCATTATTACCAGAAGCCGCTCTACACGGACGCTATGCTGAATTACGCGAATTAGGGAGCCGTCCTTTAGGGCATTGGCTATTCACTGAACCGGTTTTAAAACGCCATACAGTAGAAATTGCTGCTTTAGCAACACAAGAGAAATTATTTGATCAAGTGCGAGAAATAACTACGCTACCTACATTATTATGGGGAAGAAAGGCTTTATTCAGTGGCGCAGCTAAACCCTTACTGGTGAGTGAGTTTTTTCTACCTGCGTTGCAATTTAGAACCGAGTAAATGTTATGGATCAGGAAGAATATCAATTACGCACAGGTCTTATCCAACAAGCACGCTGGATGAATGCCAATGGTTTAAATCAAGGTACTTCCGGCAATATTTCGGTACGCTATCATGATAGCCTAATCATTACTCCATCAGCTCGTGCTTATGAAACCCTAGAACCTGAGCACTTAGCTAAAATCCATTTACAGCAAGGTTATGGCTCATGGCAAGGGTCATTTAAGCCTTCGAGCGAATGGCGTATTCACTTGGATATTTTAAAGAGCCGACCAGAAATTAATGCCGTCGTACACACTCACGCTAGTTTTGCGACTGCTTTATCCATGACACGCCGCCCTATTCCCCCGATTCACTACATGATTGCTCTATTCGGTGGGAAGGATATTCGCTGTGCCGATTATGCGACTTTTGGCACAGCGCAATTATCACAACTGGCGCTGGAAGCTTTACACGATCGTTTAGGATGCTTATTGGCCAATCATGGCATGATTGCTTTAGGCACAAGTTTGCCCAAAGCCATGTGGCTGGCTCAGGAATTGGAAACCTTAGCCAAACAGTATCTCTATGCCCTGCAATTTGGTGAACCAATCTTGCTTACTGATAGCGAAATCGAGGCAGCACGACAACAATTCTCAGGCTATGGCTTGCAAGAGTAAAAGCTCATGCCTTTACAGTGACAAGAGGCTCTTTTCCCTCTTGTGCTAGCTGCCAATTTTTTGAATCATCTTTGCGCTCACCGAATACTTTATAGACAACAACATAAAATATAGCTGTCAGAATTATAAAACCAACTAATGCTACTAATGGTTCTGGTGCCACAGTGACAAACATGGACGGAGACTCAATCGCTGATTTATCATAGTTTATAAAAACAAATAAGAATAGATTATTAGCTGAATGTGCACCCATTGCCAACTCAAGACCATTATCTCTTAGTGTTATTAAAGCAAAAATAAATCCCATAGTGAAATAAGTTAACGGCATGAGAATAAAATTAATCTTAACCTCGGGATTTTTTAAATGAAGAGCCATAAACAGTATCCCAGATGCTATTGCAACGATCAGTTTATTTTTGATTAATACCCCTACTCCTTGCAAAAGATAGCCTCGAAAAAGCAGCTCCTCAACAGAGGCTTGCAAGGGTGTCAATACTAGAACAAAAGGCAAGAACATTAGAAATGCTGATAGATTTAAATTGAACTTAAAATCAGTAGGATTAAATAAATAACTCCCAATACTCATAATAAGCATTAATGCAAAATAAACCCCTAAACCCTGAAAATAACGCCTCCAATTAATCCTCTTACTAGCGGTGATGAGAGTAACGAATTGCCTACAATGGAGAAACTTAACTACTAAATAAATTCCACCTAACATGCCTATGAACATACAACTAATCGCAATATAGCTCACTAAGGGGCTGATACCTTCGAAACGCGCTGTTGCTTCAATAAAGTTAGTATTGGGATCATTATCTGCCATTAAATGTATAGCTAAGGCAATGACGGGAATCCCACCGACTACCTGCCACATCACTCCAATAATCAAAATCCCTAATACATAGCGCCACCAATCGTTTTTACCTAACTTGGCTAGTTCCAGATGGTTCATGAATTGACGTTCCTGAAGTGGAAAATCGTTGAAGTATAGATGAGTCAGCCTGAAGCAAGACAATTCTGTAGATAATTGGCTAGAACATTAAAATATTTATGGAACGATCTCCCGCATTCCCGACTCATACACTAAACTAAGCTCATAGTAGCATGATAACACTATGAAGTTTTGCGAGAACTTTATACGCCCGTCCCGCCCAGAGAATAACGAACATGAGAGCTAAACCTTTTACCCAATGGTTATGGCCGGTATTGTTAAGTGTCAGTTTATTGACGGCTTGCCAATCCGACGACACCAGCACCGCCAAAGCCCAAGCCGCAGCAACGGCTGCCCCTAACCCTGCAGAAACTGCTAAAGTGATCGATCAATCGCGGCAATTATCCGAGATTCTCAGTCAACGCCCGAAAAGCATTACGGGGCGTAATGAGCCTTTGCTGCTTACGTTTCGTCAGCCTATTATTGAAGCCGCGCAACTCGGCAGCTCGGCAGATGCTTATATTAGCCTCAATCCTGCCGTCAAGGGCAAAGCCAGCTTCGACGCTTTAAGTAGCATTCGTTTCACGCCTGATGCACCACTCGCTTCCGCACAAGTTTATACCCTCACGCTCAAGCCCAAAGGGCTGTTGAATTTACCAAGCGATTTACAGCCGATTGATTTTGCTTTTAAAACACCCAGCTTAGAGTTAGATGTGCAAACGAAAGGCTTAGCACCGATGCCGAATGTGGCCAATCAAATGCAATTAGAAGGCGCGGTCTATACCTCCGATTTTGCACCGAATGAGCTAGTGGAAAAGTCTTTACAAGCACAAGTCCAAAATAAAACCCTAGCCGTGGTTTGGGATCATAATCCTAATGGTACAGAACATCGCTTCACGGTAGTCGGTATTCCACGGGAAACGTTTGCGACGGATTTAATGGTGAAATGGGACGGCAAGGCACTGAATGCGCAAGGCAAAACCGTTGCGGGCGAAAAAGTGGTCAAAGTCCCCAGCCAAAAAACCTTTAGCCTCACGCGTGTGCAAACCGAGCAAACTGAAACCGATGGCAAACCTCGCATCGCCATCACTTTTTCAGATGTATTAAGTCCTAGCCAAGATTTGAGTGGACTGGTTCAATTTGGCAGTGACAAGATTCGCACGCAGATCGAAGGCAACCGTTTATTAGTTTACCCCAGCGCAGATTTAGAACCGGGCGAATATAAACTGATTATTCAGGCGGGTATCCAAGCCTCTGAGATGGCCTTGGGCAAATTAACCGAGCGCTTTGAGCAAACGGTATCCTTAGAAGGGGCAAAGCCACAGGTACGTTTTGTCGGACGGGGTAGTTTATTACCTGACAATCAAACCTTGGAAATTCCGATTGAAACCCAAGCCGTGAATGCGGTGCAAATTAGTGCTTTTGAGATTTATCCGGAAAACATTCCGCAATTTTTACAAGTAAATGCACTGAATGATTCGAGTGAAACCCAGCGGGTGGGGCGTTATTTATGGCGCAAAACGATTCCTATTAGTAGCGCCAATCCCAATCAATGGAATCGTTTTACGTTAGATGCGACCCAACTGCTCAAAACAAAACCGGGGACTTTATACCGTTTAGAAATGGCGGTCGACCGTCGTCATTCGACTTATAAATGCCCCGCCGGAACCCCAGTACCGAGCACAAGCGATAAGCCGCTGGATAATTATGATCAGAATGAAGGGGGTAATGCGAGCGGCTGGGATGGTATTTCGGATTATTATGCTAATGCTTCTGAGGATGGTTCAAGCTATAGCTGGGAAGAACGCGGCAATCCCTGCCATGACAGCTATTACTATTACAATAGTGAAAAAGTCACTAGCGGCCATAATTTTATGGCGAGCAATTTGGGCTTAATGGCTAAACAAGAAGCGGATGGCACTTTACATATTATTTCCACCGATTTACGTTCCGCCACGCCAGCAAGCGGTGTGAACTTTGAGGTTCGCAATTATCAAGGCCGCAGTTTAGCGATAGGCACCAGTGATGCACAAGGCTTCGCTACATTACCCCTGACTGCAACGCCTTTCTTATTAGTCGCTAAACAAGGTGAAGATACTGGCTATTTAAAATTGAATGCCAATACTACCCTAGCAACCAGCCAATTTGATGTCGGCGGTGAGAGCTTGCAAAAAGGCGTGAAAGGCTATTTGTATGGTGAACGGGGCGTTTGGCGTCCGGGCGATGATATTTTTCTGACCTTTGTGCTGCAAGATCGTCTGAAAAGCTTACCACAGGCTCATCCTGTGACTGTGCAATTGATCGATCCTATGGGCAAGGTTAAGCAAGTTATCACTAATAAAGCCCCTGTTGGCCCGTTTTATACTTTTAAGCTACGTACTAACGAACACGATCAAACCGGCAATTGGCTAGTCAAAGCACGCTTAGGGGGAAGTACATTTGATAAAACACTCAAAATTGAAACGGTGCGCCCGAATCGTTTGAAAGTGGAACTGAATTATCCCACTGAAGTGCTGTATGGTTATAAAGACTTGCCACCTGCCACTTTATTTTCACAATGGTTACATGGCGGCACAGCCAGTAACTTGAAAGCTGATGTCAGTGTACGTTTACGCGAAAAGACGACCGAATTTAAACGCTATACCGATTACAGCTTTGACGATCCGACGCGCCGTTTAGACAGTGAAGACCAGCAATTAGTGGAAGGCCGTTTGGATGAAACAGGCAAATTAGAATTCAGCAAAAACTTCCAACCCAAGCAAGCGGCACCAGGGATGTTGAGTGCATGGTTTACGAGTCGCGTCCATGAAGAAGGTGGCGGCTTCAGTATTGCTAAACAGACGATGGATTATCACCCCTTCCAACATTATGTAGGCATCAAACTGCCAAAGGGTGACGCTGAGCGCAATATGTTGCTCACCGATCAGGATCACACGGTGGATATTGCGACGATTGATGCAGAGGGAAATGATGTCGCCTTATCTCAAATCCAAGTCACGCTGTATAAAATTGAGTGGAAATGGTGGTGGGATAAAACCGCTGACTCTTTAGCAGAATATGCGGATGCTAGCCACAGCAGCAAATTACAACAATCTATTATTAGTACCACCAATGGCCGTGGCACTTGGAAGTTCCAAATTAAATATCCCGACTGGGGACGTTATTTAATTCGGGCGTGCGATATGCAAGGTCAGCACTGCACCGGCAAAACCTTATATGTCGATTGGCCGGGCTGGGCGGGTCGTGCGCAAGAAGACAGTAGTGGTGCCGCGGCGATGTTACGTTTTGCGAGTGATAAAGCCACTTACCAAGTTGGTGAAACCGCACAAATTCAATTGCCGGAAGCAGATGCTGGTCGCGCCTTATTAACTGTCGAAAATAGCAGTCGCATTTTAGAACAGCGTTGGATTGAATTTGATGGTAAACGCGCCCAAGTGCCAGTGTCTATTACTGCTGACATGGCGCCGAATGCATATGTGAGCATCAGTTTATTACAGCCTCACAAAGATAAGAAAAATGACCGTCCGATTCGTTTGTACGGCATTATTCCTTTGACCGTCGAAAATCCGACCATGACCTTGCAGCCGGTCTTAAATCTGCCGGATGAATGGAAGCCTGAAAGTACCCAAACCTTTAGTGTAAGCGAACAATCGGGCAAAGCCATGAGTTATACTTTAGCCGTAGTCGATGAGGGCTTATTAGGTTTGACCCGTTTTGAAACACCTGATCTCAAAAAAGCTTTATTCCGCAAAGAAGCACTGGGCATTAAAACCTGGGATTTATTCGATGATGTGATTGGAGCTTATGGCGGCCAACTTGAACGCTTATTAGCATTGGGTGGGGGTGATGAAGCACAGATTGATGATGCCGCAGCCAAGCCCAAACGCTTCCCGCCCGTGGTACGCTTCTTGGGCGCTTTCCAATTAGCAGCCGGTGAAACCAAGCAACATACGGTCGATTTGCCTTCTTATTTAGGCTCAGTACGTGTCATGCTGATTGCAGCCCAAGATACCGCTTATGGTAAGGCGGAAAAATCAGTGTTTGTACGCCAACCTTTAATGATGTTGTCCTCGTTGCCTCGTACGTTAAAAATCAATGAAACCGTGAATGTCCCACTCACGGTATTTGCTGGAACATCTGAGGTTAAGGATGTGCAACTAAGCGCTGAGGTGGATAAAGCCTTTACTGGCAAGGTCGCGCCTGTCAGCGTGAACTTTGCGGGCCCTGGTGAAAAAGTAGCAACTATTCAACTCAAAGCAGGTGCTGTCCCTGCGCAAGGCAAATTAAAATTCACTGCTACCAGTGGTGCTTTCACGAGTAGCCATGAAGTGAATATTGATATTCAAGCGCCTAACTTGCCTAGCTCACGCAGTACACAAGCTGTGATTGAGCCAAAAGCGAACTGGAACCATACCCTAAAGCCACATGGTTTGGCGGGTAGTAATCAGAGCGTCTTAGAAGTCTCTGCCCTGCCTGGTATGAACCTTGAGCGCCATATGGATTATTTGGTGCAATACCCGCACGGTTGCTTGGAGCAAACCACTTCAGCCGCTTTCCCACAATTATTCTTATCGCCTTTATTGAAGCTGGACGAAAATCGTCAAAAAGCAGTAGAAAAGCATATTAAAGCAGCGATTCTGAAGCTGAATGACTACCAAGCTGCGAGTGGTAATTTGATGTATTGGCCGGGTTCGAATGAAGCACACGATTGGGCTAGCATTTATGCAGGTCATTTCCTCGTGGAAGCTCAAAAGCTCGGTTATAACGTGCCGATGGGGTTATTAACGGGTTGGTTGAATTATCAAATCAATCAGGCGCAACAATGGACCGCTGGAAGCTCGGGTGACACCTCAGCTGTTCAAGCCTATCGTTTGTATGTGTTGGCGGCGGCTGGCAAGCCTCAGATGGGGGCAATGAATCGTTTACGCGAATCTGGCAAAGCGAATGAACAAGCACGCTGGTTATTAGCGGCGGCTTATCGCCAAACAGGTCAGCAAGAAGCGGCGCAACAAATAACTGCCGGTTTAGCGCCCACAACAACGCTTAATCCAACCCCAGACTTAAATTTCAATCACCGTTTGGGGCAACTAGGTTTGCAATTAGAAACCTTGCTGACCTTGGGTAAGTTACAAGATGCCGAATCTTTAGTACAGCAGATTGCCCAAGAGCTGGGTAGCGACAAGGCAGCTAACTTTAATACGCATGATTTGGCATGGGCCTTGATGTCGGTTTCCCATTATCTTAAAGCACAAAATCAGCCGATTCAGGCGCAATTGACTGTGAACCAAGGTTCACCGCTTGCCTTGAATGCGGCGCAAAGCTTATTAAGTCAGCTCTTACCACCTAGCGATACTGCCTTGGCTATCAATGTTCGCAATGATACCGCTCATAAATTGTACGCCACTGTGACTACACGCGGTATTGCAGTGATGGGTAATGAACAAGCAGAAAACCTAGGTTTGGAATTACAAGCTAGCTTGAAAGATAAGACGGATCAAACGCTTTGGGACACACAAACTGCCACAGGTGCACCCTTGGCCTTAAAACAAGGTGATGACTATACCTTGACCGTGAATGTGAAAAATACCAGTGGCTATGACCTACGCCATATTGCCTTAAGTACTCTGCTACCGTCTGGTGTAGAAATTGTGCAAAGTGACACCCCTCAGTCCAAGTCTGAAGCAAAGCCTAATGCTAATGAGGGAGCTGACACTGAAGCAACTAGCACAACGACTGAAGCCTCTAGTGAAGAAAGTGAGGGTGAGAATGCGGCTGAAGGTGAAAGTGAAAATGCTGCGTCAACAGAAACTAGCACAGCTACCACTGAAACGGCCACGGAAAACACTAGCGAAACTGCCAACACCAACGTGACTAATGACTTGAGCAAACCAGCCCAAAAAGCAGGTTTGAGTTATCAAGATGTACGTGATGATCGGGTGTTGAGCTACTTTGATTTGAAAAAGGATGCCACGCAAAGCGTAACGATTAAAGTAAATGCGGCGTTTCTAGGTGAGTTCTACTTCCCTGCGATCAGTGCGGAAGCCATGTATGAACCTAGCAAACGCGCCCGCTCGATGGGAATGCCCTTGAGTATAGTCAAAACGCTTGCAACGCCCACACCTGCTCCAGCACCTGCAACACCGGAAATTGAGTTAACCAACTAAGCACGTCTTGGCTTCAGTCTAGTTTCTGACTAGACTGAAGCTTTTTCTAAGTGAGTAGGTCATGACTCAGATTCTTATTTGTCCGGGCATTTATAATTCTAGTGAACAGCATTGGCAAACCCTGTGGGAACAAGCCCATCCACAGTTTACTCGGGTGCAACAACGGGATTGGGATTATCCCTTATGTCAGGAATGGGTGAGTACGTTAGAGCAGGCGGTTCAACACGCCGGTAGTGATACCATCATTGTTGCGCATAGCCTAGGCTGTTTAAACGTGGTGCATTGGGCAGCACAAACCAAACTCGCGATAAAAGGGGCTTTATTGGTTGCAGTCCCTGACCCTCAAGGGGCTAATTTTCCAAACGATGCCAAAGGCTTCAACCCCTTACCCACTCAGGCCTTTTCTTTTCCAAGTATTATGGTCTATAGCACGAATGATCCTTATAGCACCCCCGAATTCACCCAAACGATGGCAAGCCATTGGGGCTGCCAACATTTAGTAAATCTCGGTGATAAAGGCCATATTAACGCCAGCAGTGGTCTAGGGACTTGGCCTGAAGGCTTGAGCCTATTGGATAAACTCTTAAACACCTGAATGCTTTACACCGTGGCTGCCGCTCGCATGGCTTGACTCGGCGCATAATTTAAGGTCACTACCTGCGGGCAGCGTTGACAAGCTGCCACCGCTTCTTGTTGCCACCAACGACACTGGCTACGAATGGCACAAGGCGCTAATTTTTTGACGACTACTGGCAAGAGTTGAACGACTTTCGATGCTAACTGACAAGAAGATTGTTGCTCATTAAAATGCTGGCATCCAGACTTGGCACAGGGGGCTGCAAAACGAAATACTTCTGTTGGATCAACGCTTCCCGCCATTGCCAAGATATCATTCGTAATGGGCTGTATTTTATCTAAATAGGCAAGCTCCGGCTTTTCCGGAGTTCCCCCCACTACGCCAAATAATACAGCTTCTGCTTCTTTGTGGTTGGCACTGGGACAAACTGTACTTACTTCAGTAGTCATAGCAACCTGCTTATTTGTCAGCCTATGTGTTAATCAGGTAAAACTGTTGTTTCACTAGCGCTTATGGGTGCCTCAGTGGCGACTAAGCCTGCTGTCACTGGGGGTGGTACACTTATTCCGCCTGCAACAATAGGGACTTGTTCAATGGGTTGTTGGGGTGGATTAACAGGTCTGCCACCGGCAATAAGAGGAGTGTTGCTAGGCTGGCCTTCACCATAAATCGAACGGAGCATTGAACTTACCAAGCGACTCATCGGTTGCATACTAAGATTCGTATTGTCTACAGAAAAACTCCTGGCTCTTAATGCGCGCGCTTGAGCTTGCTGAGCAAAACGCTGAATATCCTGAGAACTAATCGAGACCGGTTTAGCTTGAATACTGTTATTCATAGGGGCATGGCTCATTCGATTTATAATTAAGTACTAGATACACTACTATAACTGCTCACTGTCCTGCCGCTGCTGCGCTTTACGATAAAACTAGTCGTTTTGACGATAGAAAGCAAAAATTAGCTTTTACTAGCATCAATATTTTTAATAGACATGCTTTAACTTTAGCCTCTTCAAGAAAATATAGATACCTTATAATAAAATACGGAATTTATTATAGGTTTCAGCCGCTTTAAATTTTGTCAACGTGGGGTGAAATGTTAACCTTGGAATTCGCATGGCTTTATGGACTATGTGCAAAACCCACAGTTATCAGGAGGAGTGCCCCATGCCGGATATTTATATCGTTGCTTATGATGGCAGCGATGCGTCACGACGCACTGCACAGTTTGCTGCCGAACGCGCCAAACTCGCCCATGCCCACCTTCATCTTGTTTATGTCCTAGAGTGGTCACCCTATAGCTTTCTCACTCAAGAAGAGTTAGCCGAACGCCATCAACGTCGTACTCAAGAACTTGAGCGTGCCACGCAGTTTGTATTAACACCGATGGCACAAGAGCTTACCGCTGCGGGTTATACCGTAAGTGCAGAAGTGCGTTATGGTAATGTTGCCAAAACCATTCATGAAATTGCTGGAGAAAAAAACGCCAAAATTATTTATATCGCTAAATCCAATGACTCCGGTTTAGCCAGCCGCCTTTTAGGTAATGTGCCGGGCACTTTAATTCAAATAGCCAATATCCCTGTTGCTGTTGTCCCTTAACTACCGAAAAGGAAAATTTGCATGAAGCCGATCACGCTATTTCAAGCATTACTAACCCTCCTCACGCTAGTACTTTTACCGCTATCCGCCCAAGCCAGTATCGATGAAACCATTAATAACGCGGTGGCGCCGATAGCCAATGCGGTCTCTAGCGTTATTTTCTTTTCCGTTCCGCTAGGCGAAGCACAGCTACCTTTGATTGTGTTATGGCTAATTATTGCCGCTACGATATTCACGATTTACTTTGGTTTTATTCAATTTCGCGTCCCTGCATTAGCGATACGCCTTGTTCGTGGGGTCTATGATGATCCTAAACATGCGGGTGAAGTCAGCCACTTCCAAGCATTAGCAACGGCGGTTTCAGGTACGGTAGGTTTAGGTAATATTGCGGGCGTTGCCGTTGCTATTGCGATCGGTGGTCCAGGTGCGACTTTTTGGATGATTCTAGCCGGTTTATTGGGGATGGCTTCCAAATTCACCGAATGTACTTTAGGGGTCAAATACCGTAATGAATATCCTGATGGCAGCATCTCCGGCGGTCCCATGTATTACCTTTCCAAAGGTTTAGCCCTGCAAAATAAAGCTGCTTTAGGTAAATTCCTCGCCGTCTTTTTTGCCATTTGCTGTATTTTCGGGGCATTCGGTGGCGGCAATATGTTCCAAGCCAACCAAGCCTTTCAACAAGTGGTGGTGGTCACTGGTGGTCAAGCAAGCTTTTTAGCTGACAAAGGTTGGTTATTTGGTCTGGTGTTGGCGGTCTTAACCGGCGCAGTTATTATTGGCGGTATTCAATCGATTGCACGTGTGACTGAGAAATTAGTCCCGTTCATGGCCATTTGGTATTTAGGTACTGGCTTAATTATTATCTTGATGAATATCGACAAATTAGGTTGGGCATTTGGCGAGATCCTCAATGGTGCATTTACTGGTGCTGGTGCAACAGGTGGCATTATTGGTGCCTTGATTCAAGGTTTTAAACGTGCCGCTTTCTCAAACGAAGCCGGTGTTGGTTCTGCCTCTATTGCTCACTCAGCCGTTCGCACCTCAGAACCTGCTACTGAAGGCATTGTTTCTACCCTAGAGCCTTTTATTGATACCGTAGTGATTTGTACCATGACTGCATTAGTGATCATTATCACTGGCTCGCTCAGTAGTGGTGCTGGCTTAACTGGCGTGGAACTGACTTCACATGCTTTCGGTACAGCCTTCTCATGGTTTCCTTACTTATTATCTGTTGCTGTTTTGTTGTTTGCTTTCTCTACCATGATTAGTTGGTCTTATTATGGTTTAAAAGCATGGACTTATTTGCTGGGGGAGGGCAAAACCAAAGAGCTCATTTTCAAACTGATCTTTTTAGTGTTTGTAGTGCTTGGCTCTAGTATGAGTTTAGGCCCTGTGATCGACTTCTCAGATGCCATGATCTTTGCCATGAGTATCGCCAATATTATTGGCTTATATCTACTCATGCCGGTCGTGAAACAAGAAGTTAATCAATACCTCGCCAAAATCAAAACAGGCCAAATTAAGCGCATGAAATAACAGTGCTTCATATAAAAAAGCAGTGGCCCACCACTGCTTTTTATAAAAGCCAAAAGATTATCTCACCGCCACCGGATAAGAACCCAGCACTTGTACCAACTCCACATCTTCACGCAATACAGCCAAGGCCTTCGCGACGGCTTCATCTTCCTCATGCCCTAATACATCAAGGAAAAAGATATATTCCCAATTGGTATTACGTGAGGGGCGTGACTCAATGCGCGTCAGATCGACACCATTTTCTGCCAAAGGCTTCAAAATAGAGAATAAAGAACCCGGGCGATTCGGCGCCGAAATCATCAACGAGGTTTTATCTTTGCCACTGCGCCCTACTTTAGGCTGCCCGATCACGAGAAAGCGCGTGGTATTAGTCGCTTGATCTTCAATATTCTGTTGTACTAATTGCAACCCATAGATGTGAGCTGCTTGTTGGCTACCAATTGCCACCGAATCTTCATCTTCTTTGCACAAGCGTGCCGCTTCGGCATTACTACTGACGGCGATCCGTTGTGCATGTGGTAAATGACGATCCAACCAAGCACGGCATTGCGCCAAGGATTGCTGATGGGAATAAACCTTACTGACCAGTTTCCAGTTCGGATTATTGCTCATCAAGGTCTGATTAATACGCAACAAAATTTCGCCACAGATATGTAAAGACGACTGCATGAACATATCCAAGGTATGCGTAATAATACCTTCGGTGGAGTTTTCAATCGGTACGACACCATAACGTACCCGCTCAGCTTCGACTTCACGGAAAACTTGGGCAATGGACTCTACTGGCAAGGTACCAATTCCACTGCCGAAATGCTTATACGCAGCTTCTTGCGTAAACGTGCCAGCAGGGCCTAAATAAGCTACCCGCATGGATTCTTCCAATGCCAAACACGCCGAAATAATCTCACGGTAAAGGCGCGCTATTTGTTCATTGCGTAGAGGGCCGCGATTATTTTCCTGCATACGCAATAAGATTTGCGCCTCGCGTTCTGGTCGGTAAAACACCGCATTCGGATCTTCCGCCAATTTGGCTTGTGCAACTTCTTCGGCACAACGCGCACGCTCATTTAACAAAGCTAATACTTGATCATCCAGCGCATCAATCCGATCACGCAGTGCTTTTAAATCCATCTGCCCTTCCCCTGTTAGCCGTGTGCTTGTTCAAACTGTTGCATGAAACTGATCAAGGCATCGACGCCCGCCTCTGGCATAGCATTATAAATACTGGCACGCATTCCGCCCACCTGACGATGCCCTTTTAACGTCACTAAGCCCGCTTCCTCCGCCTGTTTTAAAAACACGGCATCCCATTGCGGATCGCGTAAAGTAAACGGAACGTTCATCCACGAACGGTATTGCTTGTCGACTGGATTCGCATAAAAATCGGACTGATCAATCGCTGCGTAAAGCTTTTCCGCTTTGCGCTCATTTAACACCGCCATCGCTTCCAGACCACCTTGCGCTAATAACCACTCAAACACTAAACCGGCAATATACCAAGCATACGTGGGCGGTGTGTTATACATCGAATCATTATCGGCATAGATTTGATAATTGAGAATATTGGGCGTTTTTGGATCGGCTTTGCCCAATAAATCCTCACGCACAATCGCAATCGTCAAACCTGCAGGGCCAATATTCTTCTGCGCTCCTGCATAAATCACCCCAAAGCGCGCTACATCAATCGGACGTGACAAAATATTCGATGACATATCGGCCACCAAGGTCACGTCACCTACCTCGGGAATAGCATCAAACTCTACACCGCGAATCGTTTCATTATCCACATAATGAAAATAGGCCGCATTGGGATTAACTTGCCATGTGGAACGTTCAGGAATCGTGGTGAAATTGCTGGAAATACTCGACGCCACGACATTCACATGGCCATAACGCCGTGCTTCTTCAATGGCACGCACTGACCAATCGCCCGTTTCCATATAGTCGGCTTGCTGCTTGCCTTGCAATAAATTGAGTGGAATCATCGCAAATTGCGCATGTGCACCACCCTGCAAGAATAACACTTTGTAATTATTAGGAATATTGAGCAATTTGCGTAAATCGGCCTCGGCTTTTTCGGCAATCGACATAAATGCTTTACCGCGATGACTCATTTCCATCACCGACACACCCGAACCTTGCCAATCGAGCATTTCAGCTTGGGCTTGTTGCAAAACACTGTGCGGTAAGACGGCAGGTCCGGGGCTAAAGTTATACACCTGTTTCATGGCGACGCGCGTTCCAATTTTGAAAGGCGCTTATATTCCCATATTGCGTGGGGGACTGGCAAACGCTTATCTAGTAAGCGAAATTAAACACCAAGATCTGCCTTCTATACTAAAACGCACTGTCTTCATCGCTATAACTAAATAGCCTAGGTTGAACAAGACTTTAATGGCTTCTAAGCTCAGCCGTTTTACACTACAGCACCCTCACCTGCCCCCGAAAAACAATCTCCCCCTTGGGCGTGGCTCCATTCAGATTATCCATTGGCTCCAAACTGATCGCGAACTCTGCGACCTGTGGCATCATTTTCCATGTCTTCATATCAATAGGCAGGCGCATTTCACCCTCCCGCGCTAAGGTTCCCATCCGCATCGGCGCTTGGGATTTATCTTTGGCAATACACCAGATCGTTGGCAGATAACCCTCAGCACCTGCAAAAGTCTCGCTCGGCATATCCAAGGCTAGTTGCATGGGTTCATATTGCACCATGGCTGTGACCATTTTATCGCTATGTAACGGCGATTTGAGGGTTGCCACATAAGTATGTTGACTGGGCTGAGACATCAATAAACCTGCAAACACCAGCGCCGCCAACGAGGCTAATACGGCTGCTAAAGGCCATGAAAACTTGGCTGTTATGCGCTGCCAAACGGAAGGCTTTGCAGCGTTTTGTTCTGCCTTAATATAACTTTCGATGCGCTGCCATATTTGCGAAGGCACTGGCTCCGGTGGAATAAACTCCCCCAAGGTCGCAAACTGGTGCTGATAAAAATCAGTGACCGTGCGTAGATAAAGGTGTTTAGCCAGCAAACTTTCAAAGCGCAGTCGTGCTCGACCCTGTAACGTACCCAAAGCATAAGACATGGCTAGATATTCAAAAATCTCAGGGTTTTGATAGCGCTTCATTGTAAACACCCCCGTAATTGTTCTAAACCACGTCGAATCCATGCTTTCACTGTTCCAAGCGGTGTAGTAGAAAGCTGCGCTAACTCCTCATGCGTATAGCCATAATAAAACGCTTGCATAATATATTGCCGCTGTTCGGGTTTGAGTAATGCTAGGCAGCGTTGCAACTGTTTTGCCTCATCACTGCACTGATATAACTTGTCAGGACTCAGCTCAGGAGAGGCAAACTCCAGAGTTTCATAATCCAAATCTTGATCAAACAGTTGTTGATCTTTGGCTTGCCGCAAAGCATCCAAGGCCTGATTACGCACCAGTGTCGTCATCCAAGTCATGGCGCTCGCTTTGCTAGCACTAAATTGTGCGGCATGTCGCCAAATTTTAATGAAGCCTTCTTGCAATACTTCTTCTGCCAAATTCGGCTCACGCACGAGGCGCTTACACAAGGCAAATAAACGCGGCGACGCCAGTTCATACAATTGCTGGAAGGCTTTCGTGTCACCTGTTGCGCTGAGTATCAACAATTCACTGAGTCGATCCATGTTATGCCCTTCGTGCGTAATACCTTGAATACGTGATTTCACCTAACTTGGATGCAACCTACCATTGAATCGCCTGAATTTAATTTCTTAAGTTTTTTGCATCCAAAATCAATCTATTGTGCGTATCTCTCATACCAACTGCAAACAGTTGGCGTCTTATCGGAATCGCATCGTTTACCTTCAAGGAGCTGATCATGAATACGCAAAAACCCATTATGGCTGCCGCGTTAGTCGCCTTAGGCATTGTCGCCGCTAGCACTTACTCGAATGCAGCCACCAACAATACTGAAAAATGTTCGGGCGTGGTAAAAGCCGGTATGAATGATTGTGCCGCCAATGGCCATGCTTGTGCGGGTATGGCTAAAACCAATAGTGCTAAAGGTGAGTGGATTACGGTCGCCAAAGGGACTTGCGCAAAATTGACGGGGGGCGTGGTCATCCGCTAAGCCGTGCTAGGTTTAGTGTATGCTGTTTTAACCACGCGATAAAAAGCTGCATCAAACTTGCATCCAAATCCGATTAAATAACGTATAAGCTCTAGCATCCCAGTGATTTGCAACAATGAGTAAGCGTTTAATAATTTTTCACCCACAAGGAGTTCACTGATGAATCTACAAAAATCTATTATGGCCAGCACCTTAATCGCATTAGGTATGGCCGCTAGCAGCATGGCAATGGCAGAAGACAAAAAAGCCGAAGTTGAAATGGAGAAGTGCAGCGGCATCGTCAAAGCGGGAATGAATGATTGTGGCGCGAATGGCCACTCCTGCGCTGGTCAAGCCAAAGAAGATAATGCCAAAGGTGAATGGATTAGCGTTCCCAGAGGCACTTGCGAAAAAATTACCGGCGGTGTGTTAGTAGAAGACAAGAAGTCTTAAAGTCCGCTCTCACGGGATAGTGTAACTGCTATCCCGTTCTAATTCGCTACGCATAGGAGCGCCCATGAAACCCAGCAACCACTTACTCGCTTTATGGATAGGCGATCATTTCTTATTAGAAATACTGCGCACACTGAGCTTATTGAGCTTTCGTTTTTATGTAGCATGGATATTTTTTACCTCTGGCTTAACCAAAATAAAAAGTTGGACCAGTACACTGTATTTATTTAAAGAAGAATACCAAGTACCCCTGTTGTCCAGTGAGTGGGCGGCTTATTTAGGGACAGCGGCTGAATTAATACTACCCCTCTTACTCGCCCTAGGTTTACTCACACGCCTAAGTGCGCTGGCTTTATTTATTTTTAATGTAGTGGCCGTCATTGCCTACCCTTATTTATGGACGATTGAAGGGGCAGGTGGATTTTGGCAACACGTTGTTTGGGGCAGTATGCTTTGGGTCGTGTTCCTATTTGGCCCCGATCGAATTTCCTTGGATGTATTATTGAGTAAGCCTGCATGGCTTAAAAAAATGGCTTAAGGTATGTCTAAAGCACGAATCCAAGCGTGTGGCATTGGCTTACGCGCCCAGCATATCGACCAAATTCTCGCAGAGAAACCAGCGATTCCATGGCTGGAAATTCTCACGGACAATCACCTGATCGCTGGTAGCGTACAGCAAGAGTATGTCATTGAGATTGCCGAATACTATCCACTGACTTTTCATGGTGTAGGCATGTCGCTAGGTTCGGTTGATCCTCTAAACCGCGATTACTTCCAGAAAATTAAAGCGCTAGCGGATCGAATCAATCCCGCTTGGATTTCAGATCATTTATGCTGGAGCTCCGTACAGGGTTTGGTGACTCACGACTTACTACCCCTACCCTACAACGAGGAAACGCTGCAACATCTCGCAAACCGCATTTTGCAAGCGCAGGATTTGCTCGAACGCCCCCTGATGATTGAAAACGTATCCAGTTATTTACAATACCAACACTCAGAGTTGAATGAGTGGGAGTTCTTAAGCGCGCTCACGGACTTAGCGGACTGCAAACTTTTGTTGGATGTGAATAATATTTATGTCAACGCTTACAACCATGACTTTGACGCATTCGAATACTTGCAGGCTATTCCGGTAGCACGCGTACAGGAAATTCATTTAGCCGGTTATGAGGATCGTGGTACGCATTTACTCGATACCCATGGCTATCCCGTGAGTGATCAGGTATGGCAATTATATGAAGCTGCACTTCAGCGTTTTGGCGCCGTACCTACTCTGATTGAATGGGATAACCATGTTCCGCCTTTAGAACGTTTGCTCGCCGAGGCAGCACACGCAAAACAGGTACAGGATCATGTACTTAGCTGAATTGCAAAGCCAGTTTGCCAATGCCTTGTTTGATGAGGATAAAATTTCGGCAACTGCTAAGGTGGTTAAGACGCAGGGCAGTCTAAGCGCAGAACAACGTGTGGGCATTTATCGCCATAGCGTACAAGGCATTTTGAGTGATTATCTTAGCTCGCTGTATCCGGTGACTAAACAATTAGTGGGCACTGATTTTTTTGAGCAAGTTACCGAGCGCTATATCGATCACACGCCCCCTACTAGCCCGCATTTAGCAGATTATGGCGATAGTTTTAGTCAGTATTTACTGACAATTCCCACTTTAGCCGATTGGCCATGGATAGCAGCACTTACAGAACTAGAATGGGCGCGGCAAAGGGCTTGGCATAGCATTAATCAAGCGAATACCGATTTTAGTCAAATTGCGCACTTAAGCGAGCAACAACAAACCATGTTGCGCTTTCAACTACCGCACTCCGCGCATCTATTAAGCTCGCCTTATGCCATTCATGCGATTTGGTTAGCTCATCAAGCAGAAGACCTCCCTGAAAAATGCGCGTTGGAAGCGGTCGAACTGCATAAGCCCTGTACTCTGCTCATTTATCGTAGCGGGCGACGTTTATATCAACAGCCCCTGAATCCCATGGAAGCTATTTTCGTGGAAACCCTTCAAGCACAAAAAACCTTTCCTGAATTAGCCGAGCAATTTCAGGATGACTTACCTACTCTCTTAACCCGAGCATTGGAACAACAGTGGATAGTCAGTTTTAGCGTCTAACAAATACCTTTACTCATTAAGGTTTTTCCCTGCACAAACCAGACTTGCTAGCATATATCCCGTTCCAAACGCTAAACTACTTGAACAAACCCCCTAATTGATCCTTTATCGACACTTATGAATCCCATACTGACTCGAAACACCCTAAAGCACCTACCTCACACCAGCCTTTTCATCATCACTGCTTTAATACTCAGCGCTTGTATCACACAACAGGCGACCAAGAACCCTAATACGGTCGAAGTGTATAAACACCGAGGCTCCAAGCAATGCGAAGGGGGCGGTTTGACACAGCTAGAGGTAGAGCAACAACTCAGCGCCCTCGGTGCAACTATTTATAAGAAGTCTTGTGCGACCGACGGTAAAACTTACCCAGCTTATTGTGGTAATGCGGATGGCAAGATTTATGTATTTACTATTGATAAGTCGGCTGCTGAAAAAGCGCGTGCCCAAGGTTTTGGTCTAAAAAATAATTTAGGATTGACGCCGAATATTGGCTGTACTATTTAAGTCTATTGAAAATGAAAAACCAGAGTTAATCCATAGAGATAACTCTGGTTCTTTTATGCAACTTAGACAGCTAAGCCTTTAGCCATACCAAGGTGCACCGTAACCTAAGCCTGCAATTCTGGATACTTCAGCCGTAATCATACTTAATGTTGTTGGCTGATGCCCCCAGTATGCACCACCACCCCAACCATAATGATTATTGGTTAATACCACAGAATCACCGATAGAGGGTGTACCAGAATAGTCATTGTCATAAACTTTACTGACTTGGTGTGAATTGCCCCAAGAGGTTTGATTAAATGCTGTACTCAAACGACCTTGCATATAAGGTGTTAAAGGTAACTCAGGGCTCATCGGTGGTTGTGTTCTATTTAGGCCCCATGCAGAGGCAGGTGCATATGGTGTAGTTGCATATGGAGAATAAGGCATAACCATAACTAATACTCCTTGTCTATTGTTTTAAACCATGTTTTTAGATGCCTAGCTAAAAACAACCCAAACACAGTTTAACTAAATTGGATTTTTTGTTAGCTGGATGAAGGTTTTTTGGTCAAAATATCCCGACAGATGGTGGCATAAAACTTACTACTTTAGGCTCAATTTCTTTATATATCAAAAACTTATATAATATAAAACATACTAATAAATTCAGCCAGTGATTTAAATTATTCATATTTATAGATATTTATAAATTTATGATTAGCTATCTATAAACATCGCAACAGAGTCTGAGCCAGAAACACTATATAGTAATCTTTATGAACGTAGTACAAGGCACCAATCATGAAGAGCTTCGGGTCCAACGTAGGCATTATTGTCTTAATGCTAAGTTGTAGTTATTGGTTCATTGGGGGAGTTTTTGCCATGGAAAAATCCGCACAACAACAAATAATGAGTGATCCTTATCAATGGTTAGAAGCCATTGAGGATGAAAAAGTCCTAAATTGGGTACGCGAACAAAATAAAGTGACTGAGCAGGCTCTCACTCAAACGCCACATTTTAAGCAGTTAAAAGCCGATTTATTAACAATTTACAACTCAAAAGAACGCATCCCTTTTATTAGCAAACTCGGCACTTTTTACTATAACTTTTGGCAGGACGATGAGCACCCGCAAGGCGTATGGCGGCGCACTAGCCTTGAGGAATACCGCAAGGCTAATCCCAAGTGGGAAACGGTATTAGACTTAGATGCCTTAAGTAAAGCGGAGCAAGTCACTTGGGTATGGGGTGGTAGTGATTGCTTACCACCAGACTATAAACGCTGCTTGATCGATTTGTCTAAAGGTGGTGCAGACGCCACCACGACTCGTGAATTTGATTTGGAACAAAAACGCTTTGTAGACAATGGATTTATACGCCCCGAAGCCAAAGGCTTGCTGGCTTGGAAAGATGCAGACACGGTTTATGTTGCAAGCGATTTCGGAGCCAATAGCCTGACGGAGTCGGGTTATCCACGCGTGGTACGCGAATGGAAGCGTGGCACCCCCATGACAGAAGCCAGCCTCGTTTATGAAGGCTCAAGTAAGGACTTAGGGGTTGGGGCTTATCGGAATCATCAGCCCGACTTTGAGCGTGATATTGTTTATCATAATTTGTCGTTTTATGAAGATGATGTCTATATACGTGAGGCTGATGGCAAACTCGTTAAACTAGACGCACCCAAAGATTCACATAAATATATTCAGCGCTCTTGGTTATTACTACAATTGCGTAGCGCTTATACCTATCAACAACAAAGCTATAGCGTCGGTAGCTTAATCGCCACACCTTTAGCCGATTTCATGGCGGGTAAAGCACACTTTCAAGTGCTGTTTACACCGACTACCCACAGTTCTTTAGAAAATATCACCTTTACTCGGGACTACGTTATTCTAACGGTGTTGGAGGATGTCAAAAATCATTTAAGAGCATTCAAGGCTGAAAACACGCAATGGCAAGAGCAAGACTTTGGTGTTGCACCCAACTTAGGCACAGTAAGCCTTGAGGCAGTTGATCCCGACTATAGCAATGACTATTTTATGACCGTGACCGACTATTTAACGCCTAGCAGTTTATATCAGGGAGCAGTCGGTAAAGCGCCGGAAAAACTAAAACAAACACCTAGTTTTTTTGAAACCAACGATTTAGCCATTAGCCAACACTTCGCCACCTCGAAAGACGGTACGCGTGTGCCCTACTTCCAAATTGCGCCGAAAAATCTAGTGTTGAATGCGACACATCCGACATTGCTGTATGGCTATGGCGGTTTTGAGGTTTCGTTAACCCCTGTTTATGATGCAACGGTCGGTAAAGCATGGCTCAATCAAGGCGGTATTTATGTGGTAGCGAATATTCGGGGTGGCGGTGAATATGGCCCAGCTTGGCACCAAGCCGCTGTGAAAGAAAAACGCTATAAAGCTTATGAAGATTTTGCAGCCATCGCTCAAGACCTAATCGCACGCAAAGTCACCAACCCTAAAAAGCTTGGTATCATTGGTGCTAGCAATGGCGGCCTTTTAATGGGCAATATGCTGATACATTATCCCGAATTATTTGGCGCTATTGTTAGTGAAGTGCCACTACTGGATATGCAACGCTATCCACTGTTATTAGCAGGAGCATCGTGGCTCGATGAATACGGCAATCCTGAAACGGATTGGTCACAACTCCACGCTTATTCCCCTTACCATCATGTCAAAGCTGAGCAAAAATACCCACCATTATTCCTCAAAACCTCCACGCGTGATGATCGTGTTCACCCTGCTCATGCGCGCAAAATGTTCGCCAAAATGAAAGATCAAGGTCATGCGGTTTGGTACTACGAGAATATAGAAGGTGGACATGAAGGTGCAGCAAACAAGGAACAAGCTGCCTTGATGGAAGCCTTGTCTTATGAGTTTTTATACCAGCATTTAATGAGCCAACCCTAAAATATAGTGAATTTTGATTAACAGACTACACATGGTTTTCTGTTAAAAATCAGCTGTGCTAGGTTTCGCACCAAAAGTGATATGTAGCCTATTAATCAAAATTCACTATACAATTGGAGCGAACACTATTAAACGCTAGGCAGCGCTAGGTTAGTAGTTCTGCCACTATGCGTTAACTCAAAGGCAGGCCCCGTGCTAAACGTGGCTTTTTAAAACGTAAGCCCATACTTTGCTTCGTCAATAAATCGCGTAGTGGTGCAATGCGATCTACCACCATTAAACCTAGGGCACGTGCATGGGCTAAGGGCGCAAAATCATTTGAAAACACCCGAACTAGGGTATCGGTATACGTGAGAACTTGGCGATAATCTTTATTGCGTTGGGATTGGTAAGTGTCTAATAAAATAGGATCACCTAAATCCTTAGCTGCTTTATGCTGTTCGGCTATTAATTCTGCCAATAAAGCCACATCCCGCAAAGCAAGATTCAAACCTTGGCCTGCAACAGGATGGAGGGTGTGGGAAGCATTACCGATTAAGACAGCACGTCCCGCCAATTCATGTTCGGATTTAATTAAACTTAAAGGATAAGCGGTGCGCTGCCCTACCCGCAAAAACTTCCCTTGCCGCCAGCCAAAAGCCTCTTGCAACTGCTGCAAAAAATCAGCTTCATTTAAAGCCAAAATCGCATCCGCCGCTGTTTTACGCTGTGTCCAGACCAACGAATAACGACCTTGGGTCATAGGTAATAACGCCAAGGGGCCATTAGGAGTGAAACGCTCGTAAGCTTGATTGAGATGCGGCTGCTCAGTGGTGACATTGGCAATCACTGCACTTTGCTCATAATCACGCTCATGCACCTTAATGCCTAACTTTTCCCGTAAGGCTGAACGACTACCATCGGCAATGACGACTAAACGTGCCGTGATGAATTCACTAGCCGCTTGCCGTTTTATATGCAAACTCACCTGATCCGCTTCTTGAGTGAGATCAATGACTTGGGCAGGAGCGATCAAGTCTAGCGAGCTTTGCGTTAAGGCCTGATGCAAAGCCTGCCCCAAAACACGGCTTTCCACGACATAACCTAAGGCAGGTACTTGTTCTTGGCTGGCGCTCAGGCGGGTTGCTCCTAAATGACCACGATCAGACACATGAATAGTTACAATAGGTTCAACACCCTGCTGGAGTGCGGGCCATAAACCCATGCCTTGGTAAATCAAGCTAGAACCATAGGAAAGTGCAATCGAACGATCATCATAACCGGGCTGGCTAGCTTGAGACCCAAAAGCGAAAGTCTCTACCAACGCGAATTTTAATCCCAAAGGACTTAAGGCCAGTGCCAAACTCGCACCCACCATGCCTCCACCTACAATTACCACATCATAAGGCGTATCCATCGCCAATCCTCTAGCCTGCCATTAAAGCCTCAATATCATGAATCTCTTTCACCACGCCACTGGTGAGAATTTCACAGCCATCGTGAGTCACTAACACGTCATCCTCGATACGAATACCGATATTCCACCATTTGGGGTCAACATTATCCGCAGGCGAGATGTAAAGTCCCGGCTCTACCGTCAACACCATGCCCGTCTCTAAGATGCGCCATTCCCCATTCATTTTATACTCACCCACATCATGCACATCTAAACCAAGCCAATGTCCGGTTTTATGCATATAAAATTGACGATAAGGTGCTTCGCTCGCCTTCTCACCGTCGGCAGGTGGGGGCGGATCTTTCATTAATTCCTCCACACTCCCTTGCAATAAACCTAACGCTACCAAACCTGATGTCAGGGCACGAACGGCTGCCTGATGCGGATCATCCCAAGTATTGCCCGGCTTTACCGCCGCAATGGCAGCCTTTTGCGCATCCAATACCACTTGATATAAAGCACGCTGCTCAGGGCTAAATTTACCACTCACTGGAAAGGTACGGGTAATATCACTGGCATAACCCTGATGTTCCCCTGCTGCATCAATCAAGAGCAAATCACCTGCCTTCAGTGGGCAATTGTTTTCCACATAATGCAAGATACAGCCATTCTCACCAGCACCGACGATAGAATTATAAGCGGGTACCATGCCATCTACGCGGAACTCCCGCACTAACTCCGCCTCAATTTGAAACTCATTCATCTGCGGACGGCAAATCTGCATCGCTTTGGTATGCGCACGGGCTGAAGTTTGAGCCGCATAGCGCATCATCGCGACCTCTTCCGGCGCTTTAAACAGGCGCATATCGTGCAAAATCACATCCAGCATTTTTAGCGTGGTCGGTGCAGGTATACCATTACGTACTTGGCGACGTAATACATTGATCCAGCTCATAACTTGCTGATCTAAGCCTTCATCCGTACCAAGCCGATAATGAATTTCTGAGCGACCACTGATTAAATTGGGTAGACGCTTATCTAATTCACCAATCACAAACGCTTGATCCGCACCATAATCAGCGACTACGCCTTCGACACCTGCACGTCGACCCGTCCACCGTTCCATCGCAGGGTCACGCGGCTGGCAAAATAATATAAACTCACCCTCTTCACGCTCTGGGATAAATACTGCGACCGCTTCTGGCTCATTAAATCCGGTCAAATACCAAAAATCGCTATCTTGGCGAAACGGAAAGTCTGCATCGCGATTGCGAATCAGTACAGCGGCTGACTTAACAATGGCCACGCCTTGCTTACCTAACTTATCCATGAGCACTCTGCGACGTGCTGCGTAAGTTTCTGGCGAAATGCTGGGTATTTGCTTATTCATTCTCATTCACCTTGGCGCGTCCGCGCACGGGTTGTAATTCTTCATTTATCAGTAACACGCCAACGCGTACAAATTCTACCAACTCAATAAAAGCATCTTCAGAGGCATCTTCATCATCGACATCCATCTCGCCCGCTGCCCCAATTTTCACGACATCCTCAACCCACTCCCGAGAGTCTTTAGGCAAATCCTGCAGGGTTTTCAAGCCGGATAAGGCTAAGCCATAAGCAAAACCCTGACACCATTTTTGTAACGCGGCGACTTGTTGCGCTAAGGGTTCATCTTCTTCTGGCAATAACAAATCAAACGCTAAGGCTTCGGTATTCAATTTATAGTGGGCATCAGCAAATACTTGCTCCACTAAATCATAAGCCTCATCATCACCCATTGCTTCCGCCGCTACTTGTTTGATCCATTTATCGAACGCGTAATGGCGATTGACGACTAAGACACCACAGGCTGCACCATGTAATTCAGCGGCAGAAAATTGTGCATCTAGTCGCATTAAAACATCTTCTAGTGTATAAAATTCTGGTAATCCTTGTTCCAAAGTATCCGCCTCCTAGGCTGAAACGTGTATTATGCGTGCAACGGCAAGATTTCGCATCTGCCACCTCCAACCCCCAATGACGTGATTGTGTATGGTTCTACAACAACACATTGATAATCTTGAACAGCGACTCGAACAACTCCTTAGTTTGACGGAAGGTTTGTTTACTGAGAACCGTGATCTACGCCAGCACTTACAACAGGCGCAGGCAGAGTGCACCCGCTTACAGCAAAACAATCAAGCCGCTAGCCAGCAGATAGAAGCGATTATTAACCAATTGAAACAACAATTTTCCGACTTCGACCAAGGCGACTAGACATGGATCAGCAAATTGTGCCGGTTAAAGTGCTCATTCTGAGCAAAGAATATACAGTTGCCTGCCCGAAAGGTCAGGAAAAAGCCTTGCTAGCATCTGCCCAACGCGTTGATGAAGAAATGCGCCGTATTCGCGACACCGGCAAAGTCTTAGGCAACGACCGTATCGCGGTAATGGTAGCGCTGAATTTAGCTAACGAATTATTATTAAAAACACAATCCAGCGCGCTACCAACCCCAAGCCCCATCAACGAAACTGATCCACAAACCCTTGAACGACTTCAAGGCATTCAAGCCAAGCTTGATTCTGCCTTAAAGCGTTTTACCGCAGTAAATACTTAACCAGCGATATAGCGTTGCAGCTCATTGATCATGTAACGCTGTTCTGCCATAACTTCTTTTACCACATCCCCAATGGAAACAATCCCCAGCAATTGCCCCGCACTGTCTACTACGGGCAAATGGCGTACACGCTTATCGGTCATCAATTCCATACAAGCATTAATGTTTTTATCAGGATTAACCGTCGTCAAGGTCGTTGACATGACCTCACTGATGGGGGTGTTGCGCGAGCTTTTTCCCTGCAAAATCACCTTACGTGCATAATCACGCTCGGTAAAAATCCCGCGTAATTGATCTTGCTCTAGCACCAAGACCGCACTGACATTACGCTCCGCCATTAGATTTAAAGCATCCAACACGGTCGCTGTGGTTTGAATCGTTGCTAACGATTGCTGTGCTTCATTGAGAAAGGTTTTAATGGTTTTCATACAGCACTCCTCCGTCATCAATCAGTGAAAGCATCGCCTAAGGCTTGGTACAACTATAGGCAAGTTTGGCTGGCTGTACCATGAAAATATAATAAGAATACATAGTTTCAAATAATGCCTGTATTAAACCGATTAAAGCTACTTCCCAGCGACGTATAAATAGTCTACTATTTTCCCCAAGGACGGATTTCTGGGTGGCTCGAGATGAGATGGATAAATCCTTGAGCCTATTAATTATCCCGGGAGCGACCCTTCAATTCTGTGTGCATGACTGCAAGACAGTAAGCCTTACGAATTGAGACTAGCACCCACTTGAACCTTTGGTTCAAGGTAGAAATTTCACACGACCGCTTGGTACCGTCCCTTTTTATTTTAAATCATTAGCATTAATTTTTAATCTTAATACCCTCCTGCTTTATTCTGGCACATGCTGCAAAATAAATAGCGCCATTTCATTAGCCGCGCCTAGATGTTTTACATACTCAAATCTTACTTGGGGATAATGTAGACTGCGCTCTTTCACTAAAGCGGGCACATCTTCGGCTACATGACGCCCTGCTGATAAGAAATAAGGCACTATCACAATCTCAGTCGCCCCCTGCGCCACACACGCATCAATGGCATCAGGGATAGACGGTTCGGCTAGCTCTAAAAATGCACTCTCCACTTTAGCAAAACGCTCACCTGCTTGTGCCTGAACACGTTGTGCCAGTTCCTGTACTTCTTGATTCGAAGCAGCACGGCGACTTCCATGTGCAATTAACACTAAACATTTCATTATATATCCACTCACTTTTACTCAAAAAACACTCCACTATGCGCTGAGAAGACGAGGAAAGACAATTCCCCTAACAGCTTATACAATTCGCCCACTAGACATCAGAAACCAACTAGGAGAAAGGTATGTCGATGGGCTATCTCATGATGGATTTAGAAGGCACTCAAGTTTCCGCAGAAGAGCGCGAATTATTACAACACCCTGCAACTGGCGGCTTGATTTTTTTTACCCGCAATTATCAAGAGGCTAAGCAATTAATTGATCTAGTCCAACAGGTGCGTGCGGCTGCTCCCAAAAAAACCTTGCTACTCGCAGTGGATCATGAAGGCGGTCGCGTACAACGCTTTCGATCCGAATTTACCGTGCTACCCGCCTTAGCCAAACTTGGCTTGCATTATCAGGATAACCCGACCACCAGCTTAGCACTGGCACAACGTCATGGCTGGTTGATGGCCGCAGAGCTACGCGCGGTGGGCATCGACTTTAGTTTCGCGCCCGTATTGGATACGGATTATGGCGTGAGTAAAGTGATCGGCGATCGTGCGTTTCACCAACAACCTGAGCTGATTGCAAAGCTTGCGACTGCTTATATTCAGGGAATGCGTGAAGCCGGTATGGCCTCCACCGGCAAACATTTCCCAGGTCATGGCTTCGTGACAGCGGATTCACATCATGCGGTACCCCGTGATAATCGCGATTTGGACATCATTCTTCAACAAGATATGCTGCCTTTTAAGCAGTTAATTCAGCAAGGTTTAGATGCAGTGATGCCTGCGCATGTGATTTATGAGCAAGTCGATGCCCAACCAGCCGGTTTTTCACGGGTTTGGTTGCAAACGATTTTGCGCGATCAATTAGGCTTTAAGGGGGTTATTTTCAGTGACGATTTGAGTATGGAAGGAGCCAGTGTCGTAGGTGGTTATGCAGAGCGCGCTGAAGCTGCGCTTGAGGCGGGCTGTGATATGGTATTAGCCTGTAATAAACGCACGGGCGTGATTGATATTCTGGATCGAGCGCGCCCTAAACTTGATCCTCATTCCACGAAACGTTTAGAACGCATGATCGGCAAACCTTTTATGTCGCGAGCCGCTTTATTGAACGAGAAGACTTGGCAACAAGCCGTTGACGCATTAAGCGCAATTGCTTAGCGCTTAGGTTGGAAAACTGCTACATTTTCGTCATGATGCTCAAGGAAATTTAAACGATGAATGATAATAAAATTGCTTTCGCCGTGATTGGTGGCACCGGTTTGACTGAGATCGAGGGCTTGGAGGTAATTCACCGCGAAGTAGTTCATACCCCCTATGGTGAACCGTCGGGTCAAGTGACCCATGGCGTGATTGGCGAAACACGGATTGCCTTTTTAGCACGTCATGGTTATACCCACACGATTCCGCCCCACAAAGTAAACTACCGCGCCAATTTATGGGCCTTAAAAAGTCTCGGTGTTGAAAATATTATTGCCATTGCTGCGGTGGGGGGCATTACACGCAAAATGGCTCCCAAAACCTTAGTGATTCCACACCAATTAATTGATTATACCTACGGTCGCCCTCACACCTTTTACGAGGAGGGTTTAACCTCAGTGACGCATATAGATTTTTCCAGCCCGTATACCGAAGTCTTGCGCAAAGCCTTATTAAAAGCCGGTGAAGAAGCAGGTTTAGACTTAATAAATGGTGCAACCTATGGGGTTACCCAAGGACCACGGTTAGAAACCGCTGCAGAAATTCAACGTATGGAACGCGATGGTTGTGATTTAGTGGGCATGACCGCTATGCCTGAAGCAGGATTAGCGCGCGAATTAGGCTTGAACTACGCAAGCTGTGCGGTGGTGGCGAATTGGGCGGCTGGCAAAAGTGACCGTGAAATTACCATGGATGAAATTGGCGAGCATTTATCCGTCGGTATGGCGCGCGTACGTAAATTATTAAAAGTGCTCCATTGCTAAATCCTAAGCTTAGCGCTGCACCGCTTGCCCAGAATCCATTTGAAGCCGAATGGATTCTGGAATTGAAACCCTCGCGATGGATCAGTGGCTTTTTACTACTCACACATAGTCTTGCCATTCTGACGCTGCTTCTATTGCCAATCGACCTTTGGATAAAGGTTATGGCGAGTTTTGGCTTGCTAAGCTCAGCTTTTTATTATGTCGCCAAACATCAGGCTTATTGGCCGCCATTGGCTGTCAGCGCTTTAAAATGGCGCGAATGGGGTGGCTGGGAGCTGTATACCTTAGACGGCAAGCGCCATGCCGTTCAATTACTACCCAATAGTTACAGTAGCGCCATGATAAGCATTTTGAATTTTAGAAGTTTAAAAGCTAGGCGATTTACGGTGGTATTAACACCCGATTTATTACCAACTGAAAAAGCGCGCCACCTGAAACGCCGTTTGAATATATTGCATTAAAAAAGCCTTTCACGCGGAAAGGCTTTTAGCCCATTACGAATGCCCTTATTTTGTATTCGAGGGCTAAACCCGTTAAGGTTAGAGGGATACCTGCATATCCAAATTAAGCCCAACCGAACGTTATAGGGATTGATAACGAACAAAGTTTAAGCTTAATCCCTGAAACGCATCAGCCTAAAAAACGTTGACTGCCACTGACTAACTACAGATGAGCACCCCATGCAAGCTTTGAGACCCTTTGACCTCCCGCTAGTTGGCAAAAATCTCATTCAAGCCAGTGCTGGAACCGGTAAAACTTGGACTATTTCGCTGCTTTATGTTCGTCTCATTGTCGAGCAATTCCTGACGGTGGAACAGATCCTAGTCGTAACCTATACCCGCGCTGCTACCGAAGAACTGCGCAGTCGAATCCGACTACGTCTTAAGGAAACATTAGCCGCTTATCTGCAACCTGAAGTAGCACAGAACGAATATGCCGATTTACTGCGCGCCTATCCTCCGGATACCCAACGTCTGCAATATTTACAACGTGCTTTATTAAGTTTCGATGAAGCCGCAGTCTTTACCATTCACGGCTTCTGCCAACGGGTTTTACAACGTCATGCTTTTGAGGTGGGCTTACCCTTTGAAAGTGAATTAGTCGATAGTGATGCCGATTTACAACTCAAGCTGGCTGATCAATTTTGGCAACAGCGTCTGGTCAAACCCAATGCTTTAGATGCCGTCATTTTACGACAACATTCCATCACACCGGATAGTTTGTTGCAGGATGTAGCTAAATTTATTGGCCGCCCCTATTTAGTTCCGATTCGCCCAGCCACCTTATACGAACAAGAATATCTCCAAGCCGAGCAAGTGTGCAAACAGCAACTGCAGCAATTGATTGCTACTTGGCAAAGCTCAGCCCAATCCATTTTAGACTGCCTGTTAGTGCCCGATCAGCTTACTAAAAAGACCTATAGTGTTGAACAATGCACACGCTATTGGACACAACTCGGAAGCTTTCTCAGTGGACATCACGTCGATAATATTGTCGAAACGCTTGGTAAATTAACGCCTGAAGCCCTAAAAAAAGGCACGAATAAGAAAAAAACGACGCCGGATCATATTTTCTTTCATCAAATCGCTGCCTACTTACCACATCTGGAAAAAGTTACGCAGCTACAACAAGCTTCATTAGACCAATTACGTTATGACTTTTTAATTTGGCTGCGCGAACAATTACCAGAGCGCAAACGGCAAGCTGGTATCTTAGCCTTTGATGATTTATTGCTTCAAGTTCAGCAGGCTTTGCAGACACGCCCACCGCTGGCAGAACAGTTGGCGCAAGCTTATCGGGTCGCGCTCATTGATGAGTTTCAGGATACTGATCCGGTACAGTTTGACGTTTTCGAGTCGATTTATCGTGATAGTGATGGGCAGGTGTATTACGTGGGAGATCCCAAGCAAGCGATTTATAGCTTCCGTGGTGCTGATATTTATACTTATCTAAAAGCGGCACAAGGCGTGGATGCCACCCAGCAATACACCCTAGCACGAAATTTCCGTTCTCAACCCCAACTCTTAGATGCTTTCAACTTGTTATATACCCCTTCTCAGGATCCATTTCGTAATGAACAACGTATTATTTATGAAACCGTCAGCTCAGGTGGCACGGTAATAGACCATTTACACTGCACGCCTCCTTTAGCCCCTTTGCGCCTTTGGGATTGGCAAGGTAATGAAGAAAAAACCACCCCTAACCAAGTCGCCGAACAAGTAGCCCGTGCTATTGCCAATGACATTGCGCGCTTACTACAAGAAAGCCAAGCCGGACGTGCTAGTTTGGGGAATCGCCCACTGAGTAGTGGGGATTTTGCAATTCTCGTGCGCAGTCATAACCAAGGGCGTTTAATGCGTGATGCTCTACAAGCTTGTGGCATTAGCAGTGCGCAAAAGTCCCCACTCAGCATTTTCGAAACCCATGAGGCTCATGAAATACGTTTAATCTTGGCGGCTATTGCCGAACCCAATCAAATTGCCAAGATACGACGCGCCTTAGTCACGGATATGCTCGGCGGCTCCTTAGATCGTTTGTTAGTATTAGATGCAGATCCGCTGCAATTTGACCGTGAATTAGAGGACTTCGCTTATTGGCATGATGTGTGGCTAAAACAAGGCTTTATGCCTATGTGGCGCAAGCTCTTAGATAAACGCGGCGTGCGTAAACGTTTATTAGCCTATGTGGATGGTGAGAGGCGTTTAACCAATATCTTGCACCTCGCTGAATTGATTCATACCCAAACCCGACGGGATTGGCGGGGAATACAAAATACCTTGCGCTGGTTAAAGCAACAAAGCAGCCTTAATAGTAGCGAAGAGCACCAACTGCGCTTAGAAAGTGATGAAAATCTCGTGCAAATCGTGACGATTCATAAAAGTAAAGGCTTGCAATATCCGATTGTGTATTGTCCATTTTTGTGGAAAGAATCAAGATCAACACTTAAAAGTCATTGGTTTGCTTGGCACAATGCGGCCGAGGGTCATAGTTGTTTGCAAGCTAGTGAAAACTTATTAGAACAGGCTAAAGCCAGCTATCAACAGGAACAAAACAGCGAAGATTTACGCTTATTATATGTAGCACTGACCCGCGCCCAGTATCACTGCACGCTGGTGGTTGCGAGTGGTGATATGTCACCCGCCTCTTACAAGTCTGCACTCAATTATTTGCTTTACGGGCATTTACCACACGCGACGGAATTATTAACGAATAAACATCCACAGCGCCAAACGGAGATGCAGCAAGTATTAAGAAATTTAGCGAAAAACTCGCAAGGCTCTATTAGCCATGACGTTTTAGTGGATAGTCGCGAGGTTTTGCGCTACGAACCATCACTTAAGCAAATCGCACTGTCTTGTCGAGCATTCAAGCATCACATCCCGCGGGGAGCAAAAATTGCTAGCTTCAGTAGCCTAAGCGCAGGACAACACGATGAGTATCCTGATTATGACGTGGTAGAGGGTTTGGAATTACCCAGTAAAACTAACACGCGCCAACAGGATTATAAGCAGTTTCCAGCGGGACGCCGTGCGGGTGTTTGTTTGCATCACCTATTGGAGCACTTAGATTTTACCCAACCGCTCCGCACACAAGGTGACATTATCGAGGCGGGGTTGGCGCAGGCTGGTTTTACTGCGGCTTGGCGTCCTTGCGTGGAGCAATTAATTGAACAAACCTTAACAACGCCGTTGCTAGCTGAGCAAAACTGGTGTTTACGTAATATTGCTAAAACCGATCGGCTGGATGAGTTAGAGTTCTATTTTTCAGTGACGCATTTCACCCTCAGCGATCTACAACAAGTACTGTTAGCATACTTGCCCGCTGATTGGTTAGCGATTCGTGCAGCGGTACAGCGACTTAAATCTACTGAGCTAGAAGGTTTTATCAAAGGTTATATTGATCTCGTGTTTCGTCATGAGGGTCGCTATTACCTCGTTGATTATAAATCGAATCTCCTCGGTGAAAATTATACTGACTATCATCCTGAAGGGATTATGCAGGCGATGGCTGAGGCACATTATTATTTACAGTATTTAATTTATTGTGTTGCGCTGCATCGCTATTTAAAACAGCGCTCAGCTGATTACACGTGGGAAACCCATGTTGGGGGAGTCTTTTACTTATTTTTGCGCGGCATGCATAAAACGCAGGCGCAACAAGGCATCTTTTTTGATAAACCCCAGCGCGGTCTGATTGAAGCTTTGGAGCGCTTACTAACGCGTAAAACTTAAAGCATTTTAGCGTGCATAAATAGGAATAAAGCGCTCTGGTTTAGCCGAGGGCTTCATCAACGGCGCCCAAGCATGACCGTAAATCACTTCATAAGTGGCAGGATAACGTCCATCGGGCTGTTTAAACTGCTCATAAGCTTGGTAAAACGCTTGCCAACGCTGCTTACCGGTTAAACCACGTGATCGCCCTACGGTGGCATTATTGGCGCCAATACCTTTTAAATCGGCTAATAAACCACGTACTTCGGCATACGTCAGGGTAATCACTTCACGATCCACAACCGGATCACGAAAACCAGCCCCTAACAGGGCATCACCGATATTATGCATATCCTCAAAACGGCTGGTATGGGCATAGCCATCAACTTGACGCCAACTATCGCGCAACTCGTGCAAAGTATCTGGGCCTAAGGTACTAAACATCAGCAAACCTTCTGGGCGTAACACTCGAGCACACTCAGCAAAAACTTGTGGTAAATGATTGCACCATTGCAACATTAAATTCGATAACACCATATCTATACTGTTATCTTGCAAAGGTAATGCGTTCGCATCAGCACAGACACCTGCTACCCGAGACTCTGCCACCAAGCGCTGACGGGTATAGTCCACCATGCTTGTCGCCAGATCTAAACTCACGATCTGGGTTAGCGCATAACGCTTTAACGCTTGCTCACTAATCAAACCTGTACCACAACCTAAATCCAGTAAACGCTCAGGTTGCATCCGAATATAATCTAAACGCTCCATTAGACGCGTGCCAATCTCGCGTTGAATGACAGCGGCTGCATCATAATGCTGTGCGGCACGGTCAAAACGTTGGCGCGCTAAAACACTGTCAGGACGTTGGGGATCTAGTTTCATGAGCAATGATTCATAATAAATTGATCAATTAAAGCAAGAAATTCATCAGGATGAGTGACAAAAGGCATATGCGCCGCTTTCTGCATCACGTGAATATGCTGATAACCTAAAGCACTCAGGCCTTGTGCTAAGCTTGCAGGAATCAGCTTATCCAAGCGCCCTAATAGCCATAAACTGGGCTGCTTGATCGGAAATGCGCGCCGATCTGCGGTATGCAAAATCTCCAAACCGACTTGCAACGCATCAGGGCTAGCAAGCAGGCTTAGAATCTGATCACGCAATTGATTCACAACTTGTGGATCATTACGCACGCCCATGAATTGGAGCGCGAAAAAACGCTTCACTGTTCCCGCATAATCACTTTGTAAATTCTCCGCAAAGCCTGTCAAAACCGACTCTGCTAAACCATAAGGCCACATAGGCGATGCGACAAAACAGGGCGTGCTAGTGACTAAAAGTAAGCCGCGCACCTGCTTGGGTAAATCATGTGCTAGCGCTTGCGCAATAATGCCGCCCAAAGACCAACCTATGATTAAAGCATCGTTCGGCAGCAAAGGTTTTAAATCTTCGACTACTTGCTCCAATGACTGCATGGGCATTTCAACACTCAATCCATGCCCCGGCAAATCAACCCAAGTTACCTGATAACGTTGTGTTAAAGCAGTACGGATGGGCTGCCAAGCATGATGGTTCATGCCCCAGCCATGCAGTACCACCAATGGCCTGCCTTGGCCTTCAGTCAATGTAAAAATCTGCGACAAGATTGATCCTTTCAAGCTATGATGACGACGCTATTGAGTACCCAACACGACAGGATTATTTCATGCTTTTTGCTTTAATCGTACTAGCTTACTTACTTGGCTCAATCTCCACTGCGATTATTACCTGCCAATTAATGGGCTTACCGGATCCACGCACGGATGGCTCGAAAAATCCGGGCGCTACCAATGTATTACGCATCGGTGGCAAAAAAGCGGCGATGATTACACTGATTGGAGATATGCTCAAGGGTTTAGTGCCTGTCTTAATCGGTCGCTGGCTAGGCTTTGAAGGCTTTGAATTATTTTTAATTGGCTTTGCCGCCTTCTTCGGCCATCTCTATCCCTTATATTATGGGTTTAAAGGTGGCAAAGGTGTGGCGACCGCTTTGGGTATTTATGCGGGTTTAAACCTATGGGCTGGGCTGATCGTCGCTGCAACATGGCTATTTGTCGCGAAGGTACTGAAAATTTCCTCATTGGCTGCCTTAGTCGCGACTGCTTTAGCACCATTTTATTTTTACGTTTTCACCCACGATGGGCGCTTATTTAGCGGCCTAATCGTAGTAACCTTACTGATCTTTTGGCGTCATCAATCCAATATTCGCAACTTATTAAATGGCAAAGAAAGCCTGATCAAAACGAAATCCTAATGGCTAACTTCCAAACACATATTACTTGGGCAGCAGCAGGCTCAGGCTTACTATCGATTTTATGTCTACAAGTCGGCTTCGTAGATTCGCGCGATGCCTTAAATTTGGCCTTGGTCGGGACGATTGGTGGTATTTTACCAGATGTCGACCTGCAACGTTCTCACCCCAGCAAGATACTTTTTTCACTGATTGGCATCTTTGTCGCCTTCATGTTGGTTTTTTCTATGGACAAAAGTATGTCCATTGCAGAGCTTTGGCTAGTCGGATTGGGTACGTTTGTCGGAATTCGTTACGTGTTTTGGCAGATATTTTATAACTACACCACGCACCGTGGCTCTATTCATACCTTAGTCGCAGCCTTGTTTGCTATGTTTTCAACCGCGGCCATTTGTTTTCATTGGCTAGATAAAAATGCCTTCACTTCTTGGCTGATTGGCTTTTTTCTACTACTGGGTTTTTTGTTACATTTAGTATTAGATGAAATCTATAGCGTTGATTTTATGAATTATAAGGTGAAACGTTCTTTCGGAACCGCCTTGAAAATATTAGATCCCAGCAAGCCGTATAAATCATTAATATTAGTCGGCACAACCCTCTTTGTTTGGTTTTTTACCCCTAGCTCTGTACAATTTTGGGACACTTTATTGAGTGTAGAAACCTATCGAATTATCGCGGCACGCTTTTTACCCTCCTAAAATCCGCTTTTCCGCTCATCTGCTTTACATAGCCTTTAGGTAGTCTTTTGTTATACTTTAGTTGTGTGCTGATGTTGAGACATCACCCAATCATAAAAATTATGTCAACAATTACTTAGTCAGGGTGTATCTATGCTTTCTAAAGTGTTATCGCACGTTCAATTATTCAAAAAACGTGACTATGTTTATGTAGCTGTAGCAGCTTCGATTATCGCGGGCGGTATTGCTTTAGCTAATACCCAAAGTAAATCACCATTACAAAATAGTATGGCTGCTTATGTAGTTTCTGTGGATGCAAAAGGCAAAGAAACTTTACAAGCAGCGACAGAAGTCGAACCCGGCCAAACCGTTGAGTACAAACTCACTTATCAAAATGTTAGTGATAAAGCACTGAAAGGTTTAGTAGTGACTGGGCCAGTGCCTGCAGCGACTCACTACATTGCTAAAAGCGCTCGTGCACAAGCAAAGGCGAATTTAGAAGTGAGTATTGATGGTGGCAAAACGTTTGAAAAAGAACCAGTCAAACGCATCGTTACCAATGAAGCTGGTAAAAAAGTAGAAACCATTATTTCTCCAGAAAAATACACTCACCTTCGCTGGGTGATGCAAGAGCCATTGGCTGCAAACACCACTAAACAATTTGCTTATCGTTCTTTAGTAAAATAAACGTATTTCCATACCCCTACAATAATAACTCATCTATTATAGAGCGTGTTTATAATGACTTATAATAAAAACAAACTCAGCCAACTGTGCGCTTCTGCATTGTTAGTGGGTGGCCTTGTAACCTATGTAGCTCCCGCTGTTGCTGCAACCGCCGCTGGCACACTGATCAAGAACTTAGCAACGGTCACGTATCAAGATGTGAACGGTAATAAATATACTGCTCAATCCAATGAAGCGGTTATTACGGTTAAGCAAGTTTACTCCGCTGAAATTGCTTCGGATAATACCAAAACGGCGTCGGCAGGCCAGATGGTTTATATCCAACATACCTTAACCAATACCGGTAATGGTTCTGATACCTATACACTTACCGTAGGTAATGACAATAGTATTGAGGCTGTGGGTAGGGGTATTGATGCAGCGAGCGCGCCTAAAATTTACCTAGACACCAATGGTAACGGCTTGGCTGATCCGGGCGAGCAACTGATTCCAAACAACGGCACGATTACGCTAGCCGCTGGCAAAAGTGCTGAATTAGTCATTGCAGTTCCTGTACCAAGTAGTGTTGCCGCTGGTAAACAATTGGGCGTTATCTTAAACGCTATTGCAGCAAGTAGCACGCCCGTCAATGACACTACCAGCAGCGATGGTCGTGACGCAAAAGAGGGTACTAACCAGACTTTAATCACTATCTCTGATCAAGCGGTATTAAACTATACAAAATCAGCAGTCTATAAAGCAGCTGACCCTCTAATCGTTGGCGATAAACCAAAAATTGTTTATACCTTAACTTTAACCAATACGGGTAATTTACCCGCTCTTGATGTCAATATCTATGATGCTTTCCCAGATCAAACAACTTATGTTAGTTCTAGTGCCTCAGGTCTATTAGCGTCTAATGGCGATATTCTGCCGACTATAACCCCCACTAACGAAAGCACCCTTGGTAAAGATGTTAATCGCAATGGCGATCAATCAGACCCTGTTACTATAGATGAAACAAAAATTGGCGAAGATCTCAATAACAGTGGAGGAGCTTTTGAGTCATCTGTAGCAGGTATCTTCGCACAGGACGCCAGTATCGCTCCTGGCCAAACCGTCAGCGTCACCTTCACGGTTGAGTATGATCCTGCCACCTTCAATAACAACACTATCCCTGGATCAGCTGGCGATATCGTCCGCAATAAAGCTTGGGTAGAAGCCGATTTAAATGGAGACGGTACACTAGATGACCCTATTCCATCCAATCCAACCCAAACAGTATTACCACAAGTCTATGCGCTTGATACCGCTGATACAGGGACAGCAGGCGAAGACGACGATACAACCTTAAATAATACACAATTAGTAGACAATGCACCCGCTGGTGGCGTCGTTGAGTTCTTAGTTGATGTGACCAACAATGGCTCTGGACCAGATACTTTAGAATTATCCGTAACTAATGGTACTGTAATTAATGGTATTCCTAACGCCCCTCTTTTCCCTGATGGTACAACTTTTACCATTTGGAATGCAGCGGGTACTGTACAATTAGTGGATACCAATGGGGAAACCGGTCCAGATACAGGCCTATTACCTGCTGGCGATACTCGTCAAGTCATGGTGAAAGCGGTTCTGCCGACTACCTATACCGCAAACCCTCTGGGTTATACAGCAACTTTGAAAGCAACTTCTGCGGGCGATCCATCCACGACCCCAGTCAGTGATAATACCACTTTGAAGTTAAATAGCATTGCATCGCCGGGGGCGGATATTAAAGATGCGGCGAGCACTGTCTCAACCGCAGGTATTAATAACGACGACCTAGGCGCAGCCCCTTACGCTATTAATAATGGTGCAGTAACAGCGACTACCGATGCGGGTTCACGTCCGCTCTTCAATGATGTTATGATTGGCAGCACAGTCAATATCCCATTCTATGTCGATAATGATTCGGGCGCGGCTGACTCCTTCCAATTCAGCATTGGTAGCTCTTGGAATGGTTCGACTTTGGGCGCTTTACCAACCGGTTGGACCGTAAAATTCTATAAAGCTGATGCCAGTGGCAATCCAATTGGTAGCGCTATTACAGGTACTGAATTATTACCAGGCGGTGCTTTTGATCGTGCTTATGTAGCAGTTGTTAAGTTACCCAGTGATCCTGCCCTTGCTTTAGCGGACTACGTTGCTGATAATGATGGTACTCCAGCAACACTAGAGACTTTAGATGCTAATGGCGATGGTGACGGTGACCAACCCTTATTCATCCGCATGGTATCTAATAACACCGGTGCTTCCGATATTATGTTGGATGCCATTGATGTTAGCTCTTTCCGCGATATTAGTTTAACACCTCCAGGGACTAACCAGATTCAGCCCGGTGGTTCTGTAAGTTATGACCATACCTTGGACAACACTGGTAATACCGAAGAAACCGTTGAGTTAAGCAGTAAAAATTCTAAAGGAACTGACAACTGGAATAACAATGTCATGGTTGATACAACCGGTGATGGCGTTCCTGATAAAACCTTAGCCCAGTTAATTCCAGGCACTGATACCATTAAAGGTTTTGATGCTTCTGGCGCGCCAGTGAGTGTTCCTGTTACTGATGAGGATGGTGACGGCCTCCCAGAGGTTACCTTACCGGCTGGCGTTTCTATCACTTTAACACCGACTGTATACTCACCGAGTGATGCTGCTCCGGGTAGTAGTGATACACTCACCGTTACTGCCACCAGCGTGGTTGTTACTCCTGGCCCTGGCCCTGGCCCTGGTACTGGCACTGTGACTGAAGACACTACTGGCCCTACTACAACAGTACAAGACGTAACCAGCATTTTAGGTTTAGGCCAAGTACGTCTCACCAAAACCGTTGCCTTAGATAATGGCTGTGATGGTATTGCTGATTCTGCCTTTGCAGTCAGCCTATCCGCTACCACTTCAGCAGTAGCTCCGGGTGAATGTGCTATGTGGCGCATTGAAGCCGAAAACCAAGGTACTAGCGATGCGAAAAACGTAATCATCCGCGATACCGTGACAGCCTATACCACCTACCTACCAGGTAGTTTGAAATATGGCTTGGGTAGTGGTGCAGCATTGGCGGTTCAATCTGATGCAGTTGACGCAGACACCAGTGATTATGACAAAGGTACAGTGACCTTCTATGTGGGTACAGGTGCTACCTCAAACACTGGTGGTACTTTGCAGCCCGGTGAAAAAGCAACCGTTCTATTTAGTGTTAAGGTTGACTAAACACTAAGGAAAACGTGAAACCCTAGGCTTCTCCCAGATTTTGGGGGAAGCTTTCTGACATAAAACATTTTCTAAAAAGTTGTTCTCGAAAGTACGCCAGCAACATAATTAAAAAATCAAGAATAATAATAACAGGAGAGGCATGCATGTTACGCAGGCTCACCACACTGGCACTCTTTGTTCTATTTCTCAGTGTGTTTACATATACACAAGCAGCGACCTTGGCAGGGGTAAAAATCACCAACCAAGCCAGCGCTACTTACCTTGATACCAAAACTGGTAATGTGGAGCAAATTTTATCCAATATTTCCAGTTTAGTCGTTGCTGTGCAAATTTCCCTCGACTTAAACCAAGATCAAACTCAACTATCCAGTGCCAACCAACTAGTTTATTTCCCACATACCTTCATCAATACGGGTAATGCTCCTGAGTATTTCAAACTTACTGCCAATAATGTTGAAGGTGATAATGGAGACTTAACTAATTTAAAAATTTATTTGGATGAAAACGGTGACGGGCAAGTTAACCCCGGCGAAGCGGAAATCAGCCAAACCGATTTATTAAAGCCTAATGAGCGTATTCAACTGATTGTGGTGGGTACTGTACCGACAACGGCTAAAGCAGGCGACCAATACACGATTAAAGTTATTGCCAATTCCATTAGTAAACCTACTATCACAGATACCAATACTGATACGATTTCCATCACTGAACAGGCAGTCATTCGCTTAACACGGCGTAGTGATGTTGACTGCTCGGTAAAACTGGACTTAAATAGTCATATTTATCAAGAAGTTTCCTTCACCAACCTTGGAAAAACTCAGCCTAATGAGCGCCTTATTCTAGTGGATGGAGTGAGACTATCCGGTGTCTTATTCGAAGAAACCCTTTCCCCTTATTTTAAACTTTTAAAAGAACCGGCTTTCTTCGTTTCTCCTGCACAGGGCATGTTATTAGTAGCTGATGCTTTAGGCAATTGGAAAGAATATAGTCAATGGGATGGGCTAACCTACATTAGTAAATTAGGTGTTCTAATGCCCGCTTACCAAATAAAACCCACTCAAAGTGGTAAATTTGGTTATACCTTAGCAGTACAAAAATTACCTGAACAAAGCCTAAGTATTAATTTTCAAACGGCATTAGATTCTAACGGTGATGGTCGTATTGACTTATACAGTAACTCAAACTGCCAAACACTCAATCTAAACGATCAAATCTCGAATCATGATGATCATGCAGTACGCGGTATTGTATTTGATTCCATCACCTTAAAGCCAGTGCCGAATACAAACGTACAATTAATTACATTAAGTGACAATACTAAAATCGCCGAATCGGTTTCTGATAGCAAAGGTACTTATACATTCAGTAATATTCAAAATGGGACTTATTACTTAACGACTCTAGCGCCAGACGCTTATATTTATCCATCTATTTATCCACCACAACAATTCACAACCTATCATGTAGGTGAACCCTCTTACGGTTTAGGCGGTTATATACCCCCTACAACACAAGCAAAATCGGCACAAGCAGGAGCTTTTACCTTTGATGATAAAAACTTTAATTATTCATACGATATTCCTATTGATCCAAAACAATCAGGAAATTTAATTGCTATTGAAAAACAAGCCTCTGCCGCTAATGCCAGCATTGGAGAGATGATTGCTTATACTATCAAAGGAAAAAATGTTTCAGGCCAAGAATTATATGCAGCACATTTGAAGGACTTATTACCATTAGGATTAAAATACATTCGTGGCACTGCCAAACTGAATGGCAAAGTATTAGATGATCCTCAAATAACTGCTAATGATAAAGGCGCGTATTTAGACTTTCGCTTAGGCGATACCTTTAGTAAGGGTGCTGATTATACCATCACTTATATTGCACAAGTCACAGCTCTAACCCAAACGGGCAAGCATGTTAATACGGCACAATTACAGGCCACGACTATTGCGGGTTTACCCATTAAGTCACCTAGTGCCTCCGCTGCCATTCAAGTAAAACAGACTGGAGTATTATCCGATCGCGCTATTATTTTCGGCCGTCTATCCTTAGAAAAAGGCTGCCCGATTGGCACACCAGAACAGCAAGAGCGTGGTTATCCTTTGGCAGGCGTACGTCTTTATATGGAAGATGGGACTTATGCAATCAGTGATGAAAATGGTCAATATAGTTTATATGGCCTAAAGCCGGGCGTACATGTTGTGAAAGTGGATGGGCATACCGTGCCCGAGGGCTTGGAATTTTTATTAAAAGATAATGCTCAAGCAGGCTCGCCAGATAGCCGTTTTGCCGATTTGATTCCGGGTGATTTTCATCGTGCCGATTTTATTGCAGGCTGCCCACCGGCCGGTCAAATCAAAACTGTGGAAGAATGTAAAGACACGGTGGTTGAGTCCCCGAAACAAGCTGCTGTGACCAGCAAACAGGTTGAACAATGTGACTATGCCACAGAAAGTAAAGCCGTTTCTAAATGGGTGACCCGCAGTGTACCCAATGCTGTTCAACCCATACATTTTGATTCTGGCAAAGCGATTATTCCACCTGAATATGTGGATAAGCTACGCACACTGTTACAGCTTACTCGCGATAAAAAAAATGTGCGTTTTATGATGGTGGGTCATACCGATAATCAACGTCTAAAACCCGCTACTAAGGCACAATTCGGCACTAACCAAGGTTTATCAGAGGCTCGCGCTAGAGAAGTCGCGGACACCGTGCTGCAACAATTGAATGTACCTTGTAATATCAGCACCGCTGGCCGAGGCGAGTTTCAGCCTATAGCTGGTAATAATACCCCTGAAGGAATGGCTAAGAATCGTCGGGTTGAGTTGATCATGATGTACGATGAAGAAGAAAAGAGCACCATTCAGACCACTTCGGCTGAGCCTATTTGTAAGATGGTTGATGTGCCTGTTGAGGAACAAACTGCCCCCGCTAAAACAAGCACAGCGACCGTACAAAAGACCTGTGTAACACGCACTGTGACAGAACCAAGCCCTGTCATGGAACGTTTATTGGCAAAACAAAAAATGCAAAGTCTTGGCTGGGGTAGCGAATTAGAAAGTTTAGACCCCGCTAATACCAATAATTTGCAAAATTTAGCACGCCTTGCAGACAAAAATGGCGATATTTCAAGCGGACTAATAGATGCACATCGTAAGCAATTAAAGACCTTGCAAAGTGATGTTGCTAAACAACAAGAGGCCGAGGCTGCTAAAGAACCTGAAATTCCTAATCCAAAAGAAAAAGTTAAGGAAATTACTGAGGATCAAGCCAAAACAGGCACTTGGTTATGGCCCATGAGTGATACCAGTTTAGACGGGCGCTTTATGGCTATTGTTCGTGCCGGTGTTGACCCTGTCTTAATTGTCAATGGTAAAGAGGTTGCCACCACTCAACTGGGTGAGCAAATCGTAAACAAACGCGAAAATGCTCAGATCATGGCGTGGTATGGTGTGGATCTTCAAGAAGGTGAAAATACCATTAAGATTGTTGCCAAGGATAACTTCGGTAATCAACGCACTTTAGCCGAAAAAACGGTTAAACGCCCTTCTGCTGGTGTTGCTATTAAGATGACTGTGGATGGCACTTTAACCGCAGACAGTGGCCGTTCCAGCGTTCCAGTAAAAATTGAAATTCTCGACAAAAATGGCTACCCCGCTAAAGGTAACTATTTTGTAACCTTAGAAACCAGCCAAGGCGACTGGGTAGAGCCAGATATTCAGGACAAAGTACCTGGTCACCAAGTCAAAGTTACCAATGGCCAACGTGTAGTTACATTGCGTAGCTCCAGTCAAAACGGCGAAGTGCGTTTACGTGCTACCGCAGGTGAGTTGCAAAGTGAAACGGATCTCGCGCAAGTAGCAGAATTGCGCCCTTTAGTAGCGGTTGGCTTATTAGATTTGCGGGCGCATCAAGGTTACGCCAGCTATGAAAGTTTAGGTTTACGTCAAACGAGCGATAATGCTGACGGCGTCGAAGTAGATGGTCGCGCTGCGATCTTTATGAAAGGTCATATCAAAGGCGACATGAATCTCACCTTTGCCTATGACAGCGAAAAGAGCAAAGAAGCCGAACTGCTACGCGATATTAATCCTAATGAATACTATCGTGTCTATGGCGACGCCTCCTTACGTGGTTTCGAAGCACAAAGTCGTAGCAAATTGTATGCACGTTTGGAGCGTGACCGTCATAGTCTGATGTGGGGTGATTATATTACCGACAATGGTAGTAATAGCGCTGACATTGCACGTACTTCACGGACATTAACAGGTTTGAATGGCATTTATGATGATGGCAAAACCAGTGTGCAATTATTTGCAGCACAACAGGATAATCTGCGTGGCGTAGAAGAAATTGCCGGTAATGGTACAGCCATGTTTTATAAGATTGAGGGGATGCCGATAGTACGCAATTCTGAAATTATCGATATTGTCACTCGCGATCGTCAGAACGCAGGTTTGATCATTAAAACTGACAAACTCGCGCGTTTTACTGATTACTCGATTGATGAGGTCACTGGCTATATCACCTTCCACCGTGAAATTCCCAGTCAAGATAGCCAAGGGAATCCGGTCAGTATTCGCATCAGCTACGATCATGTAGAAGATGGTGAAAACTATCTGGTCGCGGGTGTGCGTCTGATGCACAAGCTGAATGATGAAGTAAGTTTGGGTGCAAGCTATACCCGTGATGGGCACAGTAGCGAAGGTTATGACTTAGCAGGCGTTCATACTCAATATAAGACACCTACCGAGCAAGTCGACTTAGGCATTGCGCATATGGAACATGCTGATGCTAATAAAGCAGCGGGTAATGCCGTGCGTTTGCAAGCTAGCAAAACGTGGGACAATAAAGGTCGCACAGAATTTAGTGCAGCTCAAGCAGATGCTGGATTTACCAATAGTAGCGGGGGTGTCACTGCAGACCGCCGCGAATTGAAATTAAGCCATCAACAACCCGTTGGCAAAGATGTGGAAGTGAAAGGTGAGCTTGTTCATAGTGAATCACTAAGTACCGACCAACAGCGACAATCTGTTGAATTGAGTGCTTCAACACGGGTGGACGATTGGAGAATAAAAGGCGGTATGCGTCATATTCGTGCGAGCGATGGTACGAAAGACGAGGCTGTTAATACAGTGCTGGTCGGTGTAGAGCGCAATGTTGAAGTACTGGAACGCAAAGGTAGCGTTAAAGCGGAATATGAGCGTGAACTAGGGGGAACGCGCCAACGCACCACCTTAGGCGCAGAACTGGATGTTACTGATAAAACACGTGCCTATGTTCGCTATGAGGAATCAGATCGTCTAGCCAGTGGTACTTTAGCCGGTGCGGTCGATACTCAAACTAGCTTAGTGGCTGGCGTTAAATCTCAGGTATTGCCTTCGACAGAACTCTACTCTGAATATCGATTACAAGATGATATGAGTGGTCAGGATGTCGTGGCGGTTAGCGGTGCGCGGGCGACCTTAGATTTGCAGGACAAATTACAAATTACCCCTAGTCTTGAATTCATGAATTATTTGGAAGATTCTGAAAAACAGGATGCTGTTGCGGCTTCAATTGGGATTACGGATACCCGTGATCCGAATTCGAAGAAGATTGGGCGCTTTGACATTCGCCATACCGCCGATGAAGACCAATACGGTGTTAAGGGGACTTTTGCGCAGAAGTTTAATGACTCGACCACGCTGTTAATTCAAGACGAATTACGCTACCAAACCTATGATGATTCGAGTAAGGATGATACGGTCGAAAACAGCTTAATGTTTGCTGCTGCGATTCGTCCCATGGGTAATGAAAGTTATAATGGGCTATATGCTTATAAATTGGATACTAGCTCTAAAACTAACACGAATACCCACATCCTTTCTACGCATCAAAATTATCAGGTGAATGATGATTTAGCGGTATCGGGTCGTTTAGGTGCAAAACGTCAATATATTACTAAGGATGGCGCCGAGGAAACTACGAACGCGGTCATGGCAGATGCACGTGCCCTGTGGGATGTCACTGACAAATTAAGTGTTGATTTACATAGTGGCTTACTCAGCACAGAGGCAGCTAATGAAATGCAATATATGTTAGGTGCAGGCTTAGTATTTAACGTTATTGAAAATGTGCGAATAGGTGCGGGTTATAACTTTAATGGCTTCTTGGACAAAGACCTTGATCCGGAGGGTTACAATACCCAAGGCGCTTATCTAGGCTTGCAGATGAAAGTGGATGAAGATTTGTTTGAATGGTTAGACGGTAAGAAAAAATAAAAATAATAACCATCGCTAGGCTCGTTACCTCAGGCCCGAGCCTAGCTGACAACTCATCCCGATAATAACAATAAGGTGAATTGCTATGAGAAAGCTAACGACAGATAAAGGGAGTCTAGCACGACGTGGAGTGCTGCTCCTTCTGTTTAGTGCATTATTAATACCAACGGCTAGCTGGGCTTTGACAGCCGCTAATACCTTAATTCGTAACCAAGCCAGTGCAACCTTTAAAGATGAAACCGGTATTAGTTATAGCGTCACTTCTAATGTCGTCGAAACCTTAGTTCAACAAGTCGCTGGCTTGGAACTCACCCAAGATCAAACTAAATTGGGTAATGCTGATAATGCAGTAGAGTTTCCACACGTGGTTACCAATACTGGGAATGGCGATGATAGCTATCACCTCACCCCTGCTGAGGTAGCGGGTGATGATTTCGATTTTGTCTCCATTACTTTCTACCCTGATGCCAATCAAGATGGGCAAGCCGATGATCTCAACTCACCGATTACCCAAACACCGAACCTAAAAGCAGGCGAAAGCTTTGCTTTTGTGGCAATTGCCAAATTACCTGATGCCTCACTAGCGGCAAATGGCAGCACAGGAAAACTAACTATCACTGCCGCTAGCGCTTTCGAAGCCACTACCACCGTGCTTAATACCGATACGGTAAAGGTGACCGATCAAGCCATTATTGATGTCAAAAAGTCCATGAGTGCCACTTTGGGCGCTTCCGGTAGCGGCCCTTACACCGTAACCCTTAGTTATCGCAACACCAGCGCCATCGATGCGACGCAGTTGATGTTAATAGACAAGTTACCGAGTGGGATGACCTATGTACCCAATAGTGCACGCTGGAGTGGTACTGGTACGCAAACCTTAACGGATGCCAATATTGACCAACAAACCGATGTAGCGACTGGTAGCACAATTAGTTACTGCGCTTACGATAGCAGTTGTGTGGGCTTGCCTGACTCTAATTTAGATGCTGATACCGACTCAACCAATCAAGTCCTAGCGGGCATTACCAGCATCAATGCAGGTATCGCAGGGCAATTAAGCTTCAACGTTATGATTGATCCTAATCTACCCGCATCTTTTTTAAGCAATCTAGCGGAATATGCCCTAACTGACTTAAACGAGCACTACTATACCAACCCAGTAAAGTTTGAGGTAACGCCTCACTATCAAGTTGTCGCCAACGGTAGCTCCAGTAGTAGTGTCAACGGTACATCTGAGCCTATTATTATCAATACATCTGTGCAAGGCAGCAGCGTTACGTTTTATGACTATGTTTGGAATAATGGTAATACGACTGATAGCTTTGATTTAAGCTTACTGGGCAGTACCTTTCCAAATAATAATTTTCAATTATTACAAGCGGATGGCTTCACGCCTATTTTAGATACGAATGGTAATGGACTACCAGATACTGGCCTCCTCGCTCCTGGGGAATATTATATTGTTGCGATTAAGACAGTCTTACCCGCCAGTCTAGTGGGTAACAACTCAAATAATGGTTATCAAGTAAGCTTAAAAGCTAGTTCTATTCAAGATAGCAGTGTTACTGATACGGCCTTAAATACCCTCACCACGATTACTGCAAAAGCAGTCGATATCACCAATGATGAAGCGTTGGGTAGCAGTGGTGCTGAGCCGGGCAAAGGTATTGGCCCTGAAGCGGCTCCGGTAACAACCAATTCCGCAATGCCTGGAACGACCAGCGCTTTTTCACTGTATGTGAATAACACCAGTTCTAGTGCCGACAATTTTAATCTACAAGTCAGTACTGATAGCAGTTTCAATACCATCACTTTACCCGCGAACTGGGCAGTAACCTTTTCAAGTGCCGCAGATAATGATTTAAAAAATACTGGCAGTATCATGCCCAATACTGCAAAGGCGATTACGGCTACGGTGAGTATTCCCGCCAATGCAGCGCCTCAGACAGTTCAACTGTATTTCCGTGCCATTTCACCCAATACTGGGGTGTATGATATTAAGCATGATGCGGTGGCAGTAAGCGCTGTTACGGATATTGTGCTTTACCCAGACAATCGCGGACAAGTTTTACCCGGTGGCGTTATTATTTATACCCATTGGCTCACTAATCAGGGTAATGACACCAAGACCAATATTACGTTTCAACATAGCGATGACAAAGCCGATTGGACATCCGTGCTCTATGCAGATACCAATGGCGATGGTCTCTTAAGTGCGGGCGATGCGTTTTTGAGTACAGTACCCAGCTTGGCCGTAGATGAGTCGATCCTCATTTTTAATAAGGTCAATGCGGCTGCCACCATTCCAATGGGTCAAACGAATACGACGACGATTAAAGCCTTATGGGATGCAGGTGCCTCCACGACCCAAGTGATTGATGTCACTACAACCAATAATTCGGATGTAACTATTCTCAAAGAACAAGTCTTAGATTCAGACTGTAATGGTGTCCCGAATAGCGGCGCTAGCTTCTCAGCAGATAGCTTCCCCGCCGCCCCAAATCAATGCGTTATTTATCGACTCACGGCCACCAATACCGGTGCAGAACAGGTGCAAAACGTCAAAATTCAGGATGCAGCACCTGCCTACACCTCTTTTAATACAGCGGGCGGCTTACCACTCATGAGTCAAGGTAGTTTAGCTCAAGCCATTAGCCAAGGCGGAACAGGTATTATTATTGGCAACGTGGGAAGCTTAGCAGCTGGTGATACAGCGACCTTAACCTTTGGCGTTCGTATCCATTAATAAAATAATGCTCTTATGTATGGCTTATAAGAGCATTTTTTAAACACTATTAACCTTGGCGTCATTATTAATACGAAAGAATTAGTTTTACTTATTTAGTATTTGCTACAGGGCAATAATAAAAATTACTTAGGATAGCCATCATGCTCATCATTTGCACCCTATCGACTAGCTCCGCTGCTACTTCACTATTGATCCATCACTTTTAATCGAGGGGTATTCGCATGAGCCTATCAACGCCTAAGACACCTCATCGATTAAAGCCAATGCTACGCCATGGTGTGTTTTGTCTGTTTTTGTTGTTAAATATCGTTGCCTCTGCCGCTTGGGCGGTGGATTATGGTGATGCCCCATCTTCTTACGGGAATGCATCACATGCTACCCCCAGCACAACCTATTATATCGGCACTACTGCACCTGATAACGATAACACTGCGCCAACCGCTAGTTTCAATGGCCTTAATGATGATACCACCGATACAGATGATGAAGGTGGCATCACGATTCCTGCACTAAAACAAGGTGTATTAGCCGAAATTATTGTGCCAGTAAGAGGTTCTGGCGGCTACTTACAAGCGTGGATCGATTGGAATAGAGATGGAGATTTTGATGATATTGTTGATGGTCGTCCTGAACAAATTGCTACAAACTTCCAAGATGGCGCAATATCTGCCTCCTCCTCAGGCCCCATTAATGGAGACATAGACAAACAAGTTAATAACTCCATTACTTTTCAGGTCTTACCTCCCATCTCAGCAACAACCTTGACTACTTATGCACGTTTCCGTTGGTCAAACACACCTAATTTGGGTCCAAGCGATGTATCAGGCTCTGCCGGTGAGGTAGAAGATCACACGCTCACGATTCAACCCAATACTTTTCCAACTTACAATACAGGTAGTAATCGCAGTTGTAATGTGACACAAACCCGAGAAATGATAAGCAATGGTTCATTCAATACGGTGTCAGGAGCAGGCTGGACGAATTGGACGATATCCAGTGTTACTACTGGCTCTCAAGTATGGCGTAATGATCAACGTACTGGTTATGCTGTCACTTATATAGATCAGGGTAATACAACATTAACTCAATCTAATCTAACTGGATGGGGTTTTGGACCATCAACACAGGGAGGGGCTTTAGTCACTATTAATCTTTTTTGGGCGGAAGGCATTACTGGCCCTGAACTACTTTCACTGTCTAAATCAGCTCAGTTAGAGGTTCAAGTAGGAGGCGTTACTTATGCCACACTAACCACCAGCCCGAACTATATCAGCCCTTATACAGGCACTATCACTTATGCAAATGGAGCAACAGGTAATATTACCAGCCTTACTGCCCCCGGCTTAACTAACACCTATAGGCTTACTGGTGTACCTAGTACATGGATTATTGAACTTCCTAGTACAGTAGCTAATACAGCAGACCTTGCCCTAAAACTCATTGCGACGCCGACCAGCTTTTCTAGCCCTAGTAGTGTAGCAGTAGATGACCTGCTACTAGCTGATGTCTCTGCTCTAACTTGCGGGTCAGATTATTCCGATGCGCCAGCCAGTTATAATAGCACACCAGCCCCCTCGCACCGAGTCAGCTCTACTCTGTACTTAGGAACTACTCCGACCGATATAGAAACAACATCAATCCCAACACCCAATGCTGATGGCGACGATCTTAACAATACCGATGACGAAGATGGCATTACGCTCCCTAGTTTAATTCAAGGAAACAACGGAACGCTTAGTGCAAAAGTAACAGGGGCTGGCGGCTATTTACAGGGCTGGATTGATTGGAATGGCAACGGTACTTTTGACACAGGCGAACAAGTCGCAACTAATCTGCAAGACAATGGTACAGGGGATACCAATAGTACAACAGGGACTATTGACTTTATCGTTAATGTTCCAGTCACCGCAACCACCAATAAAACCTATGCCCGTTTCCGCTGGTCAACCACCGCCGGTCTCAATGCTACAGACCTCGGTATTAGTAATGGTGAGATAGAAGATTATGCCGTGACAGTGGCTCCCAAAATGCTAAGTACCGGAACCTGTGACAATAAATTCTATGGCGTTGGTAGTAATAGAACCGCTGTTTATGAAATTACCTCTATCGGAACGACCGCCAATAGCATGGCACATGCCTTACTGAATAATACAGCTGTCCCCGCTACCTTTGCCTTAGCCAAAGGTTTAAATAATTACCTCTATACAGTTCCTAATACGGTGATTAATACAGTAAACCAAACAACGCCCATTTATCGTTATGATCCTAGCAATCCCAGTGTTGCAGCAATTGATACCGGTCTGCGTCTACCCTACCCGGGAAAGACAGGACTATGGTGGCTGAGTGGTGGCACGGATCCACAAGGCAATATTTATTTCTTATTGAAAGACGGCTCTTACTTAGCCAAAGTCGATGCAGCAACGAATGTTGTCTCAACGGTTTGGTCGACCTGGCCTACGACAGGCATTAAAGGGGCGGCGGGGGAAAACTTTGGTCAACTTACTGCCAATGTGCCAAGCACCTACACGATTTACTATGATCTTACTTTTGAGTCTAATGGTAATGCCATTATTAGTGACGCTGATGGCCACTACCTCTGGCGGGTTCGCAATCTTTCAACGACACCAATAGCTGACTATATTGGTGTTATCAGTAATATCAGCAGTATTTCTGATCCTCAATGGCTTATTTCAGGCGGTATCACTCGGCTCTATGCTTCGGATGCTAATACTTCTAGTGGAACTTATTTTATTAATAGCAATACCATGGCTGCCACCAATGTAGGCGGTAGCACTTATAGCTATTTTGATTTTGCAAGCTGTAATTTTGCGACCTTACCGACTCAAGATTTTGGTGATGCTCCGGCAAGTTATGGCAGCCCCGCGCATATCGTCACAGCAGGCATGTATTTAGGGGCTAATGCTCCCGATGCAGAAACTAGCTCTGTTAGTCCCTTAGATGGAACTGGGGATAATGTGACGGGTGTAGATGATGAAACGGCTGTTACGCTTCCAAGCTTAACTCAAGGTCAAACAGCAAGCATTAGCGTCGCAGTCACTGGTAGCGGATACCTACAGGCTTGGATCGATTGGAATGGTAATGGCAGTTTTGATGCTGGTGAACAAATTGCCACTGATCTACAAGACAATGGGACAGGTGATACCAATGCAAGCAGTGGCATCATTGCCTTTACAGTAAGGCCGCCTAGCACAGCGGTCACAACAAAAACCTATGCTCGCTTCCGTTGGTCTAGCACCCAGAACTTAAATGCGACAACCGCGGCCAGCAATGGTGAGGTAGAAGACTATGCCTTAACCATAGCAGCAGGCGTTAAACTCTCAGGCATTGTATTTGAAGATGTTAATTATGGTGGTGGCGCAGGGCGCAGTCAGGCCACTGCGGCGGGTGTAGGCATTAATGGCGCCACGATAGAACTCTATAGTAGTGCTGGTGCCTTGGTTGCCACCACCACTACTGCCAACGATGGTACTAATAATGGTGCTTATACTTTCTCTAATCTTGATCTAGGTAACTATTACATTCGTGTCGTCAATGATACGGTAAATTCTAGCCGTACTGGCTCAAATGGAACCGAATTAGCCGTTCAAACCTTTCGCACTAATGGCACAACCGCAGTCACCAATGAAGTGGGAGGACATAATCCTGCTGTCGCTGATGGCGTAGCAAACACAGGCACAGAAACCCTCAATACTAGCACCTATAAACTCTCAGGTGGTGGCAATGTGCAGTCCCTTCAACCTATTACAGTGGCTAGTACAAGTATCACTGGCATTGATTTTGGTTTTAACTTTGACACCATTGTCAATACCAATGACACAGGACAAGGATCACTCCGTCAGTTCATCCTGAATAGCAATTTGTTGGGCAATACCGGTTTAGACCAAGCCGCCAATAGTGTATTTGATCCCCAAGCTGGGCATGAAACTTCAATCTTTATGATTCCTAGTTCCGATCCGAATATGGCCTCAGGGGTCGCCACGATTGCGGTGAGTAGCGATATGCCGACTATCACAGCAGCCGATACTCATTTCAATGGCTATACCCAAGCGGGTGCTACCCCTGGACCGATTGGATCACGGAGCTTAAAAGTAAGAATCACATCAAGTAATAGTAGGTATTTATTCAATCTCGGTAGTACCGCCAACAATACCGTGATTGCAGGTTTTAACTTGGATAACTTCCCCAATACTGCCCCTATCAGTAGTATTAATGGGGCTAGCAACTTGCACATTAAAGGTAACTATATGGGAACCTTAATTAATGGCAGTGCTGGTACGGGTGTTTCAGGGGTGATTGATGTTAATAACTCCGCTAATCTCACTGTCGGCGTGAAACTAGATAGCGGTGCTGCCATGAACAACGATGGGATGACCGATGCAGATGAAGGCAATCTGATCGGCAAGACCATTACCGCCATTAGCCTCTGGCATCAAGGTGGTCATGTGATTGCCGGTAACTGGATCGGTGTGGATGCTACTGGCTTAAGCGCTTTACCCAATACCCAATATGGCATTTACATGGGGAATGTTACCAGTGCACAAATTGGAGGAACTTCACCCTTACAACGCAATATTATTAGTGGTAGCCAAGTCGGTTTAGATATCACCGGCCGCACTAATACCACCGAACATAGTACCAATGTCACAGTATTAGGTAACTACGTGGGTGTCGGTAAGGATGGGGTCACCGCTATTCCCAATACTAATGCCGGTATTCTAGTGTTCGATGCTGATCAGGTGCAAATTGGTGATGGTACAGCCGCCGGTGCTAACGTAGTCTCTGGTAATACTAACTCAGGGATTGTGCTAAATGGCTACGATGCCACTAATAGTCCCACCACCAACGTGGTGATCAAAGGGAATTTGATTGGTGTGGCGGCGGATGGCAGCACCGCACGTGGTAATGGCCGTGCAGGTATTGCGATTGCGGGACAATCTAGTAGTAATGAAGTTAGTTACAACACCATTGCCCATAACACCGAAGATGGAGTAGAAATCGCCAATACCATGCCACTTTATAATGGTACAGGTACACCCATGAATAATAGTGTTTCCCATAACACACTCTTTAAGAATGGTGGCCTAGGTATTGATTTGGCGGGTAATGGCGTAACCTTAAATGATGCAAGTGATAGTGATACAGGCGCCAACAACCTACAGAACTTCCCCGTGTTTAAATCAATATACTTAGTCAGTGGGAATTTAACACTAATAGGCTGTGCGCCGACAGGTTCAACCATTGAACTATTTGAAGCAGACGTTTCGCCTACCAGCAGCTCTGGTGTGGTAGCCGGTGCGAATACCTTTGGAAAAACCCAAGATTATGGTGAGGGCGAGCGTTATTTAACCACTTTAATTGAAGGCATCGGTGAAGACAGTGCGACCGTAGCTATTACCTGCTCTGAATTGGTCGATGCGGATGGTAATAATGCTACTGATATGAGTCCTTTCCAATGGACTATCCCTGTACCTAACAATGTAGTCTTGGGTGACAAATTAACCGCTACTGCGACAGTTAGCACCTTGGGCACTTCTGAATTCTCTAGTGTTTCCGTAGTAGAAAACCAGACTAAAGATTATTCGGATGCGCCCGCCAGCTATGGCTCACCCAGCCATGTGGTGAATAGCAGTCTCTATCTCGGCGATTCCGCACCGGATACTGATAATTTTGCTCTCCATTCTTCCAACGCTGATGGTGATGATCAAAGCAATACGGATGATGAAGATAGCGTGACGATTCCACCTATGTGGGCGGGTGCTCAGACCCAACTCTCCGTCAAAGTGAATGGCGCCGGTGGCTATCTCCAAGCGTGGTTCGATTGGAATGGGAATGGAAACTTTAATGATGTGGGCGAGCAGGTAGCGCTTAATTTGCAAGATGCTACGGCTACCAGCACTAGCGATCTGAATCCAGCCGCAGGCACGATTGATTTTGTGGTGACTCCCCCTGCGACTGCAACACTCAACACAACCTATGCACGCTTCCGTTGGTCCACGACGCAAAACTTAACGGCGACCACTGCGGCCAACGATGGGGAAGTCGAAGATTATGCGGTGACCTTACAAACCCTACCCACCCAAGCGTGTACTAATAGTGCGTGGTATGCGACCGTGCCTAGTAGTGGTAGTGCTGTTAATCTGCATCAAATGAACTTTAGTGGCAGCGTGGTGTCGATTAGCCCAGTGCCACAACCTATTGGTACACCCACCACACCCTTGCAATATAACAATCTCGCCTATCGTGCAACCGATGGCTATTTCTATGGTATAGCACGGCAGGGCAATGGAACCAGCTCTTTTAACCCTACTCCCACCCTTGTCAAAATCGGTAGCAATGGCGCCCGCGCTCCGATTGGCTGGCCGGTAGGCTTAGATAATACCATCAACATGCCCAGCGCAACCTTTGGTTCAGATGGCTATTTATACACCAATAATGCTACAGGAACTGTTTATAAAATTGATGTGACGACCTCACCACCCAGTATTGTTCAACAAACGACGGCAACTACCCCCGTGGGTGGACCGCAAGATATTGTGCTTAGTGCCGACAATAAATGGGCTTATGGCTTTTATACGGTTGCAACCGGCGCCCAATTTGCTCGCTTAGATTTAACCCAAGCCAGTACAGCATGGGAATCGATTGGTGCTGTTCTGCCAGCAGAAAATGGCAAATCAGCACTGGGCGCTATCTTCCGTGACAGTACCGGTGCTATTTATGCAACACACAATGGCACGGGAAATATCTACCGTGTGATTATTTCAGGTGAAAATACGACGACGCCATTTGCTACCTTTACCCTCGTCGCAAGCCCTAGCAGTATCTACGCGCTTAATAATAATGATGGCGCTTTCTGCGCTAGCCAAGTATTCCCCATTACCTTGCCCAGTGACTATTCGGATGCACCTAGTAGCTATGGTACACCTAATCATGCTATCGCCACGGGTATGCACTTAGGCGCTATTGCGCCGGATGCTGATGCAGCGGCCATGCCTACTGCTAGTGCTAACGGGGATAATAACGCAGGCAGTGCGGATGAAGAGGGTGTAAGCCTACCTAGCGCTGTGTTGGCTGGACAAACGATCACTATTACCGCACAAGTCACCGGCAATCATGCTTATTTGCAAGCGTGGATCGACTGGAATGGCAATGGGAACTTTAACGATGCTGGTGAGCAAATTATCACTAATTTGCAAGATAATGGCTCCGGCGATACGGATAATACCCTAGGCACTATTAAAATGAGCCTAAGCGTTCCCAATGGTGCACCGCTCTCCACCTATGCGCGTTTCCGTTGGTCAAGCCAAGCTAATCTAACAGCTACCGGCTCTGCTATTGATGGGGAGGTAGAGGATTACCCAATAACGCGCGTCGAGTCTGACTATGCAGATGCACCCGCTAGCTATGGCTCGCCGTCTCATATCATTAACCATGCGATTTATTTAGGGAGTGTTGTACCCGATTCGGAGACAGGCCCTCAGCCTACACCGAGCGCTAACGGTGATGACGTAGCCAACAGCGCCGATGAGGATGGGTTAGCATCTGCACCCAGCTTGGTCAGCACTGCTACTTCCTTCAACTTGCCGGTCAACGTGACCAATACCACGGGTCAGAAAGCATGGCTTGTGGGCTGGATTGACTTGAATGGTAATGGCGGATTTGAGCCTAACGAAGCTGCCACTATTGCAGTCAGTTCTGGCGCAAACCAAAAAACAATCGCCCTTAACTGGTCAGGTTTAACCGGACTATCGGTGGGCACGACCTATCTGCGCCTACGCCTCACCACGGATACCAGCATTGCCACCGGTAGCGCCAGCACCAGCCAAGCCACCGGCAGTGCCACCGATGGCGAGGTCGAAGACTATGCTCTCACTATCACCAATGGCGGTTATACCGTTAGCGGGACGGTCTTCCACGACACCAATGTCAATGCCGCCAATGATAGCGAAGCGGGGCTTAAAGAGGTGACGGTCGTGCTGTACAATACCCTCGCCCATACCTGTGTGGCGACACGGACGAATGCCGACGGCCAGTATCGTTTTAATCAAGTCGCGAACGGCAGCTATCACCTCTATGAAGCCGGCAAAACGGTGATTAGTACGTCGATGGCCTGCCCACCCGCAGCGAATGATCCAGTCGGCTATACCTCCTCCACGCCGAATCAATTAGCGCTTACCGTGGCGAATGCTAATGTGGCCGGACAGGATTTTGGCGATGTCCAAGCCCCGAGCTTTACCTTGGATAACGAAAAAGCCATCCTCCCCAATAGCACCATTGCTTATCCGCATGGGTTCCGCACCCCCGTGGCGGGCGCCGTAGCCTTTAGTATCACCACCACCCAAGCCTCGCCCAGTGACTTGATTTGGGGACAGCAACTCCTCATCGATACCAACTGTGATGGGATGCTGAATACAGGCGATACCCCCTATACTACCCCGTTAGCCTTGAATGCCGGTGATAAAGTGTGCTTGCTGGTCAAAGTCACCGCGCCTTCGAATGCTTCGGCAGGCGCACTACTCGA
>NZ_AQVE01000014.1 GCF_000371925.1 Thiolinea disciformis DSM 14473 | reverse complement strand
CCATCGCCATCGGTGTCTGCCTTCAAAGGATCCGTTTTCGATGTGTTAAGCTCATAACTATCACTTAAACCATCGCCATCCGTATCCGCCTTTAACGGGTCGGTTTTATGTGTCGTCACTTCAGCGCCATCAGTCAAGCTATCACCATCGGTATCCGCTTTTAACGGATCGGTTTTATGTGTCGTCACTTCAGCGCCATCAGTCAAGCCGTCACTATCCGTATCCACCTTTAACGGATCGGTTTTGTGCGTTGTCACCTCAGCACCATCGCTTAAACCATCACCATCCGTATCAGACGTTAATGGATCCGTTTTATGGGTAGTCACTTCAGCGCCATCACTCAAGCCATCGCCATCCGTGTCAGCCTTTAACGGATCGGTTTTATGCGTCGCCACCTCAGCACCATCACTTAAACCATCACCATCCGTATCGGACTTTAGAGGATCGGTTTTGCTGGTATTTACCTCATAGTTATCACTTAAACCATCACCATCCGTATCGGACTTTAATGGATTAGTTTTGCTGGTATTCACCTCATAGGCATCACTTAAACCATCCCCATCGGTATCCGCTTTTAATGGATCCGTTTTATGGGTATTGACCTCAACACCATCGCTCAGTCCATCACCGTCGGTATCTGCTTTTAATGGATCGGTTTTGTGCGTTGTCACCTCAGCACCATCGCTTAGTCCATCACCATCGGTATCTGCTTTTAATGGATCCGTTTTATGGGTATTCACCTCAGCACCATCACTTAAACCATCCCCATCCGTATCAGACTTCAATGGATCGGTTTTAGTGTTAACAACCTCCACACCATCACTTAAACCATCATCATCAGAATCACTATCATTCGGATTCGTCCCTAGTGCTTTTTCCTCACCATTCTTTAAACCATCACCATCCGTATCAAAACTATCACTACATTCAGCACCAGTCCCATAATTGCCCGCGTAGTTATTTTCTCCCGGATAATCAATCCAGCCCATATTAGAGAACTGATTCCCCGGATTAGTATTCGCTGAATTTTTTACAATATTAAAAGGATCGGTATCCTCTAACACAATAACCTTTCCAAGACAGCTACCTAGATTTTTAAAATTGAAAACTTCTTTTTCGACATTCGCTTGCCACTTAAACGCCGCTGAATCACTGGTAGCCAATGTAAAGGACAAGTAATCTGCAGCAGGATCTTCAACAGGCGCATCAACACGAGATGTTAATGACCAAGAGGCATTAGGGACGGTATTTACCAAGGTGCTCGAAATATCAAAAGTCTGTAATTTAAGGCCGTGCGGTACCTTGATAGTGATTTGTGCAGTAGAGCTTCGATCCGGCACAGGCGTAGTACTTGGCGTCATATAAACATGATACCGCTCATCCGTCATGCTCCAGCGAATACTGTAGCTTAATGTCTGAGCAGCCCATGCTTGACTGGTTGTCATCAATAAGACCGATGCACTTAAACTCAAGCTAAGTGATAAGGATAATTTTCTATTACGCATGGGAACATCTCTGTTATTTTTATTAATGTTTAAATGCCTAAGCCAAGACGCCTATACTATAAAGCTATATGCACAAAAGGAGGCGCTAGTTAATACTATTTTTTAGGGCATTTCGGTGTATTGCCATACACTTTTCTAAAGTGATTTTCATTGGCAGCACCCCAACCCAAATTGGAAAAATGATTACCCGGATTGGTATGGGCTGAGTTATCAGTTTTATTAAAAGGATCATTGGCCTCAATAATACTGACATCATTCACACAGCCTGCTTCGTTCGAAAACGAAAAAATAAGCTGTTCTTTACCTGCTTCCCAATTATATTTTTTGACACTACTACCGTTTTGCACGCCAAAAAATGAGAAGGAAATATAATCGGAGTCTTTAGCTTCTTGAGGCGCATCTACGCGTGAAGCCTCTGTCCACATGACATCTTTAATGGCTGGCTTCACTTCACTGATCTTAAAGCCTGCTTTATGTGGAACCTTAATCGTTAATTGACCAGTTAAACTCAAATCAGGTTTAGGTGTTTCAGTGGGCATCATCCACACTTGATAGGCAGAACCATCTTCAGAAAGTGTAAGTTTGTAATCCAACACCGGTGCTGCCTGAGCAAGCACAGTACAAAAACTTAGACTCGCCCCTACCAACCATAAACCATACCAACGCAAGCGACTTTTCATTGGGTTCGCATCCTTATATAAGAAATCTAGATTTACATAATTATATAATTTTATCCATGGACGTGAGTGCTGAACTGATAAGCGGTGAAGCCCAGCGAGCGTCCATCACGCTCAGCGTCGCTTTATAAAACTTGCGCCTGACTACATGAACCGCTAGATTGCCAAGAATTTGTTGAGAGCTGACCATGAGCCAAAATGTCACGATTTACCACAACCCACGCTGCTCTAAATCACGGCAAACCTTGGAATTATTGCAAACCCGAGGATTAGCACCAGATGTGATTCATTATTTAGAGACACCCCCTGATGCGCAAACTTTGGAAGCTTTATTATCATTATTAACAATGGAGCCACGTGACTTAATGCGTCAGCAAGAAGAAATTTATACAACCTTACATTTAGCGCAACCTGATTTAACACGCGCCCAATTAATTCAAGCTATGGTAGATCACCCACAATTAATAGAACGCCCCATCGTTATTATAAATGGTAAAGCTGTTATTGCCCGCCCACCTGAAAACGTCTTAAGTATTTTATGAAAACTGTTTTAGTCTTGTATTACAGCCGTCATGGCTCAACCGCAGCCATGGCCCAATTCATTGCCCGTGGTGCCGAAAGTGTGCCCGATACTCAAGCGATGTTACGCACAGTGCCTGAGGTTTCGGAAACGTGCGAAGTGACCAGTCCACGTGTTCCTAATGACGGTGCGCCCTATGTGAGCCTTGAGGATTTACAAAACTGTCATGCCTTAGCATTAGGTAGCCCCGGACGCTTTGGCAATATGGCAGCGCCACTTAAATACTTCCTCGAAAAAACCACCAGCTTATGGCTATCCAGCGCTTTATCTGGCAAGCCTGCTGGCGTTTTCACCTCCACCTCAAGTTTGCATGGCGGACAAGAATCCACCTTACTTTCCATGATGCTACCCTTATTACACCATGGCATGTTGATCAGCGGCCTCCCCTATTCTGAAGCAGACTTACTCAGTACGACCACGGGTGGCACACCTTATGGAGCAAGCCATGTAGCAGGCAGTGACAGTCAACGTCCGCTGGATAATGCGGAAAAACGCTTATGTATGGCCTTGGGCAAACGTCTAGCAAGTTTGGCGCATCAGTTATGACAAAAATATTATGGATTTGGCGCAGTTGCGTCATCATTGGTTTGATTGGACTTATTTTATTAATTGTTATTTGGAATGGTTGGCTGTCCCCGATTCAACATATTCCGCGTTCTGTAGAAATTATTATTTTAGTTGCCCCTTTATTATGGCTAGTACGTGGCGTGTTATATGGTCGTAATAGTACGCAGGTTTATTCGATCATCCTGTCACTCCCTTATGCTATACTAGGCGTTTGGTATTTATTAAGCCCAGTAGAAATCTATTATGGTGTAGGTTTATTAATCTTTAGTACCTTAATGTATCTTGGGGGCTTTTTCAGTGTTAAAATAGTAGGCTCACAAGCCGCTCTTGCCCCAAAACAATCCGTCAATCAGGAAAAATAAAGGCAATCAGCGAGATACGGCATAGTGAGTGCGCCATTCAAATTTGAGTAAGGTTTATAGCAAATGATCCCGTTTTCCCATTTGTGCCTGAGTAGCCTATTAATCCTCATAAGCTCAACAAGCTTTGCAAGTTCTAGCTTATGGCACGATATTCAGCAGCATACGGTGATTATGTCGGGCAACACCATCGAGCAGCGCATCCTCAGTTTGGACGAAGCTAATCTACAAACCTTACTTCTGCAAAGTGCAGAGCCAGAAGTTAGCATTCCATTACCACAAGGTGGCTATACCACCGTACGTTTTGTCGCTGATGCGCTCTTATCAGATGCACTTGTTACGCAATATCCACAAATCAAAACTTGGCGTCTTGAAGGCTTGGATGGACAAATACAGTCGGGGCGTGCTGACTTAACTCCTCTGGGTTTGCACGTCATGCTACTCACCACCCAAGGTGATACTTTATTTATTGAGCCGCAACAAATCACGGATTTAGCCAGCGAGCGTCAATACCGTAGCCTAAGCAAAACCGCCAACGCTACCCAATTTAAGCGTAATTATTCTTGTGGCGCACAAACAGCACCTGCCAATAAAACACAAGCATCCAAATTAATTCCTAACAACTCTACTGGTTTAACGCTAGGTGCTAAAGCCGGCGAAACCTTACATACCTATAGAATTGCCGTGGCAGCCACCGGCGAATATACCGCGTATTTTGGTGGTGATCAGGCTAATGCACTAAGTGCCATTGTCACCACCTTGAACCGTGTGAATGGTATTTTGGAGCGCGACTTAAGTATCAAACTTAAGCTAGTCAGTGACACCGCGACGGTTTATTCCGATATTAATACCGACCCTTACAATGCAAAATTAACAAGCTCGCAATTAATGGGCATTAATCAAACAGTCCTCGATGAAGTGGTAGGCAATGCCAATTATGATATTGGGCATTTGTTCACCACTGGTGTTGGTGGCGTCGCCATCATTCAAGGGCTATGTAATGATCAATATAAGGGACAAGGGCTCAGTGGCTGGAATTCACCCGAAGGCGATACCTTTGCTATTGATTTTGTGGCACACGAAATCGGCCACCAACTGGGTGCTACTCATACCTTTAACAGCGATAAGCTAGGCAGTTGCAATAGCAACAATCGTACCGGCGCTACTGCTTATGAACCGGGTTCTGGCAGCTCTATTATGGCTTATGCCGGTGCGTGCTACGGCGATGACCTTCAATTGCACAGTGATACCGCTTTCCATGCAGGTTCTATTGCACAAATCACTAATTTTGCTCATCTAGGCTCAGGTGCAAATTGCGCCACAAAAATAGCTTTCAGTAATCACAATCCTGTCGTCGATGCCGGTGCAAACTACACGATTCCTGCGAATACCCCTTTTGTCTTAAGTGGTACAGCGAGCGATGTGGATAATGACAGCTTGACCTATTCTTGGGAGCAAATGGATGCAGGCAAAGCTGCCAATGTCGATGTTGACCAACAAAATAATGCTATTTTGCGTGCTTATGCGCCCAGTAGCGCAGCAACACGAATGATTCCGCGCTTCACAGATTTAGTGAGTGGATCGCATACTATTGGCGAAATTCTTCCCACTACCAGCCGTAAACTCACGATGCGCTTGCAAGTCCGTGATGGCAAAGGTGGCACTGGTTTTGATGATACTGTGATCACAACTGTCGCCACTGGTGCTGTGTTTGGCATTGTTAGCCCGACCAAAGCCTCGATGGTGGCGGGTAGTACGACAGAAGTAAAATGGACGGTTGCTAGCACTGACCAAGCTCCGATTTCTTGCGCTACTGTCGATATCGCCTTCAATGCGGAAGGCACTGAAGACGGCTTTCAAGATTTAGTAAAAAACGTGCCTAATAATGGGACAGCCAGCGTTACCTTACCTGCTACGTTTGGCAGCAAAAATCTCATTCGTGTTAAATGCTCAGACAATATTTTCTTCGCCTTATCCGGCACCAATAGCAAAGCTACTGGCACAGGCGGTGGCACAACCGGAGGCGGAACGACCGGTGGTAGCACTAATAGCGGTGGTGGTGGCAGTCTACCCTTAAGTTTCTTACTTGGCTTAATCCCATTGCTTGCTTTGCGTGCCAGAAAAAGGATGAATAAATGAAAGTTTGGCTGATGTGCCTAAGCAGCTTTATCACATTAAGCGCATGTGCGGCGGATCGCGCTGCACCACCACATCAGCCTCAAGCCGAAGTGCATGTCCCTAGTGCTTCCGAGATTTTTCAAAATGAGGATGCAAGCTATAAAACCACACTGAGCCAACTCCAGCAACGCAATCCGATACAAGAAGCGCAGGCGGCCATTCAGCGTGGCGAACGTTATTTCTATTGCAACGCAGGACGGAGCAACACAATCCCAGGCATAACCGCACAAACCTATGCGAGTTTGCCCGCTAGATGTGAGGTACGTTGTTTAGAAGGGGTCACCGATGCTTTGCTAGGGCCGCATCATCACGCTTACCTCAGTGCAGCGTTAGCATTTTCGGCGCGCTGGAATCAAATCATGCTCCTAGCGTGTCGTTAACAGTTAACTAGCCTTTAGCGTTTTTGCACCGCTTGGCGTCCCAAGAATCAATATATCCGCAGGGCGCAAAGCAAAAATACCATTCGTTACCACCCCCGGAATATTATTCAGCTCACTCTCAAAATTCGCCGCATCGCGAATGTGTAAGCCATGCACATCCAAAATAAGATTGCCATTATCAGTCGTGAAACCGGCGCGTAATATAGGATTACCTCCCAAGTTTTTCAGGTAGCGCGCCACTACTTCACGCGCCATCGGAATAACTTCAATCGGTAGCGGAAATTTACCCAAAGTATCCACCAATTTGGTTTCATCAGCGATACACACAAAGGTCTTACTTGCACCCGCGACGATTTTTTCACGCGTTAAAGCACCACCACCGCCCTTCACGAGATGTAAATGATGATTTGATTCATCCGCGCCATCCACATACAAAGACAACTGCCCAGCTTCGTTCAAATCTAGCACACGAATACCATGCTTTTGTAAACGTTCGGCGCTGGCAATAGAGCTGGCTACCGTAGCATCGACTTTGTTTTTGATACCTGCCAATAAATCAATAAAGTGATTGGCCGTAGAACCTGTACCAATACCGATTATCGAACCGGCCTCGACGTAAGTGAGCGCGGCTTCTGCAGCAGCTTTTTTCATCTGATCTTGATTCATGCACACTCCAAGATGCTTGCTAGGAAAGATTGCCCTATACTAGCCGACTCATCATTGGCAAAGCTACCGAGAATAACGTGACTACCTCATCAGGCAAATCTCTCATTGAACGCATACTCACCGCGCGCGTGTATGACGCGGCGATTGAAACCCCACTAGATAAAGCAAAAAACCTAAGTAGCCGCTTGAATAATAATATTTTTTTAAAGCGCGAAGATTTGCAGCCGGTGTTTTCGTTCAAAATTCGCGGTGCTTTCAATCGTATGTTCCAGCTTACCGAACCAGAACGGGCGCGCGGTGTGGTCGCAGCTTCAGCGGGTAATCATGCGCAAGGGGTAGCGCTTTCTGGCAAGCAATTAGGCATTAGAACCACGATTGTGATGCCTAAGACTACACCTGATATTAAAGTGAATGCCGTGAAGTCGTTTGGTGGCAATGCGGTGTTACACGGCAATAATTTCGACGAAGCCTATGCCTATGCGCGCCAACTAGAGCGTGAAGAAGGCATGACTTTTGCGCATCCTTTTGATGATTTAGACGTTATTGCGGGTCAAGGTACGATTGCGATGGAGGTTTTGCGCCAGCATCAAGATCCTATCGATGCGATTTTCATTACTGTTGGTGGCGGCGGTTTGTTAGCTGGTGTGGGTAGCTATATCAAATATCTGTACCCCAACACCAAAATTATTGCCGTCGAGCATGAGGAGGCTCCCACTTTTCATGACGCTTTCAAAGCGGGTAAGCGGGTACAACTCGCCCAAGTCGGAACATTTGCCGATGGTGCAGCCGTAAAACTGATTGGTGAGCAAACTTTTGACATTGCTAGCAAAATTGTTGATGAAACCATTTTAGTGAACACCGATGAAACCTGCGCGGCGATTAAAGATGTATTTGAAGATACCCGTACCTTGCTTGAGCCTGCGGGCGCATTAGGATTGGCGGGACTGAAGAAATATGTTGAACACTATGGTCTACAAGGTAAGAACTTAGTCACCATTACCAGTGGTGCCAATATCAACTTTGATCGCTTACGCCATGTAGCGGAGCGCGCTGAGTTAGGAGAAGGCCGTGAAATCCTGCTTGCGGTAACGATCCCTGAACAGCCCGGCAGTTTCCGCCAATTCTGCCACGCCATTGGTAATCGTTCGATTTCAGAGTTTAACTACCGCTATGCCAATCAACGTGAAGCACAAGTCTTCGCGGGTGTAAAAATCTCAGGTGGCAAGGCAGAACGTGAAATATTATTAAATGAATTACGCGCCCAACATTATTCATTCGTCGATATGAGTGACAATGAAGTAGCCAAGATTCACTTGCGCTATATGGTAGGTGGCCATGCTCAAGGCATTGAAAATGAAGTACTTTATCGCTTTATGTTCCCCGAACGTCCTGGGGCTTTATTGCACTTCTTGACCAGTATGGGTGGCAATTGGAATATCAGCCTCTTTCACTATCGTAATCATGGCTCCGATTACGGACGCGTATTAGTCGGTATTCAAGTTCCACCGAATGAGCGTGCTGAATTCCAGAAGTTCTTAGAAAATCTGGGTTATGAATATTGGGAAGAAACCCAAAACCCAGCCTACCAGCGCTTTTTAGGGTAATGGAGATAGTTTTGACCGCATACCCTTCGGAATGAGTAGAGCCTTTGTGCAAATTGATTGTCGAGCACATGGATTGAGTGCAAACTGATACGAGACGTTTCAGTTTGCAATTTGACCACTGTTCATTAATTAGCGTAAGTTTTGTTTAAGACTGAGCTTCCAAAATGTATTTTCGGTTGCCGTTTCAAAAAAGGTTTTGAGGCGGTAATGCTGGCGAGAGTACTTGATTTGGGACTAATTGATCAGTGGGTCGTTGATGGTTCAATAATAAAAAGCGCTGAAATTAGTTTACCACCTGCCACACCACACGCTCAAACCCCAGCGCCACTACTGCTAAGGCATGTAAACGCTCAGGCTCTTGATATTTCTCCGTGAGTACTTGGCGATAATGGGTTAATTGGCGTAAAGCATCTTGTAATGCGGCTTGTACCACAGGGAGCTGTGCTAAAGCTTCACGAGATAAGTTCTTTAATTGCTCGCCTGTCAGGTTTAACTCACTCAGGCTTAAATACTTAAATTCAAAGATAATGTCCTGCAAGCCTCGGTACTGACGCATATTGGGGCGAATGATCATAATCAGATCGGTATAACGCCGCGCTAACGCGGTTTCGGAGTCCATGATGTAGTACAGATCATTATACAATAAGCTGGCAAATGCAGTTTTAATGGTCAGCTCATTACTCCAGCGGTAATCACGATTGCTGAACACTTTGAAATATTTCTGCTCCATGAAGTCAGCCAGTGCTTGTACGTTAGCATCTTGATAAAATTGTTCTGCGATAGCCTGTGCGGTTTTCTCGGTGCGAATATCAGGTAATGCATGACGTTTAAGTTCTTCTAAATACAAACCACGTACCACCAGATTCGGTATTTTCAAGGACAAACGCCCAACCTCATTCACACCGTCTAAAGTCACCACGCCAAAGTAATATAATAGCGACAGCATATAATCCGCATCTTGCTGCACACGCTCTAAATTACCAATGCCAAAATCACTGGCTAACTCATTTAAGGTACTGGGATTTTCTTCATCTAACAGTCGATCAATCACCGCTTGCCCACCTGCCAAACCCGCAATATAACGAATTCGTCCTTTATCCATCGCCAGATTGCCATCCAGCATTTGCCGTGGGGCAGCACAGCTTTTTTGATAGGCTTGTAGGAAATGAAAACACAGAATGGGGTTATAAATACGCGGAGCATTCAGGTCATAGCTAAAGCGATAACCATTGTAAAACTGGCGCAAAGTGTCCATGACCGATGGCTGTGCTGCTTCTTTTTGACAGGTATGTAATACAGGTTTTACTAAAGTATTTAATTCTGTTTCAGTCATACCGCATAAAATATTGAACTCATCTTCTAAAGAAATATTCTTAGACACATTATAACCACTGGTCATATCACTCATCACCACAGGTGAAACCCCAGTGATAAATACTCGTGCAATACTGCCTTGTGAGGCACGCGCCTTAATCACTTTGAATAATGATTTGAGAATGCCTTCCCCTTCCAATAGTGCAGAGTAGCGCACCTTATCACCTTGATTATGCATCAGAATTTCATTGGCGAAGTTATCGTATTCATCAATCAGTAAATACAGTTGATAACCACTATGACTGACCGCATTAAGTAAAGACTCAAAAGCAGTAATACCATCATTCAAGTCATTATGGATGGGAAGTGTTAAATAGCCTTGATAAGTAGCTGCGAATAGTTCAATCGAGCGATTGAGATGGGCAAACAAGCTACGTTTAATCTGTTCCACATCACCTTGTGGCGAAACAGCAGAAAAATCCCAATGCAGAATCAAGTATTGATTCTGCTCAGAAGTCGGGTTTTGCCCGATGGCTAAATCACCAAACAAGCTTGCAAATTGATCTGCTTGCTTAATGTCGTAATAGCTATTCAGCATAGACAGCAGCAAAGACTTACCAAAACGGCGCGGACGTAGGAATAGCAGTTGTTTTCCTGCTTGCTCTAGGGTAGGGATAAATGGGGTACGGTCAAGGTAGACATAATGCTCCTTGCGGATGGCAATAAAATTACTAATACCATATGGCAGTTTGAGCATGGAGTGATCCTACTATCCGACTGATTGGGCTTAGCAGGATTGTAGCATAGTGCAAGCACTGAGCTTAGCTCAGTGCTCTACACTCTCAGCACTAAAGTACTAGCGTGTTGATAAAGCAGGTTTCTATGGATTTTTCCATAACCCTATCCTCAGTGACCCGATAATTGTTTTAAAGCAGTACCCCAATCTTCTAAATGATAGGTATGAGCCAATTTGCCGTCTTTCAGGGTATGAATATCAATCGACATAATTTTAAAACTCTTACCTGTTTTCGGTACACCCATAAAATCACCCGTAGGTGTACCTGAGCCTTGACCACGCACTACAATTTTGTCGCCCGTATTGATGGTTTCTAGTACTTCCCATTTCAGATCAGGAATGAGTTTAAACAAACCATTCAGTGCACCTACTAACTCATCACGGGTTTGGCAAACTTCACCATTTGCGCCGCAATTTTGCCAATTATTGGCCGTACTTTGAGCAAGAATGGCTGCGGGATCACTACCAGCACTATAGGCACTGTAATGTTTTTGGACTAAAGCATTCACATCTGCCTCTGCATCGGCTGCATAACTGTGTGCTGTCCATAAACTTAATAGCAATACTGCTGTGTGCGCTAAACGTAGTTTCATTGGTCTTTTCCTAAAAAGTTTAAGTGCCCCAGAGCATAGCCTGAATGCTATTGGCTTGAGAAACCCATTTATGGAAGATACAATGCCAAAAATGAAAGAATCATGGGAAACCCTCGCTGATATTGCGCTATTTGTAGAAGTTGCCAAAACGCAAAGTTTTGCACGGGCTGCTACGCGTTTAGAAATGCCACCCTCCACTTTATCGCGGCGTATTAATCAGATGGAAAAACGCTTGGGTGTGCAACTGTTTCAACGTACCACGCGCAATGTGGCACTAACCTCCATCGCCCAACCCTATTATCAGCGCTGTTTAGAAGTGCTGGCTGCTGCGGAACGTGCGCAACATCAACTTGCCTCCAGCCATGCGCAACAAAGCAAAATTCGCATTGCGATGCCTGTAGATTTAGGTGTGGAAATTTTGGGGCCGATTATTGCGGATTATGCCTCACAACGTTCGGGTTTACGGATTGATTTTGATTTGTCGGCACGAGCAGTGGATTTGTATCGTGACCCGATTGATTTAGCTTTTCGGATTGGTAAGCCAATGGATGAACGCGTGATTGCTCGTAAAATTGGTAGCATTGCCAGTGGTTTATATGCAGCACCAAAGTACTTAGCAAACCATTCTAAAATCACAAAAAGCAGTGATTTGGAACATCATCACTGCCTAAATTTGCAAACCTCACAAGGATTCATGGCATGGGCAGTCGGTACTCAACATTGGCAGTCTGCACCGGGTCAATGTGCTTTTGCGGCTAATAGTGTGGGGCTATTGCGAACCCTTGCCGAACGCGGTTTAGGGATTGCACTCTTGCCTAGTCACATTGTTCAATCAAGTGTTGAGCAAAAAACGCTAGTGCAAGTACTAGCCCATGAAGCTACCCCACAATGGCCTTTGTATGCGATCACTGCCAGTCGCATTATCTCACCTGAGCTTAAACAGTTAATTAGTTTTGTGAAAATAGCACTAGTTAAGAGCGCACTGGGTGAGGTGTAAACACGAATGCTTCCCTTTGAACAACTTGGTAAACCTATTTGGAATTCCAAGTGTTATCGTGGCAAAGTCCGCGTCAAAGCTTTACGGTGGCGTTTGTTTAAAACATTCACAAGCTACCTGATCAGAACCTGCTTGCCTTAAGCAAACTCAGGCACACGCCTTCGCATATCAAATCACTGCCACAAACAACGACCCGCAGTTTTTTCAATGGCGGCTAAGCGCTCGATGTGTGCGGCGGTTTCTGTATCATTTGCTCGAATGACACGTAAGGCACTCGCATTAATCGTGAGGCGGCGAATTTCGCCACTCCCCTGCTGTGCATCGTCTTCTTGGCTTGAACCGAGCATTAAACTAACCTGCCCGCCTGTCATAGCCAGATAAACATCTGCTAAAATTTCAGAGTCCAGCAAAGCACCGTGCAAGGTTCGATGAGCATTGTCAATCGAATAACGCTTACAAAGTGCATCCAAGCTATTGCGCTGGCCAGGGTACATTTGCCGTGCCATTACCAATGTGTCAATGACACTACAATATTCGGTAATGGGTTTAAAACCGCGCTTAGTGCGATTTAATTCGTGATTTAAGAAACCAATATCGAAGGGAGCATTGTGAATAATCAGTTCCGCACCGCGCAGATAAGCAATCAGATCATCGACAATATCTTCAAAGTGCGGTTTATCCGCTAGAAACTCATTGGTGATGCCGTGCACTTGAATCGCTTCCACATCAATCTCACGGTCAGGTTGCAAGTAAAAATGAAAATTACGGCCGGTCAAACGCCGATCCACCATTTCTACACACCCAATCTCAATCAAGCGATGCCCTTCTTGTGGATCTAAACCGGTGGTTTCGGTATCGAGAATAATCTGCCTTGCCATGCTTTAACCTATAAATTTTTCTTCAATTGCGCGATTCGCCAAGGCATCCACACGTTCATTTTCAGCATGTCCCGTATGCCCACGCACCCATTGCCATTCAATCTGATGGGGTCGCGCGGCTTGATCGAGGCGCTGCCATAACTCTTGATTCTTAACCGCTTGGCCGTTGGCACTTTTCCAGCCTTTTTTTTTCCAAGCGGCTATCCACTCCGTCATGCCTTGCAAGACATACTTAGAATCCGTGGTTAGCTTCACGTGGCAAGGCCGTGTCAGCGCCTCCAAACCGCGAATGGCGGCCATCAACTCCATTTGATTATTCGTGGTGTCCGCTTGATAACCATATAACTCACGCTCAGTCGTACCATAGCGCAATAATACGCCCCAACCACCTACTCCAGGATTGCCTTTACAAGCACCGTCGGTAAATAACTCAACCACTTGACTCACTAGCGCACCTTCAGATGACGTAAACGCGATGGTGTAGAATTCACCACAATACTGGGCTGCAGCAAAGGACGCGCACGAAAACGCGGTTTACTACGGATCGGACGCATCACTTGCTTGCGAACATGAATCACCTGTAAATTACCGAGCGCCGGTTGATAACGCCCACCTAGCTCTTCTAACCAAGTACTACGTTGGAATAAGCCTTGGTTCAAGCGTGGACGAAAACCAATTTGTTGCGTTTCTAAATGCTCAAAACCCAATAAATCAAACCAGTCACGAATCCGTGAATTAGTATAAACGGCCGGTGAAGAAGGCCCTGCACCCACATCAGAGCGTAAGCGCTTCCACGATAAATTCAAACCGCGCATACTAAAGGGATTAAATGCCACTAAAATACAATGCCCTTCAGGCATCAAAATGCGATCAATTTCGCGTAATACTTGATGGGGGGAATAGGCATATTCCAACACATGAAAGCCAACGACTAAATCCACCATATCAAAGCCTATGGGTAAGGCTTCAGGGTCAGCAACCAAATCCGCATAAGCCAGCTCACTATTACTAGCCGGCATACGCCAATGCCGACTAATCCGTGACTCCTTCAAAAACTCGCATTGCTCATTAAGCCAACCGATTTCCAGCGCATAATAACCAAACACATCCGCCGTCATGCGTTGAATCACTTGCTGCACCTCAGCTAACGCATAAGCACCTTGGCGCGTGCTATACCAACGCTGCAAATCACTCATCACCGCTAAATTCGAACGGCGTTTGGCAGGGACAAGTTGCTGTAAAGAACTGGGCTTTATCAGCTTGTCAGTAAATTTTCGTTTTAACATAGTATTTGGTTTATGCTTACAACTTTAGGATGAGGCTCGCAACACAGACTCTCAGTCTGGCACTGTTGCCTCTTTGACGCAAATACAACTATAAAAAGCACAGCCCTAGGCCTTTGTTAGGAAATTATGGCACAACTAACCATTAGCTTAAGTAATCAAGTCCTAAAGCGCATCAAACTCACTAGGCCTTGCTACACCATTGGCCGCGCCGCCAATTGTGATGTACAGCTACAAGATCGCACGGTCAGTAGCCAACATGCACGCATTGTCGTCGCAGGCGAGGATTGCTTTTTGGAGGATCTAGGCAGCACTAATAAAGTGTTAATTAATAACCTGCCTTGTGAGCGCCATTTGTTGCATCATGATGATGTGATGTTAATTGGTATTTATACCCTCCTCTTCCAATCATCCACCCCAGCACCTGCCCCCAATAACCAATCTGCAGACCTTAAACTAAACACCCTCAAAATCGCACAATTAGAAATTCTCAGCGGTCGAAAACAAGGCCAAATCCTGCCACTCAATAAAGATCGTATGACTTTAGGTCAGTCCAGTAATGGGAGTGCCGTGATTATTGAGCGCTCTGCCCAAGGGCATTTTTTACTAAAAACGGTGAATAGCAAGGGTGAACAATCCAGCACCAACCTAGAGCACGGCTATACTTTTAAGGTGGGTGAACTGAGTCTACGCTTTCGTGAAGTACCAAAAACCGATACGCTACTGGTTTAAACCTCTTATGATTGGACTATGTTGCCCAATAAAAAACTATTACGTCAGGAATTAAAGCGCCGTCGCTCTGCCCTATCTTCGTTACAGCAAGCCAATCATTCCCAACAAGCCCTGCGACATTTGCTTAATCAACCCCGTATCCGTAGTGCGCGCTTAATAGCCCTTTATTGGCCCGTACGTGGTGAAATCAGCCCCCTCCAATTAAAGACCCTCGCATTGCCCCAGCAACGCTTGTATTTACCTATCGTACGACGCTTGGCTAGCCCTTTACTGTTTGTACGCTGGACGAAGTATACTCGCTTTCAAACCAACCGCTTTCATATTCCTGAGCCTTGGCCGCGCTACAAACAGGCCATAGCCGCTAAATCCTTGGACATAGTTCTTATGCCCTTAGTAGCGTTTGATGAGCAGGGCACACGACTTGGTATGGGAGGGGGATTTTACGATCGGAGCTTTGCTTTTAAGCAAAAACGGCGTTTTAAGCGTCCCCTGTTAGTCGGATTTGCTTATCAATTTCAGCGAGTTAGCCAGCTAGAGCGTGCTAGTTGGGATATAGCTTTAGATGCCGTAGTCACCGAAGATGGCTGGCATCGTTACTAATATTCAATTGACAATATTAGAATATACTGATATATTGAATACATGGTAATGCATATGTCTCATTCCGCATCAGGAGCGTGTATCATGAAAAAATTTTTAGTCGGCCTTAGTTTATTAGCCTTATCCTCCGTAGCGAGTGCTGATTTCTTTGGGGGTGGCAATAATGGCGAGTGGAAAATGGGGCCTTATGGGCCGTATTGGGACGCCAATGATTGGCCTGAATGGACACCTATGTACTGGATGCAGGAGATGTCTGACAGTTTCAACAACGATGATAACAATGGTGGTTGGAACATGCCTTTCTTTGGTAACGGTTCCAATTTTGGCGGTAACTTCCCCTTCGGAAATGGCAGCAATTTCGGTGGCACTATGCCTTTCTTTGGTAATAATCCTTATGGCGCGATGCCTTATGGCTATGCACCGATGCCTTACCCACAGCCCATGCTGCCTTATGGCGCAGCGCCTATGCCTGCACCAATGCCAGCGCCAGCCCCCTTAACCACGGCTCCTGGCCCTGCAACTAACACACAGTAATACGATTAGATTCTGAGGGATGAGACCATGAAAAAACTCACATGGATGGCATTGGGATTAAGCTTAATAAGCGCTAGCGCTGCACATGCTTTTAATTTCACACCCAACTTCAATTGGAGCACGCCTAATATGAATTGGGGAAGTGGCCCTTCTTGGAGCACTGGCCCTAATATGAGTTGGGGCTTTCAGCCTTCGTGGAATAGTGGTAGCTGGGGTTACAATCCCAGTATGAGTTGGGGCAATATGCCTTATGGAAACATGGGTTATATGCCATGGATGGGTTATAGCTATTCCAATCAACCCTATAACAGTTGGAGCCAGATGTATTACTGGAATCAACAGCCGGGGCAACCGCCCTCCTATATGTGGTATCAGTCAGCCCCCATGAATATGCCACCTATACCAGCACCACCTGAATCGACTATGCCTCCAACACCTGTACCCAACATGATGCCACCGGCTATGTTAAACCCAACACCTATTACACCACCGACGCCCAGTGCTCAGATGATGGGAAATCCGCAAGTAGCTGCACCCGCTAGCACCAATAGTAATGGTGCTGTATTTCCCAGTGCTACCGATGTACCTGCAGAAACTATGGAAACGCCTGCGCCCGCTGGCCAGAAACCAGCGCAGTAGTTATCTGCGTTATTCGGCTTTACACGTTCCTGCCTGACCTAATTGGCAAAAATCAGCAGGAAGGTCTACACCCGCTGGTGGCGTAGCAAAATGTGTTTTATTAGCAGTTTTTTGTAGCTCAGGCCCTACATTCTCAGCCTGAGCCTGCAAAGGAATATCGGCTTTGGGCGTGTGTAAAACAGCCGGTGTTGTCTGTTCTGGCGAGCTGCTTGAAGGCTTTTGTTCAGGGCGCAAACTACTCACACGCAAATGGTGAAAGTGCTGTTTTGCTTGCCAATAATCTTTCAAATAAACCTGTCGATTTTTATTCTGCTGCCATTCGCTATTATTCAAACCCAAACTAGGCAATAGCTCCTCCAAGCCTTGCAGTGCTTGGACAATAGCTTGAGACTGATAATCTAAAGCATTGTGTAACTCATAGTCATCTCGTCCTTGTGCTGCAAGGCGATCATATTGCTGCACGAGTTGCATAAATGCCTGATTTTTTGCCAAATAATCAGCTTGATTCGCAGTATGTTGAGCGCTAGTAACGACCGGCATCGTTAGGGGATTGGTGGTCGCGCTAAGCCGCGTTGATGGTTCGGTGGCTGACCATAAAAAACCTAGTAATACCAAACTACCCAAGCCAGTTGCTGTTAAATAAGGCCAGTGCGGTAAATAACGTTTATACCAAGGTGATTCTACTGCTTGGCGAACAACCAATTTAGCCATGACACTCATCCCTAACTGATTTATTGAATCAACACGCAAACTAGCGCTGCGAGAGAAATTTTTCTCTGATATAACAGATGATCCTAGGTAGGAATAGTTCAATTCGCAAATTGCTGAAATTTAGTACAAAACGCAGGAATTAATCATTCACTTATAAGAAAAGTGCTTAGCCCTGTGTCAGTAGTCAGTGGATTTACTGAGAGTGATTAGATAAGAGCCAAAACGAACAAGTCTCAGGATACAAGGTAGCAGCAGGATTAGCGCTTAAACCGCATCCCATTCCCCAATCAATACCCCTTCACTTTCATCAAGCCCTGTCAGACGCATCGTCGAAATACTATTGTCTAAATTAGCTTGATCATGACGTATTGCACTGACTTTACAATAATGGGAGGTATATCCCGTGTAAATGGTCTGTCCAGCGTCACTCTTTTGCTGCTCCCATAATACCGGTAGTGTTTTACCCACTTGCTGCTTGAGCCATTGCAGACGGGCTTGTTCAGCGAGACTGTGCAACATTTGACTACGCTGTTTTTTAAGCGCTTCTGGTACAGGATTAGCTAAACCAGCCGCTTTTGTGCCAGCGCGTGGCGAATAGGAAAAAATGTGAATATGGCTAAAACCAATCGCCTCAACAAATGCTAATGTCTCTTCCCATTCCTGCTCAGTTTCACCAGGAAAGCCGACAATAATATCGGTAGTAACATTAAAATTTGCAACGCTATTACGTGCCTGCGCTAATAATTGCTTGAACTCAGTGGTCTTACAACGGCGTGCCATACGCCTTAACACGCTATCTGAACCACTCTGAATCGGTAAGTGCATATGGGGCATCAGACGGGGGTTGGCAAAGAGCTCAAAAAAATTGTCAGGTAAATCCCAAGGCTCTACCGAGGCAAACCGAATACGCGGAATATCGGTGTCTTGCAATAAGCGCTTGACTAAACTGTATAAAGAACTGTGCTCTAAGTCGCTGCCATAACCCCCGACATGCACACCTGTGAGAACGATTTCTTTAATCCCTTGCTCGGCTAATTGATTAATCTCCGCAATGATGTCTGCTTCAGCACGACTACGTTCCGCACCACGCGCTACCGTGACAATACAAAAGGTACAGCGATAACGGCAACCATCTTGAATTTTAATAAACGCCCGATGCCGTCCGCGTAAAAATAGACTATTTTCGCCCGGCTCGGTCGCCAGTGATGGCATAGTTGGCAAAGCGAATGCTTGCATAACTTTCTGAGGTAACTGATCTTTTTCGCTATTAGGAACGACTAAATCAACCCCTAAATTAGCAGCGACTTGCTCGGCTTCTAAGGTGGCATAGCAACCACTCACTACTAAATGTGACGCAGGATTTTCACGGTATAAACGATTTAATAAGCGACGGGATTTGGCGGAGGCTTCTTGTGTGACGGCACAGGTATTTAAAATAACGACATCTGCGTCAACGGCCTCAGTGACAATCCGATGTCCTGAGGCACGAAATCCTTGCGACCACTGTTCCAACTCGGCTTCGTTTAAGCGACAACCCAGCGCTTTTAAATGAATTTTCATAACAGTGGCACAAGCAATTTAAGGATTAGAAACTATCAGGATGACGTTCGATCTTTGCCTGCTCGCGTAAAGCCTCAATAGCGGCTAAGGCTTCACGATTACCAAGATTTGCACTATAACCTTTAGCTATATTGGCATCCGCCTCATCGGTGCCATCTTGCACCGCCGCTACGGATAACAGTACATAATCGCCTGTTGGGAGAATCAAACTATCCCAAGTGAATTGATCTTTTGCTGGACGCCCCATAGAAAAGGCTTTTTGCACAAGTTCTGGATTTAAAGCAGAATCCGAGCGACCGATCAGCCCCGATTTTTGCACGGCTGTAGTAGGTATCCCTGCTGCCTCCAGAGCTGCCCAGCCACCCGCTTTTACTTTCTCCAATAACTCTTTACCTTTTGCTTCGGCTTGCTTACGCGCTTCCTCAGCCTTCAAACTAGCGACAATCATCTCTTTAACATCTGCCAAAGGTTTTTGCGCGGGTGCTTCTTGCGAAGCCAGACGCACAACAACCCCTTCGGTATCAGTCACAGGAATAAGCGCTGAATTCTTACCCGATTTGAGCACATCTTCTGAAAAAGCGGCTTGACGTACTTTAGGATTTTCAGCAATGCCTGTACCTGCATTTTGAGTAAACCAATCACTTTCCTGAATGGTTAATCCAGCCGCTTTCGCCGCAGGTGCTAAATCACCACTTTGCTCATAAGCAATATTTTGTACCGATTGGAGTTTCTCTTGAAAGATTTTCTCAGCCTCAGTATTTCGAAAATCCGTTTCAACTTGTGCTTTCACATCCGCAAAGCTTTTTTGCTCAGCAGGCTTAATCGCTGTTACTAATGCCAACTCATAACCACGTTGCGTTTTAATAGGCTCAGATACTTTATTCAGCTCTAACGCAAACACTGCCTTTTCAAAATTAGGATCCCAATCACCCACCACAACTTCGCCTAAAGCACCACCTTTAGCCGCGGTGTCTTTATCATCTGACTCGGCCACTGCTTGCTCAAAAGTCTTTTTATTGGCTAGGATATCCGCATAAAGCGCATCGGCTTTAGCCTTCGCTTCAGCATCTTTGCTCGGCTCGGTTACCGCCACCAAAACATGGCTCGTTTGGCGCGACTCTGGCGTGATGTACTTATCGTTATTTTGCTCATAATAAGCCTGCAGGCCAGCCTCATCGACTTGAACCTGTTTAGCATAATCATCTTGTTTAAGCGTCAAGTACGACACCTTGATACGCTCTTCGGTCATATAACTTGACTTATTTTTTTCGTAGTACTCATTAATTTGCTGATCAGTCACTTGAATTTGCGCTTCAAAATCAGCCGCCTTAACCGTAAAACTGGACACATCACGCTTTTGATTTTGCAGTGCTTGATACTGAGTAGCTTGTGCTTTGGTAATGAAAGCGGTCTCCGCAATACCTTTTTGAAATTGGCTATTGGTTAAATCATCTAAAATACCTTGTTCAAATTCCAATGAGCTACGGCGATTAGCATTAAGAATAGACTCATATTGAGCACGATCAAATTTGCCATCTTTTTGGAAAGCTTCCATGCCTGCAATCACATCAAATACTTGTTGCGGCGTAGCGCGATAACCTTGCTCTTTAACTTTTTGGCGCATTAGCTCTTGGGTGATTACTCCATCTAAGGCCATATTCTTTAGCGTGGTCGGATCCATATTCGCTGCCATGGGGCCAAATTGTTGACGTATTTGCGCCAAACGATTTTGTGCCTGCATACTAGAAATTTCTTCACCATTCACCGTGGCTGCTGGTATGGCCTTCCCACCATCAAAATAGGAGTTAATACCCCATAAGGCAAAGGGAACAATCAGCATCCCAACAATAACGTAGGAAGCCCAACCTTTAATATTATCGTGGAGATTCTGTAACATGAGTTCTGTATTTTAGTTAATGTTTAAGAAGTGTGAGGTCGCTACTAGCGGCGACTGGTGCAGCATCATACAAAATGCTGGTAGTCAGGGGAAGAAAAAAGAATCAATCTAAGGTTTAAGAATGGCGGAGTGGACGGGGCTCGAACCCGCGACCCCCGGCGTGACAGGCCGGTATTCTGACCAACTGAACTACCACTCCGCTGTTTAAACCATATTCCAATATGGTGGGTGATGAGGGACTCGAACCCCCAACCCTCGCCTTGTAAGGGCGATGCTCTACCAATTGAGCTAATCACCCATATTGAATTACAACTTCAATCCTAAGGGATGAACGAATTATATCTTTCAATAAAAAAGGATGCGCTGTGCATCCTTTAGAATAAGTGGCGGAGTGGACGGGGCTCGAACCCGCGACCCCCGGCGTGACAGGCCGGTATTCTGACCAACTGAACTACCACTCCGCTGTTTAAACTATATTCCAATATGGTGGGTGATGAGGGACTCGAACCCCCAACCCTCGCCTTGTAAGGGCGATGCTCTACCAATTGAGCTAATCACCCATACCGGAAAGCGCATTAGTTTACTGCATCTTTCAAAGCTTTACCAGCTTTAAATGCAGGAATTTTTGCTGCATCAATTTTAATCGTTTCATTGGTGCGTGGATTACGACCAGTACGTGCTTTACGCTCACGAACTAAGAAAGTGCCAAAACCAATTAAAGAAACCTGATCGCCCTTTGCGAGTGCTTCCGTGACCACATCCACCATGGCTTTAAATGCACGATCGCTATCCGCCTTCGTCAGCCCTGATTTAGCAGACACTGCATCAATCAATTCAGTTTTATTCATGAAAAAGTCCTTTGAATTCGTTATTAGGGAAACCGGAGCATTTCTCCCACACTTTGTCGCGAAAAAACGACGGGTGCGAATATGCATCACTGTTATACCAGTCCGCTTGAAAAGGTGTCAACCAATTTCAGCCTGAAATTGCTATAAAATGGCTCTGCAGCTCAGTGGGTACGGGCTGGCTCAGCATTTTCCTCAGCAATTGGGACCGATGGAACGGATTTACTCTCGTTTTCATCATCGTCATCATCGGCACTTAATGGTTCAGGCATACGCTCCAACGCTAATTGCAAAACCTCATCAATCCATTTGACAGGACGAATTTCCAAGCCTTTTTTGACCGTATCAGGCACTTCCGCCAGATCCTTTTCATTATCGCGAGGAATGAGCACCAATTTAATACCACCACGATGAGCCGCCAAGAGCTTTTCTTTTAAGCCACCAATCGGTAATACTTCACCGCGCAAAGTGATTTCACCGGTCATTGCTACGTCGGCACGCACCGGAATACCGGTCATGGCAGACACCATCGTAGTGACCATCCCAATACCAGCACTTGGGCCATCTTTGGGTGTTGCACCTTCAGGGACATGAATATGCACATTGTGCTTGCGAATAAAGCTACGCTTTAATCCTAACAAGGCAGCCCGACTTTTCACGACTGTTTCAGCCGCATGAATCGACTCTTTCATCACCTCGCCTAAGCGCCCCGTACTCTTCACCGCACCCGCTCCAGGTAAGAGCGCACTTTCAATAGTGAGTAAGTCCCCACCGACTGACGTCCATGCCAAACCCGTGACTTGCCCCACCTGGTTTTCTTTATGGCCACGGCCGTAATCATATTGCTGCACACCCAAAAACTTATGCAGATTTTTAGGGGTAACCGTCGTTTTTGCCTTAGCTTTATTACTTAATAAATGTTGCTTAATCGCTTTGCGGCAAATTTTCGAAATTTCCCGATCCAGATTACGCACACCCGCTTCACGGGTGTAATGGCGAATAATATCAATCAAAGCCGCATCAGAAAGAATTAACTCACCTTCACGCAGACCATTCGCTTTTAACTGCTTTGGGATAAGGTAATTCTTAGCAATATTAATCTTTTCATCTTCGGTATAGCCCGGAATCCGAATCACTTCCATACGATCCAACAAAGGTCCTGGAATGCGCATACTATTGGATGTGGCTACAAACATGACATCCGACAAATCAAAATCAACTTCCAGATAATGATCGGAGAATGTGTGATTCTGCTCAGGATCAAGGACTTCTAACAAGGCTGAAGAGGGATCACCCCGAAAATCGGTGGACATCTTATCGATTTCATCCAATAAGAATAGTGGATTACGTGTACCCACCTTACTTAAATTCTGAATAATTTTACCGGGCAAAGAACCAATATAAGTACGGCGGTGGCCACGAATCTCAGCCTCATCACGCACCCCGCCTAAAGCCATACGCGTAAACTTACGCCCTGTGGCCCGTGCAATGGACTGCCCCAAAGAGGTTTTGCCAACCCCGGGCGGTCCCACTAAACACAAAATAGGCCCTTTGATTTTCTTAACACGCTGCTGCACAGCTAAGAATTCTAAAATACGCTCCTTGACCTCATCGAGACCATAATGGTCTTCGTTCAGAATTTTTTCTGCTACCGCTAAATCGGATAAGACTTTAGATTTTTTCTTCCACGGCAAATTGACCATCCAGTCAATATAATTGCGCACCACCGTCGCTTCCGCTGACATCGGTGACATCATTTTTAACTTATTCAGCTCTGCGGTTGCTTTATCACGCGCTTCCTTCGACATACCAGCTTTGGCAATTTTGCGACTTAACTCCTCAACTTCATTCGGCGCATTATCATCTAAATCACCAAGCTCTTTCTGAATCGCCTTAATTTGCTCATTTAGATAATACTCACGTTGAGTCTTTTCCATCTGCTGCTTAACTCGCCCGCGAATCTTTTTCTCAACTTGCAGCAAATCCAACTCATTTTCAATCAACTCAATTAACTGCTGAATACGCTCAGTCGCATCCAATATTTCTAGCAATTCTTGCTTACGATTAATCTTGAGGCTCATATAGCCCGCGATGGTATCTGCCATGCGTGCCGGATCCTCAATGCTGGTCACAGCAGACACTGTTTCCGTAGAAATTTTTTTGCTCAGCTTGGCATACTGCTCAAATAAATTACTCATGGAGCGCATCAGCACTTCGCCCTTACGCGCATCAAACTCCGTCAATGTTGGGCGCAATTCAACCTTAGCGGCAAAATAATCACGCTCTTCGTCAATTTCGACCATTTCAGCGCGTTCTAAGCCTTCTACCAACACCTTTAAAGTACCATCAGGTAACTTTAATAATTGCAGAATCGTCGATAAGGTGCCTAGTGTATGCACATCGCTTAAATCGGGGTCATCAATATCAGCACTTTTTTGCGCTACTAATAAGACTTGCTTGTCTTCCGCCATCGCTGCCTCAAGGGCGTGAATTGACTTTTCGCGTCCCACAAATAAGGGGATAACCATATGGGGATAAACGACAACGTCACGCAATGGCAGAACCGGAACTACCTGTGAATTCATGGTTTCAAGTTTCTCGTATTTAGCAGATTTAGCTGGCATTTAAACACCTCATGTGGTGACACACCAGAAACATTAAATAGAACTAGGGCTTTGGCAGCCAATGAAAAGCTACTCCGAACTCGCTCGGAGCAGCTCAAAGAGTTATTCAGCAGCAGCGGCTTTCGGCTCAGGGTTTTCGTAAATCAAATAGGGAGTAGTGTCACCATTCACGACACCCTCATCCACCACCACCTTGCTAACCGAGCGCTCGGATGGTAAATCATACATGGTATCTAATAAGATTTTTTCCATAATGGTTCTTAAACCGCGTGCACCTGTTTTACGCTCCATCGCTTTCTTCGCGATGGCATGTAAGGCTTCTTCACGGAATACCAACTCCGCACCTTCCATGGAAAACAATTTGCCATACTGCTTGGTTAAAGCATTTTTCGGCTCAGTTAAGATACGCACCAAAGCCTCTTCATTCAGCTCATCCAAGGTCGCCACCACTGGCAAACGACCGACAAACTCAGGAATCAAGCCATAGCGCACTAAGTCTTCGGCTTCAATATCGCGAATCACATCACCAAAACTACGACTATTGTCGGCTGATTTGACGGCTGCCGAGAAACCAATACTGCCCTTTTCGGTACGATCCTTAATCACCTTATCCATACCAGCAAATGCGCCGCCACAAATAAAGAGAATGTTTTTCGTATCGACTTGCAAAAATTCTTGTTGCGGATGTTTACGACCACCTTGGGGTGGAACGGAAGCAATTGTCCCTTCAATTAACTTCAATAAGGCTTGCTGCACGCCTTCACCCGACACATCACGCGTAATCGAAGGATTATCTGATTTGCGCGAAATTTTGTCGATTTCGTCAATATACACGATCCCTGACTGCGCTTTTTCAACATCGTAATCGCATTTTTGCAGCAATTTTTGGATGATATTTTCAACGTCCTCACCCACGTACCCTGCTTCCGTCAAGGTAGTGGCATCGGCCATCGTAAAAGGCACATTTAAAAGACGCGCCAAAGTTTCCGCCAATAAGGTTTTGCCACTACCGGTTGGACCAATGAGCAAAATATTGCTTTTCGCCAGCTCTACATCGTCCTTACCAGTCTTTTTAAAGAGCCGTTTGTAATGATTATAAACCGCGACTGCTAGAACTTTTTTGGCTAGCTCTTGCCCAATAACATATTCGTCTAAGCTTTGGCTAATTTCGCGAGGGGTTGGCAAGGATGACTTTTCATCCACTTCATCATGGCTAGACGTCATTTCTTCTTGAATGATGTCGTTACACAAATCCACGCATTCGTCGCAGATAAATACAGAAGGACCGGCAATCAGTTTGCGCACTTCATGCTGACTTTTTCCGCAAAACGAGCAATACAACAATTTACTGTTGTCTTGGCTGCCTTTTTTATCTTTACTCATCAGAACCTCTATTCATGCCAGACTGCACTGACAACCCTCAAAAAAACATCATTAACCGTAGTATGTCGGGATAAAACCGCTAATTTCAACCATCTTTATTATAGATTCTAAGAGTTATCTAACGATTTAACCAGAAATAGAAATAAAAACAGCCTGATTAACAGGCTGCTTAATAAATACAGTGACGCTGAAGCTCATTAAACTAGGCGCGCTCGGTAAGAATTTGGTCAATCAAACCATAATCCTTTGCTTGCTGAGCTGTCATGAAATTGTCGCGATCCGTATCTTGCTCGACTCTTTCCAGCGGCTTACCGGTATGGCGCGACAAGACCTTATTTAACTCTTCGCGCACCTTTAGAATTTCACGTGCATGAATTTCAATATCTGATGCCTGCCCTTGGAAACCGCCTAAAGGCTGATGAATCATGACGCGTGAATGTGGTAAAGCAAAACGCTTACCCGCTGCACCACCGGCTAATAAGACAGCACCCATACTGGCCGCCTGACCAATACACAAGGTACTCACTTGTGGCTTAATAAACTGCATGGTGTCATAGATAGACATACCCGCAGTAACCACACCACCGGGCGAATTGATATAAAGATGAATATCTTTTTCAGGATTTTCTGATTCCAAAAACAACAACTGCGCGACAATTACATTAGCCATGTAATCTTCGACAGGTCCCACACAGAAAATTACACGCTCTTTTAATAAGCGCGAGTAAATATCATAAGCACGTTCACCACGTGATGATTGCTCAATGACCATGGGCACTAAATTCAGTGCTTTGGTTGGCATCCCACCGTATTGGTTAGACATTATTGAAGCTACTCCTAAAGTATCGATTAAGCAGCTACACGATCCTGTGCCCGACTCATCACGCTATCAAAATCGCGCGCTTCCTCGGTCACTTTCGCTTGATTCACTACCCAATCCACAATCATGTCTTCCATCACCGCCGCTTCTACGGTTTGCATGGCCTGACGATTAGAACGGTAGTATTTGATCAGTGCAGCAGGCTCTTCATAAGAAGCTGCCAATGAGTCTAACATCTCATCCACTTTTGCTGGATCCAGTTTCAGACCTTTTTGGCGAATCACTTCACCCACAATCAGCCCCAACTTAACCCGGCGCTCAGCTTGTGGTTTGAAAAGCTCATCAGGAATATTATTGGCAGGAGCCTGCATATTTTGCGAAAACTCTTGACGAATATGTTGGATTTCGTCTTTAACTAAAGCTTCTGGTAGCTCAACGTCGTGCAGTTTTGCCAAGCCATCCATGACTTGTTGTTTAACGTTAACTTTGAGCGCATTGCCTAATTCACGCTCCATATTCTTACGCACTTCTTGGCGGAAACCTTCTACACCGCCCTGTTCAACGCCAAATTGCTTAATAAAATCATCGGTCAATTCAGGCAAAACAGCTTCTTGTACTTTGCTAACAGTTAACTTGAATTGGGCTGTTTTTCCCTTCAAATTTTCCGCTTGGTAATCTTCAGGGAAAGCAACATCAGCGACTTTCTCATCACCAGCACTCATACCTTCCAAAGCCGTTTCGAAGTCTTTTAGCATACGACCTGCGCCCAACTCAACGCGATAGTCACTAGCCTGACCGCCCTCAAACGTCTCGCCTTCCAAAGAACCATCGAAATCTAATGTGACTAAATCACCTTCTTTAGCAGGACGCTCAACGTCGACCCAAGTGCGTTGTTGCTTACGAATAGTTTCCAACATTTTATCAATATCAGACTCTTGTACGCTGGCCACCGGGCGCGTTAATTCTAGGCCTGACACATCGGCGATTTCAAAGTCTGGGTAAATTTCAAAACTAGCCACATAAGCTAAGGGCTGACCAGCTTGCAATGTTTTTAAATCGATATTAGGCAAACCAGCGACACGTAGTTGCTGACTGGTGGCTGCTTCTCGGAACGTTTCTTCTAAAACTTCACCAACCACTTCTTGATGAACAGATTGACCATAACGCGCTTTGACAACATTAAAGGGGACTTTACCCGGACGGAAACCATCGATACGAACGCGCTTGGCTAGATTTTTTAGACGGCTATCTACCGCTTGGTCTACACGTTCGGCAGGCACTTCTACCGTCATTTTGCGCCCAATTTTCCCTGTTGTCTCTACAGAAACTTGCATGCCATACCTCTTTAACTCTCGCCATCATGTGTGGGAGAGTGCTCATCATGGATTTGAATTTGTTTATAGGTGGTGCGAAAGGAGAGACTCGAACTCTCACGCCTTACGGCACTGGAACCTAAATCCAGCGCGTCTACCAATTCCGCCACTTTCGCATATTTCATTAGTTTGTTGCTAATATTTTTAGCGGACAAACTAGAAAGGGGACGATTATACATACCAACGGAGAATTTGTATAACCAAAATGAAGGGAGTGGGGTGGATGATGGGGCTCGAACCCACGACAACCGGAATCACAATCCGGGGCTCTACCAACTGAGCTACAACCACCACTGATAACCTTTACTGAGTCTAGGCGGGACAACGATGGCGCGCCCGGCAGGACTCGAACCTGCGACCCACGGCTTAGAAGGCCGTTGCTCTATCCGGCTGAGCTACGGGCGCAGTGACTATGTAAGCCGGTCTAACCCTTTATAAAAATGGTCGGGGTAGAGAGATTCGAACTCCCGACATCCTGTACCCAAAACAGGCGCGCTACCAGACTGCGCTATACCCCGACTGAACTGGCAAACTCCGTTGCACAGCGTTTCAAGACCGCGAACTATACGCACCCTTTGAATAAACGTCAAGCAAAAACGCTACCGAAAATCCGAGTTAATACTAAGTTTGTCATGGATGCTCACTCAGCCACGCACCAATCGCTGGGGCAATCATTTTTTGAGCTTTACCACTCACATAAATGCCAATGTGTCCGCCTTGAAACACCAGCTCATCATAATCGTCACTCTTCACATAATGTTTTAGGGCCTTGGACGAGCTTGGCGGCACTAAATGATCTTGTTCCGCATAGACATTCAATACTGGCATCGTGATGTTGGCTAAATCAACCTGATAATCGCCAATCTGAAGTGTGTTATTGATCAAACGATTAGCTTGGTAGAAATCTTTAATAAATTGGCGGAAGGTTTCACCCGCTTGATCAGGGCTATCAAAAATCCACTTTTCCATGCGCATGAAATTTTGCAACAAGGTTTTGTCGCTCATCATGTCAACCATATTTAGGTATTTTTGTCCCATCAGTTGATAGGGCTTTAAGTTGAGAAAAGTCCAATTCAATAAAGCCCCAGGGATATTCCCCAGCGTGTCTACTAATAAATCAATGTCGACATTCTGCGCCCAATGGCTCAAATGGCTATCCGGCGTTTGAAAATCAACCGGCGTAACCATGGTCACTAAATTTTTGATTTTTTCCGGATGCATAGCGCTGTAACACAGGCTAAACGTTCCACCCTGACAAATCCCTAAGAGGTTAACCTGATTGGAGCCAGTAACTTCACAAACTTTATCAATACAAAGATCAAGATAATCATTCAGATAATCATCTAGGGTAAGAAAGCGTTCGGCTGCTTCAGGATAACCCCAATCCACCAGATAAACGTCCTGTCCCGCTTCTAATAGACAGCGTAATGTCGAGCGCCCTTCTTGCAAATCCAACATATAAGGGCGATTTATCAAGGCATACACAACAACGAGGGGAATGGGATTACGCGGTTCGGCTTGGGCGCTGGTTTCATCACAGTAATAATGCAACAAGCGCACTTTATCTTCTTGATAAACCACTTCATGTGGTGTAATGCCAACACGCACTTCGGGCATATCCAATAAATTACTCACTCCGCCCATGAGCTTCTCTTGAAAGTTTTTTACCTCATCAGCAATCGCTTCGGCGGGCATCTGAAACGGCGGCATTGAACTCTCCTTATGACTGTGTGTTTAATGCATCTAAACGACGTTCCAATTGCGCCAGTTGGCGACGCAATGCGCAATTTTCGCGGCGCAATTCATGCTGCTTTCGATATAACTCATCTAAATCGGAACGCACCGGCAAATTCAAAGTATGCATATGCTGCGTAAGTGCTTCACCAAAACCTTTGCGTAGAGCCATATGTGCATTCACCAAATCACCATAGACCACTTGGTACTGATCACTTAGCGCAAAACGCGCATAAGACTCCTCACTCACGGTTACCCACAAATCATATAAAGCACGCAAATGGCGAATGGAGCGCCCCTCCCCTGCCATGTGCCACAAGCGAGCACGCAACTGTTGCAGCGCCTCTAAATTTTGTTGCGCCATCGCATCCATAAACGCCGCTAAAGAGGTTTGATAATTATTAATCAATGGCAACAGAGCCTGCCAAGTTTGCTGCTGAGCCAGTGATGACGCATTAGGGATACTCAGGGATTTTTGCCAGTAATTGAGCCACTCTTGGGGATTCGCAGTTTGGCCGCGCATGGATGCTGGCATCACTGGCATCCCGGGCAACTGATTGACCAAATGATGCCAGCCTTCAAACAAGCTGCCCGCCAAGCCAAAACCACCACTATACGATTTTTTCTGTTGTTGCCACTGGGTTAAAAACGTCTGTTCCATCGAAACCAGCCACGCCTCTAATGGTGTTGCAGCATCGCTGTTATGGACTTTCGTATAGATTTGCTCAGCTAACTCCAAATAGCTGCGACTCATGGACAAAACACGATTTAGAACATCTTGTAAATGCGGAGGCGTATAAGTGATGGCGCTTTCCCACCACTGATCAATTTGCTTGCTCCAGTCAGGATTGTTGGAAACCTGAATAGGTAGTGAGGTAGTGGTTTGGAGGACTTGAGCCGTGTGTTCCCACCAGATTTTTTGTGTTTCAAGCCAAGTATTTAGCAAGTCTTGTTGCCAACCGGTGGTGTTCATACTTATCTCCGACAAAATGGTTGTGCGATTCAACCATATCATGGTAGTTTTTGCGGCGCAACACACGCAAATGCTAGTATTTGCGGGTAATATTGCCACGGTTAGACAAAGAATTGGGCTACGCTGTTTCACCCTATCTTAACGCTAGGATCTGATTCCCCAGAATCAACACACGATTCTTAAGATAATATAGGAAAAATCAAAGCGCTTGCCAGTGTGGGACTGCTTCCTGTTATGATGCAAGAAGACCCTGCACCAGCGACTATGAACGCCTGAAGCGAGCGGGCTTGCTACGAACCCAATGAACCCAACCACGCGGTTTATTGGAAATCAATCTAAATTTTCCACAAAGGACTTGAGCTATGAGCAAAATTGCATTGGTAACTGGTGGCACAGGGGGTATTGGCACCGCTGTTTGTCAACGTTTAGCAGATAACGGCTTCACGATCATCAGTACTTATTTCGAGCCAGAGGAGCAAGCAAAAGCGTGGGCAGCGAAACAAAATTTCAAAGCCTCCATCTACCCTTGCAACGTTAGCGACTATGCCTCTTGCCAAGAATTGAAAGCTAAAGTTTTAGCGGATCATGGCCAAGTCGATGTAATCGTTAATAACGCAGGCATTACGCGTGACGCTCGCTTCCTGAAAATGACACCCGATATGTGGCGTGCAGTTATTTCCACGAATCTAGACAGCTTATTCAATGTTTGCCATCAATTCTTCGAAGGAATGACTGAGCGTGGTTTTGGTCGTATCATCAATATCTCCTCAGTTAATGGTCAAAAAGGCCAATCGGGTCAAGTCAACTATAGTTCTGCTAAAGCAGGCGTACATGGCTTTACTATGGCATTAGCGCAAGAAGGTGTTAGCAAAGGCGTTACCGTCAATACCGTTTCTCCGGGCTATATCGGCACTGAAATGGTCATGGCGATTCGTGAAGATATTCGCAATAAAATCATTGAGCAGATTCCGGTGAAGCGCTTAGGCAAGCCTGAAGAAATTGCAGCAACCGTAGCATTCTTAGCTTCTGACGATGCAGCCTTCATTACAGGCGCGAATATTTCTGCCAATGGCGGTCAATTCATGCACTAAGACGCTAGCCGCGTCGCAAGCGATATAGAGATTCTATATCGCTTGTTAGGCTAGCGAGTTGGCACTTTGTTTTTATTAATTATTTTCAACTTGTTGCACAGTGCTTTACTAACCATCAAAATAGCATCTACAGATTAAAACAATCAGTCATCCATGACCAGCACCCAGCACCGATGAAACCATTAGTGCCAATCATTGGTTATAAACCCTATTGGTAAGATACATGCTAACAACCCGTATCATTAAAAAATACCCTAACCGCCGCCTTTATGATACCCATCAAAGCTGTTACATCACTTTGAACGATGTACGTGACTTGGTTATGAATCAAACGCCATTTCAAGTGATTGATCGCCAAACGGGTGAAGACATTACCCGCAGCATTTTATTGCAAATCATTTTGGAACAAGAGTCGGCTGGAAAACCTTTATTTACTGCAGAATTGCTAGCCCAATTTATTCGCCATTATGGCCTGAGTACTCAACAGGGTTTTAGCACTTTCCTTGAACAAAGCTTGAATGTATTTGGTATGCATCAACAGGCTCTCACTGAACAAATGCAAAAAGCTTTAGCGGGGACACCGTTAGACAATTGGTTAAAGCTTGGTGAGCAAAATATGCAGGCTTGGAATAAAATGCAGCAGGAATTATTGAAAAATATGACTAGCAAAAAAGATCACGAGTAAAACCACAGCAGCAGATACAAAAATACCCGCTAAAGCGGGTAAGAAAAATGAGCAACCGGATACTAGAGGAGGAGGAGAGGAGTAAGCACCCGGCTGCTGGACAACTAAATCGATCTAAAACTTAAGACTTTTTAGAAGCTGCTGGTGCAGCAGAAGCAACCACTTTGTTCATCGCTTCATTTGCTTTTTCCATGTTCTCGTTGAAAGCTTGCTTGCTAACTTCAGCCAATTTCTGAGTACCTTCAGAAGCTGCTTTAGTCGCTTCTTCAACGATAGCTAATAATTCATTGCGCGCTGCGTTTAATACGTCAGCTGATTCACGCAAACTAGCTAACCATTGTTCGCCATAGCCTTTTAATGCTTCTTGTTGTAAAGACATAAATTCTTGAGGATTTTTAGCTTTCGTTAGAGCTTCAAAGTTTTTAGTACCTGCTTCAAAACAAGTATTCATTAACTTGGTTTGCTTTGCTGCTAATTCTTCGAAAGTTTTCAGGTTCAATTCGCCAACACGCTTGGCAGATTTAACTGATTTTTCATTCAGGTCTTTTAATGTATCAACTACAGCGTTAGTCATGATTTCAATCCTACTAAAAAATTAATATGAAGTTACTGGTTAGTGCATTCGTTCTTGTTCTTTGTTGCAGTGCACAATAATAAAATTCACACCGCCTGTCAACTAATTTTGTTGCTTTGCACAAAAATTTTTTGGTTTTTTTGCGGTACTTTTTCTTACCCGTCTTGGAAGTTATCACTCAGCTATAGGTTTCGCGAAAAACTTGCGGCATAATTTTTGCTGCGTGCTTGATTGTTCACAAACCACCATGAGCAAATACTATGACGATGACGCCTACATCCACTCCCTCGACACCGCCCCCTTTGGAAAATTTGAATGTATTACAAGATAAAGTACGTCGCCTTGGCGATTTACTAGGCTCTGTATTACGCGAATTAGAAGGTGAAGAACTGTATCAGGCTGTTGAAAAACTACGCCGTGGCTATATCTCCCTGCGCCAACAAGATGATCCAAACCTAAGGCAGGAATTAATGGACTTTATCTTAGCTTTAAGTGTAGATCAGCTAGAAAAAGTGATCCGTGCCTTCAATGCGTTTTATATTCTCACCAATATTGCCGAAGAAGATTTTCAGCACCGCGAAAGGCGTAATCGCTTTGCCCACGGCGATCCTTTGTTGTGGAAAGGCTCAGCACGGCGCGCTGTGGTTGAATTGCGTGACTCGGGCATTACCGCCGAGCAAATGCAATATTTGATGAATCAACTGCGTTATATTCCCGTCTTTACAGCACATCCTACGGAAGCGCGCCGCCGCACCTTGATGGATTTACACCGACATATTTTCTTGGCAATTGATGAATTGGAATCGCCCGGCTTAGGTGATGATGAACATGCCTCATTGCTGCGCCAGTTAAAAGGGCATATTCAAATGCTATGGCGCACGAATGAGGTGCGGATCCGCAAACCTACCGTGGAAGATGAAGTACGCTATGGGCTTTATTATTTCCAAGAAAGTTTGTTTGAAGCGATTCCCATGCTGTATCGCTATTTCGAACGTGCCGTGCGGTATGCTTATCCCCAAGACCGCATTAGTATACCGAGCTTTCTGCGTATTGGCTCATGGATTGGGGGTGATCGCGATGGCAATCCGTTTGTTACCGCCGCCATCACGCGCAAAGCCATTCGCTTAGGCATGGAGCAAGCGCTCACTGAATACCTAAAGCGCGTGGAAAATCTGCGCAATATGCTCTCGCATTCGCTGCAATTCATCCAGCCTAGCGCTGAATTTATGGCCTATTTGAATACCGAGAATGAGCGTCTTGGTAGCCACCTCTTCGCGAACAAAACCGTCACTTTCTCAGAAGAACCTTATCGGCGCTTATTAAGCTTAATGCGCCACAAATTACAGCAGACGCTCTCCACCGTTAAAACCCGTCTCAAAACAGATTATGCAGTTTTACCTTGGGATGCGTATAACAGTGCTAGCGTATTTTTGGAAGAGTTACGCTTAATTGATCGCTCGTTGCGTAGCCACCATGATGCTCCCATTGCGGGGCGCGATTTGAAAGATTTAATCCGTTTAGTGGAAACTTGCGGCTTTGGCTTGTATCAATTAGATATTCGCCAAGAATCCACCATTCATAGTGAAACCGTTGCAGAAGCACTCAAGATTACCGATTTATGTCCTGACTACTTGGAACTTTCTGAAGAACAACGCCTTGCATTATTAAGCGATTTACTCATGCGTAATCGCTTGCCCATGCCACACCGCCCCAAGCTAAGCGCGCGTTCTATTGAAGTGATGGAAGTATTCGACACCATTAGCGAAATGCGTGTGGAATCTGATACCGGTATTTTTGGCACTTATGTCATCTCTATGACTCATCATGCTAGCCACTTACTGGAAGTCTTATTCCTTGCCAAACTCGCCGGATTAGTAGGCTATAACGCGGATCACAGCCTGTATTGCTATGTGCGAGTATCACCTTTATTTGAAACGATTGATGACCTAAAACGCATTAGCGCAGTACTGGGTACTGTACTTAATAATGAAGCTTATCGTGCTTTATTAAAAGCTTCGGGTGATTTGCAAGAAGTTATGCTGGGCTATTCGGATTCCAGTAAAGATGGCGGCATTTTAGCTTCCAACTGGAATTTGTATAACGCACAAAAAGAAGTCATTGGCTTAACCAAGCAGCATGGCATTGTCTGCCGCTTATTTCATGGGCGTGGCGGTACAGTAGGCCGTGGAGGTGGTCCTACCCACGAAGCGATCATTGCCCAACCCCCACACACCGTTCAAGGTCAAATCAAAATTACCGAACAAGGTGAAGTCTTAGCTGCCAAATACAGCAATCTTGAAACAGCCGTTTATGAATTAGGCGTAGGTGCAACGGGCTTATTAAAGGCCAGCGTCGATTTAGTCAAGCCGCGCCCCGAATTTAGCGCTGCGTTCATGCAAGCCATGAGTGAATTAGCTGCAAGCGGTGAGCGTAGTTATCGCGCCTTAACCGATGACACACCGGGTTTAATGGACTATTTTTATGAGGCCACGCCCGTTCAAGAAATTAGCCAGCTCAATATTGGTTCGCGTCCCGCCCATCGTAAGCAAACGATTCGCAGTAAATACTCGATTCGTGCGATTCCTTGGGTATTTGGCTGGGCGCAATCGCGTCATACCCTGCCCGCTTGGTATGGCATAGGAACCGCCTTGAGTGAGTATCAAAACAAACACAGCGATGGTGCAGAACAACTCAAGGCCATGTATCGCGAATGGCCTTCGTTTCGTGCCTTAATCAGCAATACGCAGATGGCTTTGAATAAAGCCGATATGGATATTGCACGCGAATATTCGCACTTGGCACACGATGCCGACAATAGTCGTCACATCTACGACATGATTCGCACCGAATATTTATTGACGGTGAAGGAAATTTTGCACATTAGTGGTCATAAGGAATTAATGGAAGATACGCCTTTGCTGCAATACTCCCTTAAACGGCGCTATCCTTATCTTGACCCACTCAACCATATTCAAACGTCCTTATTGCGCCGTCATCGAAGCGCCTTAGCAGCAGGACAAGAATCGCCTTGGCTAGAGGCTTTGTTGCGTACTATCAATGCTATAGCGGCAGGCATGCGTAACACCGGCTAAGTTAAGCTATAAAAAAAGCCGCTCTAAGAGCGGCTTTTAATCGAAAACCCGATTGGGATACTAGCTTAAATTACGCGCTAAAGGAAGAACCACAGCCACAAGTTGTGGTGGCATTAGGATTACGAATTACAAACTGCGCCCCTTCCAAACCTTCGGTGTAGTCAATCTCAGCACCGACCATATACTGGAAGCTCATAGGATCAATCAATAACTTCACTCCGCCATTCTCAATCAAGGTATCGCCATCACCCTCTTCCTCATCGAAAGTGAAGCCATACTGGAAGCCTGAGCAACCGCCGCCAGTGACGAATACACGTAGCATGAGCGCTGGATTATTTTCTTCCTCAATCAGGCTTTTTACTTTCGCCGCTGCTGCATCCGTAAAAATTAATGGCGCTTCCATCGGTGCGGGTGTACTCGCACTGGGAGGCGTTAAGGTTTCAACCTGCATGAGAATCTCCTAAAAACTGTTTAATAGCCAAACACTATCACCCCCCTAACAGAGTATCAATATGACCTATTAGGCGTAGGTTGTTGCTTTTGCATCAAGATTCGTCAGTAGATGACTGATGTGGCAAAGACATCGGTGCTGGACGTGGTGCATCCGTTGGCTTTTGACGTACTAATTTCCCATTCACTTCAGCGCCGACCGCCATTTCCAATAAGTTGTAGTAGACATCACCACAGATACGCGCCTTCTCAAACAGCTCTACTTTACCATTGGCAAATACATCGCCATCAATAGCACCATTTAATAGCATACTAGAAACGCGTACTTCGCCCTGAATGCGACCTTGCTCACTTAATATCAAGGTTGAATCGTCATTATCAGCCGTCAGATTGCCTTTAATGACCCCTTCAACATTTAAGTTACCCGAAAAATGCAAATCGCCATCAATTGTGGTACCTCGACCAATGAGCGTATCAACCCGAGCACTTCTATTACTTTTAATAGGTTCGTTTTGCTGTTGATGACTGGGCGCGGGTGGGAGCGGTGCTGGTAGGGGAGCGGAAGTCGTAATAGCTGGACTACTTAAAGTATTATTCGTTGCCGTGTTCCCTTTAGAACTTTTCCCAAACATGTTTGCTCACTCCTTAACTTTGCGTGGATTTGTGAATTATTGGAATGTATCCCAGTTATGGGTTTGTGTCACGGGCTGAAGCTATACTTTCTCTAGCAAGCGTCACCACCTGCCCATAAACTTATGGTCAACTCAAGCGATACCTATGAAACCCTTAGCAAGCTGCCTAAAGTCCGCACCAAGCACAGCAACCTTTTTCACACTGTTCCTTTTAACGGTATTAGCCTAAAACTGCTGTATAATGGCGGCTTCACTCACGATAGACAAGCATCACATTATGAAACTGGATATCAAAGCCCTACTCACTGTTGCTTTAATTGCTGGTGTTGCTGCATTCTTTTGGTTTGCTCCCAGCCAAGGCTTACAAGCAGCCCCCAAACTACAGATGACAACGATTGATGGTCAGCCCCTCAATTCAGCCGATTTCAAAGGCAAACCTTATTTAATGGTTTTTTGGGCCACTGATTGCAGCGGCTGTGTTAAAGAAATTCCGCATTTGACGGAATTAAACAAAGAATTTAGTGCTGAAGGCTTTAAAATTGTTGGTGTTGCCGTGAAACACGATCAAGTTCCTTTGATTAAAGCCATGCGCGATCAGAAACAAATGAATTATCCTTTGGTACACGATGCCACTGGCGAAATTGCTCAGCAATTCGGCAAGGTCAATATCACACCAACCAATTTTTTAGTATCTGCTGATGGCAAAATCGTGTATCAGAAAATGGGCGAATTTAAACCTGATGAAATGCGTGGTCGGATTCGCGATTTATTGAAAGGTTAATCATGCTCTATCTGTGGATTAAAGCCTTACACATTATTTTTATGGTGACGTGGTTTGCCGGTTTATTTTATCTGCCACGGCTCTATGTCTACCACGCTATGCCGGAAAATAAGCCGAGCTTTGAGCTTTATAAAGTCATGGAAAGACGCTTATTTGTCATGATGACGATTGGAATGCTGTTAACCGCGCTATTTGGCATCATTATGATTGTATTAGGTCATGGCGTGCTTTTTAAGTCAGGCTGGTTTCATGCCAAACTGTTATTCGTAGCAGGCTTGTTGGGGTATCACTATGCCTGTTACCGTTTAATGCTCAGCTTCCGAAACGATGCGAATACGCGTACGCACAAATGGTATCGCTACTTTAATGAAGCGCCGAGCTTATTATTGATTGTGATCGTAATTTTGGCCGTGGTAAAACCATTTTAAGGTCGGTAGCCATGAAAATGAAAAGGACGCCTTTAGGCGTCCTGATGCAGTAGGGGTGCTAGCTCATCTAAAGCCCGACGATAAACGCGTCGCTTAAAGAACACAACCTCCTGAGCAGGGTGCCAATAATCCACCCATTCCCAATGATCGAACTCTGGCTTTTCAGAAGCTTTTAAATTTACATCTCCGTCCCGACACAGCATTTTCAGTAAAAACCAACGCTGTTTTTGTCCAATGCATAACGGCCGAGAGCGACGGCGTAGCATGTAATGGGGAATGCGATAACGCAACCAACCGCGTGTCTGTCCGATAATCGCAACGTGTTCGCGTTTTAAGCCCGTCTCCTCACGCAATTCTCGAAACATCGCTTCGATGGGGGTTTCGCCTCTATCGATGCCACCTTGAGGGAACTGCCAAGAATCCTGTCCCAGCCTTCTACCCCAAAACACTTTGCCGTCGCGATTACAGAGGATAATGCCCACATTGGCACGGAAGCCGTCCTCGTCAATCACGACTGTTCTCCAAACATCAATTTCCAATGATTTTTTCATATTCTAACTGTTTCAGCAATTTCAAGGATGTACAATCAGGATTTTTTCTGCCGAACTGCTAGGATTTATTTTATGACACTCGCTTTATTTGATCTTGACCATACTTTATTGCAAGGCGACAGCGACCATACGTGGGGACGTTTTTTAGTACGTAAAGGCTTAGTCGATCAGGAAACCTATGCCCAAACCAATAACGATTTCTACCAACAATATTCCAATGGCACCTTAGACATTCACGAATATGCTGCGTTTGCGCTCCATTTCATTAGCCAAACCGATCGCGCTACACTGGAGCAATTACACCGTGAGTATATGGCGAGTGAGATTCTGCCGATGATTAGCCAAAAGGCGCGTGATTTAGTGGAATGGCATCGCTCGCAAGGCCATACCTTAGTCATTATTACGGCCACTAATAGCTTTGTGACGACGCCAATTGCTAAAGAATTAAACATCCCTAATTTATTGGCCATTGATATACAAATGGATGGCGAGCGTTATACGCGCAAAATCGCTGGGGTACCTACTTTTCGTGAAGGCAAAGTCACCCGTTTAAACATGTGGCTAGCAGATCGCCACGAGACCTTAGCAGGCAGCTATTTCTATAGCGACTCGCACAACGACCTACCCCTTATGCTGCAGGTCGATCACCCTATCGCTGTTGATCCTGATCCTAAGCTCAAAGCTTATGCTGAGCAACAAGGCTGGCAAATCATTAGCTTGAAAGATTAGTGTTATTCCAACTTCTCTAAAACCGCGAATAAACCTGCTAATACTTGTTGCGAGCACTCGCTAAACGCATCAGCCTGTTCTTGAATAGGCTGTCGCCCGCGATATAACAGCGCATATTCTGCTTGTGTGCTTTCCCCAGCTTTATAGTCCGTACCTTCCCAGACTTTCTGCGCTGCCTTAAAACTCATACCTTCCTCAACGAAAGCCCATGATGATTTCGGGAAAAAAGCCAATGGCTCACGCAAACCACGCCAATAAGCTTGCACTAAAACCTCTAACTGTTGCAGGGCGTTTGGAACTTCACCAAGTTTATAAGTAGCCTTTTCGGTGAATACTCGGGTACAGCGCTGATAAGCTGCCTGTACATTAGGTGCTGCATTCAAGGCCAAATGCTGAAACCAAATCATAATCCACTGCCACACCCCCGTATAACCAAAGTGGCATACTTGCAAGCCCTCCGAACTTAGCCCTTGCACATTGGCAAATAAATTGAACTCGCCCCATGCAAAGTTTACTTCCAAGGAACGTAATGCGTTTTGGATCGGCATTTTTTGATAAATCGCGGCAACTTTTTGATAATGCTCTTCGAAAATCAACTCACCTTTTTTACCATGCGGCAAAATCCCTTGGGCGCGGATAGAGCTTAGCAATTGTTCCGCATCGCCCCCGCGTTGCAAATGCTTTAAGGTTTGCTCACCCAGTGTACTATCCATGAAGGCCTCTAGGCTGAAAGGCTCACGCTGCGCTAACTCATCCTCGGTTTCACGCACCGCCACATCCAATTGACGCAAAAAACGTCGGGCTGGATGACGATAAAAACTAATCAGCTCACTTAAAGAAAGGTGTTTTAACTGCGCCTCAGGCTCAGCCAATAATTCGCCATTCCAGAACGGCTGTACTTGCTTACCGTATTCAGTATTCGTGTGCAATTGCACATAATCGTTGGCATAGCTGAACAACTCGCCACCTTGAAAATAACGCTGGCTAAACGCTTGCAAAGGATGCTGGGTGATTAAAGCCGCGTGTGGTAAACCGAAGCGTTTTTCCAGATAATCTAATAGCTCCTCCACCAACACCGACGGCATACTCGGACTATTATCTTGCACACTTTGGCCGATATAGCTGATATAAAAACGTTGACGCGCCGCCAGTAAGCTTTCGAGGAATAAATAGCGATCCTCATCACGCCGCGAACGATCGCCTTTGCGTTGGCTATCGTAGGCTAATTTATCAAAGCTCAGGCGATTCTCTTGGCGCGGAAATCCGCTATCTTGCATCCCCAATAAAGCCACTATTTGAAAGGGAACACTACGCATCGGCATCAGCGTGCAGAAAGTTATACCGTTGCCTAAAAAGCCTTCATTTTGATGCGTGGTTTCTAATAAACGACGTAAGGCGTCACGAAACACGATCCAGGCGATTCTATTGTGAAATTCGGCTTGTTTCGCCTCCGTGAGTAAAGTGTCCAAAGCCTGATAGATTAAATAGCTCTCAGCGTTATCGGGAAATAGTTGCTCCAAAATTACCACAAACGCATCACGCCACTCAGTTAAGGTTTTGCGCTGTGTAGACCATTCCGCCATGTCAAATAACACACGCACATAGTGCTGGAAGCGCTCCAGAATTTGCGCTTGTGTCCCCTCGATCTCGTTATAGGGCAAAATACCACCCAATAATTGCTCACCAGGCATGGCATAACCGAGTAATAAACGATCTAATCCATACATCCAAGTATGTTCAAACGTCGTCTGCTCAGCGAATTGACGGCGGAAATTTGCATCCACGCCCCAACGAATATTCACGGCACGCACCCAATCACGGCATTGTTGCACCTGTACCTCATCCAAATCGAAACGCTCACGAATCTCGGGATATTCGAGCAAGGTAAACACGGTTTCTGCTTCAAAACGTTGCTGCGGTAGATCCATTAATTGCAGGCAGGCATTGCTTAAACTTAAGGCCGTGGTAAAACGCTGATCGGCAATACTGAAGGGCAAATACACCTTAGCAGCACCAAAAATTGCCTCAATAAAAGGCGCATACGCTTCAATATCAGGCATCATCACCACAATATCAGCGGGTGTTAGGGTCTTTTCAGCTTCTAGCGCTGCCAAGATTTGATCGTAGAGCACTTCGACTTCGCGCATGGGTGAATGGCAGGAATGAAGCGCCAACGAGCCATCCGCCGACCAAGCTTTTCCCTGAGGCGTGGTTAAGACTTCTGCGTTATCAGCATCGCCTTGCAAATACAAAATATCAGTTTGTAGTGCATGGAGTATGCTGTCTGTATCAGGTGCAATAAAATACTCGGACTCCAGCGGATAAGGCTCGTTATTGCGCAAAATCTCAATAAAATCGCGACCTTGCCTGCCCCATGAGGCTAATAAAGGATTGCCAACAGTAATGTAATCTTGCTCTTCAGGCTTGGCGCGAATTTTTCGCTTATCCGTTTCAATATCGCCCCAATACAGTTCCGAGGGATTCATAATGAAGAAATACACGTCAACTCGATTAGCCACCTGCCCCATCATTTCTAAATACATCGGTGACAGGGCTGGAATGGAGAAAAAACTAATCCGTTCCGGAATCTGATCTAAAGGTGCAGTCGGCCACTCACGAATAAAGCGATTTTGTAATCGAATCCAATGATATAACTTTTTTTCGCCAATCAGATCATGCCATAGTTGCTCTTGCCAACCGCTTTGTGGCTCACTTTCCCAAGCCTTGACCCAATCCGGACGAAAAAATAAATAACTATCAAAAACCCGTGCAATCTGCTGCGCCAGTTGCCATGCACTAGCATCTTGACCCGCTTTGAGATAGTGACCCAAGCTGTGGCGGTATTTTAACGCATGTTGCTGAAACTCACTCAGTAAACGCCAGCGCAATAAACGCGGCGAACCAGGATCGCGCTCCGGCACATCTTGCAACACTTTAGTGAGCAATTCCCACGTCAGTTCGGCCGGAAAACGGTACTTCATATTGGCTGCAATGCCATTGTGTTGCGCCAATTGCAAGGATAACCAACGCCCCATCCCTGCGTTTTGCACAATCACATATTCAGAAGCAAACGGATCACTCAAAAGCTGTGAGTTTACCAAGCTCGCAAACTGCTCAGCCAACGCTTCAAGGCGGTTACTATGAATCAAATGCAGCATCGATTGTTTCGGCTCAAGAAAAGTCCATTTTACCGCAAAAAAAGGGCAAAAGTTGGACAAGGCGTACTACTCATATTAAGGTTTAGGCATTATAACGCTTCAAGGAGGATAGAATGGCTAGTTTAACCCGCGACGCTTTTGTGCAGGAAATGGCAAATAAACGCATTGCCTTAGCCGATGCCAAGCGTGATGCACGCCTCAATGCCATTAACTTCAACGCTTTAGATACGAGTGGCAATGGCTATATCAGTGGGGCGCAGGAAATGGCTGCGTTGTTCACGGCCATCGACAAATTCGACAATAATGGCGTGGCACAGTCGATTGAGACGGGTACTACTGGTCAGCCTACGCGTGCGGGACTTTTAGTGAATGTATTACGCGCCATCGCCCTGCCCTTACCCACTATGCCCGAACCTACCCCACCACCGACGGGTGCTTTACGTGATCCAGCGTTGGCAAAAGCCTTTCCGAATGGTTTACGTACTGAACTAGCACGCGGCGCTAGTGGTACAGGTGTGGTCGCCTTACAATACACCTTGGGGCGCTTAGGCTTTTTAAATAGTTTATGTGACGGTGCCTTTGGCGGCGGTACAGAACAAGCCGTAAAAAACTACCAAGCCTCACGCTCCGTTCCGGTTACAGGCCGCGTCAATGCAGGCTTATTGGGTTTAATGGATCAGCAAGTCGTCAAACTCGACTTACGTACCACGGCGGCACGTGCGGCTGATCCGCTCGCTTATTTATCCAATTTTCGCCAACTCGATTTGCCAGTCATCACGATTCGTAGTACGGCGGAAGTTTTTTCGTGGTCTAGCCCTGAAATTCGTAATGCCTTTGGGCAATTTGTGGGCTGGTATTGGGAGGTGATGAAGCGCAATCGTGTGGAAGGCGACTGCAAAAATATTGCGCTGTTTTTAATGGATCAATTCCGCAAACAAATTAAAGAAGATCGTTTTATCAATCTTCCCCATCCAGTGTTGCGTGGTGCGCCTGAAAAACGTTGGATTGTCGCGACTGCCGACAAAACCCAAGGTTTATTTAGCCGCGCCGATCGTCTTAAGCAACAAAGCGGTGTGGATATGGCACGTTCGGGCTATCAGGCGATACGCAATGTTCAAGCCCTCGATGCCCAACATACGATGTTGTACGGTGTAAATGTGCATTACCCTGAGCTCAGTGCGAATCAAGTGGCAAGATCGTGCACGCGCTTATTTGATTGGGATCCTAGCCGCGATAATCGTGGTGACACCAGCAAGCCCGAAGTGCCTGTTAATCAACTCACAGCGGGTAATATTATTTTCATCGATCATACTGGCGATGGCTCTTTTGACCATACGGTAACCGTGATTAGTGTGGAAAAAGATGCCAACCAACGCACGCGCAAGTTAGTGTTGGCCGTAGGCTCTTATGATGATGTGCGCGATAACTCATCCGCTACCAGTGTGGAGGGCGTGGGTCTAGCCATAGTGAATACTTATTCGGAAGAGGTGACCGTGGAACTAGATACCAATGGGCGCATTACTAGCTCGACAGTCACTTACGCCTCAGAACCCAGTTATATCGTTGATACCCGTTATAGTGCACGCACGACACTGATGGAACAGAAAGCGGGTGGGAAAGTGATTGTGGCGCGTTGGGGGTAAGGATCTTAGTTTTATAAGCGCAGAGGCAGGCACAGTAAACTCTGTGCTTGCGATTAAAGGAATTCAGTAGAGTTCATATCTTTTTTACCCTTCCGCCCCTCTAAATTAAGGGAAGAAGTGCCTATTATTCTTGAGTAGGATCTCAAACTACGTAAGCAATCGCGACAACGATAACGAGATTCTCCGCTACGAGCGTGCCTATATTTGTACACTATTATGACAACCGCTCAACGCTTCTGGCGCATCACCCTCCACTACAAAACTTACAATATTTCGATTCTCTTTACTAAACTCCACACCAATTAAATGAATCGGCTGTCCCAAGCCCTTATATTTTTCAGCATAACCTTTATCTTTGATCTGCTGTAAAGCCTCACCCTCAGGTACTAACTCTACCACTTTAAATTCAAATAAATAGACCTGCTGATTAAAGCGTAAGGTCATATCTATACGCCCCAGATTAGTACTATCTTCCACGATGACATCTAAACCTAATGAGGCAAAGTAGGAATAAAATACACTGGCATAATAGCCTTCATAATTTTTAATATCATTATTGGAGTACCAGTGATAAGGAATACTAGCGAAAAAGCTATGAAATAACTGTCTTAAGCCTGTAAAGTCATTTTGCAACAATAGCTCATATAGGCGTAACGTATTCTGACTTTGCTCAGGTGTATCGACTAATGCCGCCAATAAGCTTTCATTCAGGCTTTGATACACTTCTCTATTAGGATAACCTAAGGTATAAAAAGTCTGCCCGCCCGCACGCTGACTATTTTTGATGGTTAAATAGCCTGTTTGAAATAATAATGCTTCGGTAGCAATTTTCTCAATTTCAAAACTTGAAATCACGCTACTACTGGTAATCATGCGATCTAAGCGTAGGGTCGGTACTTTACGCGAAAAGAGCAAATCAACTAAGAATGTGGGTGTCCCCGTCTCAAACCAGTAATTATCAAACTCTCGACGTTTAAATAACTGAAGAATATCAAACGGATTATAAACGCCCTCACCTAACCAATGATAACCATTATACCACTCTCTAATTTTATCTCGATCTAATCCTTCCAACTCTATTGCAAACAAGGTATCTAAATCATTATCAGTATAACCACAAATAGTTGAGTACTTAGGGTCTAAAGTAATGTCATATAAATTATTCAAGCCTGAAAATAAGCTCACCTTAGAAAACTTACTGACGCCTGTTAAAAAACTAAATTTAATATGCGCGTCATAGTCCTTAATAGTGGCGTAAAATCCTCTTAAGAAATCACGATTATTGCGGGCAATCTCAGGTTTTAATAAAGCATCCAGAATCGGTTTGTCGTATTCATCAATCAACACCACGACGGGTAAGGAAGTCTTTTCGTGTAAGTGGACAATCAAATCCGCAAAACGACCCGCAGCATCAGGCAAAGGCTTTTCTATCTGCCAAACTTTTTCAAAATAGGTAAGTTGCCGATGTAAAGCATCTTGTATGCTTTGAGGATGATTAAAATTAGTACTACCAAAACTAAACCGCACTACAGGATATTTTACCGACCAGTTCCATTGACTTTCGGCGGCTAACCCTTTGAATAAGGCTTCATTGCCCTCAAACAATTCTTTTAAGGTATCTAAAAACAAGCTTTTACCAAAACGACGCGGACGCGAGAGAAAGTAGTATTTACCACCCTTGACTAAATCCAGAGCGATGGGAGTTTTATCCACATAGTAATATCCCTCCTCACGAATTTCACGCAAGGTTTGAATACCGATGGGGAGCTTTTTGCGTTTTGCTGTTTGGGTCATAGTAGAGGCAAGGTAGTATTGGCTAATAACCCCAGTCTAGCATAATTTGTCAGTCGAATGGGTTACTACCAAACCCCAGCATGGAAATGCTAGGATGAATCCTTACACTCACCCCACCGAACTCAAACTCTGGTCACACCTTACCGTCGCGTTTCAGTTCTTCATACCACAAAGGATTGTGGTGCTGAATAAACGCTATCTCGGCATAACCACTTTTCATGGTCTCTAGGGATTCGCGTTCTTCCACCACGGCAAAGTAAATATGTGCGACTAAGCCAATCAAGACTAGAACAACGGCTGCTTGATGCGCAACCAATGCCCAACGGAATAGTTCGCCATATAAAGGATTGCTAGCAAAACTCAGTAGCTTCGGCCCCCAGAATAAATACATACCACTCATGGCAATTAATAGCGAGCAGCCGATAATCATGGTGCCTAATAGACGTTGTGCGCCGTTATAACGCCCTTGGGGTGGCACAGGGGTATTTTTCATTAAGCCAAATAAATGCGCTAAGGTCACTGTCATTGACCACATATCACGCAAAGCTGCCATCGGGGTGAGTACTAGCACATTTTTTAAAAAGGGTAAGACTACGCGTCGCGCATTTAGCAGTGCATAGATAGCAATAACAGCCGCCCAGACCATACCGCCAATACCATGCAGGAGCGCGAGATTGGCATTACCACCCACGAGGTTTTGCATGAAGGATGACCATGCCGTCGGTACTAAACGCACAAAATCGCCCGAAATAATCCCAAAGCCACTTATCACTAATACTAACCAGAAAAAGGCATTGAACCAGTGAATCGCAATCACATCTTTAGTACGAATTTTGATTTTAGTACTCGCGCCTTGTTTAGTGTTGCTCATGATTACCCTCCTGTATGCCCACTTGTTTACGCCTATCCACTAACTTTTTCACGCCTGCCAGAGCAAACACCGCAACCATGCCACCCAAACCGAGTTTGGCGACAGGATTCAGCACCTTCTCAATCACTGTTCCTGCTAAATAGTGTTCATTGCGTTTGGGCATAACCTCTTGAGGAATGGCTTTACCATCCGTGAAGTAATAATGATTCGGGCCAATATTGACTTCATCTGTGACTAAACGCTGCCACTCTTTCTCTTTCAACAATTGGGACACGACTGAATTCGGATCATTAGCATCACCAAAAATCAACGCATGTCCCACACAAGTTTGCACACAAGCAGGCTCTAAACCTTTATCAATGCGTGGCTGGCAAAAGGTACATTTGCTAATGGTATTAGTCACCGGATTCAGCCAACGCGCCTCATAAGGACAAGCAGGCACACACAACTCACAGCCTGAACAGGTTTCGTGATCGACCAAGACAATCCCATCTTCACGTTTCCATGAAGCACCCGAAGGGCAAGCCTCCACACAAGGTGGATCATCACAATGCTGACAGCGACCTGGGAATAATTGCACCTCAGGTAAACCTTTAGCATTTACGTACTCCACCTCTTTCACCCAATCGCGGGTAAAGCCCATTGGCGTATCCCATTCCGCACGACAAGCCACTTCACAAGCTTTACAGTTAATGCAGCGCGTGGTATCAGCGAGCATGACATATTTTGCAACCATCATTTTCCTCCTTATGCCTTGCTCACAGTAACAATCGAAGTACCCATTGAAATCGTACCAATGTATTGTTCTATCGTATCTGATGCTAATAATGAGTCAGACAAACCCTTATCTTTGGCTAGGTTCATACGCTCATCCCAATGCCCAAAACCATGCACCGTAAATACCGTATCAGGGCGAATACGGGGCGTGACTTTCGCTTTGATTTTGCCGCCGCGACCTTTTTGATCTTTCACCTCCACCCAATCCTCATGGGCAATGCCTAAGGCTTTGGCAGCTTCAGGATGAATCCACAGTACATTTTCGGAGAGAAAATCATGTAACCAGAGGTTGTCTTGTGTGCGGGCATGTGTATGAAAACCAATGCGCCCAAAGGTGAAATGAAACTGGTTTTGTTGAGTAGGTCGTGCTTGTTCTTGCCAATCTAAGGCATGGTCAGCACCTAAATTTTTTAAGGTGCTAGGGATTAATTCAATTTTGCCACTTGGTGTGGGGAACTCTGATTTCAGACCAAATTCGCGTGGGAAATTAGCCTTATCATCAGCGGACTTTTTGATAATGCCCTTCTCTTTCAATTCAGCGAGGGAGTAGCCCGCTTTTTTCAAGCGATCATCCAATAGGGCTTCAATAGTGTCGTGAGGAAAATAAGCCTCCAAACCTAAGCGCTTGGATAATTCCTTACAAATCTCCCATGAGCCTTTGGTATTGTGTAGAGGTTTCATAGCTGCCTCACGCAAGGCAACAAAGCCTTCTCGTGCCCCACCGATTTGTAAATCATCATAACGCTCTAAGTAGGAGGCTTCTGGCAGTAAAATATCCGCATAGCTATTCATTTCATTCGGAATCACATCCGCTGCCACATAGAAATCCATATTCATCAACGCTTGACGAATCGTGTCGTAATTGGTGCTATTGTGGAAACCATTTCCGCCTGCGGTGAGCAACGCTTTCAAGGGATAAGGTTGCTGATTAGCCATAGCCAACCACATTTGATTGGTTAAACCATATTGTGCATTCGCTAAAGGCCAACGTCCCATCACACCTGCACCATCGGCGCGTTGTACTTTGCCTTCTGCATCTAAAGCGAATGAAGTTGTAGAAAAGTCAAAATCACCGTGTTGTTCTGCACGATTCACATGCGCATGTGGAAAAGGCGGCAGATCAATCTCAGGAATAGTGATAGTTTGGGGTTTAAAAATCCCGCCTTTACGATCCCACACACCAAACAAGGCATTTAAGATCGCCATACTCATTGACGTTCCTAAATCATTAGTCGAGCGCGTCAGACGCCGTGGGCTATAAACCATCACACTGGGGGCTGCTTTAGCCATTTCGCGGGCAATACGGGTCACCGCCTCCGCCGGAATGCTCGTGATTGACTCCTGCCATGCGGGGGTATATTTCTCCACACGAGCCGCTAATTCGTCTAAACCGCTAACATACTCGGCGACAAAGGCTTGGTCATATAAGCGTTCTTTAATCACCACATGAATCATTGCTAATAAAAAGGCATGATCCGTCAAAGGGCGAATTGCTAACCATTCATGTGCTTTGGAGGCGGTAATGGTATAGCGCGGATCGACATAAACGACTTTTGCACCATTCGCTACACCGTCAATCCAGCCTAAGGTTTCACCATTATGTAAGGATTCGGTGACATTACGCCCCATCATTAGGAAATACTTGCAGTTCTCAAGATCGATGGTTTCATTGCCGGATAATTCGCGTCCGGTTACCAACATCGAACCCACCCCACGCGGACCACAACACAAACCAAAGACAGGGCTAGTAGTATTGGGTGTGCCAAACGCATGAGCCAAACGATGATACGGCTTCTCCCAAGTACCATGCCCAATCATCACTAATGCTTGTGAGCCGTACTTGTCTTTAACCTTAGTCAACTCCTGCGCTACTTTGTCTAAGGCTTCATCCCAGGGCATAGGTCGCCATTTATTTTCACCCCGCGCCCCTACCCGCTCCAGCGGTTGCTTGAGCCGATTTTCTGCAAAAGCAACTTGAATACCTGCATTACCCTTACCACACACCACGCCACGATTTAAGGGATGCTCAGGATTGCCATCGATTTTAAAGGCTTTACCATCGCGGGAACGCACCTTTAGACCACAACGCCAATAGCACATATCACAAAATCCCCAATGCTCCTCATAGTCCTTGAGGGTTTCGGTCGAATGGGGAACATGGGTTAAACGCGCTTGAGCGTCAGGGATAAACGCAACGGTAGATAAAGCCGCCGAACCGGCTAGGCTTTTTAGAAACGCTCGACGCGAGTTGCGCGTCGAATCTTTAGATTGCAAAGGCATTCCTCCCTCCTCACAAAATAAACCAAAGATACATTTGTGTTTAGTTTGTAATTTTCTGCCGCAATGCACCTTGCGCAATCGCATTTGCTAACCAATATTTATTGATATAGGTCAGGTAACGTTCAATTAGTATTGAGAAAAAATAATATTTAACAATGACTTTGCAAAAAATCAAATAAAGCACTGGCGAAAAAACACAACGACATTAGCCAAGTTTTAACGCACCGCCTCTTTAGCTATTCGCTTGAGAAGGCTAGTATAGGTTATTCCCTTCACTACCAATAAACGCCCATGCCTTATCAATTTGACACGCTCTCGCTCCACGCCGGACAAATGCCTGATGAGCCATTTGGAGCGCGCGCCCAACCGATTTATCTGACCTCGTCTTTTGTGCTTAAAAACGCGGATCATGCCGCCGCTTTGTTCAATATGGAACAAGGTGGGCATGTGTATTCACGCATCTCGAATCCGACTAATGCGGTATTGGAAGAACGAGTAGCGGCACTCGAAAATGCCATCGGCGCGATTACGACGGCCTCAGGGCAAGCCGCTTTGCATCTCGCTATTGTGACCTTGATGGGTGCAGGCAGTCATATTGTCGCGAGTCGTGCTTTATATGGTGGATCGCATAACTTATTGGAATACACCTTGCCACGTTTTGGTATTGAAACGAGCTTTGTCGATACCGGCAATCTGGATGCTTGGCGAGCGGCGATTCGTCCCAATACCCGCTTATTATTTGGAGAAACCTTAGGCAATCCCAGTTTATCGGTGTTGAATATTCCCAAAGTCGCTGAGCTGGCACATGAGCATGGTTTACCCCTCTTGGTCGATTCTACTTTAACCACACCCTATCTCATCAAACCGGCGGAATGGGGGGCAGATTTAATCTATCACTCGGCCACCAAGTTTATGTGTGGGCATGGCACGGTCATTGGTGGTGTGTTAGTCGATGCCGGAACATTTGATTGGACTAAACAAGCTGATAAATTCCCAACCCTCACTCAAGCTTATTCAGGCTTCCACGATATGGTCTTCAGCGAAGAATCGCCGATTGCTGCATTTTTATTGCGGGCACGACGTGAAGGTTTACGTGATTTTGGAGCAAGTCTCAGTCCACTATCTGCTTTCCACATTCTACAAGGTTTAGAGACCCTATCATTGCGTATGACTCGGCATATTGAGAATACGCGTCATGTGGTGGCTCATCTAGAAACGCAATTGGGCAAAACGCTTGAATCGGTGGTCTATCCTGAATTAGAAAGCCATCCTGATCACGCATTAGCGCAGCAATTATTACCAAAAGGTGCAGGTTCGGTATTCACCTTTACGCTCAAAGGCGGGCGTATGGCTGGTCAAAAGTTTATCGAGGCACTGAATTTATTTTCACATTTAGCGAATGTAGGCGATGCAAAGTCTTTAGTGATTCACCCCGCGTCCACCACGCATTTCCGCATGTCGGATGAAGCATTGGTCGCGGCAGGAATTCATCCCGCCACTATCCGCCTTTCTATTGGCCTAGAAGACCCAAGTGATTTGATTGAAGATCTCAACCGTGGCTTATATGCTGCTGCTAAGGTGAGCGCATGAAACTACTCATCCAAGAGCATGAAGCCTTTATTTATACAGGCGGTAAAACCTTCAAAACCAGTGCCGACAAACCCACCTTAGTTTTTATTCACGGCGCCCAACAAGATCACTCTTGCTGGGGCTTACAAAGTCGCTATTTCGCGCATCATGGCTATCCAGTCTTAGCACCTGATTTACCTGCACATGGCAGTAGTCAGGGCGAACCTCTGACTTCGATTGAAGCGCTAAGTGCATGGATTCAAGCTATGTTAACAGCTTTAAACGTGGACAAAGCCATTTTAATTGGCCATAGCATGGGTTCATTAATTGCACTTGAAACAGCACTGCAAACCCCCGTAGCCATTGAAAAAGTCGTTTTAATAGGCACGTCTTTGCCGATGCCTGTGTCGCCTGCTCTGCTAGAGGCAGCAGCGAATAATGAAGCGCAAGCAGCGGCGTTAATCAATCAATGGTCTTATTCAGCACGCGCCCAATTGGGTGGTAGCGCTATCCCTGGCTTGTGGTTATTAGGCATGAATCAACAATTGATGGCACGTCAGCGCCAAGGTGTGTTCGCTGCTGACCTAAATGCCTGCAATAACTACCAGCGCGAGTTGGATAGTTTAAAAGCGCTGGATAAACCTGTTCTGATGTTGGCAGGCAGCTTAGACAAAATGACCTCGCCTAAAGTGTTACACAATATTCAACAATCACTACCCAAAGCACGCCTACAAATATTAGCAGGAGCAGGACATGCTTTAATGGCAGAACAACCCGATCAAGTATTATTCGCCTTAAAACATTTCGTCGCTTAATTAATATTGATTACCATGGCGGTCGGTATTAATCCTCTGCTGCTAGATTTACAAGCAGCTCCTGTTTAAGCTGAGCTACACTTAAACTTAAACAATCTTTGGAGTAGCTTATGAGTAGTCAAAATCCCTATCAACCGCCACAATCCAATGTGGCGATGCCCCCTATGCCTGGACAGGTAGATAGCTTGTTGCCTGCGCCCAGAAGCGTAGGTATAGGAGCAGCTATCGATTGGTTAAGCGATGGCTGGCGTTTATTCAAACGCGATTTCGGCATGTGGTTATTGATTGATCTAATTATGATCGTGTTAGTCGCCATTATTGCTATTGTGGGTGGTATGGTCATTGCTAACTTGCCCACAGGTATTGGCACAGTCATCAATGCTCTATTCGAAATTGCTATGACCGTGTTTATTACCCTGCTTACTGCTGGCTTATTTATTGGTATGCACGAGTCTTATCGCGGTGGAGCCTTAGATGCTGGGCATTTATTCGCTGCCATGAAACAACATTTAGTGCCTTTAGTGATTCTTGGCGTTATTAGCGCTGTATTATCAATCGCTTTAGCTTGGGCTTTTGAAGCTTTATGGCAAGCACCGAGTGCTGAAAACATGAGCCAAGAAGCAAACCCAGAAGCAATGGGCTTGATGATGCAAGAGATGTTTTCTGGCAGAAATCTCTTGATTGGCTTTATCTATTTTATGCTGTCTGTTTTAATTTCTTTATTACTATGGTTCGCGCAACCGCTAGTAGTACTCAATAATGTTTCCCCTATGGAAGCCTTAAAACTTAGCCTTCAAGGTAGTTTAAAAAACATCTTAGCTCTTATTTTATATACGTTTATTTCTCTCCTAATAACCTTTGGCGGCGCACTTTTATTACTACTGGGGCTATTAATCGTATTCCCATGGCTATTCTGCGCAAGCTATATTTCTTATCGCAACATTTTCCTGCAGTAAGCGATACACTAGAAAGGGAGAGCATCCGCTCCCCTTTCTATGGATTGCTTAAGAAAGTCGAGCCAGCAACTTGATTTAACTTCTCATGCCCCCCATATCCCTACTTATCGAAGGTGTTTAGCCGACACCCGCCAGTTTTTGGCCTAAAGTTACTCAAAATCAAAACAACTTTAATGAGGTACTATCCACATGAGAATGGATAAACTGACCAGCAAATTTCAGCTCGCCCTACAGGATGCACAGTCCTTGGCGTTGGGGCGTGATCAACAATTCATTGAACCCATCCATTTAATGACCGCATTATTAGATCAGGATGGTGGTTCAATTCGTGGTTTATTAACCAAGGCAGATGTCAATGTTAATCAACTCCGTTCCAAATTAGGCCAAGAATTAGAGCGTCTACCCAGTGTCACTGGTGGGGATGCTGGAAACGTCCAAATTTCTAATGATTTAGCCCGTATGCTAAATGTGACGGATAAAATCGCTCAGCAGCGTAAAGATCAATACATTACTTCTGAGTTATTTGTGCTGGCTGCGTTAGAAGACAAAGGCACTTTAGGCAATTTATTGCGTGAAACGGGTGCTACCAAAGGTGCAATCGAAAAAGCCATTGAAACTATGCGTGGTGGGCAAACCGTAAATGACCCAAACGCCGAAGATCAACGCCAAGCCTTGCAGAAATATACGATTGATATTACCGAGCGTGCGGAGCAAGGCAAAATTGACCCTATTATTGGGCGTGATGAAGAAATTCGCCGCATGGTGCAAATTCTGCAACGTCGTACCAAGAATAATCCGGTGGTCATCGGTGAGCCTGGGGTGGGTAAAACTGCGTTAGTCGAAGGTTTAGCGCAGCGGATTGTGAATGGTGAAGTGCCAGAAGGCATTAAAGGCAAGCGTTTATTGTCGCTAGATTTAGGTGCTTTATTAGCCGGTGCAAAATTCCGTGGCGATTTCGAAGAGCGTTTAAAAGCAGTCTTGAATGACATCGCCAAAACCGATGGCAATACCATTCTATTCATTGACGAGATTCATACGCTGGTTGGTGCGGGTAAAGCGGATGGTGCGATGGATGCAGGTAATATGCTCAAACCTGCGCTAGCTCGTGGTGAATTACATTGTGTGGGCGCGACCACCCTAGATGAGTATCGCCAATATATTGAGAAAGATGCTGCGTTAGAGCGTCGTTTCCAAAAAGTCTTGGTGGATGAGCCGAGTGTGGAGGATACCATTGCGATTTTGCGCGGCCTGCAAGAAAAGTACGAAGTGCATCATGGGGTAGAAATTACTGACCCAGCTTTAGTCGCGGCGGCGACTTTGTCGCATCGTTATATTACGGATCGTAATTTGCCAGATAAAGCCATTGACTTGATTGATGAGGCTGCATCACGCATTCGCATTGAAATTGATTCAAAACCAGAGGCTTTGGATATTCTGGATCGGCGTTTGATTCAATTGAAAATTGAACGCGAAGCACTGAAAAAGGAAAAAGACGATGCTTCTGTGAAGCGCCTGAATAATTTGCAGGAAGAAATTACGCGCTTAGAAAAGGAGTCTGCGGACTTAGGCGAGATTTGGAAGGCTGAAAAAGCCGCTATGCAAGGCACAGCACACATTAAGGAAGAATTGGATCAAGCGCGTATTGAGTTTGATACAGCGAAACGTGCAGGTAATTTGCAGCGCATGGCGGAATTGCAATACGGGCGTATTCCTGAATTAGAAGCGCAATTAAAGCAAGCCGATACCGCAGCGGGTGCTACTAGCGAGCAACCTAAGCTCGTGCGTAATCGAGTAACGGAAGACGAAATCGCGGAGATTGTGGCACGTTGGACGGGGATTCCAGTGAGCAAAATGCTCGAATCTGAGCGTGACAAATTATTGCGCATGGAAGATGAATTACGTAAGCGGGTAATTGGTCAGGAAGAGGCCATGGTAGCGGTTTCCAACGCGATTCGGCGCGCACGGGCTGGCTTGTCTGATCCGAAACGTCCGAGTGGCTCGTTTCTTTTCTTGGGTCCTACTGGGGTCGGTAAGACCGAGCTGACTAAAGCCTTAGCGACCTTCTTATTTGATAATGATGATGCCATGGTGCGCATTGATATGTCGGAGTTCATGGAGAAGCATTCCGTGGCACGCTTAATTGGTGCACCTCCAGGATATGTGGGCTACGAAGAGGGTGGGTATTTGACTGAGGCTGTGCGCCGTCGGCCTTATTCTGTGATTTTATTGGATGAAGTCGAGAAAGCACATCCCGATGTATTCAACGTACTGCTACAAGTCTTGGATGATGGACGCTTAACTGATGGACAAGGACGCACGGTTGATTTCCGCAATACCGTGATTGTTATGACCTCGAATCTTGGCTCGCATCTGATTCAGGATATGGCAGGCGAAGACAATTACGACAAGATGAAAGCCGCAGTGATGGAAGTGGTCGGTACGCATTTCCGCCCTGAATTCATTAATCGGATTGACGAAGTGGTCGTGTTCCATCCATTAGATAAAGCAGAAATTCGCAAGATTGCGGACATTCAATTAAATAGCTTGCGTAAGCGTTTGGCGGTACGTGAGTTGAATATTGAGTTTAGTGATGCTGCGATGGATATGATTGCGGAAGTGGGCTTTGACCCTGTGTATGGCGCTCGTCCTCTGAAGCGAGCCATTCAAAATCAGGTCGAAAACCCCTTAGCGCAAGAAATTCTCGCAGGCCATTTTATGCCGGGTGAAACGATTAAAGTGGATGTGAAGGATGAACATCTAGTATTTAATGAGACGGTAAGTAAGTAACCACTGTCTCACTACTTGCAAGAGGTTATTGTTTCAAACAACAACCTCTTTGTCACAGTTACGGAGGGACAAAAGAAACCACCTGCATTCCCAAATAATCAGCGCTTTCCAACATAATTTTATCTGCACTCGCCAAAGCTGCAAAAAGTTAGCGAGGCGACCAAGCAGTTGTCGTGCCATCAATAAATCATTTTACAACTGTCATTCTAAACAATAGCGCTATCAACCAAGCTTCACATTGCTTATTAATATAAAATCTTCTTTTAAGCAACCTTTAACCAACCTTTTTGCATTAGTCTCCTATACCAAGGCAAGGCATTCGCCTGATGCCCTTCAAAATTTGGTTATGCAAGAGGAGATTCGAGGATGCAATACGCCAATCCCAATACAGACGGCGCAGTCGTCAACTTTAAATCACAGTATGAAAACTTTATTGGTGGCAAATGGGTTGCACCGGTAAAAGGTGAATATTTTGACAATATTTCCCCCGTTAATGGCAAAGCCTTCACCAAAATTCCGCGCTCTAGCGCGGAAGACATTGAATTAGCTTTAGATGCGGCGCATGCTGCCAAAGATGCTTGGGGCAAAACCTCTGTCACCGCACGCTCCAATATTCTGCTGAAAATCGCGGATCGCGTTGAAGCAAATTTAGAAAAATTAGCGGTTGCCGAAACTTGGGATAATGGTAAAGCAGTACGTGAAACCCTGAATGCAGATGTGCCATTGGTGGCTGATCATTTCCGTTATTTCGCAGGTTGCATCCGTGCTCAAGAAGGCACAATGGGTGAGCTTGACGAAAATACCGTTTCTTATCAATTCCATGAGCCATTGGGCGTGGTAGGGCAAATCATTCCATGGAATTTCCCATTATTGATGGCGGCTTGGAAACTAGCGCCTGCCTTAGCCGCTGGTAACTGTGTGGTGTTAAAACCAGCCGAGCAGACCCCTGCCTCGATTCTATTATTTGCTGAAATCATCGGCGACTTACTGCCTGCTGGTGTATTGAATATCGTAAATGGTTTCGGTGCAGAGGCTGGTAAAGCATTAGCCACTAATACACGTATCGCAAAAATCGCTTTCACGGGTTCTACGCCGGTTGGTTCGCTGATCATGAAATATGCAGCGGACAATATCATTCCATCCACCGTGGAATTAGGCGGTAAATCACCGAATATCTTCTTTGCGGATGTATTAGATCAAGAAGATGCGTTCGTCAGCAAAGCAGTGGAAGGTGCCGTGTTAGCCTTCTTCAACCAAGGTGAGGTTTGTACCTGTCCATCACGCTTACTGATCCAAGAATCGATCTATGAAAAATTCATTGGCATGGTGGCTGAACGTGCAGCAAAGATTAAACGTGGCAATCCATTAGACACTGAAGTCATGGTGGGCGCACAAGCTTCACAAGAGCAGTTCGAGAAGATTCTCAGCTACATCGATATTGGTAAGAAAGAAGGCGCACAAGTCTTGATTGGTGGCGAGGTTGAAAAGCTAGAGGGCGATTACCAAGGTGGCTTCTACATTAAGCCGACCTTGTTAAAAGGCACCAACAATATGCGCGTATTCCAAGAGGAAATTTTCGGCCCTGTCGTATCAGTTGCCACCTTCAAAGATGAAGCCGAAGCCTTAGCGATTGCGAATGACACAGAGTTCGGCCTCGGTGCTGGCGTGTGGACGCGAGACATCAACAAATCCTATCGGATGGGTCGCGGTATCCAAGCGGGTCGTGTGTGGACGAACTGCTACCACTTATACCCAGCCCATGCAGCCTTTGGTGGTTATAAAAAGTCTGGCGTAGGCCGCGAAACCCACAAGATGATGCTGGATCACTATCAACAAACCAAAAACCTATTAGTAAGCTACGACATCAATCCATTGGGCTTTTTCTAAAAGGACTTTCTTTCCTCCTCGTGTTTATAGGAAGCCAATTGGCTTCCTATTTCTTTTAGTCTGTAAAAATCATGACGCTGTCCTACGCTAACTACGCCTAACTTCTCAAAGCGTTGATTCCTCATTTCGCTACTATCAGCACCACTAATAATAAACTTATTTAGCCGTCAAACCGTTCTGCGCTTTAACAAAACTAGCCTTATTAAATAAACCATTTGCCAAAGCCGTCCCCAGTAAAATAACACCACAACCAAACACCATTCCACCGGTCACTGGCTCATGTAGGATCAATGCACCCCATAGCATAGCAAAGGCTGGAATCAGATAAGTGACGGTTAAACTACGGGTTGCACCCACTAGGCGAATTAAACGAAAGTAGATTAAATAAGCGAGCGCGGTTGAAAATAAAGCCAAGGCGAATAAAGCAAGAATCGCTTTGAGTGATGGAAAAGCAGCAGGTACTTTAAAGGGCAATAACGGCAATAGCCACAAACTAGCGCTGATTTGGCTGCCTGCAGCAATGACCATTGATGGGACACCAGTCAACTTTAGCTTGATAAAATTAGCAGAAATCGCATAAAGCAATGCGCCACTTAATCCAGCAGCTACCGCAAGCCAAAAATGTGTCGTAATCTGCATAGGGCGCAAACCAATTAAAATAGCTACGCCTAGAAAACCAACCAAAAAACCGACCATTTGCGCACGGCTTAAGGTTTTAATATTGCCACTTATAATGACTAATAACACACCAAATAGCGGCGCAGTAGCATTTAGAATAGAAGTAAAGCCGCCAGTTAGAAAAGTTGTCGCAAAAGCAAAACCTAAAAAAGGCAAGGCTGAATTAATCCCGCCCAGCAATAAAACTGGAAAGATAGTTTTGCGTAAATCTGCCAAGAAACCTTGATAAATCAGAATAGGTAATAACACTAAACCTGCTATTAGCACACGAATAGCACTAAGCCAAATAGGACCAAACTCAGGAACCGCAATACGCATAAATAAAAACGACGCGCCCCATAAGGCAGCAAGACCAACTAATTCCAAAAAATAACGGAAATTCATGAAGTGAGTTCCTGTTGTCGTTATCGTCTAAGGCTGTGGGAGAGATTGGGATTTAGCAAGCTTCCCTTCTGTGACGATAATCTGCCATCCCCCTGAAACACGCAATAGGTGTTAGCTTGGAATGAGGACTTAGAATTAGTGTATTAGGGATTACAACTTATCACTTCTGCATCCAGAATTAGCACTTTGCCCGCAAATGCAGGATGTTTATGCGGCGCTTTAAAATGGCAGGTATTTTTTACTGAGGGGCTTGTTTGCTTATCCGCTAGCTCAATGAGAATATCTTGCCCCGGCTTAAGGTCCTTCCCCAAAGAAACATATTGTACAATCGCGCTATAGCGTGTTGCAGGCATTCTACCGGTCGATGCACCGCGACCCAGATCAATCAAATTCGCCTCGCTAACCATCGCGGTAAAAGCGTATTCAGGCGCCTTCTCCGTCGTATTCTCTACAGCGGGTGGATTGGTATTGCAGCCCATCAAACTAAGACTTAATCCCGTAATAAGCAGGGTTGATACGAATTTAAACATGATAGCCCCTCAAACAGAGTTTGTTGTAATAAGTCGCCTAACTGTATTTTGATTTGTTAGGTGTTTCAAGCTTAGCAGGTCTGATAAGGTTTGGATTGTGTGATACGTTAAATTTCGGGTATGGTTAGGACTAAGAGGACGAGAAATGATGCTGAATAGTCTATTACCCCCCTTTCCATGGTTAGCCAAACCTGCGATGGGCGATACTTCACCCGAAGTTAAGCAGTTATTACATATCGCTAGCCATTCATTGCTCATGCAATTTGCCGACGTTTGCGAAGGCGCGCTTATTGTGGATCGTCAAGCGCGTGTGGTGTGGATGAATGAGCACTATCCGAAGCGCTTAGGCATAAAGCAGCCGCAGCTGTATCTGGGTAAGCCAGTAGAAACCTTATTACCACATAGTCTGATGCGTGAAGTGGTCGAATCCGGCAAACCTATCATGCTCGACATTATGGATTTTGGTGTGGATGATGCCTTCGTGGTTATGCGCCTCCCCTTGCGGGATGAGCAGGGTACTGTCATAGGCGGCATCGGACTCATGCTATTAGACGACCCGCGCCACCTTGCCCCCGTGGTATCGCGTTACAATCAAATCTGCCGTGAACTTAAAGCCACGCGCCAGCAACTCGCCCTCGCGCGCCGCGCCAAATACACCATGAGTAGTTTGATTGGTTCATCGCCTAGTTTTGTCGAAGTGAAAACCCAAGCACGTCGCGCCGCCCGTACCGATGTACCTATCCTAATTCAAGGCGAAACCGGCACAGGCAAAGAGCTATTAGCCCAAGCCATTCACAGCGCCAGTTTACGCGCCGATCAAGCCTTTGTAGCCGTCAATATTGCCGCCATTCCTGATAATTTATTGGAAGCGGAATTCTTCGGTGCCGTCGCGGGTGCTTATACAGGAGCCGATCGTAAAGGACGCGAGGGCAAATTTAAACTGGCGGAAGGTGGGACTTTATTCTTAGATGAAATCGGTGATATGCCATTGGCTTTGCAAGCTAAATTGCTGCGCGTTTTGCAAGAAGGCGAATACGAAGCACTCGGATCGGATCGTTTGGTGAAAAGTGATGTACGGATTATTGCTGCCACCAGTCGCGATTTAGAGCAGTGTATCGCTGAGGGCAAATTCCGTGCTGATTTATATTACCGTCTCAATGTGGTACCGCTCAATTTGCCACCGTTGCGCGAACGCTTGGAAGATATTCCGCCGCTATGTGAAACACTGCTGGATAGCATTAGTCACAAACACAATGAACCGCCACGTGAATTGTCTGCTGAAGCACTTGCCTATTTGCAACAACATCATTGGCAAGGCAATGTGCGTGAATTACAAAATGTTTTGGAACGCGCGTGTATGTTGTCGGATGCCTATATTTTGCAATTGGCTGATATTCAACGCTTTCTGCCTAAACTCAACACGTCAAATCAAGCGACTCCAATTAATGCTCCTCCACTTAAGCCAATATCTAGAACCGCAACCCTTGCTGAACAAATGGCACAGATGGAGCAGCAAAGCATTCAACAAGCACTCGAAGCCTGCAAGGGTAATAAGCTTAAAACAGCCCAATATCTGGGTATTTCGCGTACTTCTTTATATGAAAAACTAGCCTTGTACGGTTTGGCTTAGACTGTTCAGTATCGCGAACAGTAGTGTTCAGAAATGCGAACACTATTTTTAAACCCCTAATCATAAACAAACATAATTATTAAACTAATATATTGATTTAATTGATACTTTAAACCTCCCCTATCATTTGGCATACGACTTGCTAAATACCAAACAATTGAGTGTTTGGCTCAAGAACAAACTGTTTTAGAGGAGAGGGTTAGATGGATTTTCTCATAGTCTTGGGAGCGCTTGCGTTTCTCATGTTTGTCGCGTATCGCGGCTATAGTGTCATCTTGTTCGCACCCATTGCTGCATTAGGTGCTGTGTTACTGACTGATCCCCACATGGTTGCACCTATGTTCACCGGCTTGTTTATGGACAAGATGGTGGTGTTTGTTAAGAACTATTTCCCTGTGTTTATTCTGGGTGCGATCTTCGGCAAGGTCATCGAATTATCAGGTTTCTCTCAGGCGATAGTTGCTGCCGTAATCAAGTTGATTGGTCGCGAACGCGCTATGTTGGCGATTGTGTTAGTGTGCGCCATTTTGACTTATGGTGGCGTTTCTTTGTTTGTCGTGGTTTTCGCAGTTTATCCGTTTGCTGCGGAAATGTTCCGTCAGGGTAATATCCCCAAGCGCTTAATTCCGGGCACGATTGCCTTGGGGGCATTCACCTTCACGATGGACTCACTGCCTGGCACACCGCAAATTCAAAACATTATTCCGACCACTTTCTTCAAAACTGATATTTATGCGGCGCCCATCTTAGGGATTATTGGTGCTTTATTTATCTTTGCTTGCGGAATGAGCTATCTAGAATGGTCACGCCGCAAAGCTGCCAGAAATGGCGAAGGCTATGGCACTAATTTATTAAATGAGCCAGCTCCGTTTGAATCGACCAATCTACCTAATCCGTGGATTGCGATTCTGCCTTTAGTAGTCGTTGGCGTCATGAACAAGGTTTTCACCTTAATCATTCCCAGCTTATACGGCAAAGAAGTGGCGTTTGCTTCAGCCGTGGTGGGCAAATCCACGCAAGTGGTACAACAAGTTGATGCTGTGAAAGCCTTATGGGCAGTCGAAGGCGCTTTACTGTTGGGGATTCTGACTATCTTCATTTTTGCGGGTAGAACTGTCATTAGCAAATTTGCCGAAGGTTCAAAAGCCGCGATTGCAGGCGCTTTATTAGCCACCATGAATACCGCGTCTGAATATGGTTTTGGTGCGGTGATTGCCGCCTTAAGTGGCTTCTCAGTGATTGCCAATGCTTTAACCGCCATTCCGAATCCTCTAATCAATGAAGCGATTACTGTCACGACACTGGCGGGTATTACAGGTTCAGCATCAGGTGGAATGGGCATAGCCTTAGCCGCGATGGCTGATACCTTTATTGCCAATGCTAATGCCGCAGGTATTCCACTGGAAGTCTTCCACCGTGTAGCATCTATGGCCTCAGGTGGTATGGATACCCTCCCCCACAATGGTGCGGTTATTACCTTATTAGCTGTGACAGGCTTAACGCACAAGCAATCCTACAAAGATATTTTCGCGATTACGTGTATCAAAACTCTTGCGGTATTTGTCATCATAGCGGTTTTCTATATGACAGGCTTAGTCTAAAGGGGTCTAATGATGCGTACTGATAACGCGCCAGCCGTTAGCAGTCCATCCAAAATCATGAGTGCTCACCAAGCCGTGAGCCTCATTAAAGCCAATGATACCATTGCTACCAGCGGCTTTATTGGAATTGGATTTGCGGAAAATATTGCCATTGCACTCGAACAACGCTTTCTCACCGAACACGCCCCCACCGATCTCACCTTAGTGTATGCCGCAGGCCAAGGCGATGGTCAAAAACGCGGCTTAAATCACTTAGGTCATCAAGGCTTACTCAAGCGTGTGATTGGCGGGCACTGGGGCTTAGCACCGAGCTTGGGCAAACTCGCGGCTGATAATCAGATTGAAGCATGGAATCTACCTCAAGGGGTGATCTGCCATTTATTCCGTGATATTGCCGCCGGCAAACCCGGCACGCTAACGCATGTAGGTTTAGGGACTTTCGTTGATCCGCGTTATGGTGGCGGCAAGCTCAATAGTAAAACCACGGAAGATTTGGTGCGCGTGTTAGCACTGGATGGCAAAGAGTATCTGTTTTACAAAGCCTTCCCGATTCATGTAGGCATTATTCGCGGCACGACCGCCGACTCTGATGGCAATATTACGATGGAACGGGAAGCGTTAACCCTCGAAGCGCAAGCGATTGCATTGGCAGCCCATAATAGCGGTGGGATTGTGATTGCACAGGTAGAACGGATTGCCGAGCGCAATACCTTAAATGCACGCCAAGTCAAAATTCCTTCAGTTTTGGTGGATTGCATTGTGGTTGCCGAAAAACCCGAATACCACCAACAGACTTTTATTGAACCTTATAGTGCGGCCTTTGCCAGCGAATTACGAGTACCGCTCTCTTCCATTCCACCCATGGTTTTGGATGAACGTAAAATTATTGCACGCCGTGCCGCCATGGAATTAGCCGCCCATAATGTGGTGAATCTCGGCATTGGGATGCCTGAAGGTGTTGCATCAGTAGCAGCCGAAGAACAGATCTTTGATCTTATGACGCTCACCGCCGAACCTGGAGTGGTCGGTGGGATTCCCGCTGGTGGTTTGAATTTTGGTGCCGCTGTGAATGCACAGGCCATTGTCGATCAAGCGGTGCAATTCGATTTTTATGATGGCGGTGGCTTAGACATTGCGGTGTTAGGTTTGGCGCAAGCGGATCAGGAAGGCAATCTCAATGTGAGTAAGTTTGGCCCTAAACTAGCGGGCGCGGGTGGTTTTATTAATATCTCGCAAAATGCCAAAAAGGTTGTGTTCGTGGGCACATTTACCGCCAATGGTTTAAACATTGCTATCGAAAACGGACAACTCAAGATTCTGCAAGAAGGCAAAACCCGCAAATTTATTCAACAGGTCGAACACCGCACCTTCAGCGGGCGCGTCGCCTATCAATCAGGACGTACCGTGCTTTATGTGACGGAACGTGCCGTGTTCCAACTCTGTGCGGAAGGCATTGAGCTGATTGAAATCGCCGCAGGCCTAGAGGTAGAACGCGATATTCTCGCCCACATGGATTTCAAACCCGTGATTAGCCCAAACCTGAAATTGATGGATGCGCGGATTTTTGCACAGGAAAAGATGGGTTTATTAAGCCTGTTATAGCAAGCCCAAGCGTGCTAGCTCAGTGATGGGTTAGCCCTTTTACCAGCCAAGATCTGGAGGAGATCTCATGAGCATTAAGTGGTTATGATTTAGAGGAGTCGAAGGCTAAGGAATCATGAACTACGCTAAGGCTTTCACTGGTATGATTTCTACGGAACTAAGTGAAGGCTACGACAGCAAGTCATGCGCCAAAAGCGTTGAACGACGTTGGTAACCCTCAAACGACCACCGTTATTGACTGAATCTTCCGGCAAACGATGGCTAAGATAGCGGTGAAGTGTTGTTGCGTTGAAAGCGAGTTCGTGTACCAATAGAGCCATGCTCGTAGCGGAGAACCCTACTATCGCTAATAGCGTATTAGCTGAACGGTGGGTTCGTTTCTGATCCAAAGGACAATGTATTTGAACATGCTGCGCAGGGTTATGGTAGGAGCAGAGGTGAAGGAAGATGGTGGCCATCATGGTAATAAAACGTCAACTTATACTAGGTTTACTGATATTACTTTTATCGGGTTGTGATGGATTTTACGGGCTTAATCTTCGAAACGAATTAGATACCAGCGTGACGACTATGATGCGAGATACTAAGGGTTCAGTATCAATACTGGATTTGCCTCCATGTCAGGACACTATTATTGGGTATTCAAATAAGCCAAAAGAAGACCTTGGTCTAGAGGAGGTTAAAATCAGTCGGCAGGGCGTCGTGCTTCACTATCTAAATGCTGAGCAATTAAATCGCATGTTAGCCCAAGAAAACCGTACCAAGGGGTATACGGCGTGGAGTATTACCCCTGATGGTCTTCATCTGGTTACAAGGCAAGATTCGCCAAACTGCTGGCAAGGAAAAAGGCGCCAATAATCTTTCTTAAAGCCTTTTCATGATTTTAAATTATAAGCAATGCCAGCAGTTACTTTTAGGTCATTTATTAGACCTTCTGCGAAAGTCATTTTTTAAACATTTTTATAGAATAAATTTTGAACAATTTTAGGTACAAGTGTTATATAGAACAAGTTTTAGCAGAAAAATAGAGTTGCTTAATTTTTGATATTCGCAGGATAGCTAATGCTGGCCAGCAAATAAACTTCGGTATTGTGCAAATTCGTCTAATTTTACTAAACCTCTAAAACCGCAAGTGTTTCACTGATAGGCCGTTATTAATTAATTCATGCAATGAATCAATGCCAATACGTAAATGGCGCTCGACAAAAGCTTCAGTCACTTTTTTATCACTGGCCTCGGTTTTAACACCTTCTGGCTCCATGGGCCGATCAGAGACTAATAATAAAGCGCCTACCGGAATTTCATTATAAAAACCCGTGCTAAATATAGTGGCTGTTTCCATATCAATCGCCATACAACGAATTTTTTTCAAATAAGCTTTAAATTCATCGTCGTGCTCCCAGACGCGGCGATTAGTGGTATAAACCGTTCCAGTCCAATATTCGAGCTGGTATTTGCGTGAAATAGTAGTTGAGACGGCCTTTTGCAAACTAAATGCAGGTAAGGCTGGTACTTCAACGGGGAAATAATCTGATGATGTTCCTTCACCACGAATACCTGCCAGTGGTAAAATTAAATCACCTAATTGATTTTTCTTTTTTAAACCTCCACATTTCCCTAAAAACAATACTGCTTTCGGTTTAGCGACACTGAGTAAATCCATCATGGTCGCAGCATTGGCACTACCCATGCCGAAATTAATAATGGTGATTTTTCCCGCCGTAGCATTGGGCATACTACGATCTAAGGCTTGTACAGGTACATCATGCCATTTCGCAAATAATTCAACGTAGTGATTAAAGTTGGTCAGCAGAATGTATTGACCCATCGTTTCAGGCGTAAGACCGGTATAGCGGGGTAGCCAATTCGTCACGATTTCAGTTTTGGTGCGCATAAGTTATCCTTTATTATTGTATTAGAAATACCATACTTTACTATTTTATAAGTACAGATGTGCTTTGAAGAAAATTTTGGCTGAGGTGTAATAAGATAAGACTGACATTTCCTCCTCCAAGGTCTTAGTCAATTTAATGACCCTGCGATTTTTTTTCAAGTAAGAATTATTCAAATTTTATTCGTAATGAAGACCCTTAGTACTTTATAAGCTTACAAGCCTAGTATTGGAAATGCTTCCGCTTGGCTTTTGCGTGCGCTATGCTGCAAGAATGGATAAGAAAATCGTTGTCGCGCGACTGGCTGCTTTAGCACAAGAATCGCGTTTGGAAATGTTTCGCGCTTTGGTGCAAGCAGGCAAGAATGGTTTAACTGCAGGTGCGATTAGTGAGCAGACGCAAACTGCACCTAATTCAGTCTCCTTTCATATGAAAGAGTTAGTTCATGCCGGTTTAGTGAGCTCGCGTCAAACAGGGCGGTATGTGATTTACACCGCCGAGTACGGCAATATGAATGAATTGCTGGCTTATCTTACGGAAAATTGTTGCAGTGGCGATGCTTGCGATTTGAATTGCGCCTGTTAATTCAGCACTTTCTTCATCACCTGCGCCGAGGCAGGACATGCGCCTTGCACTTGGCTGGAAAGCTGTAGGGCTGGCGGCAAATCAGCTCGTTCAATCGCTCGATACTGTAAGCGCTCGAAAAAGGACTGAGCACTGGTGGTTAATAAATATAATGCACTCAACGGCTGTTGTTGGGCATAGTTTTCGACCCACGTGACTAATTGCGTGCCCCAGTGTTGCTGACGTTGGTCTTGTGCGACGACGAGAGAACGCAATAAACCAAATTCGCCATAGCGCTCCAACCCAATCGCCGCATAATACGGCTGACCCAAACCCCAAAACTGGCTACTGCCCTGCTGCCCTAGATCATGACTAGGTAAATGTGCAGCCTCTAATAGGGATTTTAAGGTGTTTAAATCGCTAATCCAATACGGGGTAATCATGCTTGTACCTTTTGGGTGAGGCCGGATTCGTACCATGCGCGACTACGATTAACGAGCGTCACAATCGATAGCATGACAGGGACTTCCACCAATACGCCAACGACGGTTGCTAAGGCAGCGCCAGAGTCAAAGCCAAATAAAGCAATGGCACTGGCAACCGCCAACTCAAAGAAATTACTCGCACCAATCAACGCGGAAGGTGCGGCAATACAATGCGACACACCAAAATAACGATTGAGGCCATAAGCCAATAATGAATTGAAATACACTTGCAATACAATCGGAATAGCCAGCAATACAATAATCACCGGCTGTGCTAATACACGCTGACCTTGAAAGCCAAATAATAGAATGAGGGTTGCTAATAAAGCGATTAAAGAAAGGGGTTGCAAGACCTTCAAAAAGCGCTCTAGCTGATTATGTTTTAAAAGTAAGTGGCGCAACCATTGACTTAAAATCAGCGGCAAAATAATGTAAATCAAGACGGATAAAAATAAGGTGTCCCACGGCACACTAATCGCTGCAATACCCAATAAAAACCCCACCAAAGGCGCAAAGGCAATTATCATAATGGCATCGTTCAGAGCAACTTGTGACAAGGTGAAATGTGGCTCGCCATCCGACAAATTGCTCCACACAAAAACCATCGCAGTGCAAGGCGCTGCCGCTAATAAAATGAGGCCCGCGATATAACTATCTAACTGATCCGCAGGCAACCAAGGCGCAAATAAAACCCGAATAAATAACCAAGCGAGGAAAGCCATTGAGAAAGGCTTCACCAGCCAATTGATAAATAAGGTGACGCCGATTCCTTTCCAATACTGACTAACCTGCTGCATGGCACGAAAATCAATTTTTAGCAGCATGGGAATAATCATGAGCCAAATCAATAGCGCAACCGGTAAATTCACTTGTGCCACTTCAAGTGCAGCAATCGTTCGGAAAACGGAGGGAAATAATGCCCCTAGCCCAATGCCAATCACGATGCACAACAACACCCAAACGCTTAAATAACGTTCAAATAGGCTCATGGTTTTACCACTTTTTTGAGCAGCAAGTTCGCATTGTGCTGACATTTATACCTCCAAACCCAAGGCTTGTTGGATGCAAGGGATTAAGCGAGCACGAATATCATCTCGTACCTGCACAAAACTTGATAACGCTTCGTCATGAGGATCGTGAAAAGGCAAATGAATCATGCGTACAGCTTTGGGGAAAATAGGGCAACTTTCTTTGGCGTTATCGCAGACCGTAATCACCAAATCAATAGGCTCATCCAGCAATTCATCCAGCGCTTTAGGTCTTAAACCCAAAGTACTGACTTGAATCTGGCTCAACGCTTCTAAGGCTCTGGGTGCAACGCAGGGCTGAGGATTCGTTCCAGCAGACAAAGCCCGCACTTTACCGGCTAAATCATGATTCACTAAGGCTTCAGCCATTTGCGAACGACAAGCATTACCTGTGCATAAAATTAGAACACTGGGTACTGGCATGATGAATCCCCTTAACAACAAGTCGTTTTGCCAGCCACTGGCGTACAACAAGCGCTTTTCGCCTCAGATTTTGGTGTTTCAGGTGTGCAACAATTATTTTGTCTAGCACTCGTCCCACCAAACACGGGAATACTGTCTAAGGTGTGAAACTGCTCCCAAGCAATCCCTTGTGGGTCATTGATCCAATATTTATCCGACACAGCATAACAACAGGCTGCCGCTGTCTCGGTAACGATAGCTTGCTGTAATCCTTGCAGACGACCATTCAGCACTTCTAATTCCTCGTTAGATTCTGCCTGAATCCCCAAGTGATTTAAGCCAATCGGGGCGCCACGCTGGGAAATAGCAAAGTTAACGCGCGGATCTTCCAGCATCCACTTCGCGTAGTCATCTTTCACCACACTAGGACTAGCACCAAATAATTGTGAATAGAATTGAATGTTGTCAGCTAAATCTTCAACCGAAAGATGGATATGTAGACGTTTCATGATAGCACCTCAGCGTTATATTTCATTATTTCAATAATAGTTGAAATAAAATCATTATTCAAGTTAGCACCAAGATGTTTTTGATGGACGGGGATCAAAAAAATAGCTGGTATGACACTTTCAGTTTTTACCAGCTTTGCGTAGAGCCCTTCGCTTGTGCAGGTGGTTTTCTTATATCAAACCACCATTTTTTTGCATCTATGGTTTGGAAAGCAAGGTAGTGTTCTTTTAAAACGATTGGACTGCGCGTTATAGCAGACTCACGTTTAATCCAAGGTGCATTACCGCAAGTACTGACTTGAAATCGGTTTAGCTGCGGCATGAAAGTCCGAGGCGAATAGCTGAAAATAAGTTTGCCACGCTGATAGACTCTCATAGCCTTCTTATCATCAAGGCTTTTAGCAAAATTGATTTGAACTAAAAAAATACCATCATCATCTAGAAAGTACTCCCCCTCAAAATTGCGGTAATAAACATAGTCTAATGGCATTTTCCACATCAATTCTAGTGAGCCATCAGGTTTTGCTCGGAAGGCTTCCCCATAAGCATTGCGACTTATAACAAGTCCTCTTTGTGGGTCGCGAGTATAAACGGGGGGAACCAATTTCACCATATATAGCCCATTAGCTGAGGCTATGATTTTGGTAGGCTGTTGGTTTTCTTGTCCAGGGCTCGGAGGGATAGGCGGGCTACAAGCGAAAGCCGTTTGCATGAATACGCAAGCGACTATCGCTCCCAGCATCAAGTGAGTAATTTTTTTCATCAGTATCTCTTTTTGAACCCTCTTTCTCAACAAGAAAGAGGGCAGATTGAGTGAAAAATAAGGCTAATTACTCGAGTTCAATAATTAAATCACCCTGCTCGACCAACTCGCCCACTTGCAAATGCACTTTCTTCACTTTGCCCGTAGTAGGGGCAGTCACCGTCGTTTCCATCTTCATCGCTTCAATCACAAAGAGCGGCGTATTTTGCTCTACGTTATCACCGGCTTTCACCATAATCGCCGCCAATTTACCTTGCAGTGATGTACCGATTTCATTCGGTTCAGCAGCTTTACGATGCGAAGCTTTCGTAGGTTTAACCGATTTGTCGCGTACCTGTACCGCGCGGATTTGACCATTAAATTCGAAGGTCACCGTGCACATACCACTTTCATCGGCGGGTGAGCGATACAACATACGAATGATCAGTACTTGACCTTGACCCAATTCCACTAACACTTCTTCATTGGTTTTTAAACCATAAAAGAACAGCGGCGAAGGCAAATGACTGACATCCCCATATTCTTGCTGATGCTTGTAGAAATCGCGGAATACGGCGGGGTACATTTTGAAGGATAAGAAGTCGAGATAGGTTTGCTCAGGATCGAATTCCTTTTTGAAGGCTTCGAACTCAGCGTCTAAATCAACTGGTTTCAAATGATCATTTGGACGACCTGCATAAGGCTTTTCACCCTTTAAGACGATATTGCTAAGCTTTTCGGGAAAACCACCCGCCACTTGACCCAAACCACCTTTGAACAAATCGATGACAGAATCAGGGAAAGCTAAGGTTTCGCCACGCTCCATGACATCCGCTTCCGATAAGCCATTGGAGGTCATATAAATCGCCATATCACCGACAACTTTAGAGGAAGGCGTGACTTTCACAATGTCACCAAACATACGATTGACGACCGCATAGTTTTCCTTCACTTCCTCGAACTTATGCTCTAAACCTAAAGCAATGGCTTGAGGGCGCAGATTGGAGTATTGCCCTCCTGGAATTTCGTGATTATAAACCTCGGCCGTACCGGCTTTTAAGCCTGACTCAAACGGATAGTAAACCTCACGCACATCTTCCCAATAGTTCGCATATTCATTCAACGAACGCAGATTGAATTTCTGCTCGCGGGCTTGGCCTTCCATAGCAGCGATTAGGGAGTTCAAATTCACTTGTGAGGTTAGACCCGACATAGAACTTAAGCAGCCATCCACCACATCCACACCGGCTTCAATCGCTTTTAACAAGGTTGCCGCTTGAATGGAGGCCGTATCATGTGTGTGCAAATGAATCGGAATGCTGACCGCTTCTTTTAAGGCTGGAATCAATTTTTCCGCCGCATAAGGCTTCAGTAGACCTGCCATGTCTTTGACCGCTAGCATATGTGCGCCCGCATCTTCTAACTGCTTAGCCAGATCAAGATAATATTGCAAGTTGTATTTGTAGCCACTATCCGTGCGTAATACATCGCCGGTATAGCAAATCGTACCTTCCGCAATACCACCGGTGCGTTCACGTACCACTTGGATGGATTTACGCATCCCTTCGATCCAGTTCAAGGAGTCGAAAATACGGAATACATCGATACCTTGTTCCCACGCCTTTTCAATGAAAGACCCGACGACATTATCGGGGTAGGCGGTATAACCTACCGCATTGGAGCCACGGAATAACATTTGGAATAAGATGTTTGGCACCGCCTTACGCAACAAGCGCAAACGATCCCAAGGACATTCATGTAAGAAGCGCATCGCCACATCAAAGGTCGCACCACCCCACATTTCCAGTGAAAACATTTGTGGATGGTTTTTCGCAAAACCTTCTGCAATACGCAACATATCATCCGTACGCACACGCGTTGCTAATAAGGATTGATGGGCATCACGCAGCGTGGTATCGGTATAGAAAATATTCGGTTGGTCCTTCACCCACTGACAGAACTTTTCCGCACCTAATTCAGTGAGCTTGTCTTTCGTACCTTTTGGATAAGTACCCGTTTGATCAAATTCAGGAATAATAGCTTTACGGAAATGCTTATTGGGGTCGACGTATTTTACATCGGGATTGCCATTTACAATCGTATTGGCAATGAATTTAATCGTCTTAGTGCCACGGTCAAAACGTTGTGGCGTATGGAATAATTCAGGATGCTGATCGATAAAGGTAACCGTGGCTTTCCCTTTAACGAAGGTTGGATGTTCCAGCACATTTTCCAAGAAACCAATATTGGTTTTTACACCACGAATACGGAACTCTTTTAAGCCCCGCAAGCTACGGCTAATCGCCCCCTCAAAAGTACGACCCCATGAAGTGACTTTTACCAACATCGAGTCGAAGAAAGGCGATACTTTGGCGCCCGGATAAGCTGCGCCTGCGTCCAAACGAATCCCGAAACCGCCAGTAGAGCGATAAGCGATCAAGGTACCGTAATCGGGCTTAAAACCGTTTTCAGGGTCTTCTGTGGTAATACGGCATTGCACTGAATAACCATTGGCCGTAACTGCCGCTTGACTAGGGATCGCGATTTGTGGATCACCTAACAGTGCCCCACCCGCGATCAAAATCTGACTACGTACAATGTCGATACCCGTGATCTGTTCCGTGACCGTATGTTCTACTTGTACACGCGGATTCACTTCAATGAAATAGATATTTTCTTCCGCATCCACCAAAAACTCGACCGTGCCCGCGCAGGAATAATTGACATAGCGCGTAATCGCTAACGCATAATCATATAATTTTTGACGCGTTTCTTGTCTTAAGAAGCTGGGCGCAACCTCTACTACTTTCTGGAAACGACGCTGTACTGAACAATCACGCTCGAATAAATGCACCAGATTGCCGTGGGTATCACCCAAAATCTGCACTTCAATATGCTTGGGGGAATCGATATATTTTTCTAAGAAAACCGTGTTATCGCCGAAAGCTTTTAGGGCTTCATTGCGGGCATCATTATACGACTGCTCTAATTGTGAGGCTTCACGAATCACACGCATCCCGCGTCCGCCGCCACCTGATGCCGCCTTCATCATTAAAGGATAGCCAATACGTTCCGCTTCTTGACGCGCAATATCAATGCTCGTTAAGGCTTGTTTGCTGTCCTCAATAATCGGTAAGCCTGCTGCGATAGCAATTTCTTTGGCAGCTACTTTATCGCCTAGCTTTTGCATAGCCTCAGGGCTTGGGCCGACGAAAGTAATCCCTTCTTCACGGCAACGCGACGCAAAACGTACATTCTCGGATAAGAAACCATAACCCGGATGAATGCCATCGGCGCCAGTGCGCTTTGCCACGGCAATAATCGCTTCAATATCTAAATAAGGCTTTAATGGCTCATCATCTTTGCCAACCTGCCATGCTTCGTCGGCCTTGTAGCGATGGGGAGAAAAACGATCTTCATAGGTATAAATAGAGACAGTTCTTAACCCTAATTCCGCCGCCGCACGTAAGATACGGATTGCAATTTCGCCACGATTGGCGACCAATAGCTTCTTAATTTTGGAACCCATGTAACCTTATCCTCGTAAGTAAGATGTAAACCAAGCCTAATAGGGTGCATGTAGTTAGCTTTAGGTGGTAACGCTAGTATAACTTTTCCGAAGCTTGAACGCAGGATTCATGCCAGTGTTTTTGGCAGGAGGCTGTTGAAAGAATCTTCAATCGATAAAAGTCTGTAAGGCCGCATGACGCCCAATGCCGCTTTAAATACCCGCGTTTTCACAAAATGGCATTGGGTGTTTTGCCAAAAACTTAATGGAAAGCACACCGACCCAACAATAGCGGTAGCGCTGTTAAAATATTTAAACTAAAGGGGTAATTGAGAAATCTTGGCACAACAAACCATCACTGTCATGTTGAGCCTACATCAATTAGCAAAAACAGCTTTTGACTTTGATCTAGAAAAGCACGTACAGCCCCTACAGAAAGCATAGGGTCACTCGCTAACTTGGCTCGATGATGTATTCATCGCACCATTCTGCGGCAGAAGTACGGGGTTAAAAGGAATAATATCATAAGGCATTTGACTCAAATGCGATGCATTGGTGAGTTGAATGCCGCGTTCATCACAAAGTTTTTTAAACAAGGTAAAGGCTGGGAGAATACGAGCGTGCAAAGCCTTTTCTAGGCCACTTTTATTCTTCGCACGGCTTTGCTGCGTTTCATAAAAGCGTGGTTGTTGTGCATTGCCCAAATCAAATCCCACTAAAATGATCGTTTGCGCACGCCAATAGAGCATTAATTGCGCCGCGACATACATCACCGTACCTGCCTCAGCAAAACCTTTTTTAATATCTAAACTGCAAGCCACGTCTTCACTTTTAGCAAAATAGTGAGCGTCTAATTGCGCCGTAGTAAGCGCTGGCCGACCATAGGGTTTACTGGCTTTTTCAATGAGGTATAAAGGACGGGCTTCAAAAAACTCAGGCTCAAAGCGCAAAATTTGTCGCACCACACCTAAGGTAAAAATGCAAGGCGTGCCAACAGGAATGAGCCTAAGAAAGTGTTGATGACGCTGGATAAAACCTTTATCGATAATTAATACCGCACTGGGCTTCAGTTGATGTGACTCCAGAAGTGAAAGTGCACCATTCAAAAAAAGCGTTTGGCTTGACTTTAAAGGAGCGAGATTCTGCTCATTAATAGAAGGGCCTGCACCGACTAAAAAAACCGTTTGGGCAGTGAATAACGCTTTAAGCTCATCTACGTTTCTACTAGAAATCTTTAAGTTATTCTGAAAAATAAGTGTTTCGCTTTGCTGCTGTCGCTCAAGACGAAGCTCGGGCCAATACTCCAGATAATGCCATTTTTTGGGCGAGTGCGTCAGTTTAAACCAGAGTTTTTTTATACTCATGATGAAGAAAAAATATTTTTTATGATCTTAAAACTCATTTGTGGCAAACGCAGCGGCAATTTTAAGATTTGTAGGATTAAGGCTTGCCATGCTTTGGCATTATGAGGTCGCAGTTTCACAGCGACATAAGGCCGATACCATTTCATCAGATAAGGCTTCAAGACACTTTTGCCATGCATATTGCCTAAAGATAAACCCTGAGGCTGATGAAGATTATATTTAACGGGAATCTGCTCTGCCCAACATGACGAGTGTTTAGCAAGCGTCGCAAAATAAATCCATTCTTCGCCATTACGCACAAAGCTTGAAAATCTGGCTAACTTCGCTAAATCAACCTGAATAAAGTGGGTAGCATCTTTCTTAAGGGATGTACCATACAAATAGTCATCAATGTAATCCATTGGCCCCGAGCGTGCCATATAAGTTTTGTTATTATTATTGAGGAAGCATTGCAGTACTAACCAAGCTTGTGGATTTTTGGTTAATAAGGCATTGGCAATAGCAAAAGCTTCCGGCACTAAATACTCATCGTCATCGACAAAGCACAAATAATCAGTCACTTCGGCAGGCGCTTGTTCTAAGGCGATATTCCGTGCTTGATTGACGCCACGATTTTCAGTTTGTGCTAAATAGCGAATTTGTGCATGTTGCCAGTAAGGCTCTAAAGAACTGTAATCGGCACTAGAGCCATCATTCACTACAATGACCTGCCAATGCGTATAAGTTTGAGCCAGTAAAGAATCCAAACAGCGCTTTAGCTCTTGAGGGCGATTATAGCTAGGGGTAATAACACTAAAACGTAGCATAGTCGTTTATGAGGCTGCGAACAGTTTATAAATCAACCACAGCACTAATAATAAAACTATTAAACCAAGTACCCGATTGCGCCAACGTCGTACATGGTTTTTTAACTTTACTTGTTTACGGCTGGCTTGGAAATGCTCAATGACTGGCTCGATGCCCTTGTTCTGATCAAAAACTTTGACATAACTAAAAGGTAGAGGATAAATCGTGAGATCAGGGATTTTCTTGACAGCAATATCGAAACTATCCTGATCGACTTGCAATGCCCCTACATGCTGCTCGTCCATCCATTGTTGCAGCAGCGCACGACTCTTTTCATTATTTTTGAAATAAACCGTACTGGTTAAATAGTCATGCGTAAAATAGCCCGATTTATCTGGCGCTTTGAAAATCGCTATATCTTCGTTAAGATTTTCGAATAACGCAGGGTTTTTACGAAAGACGGAATCCGCATCGGTATAGACGATATGATGGTTCGGAAAGTGATTCAGACACTTCAGAATAAACGCCGGTTTAGCGCGTGTATTCTTTTCCCAATACCCTAAGTCCTCGTGCGGATAGATATAATGATTAATGCTCAAATGGACTAATGATTGGTGCAGGCTTTTAATTTCATCGAGGTAGTTTGCTGTGAAATAAGCGCAAACGATATAAGCTTGCCCACCTGCTAGCCATGTGATTTCATGTTGGTAATTATAATCAGACACCGTTATTCCTCAGGGGTCTATTCGCGCCAATCATCCGCTACCCATTGCGTAGGACGTACCGGACGATACCACTTGTGAGTAATACCCACGATGGCCTCGTGTGGTTCAGGATGTCCATGAAAAATCACCACTTTTGCCCCTTCAGGCACACGGGCATCTTGCCAATAACTCAGAGGCCAAGGTTTCATACAGTGATATTTGAAGCTTGGACACCATGCTTCCGGCCAAAACTCCAACTCACCTTTTTCACGAATCGCGGCAGATAAATAAGCCTGCTCATTCCGATACATTTGGCGAATGGCGTCGAATTCACGGCGAAACCGCTCTAATACCTCAACATAACGCCCAACTTCAAAGCGGTAAACCGATGAATTACCAATGAGGCGGCGCCGCAATTTCGTATCACGAATAATCAAAAATTTTCCTGAATGGGTAAAAAGTTCATTAATCGACCCCACAATTACAACATCCAAGTCGAGAAACAAAACATTACCACTTAAACCGCCCAGATCAGCATCCAAGGTACTTAATTTATTCCAGCCACGTTCCGGCGCACCCTTGGGTAAGTGCAATTTGGGCAAATCACAAATACGTACTTCAGGGCGAATAGCCTTGGCATTGTCGGTAAAACAGGTTAATTGGAACGGCAAACTTAGGTTGCGCGCAATCATGCCATATAAGCGATTTACATAATCGGCGCCGTATTTCGTGCCCCATTTCATGCAAATAATATTGACTGGCGTTGCCATTAAGTTGTTTTAGCTCTCGTAGTTGGAATGGCGCAAAAGCATACACCGCCCCACGCTTTAAAGCTATTTTCGCTTGTTAAAGAATAGGCAGGAAGCTTATCAGGGTAACTTGAATTACTGGGGATTGTCCTTACTATTAGCTGCATAAAGCTTATGCATTAAGCATGGCTACTTTGAAGGAGTGAGTAATGAATCAAATCCAAACCGTTAGCGCAAGTCGCTCGCTGGCTTGGTATCAAAGCGCTTGGGACTTGTACAAAGTCGATTGGCTGAGTTGGGGCTTGATGACCTTTGCTTTGGGTATTTCAAGCTTAGTCATAGGCTGGATACCCTTTATAGGTTCAGCCATTTTCGTATTGATTTTGCCGATTATGCAAGCAGGCATGTTGTATGCTGCACAAAAAGCCACTCAGCGACAACGGGTGTCGTTTAGCGATTTATTCGTTGTGTTTCGCGATGAACAAAAACGCAATGCCTTGTTTGTGGTTGGGGCGTTTATGTTGGGTATTGCTTTGCTGGTGTCTCTCTTATTGGGTGGCTCTATGCTGGCAACCAGCAGTGCTGGCCTAGCGGCTTCTGTCAGTGACTTGCCTAAAATTGGTGCAGGTAGCTTTCTTGTCGGGGCGATGGGCTTATTATTTATGACCATGCTGTTCTTATTTGCGCCAGCCTTGGTCTTATTCGATAACTTGCCACCGATTGAAGCCATCAAACAAAGCTTTAGTGCCTCGCTCAAAAACTTTACCCCTATCGCTGCGTTTATGGTGATCTATTTAATCGCAAGCTTCATTGGTGCAATCCCAGCCCTGCTAGGTCTATTGGTGGTGATCCCCGTCAGTAGCTTGGCGCTTTATACCGCTTATAACGAGCTTTTTGATTAAGTTGACTTGGCAACGTGCGGTTTATTCACTGATTACTTATCTGGCTGCCCCCATTCTATGGGGGCGCTTATTTTGGCGTGGACGAAACAATCCCGCTTATCGCCAAGCGTGGTTAGAACGTTTAGGCTTTATTAAAGCGCAAACGCAGCGGCCTTTCATTATGCTTCATATGGTTTCAGTGGGCGAAACCATGGCAGCCCGCCCGCTTATTGAGGCATTGCTTCATACCTACCCCAATTACCCGTTATGGCTCACTTCTACCACACCTACAGGCGCAGCAACGGTAAAACGTTTATTCGGTGAGCGTGTCGCACATTCGTATTTACCTTATGATTGGTTAGGCGCCAATGCGCGTTTTTTAGATCGTATCCCTATTAAGCTGTTAATCATTTTAGAAACCGAATTATGGCCAAACTTATATGCTGCATGTGCTAAACGACACATTCCCTTGCTCTTAGTGAATGCACGTTTATCCGAGCGTTCGGTGCGACGCTATCAAAAAATTCCGAATCTAGTACGTAAAACACTAAGCCATATTACTCTCATCGCAGCACGAGAGACGCAAGATGCTGAACGCTTCAAAGTACTGGGCGCTAACGCCGAACAACTTATTATCACAGGAAATATTAAATTCGATTTGCAATTAGCTGCTGACACCATTCAACAAGTAGCCTCCTTAAAACCACTTGTGAATCAACGTTTTGTCTGGGTGGCAGCCAGTACTCATGCTGGTGAAGACGAGCAAATGTTAGCTGCACATCAACAAGTATTAGCACTGAATCCACAGGCTTTATTAATCCTTGTACCGCGCCATCCTGAACGCTTTGAGTCAGTGGCTCAGCTATGTGCAGAACAAGGTTTTAACCTCATACAGCGCAGTTTGAATGAAAGACCCGATGCACAAACGCAAGTATGGCTTGCTGACAGCATGGGCGAGTTATTGCTGTGGTATGGTTTGGCCGATACCGCTTTTATTGGCGGTAGCCTTGTTCCAGTGGGCGGTCATAATCCTCTAGAAGCCGCACTTTGGGGTATTCCGGTGCTAAGTGGCACACACATTCACAATTTTATGGATATTTATCCCGCCTTAGTCGAAAGCGGCGGTGCAAAGCTAGTTGAATCTGCTCGCCATTTAGCTGATCATTTGGTGTTTTGGGCGGATGCTAAGCTGGCACGCGAACAAGCAGGGCAAGCGGCTCAGCAGTTCTTACAACAACATCAGGGTGTGGTGCAGCAATTAATGCAGATCATCGCAAACTATATTCCAATAAAGTCATCATAAAAATTTCATGGGAAAGACTGTCATGCGAGTCGTAAATCGGGTTAGTCAATCGCTACTATTAGTGTGTTTGGGTGCTGTTTTACTGAGCGCTTGTGAAAAAAAGGAAGCGCCTCCGCCAGCCATTGAAGATAAAAAACAACCCACTAACTCAGCAGCACAAACTAAAGAAGCTGCTATCGCTGCCATGCCGGGCAGAACGCTACACAACACGAATTGTGTTAGTTGCCATGATGCAAAAATTTATACCCGTCCTGAGCATAAAATGAAGGATTTAATGCAGCTTAATGCGCAAGTAACACGCTGTAATGCTAATTTAGCTCAGCCTTTGGGTGAAGCGGATTTAAAACAATTAAGTGATTATATCAATCAAGCTTATTATCAATTTGCTAACTAATCATGACTTATACCGTCATTATTCGTAATACTAACTATCAATTTATAGTTGAAGCACAAGAAAGTATTTTGCAAGCGGCACTGCGGCAAAATATTCCACTACCTTGGGGTTGTGGAGCGGGTTTATGCGGTATGTGCTTAGGGCAAATTATTCAAGGACAGGTTGAATATACCAATGGTATGCCCTTAGCCTTATTTGAAGAAGACGAACAAGCCGGAAGGGGCTTGTTTTGTTGCGCTTATGCGCGGAGTGATTTAATTATTGATCATGCTGAAATAAATAAAAGCTAATCACTTAGCACTTGTTTCCATGGCTTATTATCAATTAATAAATCACGAATCGAAGCATTACCGTATTGATCAATCGATAACTCTAATTTAGCACGTTTGGCTTGCACTAATTGCTCTAATTGCGCCGCTTTCTGCTCAGGAATATAAAAGCGTTCAAATCCTGCATCAAATTGCTTGTCACTATTACAGGTACCCGGCAAATAAAGCGTGCATTGCGCGGGTAATTCATCTTCAGGATAAACCCGTTTTTCTGGCTCTAAACACAATTTGGCATTAATATCGCTACTGGGACAACTATTGCCTTGGGCAATTTCGTAGTTCACCTTGAAAACCAAGTAATGCCCTGACAATAAATCACGTGGATCAAAACCTTCGATAGGAAAAGTAATACGCTTACCTGCCTCACGCTGTTGATGATTCATCCACGCATTGCCGGCTAATACTACAATGGGAAAGACCAAAGCAGCTACTAAGCGCATTCTGGGCGTTTTCATGACGCTAGCCTCTTGCTCCAATTTTGCAAGCGCTCACGACTACTATACCAAAACCATGCTATCCCAATAATCATTAAGCCTGACACGATTAATCCAATTCCTGTTGCTGCTAATCCACCCATGGCTTGGAAGTACAACACCACAAACCGCAAACCAATCAAAAAGGTAATCATATTAAAGGTGCGATGATGCCCGCAATTACCGGCATGAATCGCATAGAGAAACAAAATCAAGGTCGTTAATAAAGGAGCACGAACATCATCCGCCATCCATAAACTCACGGGTTGCACAGCGTCCAAGGCAGCAAAGGTATAACGCGTGTGACCGCTGAATAAAATGTTAGGCTGATAATAGAAAAGTAATAAAACCAAAGCACTAATCAATAAGGCTTTATTTAATAAGCTATAATCGTTGCGCGTCACAATCAAGCCGATGACTAAAGCCGCCACCAGCCAAGAAGGAATATACCACGCAATATTAAAGGTTTGATCATCTCCGCCCGAGCGAATCAAATCGATCGCTATCAAAGCAACCAAACCAGCTACTTCAAACCAGAAATAAAAACTACTGGCAAAATGTGTGATAGGCTTAATGCGCTGGGTCAGTAAATAAAAAAAGGCGGCGGCTAACGGTGCAAAGAGAAATATAGCAGGCATCGCTTGGAAATTTTTGCCCAAGCCCTGATCAGCAAAAGCGATGCAGCTCCACACGAAACCGTGTAAGAATAGACTTACCCAAAAGAAACGCACAAACACATTGCGCGAAAATATTGTCAGCGGAAAGGTAATGACTGACCATAATAATAAACCATGATACCACTGACCATGAATATGATAAATCTGTGCAATAAGGCCAATCGTGGCAAGACATAAAATCAGAAAAATCATAATCAGTGCATCAAACCAATGACCACTGGTTTTGTCATATTGCCAAATAATAGCCGCAGCGGTACTGCCTAAGAGTAGGAAATCGGCGGCCAACTTAACTGAATCGGGAATATTCGCCCAATTCGCAGCAATAAGGGAAATAACGCCTAAGCCAATAATCGCTGAGCCTAGAACTAATAAGCTATAAAGCCACCAATTATTGGGGCTAGCATTATCACCATTTTCAAATGCCAAAATTTCATCGACTTGGTCGGGCGTAATCAGCCCGTTTTGTTCCCAAAGCGCTAATTTTTTATCTATGCCTGCCATAAGCTAACGCGTGCCCAAAATTTTTTAGTCATCATTACTAGCGCAACTCAACCTAGCGCGCTCCCTCACGTTAGCACACACTAAGTCTATTTTCCCTGAATATAGTGCGGTTCTAGTTACTTTAAAGCCTTGTACACTGTTTTATCACCTGCAAGAAAGCGGCAAGCTTAGGAGAAACAATACGATTCTTAGGGTAAATCAACGCTGAGTAGAAAATATAAGGCGTATCATCAACCGCCTGTTGTTTGAGCGTACCTTGCTTTAGCTCTTCTTCCACAACACACTTAGGCACTAAGCCTATGCCCATATTGGCCAATAAACAACGCTTAATCACTTCCACATTTGCAAAAGCTTGGCGCGGGCGCAATTGCAGGCCTTGGCGCCGAAAATGTGCCTCAGCACTTACCCGATACGAGCATCCCGGCTCGGTGGTAATAATCGGATGTTGATTTAAGGCTTCCAAACCGAGGCTTTTTGGCTGATAACGCTCAGGATGACATACATAAATCACATCCTCTTGATATAAAAAAGCCGTGCTCCATTCATCGCTGAGCGTCTCAGTCACGGTAATCGCCGCATCAATATCCACCGTCATTAACGCGCGCGCATAATCAAAAGGCTCGTGCGTAAGCACTATTTCAATCAAGGGTACGGTTTGTTGAAGCGCATCAATCAAAGGCGGCAAGCGATAAATACACATGGAGCTAGGGGCATATAACTTCAAAGTGCCGCTGGGCTGATGCGCAATACTGGTGGCCATCTGCGTAATTTCTTCCGACAGCGCCTGCATAGCATAAAAACTTTGCTGCAATTGTCGCGCTGCCGCACTCGGTACAATGCCACGCCCTGCACTTTCGAATAAAGTCACCCCTAATTCACCAGAGAGCTCGCGAATCTGTGCCGAAATGCTGGAAGGCGCTAAATGCAGCGCCTGCGCGGCACGCTGTACACTACCCAGCTCCATTACTTTTAATACACTACGAATTTGGCGTGGCGTCATTCTGCAAAATTTCCGAACAATTCATGCAAGAATATTCGCTTTTATTAAATTTGTCATTGAATTAAGTTCACGCCTGTGAATTACATTTATCCAAGGAACTGAGTCATGCAACTATTCATCGCCTTTAAAAACTATTCGTCTTGGTCACTACGCCCATGGATTGCTTTGAAAGCCAAGGGTATTGCGTTTGAAGAAACCGTTCTGGAATATTCCGAGCTGGATAATTTTGGTGCACAGCATGAAATTCCACCTAAAGTGCCCGTCTTGATGGATCAAGGTTTGGTGATTTGGGATAGTCTAGCGATTTTGGAATATTTAGCTGAGCAATTCCCTGAACAAGCTTTCTGGCCGAAAGAGAAGGCTTTGCGTGCTTTAGCACGGAGTGCATCGGCTGAAATGCACAGTAGCTTTATGGGTTTGCGTAGCCAATGCTCCATGAACTGCCGCAAAGAAAGGCGGGTGCCGATGACAGTTGAAATAGAAAACGACTTAAAACGCTTAGCGGAAATTTGGCAGGAATTTGGGCAAGCCCAAAACAAACCTACAGGCGCATTTTTATGTGGTGAATTTTCCAATGTCGATGCGATGTATGCTCCTGTTATGTGGCGCGTGCGTAATTATGGCTTAACAGTCTCACCAGCCTTTGATCACTGGGCTAAGGCGATGTATGAATTACCTGCCATGCAAGAATGGTTGGCCGCAGCGAAAGCCGAAGAAACAAAATGGGTTCTACCACAATATGAAGATTAATGATTAGTATGGCGGCGGATATTGATCCTTGTATCAATATCCTTTGCTAGGGCCAACAACGGTTACATCTCATTAGACACCTGACTGCCTGAGGATAAGCTAGTCTACCTCCACCTCAAAAGAAACTATCCCCTGCTCCCCCGCCTGAAGTGTTCCTGTGAAAGACCAACTAATTGCTCCATTATTTACTATTACCTGACATACGCCTAAGCTACTAGGCGTATTCATACACTGAGGAGTGCCAACCAACACAGCAAATTTCGGCACTACATCATATAGTGCTAGGCTGTTTAAACGGCCATTACCAGTGTTATGGTATTGTAAGGTATAGCGCAACACCTCATTCGGCTTGGCTAGACTACCTACGCTATTACGTGTCACATTCCACACCGATTTACTTAATACCAAGTTGCCCGCGCCCTGTAAATCAGCGGATACCGTTGTTAAATCAGTATTAGCTTGTGCCACAGGCGTATTCAGCAAGCTCGCATCACCAAAGAGGAACGAGCTGTGTATACTGACCTGATAGCTTGCCCCACTGGCAACATGGGCAGGACTAATAACTTTTACCAACAAACACACCGTTTCATTCGCTGCCACACTCAAACTCGTGCTTAAAGGCGTATCATTGGTGTCTAAAGTTTGATTGCAATTCACATCGCGATACAACTGACTAGACCAAGATAAAACAGGATCAGCCACGGAGTCCAAGCTCAGGGTCACTTGGCCTGCGGTATAAGCCTGAAAGTGATGTGGGTAGATGCTTACACTATTTGGCTGAATCACAGCACTATTATCAGTGATCAAACTGGGCATACGCACGTCCGCAAAGTTTAGCCCCGTCACCGATTGATTCGCCACTGTTATGGTTAATTGATTTGCACTGCTAGAGAGATACTGATTGGGATCACGAGGGGCAGGCGGACAGGCCGTCGTCAGATTGGTGGTTTCGTAAAGTGTATAATTGCCACTGGTTAACTCATTGAAACGATAACCACCAGTGGCGCTGGTGCGGGTAGATTTACAGCTAGCAGTCGAGACATCGTATAACACCACTACCACATGGCTTAAGCCTGCTTCACTATCATCCAAACCATTCACATTGGCGTCATGAAACACACGCCCGCTAATAGAATGCAATTGGGTATTTGTTAAACCCACACTGGTTAAACGCGTGCCAAAATTATCTGTATCGAGGGTCGGTAAATAGGTGGGGCAAGTTGTACTAGCTGTGCCGCTCGCCGTCGGCTCCCAGCACGCCCCCTGACTCAATTGTCCATTAGGACCCAGGCTTACCGATTGGCCGCGCATCACATTGCTTAAGCTCGCACTGTAAGCTGCATCCCACAGCGTGCTAGGTGCACCACTATTAATCCCGCTCCCCGTCCCAATCGCCACATAATCGACTAAGGCCAAGCCGCTTGCGGTTTGCTCATACAACCATACATCATCGCCGGTATCGTTCAACTTTGGCGCATTACGCAACCATGCTTGAAAACTGGCATAAGCAGCACTCGTGCGAGTGGACTTTTGTCCCACCCAAACCACCGCATAAGCTTTGGGCGGCAGCCATTTAGAACCTTCACAAACCTGCGCACCCATACAATTAAATGTAAAAGGTGCGGTATTGCCCGTAATACTCCCGACTGTACCATCTAAGTCGTTGGTAAATAAATTCCCATCTATTATACGTAATTGTGTCAGATTAATACTGGACGAGCCTGCATTGTATAACTCAATAAACTCGTCATTTTCTGCAATCGTATTGCCTGCCGACTGCCGAGCCAACACCTCATTGACGACCAACTCCCCGCGTAAAGAGGAGAGCGGATAATCCGCCTGTGCGCGGATAGGAAACAAAGCTAGCAATAACAATAGCCCTAGCAGCCATTGAACCAAGCTTAAGCAAAATCTCTTATTGTTATTATTGTGAGTGATAAGCATATCGCTAGCTAAGCTTGCAAACCGAATGACCTAAACTCATGCCCTGATGAGTAATTGTTGACAGTATAAAATGTCTTTGTATTTCTAAGGCAGCTATAAGATTAAAGGTATAAATCAGCTAGTAATTTCAATGAAATTCAATTATTTAAGCATGATCATGTAAAGCCAGAACGGCTGAAAAATCACTCTAAATTTAGCACCTGTTGTACAATGAGCGGTGCAAAAGTCACTACATGCTCAAAACAATCTAATTTAAAACTTGTATCAATACATTCATCCCAAAAAGCATTATGCAGCTTGTCGATTGCATACTCAGAAGTTTCTACTGATTCAGGCTCATCGCCTTGAATGGAAAACCAAGACAAATATAAACACCCCTCTTTTTCTGTCATAAAAATCGTTTCTAGCATCATTTTCTCGCGCTCCAGCGTTTGAATACACTCTGCTTTTCGCTCACGCAATAATTGCATCCATTCTTTGGCGCGTGCTTCTTTGCCTAATTTTATACGGAAGGTATCGAATTCAATTTTCATGTTAGTCTCTCAAAAGGCTTAACGGGGAAGAACTAGGGAAACCTAAAATCTTTCTCTACCCGAATACACCGAAAATCCACCCTTCCGCACCCATCCCACTAAGGTCAATCCGGCTTCTTGAGCATGTTGCAATGCCAAGGAAGTCGGCGCCGACACCGCTGCAATTAACTCAATCCCCGCAAACGCCGCCTTATACACCAACTCATGACTCGCACGACTGGTTAGCAGCAAAAACCCCTGCTGTGTATTGACTTGGTTTTTAAATAAAGCACCTAAGAGTTTATCAAGCGCATTATGTCGCCCCACATCTTCGCGCAAATACTGAATATTGCCTTCTGCATCCGCCCACGCTGCTGCATGCACACCGCCCGTGGTTTGGTGCAAGGTTTGCCAATCGGGGAGTTGGTTTAAGGCACGTTCTAAGGCGTCGGGTTGGATGCGTAATTTTTTACCGATTTTGGGGATGGGGCGAATGGCTTGTTGCAAGGTTTCTTGCCCGCATAAGCCGCAGCCGGTGCGCCCTGCCATTTGCCGCCGCGAGGCTTTGAAACCGTGGAAGGATTCAGCGGCAATGTCGATATAAATTTCCAAGCCTAATTCCGACACCACCACTTCCATATCGCGCAAGTGCTTGGCCTCACGAATCAAGCCTTCAGTGAGGCTAAAGCCCAGTGCAAAATCGGCTAAATCCGCTGGTGTGCCGAGCATGACCGCGTGGGCAATGCCGTTATAAATCAAAGCTAAGGGGACTTCTTCGGCGATGCGATCAGGGCTTTCTTGCCATTCACCGTGGGCGTAACGCTTAGCCACGACTGCTTGGGCAGTGGCTAAGTTATCGGTGTCGAATTCTGACTCGAACTTCATGGCAATAAAGCTTGTTGTTCTGCCTCCATTTGAACAAACTCTTGCTGCCACACCGTCGCCTCTTCACAACGCGAGACTTGCACCGCTGTCACCTTATATTCAGGGCAATTGGTCGCCCAATCGGAATTATCCGTAGTCACTACATTCGCACCCGACTCAGGGAAGTGGAAAGTGGTATACACTACGCCTGGCTGCACGCGATTGGAGATTTCTACGCGCATTCGCGTTTCACCCGCACGGCTGGCAATCAGCACCCAATCCCCCTCATTAATCCCACGATCTTCTGCATCCTGCATATGCATTTCGAGCTTATCTTCCGCGTGCCACACCACATTCTGAGTTCGGCGGGTTTGTGCGCCCACATTGTACTGACTCAAAATGCGCCCTGTGGTCAAAATCAGTGGGAAGCGTGCCGTGATTTTCTCGGTGGTCGGCACATATTCAGTGAGAATAAATTGTCCTAAACCACGGGTGAAGGTTTCGGTATGCATAATCCGATAACCTTCAGGATGCTCGTCATTACACGGCCATTGCAAACTGCCGAACTCATCTAACTTTTCATAAGTCACACCACGGAAAGTGGGTGTCAAAGCAGCAATCTCGGCCATAATTTCCGATGGATGCTGATACTCCATTTTCACCCCTAAAGCATTCGCCAGCAGCATGGTTCCTTCCCAATCCGCTTTGCTGCCTAAGGGTTCCATCACTTTACGCACTCGTGAAATGCGTCGCTCGGCATTGGTGAAAGTGCCATCTTTTTCTAAGAACGACGCGCCAGGTAAGAACACATGCGCATACTTCGCGGTTTCATTAAAGAAAATATCCTGAATCACCAGGCATTCCAGATTCGAGAGTGCCGCTTGAATATGTTTAGTATTCGGATCCGACTGAGCAATGTCCTCCCCTTGGATATACATGCCTTTGAAGGTGCCTGCAATCGCGGCATTCATCATATTTGGAATGCGATAGCCAGGTTCAGGATCAAGCTCAGCTTGCCAATAAGATGCAAATTCATGACGTACTGCATCATTGCTCACATGGCGATAACCGGGCAACTCATGCGGGAAGGAACCCATATCACAAGAACCTTGCACATTGTTCTGCCCACGCAGCGGATTGACCCCTACCCCAGCACGCCCAATATTGCCGGTGAGCATGGCTAAATTCGCAATGCCCATTACAGTAGTCGAACCTTGACTATGTTCGGTCACACCTAAGCCATAATAAATCGCACCATTCGGTGCTGAAGCATATAAACGTGCGGCTCCGCGAATATCATCAGCAGAAACACCCGTAATCTCAGACACGGTTTCAGGGCTATTTTCGGGGCGCAGAATAAACTCGCGCCACTGTGCAAACGCAGGCTGTTCGCAGCGATTGCGTACAAAGTCCTCATCCATTAAACCCTCTGTGACAATCACATGTGCCAAGGCATTAATCATGGCGACATTGGTACCGGGCTTAAGGGCTAAGTGATACGCTGCATCAATATGCGGAGCGCGGACAATCTCAATCTCACGTGGGTCAATCACAATAAGTTTGGCACCTTGGCGCAAACGCTTTTTCAACAGTGAACCAAACACCGGATGACCTTCGGTTGGATTCGCCCCCATGACAATAATCACATCGGCGTGCATCACCGATTCAAAATCTTGTGTACCAGCAGACTCACCCAAAGTTTGCTTTAAACCATAACCGGTCGGTGAATGGCAGACACGTGCACAAGTATCGACATTATTATTGCCGAATGCCGTGCGTACTAGTTTTTGTACTAGCCATGTTTCTTCATTGGTGCAACGTGAAGAGGTGATGCCACCGACGGATTTACGCCCATATTTGGCTTGGATACGCTTGAACTCACTCGCCGCATAATTCACTGCTTCATCCCAATTCACTTCCTGCCAAGCGTCATGAATCGACTTACGAATCATCGGTTTTGTCACCCGATCAGGATGGGTCGCATAACCCCATGCAAAGCGCCCTTTCACACAGGCATGACCTGCATTAGCGCCACCTTGTTTATTCGGCACCATGCGCACCACTTGCTGACCCTTCACTTCCGCATGGAAAGAACAACCTACCCCGCAATACGCGCAAGTGGTAGTCACCGAACGCTCGGCTTGCCCCATTTGAATCAGTGTTTTTTCGCTTAAAGTCGCTGTTGGGCAGGCATTCACACAAGCACCACAAGAGACACATTCCGAGCCTAAGAAACTTTCATCCGCACCAGCCGCCACTTTAGAAGCAAAACCGCGCCCACTAATGGTTAGCACAAACGTCCCCTGCACTTCCTCACAAGCCCGCACACAACGCGAACAGACAATGCATTTGCTGGGTTCAAAAGTAAAATACGGATTCGATTCATCTTTTGGCTGAGCATGTTGAGCGTCAAAATGATTCTCCCCTGCCATGCCATAACGTACTTCGCGCAAGCCAACCACACCGGCCATATCCTGCAATTCACAGTTCCCATTCGCGGTGCAGGTCAAGCAATCGAGCGGGTGATCGGAGATATATAACTCCATCACGCCTTTGCGAATCTCAGCGAGTTTCGGTGATTGCGTGACAATCTTCATCCCTGCTTCAACAGGTGTAGTGCAAGAGGCCGGATAGCCGCGTCGCCCTTCGACTTGTACTAAACAAAGCCGACACGAACCGAAGGAATTGAGTTGCTCAGTCGCGCATAATTTCGGGATTTTGATCCCTGCTTCCGCTGCGGCGCGAATAATGGTGGTTCCCGCAGGTGCACTGATCGTTTGACCATCGATAGTGAAACTCACGCGCTCGGTGGAAGTACTTGCAGGTGTTCCTAAATCAAGACTGGATTGGCAATGGCAAGACATAATGAATCCTCACACCTTAGGCACGGCAGTGATGCCGAAATCAGCCGGAAAATATTTTAAAGCACTCAATACGGGAAAGGGCGTCATCCCACCCATGGCACACAGCGAGCCATTGATCATGGTGTCGCATAAATCTTTGAGTAACTCAACATTAGCGTCACGGTTTTCACCGTTGCGAATACGCTCAATCACTTCAACCCCACGCACCGAACCAATCCGACACGGCGTGCACTTACCGCAAGATTCTTCGACACAAAACTCCATCGCAAATTGCGCCATCTGTGCCATATCGACCGATTCATCAAAGGCCACTACGCCACCGTGCCCAATCATAAACTCTTCTTTAGCAAAGGCTTCATAATCGAGTGGTAAATGGAATTGTTCCGCCGGCAGATAAGCACCCAATGGCCCACCGACTTGCACCGCACGAATCGGTTTGCCAGAACGACTACCACCGCCAAACTCATATAAAAGCTCATATAGGCTTAAGCCAAACGCCTTTTCCACCAAGCCGCCCTGCTTAATATTGCCAGCCAATTGGAAAGCTAAAGTTCCGCGCGAACGTCCCATGCCATAATTCGCATAGAATTCAGCACCTTTCGCTAAAATCACCGGCACACTCGCTAGTGATACCACATTATTTACTACAGTCGGTTTGCCGAATAAACCTTGAATCGCAGGCAACGGTGGTTTAGCACGCACTTGACCGCGCTTGCCTTCTAAACTTTCTAAGAGTGAAGTTTCTTCACCGCAGATATAAGCCCCTGCCCCTAAACGCACTTCTAGCTCGAAACTTTTGCCAGAATTAAGAATATTCGCGCCGAGAAAACCGGCGGCTTTGGCATTGGCAATAGCAGTTTTCAGCGTATTAAACGCACGCGGATATTCAGAGCGCAGATAGATATAGCCTTGTGTTGCCCCGACCGCCACACCTGCAATAATCATCCCTTCAATTAAACAGAATGGATCACCTTCCATGAGCATACGATCAGAAAAAGTCCCCGAGTCGCCTTCATCCGCATTGCAGACTATATACTTCTGCTCACTTTCTGCTTTTAGTACTGTTTGCCATTTAATTCCGGTCGGAAAAGCCGCGCCACCACGCCCACGTAAGCCCGAGGCAGTGACAGCAGCGACAATATCCGCTTGTGTCAAACTCAAGGCATTCCGTAAACCAACCCAGCCACCATGTGCGGCATAATCTGATACTGAAAGCGGGTCAATCACCCCAACACGCGCAAATGTCAGGCGCTCTTGTTTTTTTAAGAAAGGAATTTCTTCGGTCAGGCCGAGTTTCAGAGGATGATCACCCGCTTGGAAAAACTGCGCTTCAAACAAACTAGCCACATCACTAACCCGCACAGGGCCATAAGCGATCCGCCCTTGTGCAGTTTCAACCTCGACCATTGGTTCTAGCCAAAATAAACCGCGTGAACCATTACGCACTAATTCTATTGCTAAGCCTTGAGCTTGGGCTTGTTGACTGATGGCAGCAGCGACTTTATCAGCACCAATTGATACGGCTGTGGTATCACAGGGCACATAAACTTTATAAGTCATGCTGCACCGCCTTGACGTAATTCAGCAATCAACGCATCCAATTGCGCCGCATCCATTCGCCCTTGTATTTCATCGTCTACCCGTACTGAAGGCGAGCAAGCACAATTTCCCAAACAGTACACCGGCTCAAGAGTAATCGCGCCATCAGTGGTAGTTTGGTGGTAATCAATGCCTAAACTGGCTTTAGCGTGTGCTTCCAGCTCACGGCTACCCATGGCTTGGCAGGATTCAGCCCGACAAATTTGCAAGCTATGTTTACCCGCAGGTGTGGTGCGGAAATGATGATAAAAGCTAATTACCCCGTGCACTTCAGCCCGCGACAGATTTAAACCCTGCGCAATTAGCGGAATAGCTTGTTCGGGAATATAAGAAAACTCAGCTTGAATCGCGTGTAGCAAAGGCAACAAAGCCCCCGCTTGCTCACAGTGACGATCAATTAAAATTTGGATGGTGGCAGTATTCATGGTGCATCCTGATTATTTTACAAGCGAGGTAAAGCAACCTAGAGCATTATAGTGGGTGGTTCTCCTCACTTTGCGAGCTTAAAACAAGTACTTTGTTTGATAAAGCAGAAAATTCAGAAGAAGTGTTCGGATTTGGTGAACACATTGATGCGCTAGTTTTGTCTTGCTGCGCCAGTTAAAGTCTTAGAAAAACTCACGCCAATACCCAATAAAGGCTTTTAAACTAGCGGATTGTTTTCGACTGGGATAATACAAAAACAAATTAAAATTTTGGTCGCAGTATTCGTTGAGGACAGCCACCAGACTACCTTGTGCTAAGTCCGCTTCAACTTGCGCTTTAAATAAATAAGCCAAACCTAAACCTTGGCGAGCGGCTGCTATTAGCATTACAGCATCATTACTTGCAAAACGTCCTTGCACGGCTATTTCTATAAGTTTCCCTGCGTCCATTAATTCCCAATGGTAATATTCGCCATTGCTAAACCGCCAACGTAAACATTGATGCTGGGTTAAATCGTGCGGGATTTGGGGCGTACCGTGTTGTTGTAAGTAGGAAGGCGCCGCCACCATGACCATAGGTAGGTTTTGGATCAAGGGAATAGCAATCATGTCTTGTTGCAGTCTTTCTTCAAACCGAATCCCTGCATCAAACCCTGCGGCTACGATATCAATTAATGCATCTTCACAGACTATTTCTAGTTGAATATCAGGATATTGCTGTAGAAAAAGCGCCAGATGGGGCGCAAGAATAAACTGGGCAACATTGGCTGGTACATTTAGCCGTAAAGTCCCGCGTGGCGTCGCACGAAACGTATTTAAGCCATCCAAGGCCTGATCTATCTGCTCTAAAGCTGGTTGGACTTGCGCCAATAAGGCTTGCCCTGCTTCCGTTAGAGACACACTGCGGGTCGTTCGTTGTAATAAACGAATGCCTAACTGTTCTTCCAAATGGCGCAGGGTATGGCTTAATGCGGAAGCCGATACTTCAAGCTCTAAAGCCGCGCGGCGAAAGCTTTTGAGACGTGCAACGGTACGAAACGCAACCAGATCATTCAGGGCAGGACGGGGCATTCGTGAATTTTTCTCAGCAATTCATCTAGGATTATGCAGATTATCAAACAATCGCTTTAGCTGCATACTCTCTCTTCGTTCAAGTTGAGAAAAACTCATGCAGACTGATTTATTGGATTTAAGCGAAACCGTAGCAATGGTAACAGGCGCTTCGTCTGGCATTGGTGAAGCATCTGCTCAAGCATTAGAGCGCAAGCCGGTTGCAAGGTCGTGGTTGCAGCACGGCGGCAACCTGAGAAGCAGTAGTGAGTGCTATTCAAGCCGCTGGTGGTGAAGCCTTGTTTGTGCCAACCGATGTCTTACAGGAAGCCTCGATTGCTAATCTAGTACAAACCACACTGGAGCACTATGGGCACTTAGATATTGCATTTAATAATGCGGGCACAGAAGGCGTGAGCCGAGCATTTATTGATAATACGAACGACGATTACGCGCTGACTATGAATACCAATATACGTGGCGTTTGGTGGTGTATGCAGCACCAATTACGCGCGATGGTCAAACAAGGTCGTGGTTGCATTATTAATAATGCCTCGATTGTCACGCAATCTGCTTTTGCACAAACCGCTTTATATACCGCCAGCAAACAGGCTGTTTTAGGTTTAACCCGTGTCGCTGCCTTGGAATATAGTCCGCATAGTATACGGGTTAATGCCGTTTCCCCGGGCGTAACCCAAACGCCTATGTTGCACCGCTTAATGGGCGACGCTGCCCCTGATTTTATGCAAACCACTGCCGCCCATCGAACGGGTACACCCGCTGAAATTACCGCCATAGTGGTGTTTTTAGCTAGCAAGGGCGCATCCTATGTGAATGGGCAAAATTTCACAGTGGATGGTGGTTATACCTTGGGATGAGCCATGCCAAAGATAAATCTACAATACGTTGCTTATTTTATTGCTAGGATTGGCGAGCATTAAATCCTAGTATTTTACTAAGGTTAACGGGCAAATCCTGATAATTTCACTACAATAAAATTATTGAAACATTGATACGTTCAAGGAGTGCCCCTAATGCTTGGCGAAATCTATGATCTCCCCACCTTGTTCAAACAATTGGGTTTACCCAACGACGAAGCATCAATTGAACAATTTATTCAAACACATCAAGTGCCGCGTGGTGTGCATTTGAGCGAAGCCGATTTTTGGACAGAATCACAATCGAAAGCGTTGTGCCAAGGCTGGGCGACCAATGCTAACTGGGCGGGTGTCATTGAAGAGTTAAATGTACGACTGCATGAGGATGCGTAGGATTAATAAGCTATAAATAATTCGGTGCAACTTTTTTCTTAGTTACCCACTTTGATAAGGCGTGGCTCTAGGCAGAAAATGGATTAACCAGCATTAACCCACAATTCTCAAAATCCTTACTATTATGGGTGGCCAAAGTGAAACGATTGAACCGTGCAATCGCTGCGATTTGTCCATCAGGTACACTCATTGGCACGCCTAAACTACGTCGATACGCCATAATATCCGCATAATGATGCGCGACTTCGGTTGTGAAATCCAAAACCCGCTCTGCAAAACCTTGTGCAATAAACCAAGCAAATTTTTGCTGCAATAGACGCCGCCTTTGTCCCTCTAGCAATACCCATAAACCATACTCAATTTCAGCTATCGTAATAACCGAAATATAGATATCCAAAGGTTCTTGGGCATTCAGCCATTCAATAACCGTGGTTTGTGGCTCAGGGCGCATCAATTCAGAAACAATATTAGTGTCTAGTAAAATCATACTAAAAACTCAAAGGCACATGCGCGCTATGCTGGGGTAACTCCAATTCAATCCCTGATTCTTTGCCAAATAATTGACAAGCCAAATCCCCCAAACGCACGGAACTGCTCACGGCTTGACGCAGAATACGACGCGCCTCCTCTTCCATTGACACATTGTGCCGTGCAGCGTGTACCCGCAATCCTTATAAAGTAGCGTCATCTAAACGTCGAATACTTAAGTTTCCCATGATTCACCTTTCACTATTCATAGACTCCTGAAATGATAGCAAACGCACGCAATGCCAGCATTTTTTAAAAATGCTAGCAAGCTGGAAAAATCCCCCTCAAAGCAAGGCCCCACCCACCCCTATATTAATTCATACGCCATGCGCACTAGCAGGTGCTCAGTAACATCTCTAGGAATAGACTTAGCTCATGAATTTAAAGGTTCCAGTTTAATAGGCAAGTTTTTCTCGGGACGCAGCGATACATTAAACACGGCTTTCATACCGTCAAAGCTCATAGGTTCTGTCAGCGTGAGGTTAAAACGTTGTAATAGCATAGAAGCAATCACTACCATTTCCGTCGTCGCTAAATGCTGCCCTAAACAGACCCGTGTACCAATCCCAAAAGGCATATAACTACCGCGTGGTGGTGTGGTTTTGCCATCAAAGCGTTCAGGCATAAAACGCTTGGGATTTTCAAACCACTCTGCGTCCTGCTGCATTAAGTACAGGGGCACTATAAACAGCGTGCGTGCTGGAAATTGCCAATTGCCCAGTTGAATTGCTTGAGTGGAGCGGCGTGTTAATAGTGTGGGTGCAGCGGGATATAAGCGCATGGTTTCTTTTAAGGTTTGCTGCAAATAATTTAATTGTCCCAGCGTTTCAGCCGTAGGGGCTGATTGTCCTAACACTTGAGCAATTTCTTCACGCGCTTGCATTTGTGCCTGTGGATGGGTTGCCATACACCAGAGCCACCAACGCAAAGTCACCGCCGTCGTTTCATGCCCCGCAAGAAACAGTGTCATACATTCATCGGCGACACTGGTTAATGACCAAGCGGTCGGGTCTTGTTGATGTAAATGCAACAATTGTGACAATAAATCAGGTGACCAATTTGCATCGTCTAAGGCTAAACGTGCTTGAATATGTTGGTCAATCCATTGGCGTAAATAATTTAAAGCCCGCCGCTTTTCCCATTTCCACGGTAACCAATGGGGTACTTTCATGGGCACATAAAACTCTGCATTGGCGTGCATGAGTAGGGTGTGTACTGCCTGCGGCGCTTTAGTCATTTCCTCACCCGTTAATGCGTTAGAAAAGAGTAGGCGCGTAATAATATCCATCGTCAACGCCGTTAACAGGGTTTCGACGGGCTTGGCTGACGTCGTATACGACTGCACTGCTTGCTCCGTAGCGGCTACGATTTGCGGAATAAACTGTTGCAAGTTTTTTTGCGTAAAACTAGGCTGTAAAGCTTCGCGTTTTTGCTTCCACGTTTGACCCTCGGTGGTAAGCACACTGTGCCCATCGAATTGGCTAAAGACCTGTATCGCATGTTCCCAACGAATAAGTGCCTGATGATGAGTGACTAATAATTCACGTGCTAAAGCCGGATCCGCTACAATGATTTCATGTTCAGGCCAAATATCCAGATGGATAACATTACCATATTGCTGTTGCCACAACTGAAAACTACCCAAAAAATCGCGGCGCAATTGACTTAATAAACTCCAGCCAAGTAAGCGCCTTTTTGGACCAGCAGGCCAGCCTGTATTGAGAGCAGTAGCCGTTTCTGAAACAGTATGTACAGGGCATTTAGGCTTATTCATGGAATTATTCTAATGGGTTAAATGCGGCAATCATACAGCAATAATCTTGGGTATAATGGACAGTCTATGTAAAACTAAGGTTATTAGTTTAGAGAGGCGTTTATTCTTTAAGCGCGAACTGATAAGTCAAATCACTCAAACGCAGGGGGCTTCTTAGTGCTTGACGCAAAATACGACGTACCTCCTCATATAATCCACTGCGCAAAATGTATCGGACAAAATCCCATTGAAACGTTAGGTCGTGATTTAAGGGAGTTGAAAACGCTTTGATGGAGCTTTATCGTTAAAGGCATTTGATCTGAGGAAGAGGTGTGTATGGCCACCGTACCAGTCGACTGCCGCTACTGTCAAAGTGCATCGATTTACAAACACGGCTATGCGCGTAGTGGTGAACCGCGTTACCGCTGCCGTGATTGCCAACGTAGTTTTCAACTTTACTATCATAATGTGGGCAACCGCGACGGTATTCCCGAAAAAATTGTTG
>NZ_AQVE01000013.1 GCF_000371925.1 Thiolinea disciformis DSM 14473 | reverse complement strand
ACTGATAACTAATAAAGTGGCGTCCCCATGGGGATTCGAACCCCAGTACTCGCCGTGAAAGGGCGATATCCTAGGCCACTAGATGATGGGGACGCAGAGTTATTACTTATCACTTTCTCTCGGCTCAATTAATACATGTGTGGACAACCCGGCAAAAAGGAGTAAAAAACCGAGTGGTATCGCCATCAAGAAAAACTGAGCCCAATTCGCTATTCCTGCAAACAGGAGTCCAAAACCTAATACTAACGAGACTACTGTTACAATCAAGCCTACAAAAAATACTAACCGACCTAGGAAAACCATGCTCACCTCGTCGATGAAAATGCCGTTACCCAAGCGCGGTGGTGGAGCTAAGCGGGATCGAACCGCTGACCTCTACACTGCCAGTGTAGCGCTCTCCCAGCTGAGCTATAGCCCCCCGAAGAAGCGCGAATTCTGAAGCAAGCGCGCTCAGGTGTCAAGCTTAACCTCAGCTGTTTTTAATAAATTTTATTGCATTGGCAATTCGCTCCAGACTACGCTCCTTGCCAACCAGACGTAAAGTCACTTCCAAGGAAGGCGAAGACGTATTTCCAGTCACCGCCACACGCAAAGCGGGCCCTACTTTACCCAGTTTTACACCCAGCTTTTCACAGGCCGTTTGAATAGCCGCATGAATCGGTTCATCTTGCCAATGCTCAATCGAGGCTAGTTCATCCTGCACAGTTTGCAAATAATTTGCCGTTTCGGGCTTAAATTGCTTGGCAATCGCATCAGGATGATAGCTAGTGATGGGCTCATAAAAATAACGGCTAGCGCTCAACATTTCCGCCAAATTATGCACCCGCTCACGCTGTGCCATGACGACATGCTCTAAGCGAGGCCCTTGGCTAATATCGAGCTTTTGAGATTCTAATTGCCACTGCAATTGCTTAACAATGTCTTCAACTGGCAAAGTCTTTAAGTAATGCTGATTCAGCCACACCAATTTGTCTGGATTAATCGCTGACGGTGCACGATTAAGATCTTCTGCGGCAAACAACTGAATCATCTCTTCGCGGCTAAAGATTTCCTGATCGCCATGCGACCAACCTAAACGTACTAAATAATTTAATAAAGCTTCCGGCGTATAACCTTCGTCACGATATTGCATCACATTGACGGCGCCATGACGTTTAGATAAACGCTGCCCATCTGGGCCTAAAATCATCGGCACATGACCAAATATTGGCGGCTCGTGACCCAAAGCGCGCATAATATTGATTTGGCGCGGGGTATTATTAATATGATCATCGCCGCGAATAACATGTGTGATACCCATATCAATATCATCAACGACTACGGACAAATTGTAGGTTGGAATACCATCTGAGCGCGCAATAATCAAATCATCTAATTCAGTATTACTAATGGCAATTTTGCCACGCACCATATCATCAAATTCGACCACACCCTCCAAAGGATTTTTGAAGCGTATCACAGGACTTACACCTGCTGGTGGCGTTTCTGTGCTATCACGCCAACGCCCGTCATAGCGCGGTTTTTCTTTGCGTGCCATTTGTGCTTCACGCATAGCATCCAATTCGTCTTTGGAGGTATAGCAGTAATAAGCATGCCCGCTCTCGAGCAACTGCTGTACAACTTCTTTATAGCGATCAAAGCGTTGGGTCTGGTAAAAAGGCCCTTCATCATAATGCAGGTCGAGCCAAGCCATCGCCTCTAAAATGGCATCCACTGAGGCTTGCGTGGAGCGTTCTAGGTCGGTGTCCTCAATGCGCAAAATGAAATCACCACCCATTTTCCGCGCATAAAGCCATGAAAATAGGGCGGTACGTGCGCCACCAATGTGCAAATAGCCAGTAGGGCTAGGCGCAAAACGCGTTCTAACTTTTGTCATGAGTCCACCAAAAAAGCATTAAGCCACAAAGCGCGAAGCGTAACAGTTTCACTGTATTTTTCACAGCCAAGCCATCAACTCAGCAACCTTTACCAGCGCTTGTAACACCACAAAAGCATAAAGTCCGGCAATAATATCATCCGCCATCACGCCTAGTCCGCCTGCTAGACGTTCATCCGCCCAGCTCACCGGCCATGGCTTCCAAATATCAAATAAGCGAAATAATAAAAAGCCAATCACAATCCAGCTGAGTCCTGTGGGCGCTAAAAACATAGTCAGCCAATAGCCGACAAATTCGTCCCACACAATCCCACTATGATCATGCACCCCTAATTGCTCAGAGGCTTTCCCGCAGATCCAAATGCCTATAAGCGCCGCCGCAATCACAATATCGATATAAAGCCACCAAGGTGCATGGGATAATAGCCAATAAATAGGAATCGCTGCCAAAGTCCCAAAGGTTCCGGGCGCTTTCGGCGCAAGGCCGCTACCAAAACCAAACGCGAGGAAAGTAATGGGGGAGGAAAAAACGGTTTTAGTCAAAGGAGTTGGATTCATAAACTACTCTTGGGTAGTTAAACGTCAATTATGAAGGTGGAGTTTTTATAGCTTGGCACTTGTCACAGTGAAGTAGGATGGATTAGCGCGCCTCGTTTCAGAAAAGAGAACGTTGAGTGCAGCACCAAACGTTCGCGTTAGGCAAATGCACGCACCTGATCTTTCATCACTTCCACAATCGCATACACGCCGACATGCCGATTTGGACTTAAATTTTCCGCTAATGCTAAACGTTCAAACATATCATCAACATCTAAATCCAAAATTTCCTGTGCCGTTTTATGCGAGTAAAGCTGTACTAAAAGGGCGACCACCCCTTTAATAATTGCTGTATCACAATCGCCATTGAATACGATTGTGCCATCCTCACTGGGATGCGCCTTCACCCACACTTTGCTCATGCAGGCTTTAACACGGTTAGCATCAATCTTTTCCGCCTCAGGCATTGTTGGTAAGGCTTCACCTAATTCAGTCAAATACTGATAGCGCTGCTCCCAGTCATCTAAAAACTCAAAATCACTAATAATCGCTTCTATTTCGGCATTGGCTGACACAACAAGTCCTTTATACGTTGAATGATTCGCCGCAGCCGCAGGAATCTTTAACATTAGGATTACGAAATTCTAGACCTTGGTTTAATGCATTAGTGCGCACGTAATCAATTTCGGTGCCCTTTAAATAATCCAAACTGTCTTTATCAACGACCACTTTCACACCATGATTTTCATAAATCATGTCATTACTCGCCGGAGCGTCGACATAATCCACGACATACATTAAACCGGTACATCCACTTTTTTTCACGCCTAAACGCATACCTACGCCGCTGCCACGTTTTTCTAATTGTTTGCGAATATGATTCGCGGCTTTTTCAGTAATGGTAATCATGCCAACTCCTAATACATATTCAGTTGTAACAAGGCATCTTCACTCATCCGCGAACGATCCCAAGGCGGATCCCAGACTAAGTCCACATTGACATCATTCACTTCAATTTGTGAACGAGCCGCCGCCTCCACTAAACCGGGCAAACTCCCCGCCACAGGGCAAGCTGGACTGGTTAGTGTCATTTGAATCGACACATTATTATTATCGTCCAAATCCAAATTATAAATCAGACCTAAGTCATAAACATTGACCGGAATCTCGGGATCGTAAACCTGCTTAATAGCATCCACAATGCGCTCTTTCAGCCAGGCACGCTTTTCAGTCAAATTATGTTCAACAGCTTCTGCTTTTTGAGATTCTTCCAGACGCGATAATTTAAACATACGCCTCACCTCTTAAATACTCGCGGCGGCTTCGGTTAATTGTTGGGTTAGCATTTGCATTACACGCGCTTGCAAGGGCTCAAATCCACAGGTTTCAAGCATAGAACCCGCAAATCCGCTTGCAACCATGGTAATGGCGTCCTGCTTGGGAATACCGCGCGCGCGCAAATAAAATAATGCCTCGGGGTCAAGCTGACCAACGGTGGTACCGTGACTACACTTCACATCATCCGCATAAATTTCTAAACGCGGTTTGGTATACACTTCAGCATCACGCGATAAGACCAAATTCGCATTATTCAATTGCGCATCGGTTTTCTGAGCATCTTGCGCTACAACAATATTGCCATCGAAAATCGCGCGTCCATTGGCATGTAAAATACCTTTAAACTGCTCGCTACTGCTGCAATTCGGCACCCTATGCAACACACTTAATTGCATATCATGTGACTGATTAGCACCGGATAGATAAAAACCATTTAAATCCGCGTAAGCATGTTCACCCTTAAAGGCCACCTGCCACTCCACGCGCGACCAAGTCGAACCTAAGGCTATATTCGTGCTTTGATAACGTGAATCCTCGGCCAAATGAACACTCACATGACTCAAATGACGCGCACGCAGGCTTTCATTCTGTAAGCGTGGATGCGTCAATTGTGCACCCTTGCCCACCTCAATCTGTAAGACTTGATTGGTAAAGCAAAGCGTATCAGCCAGCGATAGATGCTGCTCAATCACCATTGCTTGGGCACCTTCTTCTACTAATAGGTGCAAGCGTGGTTGCGCAATGAAATTACTCTCAAAGCTATAGGTAAAATGCAATATTTCAAGAGGCTGGGCGGAAGTTGTTTGAGCCTTAAGGCGCACTAGAATAGTGTCAGCCGAAGCTGCATTCAGACCAGCAAAAAATGACTGCTGAAACACTGCTGTTGGCATTACTGTATGTGAATGAGCATCGACAAGCACCGAACCATCCGCCGGCAAAACTGATAAGTCTGCTTGATAAAAGCCATTTAAAAATACCAAACAAGGGCTTTCTAAAGGGGTGGCACGTGCTTGCTGCACATCATCTACAGTCAGCAAATCCTCTTCGCGCTGTACTGCATGGAAGGCTTGCCCCAAAATTGGCGCTAAAGGCGTATAACGCCAAGATTCATCCCGTAGCGTAGGCAGCTTTAGGGGCAATAAATGCTCAATCGCCTGTTGCTGGGACAAAGTTTTGGCAGCATCTTGGGCTACTTTGAGGTAATGTGCTTTGAGAGACTCGTGATTGGGCACTGCATTACTCATGCTGCCTCCGCTCCCTCTTTAATCCAACCATATCCGTGCTTTTCTAATTCCAGCGCCAAGGATTTATCGCCAGAACGGATAATTTTGCCACCACTTAAGACATGGACATAGTCAGGCTGAATATAATCCAGCAAGCGCTGATAATGAGTAATCACGAGCATTGAGCGCTCAGGCGAACGTAAATTATTCACACCATCCGCAACAATGCGCAGAGCATCAATATCCAAACCAGAATCGGTTTCATCCAAAATCGCTAAATAAGGCTCTAATAAACTCATTTGTAGAATTTCATTGCGCTTCATTTCCCCACCGGAAAATCCGGCATTGACAGAACGCTTTAATAAACTCTCGTCCATATTTAGCGTTTTGAGCTTAGCGCGCATTAACTTCATAAAATTCAGCGAGTTTAACTCTGGCTCACCCCGTGCTTTGCGCACTGCATTTAAGGAAGTCTGCATAAAATAAGTATTATTCACGCCCGGCAACTCCACTGGATATTGGAAAGCCATGAAAATACCTTGTTGAGCGCGTTCCTCAGGGCTCATGGCCAATAAATCTTGGCCTTTATAAGTCACCGATCCGCTCGTTACTTCATATTCTTCGCGACCCGCTAATACTTTCGAGAGTGTGCTTTTGCCTGAACCATTAGGTCCCATGATCGCGTGTACTTTGCCAACCTCGATCTCCAGATTCAGACCCTTTAGGATTTCTTTGCCATTAATACTAGCGTGTAGATTCTTGATAGATAACATAAGTTCCTCTTAGCCAACTGCGCCTTCTAAACTAATCGCTAGTAATTTGCGCGCTTCCACCGCAAATTCCATCGGCAGCTCATTAAATACATCTTTGCAAAAACCATTCACGATCATTGACACTGCATCTTCAGGGCTTAAGCCACGCTGGCGGCAATAAAATAATTGATCCTCACCAATTTTGGAGGTCGTAGCCTCATGCTCCACCTGTGCTGTCGGGTTTGCGACTTCAATATACGGGAAGGTATGGGCACCGCACTTGTCGCCAATCAATAAAGAATCACATTGGGTATGATTGCGCCCATTCTCCGCGCCCTTATTCATACGTACCAGACCTCGATACGCATTTTGGCCACGATCTGCTGAAATCCCTTTAGAAACAATGGTACTACGGGTATTTTTACCAATATGGAACATTTTTGTGCCAGTATCCGCCTGCTGCGCCCCACGCGTCACGGCCACCGAATAAAATTCACCGACCGAATCATCCCCTTTCAAAATACAGCTTGGGTATTTCCACGTAATCGCCGAGCCGGTTTCAACTTGCGTCCAAGAAATTCGCGAGCGCGCACCTTCGCACACCCCACGCTTGGTAACGAAATTATAAATGCCACCCTTGCCATTGGCATCGCCCGGATACCAGTTTTGCACGGTGGAGTACTTAATCATGGCATCTTCTAAGGCAATTAATTCAACGACGGCGGCATGGAGTTGATTTTCATCGCGCTGAGGCGCGGTACACCCCTCTAAATAACTTACATAACTGCCTTTATCCGCAATAATTAGGGTGCGTTCAAATTGACCGGTATTACGCTCATTAATCCGGAAATAGGTGGATAATTCCATCGGGCAGCGCGTATTAGGCGGAATATAAACAAATGTACCATCGGTAAATACCGCTGCATTCAACGCCGCGAAGAAATTGTCTTCTTGAGGGACTACTGAGCCTAAATACTTTTTGATCAGCTCAGGATGCTCGTGCATGGCCTCAGAAATGGAGCAAAAAATCACACCTGCTTCCGCTAATTGCTTACGGAAGGTAGTCGCGACCGATACACTATCAAACACCGCATCCACTGCCACCCCAGCGAGCATTTTTTGCTCCTCAAGCGGAATCCCGAGTTTTTCATAAGTACGCAATAGCTCAGGATCAACTTCATCCAAGCTTTTCGGCATATCCGCTAAGGACTTAGGGGCTGAAAAATACGAAATTGCTTGGTAGTCAATTTTCGCATAATGCAGGTGCGCCCACTCAGGTTCTTCCATAGCTAGCCATTTACGATAAGCTTCTAAACGCCACGCTAAAATAAATTCTGGCTCATTTTTACGCGCAGAAATATGGCGTATCACAGACTCATCAAGGCCCGGCGGCAGTGTCTCCGATTCAATATTGGTGACAAAGCCAGCCTGATAGCCCGCACGATTAAGCGCTGCGAGTTGCTGCTCTGCTGCATCCATTCAGTCTTCCTCATTAACCGATGATTTTAGTAGGAATTATAACGACAGAAACGATAGTTTCAAATAGGCTTGTGTTCCATACGCGTATTGAATCACGGAAATGAGAAAGGGGATACACTTATCATGTATCCCCTTTCGGTTGCCAGCTTCCTCAAAGCTGAAATAAGTTTAACTAGATTCTGAAGAAGCTGATATAAGTTACTGTATTAAAGGTAGAAAAGCTCAGCAATAAGGTAAATTAATACTCTCCTATTTCGAGTTATTTTTCTCAGTCTTTACGGCTTGGTTGCTTGCCCCTGAGCTTACCCCCTTAGCTTTAGCACTATCATCACTTGGGCTTTTCACCAATGGCTTGTCTGCAACCGAGGTTTCTTCCGTACTGGCCGATTTACCTGACTTACCGGTTATTTCTTTTTTAGACGCCTTATCAGAAGCTTGGACCAGACCTTCAGTTAATGAAATGTCAGTCTTAATCTTCTCAAATACATTGTCACCAATCCCTTTGACTTCCTTAAGATCATCGAGTGCTTTAAAAGCACCGTGTTCTTGCCGATACGCAATAATGGCTTCAGCTTTAACCTTGCCAATGCCTTTTAAATTCTGTTGTAAGGCAGTTGCATCGGCTTCATTAATATTAACCATATCAGCCCATGCGACATGCGTTAATAAAGTCATCGACAAAACGACACTGCTTAACAGTTTCTGTATCATAGTTGTTTAACTCGTTTTTATGATTAATATAACTATTCATGTCTGGCGCTTTCCGAGGGGATCAAAGGCCAGTGTGTTGCGGAGAACAGACCCACACAATCGTTCATTGTATCGATCTGCTTATACCCGCCCTATTTTTAGCGATAACTGGTATTTTTCCGGTGTTTTACCCTGCTAAATGGATTTTTGAGCGCATCTTGACTAGGCTTGACCAACACGAACATTTTGGAACGACATATGAAGCACTATATCCATAAAATTCTCTCTTATTCGATGGTCGGCAGTCTTGGCTTTACGATTGTGGCGGGTTTGCAGGGTTGTGACAGTAATAATCAACAAGCTGCACCAGCGCCTAAAGCGGAGAATAAAGAAACGATTGCGGATGCCGCCGCCTCTGAACAAGGCGTGTTTATGGTGATTAAGCAGACCGGCGCTAATCCAGACACCTATGAATTATTAGAAAAATACCCCTCTAGTGAAGGTACGCGCGCCATCTTAAAAAAAATGGATGGTACCGAACAAATTCTCTCCGAAGCTGATTTGAAAAAACTAGCTGAAGAGGAGGCCAAGCGTGTTGAAGCAGGAGAATCTAAATTAACGCAAGAAGCCACTGCACAAAATCAAGGTTTAAGCTTAGGTGAGACCATTTTAGCTTCCGCAGCGGGAGCTTTGATTGGCGGTATGATCGCCAATAAACTGATGGGTAATGCCAATTACCGTCAACACCAACAGCAACAAGCGGAGCGCGCTCGCAGCACTATGAGTAGCACACGTAATCCAGCAGCTGGCAATACGGCAACTCAACCGCGCACTCAACCAAGATCTGGCTTTTTTGGTGGTAATCAAGGTAGCACCACCAACTCGAATAGTAACTCATTTGGCGGATAATTCATGATCGAAACCCTCAAAGTAAACCCCATTAACCAAGCGGTTATGGAAGAAGTGGGCATGTCTTGGCATACCGATAGTGATGGAACACCGTATGTGACCAATGAAATCGTTAATGTCACTGAAGCTGAGGTCGATGCTTATTATCAGGCAGCTAACGAGCTTTATAATATGTATGTCGAAGCAGGTCAGCATGTCATTGATAATGAGTTATTTTTTGATCTCGACATCCCGTTTAATCTGGTTAATCAAATTAAGCGTAGCTGGGACAAGGGCGACTTACACCTTTATGGGCGCTTTGATTTTGCCGGTGGTATCGATGGCTTACCTATTAAACTGATTGAATTTAATGCTGATACCCCTACCAGTTTATTTGAGACTGCCATCGTACAATGGGCATTATTGAAAGCCAATCACATGGACGAAGACAGTCAATTTAATCATATATACCAAGCGCTTAGCCAAAACTTTCGGCGCTTGATTACGGGTGAAGAAGATCCTGATACCTTCCCTGAATTCTATAATTATCAAAACATTCTCTTTTCTAGCATTAATGGCTCATCTGAGGATGAGCGTACCACGCGCTTCTTGCAGCAGATGGCACAAGATGCCGGTTTCCAAACCGATTTTGCGTATATGCAAGATGTCGCCTTCTCTGAGGAAGAAGGTTTTTTCAATCAAGACAATACCCGTTTTGATTATTGGTTTAAGCTTTATCCTTGGGAAGAAATAGCGCTACAAACCGATGGTATTACCGGTATTCTGGATGATATTAGTCGTCAAGATCTAGGGATTGTCTTGAATCCAGCTTACACCTTGCTATTCCAAAGTAAGGGCATGATGAAGGTACTCCACGATCTTTTTCCGGACTCACCCTATTTATTGGAAACACGCCGCGAACCTTTACAGGGCAAAAAACAAGTCTGCAAAACTATGTTTGGACGCGAAGGCGCCAATACCACGATTTTAGATGCCGCAGGCAATGCGCTAAAAACCGTAGGTGGTAGTTATGGCAATTATAATAAGGTCTATCAAGCCTTTGCCGAATACCCCAAAGATGCGGAAGGCCGTAGTTATCAGGCTGGTGTCTTTTTTGCGTGGGAAGGCTGTGGCCTAGGCTTCCGCCGTGGTGGTGATGTGTTGGACAATATGAGTAAATTTGTTAGCCATCGCATTGTCTAGAAGCTATGGCTAGCTTATAAAAAAGCCCGCAGTTGCGGGCTTTTTTTATGGGAGTTTTGCTGGAATGTTCGGCAAATCAGTCGTTACATCCGCGTTTTGTCCTCGATGCCGTAACGCATGATCCATGAGCACCAAGGCCAGCATGGCCTCACAAATGGGTGTTGCCCGAATCCCCACACACGGGTCATGACGCCCCTTGGTAATGACCTCCACCGCTTCACCTTGTAAATTCACCGTCCGCCCCGGCAGACGCATACTTGACGTTGGTTTAAATGCGGTGTGCACAATAATATCTTGGCCTGAGCTAATTCCACCTAAAATGCCACCAGCTTGATTACTCAAAAAACCTTGCAGGGTGATTTCATCACGATGCTCAGTCCCTTTCTGCGTAACACTGGCAAAACCCGCGCCAATTTCTACCCCTTTGGCAGCATTAATACCCATCATGGCATAGGCAATTTCAGCATCCAAACGATCAAAGATAGGCTCACCCCAACCGACTGGCACGTCAGTAGCAATGGTGGTAATTTTCGCGCCTACCGAATTGCCTTCTTTGCGCAAGCCATCCATATACGACTCTAATTCCGCTACTTTACTAGCATCTGGACTAAAGAAAGGATTCTGGTCAACAACACTCCAATCAACCCAATCAATTTCAATCGGCCCCAATTGCGATAAATAACCACGCACTTGTACCCCAAAGCGCTCGAATAAATATTTTTTAGCAATCGCACCCGCCGCAACTCGCATGGCGGTTTCCCGTGCAGAAGAACGTCCACCACCCCGATAATCACGAAAACCGTATTTTTTGTAATAGGTATAATCCGCATGTCCAGGGCGAAAACGATCCATAATGTCCGAATAATCCTTGGAGCGCTGGTCGGTGTTATGAATCAATAAGGCGATAGGCGTTCCAGTGGTTTTCCCTTCAAAAACCCCCGATAAAATTTGCACCACATCCTCTTCGCGGCGTTGCGTAGTGTGACGGCTTTGCCCAGGTTTGCGTCGATCTAAATCAATTTGTAAGTCCGCTTCACATAAACTTATGCCCGGCGGGCAACCATCCACTATACAACCGATAGCAGGGCCATGACTTTCCCCAAATGAAGTCACTGTGAATAAAGTTCCAAAGGTATTTCCAGACATGGGTATGCTTATAAAACAGTAAAAACGATAGAAACCCAATCACTTAGACGGCAAATTTGCTGGCTAATTGTTGGCGCAAGAAATCAATTAAACGTTTAATTTTTAGTGGTAAAAAATGCCGACTGGGATAAACCGCATACACCCAAATTGGCTCAATCGTATAATCCTTTAATAAAGAAACCAACTGCCCTGTCGCTAAAGCGGGCTGTACAATAAAGGCAGGCTGCAAAGAAATCCCTAAGCCCCTTATACCCATCTCACACATCACATCGCCATTGTTGCAATGAAAACGTCCTGCGACCGTTATATCATAACGCTGGCGATCTTTAAAAAAACTCCACTGATTCATCGCACCACCATGCTCATAAATCATGCAATTATGCTTCGACAAGTCACTTGGTTGTGCAGGGTAGCCATGTTGTTCCAGATAAGCCGGTGATGCGCAACAATATAACTCTACTTGAGCCAAACGTTGGGCGACCAAAGAAGAATCTTGCAAACGCCCAATACGAATCACCACATCATAATCGCTATTTAATACATCAATATAGCGATCATCCAAATGTAAATTAATCTCTAACTCGGGGTGAAGCTGCATAAACTTGGTCAAGGGCTCAGCAAGCTGTGTTAAGCCAAACGACAAAGGTGCATTAATTCGCATCGAACCCGACAAACAATCCCGCGTCGAACTGACATTTTCCTCAAGCTCTTGGAAATCTTCTAACAAACGCTTACCACGCTGATAATACATTTCTCCCGACTCGGTAGTCCGTAAACGACGCGTGGTTCTGACTAATAAACGTACCCCCAGACGCTCTTCCATCAAGCGAATACGCTTACTAACGGCCGCGCTAGTCACTTGATGCTTCTCTGCAGCCGCACTCAAAGTACCCGCCTCAACGACTTCCACTAGCCAAAATAGATCATCAAACTGACTCATACATTATTTACTATTATCAACTTTAGGTTAGTAGTGATCTAACACTCAAAGCCTACAACTCACTCGAGGTTAGTAATAAACTACGCTAAAATAACACCAATGGAGACAAATTATGTTAACCGTACGATTAGCAGAAGAACGAGGTCATTTCCGCAATCATTGGTTGAATAGTTATCATAGCTTCTCTTTTGGTGAGTATTACGACCCACGTCATATGGGTGTTTCTGCCTTACGCGTCATTAATGATGACCATATTGCAGCAGGAGCTGGTTTTCCTACACATTCGCACAAAAATATAGAAATTGTGACTTATGTTTTAGAAGGCGCTTTAGCTCACCGCGACAATCTGGGTAATGGTAGCATTATTCGAGCAGGCGATGTGCAACACCTATCTGCAGGCAGTGGTATTACTCATGTAGAGTTCAACCCACTTAAACAGCAAGAAACGCATATATTACAAATTTGGCTACTCCCCACTGAACGCAATGTAAAACCACGTTATGCACAGCAACATTTTTCAAACGCCGTTAAACGTGAACAATGGTGTTTATTAGTGTCGCCAGAAGGAAAATATGGCTCGCTCACTGCACCCACTGAAGCTTTGATTTATGCCACGATATTACCCGCCGAAAAAGTGCAATATTATCGCTTAGCTACACGCCGCATGGCTTATATGCATGTTGCCCGTGGCAGTATGGAGTTTAATGGTAAACTATTTAAAGCCGGTGACGCTGCGCAAGTTAGTGCAGGCACTAGTTTTCATATTAAAGGCCTAGACGGAGAGCAAGAAACCGAGGTTTTGCTGTTCGATTTGCCTGCTGTTTATTAAACTTAATACTTATTAACTGTTTTGAGTAAGTCTGTAGAGAGACCGAAGGCCGGCCAAGTCCTAAAAAACTTGGCCTTTTCTCAATCAATCCAACTTTAATCCCGCGTAATTTTCACCTAAAGAGTCGGCTAATACCTCAACAATGAGTTCGTGATCCGCGCGCTGAGGCAAACCTGAAATCGCAATAGTACCTACCATGGCTTCTTGAATAAAGACAGGAAAACAACCACCATGTGCCGCGAAATCTACATTCGCCACCCCATATTTTTCGGCTAAGGTCGTTCCTTGGCGTTCTAAAGTCAAACCAATAGCATAAGAGCTACGATGAAAACGCTGCACCACATTACGTTTACGTCGAGTCCATTCAGCATTATCTGGCGCGGTTTTGGGCATCGCGCAAAAAAACAATAGCTGATGATTTAAGGTAATATCAATCACGATGGCTTGTTGACGCTCTAACGCTTTAGTGCGCAAACGATTGCCGATGTCCCAAGCGATATCTGCATCAAATTGTTGAAAGCGTAATACTTGTTCTTGTAGCGCTATGCGCTCAGAATCACGTTGAGTCGGCATAAAAACACCTTAAATTTTTAAAATCACGCGACGTTTAGCGATTAGGGCGATTTTGGTCAATAAACACTAATTTATTCACGGGGAATCCCAAGCCACGTGCTTTATTAATCAGAATACGACTGATACTTGGCCCTAAGGTCGGAGCTCGTGACATGATCCATAAATAATCGCCCTGCCCCGCTGTTACTAAGGCATACTGATAGTCTGAATCCACATACAGTATGGTGTAGTCGGTATTTGTCGTTTTGTCTAACGACAATGTAAACTGCCCAATATGCTCATCGCTGACAACATTAAGAATGCCGCTTTTCAATTGCCACTCATCAGCAGCTACTAACAAACTTTGTGCTTTAAAGCGAATCCGATCTGCTTCATCAATAGAATAATCGACAGAAACATTATTCAAACCTTGCTCAAAGGCATTTTCAAGGCGTGCAATTTCATACCATTTACCTAAATAGCGCTCTAACTGGAAGTTTTTTATAGCTGGATAATGCGATTCAGGCTCAGAGCCGCCACAACCTGATAATAAAAGACTGCACAATAATACCAGCATATAAAGCATAAAATTCAGGCGCAACATAACACTCTCAGCAATTTGCTTTGTTAGCACATTAACATTGCATTCAATGAATGAGACGATTAATAGAACCGACGCTTCTTGCTGCTCTGGTTTAATAAACCCTAAGCAATGGCCGCCAGTAACATTAAAATAACCGAGGCTACAGTGAGATTGCGACGCAAGCGTAGGTAATCGGGGTAAAGCTTAATATGCTTATATAATAACCAAACATCTGCCGCATATGCTAGTGCTAATAAAATAGCCAATGCCAAAAGTGCAGCTTTAATCGGCAACAATAGACTGAACCATGCGCCCAGACTAGGTAAGACACTGACTTGAATGAGCTTGCGATTATCCGCTTCACTGATCCAATCTTGCATCCCTAAGACCATGCCCCAATAAATCGCACCTAGAAAACTCAATACCAAGGCTGCATAAGCCGCTAACCACCAATCTAGGCGAGCATTAGCTAGACCGGGCAAAGAGATATGAGCTAATAATGACAAACTTAAAATGAAAAATGGCAGTAGGCCTAAATAGCCGAGCCAGCGCATTGACGGTGGTAGTCTTCTCATCCTGATTGACTCCTGAATTGATATTGCGAATTATATAATCACGCCACACAATATCGGCTTGGATCACTTCCTCACCAAGCGCCACAATCACCTAAAACTTAGAAAGCACGGAAAGTTAAAGTCGTTAACGAGCGCGCGATTCCTGGAATTGTTAAGATATGGTCATTAATAAACTTACCAATATCGTCTTCTTTTGGAATATAAAGCTTGAGCAATAAATCAAAATCGCCGCTGGTAGAATATAATTCAGACGCAATTTCGCGCTCGAAAATTTCGTCCGCAACCTCATAAGTTTTGCCGGGGTGGCAACGCAATTGCACAAAAACACAATTCATAAAACGGCTCCTTGCACTATTTTACGGGATCATAGCATAGCTTTAGCGCCCGCTGATAAGCACCACACCAAATAAACGTGGATTATTCATAGCATTGTCTTCGCGCGCCAACCATGAAACCTTACGCTCACGTCCAGCGCCATCATCATCATCATTCACTTGAATTTCGACGCCAACCCGCCGTCCAACTGCTGGGGTTACTCCCAACATTACCCAAGGAATTTTGGCTTTTAACTCATAACCGTCCGCTGTTTTTTCCAATTGATAAGTCAAATCAGGATGTATCGATTGGGGTGATTTAGGGTCAATAAATACCTGTTCGCGTCCCCACGCAAATACTAAGCGAAAATCATTACGCCCATCATAATGATCTAAACGACTATTATCGGCATCAATCAAAATCTCAACGGAATCATCCTCCTCAGGCTTGTCTGAATCAGACTTTAGTTCTGAATCATAAACACGCACGGTCACATATAAAAACTTGGCATCCCACTTTCCTTGCCATTTACCAAATAAATTTTTCTTCTCCCAACTTTCACCCACTAATAAATTATCCAGTGTTTGCGGGTTTTCGAGGAAGAAATAACGCTCTGGATCATTGGCTGGACGGAATACAATAATCGGATCATCCGGATTACGGGGTTTCTTGCTTGCGGCTACCGGCTCAGGCACTGCGGGCGCCACAGCCAATGATTTATTATCCCAATTCATTGTCCAATCACGATGGGCATTGATGAACTTGAGCACCGCTTCGTATTTATAAGCTTGCTCCGGTGGCTGTAATAAATATTCTTTTAAGCCCCAACAGCCGAACCATTGACAGGTACGCGGTGAAGCAAAGGCCATAAATAGCTCGCCGCCTGCATCTTTCCAGCCCTCTAATAATTGTGTATACAACTCCCCCATGCGCGGGTCGCGATTCGCGGCAAAAAATAAAGGATTGGGATGCTGATTAGGGTCACGTGTTACCCAATCAACTAGCCCCTGCCCGCCCTCATAAGCCACTAATTTCAAACCAGCTTGTTTAGCCAGCTTGGCTTGTTCGCGTATATGATCCAGAATTTGCGGCAGAGAACGGAATGAATCGGCGTCGGTGGTTAGTTTAAAAATTTCATCCACGGTAGTGGATTCGCGATAGCCTTTAATATTGCCCCCAAAATACGGTGCGATTGCTAGGACATCGGCAATTTTTGCTCCACCATAATCAGTCAATAGTTTTTTGGTGACATCGGGGCGTGAATCCCAACTCCCCAAGACGCGCACTAAACGCTCACGCCCCCCGAATACATTTTCCCAAATCGTGAATACTTCATTAGCACGCTGCACATAATACTGATAACCCGCTTCCACAGAGTTAATGCTATAGCCTGCTTCAATGCCCTTTTTTTGCGTATATTCACTATGTGAGAAAGCGGTATTCCATACTTCATTCGTGTACTCCACATAAATCCGTGCTTCTGGGCGTAGATGATCACGCACAAAAACGGCAAATTCACGCACATACTCATCATCAGCGGCATGAGGTAAATTGAACCAAGCATCCGCCTGCATACGATTGGCAAGATCCACCTGAATCTCTAACGGTGCCCCACGTTGCCCATACTTCCCCCCCCAAGTTGCTTCTTGCATTTTGGGTCGGTCTTGCCAGTGTACGATCGGATTGCGCGTAATCCCAGACATAGTCATAAAACGTATCACACTGAAATCACTGAGAAATTTTAAGTATTCTGGCGTAAAAACAATACTATTATAATGTGTTTCAAAGGCTAAATACGCCGCACCACTGGTACAAGCGGTTGCATTAGCAACACGTTGATAAGGATTATCCTGACAGATACCACCGGGTGGCAAAATACGAATATGACGCAAAGGATCAGCGGGATTAGTCGCAGTAATTAATAAACTGGCGTTGATTTCACCTTTTTCGTCTGGAGTAAAACGAATGGTTTCACGCCCTTCTTTTTGGCTAGTACGTTCCACGCCGTGACCATAGCTCAAAGCGCCCTGCCCGTCATACAGCACAATATAATCCCCTACGGGTAGCGCTGCAGCGGGCATCTTACCAATAAACTTCGTACCTACTTCACTGCCATTAAGCTGGGTTGGCCAACCATAAGCATCGTATTGGGCTTTGTCCGCGTTAGGTAATTCCAAAATATTATTGGCAAAAGGATCAGCTTGGCGGAATAAATCAATAAAGGGAAAGCTGGCATCTTCATGGTGTAATTCGTTCACATTAATGCCAACCGCAGGGCGTTTTTCGGGTAAAGCATAAGTCAATGGCACAAGGGGCGCTTCAGGGGTTACAGGACATGGGGTCGCACTAAACACAGGCGACTTAGTTTCAGGCTGATCAGAAAACGAATTGATCGGATTCGACACCTTGGGTGGTTTTGGAGGGCTAATAGCACGAGGCGGCTGAACCAGCCAAAAATAAAGCCCTACCCAAAACCCAATAATCAGCAGCGCTACTAGCAGCCAAAGTAATAATTTTTTCATAACTCTAAAGTCACCAGACGATGCCGGAAGCATAGTGAAGTGCTTTTATTTTGCAAGCATTACGCCTACTAATTGGATTTAATTACCGCCGATCTGGTTGGCGAGATCCAACAGCTTACCAGTTTGAGCGTCCTTTATTTCAATAATAACGCTATCAATACCCAAATCCACATGGCAAATAAAACGGCAAAGCTGGCGAGAAACGAGCGCATACGATAGAGCAAGTAATTTGAACCAAGGTGAATATACGTATGCACCAATCGTAGGAGTACATAAATCCACGCTAAAACAACTAAACCAAGGTGATCAGTTTGGGTTACAAAAGCCACTAACAACACCATATAAAACAATACTGGCATTTCAAATAAATTGGCGTAATGCTGTTCAGCTTGCTTGGCAAAATCTGGCATTTCACCTTGATTGAATTTGAAATAGCTTAGCTTGGAGCCTGATTTGATAGCTTTTACACGCGACTTGTATAGCCATAAACTGACACCAAAACTGAGCAAGGCCATAGCACAGACAGGATAGAGGCTTGCAAAAGACTGCATAGTTATTTTCCTCGTATTAAAAATCCCATCCTAATAAGATACAGAATATGTTCAACAACATATTTTGATACTTCATGCCCTACCCGCACACCCATAAAGCCAAAACCCAAGAGAGAATTCTCGCCAGCGCCGCGCAGCTATTTACCAGTCGTGGCTATGATCAGGTGTCAATTGATCAAATCATGGAACATGCAGGTTTAACGCGCGGTGCGTTCTATCACCACTTTCCCGACAAGAGCAGTTTGTATGCAGCGGCACTTCAATACACGTCGCGCGAGCGTTTTAACTATTACGCGCAGGAGCTAAAAAATGGTGCTTCTATTGATCACCTGATTGAGGGTTATTTGAATCAAGAGCATGTGCAGCAAAAAACCACGCCCTGCGCACTAGCATTTCTGATTAGCGATATTAACCAACGTGATATACAAGTGCGCGAAGCGTATACACAGGTATACAAGAACTTATTGCAAGGCTTGCAACATACCGGCACAGCAGAAAAACGCGAGCGCTTGACTTGTCTTGCTATTTCAGTGCTCATGATCGGCGGTGTCGCGCTAGGCCGAGCCTTGAATGATGACAGCATCACAGAAGAGCTATTGGGTGCCTGCCGCACCATGAGCTTGCAATTGCTCACAAGGGATCCAATTGCTAATCAGAGCTAAGCTCACGGGAACTCGTATACAAAACGGTTAACCTTATTCTTCGGTGAGACGCTATAATTCTAAAATAATGATAGGTTGATAATGTCTTTAAACTATCTTTCACACCATTCGCTAATACTTACCTAAAAGGGAGCTATGCAAGACTATCTGAAACATAAACAGGCGATTTTGCTTGACATGAATAGCACTTTTTTATTTGGCGAAGATCGTTTTGGTGCAGAGCAGGATTATTCATTAATCTATCACCAATTAGGCGGCACTCTGCCAAGCTCAAAAGTTAATCAATTGATTACGGCGTGTTTTGATTATTTGGCTGAGCGCTATTCAAATTATCAGCAGCGCTTTCCTAGCGTACCAGAAACGCTACAACTACTTGCTAGCGAATTAGCAGAGACTGAGATTCAATTATTAACGAATACTTTTGCACAGCATGAGCGAGGTTATTTGAGTGCTGACTATGCGCGTGCGCTTCGTCAATTACAAACCGAATTCCGCCTCAGCGTAGTGACTGATATTTGGTCACCCAAGCAGGCTTGGCTCACTTATTTCGAAGAGCAGAATATTTTGCACTTGTTTGAAGCCATCTCATTTTCTTCAGATCATGGCCACGTTAAACCATCAACTTATGGCTTTGAACAAGTGTTATACGCCATGCAATTACAACCACATGAAGGCTTATTTATTGGTGACTCCGCACATCGTGACTTAGGAGGCGCTAAGTCAGTTGGTATGGACTGTATTTTGGTTGGCGTAGCCCAATCCGAGCAAGCTTTGGATCATTTTCCAGATTTACTGGCTTTCTGCGACGCCGCACTCAGCTAGCTTAAACTGAATGGCTTAGCAGCTAGTGTTTGTTTCCCGAATAAGCAACTGTCCCATCAGGCGAATAATCCAAACGGATGGGACGTTTAGTCGGATCATACAAAAAAGTCGACTTTCCCCCAGCAGCAAGAATCATACGATTCGACATCGCCACCAAAGGCACCAGCACTGCCCCTAAACGTTTATAATCTGATGTGACCAGCACCAGAGCCGGGCCTTTTTTGACCACCATTAATGTAACATTATTCTTAGAACTTCCGCGCGAGTCCGAGGTCACGACTCCAGAATACGTACCGATTACAGCATCGGCTAATTCAGGTTTCTTAGGTTTTTGAGGTGGATTACGTGCGCCATCGGCTAACACACTGCCAGCACCTACTAATAGAATAGCTAATGTAAGGCTAATAAATCTCTTAGTCATAATAGAGTCTCCAACAAAAAAACCATTTTAATACCATTATCATACTATTCTGAATTTCAGATGACTAGACTATTTTTAGACCAACTCATCAACTCCAACTGACCAATAGTTGCTCTACGCTCTATTATTCGCCACAATTAACAGATATGGCATAATAATGTGCACGCAAAATTTTTTATTCGACACTTTTTGGGGAAACACCTTGAATAAAACGTTCGCTCTTTCGCTGGCCTTAGCTTTAACATCCAGCGTCGTTATCACTGCTTGTTCAGATAAAACAACAGCGCCTGCTGCTAGTACGGCAACCGCCACCACAACCGCAGAAGCTGGCAAAACAGCCACTCCACCCTCCTCACCACCAAAAGCCACCGAGCCTGCTGCTAAGCCCACCACCTTAGTCAAAGTCGACGTTAAAGAAGGTACAGGGGCTGAAGCCACAGCAGGTAAAACGGTAGTAGTGCATTACACCGGTTGGTTATATGACGAAGCGGCGGCCAATAAGCAAGGCCAAAAATTTGATAGTTCACACGATCGTGGGCAACCTCTTGACTTTATTTTAGGCAGTGGTCGTGTTATTCCGGGTTGGGAGCAAGGGGTAGCCGGTATGAAAGTGGGCGGCCAACGTACCTTGATCATTCCACCTGATTTAGCGTATGGCGCAGCGGGCGCGGGTAACGCTATTCCGCCTAATGCCACCTTAGTATTTGATGTGGAATTATTAGAAGTGAAATAATCGATACGCGGGTAGCAGTATAAAAGCTGCTACCGCTCTAGCGCTCACGTAGCTAGAAAATTGCATTAATACGCTGGACGTGGCGGACTTTGTTGTAATAAATCCCCCAATAAACCCTCAAAATATTGCTGAATACGCAATTGATGTTCGCCGGTAATTTGAATACCTACACCCTTAGGCAAATTGCGCACAGCCCCACTGGGCGTGATCCAAACCACTTTGCCCGGCACCACTGCTTTTTGTCCTTCACTTGGCAATTCAATTTGAACTAACACACTATCACCGAAACTAAGATTTTCTTGGCAAGGTATGAAAAAACCACCCCCTCGTACTAAAGGCATATAATGATTATGCAAAGCGGTTTTATCAGGCAGATGTAACACCAATTTAACGGCACTCATAAGATGGCGGATAGTCCTTGCTAATAATGATAATAATTATAGAGCCAACAAGGTTAAACGATTAGGCAGCTTTCGTACGCATGCGCCGCGTCTGATATTGCACCCATAAAACTAGCATATTTTCAATAAAAAGCCGTGCATTCAATGGATGAGTGGCTAATGTCTTTAATTCTACTAAACGATCATAAAGCTCCCACCCCTGCGCATCTCGGTACTGCTGCCGTAGTTGCTGCTGCAAGTGCTGTAATAACCAATCTAACAACTCCGCGCGATCCTGCTTCTCCCAGTGACTAGAGAGTTGTGCACAGGTTAATGATCCCTGACAAAGCTGTTGGAGTTGCTGTAAGAAAAGTTCGCGCTGGGCTAATTTCTCACCCGAATCCAAGCTCAAAGCAGTTAAAGGCTTGCCTGAGGCCAATGTTAATAAGTGTGCTGGCTCTTGAATAGTTTGCTGGGTTTTCAACCATGCTATAGCCTGATCAGGTGCAGGCAAGGACATACGAAAAATCTGACAACGACTACGAATAGTGGGCAATAGTTGACTTAATTGTGTCGTAAATAGCAGCAAGTGTGTCTGCCCAGCAGGCTCTTCCAATACCTTGAGCAAACTATTCGCTGCATGATGATTCAGCGCATCCGCTTCCGGCAATAAAGCAACACGGCAAGGACTGTAACTGCATTTTAATTCCATGAAATGGCTTAAGCCACGCACCTGATCGATCCCAATGGTTTGTTTATCATCGGCTGTTGCAATACGTATAAAATCAGGATGTGCTTGTGCTGCTAATACTTGGCAACTACGACAATGCCCACAAGCTTGGCCATTAGCGGTTGGCATTAAGCACAGTAAGGAAGCGGCCAAATATTCAATAAAAGTCTCGTGACCACAGCCATCTGTGCCAGAAAACAATAAGGCATGAGGCAAATGCTTGGCTTGACGCGCTTGCTGTAATTGCTGCCATAATGCTTGATGCCAACTATACATGCTGAGCCTTAGCCTGCTGGATAAATTCCATTAGATACTGCTTAATGTCGTGTTGTACCCGCTCTAAACTTTGCGAGGCATCAACCACTCGGAATTGATCAGGATAGTGGGCTGCCCGTACTAAATAGCCACGCCGTACACGCTCAAAAAATGATATATGCTCTTGTTCAAAACGATCCGCTTGCGTTTGCTGTGCAGCATAACGTGTCCTGACACGCTGAAAGCCCAATTCCACATCGATATCAAACAATAAAGTAAGATGCGGATGAAATGTACCCTGCACCCAAGCTTCTAATTGTTGAATCCGCTCTAAGGCTTGGGCACGCCCATAGCCTTGATAAGCATAAGTGGCATCGGTAAAACGATCACAAACCACCCATTGACCCGCTGCTAAAGCCGGTAAGATTTTCCTTACTAAATGCTCTTGGCGTGCAGCGAACATCAACAGCAATTCAGTATCGGCGTGCATAGAGGGCAAACTTTTATCTAATAACACAGCACGAATGGCTTCACTGACCTCTGTGCCACCGGGTTCACGGGTTGCTAGCGTATCAATACTTTGTGAACGCAAATAATCCACAATAAATGCTACACTACTGGTTTTTCCAGCCCCTTCACCGCCTTCTAAAGTAATGAAGCGTCCTTGCATTAAGGCGTTCCTTCAGTCGTTTCGGTTGCTGAATTTTCAGCATCCTTAAGATTTTGCAGATACTGACTGACCGCCTTGCGGTGTTGCTCATAAGTCGAAGAAAAATTATGGGTATTGCTCCCATCGCCCTTAGCGACAAAATACAGCGCATCAGTACTTTGTGGATGCAACACGGCATTCAAAGAAATCTTACTGGGCATCGCAATCGGCGTGGGCGGCAAACCCGATCGTGTATAAGAATTATAAGGGGTATCGCGTTGTAAATCGGCTTTGGTTATATTGCCATTATAAGCATCGCCTAGACCATAGATAACCGTAGGGTCTGTTTGCAGGCGCATATTCTTTTCAAGACGATTCAAAAATACCTGCGCGACGAGTGGACGCTCTTCCGGTTTGCCACTTTCTTTTTCGACAATAGAAGCCAAAATCAAAGCATCATAAGGCGTACGAATAAGAGGATGTGGAGTACGTTTAGGCCATTCTTCCGCTAAATAATCCTTCATAGCCTGATAACTACGCTTTAATACCTCAATATCTTTAGAGCCTTTGGGGAAATTATAGGTATCAGGCATAAACCAGCCTTCAGGAAACGTCCCCGCATCTGCCCCTAGTTTAGCCATAATATCGGTATAATCGGCATCACTAAGCGTCTGCTCCAACTGCTCATTATTACGCAGCACTTGCTTAAATTCCTTAAAAGTCCGCCCTTCAATCAAGGTCACTTTGTACTGAATAGTCTTGCCTGAAACAATCTTTTTCAAGACATCTATAGGAGTCATTCCTCCTTCCAACTCATAAGCACCCGCTTTGATTTTGGAAGCCAGATTGGTTTTACGCGCTTGCGCCAAGAAAAGCCAATCTGACGGGAGTAAACTTTCATCCGGCATTAAGCCTTGACTCTGCAAGTCCCGTGCAACCTGACGCACATTACTACCAGGCTTTACCTCAAAAATTTTGGTCTGCCCTATTAATAAAGGAATCGGTTGTTTGCCAAATTGCTCGAATTGATAATAAGCGTAAGCGGCTGCACCAAGGACAACGACTAATAAAGCAAGCAGCACCATTAAAAAACGTTTCATACTACGCTCCGCAAGCGTTCACTGTTGAATTTGTTACAAACTTGTAGCACAAATTCGCGCATTAAACCTAAGCTAGCAGATAAAGACAAATAGCTGAGTAATAATTGGCTAACACGGAAAGATTATCTGGAATAACACTAGACTCAGGGCGAATGGAAGTTCGCCCTGCTCAGCACCTTAATGCTTAAAGTGCCTTAAATATCAGTGTGCCATTAGTGCCACCAAAGCCGAATGAATTGCTCATAGCGACCTTAGCTTTAGTATCACGTGCGGTATTCGGCACATAGTCTAAATCACACTCTGGATCTTGATTATCGATATTGATGGTAGGGGGTAATACTTTGTCGTAGAGCGCCATTACGCTGAAGACGGCTTCAATACCACCGGCTGCACCCAATAAATGACCAGTCATGGATTTAGTCGAACTGATCGCTACCTGATGTGCATGATCCCCTAAGGCGAGTTTAATCGCTGAGGTTTCGGCTTTATCGCCCGCTGGCGTGGACGTGCCATGGGCGTTGATATAATCAATCTGATCAGGATTTAGACCCGCATCTTTCATGGCATTCTTCATACAACGCGCTGCACCTTCACCACCTAGGGAAGGCGAGGTCATGTGATAAGCATCGCTACTCATACCATAACCGACTAACTCACAATAAATCCGTGCGCCACGTGCTTTAGCATATTCGTATTCTTCTAATACCAATACGCCTGCACCATCACCTAATACGAAGCCGTCACGATCCACATCCCAAGGACGACTCGCCGCTTCGGGATTATCATTACGGGTTGATAAGGCGCGTGCTGCGGCAAAACCACCAATACCCAGTGGCGTAGAACCCATTTCTGAACCACCCGCAATCATTACATCGGCATCCCCGTAGGAAATCATCCGAGCAGCATCGCCAATACTATGGGTCGCAGTCGCACAAGCAGAAACAATGGATAGATTTGGACCTTTTAAACCATACATGATCGACAAATTACCAGCGACCATATTCACAATGCTAGCAGGAACAAAGAAAGGTGATATTTTACGTGCTCCGCCTTGTAAATAAGACGAGTAATTATCCTCAATTGTACCTAAACCGCCGATACCAGACCCCATTAATACACCGATGCGCTCCGCATTTTCTTCGGTAATTTCAAGGCCAGCATCTTTAATCGCATCAACACCCGCACCAATACCATAATGGATAAAGGTATCCATCTTTTTCTGGTCTTTGGGTTTAATGTAGTCATTGACATTAAAATCTCGTACATTGCCCGCAATGCGAACACTGAATTGAGAAGCATCAAACAACTCAGGGCTAATTAAACCGATGCCACTTTTACCGGCTTTAATATTAGACCAAGCAGTTTCCAGTTTTGAGCCGACTGGGGACACGATGCCTAGACCAGTGACTACGACGCGCCGTTTAGACAAACCAATACACCTTTATAGATATAAATAGAAACGCTTTGGATCACTGCAACCCGCTTAATAGAGTTGCAGTGTAGTCAAGCAGACCACCACTAGGGTATTAAACCATTAAGCTTTAGCTTGTGCTGCTTTAGCGTAATCAATAGCTGCTTGAACCGTTGTGATTTTTTCGGCTTCTTCATCAGGGATTTCAATGCCGAATTCTTCTTCCAAAGCCATGACTAATTCAACGGTGTCCAATGAATCCGCGCCCAAGTCATCGATAAAAGAAGCTTCGTTTTTCACATCAGCCTCATCGACGCCTAATTGCTCAACGATAATAGCTTTGACGCGACTCTCAATATCACTCATGGTGTTGCATTCCTTCTAGGTAAAAATAATGAGCATTAGAGCAGTATTGTATGTAAAACCTGCTGCGTATGCTAGTTAGACAACGTTCAGTTTAGCTCATGTGCATTCCGCCGTTGACGTGTAAAGTCTCGCCAGTAATATAAGCGCCCATCGATGACGCTAAAAATAATACAGCATTCGCAATATCAGTAGCCTGCCCGAAACGGGTTAATGGAATATTGCTCGATAAAATCTGACGTTGCTCTTCCGATAATTCGCGGGTCATATCGGTGTCAATAAAGCCAGGCGCAACCACATTGACGGTAATATTACGTGAACCTATTTCGCGTGCTAATGATTTAGAAAATCCAACCATGCCCGCTTTTGCAGCAGCATAATTAGCTTGCCCCGGATTGCCGGTTGCACCCACGACTGAGGCAATCGAAATAATACGGCCTTTTTTAGCTTTCATCATGCCACGCAAACAGGCTTTACTGGTGCGATAAATTGAACTGAGATTGGTATTTAAAATACTATCCCACTCCTCATCTTTCATCCGCATGAGTAAATTATCACGCGTAATCCCTGCATTATTCACCAACACCGTAATCGCACCAAATTGATCATTCACGGCTTTAATGACCCCATCGACGGATTCCGAACTTGCGACATCTAGCAATAAGCCTTGACCTGTTACCCCTGCTGCATTGAGATACTCAGAAATCGCCGTAGCCCCCTTCTCAGTAGTCGCCGTACCCACAACCGTGGCACCTGCCTTACCTAAAGTTTCCGCAATCGCACGGCCAATACCACGGCTAGCGCCTGTTACTAAAGCAATTTCGCCTGTTAAGTCAATTTGATACATAAATTAAGCCCCACACACTTTTAATGCCGCCTCTAAACTCGCCTGATCATAAACCGCTACTGCTTCAATTTGCTTATCAATACGCTTATTCAAACCTGTTAAGACTTTACCAGGGCCAAATTCCACCGCCGCTTTAATAGCAAACTGCTGTTGCAGCGCTTTTACCGTATCCGTCCAGCGCACTGGCCGATACAATTGCTCAGTTAAAGCCTGCGCTATGTCAACCGCTGTTGTACGGGGTTTGGCATCGACATTATGAAATACTGGCAAAGTGCTTAGTTTCAGTTTCACTTCAGCCAAACGCTTAGCTAATAAAGTGGCGGCTGGTTGCATCAAGGCACAATGCGACGGCACACTCACCGATAATTTGACGATTTTCTTACCACCGCGTGCTTTTAAAGCCTCAATCGCACGGTCGATCGCTGTACTATGCCCCGCAATCACCAACTGACCGGGGGAATTGAAATTCACCGCCTCAACCACCTCACTCTGAGCTGCGTCTGCACAAGCTGCCATTACTTCAGCATCATCCATGCCTAATACGGCAGCCATGGCTCCTAGACCTTCGGGAACCGCACTTTGCATCAAGCGTGCACGCTCAGCCACTACACTTACTGCCTCGGCAAAATCTAATGCACCAGCGGCTACCAAAGCCGAATATTCGCCCAAACTATGCCCTGCCATTACCACCGGCACACAACCACCTTGCTGCTGCCAAACGCGCCATGTTGCTACACCAGCCGTCAACATTAAAGGTTGGGTATTTTCGGTACTATTCAAGGCTGTTTCTGGCCCGTGTTGCACGATTTGCCATAAATCACGTCCCAATACTTGGCTAGCTTGGGCAAATGTTTCGTTCACAATCGGAAAAGCACTCGCTAAATCCGTCAGCATCCCTTGTGACTGCGACCCTTGGCCGGGGAAAAGCCCTGCGATTGACATTAGTAACATGACTCCTGAAAAGTTGGCTTGAGCAAATATTCTGCTAAAGAAAGAAATGCCGTTATGCTAATAGAATTTAACGGGCAAATCACGCCCAGTGGTAAAAAAGAGCTTGTCATCTGCTTTAATGCGGGGATAATACGCGCGGGTTAGTTTATGCTAAACTTATCAAATTTAAATTAGTCAAGGAAAATTATGGCTCGAGAAGATTATATTGAAATGGAAGGCACTGTGGTAGATACATTGCCCAACACAACGTTTCGCGTGAAATTAGATAATGATCATGTGGTGATGGCTCATATTTCTGGCCGTATGCGTAAAAACTATATTCGTATTTTGACCGGCGACCGTGTCACTGTGCAGTTAACTCCTTACGATCTTACTAAAGGCCGGATTAGTTATCGTAGTAAGTAAACTAGGGAAGCTAGCTTCCCTAGCCCTAATGATAATCTCAGGCTTCTACTGCAACACCTTCGTAGCGCAAGACCAACTCGCCCTCATCTGCTGTTACATCCACACGACCGCCATGAGCTAATTCACCAAATAACAAGGCATCCGCTAATGGGCGCTTGATTTTTTCCTGAATCACTCGCTCCATCGGGCGTGCACCCATTAAGCGGTCATAACCTTTATCAGCTAACCATGCGCGTGCTTTTTCATCAATACGTAGAGTGACCTTTTTGGCTTCTAATTGTGCTTCTAACTTGATAATGAACTTGTCTACTACCGAAGCAATCACTTCAGGTGTTAAAGCACCAAACTGCACCACGCCATCCAAGCGATTACGGAATTCGGGACTAAACGTGCGTTTTACCGCTTCCATAGAATCGCTGGTATGATCTTGATGGGTAAAACCTAAGGATTTACGGCTAATATTTTCCGCGCCCGCATTACTGGTCATAATCAAAATCACGTTACGGAAATCAATTTTGCGTCCATTTGAATCGGTCAAGGTGCCATGATCCATAACCTGCAATAGCAAGTTGAACACATCCGGATGCGCTTTTTCGATTTCATCCAATAATACAACTGAGTGTGGATGCTTATTCACCGCATCAGTCAGCAAACCGCCTTCATCAAAACCCACATAGCCCGGCGGCGCACCAATCAGGCGCGAAACCGTATGACGCTCCATGTATTCCGACATATCAAAGCGCAATAGCTCAATGCCCATACGCTGCGCCAATTGCTTGGTCACTTCGGTTTTACCAACACCCGTTGGGCCAGTAAATAAGAATGAACCAATCGGACGCGTATCATCACGCAAACCAGAACGCGCCATTTTAATCGCAGAAGTCAATTGCTCAATGGCTTTATCCTGACCAAAAATAACCATTTTTAGATCACGCTCGAGGGTACGCAAAATATCCATATCCGAGCTAGAAATGGTTTTGGGCGGAATACGTGCAATCTTAGCAACAATTTCCTCAATATCCGTCACTGAAATGGTTTTCTTACGGGTAGCCGACGGCTTCATACGACGATTTGCACCCGCCTCATCAATCACATCAATCGCCTTATCTGGCAAATGACGATCATTGATATAACGCGCTGCCAATTCTGCCGCCGCTTTTAAGGCTGGATTGGTATATTTCACCTGATGATGTTCTTCGAAACGGTTTTTCAAACCTTTCAAAATCTCGAAGGTTTCATCCACACTCGGCTCATGCACATCAATTTTTTGGAAGCGCCGTGCCAAAGCCCGATCTTTCTCAAAGACTGAGTGATATTCTTGGAAAGTCGTAGAGCCAATACACTTCAACTCACCGGAAGATAACACCGGCTTAATTAAATTCGACGCATCCATCGTGCCACCAGAAGTCGCTCCAGCACCAATGATGGTATGAATTTCATCGATAAACAGCACAGCATGTGGCTCTTGCTTAACCTGCGTAATCACCGCTTTTAAGCGCTTCTCAAAATCACCACGGTATTTTGTACCCGCCAATAATGAACCCATATCGAGCGAATAAATCACCGCATCGGCCAAAATTTCTGGCACTTCTCCATCCACAATACGCTTGGCTAAACCTTCAGCAATAGCCGTTTTACCTACACCGGCCTCACCCACTAATAAGGGGTTATTTTTGCGGCGACGGCATAACACCTGAACCGTGCGTTCAATTTCTGCATCACGACCAATCAAAGGATCAATCCGGCCTTGGCGCGCCATGTCATTCAAGTTGGAAGCAAATTGCTCTAAAGCCGTTTTCGCTTCACTGACCTCACTTTCCTGCGACTCACTGCTATTATTGGAGTGCGAATTATCCGCGCGCGGCTCATCACTCGGTGTATCTTCTTTACGCACACCATGCGCGATATAATTTACAATATCCAAACGTGCAACATTACGCTGTGCAAGAAAATACACAGCGTGCGAATCAGGCTCGCCAAAAATAGCTACCAAAATAGCGTCACCAGTCACTTCACCACGACGTGAGGACTGAGCGCTGTAAACGGCGCGATGAATCACGCGTTGAAACCCTAGCGTAGGTTGTACATCACGTTCCTCATCGGTCACTTTAACTTGAGGCGTATTCTCCTCGACAAAGGTCTCCAAATCGCTGCGCAAGCCCGGAATATCCACATTACAGGCACGTAAAGCATCGGCAGCGCTGGGGTTATCCAGCATCGCTAATAATAAATGCTCCACGGTCACAAACTCATGCCGCTTTTCGCGTGCATCGCGGAACATTCTATTAATAGCGTATTCAACTTCAGTACTTAACATAATTTTACCTACCTATGCCTCTTCCATCGTGCAAAGCAGCGGATGTTGGTGTTCACGAGCATAACGATTGACTTGAGCTACTTTAGTTTCAGCTACATCACGCGTAAAGACGCCACAAACACCTCGTCCCTTAGTATGGACATGCAACATCACCCTTGTAGCATTTTCGTGATCCATGCGGAAAAACTCCTGCAGAACATCAATCACAAACTCCATTGGGGTGAAATCATCGTTTAAAAGTATAACTTTAAAACGCGCAGGTTCCTTCACCTCCGGACGGGCTTCCTCTACCGCTACACCAGATTCTTGCCCAGGGGAGCCTTGCTTCTCTTTGCCTGCCATTAAAACTGCCTTGAAATCAATCATAGTTCACTCTAGGACGAATAGTTAACTCAAACAATTTGCCCTGTCACTATCTCTCGCTCATTTTGAGGATGTTGTGTATATGGGGATAGTAACGAAAAAATAAAGAGGCTGGTTTTCCCTATGATTTTAGCAAAAACCATAGGGAAATAAGGACTTATTAGAGGGGTAGTTAAGCCATATGCTCGATAATATTATCACCGAACGCTGAACAACTAATCTCCTCAGCCGTCTCTATTAAATTAGCAAAATCAAACGTAACCCGACCTGAAGCAATCGCCCCTTCAACACCTTTCACTACTAAGTCGGCCGCTTCCACCCAACCCATATGACGCAACATCATTTCAGCAGACAAGATAATGGAGCTAGGGTTCACTTTATCCATATTGGCAAAAGTAGGTGCTGTACCATGAGTCGCTTCAAACATCGCAATGGTGTCAGACATATTTGCACCAGGTGCAATACCAATACCGCCAACTTGTGCGGCTAGGGCATCAGAAACATAATCACCATTCAGGTTTAAGGTCGCAACGACCGAATAATCCTCAGGACGCAATAAAATTTGCTGTAAGAAATTATCTGCGATGACGTCTTTGACAATAATTTCACGACCCGTATTTGGGTTTTTAAAAGAGCACCAAGGGCCACCTTTAATTTCTTTAGCGCCAAACTCTTCTTTTGCAACCTCATAACCCCAGTTTTTAAAGCCACCTTCGGTGAACTTCATAATATTGCCTTTATGCACAATCGTCATCGATGGCAAATCATTATCAATCGTGTACTGAATCGCTTTACGTACTAAGCGCTTGGTACCTTCAGAGGAAACTGGCTTAATACCAATGCCGGAAGTTTCTGGGAAACGAATTTTGGTGACTTTCATTTCACTCAATAAGAAATCAATGACTTTTTTCGCTTCCGGTGAGCCAGCAGCCCATTCAATCCCCGCATAAATGTCTTCCGAGTTTTCACGGAAAATCACCATATTGGTTTTTTCAGGATGGCGCACAGGGCTAGGTGTGCCAGTGTAATAACGCACGGGACGCAAACAGACGTATAAGTCTAAATCTTGGCGTAATTTCACATTCAGAGAACGAATACCACCACCAACGGGTGTGGTTAATGGGCCTTTGATCGATACCACAAATTCTTTCACTGCTTTTACGGTTTCGTCGGGCAACCAGACGTCTTCACCATACACGGTATTGGCTTTTTCGCCCGCATAGATTTCCATCCACTGGATTTGACGCTTGCCGCCATACGCTTTAGCCACGGCCGTATCAATAACCTTGATCATAACCGGCGTAATATCCGCGCCGATGCCATCGCCTTCGATGAAAGGAATAATAGGTTGATCCGGAACGTTTAGTGAAAAATCGGCCTTGGTGGTAATTTTTTCGCCCTTGCTAGGCACTTTGATGTGTTGATACATTGTTATAACTCCGTATTAGAAATTCGCTTCTCCCGAGCGCGTAAGTTGGCGATTATAAACACTCTCAAGATAAAGGTGCAGCATTTCACTGTGATGAACTGCGATGAAGCGCTAAAATATTCATTTTATTACTGCAAGGCGCATTACTATGGTTTGGAAACCTCATGTCGTGGTGGCTAGCGTCATTGAGCAAGATGGACGCTTTTTATTTGTAGAAGAATTTATCCGTGGTCAGCAAGTCATTAATCAACCGGCTGGGCATGTCGAACATGGTGAAAGTTTAGTGGATGCAGTGATTCGCGAAACCTTGGAAGAAACCGGCTACCATTTCGAGCCCACTGCCTTTTTGGGGGCACTCTTGCTGGATCACCCTGACCCGCAGCGGGTGTATTTACGCTTCACGTTCACCGGTAAGTTGCTCGGCAAAGAACCCAATTACACCATCGACCCCGATATTATTGCTACGCATTGGTTAACACCGGAAGAATTACGTAACCATCCACGTTTGAGTCCACGCAGTGATTTAGTGTTCCAAGCGCTGGATTTGTATTATAGCGGTAAACATTACCCGCTAGATTGCTTGGTATTTATGCGATGAGTCCTCAGCGCGTTATGGTAGGGCTTTCGGGTGGTGTGGACTCGTCCGTGGCAGCCTTATTGCTCTTAGAGCAAGGCTATCAGGTCGAAGGCTTGTTCATGAAAAATTGGGAGGAGGACGATACTCCAGAATATTGTTCCGCCAGTGTAGATTTAGCTGATGCGCAAGCAGTAGCCGATCAATTAGGTATCCGTTTGCACACCATGAATTTCGCAAGCGAATATTGGGATCGCGTTTTCACTTATTTTTTAGAAGAATACCGCGCGGGACGCACGCCTAATCCTGACATTTTGTGCAATAAAGAAATAAAGTTTAAAGCCTTTTTGGATTTAGCGTTGGAATGGGGTGCTGATTATATTGCCACAGGTCATTATGCGCGGGTACAGACCCAAGACGACGGCACAGTCCTGATGCTCAAGGGTGTGGACGACAATAAAGATCAAACCTATTTTTTATATACACTACAACAAAATCAACTGCGCTCCAGCTTATTTCCAATAGGCCATTTACCTAAAACCGAAGTTCGTGCGATTGCGGAAAAGGCAGGCTTTACTACCGCGCGCAAAAAAGATAGTACGGGTATTTGTTTTATTGGTGAGCGTCGCTTTAAAGATTTCTTACAACGTTATTTACCTGCCCAATTGGGGGATATAGTAACGGTAGAAGGCAAAATTATCGGGCAGCATCATGGTTTAATGTATTATACGCTGGGTCAGCGCCAAGGTTTAGGCATTGGTGGCTTGAAACAAGCGCAAGAGTTGCCTTGGTTTGTGGTGGATAAAGACCTAGAAAACAACCAATTAGTGGTGGCTCAAGGGCATGAAAATGATTATTTACTCAAGCACCAACTCCAAGCTTCACAATTACATTGGGTTGCTGGGCGCCCACCTGACAAAAACTTTAGCTGTAGCGCTAAAATTCGCTATCGCCAACAAGAGCAACGCTGCCAAGTAGTGGTTCACGCTAATAATACGGCACAAGTTTGCTTTACTGAGCCACAGCGTGCCATTACCCCAGGTCAGTCGATTGTGTTTTATCAAGGGGAAATTTGCTTAGGTGGCGCTATTATCGATAGCATGAAGACTGAGTGTTACTGATTAGAAGTCAGTTTTTTTATTTGGATGGATTATGGAAGCGAATACGCGAAACCGAACCCTTGCTTTAGCCGCGTTATTTCAATGCATTGAAGGTGTCAATCAAATCGCTAGCCGTGGGCAATCTGATGCGGCATTAATGAAAAGCTGTATGCATAGTTTGCTCACTGAACATGCTGATACTATTGAAGATTTATATGGCAGTGTGACCGACCTAAAAACCGGCTTAGGTATTTTATTGCATCAACTTGGTACAGGTACTTTGATGCCGGATGGCAAACCGAAAAATATGGATACCACTCGCTATGCTGTCAATATTTTATACTTAGAGAAAAAACTACAACAAGACCCTGCTATGTTTCGTGCCTTATTGCAAGGTATTGAAATGGCGCAACAGCAGTTGGAATTTTTTAGTCTTGATCATCCCAATATGATTGCACGCTTGGCTGAGCTTTATACCCAAACCATTAGCAAACTTGGCCCGCGTATTATTATAAAAGGCGATCAGCAGCATCTCGCTAATACCGATAATGCCGCCAAAATTCGTGTGTTTTTATTAGGTGGAATTCGGGCTGCTTTATTGTGGCGCCAAGCCGGTGGCAATCGTTGGCGCTTATTATTTTCGCGCGGCACCATGCAAAATGAAGCACGCCAACTCTTAAAAGCCTAAACAGCCAACCGCCTTACTGCTCCTGCTAAAGGTTGCTTAAAAATAGTGCTCATACTGAAAAAAGCTTAATTTTACTCATTATGCGGTTACACAATCTGCTACGCTTGCTTAAAACAAGCGGGAGGAGTACCACAGATGGCATTAAGCGTTTTCGATGTTTTTAAAATCGGTATAGGCCCATCCAGCTCGCATACCGTCGGCCCCATGCGTGCAGCATGTTATTTTGTTGAAGCACTACAAAAAGAAGGTTTAATCAATCAAGTTGATCAAGTTCGAGTGGAATTGTATGGCTCGCTGGGCGCTACCGGAAAAGGGCATGGCACAGATAAAGCAGTATTACTGGGTTTGGAAGGTTCTGATCCTGAAACTATTCCCGTCGATACCATAGCCGAACGCGTACAGGCCATTCGCCAACATCAACAATTACGCTTGAATGGCAAATACCTGATCCATTTCAACCCCGAACAACAACTCATCTTTAACCGCCGCAAAACCCTCCCTTATCATGCTAATGCTTTAATGCTGAGCGCTACTTCCACCCATCAAGTGCTGTTAAAGCAAAGTACTTATTATTCCGTGGGCGGTGGTTTTGTGGTAAATCCCGATCAAGATGCCGCACAACCCATTGGCGCGGATACAACACCCCTGCCTTATTCTTTTAAAACAGGCAATCAATTATTAAGTCTCTGTGCCCAGACTGGCTTTTCTATTAGCCATCTCATGTTACAAAACGAGCTAGTATGGCGCACTGAGGCAGAAACGCGTAATGGCTTATTATGGATTTGGCAGGTCATGCAGGATTGTGTGGCGCGTGGCTGTCGTACCGAAGGCATTTTACCCGGTGGTTTAAAGGTTAAACGTCGCGCTGCCCTACTCTATCGTCAACTCCAACATGATAACAATTTGCATGATGCGCCTTTGGGCACGATGGATTGGGTAAATCTGTTTGCATTAGCCGTCAATGAAGAAAACGCTGCAGGGGGACGTGTAGTCACCGCCCCAACCAATGGCGCTGCCGGTGTTATTCCAGCAGTTTTACATTACTACAAAAATTTTGTTAAAGGTTCCAATGACGATGGCATCGTGCGTTTCTTGCTTACTGCAGGCGCTATTGCCATGCTTTATAAAGAAAATGCTTCCATTTCAGGCGCTGAAGTGGGTTGTCAAGGCGAAGTGGGTGCTGCTTGCTCCATGGCGGCAGGTGCTTTAACCGAAGTATTAGGCGGTACACCGGCACAGGTAGAAAATGCTGCCGAAATTGGCATGGAGCATAATTTAGGACTCACCTGTGATCCTATTGGTGGTTTAGTGCAAGTACCCTGCATTGAACGCAATGCCATGGGTGCGGTAAAAGCCATCAATGCTGCACGCATGGCGCTACGAGGGGATGGCTCGCACTATGTTTCCTTGGATAAAGTGATTAAAACCATGCGTGAAACCGGATTGGATATGAAAAGTAAATACAAAGAAACAGCGCGTGGTGGCTTGGCGGTGAATGTTATTGAGTGCTGAAGCTGAATGAAATAGGGCACTCCTAATCTTTTTATGCACGCAATACACACTTTTTAAGACATTCACGCAAATAAGTATCGTATCTAAATGAATCCGTACCACTCCTTACAAAAATATAGTGCTACTCTATTGTTAGAGATGAGGAGATGTAGAGACAACTACAACAACAAAGTATTAGGCCTCTCCTTGTCTTATTGATTGACCGCAGGCATTCGTTCAATTTTGGAGGAGAACTCAATGAAACCTAATCGTATTTTTCTAGCTTTATCTGCAAGTTTATTATTAGCCAGTGCTGTTTCTGTTCAAGCCGCTACCGAATTAGTCATCGCTACCGTCAACAACGGCCACATGATCGAAATGCAAAAACTCAGCAAGCATTTCGAAGAAGCCAATCCAGACATTAAACTCAAATGGGTTACCCTTGAAGAAGGTGTATTACGCCAACGCGTGACAACAGATGTTGCCACGAAAGGCGGCCAATTCGACATTATGACTATTGGGATGTATGAAACGCCGATTTGGGGCAAAAAGGGCTGGCTGAAAGAATTAAAATTTGACGACAGCTATAAGGTAGACGATTTATTACCGGCGATTCGCGATGGCCTGTCTGCGGATGGCAAGTTATATGCAGCACCTTTCTATGGCGAGAGTTCGATGCTGATGTATCGCGCTGATTTAGTCAAAGAAGCGGGTATGGAAATGCCCAATAATCCAACGTGGGATCATGTCGCGCAAGTGGCTGCCAAAATTCATAACCCAGACAAAGGTGTATACGGTATTTGCTTACGTGGTAAACCGGGCTGGGGCGATAATATGGCTTTTTTGAGCACCTTGGTGAATACCTATGGTGGTCAGTGGTTTAATATGGAGTGGAAACCCCAATTAGAAAGCCAAGCGTGGAAAGATGCCATTACTTTCTATGTTGATTTGCTGACCAAATATGGCCCACCCGGCTCTGCTAACAATAGTTTCAATGAAATTCTAGCACTCTACAATGAAGGCAAATGCGGCATGTGGGTAGATGCCACCATTGCAGCCTCTTTCATCTCGGATCCTAAGCAAAGTAAAGTGGCCGACAAAGTGGCTTTTGCCCAAGCACCGACCGCCAAAACACCTAAGGGTGCGAACTGGTTATGGGCATGGTCATTAGCCATTCCGGAGTCCTCCAAAAAAGCAGCCGAAGCCCAAAAGTTTATTCAATGGGCAACCTCAACAGACTATGTGAATTTGGTCGGTAAAGAAGTGGGCTGGGGTAATGTGCCTACTGGTACACGCCAGTCAACCTATGAAAATCCTGATTTTAAAGCGGCGGCGAAATTTGCGGATGCTGAGTTAGCGGCCATTAAGAGTGCCAATCCAACCGATTCTACCTTGGAAAAATCGCCTTATACGGGTGTGCAATTTGCTGCTATTCCGGAGTTCCAAGCGATTGGTGTTACGGTCGGCCAACAAATGAGTTCTGCATTAGCGGGCAAAGAAAGTGTTGAAGAGGCTTTGAAAAAGAGCCAAGAAGCAGCGGATCGTGAAATGCGTAAAGCGGGTTACTACAAGTAACAGGTCAGTTCCTCCAAGTGGGGTAAACACACACTAGGTTTACCCCAATCTGTACCGCCACTGTCTGCTGGTTATTCCCCAGTGGCGGTCTTTCTTATATCGCTAACACCACAGACAGGTATCGTTATGGCTGAACATACACGTGCAGGTTCTCGGTCGTTACCCCGCTTATTAATGTCGCCCGCAGTGCTGAGCTTGTTTCTGTGGATGATTGTTCCGCTGGTGATGACCATTTATTTTTCTGTAATGCGCTACAACCTCATGCAGCCTGACCAAGCAGGCTTTGTAGGATTAGAGAATTACAGCTATTTTTTAACTGACCCCGACTTCTGGCCATCCATTTGGAATACCCTCCTATTACTTGGCAGTGTAGTAGTGATTACCGTGGTGTTTGGCTTAGCCATTGCGCTTCTCATCAATGATCCTTTTCCCGGACAAGGATTGGTGCGCATTCTGTTGATTTCTCCCTTCTTCGTGATGCCAACGGTGAATGCATTGATGTGGAAACACATGATGATGAATCCAGTTTACGGCTGGCTGGCACAAGTCTGGACTTTCTTTGGCTTACAACCGATTGATTGGCTCACCGACTATCCACTGCTCTCCATCATTATTATGGTGAGTTGGCAATGGTTACCCTTTGCTTGTTTGATTTTCATGACCGCTTTGCAATCCATGGATCGCGAACAACTTGAGGCTGCGGGTATGGATGGGGCGACCTATTTCCAAAAGCTTTGGTATCTCTATATGCCTCATATGGCACGCTCGATTTCTGTGGTGATCATGATCGAAGTGATCTTCTTATTAAGTGTGTTTGCGGAAATTGTCACGACCACTAATGGCGGACCGGGTAATGCTAGCACTAACTTAGCGTTCTTAATCTACAAGCAAGCCCTACTCAATTTTGACTTTGGTGTTGCCTCTGCGGGCGCATTACTAGCGGTCGTTCTCGCCAATATCGTTGCGGTATTTTTGATTCGTATGATCGGTAAAAACTTGGACTAAGACTATGCAATCCTCCCCCAATTCAAAACCTACTACCCTGATCATTCGTACTATTGCCGCATGGTCAGTCGCCTTACTCTTATTCTTTCCCTTATTATTTTTAGCCGTCACCGCTTTCAAAACGGAAGGTCAAGCCATCGCAGTGCCCTCCCTATGGGTGTTTACCCCAACCTTAGAAAACTTCGTGGAAGTACAAGCACGCAGCAACTATCTGCATTATGTTTGGAACTCGGTAGTGACCAGTGTGGTCTCCACCATCCTAGGTCTACTGATCGCTGCACCAGCCGCTTATAGCATGGCATTTAGCCCCACCAAGCGTACTAAAGACATCTTAATGTGGATGCTCTCCACCAAAATGATGCCTGCTGTTGGTGCCTTAGCGCCAATCTATGTCATGGCAAAAACCGCTGGCTTATTAGACACTAAATTTTCCCTCATTGTGGTGTTCACCATGAGCAATTTACCCATCATGGTCTGGATGCTCTACTCCCACTTCAAAGATATTCCGCACGAGATTCTGGAAGCCTCACGCATGGATGGTGCGGGGTTATGGGATGAATTCCGTTATGTCTTATTGCCACTGGGTATGGGCGGATTAGCGTCCACCGGCTTATTGTGCTTGGTATTAGCGTGGAATGAGGCCTTCTGGGCACTCAATTTAGGCTCTGCCAATGCAGGTACTTTAGCCACCTTAGTCGCTTCTTACTCCAGCCCCGAAGGCTTGTTCTGGGCAAAATTATCCGCTGCTTCATTAATGGCCATTGCCCCGATTATTGTGTTCGGTTGGTTCAGCCAAAAGCAGTTAGTACAAGGCTTGACCTTTGGCGCAGTGAAATAAAGGAAGGAATACGTTATGGCATTTTTAGCATTAAAAGGCGTCGAGAAATTTTACGGCAAACTCCGTGCCATCAAAGGTGTCGACTTGGCGATTGAGAAAGGTGAGTTCATTGTTTTCGTCGGCCCTTCTGGCTGTGGTAAATCGACCCTACTACGCATGATTGCGGGCTTGGAAACCATTAATGGTGGCAAACTAATGTTAGATGGCAAAGACATCACCGACGCACCTTCATCACAGCGTGATCTCGCCATGGTGTTCCAGTCCTATGCACTCTATCCGCATATGACCGTGGAAGAAAATATGTCCTTTGCTTTGCGCTTGGCGAAAGTCGCACCTGAGGTGATTAAAGAGAAGGTCAGCAAAGCGGCGGAAAAGCTCAATTTAACGGCTTATTTACAACGCACTCCCAAAGCCTTATCCGGTGGTCAACGGCAACGGGTGGCTATTGGACGCGCGATTGTACGTCAACCCAAGGTATTCTTATTCGATGAACCTTTATCCAACCTAGATGCGGCGTTGCGCGGACAAACTCGGGTAGAAATCGCTAAATTGCATCGCGAATTGGGTGCAACCACGATTTATGTCACCCACGATCAAGTGGAAGCCATGACCTTGGCAGATCGCGTAGTGGTGTTACGTGACGGTATGATTGAGCAAGTGGGGACACCCTTAGAGCTATACGATAGTCCGGCCAATCGCTTTGTTGCCCAATTTATCGGTATGCCACAGATGAATGTGCTACCTGCCAACCAATTTTCACAAACCGGTAATGCCGATGAAGTGGGTATACGTCCCGAGCATTTAGTTCTTACCCATGATCCTCAGCTGGGCAAACTGCGCGGCACTATCGAACTCATTGAAGCCTTAGGTAACGAAACCCTCGTTCACGTCAATCTCGGTAATAATACCCTGTTGATTGTGCGCCAATATGAGCGTACTACCCACCAAGTAGGCGATGCAGTGGGCATACAGTTTGATCCTCAGCATCTGCATTACTTTGATGCGAATGGCAAATCGATTATCTCCATTACTAAAGTAGCGGGAGCGGCAGCATGATCACCCCTGTTTACACCCAATTACACCTTGGTTTAGGCTCTTTCCATCGCGCCCATCAAGCCGTGTATATGCAAGCTTTGCATGACCAAGGTGATAAATCGTGGCAAATTATCGGTGGCAATATTCGTCCTGATATGCTCGACACTATCAGCGCTTTACAAGAGCAAAACGGTGCTTATACCTTGGAAACTGTCTCGCCTGAAGGTGAGCGCAACTACCAGTGGATCACTGCGATTAAGCAAGTCATTACTTGGGATGATCAGTTGCACGGTTTGAGCAAGGTAGCGGCTGATCCCCATACACGCATTATTTCTTTCACGGTGACTGAGGCGGGTTATTATCTTGATGCGCATCATCAGTTGGATGAAAGCTTTGCCGATTTGCGTCATGACATCGCCGGAGCACATAGCACGATTTATGGCGCTTTAGCGAAGCTTTTGACAGCGCGTAAAGCGAATAATGCAGGTGCGGTAAGCTTAATGAACTGCGATAACCTACGCAGTAATGGTGAGCGCTTTTATCACGGCTTTCAGCAATTTTTAGAAAAACGTGGCGCCACTGATTTATTGGCTTGGGTAAACCAAAACACCAACGCCCCCAATTCTATGGTGGATCGTATTACCCCGCGCCCTACGCCGGATGTACGCGCGCGGGTATTGGAAGCCACTGGCCGAGACGATCCTGCTGCCCTGATGGGTGAATCATTTATTCAATGGGTGGTGGAAGATCATTTCATTGCGGGTCGCCCTGCATGGGAAAAGGTCGGCGTGGAAATGGTGCCGGATGTCATGCCTTATGAAGAAGCCAAGATTCGGCTCCTCAATGCGACCCACAGTTGTATTGCATGGGCTGGCACCTTGCGCGGCTATACGTATATTCACGAAGGTACGCACGATCCAGACATTCGTCAGATGGCCTATGACTATGTCACCAATGATACGATTCCTTGCCTAAATAAGCCTGATCAGCCTAGTCCTGTTGATTTACCGAGATACCGTGATGTGGTCTTGGATCGCTTCGGCAATCCAAACGTCAAAGATACGAATCAGCGCGTTGCCATGGATGGTTTCTCTAAAATCCCCGGCTTTATTCAACCCACCATCCGTGAATCCTTGGCTGCGAATCGCAGTATTGATTCGGTCGCTATGCTACCTGCCCTATTCCTAGCATTTTTAAAACGCCAACAACGCGGTGAAATTTCATTTCAGTACGAAGATCAGGCCATGCCAACTGCCGTAGCACAAGCTATTTGTAGCGCTGCTGATCCCATCGCCACCTTTGCCAATGAGCGCTTGCTATTTGGCACGGTGGCAGGCGATGAGCGTTTAGTGGCCGCCTTACAGAAAGCGACCCAACGTATCCACGACTTTATGAGTAACAAAGCATGAACGCACTACGTTTAACTGGCAGACATGCGCTCATTACGGGCGCAAATGGCGGCATAGGACTTGCTGTCACCGAAGCTTATTTACAAGAAGGAGCATGCTGCAGTGCAGTCGATTTGACGGCACAAGCCAGTGCAGAACTGGCTGCTTTGCAACAACGCTTTCCACAACAATTGCATTACACTGCATTGAATGTCACTTCCGTCACACAAGTAAGAGACTTTGTACAACAAACCAATAAAGCACATGGCACGATAGATGTGCTGTTCAATAATGCCGCCATTTTCGACATGGCGCCCTTATTGGAATCCAATGAAGCGATGTATGACAAACTGTTTGCCGTGAATGTAAAAGGTATGTTTTTTACCATGCAAGCCGTACTACAAGGCTTAGTCGACGCAGGCAAAACCGGCAGTATTATTAATCTAGCCTCTCAAGCCGGTCGCCGTGGCGAATCGCTGGTTTCTCATTATTGTGCTTCTAAAGCAGCGGTGATTAGTTATACCCAATCCGCTGCCTTAGCCATGGCACCGCATCAAATTCGCGTCAATGCAATTTCCCCTGGGGTGATTGATACGCCGATGTGGGCGCATGTCGATAGCTTATTTGCACGTTATGAAGGTTTGCCATTGGGTGAAAAGAAAATCGCTGTGGGCAAAGCAGTACCCTTGGGACGCATGGGTAATCCCAAAGATATAGCTGGCGCAGCGGTATTTCTTGCGAGTGATGAATCAGCGTATATTACAGCTCAAACCCTCAATGTTGATGGTGGCAATGTAATGTCCTAGGGGAGGCCAGATGGGACGCTTAGCACGACAACCTAACAACCCCCGTAGTCCTGAATTGGAATATGATTTTCAGCGCGATCCCGTTTTAGGTTATGAGCCAGAAGGTACTTATGGGTATATTCGTTGCCTAGAGCATGGTGCTCCCAACCCTTTGATTCGTTGGCATTATCATGAAGAATATGAGCTGCATCTCATCGTCGAAACCAGCGGAAAAGTATTCGTTGGTGATTATATTGGGCGCTTTGAGCCGGGGCATTTAGTGCTCACCGGCCCGCGCCTTCCCCACAATTGGATCTCAACCAATTTACCGGAATCAGGGGTTGCAGTACGTGATATGGTGTTGCAATTCCCTGATGAACCTTTACGCAAAGCCAGTGAGTTGTTGCCTGAGCTGCGCGAAGCTCTGCCACTCTTGGAGCGTGCACGCCACGGCATTGAATTTATGGGTTTAAGTGAGCGTGCACACCAACACATGCTTTACATCAAGCAAAACTGTGGTTTACAACGCTTCGCAGCTTTTCTGGAATTAATCGCTGAATTATCCCAGCACAATGACTACCGCTTATTATCTAGCGTGCAATTGCAAAGCTTTGATGATGATGCTTCTTTGCAACAAATTAGCAGCGTCGTCGATTTTCTAAGCGCCAATTACTCCACGCCGTTCAGCCTTGCTGATATCGCAAAGCAATTAGGCATGACCGAAAGTCGCTTGTCACGCTCCTTTCGCCGTGCGACTGGTAATACGTTCACCGATTTCGTCAATCGTCTACGTATCAATCGTGCCTGCCAATTGCTAATGGAAACCGATCAATATGTCAGTACGATTTGCTATAATGTTGGTTTCAATAATATCGCCAATTTCAATCGCCGCTTTATGGAACTAAAGGGCATGACGCCCAGCGAATTCCGCCGCCAAAGTGAAATCCGTTTAACTAAAAGTAATTTGTCACAACATTTGCAAGCACTATGACGCTCAATCTCAGCATTCTCGAACCCGCATTTTCCGTCCACCGCTTTAAGCCAACAACGCCCATTCCACCAGCGGTACTAAGCAGTAGTTTTTATAGCATTAGTCGTAGCTCAGATGAATTATCGATTGTCTGTCCCGCAGATGTGCCATTAGCAGCGGATAAAACCGAAACCTCGTGGTCATGTATCAAAGTCTTAGGGCCTTTAGATTTTTCTTTAACAGGCGTTTTAGCCGCTATTTCCAAGGTGTTAGCAGAGACAAACATTAGCATTTTCGCCATTTCGACCTTTGATACCGATTATATTTTGGTGAAGGCCAATAATCTTGAGGCTGCGAAATCAGCCTTGGAACATGCTGGCTATCAATTTCCGAACTGATCTCAACGTTGCTATAAAATAACGTTAGGTGAACATGAAACATCAGTATTTCCGTAGAACTTTTGACGAGGCTAAAGAACTAGCGCGGCTGTCGTTTCGGGCATCTGTTGCAAATCATATGACGGCAACTAAGATAGACGAGCTTGCCGCTCATGCCCTAATTACCGGAGGTACTCATGGACCTGATTGGTGTCATTTGATTGGCCTCACGCCTACAGTACGTGACTTCTATGAGATCGAACTTTACAAACCCTCTGATGAAAAGCCTTACATTGAAAAATCCTATGTCCGTATGCTCGTGCCACGAGATCGACTTGTGGAAACTGTACATTTCATCTGGGGTACTTCTGCATTGCACCTTGACTCAGGCATTGACGGGGATCAAAAAAAAAGCATCACCAAATTGATCGCGTTTAAAGAGACGGGTTTTCCTTTGCTGGCAACAAATAGGGGTTACAATTATTTGCCCAAAGGGATAGTTTATTGGTCGTTCACGGTGCGCTAATACGTGACCGATCACAACAAATGAACTAAATAGTACTGATAGTGCATTTAATAAGTTGAAATGCTTTTCGTCTATTACCTTCCGAATCTTACTATGCAAAAGCTTGGAAGTAGCAAGTTCTGTAAATTTCAACACATCTAATGCACCACCTCTAGGAGAATATGTTATACCGAAATTCCGCTTAATAGACTATTAGAGGTTATTTATGACATCACCACCACTTACTAAGCGCGAATACGCTTACTTTCACATTTCCGGTCCAGGAACGCATGAGCAAGTTACCGAAATTATGAGGACAAAACCCTCCGAGGCTTGGAACGTAGGTGACATAAATCCGCAAAATGGCAAACCCTATAAGTTCATGAGTTGGCGCTTGAGTAGCGGATTGAATGATAAGCAGCCACTTGAGATGCATGTTCAAAATTTATTTCTATACTTGTCTCTTAAAGCCGAGGCTCTCCGTCTACTCTGGGTTGAGTATGATCTGACTCTCCAGTGTGTTGGATATTTCCCAGCAAGTGGGCATGGTGTGCACTTCAACCGAGAACAAGTTCGACAAGCAGCTCAACTTGGTTTGGCATTCGCTCTTGATTTTTACTATGTGGATGATTATGACCACCATATCTAACATTACGCTCAAGCAGGACGCGCCTTATCGTGATGGTTTTGAAAGCTTGTTATTTTTCCGGCTTCAGTGCCTTTGCTAAATGTATGTGACAGGTCGCCCCTTAGCTTTACGTTAGGTTTTCGGAGTGAGGAACTATGTCGAACACATGTAATGACTGTGGCTGCTCGCAAGGCGAATTGCATGAAACTTTCTGTACTAAGGAGCGTTGTCCTTTTTGCCTAGGGCAACTTGTCAGTTGCGGTTGCATCTCAAAAGTTCTTAGCCTATCCCCAGCAGAGCAGCAAGCTCTCGATGAGTACATCGATGATGAAAAGGAGCCTTTGCTTAGTGTCAATGAACGGTGGGTGAAAGCGCTCAACCAAAAAGGTCGGGTGGCGTTCTAGTGGAAATTGGAGGGGTCATTCTTTGTAAGTCGAAGACAAAAGCAGAGATCGAAAGCATCCTCCTGAATGCTCATTTCAATCAAGAGCACATTGGCTGAGTATGAAATCATTGAGTTTTTGACTTCTATGGCAGTCAAACAACTTGCAAACCTCAAGACGCCCTAACTCAAATTTTATAAAATCAAGAGGTCAGATTTGATCAAAGGTAAAGAAATTTCACTTCGCCATGTACGCGCATTTGAGCTTGAGCAGCTTATTGAACTCATCAATACTTCAGAGTTAAAAGGTGAACATGCTCGATCCCTTTTAAAATCTCCAGCAAGCCTTAAGCGGGAATTTGAGTTAAATTCATTTTCCACTGAAAATAATGAAATGTTTGTCATAGTCAACCAAGAAAATAATATCTTAGGGGTCATTAGCCATTTTTTAACTGCCCATTATTCATCGGCACGTGAATTGGGATTTTCTGTATTCTCACAAGAGAGTAGAAAGAAAGGTATTGCTACAGAAGCCGTTAGTATTCTTACGCAGTATTTATTTGAAAACTACCTGATTAACCGCATCCAAATTTGTATGCCAACAGAACATAAAGCATCGGAAAAAGTAGCTATAAAATGTGGTTACACAAAAGAAGGTGTGCTTAGGGGTTCTATTTTTGTACGAGGCCAGTTTCTCGATACCTACATATACTCGATATTGAGAAGTGAGTATGAAAGAACCATATAGAACATCCCCTGACGCTTACCTTTTAGGCGAAAATGATCATACTGATGATGCAGTGAAGTATGAGTATGTGAATGGTCAGGTTTATGCAATGGCGGGGGCGAGTCGCAACCATAATCGTCTTACCCGTAACTTAACCACCAGTTTGGATACTCATTTGCGCGGCAGTGGTTGTGAAGTCTTTCAAGGCGATATGAAAGTTGGGATTCAAACGGCGAGCGAGCAGCATTTTTACTATCCTGATGTGCATGTAACCTGCGCAGAAGAAACTAATCGCTATTTCAATACCGCGCCCTGTTTGATTATTGAAGTACTTTCAGAGAGCACTGCACGCATTGATCGCTATGAGAAGCTAGTGGCTTATCGCTTATTAGATTCTTTACAAGAATATGTGTTGTGTTCACAAGATACGGCACTGGTGGAAATCTATCGCAAACGTAATGAATGGAAAGCGGAGTATTTCGTCACAGGGCAAAGTTTTACGCTGGAGTCTGTCGGTTTAACGATGGCAGTGAATGAGTTATATGAGTTTTTATTACCATAAATGGGCTGCTTTTTCATTTTTAAACCAAGCGCCTAGCCTTACCTAGATATTAACAATTCAACACCTTCATAAAACACAGAAACCGTTAATTGCTGCTCAATCGACACTAAGCTTAAAACATCAGTCAATTGGCGATATTCATGCAAATTCCATTCATAAGTTCCCTTTCGTTGATAGTGTTCAACTAAGATCGTTTCAGAATCAATCAGCAAATAATCCCGCAAACTGGGAATAGAACGGTAATGATGAAATTTATCACCCCGATCATAACTACGTGTGCTGGGTGACAAAACCTCAATAATCAATACCGGATTAAGCAGGGTTTTATTATTATCAGTCAGTTCTGGTTTACCACAATACACGGAAGCATCAGGATAAGTGTTGAGTCCTGACGGGGTAACAATACGCATATCACTATTCATCGGCTGGCAGGGCTTAGCACGTAAGCGTACAGCAAGTTCCGTAGTAACGTTTAACCCAATACGCGCATGTTGAAAAGTCCCACCTGCCATCGCAAACACTTGCCCTTGATAGAACTCGTGTTTTTCAGTGCTAATGTCTTCAAGTTTTAGATAGTCTTCGCGACTCACTTGGTTTTTAATGGCTTGCATAGTTACCTCCATAGGGATAACTAGACTATACAGGCGTTTGTGGTACTGAGGGAGGTGGCGTATGATTATTGAGCATAAGTGGTAGATGGTAAATTGATTTAGTTTGCCAATCTCAGACTAGGCGGGTTTGGGTGAAGATATTGTACCGAGATTCTGTCTAATAAACTGTTCGTTTGAGGGTTTAATACATGACTGACTTTATAACTGTCGAGGAGATAGAACGAGGAATTGATCAAAAGCATAGACATTTTTTCCGCGTTAGCGCCGCAACGATACCGCGTGGCATCGCGGAAGCCTTTTGGAAGGCTACGGCGGTTATTGCTCCAGCTATGTGGTTTTCTCATCCCATCCATGTGATTTTTGCTTCCGCTCCATTCAGCCTGAACTTGAACAATGGCGAGCTGATATACACTCCTAGTCTGGGCGTTATCAATGCTCATGTTGAGCATATCGTCTTTCTTGACTACAACAAAATGGCGAATTTTTTTCCTGATATTCAAGTGGCCTGCATCCTCGAAGAGTTGGTTCACGCGTTGATGCATATTTCTGACGAACATTTGGTTTCTGTGGTTGTTTCAGAGCTTTATCCAGCGATTACATGGTCCGATGGAAAGTATTCTCTGAAAGATATAACTTTTTGAAGCTCCAATCTGAACTACCAAGCTTGCCCATACCCATAGAGGATGAACACGAAGACAACAAATAGGAAAATAGAGACAACGGTGGCTAACCTCCTTCTTTCGCTTCGCTCTGGAGGTTCTCTTCCCATCGTCCAACACCTTTGAAGTTGGTATCCAAAGAAACACATATTCTATAATGGTGTCTGTGCAGTATTGTATGTAGAATTAAAAACAGAGACAGCTCGCTAGATTTTAAGTCTGGAGAAGTGGATTCACTTGGCTTGAGTCTTCTTAGTTTCCCGCCGAGAATCCATAGCCATCCTACTTAAATCCTCCAAACTTGTATCTTCCCAAAGCTTTTTTTGCCACTGGGTATAATCAAATGGCTCACGCAAAATCAAACTAATAAAACGCTCGGCTTGAACTTCCCCTAAGCTAGCAATCAAAGCAGCAATACCATTAACCCGAATCTCGGTATCAGTGAGTTGTTTCATGAGGAAGCTCCTTAATATAATCCATTGGGTTTAGAGCAGAAATGATGGGAATAGTTTGGATTTTTTTCAAAAGCTTGTCATCGGTACTAATAAAATAATCCGCTTGCCCTTCCACAGCACAAGCGACATGCAAAGCATCTTTGGGTTTAATCCCTTGAGCCACTAAGATACGTGCCGTATCTAGCAAAACTGGGCTTTCCTCAATATCCACTGCTGCCAAATCTTTCCATGTTTGGATAGCATGTTGGCGCTCATGGTAAGGATTCTGTGCATTCTCAAATTCCAGAATATATGACCAGACCAACTCCAACTTCTGCTCACGAATTTGTTGTTGAATGTAGAGCTTAGCCTCTGCTTCTAAACGAATGCGTATATGACTTTGATCATCAAATGGACGATTGAATATACAATTATCAAGATAAACCCGCATATCTAGTTCCTAAAGCTGCCTAGCTTTAGCATAACGTATTATGGAGCTGCCTGCCGAACTCACCAAGCAAAAAGCCACTCGCAACTGTAAGTGGCTTTTCAAGTAGAGAAAACTCAGTTTCTAATTAAACCGCACATATTCAAAATCAACGGGCTGGCGATTAATCCCCATCACCGGTGGTGCGATCCAATTGGCAAATTTACCCGCATCAGTCACACGCCCCATCAAGCTTGCGACGAACTGACGATCAGCTACAGAAGGCAACCATTTATCCACATTCGCATCCCATTCGGCTTGGCTGACCACTTGGCCTTGTGGCGATACCTTAGCACCTGATAGCGAGCCAATATTCCGATGGAAGGCTTTGTGTGGGACAGTTAAGCGGAAAGGAATCCCTGCTTTTTCAATCACTTTGTTCCAGCGTTCAACGCCAGAAATACTGTCTTTAATGTAGTCGTCACGCAGCACTTCGTTCAGTGCATTCAACATCGGCACTTCTTTCTCGACTAATTGACCATTGCGTACTTCTAACACCTTGTAGCTGTCATTTTTCAATACGTGGTCGTCTGTGCGTTTGCCTTCTTCAAAGCGACCTTTTAAGCCAGTGGTGTAGAAAGTCGCGGCATTGGATGATTCATCTGCGCCGAATAGGTCAATCGTGACGCTGAAATGGAAATTGATATAACGCTGAATCGTTTGCAGATCAATTACACCTGCCGCACGAATTTTCGCAGGATCATCCGTCTTCAGGTCGTTCATCACTTGGCAAGTGCGCTGAATCACCCGCGATACGCCAGACTCACCGACGAACATGTGATGTGCTTCTTCGGTGAGCATGAATTTCGTAGTGCGTGCTAAAGGATCAAAGCTGGACTCAGCCAAGGCACATAATTGGAACTTACCGTCACGATCCGTGAAGTAAGTGAACATATAGAAAGATAACCAATCTGGCGTTGGCTCATTGAAGGCTTGCAGGATACGAGGATTATCTTGCTGACCACTACGACGCTCTAATAAAGCCTCGCCCTCTTCCCGTCCATCGCGCCCGAAGTATTTATGCAGTAAGTACACCATCGCCCACAAATGGCGACCTTCTTCCACATTGACTTGGAATAAGTTACGCAGATCGTATTGGCTCGGTGCAGTTAAACCTAAGTGGCGTTGTTGCTCGACAGAAGCAGGCTCAGTATCACCTTGAGTAACAATAATCCGGCGTAAATTAGCGCGATATTCCCCTGGTACTTCTTGCCATGCGGCTTCGCCTTTATGATCACCGAAGTGAATTTTCCGGTCTTGCTCGGCTGGATTTAAGAAAATACCCCAACGGTAATCCGGCATCTTCACATGTCCAAATTGCGCCCAACCTTGCGGGTCAACACTCACCGCCGTACGCAAATAAACATCAAAACCATGTGAACCATCCGGCCCCATGTCTTGCCACCAGTTTAGGTAGTTCGGTTGCCAATTTTCTAAAGCACGCTTTAAGGTACGGTCTTCAGCGAGATTGACGTTATTCGGAATCTTTTCTTGGTAATCAATCGTGGACATTTCAACTCCTCCAAGGGGTCTGAGGAAGTGCGTAGCACACTTCCCCTATTACAATTCAGGTTTAAACGCGGTTCCAATCAAACTGGGCTTTATTGCCTTTGCCGTACACTTTCAATGCACCATGCTCACCGACGGCATTCGGACGTTGGAAAATCCAGTTTTGCCATGCCGTTAAGCGCCCGAAAATTCGTGTGAACATATTCTCTTCGCCATTGAAGCGTAAGTTTGCCTCCATGCCAGTGAGTGCATCCGGTGACATAGCCACACGCTCTTCAATCGCAATCCGTACTTCATCATCCCAATCAATATCATCTGGATTGCTAGTGACTAAGCCAACAGCAAACGCCGCATCTGCATCCAAAGCTTGACCTGCTTTTGCACGCACCGCTTCTAAAGCAGGCTGTTCATTGTAGAAACGCCGCCCAATCCGGCTTTCGCCCGTTGCCATCGGATACAAACCAAAATTCACATCGGCGACGGTAATCGTTGGCGTATCCGCATCATCCGGTAGCATTAAGTGATAAGTCCGGTCGCAGGCTAAAGCAAACTCTAAGAACGAACCGGCGAAGCAAGAGCCCTTTTCAATCAAGGCAAACAAACTGCGAGAAGACACATCTAAACGGCTAAAGGTGCGACGTAATAAACCGATGGTTTCACGCACTAACCAATGACTCTGGTTATCAAGTAATACTTTATCCATCGCCAGCACGGCGGCTGGATCGCCAGAAGTTTTCAGCAACCAGATACCAATATCTAATTCATTGGTGCGCATGGATAAAATCGCATCTTCCAACTCACGCGCTAATTCCAGTGGATACCAGCTTGCACCGGCTTCTTCGATTTCTTTAACCGAGCTAGGCTGCACCCCTTCAGGTGCTTTGACGGTGAAGGTTGCTGTGCGCGCAGCACGATTAATGTCTACGCTCACATGCTTATAGTGCAGTGCATCGGCTTCGATAGTACGGCTGATAGGCGTCAGAGCGACCCCTTTGCCATCAGCAGGACGATCACTTTTCTCAGCTAATTGCAGCGCACGCTCTTTGACTTTTTGCGCGAATACGGCGGGCTTAGCAATCTCATCCACCAAACGCCAATCTTTAGCTTTTTGCCCACGCACCCCTTCGGTCGTGGTGCAGAAAATATCGGCGAGATCATGGCGTACATGACGCTTATCCGTGACACGCGTTAAACCACCAGTCCCTGGCAAGACACCTAATAAAGGTACTTCTGGCAAGCTGACGGCACTCGAACGATCATCGACTAACAGAATTTCATCGCAAGCCAGCGCTAATTCATAACCACCACCAGCACAAGCACCATTCACCGCCGCTAAGAATTTTAAGCCACTGTGCTTAGAGGAATCCTCTAAACCATTCCGTGTTTCGTTAGTGAATTTACAGAAATTTACTTTCCACGCATGGCTGCTGACACCGAGCATGAAGATATTGGCACCGGAGCAGAACACTTTATCTTTTAAACTAGTGACCACTACGGTACGCACTTCAGGGTGTTCAAAACGAATCCGATTAATCGCATCATTCAGCTCAATATCGACACCCAGATCATAACTATTCAGCTTTAATTTATAGCCAGGACGTAAGCCGCCATTTTCATCGAAATCAGCGCTGAGTGTGGCAATCGGACCATCAAAAGACAGTTTCCAATGTTTGTATTGAGACGGGTGGGTTTGGTAATCGACTGCGGTTGTGGTCACGTTTCATCCTCCTGAAAGCGCACTATAATTCATCATTGAGCCTTAACTGATATGAATAATAGTGCAAACTTGCAGAAGAAACAAGCATTAAAATGCATAAATTTAAAATTTATTTGGATAAATGCAAAGCACTGCGCATCATGCTCTGTAACAGTATAAAAGTTTGCTCTAACGATTGCTCACTGGTGTTCAACTTGAACTGAGACTTGGCATAAAACGCATTGCGCGAAGCCAAAATTTGCTTCAAGTCATCCATGGCCTCCTGTGAGCCAGACATCGACATGGGGCGGAAATCACGCTGCTCCAAGACACGTTGCATATGGTCTTCAGGCTCGGCCTGTAACCAAACGGTAGTGCAATGCGTCAAGACTTGATTATACGTTACGGGATCAGACACCATACCACCCGGCATACAAATTACAGCTTCAGGATAAATTTGGATGGTTTCCTCAATCGCGCGGCGCTCATAGCGACGATAGGCATTCATGCCATAGAGGGCTTGAATCTCACCACTACTACAACCGGCCATTTTTTCGATTTCCTGACTGATCTCAATCAAAGGAAAGCCGAGGTCATCTGCTAATAATTGTCCCAAGGTCGATTTACCCGCACCGCGTAACCCAATGAGGGCGATGCGTGGATTTAAAGCGGCATGACCCTTTTCATCGAGTACTTCACTGATTTTCAAACGAATTTGGCGCAGCTTAGTCTCACTACAATTTTCTAATAAAGCTTGAATGAGTAGCCATTCCGGAGAAGAGGATTTTTCATCACCAATCAATTCCATCAGGCTGCACTGTAAGGCGTCGGCAACTTGCAGCAAGACCAAAATCGATGCATTGCCTTCGCCATATTCAAGATTAGCGAGATGCCGTTCCGATACATCTGCCGCTTGTGATAAGGCTTTACGGGTTAGACCGCTGCGCGCACGCAAGGCACGGATACGTTCACCTAGCGTCACCAAAAATGGATGCTTTTCCGGCTCAGTGGGAGCAACAGAGGGAGATAGTCTTGCTATATTTTTCTTAGTAGCCATAGGCTCGATTCCTGAGCAATTCACGTAATATGCAATATAATGCTTGACAGTCATAGTAACCGGATATATTGTTCAATTATGCAAAATAATTCATGTTTAGTGAATTAGCAAGGATTAGTGTGTGTTAGGAGGAAGGCTCGTGTCTATTGCTGATTTTCGTCAACAAATCGCCACTCTCACCGCAGCATTAGCGGGGAAACCGCTCAATGCTGAGTTAGGTGACTGGCTTAATACCCATCATGGCGTGGATAGCCCCAGCTATCAACAACTCAAACAATCCTGCGAAACGGGTCTTGCTGAAGGGTGGTTATGTGAGCGTGAAGCAGGCGGCATTCGCTATGGACGCGTGTTTAAACCTTCGGAGGACTTACAGGGATTTTCGGTCGATGTAGTCGATATGAAGGACGTTATTGGCCCACATCATAGCCATCCTGAAGGGGAAATAGATCTGATTATGCCACAGGAAGGCGATGCTCTATTCGATGGGCATCCAGCAGGCTGGTTGGTCTATCCACCGAACAGTGCGCACAAACCCACGGTGTCCCAAGGTCGTGCTTTAGTGTTATATCTGTTACCCCAAGGCCGTATTGAGTTCACGCGTTAAGAGAAAATATCATGACTGAATTATTAGCAAACTACTGGGCTGGACGATGGCAACGGGGTTCGGGCAAGGGTACTAGCCTGATTGATCCGGTGCTGGGTAATGAGTTAGTTAAAATCGACGCGACCGGTCTCGATTTAGCAGAAGGTTTTCACTTCGCCCGCGAACAGGGTGGCAAAGCGTTACGCGCCCTAAACTACCGTGAACGCGGCGCTTTATTGAGTGCGATGGTGAATCTATTGCAAGCAAATCGTGGCGACTATTATGACATTTCTACCGCCAATAGCGGCACAGTAAAAAATGATACCGCCATCGATGTGGATGGTGGCATTTTCACCTTGAGCCAATATGCCAAATTCGGCGAAAAGCTCGGTGATCGTAAATTTCTATTAGACGGTGAATTAGCACGGCTTGGCAAAGATCCACTCTTCCAAGCACAACATATTTTGACGCCTACACGCGGGGTGGCCTTATTCATTAATGCGTTTAATTTCCCCAGTTGGGGTTTCTGGGAAAAAGCCGCGCCCGCCTTACTCTCTGGTGTTCCCGTTATTATCAAACCGGCGTCTGCGACCGCTTGGCTTACGCAACGCATGGTCAAGGATGTGGTAGACGCTGGCATTTTACCCGCAGGCGCTTTATCTATTATTTGCGGAAGCTCCGAAGGCTTGCTGGACCAATTACAAGCTTTCGATGTGGTGTCTTTCACAGGCTCAGCCGCCACCGCCAGTCTTATTCGCTCGCATCCTGCCATGACTGAACAGTCAGTGCGCGTCAATATCGAAGCCGATAGTATCAACTCTGCCTTGTTCCTGCCCGATGAAACCGCAGATAGCGCTGCTTTTGACTTATTAGTGAAAGAAGTGGTGCGCGAAATGAGTGTTAAATCGGGGCAAAAGTGCACAGCGATTCGACGTATTTTCGTACCAACAACGCTATATGCAGCAGCAGCGGAAGCGATTAGTGCCAAACTCGCCAACATCACCGTAGGCAATCCACGTCATGAAAGCGTGCGTATGGGAGCCGTCGTCAATAAAAGCCAACTCCACTCCATTCAAGCAGGCTTAGCGCAACTGCAAAGCCAGGCTGATACCCTATTTGATGGCGCTAAACAGCCGCTAGTAGATGCGGATACACAAACCTCTTGCTGCATAGCACCCACGTTATTAGGGGTCGGTGATGCAGACAAAGCCCAGATCGTGCATGAACTGGAGGTCTTTGGCCCTGTTGCAACTCTCATTGCCTATCGTGATGTAGACCATGCCTTGCAGTTAATTCGTCGTGGACAAGGCTCTTTAGTCAGCTCCCTATATGGCTCAGACCCACAAGCGCTGGCACACGCGGCTATCGAATTAGGGGATAGCCATGGGCGTGTGCATGTGATTTCACCCGATGTTGGCGCAGTACATACTGGCCACGGGAATGTGATGCCACAGTCTATACACGGGGGTCCTGGACGTGCAGGAGGTGGCGAGGAATTAGGGGGTTTGCGCGCTTTGAACTTCTATCATCGCCGTAGTGCAATCCAAGCAAGCACCACGGTATTAGAACAATTGCAATAAGCATCGCTGCGGCGAGTTTAACCTATCGTAATGGAGGAGATGCGATGAGCATTGAGGATATTCCTAGCCCCGGCGCTGGCTTTAATTTCGCCCAGTATTTAATAAACCGTAATGGCGAGCGTGGTACGAAACTCGCGTATATCGATGATTATGGCACGCTGACTTATGACCAGTTATTTGAGCGCGTGCGCCGGCTCGCCAGTGGCTTACGTAGCCTAGGTCTAAAACGCGAAGAGCGTGTGTTATTGTTGATGCATGATTGCAATGATTGGCCCGTAAGTTTTCTGGGGGCGATGTATGCAGGCTTAGTGCCTGTCGCCGTCAATACGCTGCTAACTGCTGATGACTATGCTTATATGTTGGAGCATTCGCGTGCCCAAGTGGCCTTGGTTTCAGGTGCTTTGCTCCCTACCTTGACCGCTGCCATGACCAAATCCGATCATGAAGTGAATAAGGTGATCGTCTCGCATCCGGCTGCGCCCTTGCATCCCTCCGAAATCGCCTTTGAATCATTCCTGCAAATGCATACCCCAGCCAGTAAACCTGCACCCACTTGTGGCGATGACCACGGTTTTTGGCTTTATTCCTCCGGCTCGACTGGACGCCCTAAAGGAACAGTTCATACCCATGCCAATCCTTATTGGACAGCAGAATTATATGGCTCACGCTGTCTTGGGATTCGTGAAGCGGATATTTGCTTTTCTGCCGCTAAACTATTCTTTGCCTATGGTCTAGGCAATGGCTTAAGTTTTCCACTCAGTGTGGGAGCTACCACCCTTTTAATGGCGGAACGCCCTACACCTGCGGCGGTTTTCAAACGCTGGACAGAACAAAAACCCACTGTATTTTTTGGCGCACCGACCGGTTTTGCCGGAATGCTCGCTGCAGCCGACTTACCGAGCAAAGAGCAAGTGGCCTTACGTTTAGCTTCCTCGGCGGGCGAAGCTTTGCCTGCGGATATTGGTGAGCGCTTTACGGCACATTTTGGCGTAGAAATTATTGATGGGATTGGCTCAACCGAGATGTTACACATTTTCTTATCTAATCTCCCCGGCAAAGTACGTTATGGCACAACCGGCTGGCCGGTAGCAGGCTATGAAGTCGAGCTACGTGATGAGCAAGGCTTGCCCGCCGCTGATGGCGAAGCAGGCGATTTATATATCAAAGGCCCCAGTGCTGCGACAATGTATTGGAATAATCGCGAAAAAACACGTGACACCTTCCAAGGCGGCTGGACTAAAAGTGGTGATAAATACATCCGCAATCCTGATGGCACTTACACCTATGCGGGACGTAGTGATGACATGCTCAAAGTCAGCGGTATTTATGTCTCACCTTTTGAAGTAGAAGCAACCTTGGTTCAGCACCCTGCGGTACTGGAAGCGGCAGTGATTGGCAAAACCGATCAGGATGGTTTAGTGAAAACCAAAGCTTTTGTGGTGCTAAAAGAAACCCAACACGCGACTGAGGAGGAGTTAAAAGCCTTTGTTAAGGATCGACTTGCCCCTTACAAATATCCACGCTTTATTGAATTTACTAAAGAATTACCCAAAACCGCGACTGGTAAAATTCAGCGTTTTAAACTGCGTGAGCAAGAAAATAAGGCATAAATGGCTAGTCTAGAAAAAGTGCATAGCAATTTCTGAAGAATTGTATATTGCACTGGCTTAGAGCACTTTAAACTGCCCCTATTGCTTGGCACACTCAATACGGAGTGATACTGATGTACCCCCTTGATAAACAGGGTAAAAATTTAGAATCACCTTACAGCAAGGACGTGGCATGACCTCAAAGTCCTTGCCTATGTTTGCCACTATTGCTTGGCGTGAGCAGGCTGTGAATATTGAATATCAGTGGATTGGCGATCACCAGCGCAGAGCCCCACTGATTATTTTCTTGCATGAGGGTTTAGGCTCATTATCCATGTGGCGCGATTTCCCACAGAAACTTTGCCAAGCGCTCGGTGCACGCGGCCTTGTGTATTCGCGCCCCACTTATGGCAAATCGACACAGCGAGCTGTAGACGAAAACTGGCAGCCTGATTTTATGCATCGCCAAGCCTATGAGGTGTTACCGGCCTTACTGCAGGCACTAAACATTAATCCTATGGAACAGGCATTATGGCTATTGGGGCATAGTGACGGTGGCTCGATTGCGCTACTGTATGCTGCTGAGTTTTCACATCAGCTCCAAGGTATTGTGGTGTTAGCACCGCATATTTTTGTAGAGGATTTGACGATACAAAGTATTGAGCAAGCCAAAACCGCTTATTTGACGACGGATTTGCCCAGCAAATTAGCCCGTTATCATGACAATCCTGACGCTGCGTTTTGGGCTTGGAATACGATTTGGTTAAGCGCTGACTTTCGGGCTTGGTCGATTGAAAAAAACCTAGACACCATTTCCTGCCCTATCTTAGCGATACAAGGCGCAGAGGATGAATATGGGACTTTGGAGCAAATTCACGGTATTAGCCGTCGTCTACCGCACACAAAAGTGGTAGAACTGCCGGATTGCGGGCACTCACCACACCGTGATCAGCAAGAAACACTGATTGCTATAATCCGTGACTTTATACATTAAGATTCTGGAGGAGAATCATTTATGAAATACAAGCAAATGTTTCGTGTCGCCTTATTGGCGTCTGCTTTACTGGGCGCTTCTCTTTCCGCTTATGCTGAAGATAACAAACCCATCAAAGTCGGCTTCATGTTACCCGCTACCGGAACGTATACCGCCTTAGGCAATGCTATTGAAAATGGATTCAAACTCTATGTGAGCGAACAAGGCGGCAAGCTAGGGGGTCGTACTATTGAATACGTCAAAGTAGATGATGAGTCAGACCCTGCCAAAGCCACCGATAATATTAATAAACTAATCAAAAGCGACAAAGTAGATGTTGTGGTAGGCACGGTTCACTCCGGTGTTGCTGCCGCGATGGCAAAAGTTGCCAAAGAAACCAAGACCTTATTATTCGTACCGAATGCAGGTGCACAAGCCATTACGGGTCCTATGTGCGCGCCGAATATTTTCCGTAGCTCGTTCTCCAACTGGCAGCCCGGTTATGCCATGGGTGAAGTGATGGCGAAAAAAGGTATTAAAAAAGCGGTTACGATTACGTGGAAGTATGCGGCTGGTGATGAGTCCATCAAAGGCTTCAAGGATTCATTTACGAAGAACGGCGGCGAAGTCATTAAAGATTTGAATCTACCCTTTCCCAATGTCGAATTCCAAGCGCTCTTAACTGAAATTGCTGCACTTAAACCCGATGCAGTCTACACCTTTTTTGCGGGTGGTGGCGCCGTAAAATTTGTTAAGGATTACAAAGCAGCAGGCCTAATGGACAAGATTCCTCTCTATGGTGCAGGTTTCTTAACTGATGGGACTTTAGAGGCTCAAGGCGGTGATGCAGAAGGTTTGCAAACGGCCTTACATTATGCGGATAAACTGGATAATCCCAAAGATAAAGCCTTCCGTAGCGCGTATGAAACAGCTTACAAAGACATGGTTCCCGATGTGTATGCCGTACAAGGCTACGATGCTGCGCAAATGCTAGGCATTGGCTTAGCCGCGACTAATGGCGATGTCAGCAAACAAGCAGAGCTTGCTGCTGCGATTGAAAAAGCTGAAATTGATAGCCCGCGCGGTAAATTTACTATTTCCAAAGCCCACAATCCGGTGCAAGACATTTATTTGCGTGAAGCCAAAGGCAAAGAAAATGTGGTCGTAGAAGTCGCTAGTAAAGCATTAGCTGATCCTGCAACAGGCTGCCCACTCAAATAACCCTTTCCACACTGCTACTTCATTAGTCCCAACGCTCTTTCTATTGAAGAGAGCGTTGTTGGAGGTGCTTATGGATCTGTCCACCTTTCTGATTCAATGCCTCAATGCACTACAATATGGTTTATTGCTGTATCTAGTCGCGATGGGCTTAACCTTAATTTTCGGCATCATGGGCGTGATCAATCTCGCACACGGTAGCTTTTATATGATTGGTGCTTACATGGCCTTTGCCCTCGCACCGATGGTTGGCGGCAATTTCTACCTCACCCTCATCTTAGGCGTCGTCCTTGCGGTAGTGCTCGGTTATGTTTTGGAATGGGCTTTCTTCAGCTATCTGTATGACCGTGACCACTTACAACAAGTGTTAATGACCTATGGTCTTATTCTGGTGTTTGAAGAGTTGCGTAGTATTTTGGTTGGTGATGACGTGCATGGCATACAACCACCCGAGTTATTGGCAGGCACTTTGCCACTTGGCGATATTATGACTTATCCCGTGTATCGCCTCTTCGTTTCAGGCATGTGCATTCTATTAGCGCTCGGCATGTATTACGTATTTTCGCGTACTCGGCTAGGTATGATGATTCGTGCTGGTAGTGTCAATCGTGAAATGGTGCAATCCTTAGGGATCGATATTCAATTTTTATATCGCGTGGTCTTCGCGGCTGGTGTAGCTATCGCGGTATTAGCTGGCATGTTAGCTGCTCCTATTTCCTCCGTTTATCCCGGCATGGGCAACCAAGTCCTCATTATCTGCTTTGTGGTGGTGGTTATTGGTGGGATAGGCTCGATTCGTGGCGCCTTCTTTGCAGCACTATTAATTGGCTTTGTGGACACCTTCGGCAAAGTTTTAGTACCAGAAGCGTCTGGCGTATTGGCCTATGTGTTAATGGCGCTCATTTTATTGTGGAAACCCAATGGCTTATTCAAGGCGGGATGAGATATGCATACGATTTCACAAGGCCGATTGGCTTTTCTACTACTTTTCTTCGCTGGATTAGCGCTCTATCCACTGATCGCAGGCGAATATGGGGTTGATTTCGTGACCAAAATCATGATCTACGCCATTCTAGCCCTTAGCCTCGAACTATTAGTTGGTAATGTCGGTTTAGTCTGCTTCGGTCAAGCTGCCTTTTTCGGTATAGGCGCTTATGGTGCGGTGTTATTGTCACCCCAAGATGCCTCAGCCTCTTGGTTATGGCTCTTGCCTGCGTGTGTTGCCGCCGCCGCTTTATATGCCTTATTCGTTGGGGCTTTATCCCTGCGCACCAAAGGCGTGTACTTTATTATGGTCACCCTCGCATTTGCCCAAATGGCTTATTATGTGGTTCATGACACCCCACTCGGCGGCGGTACTGATGGTATTTACCTGTATTTTAAACCCGGCCTCGATAGTGCAATTGATTTAAGTAAACCCCATACCCTTTATTACTTCACCCTAGTCTTCTTAGTGTGGACTTTCGTCTTCTTAGCCATTCTACTGCGCTCTCACTTTGGGCGTGCTTTGGCGGGTATCAAAATCAATGAGCAACGTATGCTTGCCTCAGGTTTTTATACCTACCCTTATAAACTTGCTGCTTTTATCACATCCGGCGGTATAGCAGGTTTAGCGGGCTTCTTATTCGCGGTGAAAGATGGCTTTGTGAATCCAGAAATGATGAGCTGGCATTTATCGGGGGCTTTACTCATCATGATTATCTTAGGTGGTCTAGGGTATTTAGAAGGGGCATTAATTGGTGCGTTTGCCTTCATATTCCTGCAAGAGTTTTTCAAGTCTGATGCTATCTTCGGCAGTTTTGCCAAGCATTGGCAGTTAGGTCTCGGCCTCACTATTATTGCCTGTGTAGCTCTCTTACCCAAGGGCTTAATTGGTCTACCCGATTGGATACACAAACGCTTATACGGTGAAAAACGCATTATCACGGAGAAAATGTCATGACCACAGCAACCCCTGACATTCTCTTACAAGGCCGTGATATTACCCAGCGTTGGGGTGGTTTGGTGGCGATTAACCAAGTATCAATAGCCTTAGAGCGCGGTACGATTCATGCGGTCATTGGCACTAATGGTGCAGGAAAATCAACCCTCATTAATATCCTTTCCGGTGAGATCACTCCGACGGCTGGAAAGATTGAGCTATTGGGTAAAGATGCGACGCGTTGGTCACAACCCCGCCGTGCACGTCATGGTTTAGGGCGCAGCTATCAGCGTAATACGATTTTTCCTGATTTCACTGTTTTCGAAAATTGCCGTCTAGCCGCGCAAGCCCAAGTACATCGACCCTGGATTTGGTGGAATAACGCCCAGAAATGTAAAATCAGTGTGAGCTCAGCTGAGTCTGCTATTACCCAAGCGGGTTTAACAGAGGCCACCGATCGACCTGCCGGATTACTATCACACGGTCAAAAACGCCAGCTCGAGATTGCTATGTGTCTTGCCACACGTCCCGAAGTGTTATTACTCGATGAACCCTTGGCGGGTATGGGCGCTGAGGAAACTGAACGTATGTTGGCATTGCTGAATAATCTCAAAGCCAATCATGCCATCTTATTGGTGGAGCATGATATGGATGCCGTGTTTCGTATCGCCGATAAAATTACGGTTATGGTTAATGGAAGCGTTATTGCCTCCGATACACCCGACCAGATTCGCAGCAATGCCGATGTACAGACCGCTTATTTAGGAGCTCACTGATATGAGTCATATTATTGAGGCCACCAACTTACATGCTTGGTATGGTTCTAGCCATATCTTGCATGGTATTGATTTGCAAATTAGTCGGGGCGAAACCATTGGTTTGCTAGGTCGGAATGGAATGGGTAAGAGTACCCTGATTCGCACGGTTTTAGGCCATGTCAAACAGCGCGATGGACAAATTAGATTATTTGGACAAGATAAATCCAAGGCCAAACCTCACGAAATTGCGCGTTTAGGTGTGGCGTATGTTCCCGAGGGTCGCGGCGTATTTCCTAATCTGACCGTACACGAAAATCTCGTTATGGCAGCACGCCCCAGCGCTACTGGTCGCAATGACTGGAGCTATGACAAAGTACTACAAACCTTCCCACGTCTAAAAGAGCGTATTAGCAATCTGGGTGGCCAATTATCGGGGGGCGAACAACAGATGCTCTCCATTGGACGCGCCCTGATGACGCATCCTGAATTAATTATTCTGGATGAGGCCACGGAAGGACTAGCCCCATTAATCGTCGAAGAAATCTGGCGTGTTATCGGCGAGATTCGTGCCAGCGGCATTGCTACCCTAATCGTGGATCGTAACTATCATAAGGTTTTAGCAAATAGTGACCGGGCACTCGTCCTACAAAAAGGTTTAAGCGTCATGCAAGGCGAAGCCGCTGCTATCGCTAACGATCCCAAATTAGCCAGCTATTTAGGCGTCTAGACTATTTATCCATACGGACAACGACACGACTATCGGAAGTTCGGACATGGAAGTCCATCACTTTAGTAATCGTTTTCTTGTCTGAAACTAAGGTAGCCACGGCCCGATAACGGCCTGCTGGCAACAGTACATGCGTTGAATGATTGTCGGCAGAAGTTATAGGCTTTCCAGAAGGTACGGTCTTGCTATTGCTCACAGCATCATCAACCCGATACAGCTTCCAAGAAACATTTTCCATGGCAGGACCGTTATCGATGGTCGCTACCAAATTCACCCGCAGATCTTGTGCATACACAGCGGGAGCTAATAGACAAACTAAGGCAGTAGCATTTAATAGGACTTTTATTGAACGAAACATCAATTGCCTCCTTGCAATGGTTGCATTAACCTAAAGCATGGTTCATTCATCTAGCATTCATCTTAAACTATATTTAGTCTTTTTTTATACAAAATGTAACATATCTTTCCTGAAATTTTTTTATAGCTAGCTCAAGAAAAATCTAATGAGGCTGCAAAATTCTACTCAAGCCTGCTAAAACCTGTTATACACTGCGTCCAAGCTAACTGGCGTAGCGCAAAGCGTATAACGACACAAGGATTTTTATGTTACATGATTTGGTAAACTGGCTACTGAACACGGTAGGCGTTTGGGGCTACCCCGGCATTTTTATTTTGATGGCGATGGAATCGACCGTTTTACCCGTTCCCAGCGAATTGGTATTAATTCCTGCTGGCTACTTGGCGCACCAAGGCGAAATGAATATCTGGCTAATTTTACTGACTGCTACCACAGGCACTTGGCTGGGTGCGAGTATTAACTATGTGCTAGCGCTCTGGGTGGGTCGCCCCTTTTTAGAAAAATACGGTAAATACTTTTTCGTGCGCCCGGCGTTGCTGCATAAAACGGATGAGTTCTTCGCGAAACATGGCGCTATTTCAACCTTTACAGGACGTTTAGTGTTAGGTATCCGCCATTTGATTTCGATTCCAGCGGGACTGGCACGGATGAACTTTGCCAAATTTAGTTTCTACACGTGCTTGGGTGGCGCGCTATGGTCGCTGATTTTGATTTTGATGGGCTATTTTATTGGTGGCAATGAACAGTTGATTAAAGAAAATTTACCTTATCTAACTGCTGCCATTTTAGCGAGCGTCGCCTTGTTGATTGGCGGCTATTATTTATGGCAACGCCGCGCGAACACCTAAGATCAGCCTGCCCAAGGCGTGCTGAACATTCAACACGCCTGTTGTATAACTAGCCGAAATAGACCTGCCCTGCTGGATAGCGGATTCGTGGTGGGATTTGGGTCGCTAAGAAAAAACCCAAAGTCAGAGGCCCTACACGTCCAATAAACATTAATACCATTAGCACCATACGCCCAACATCATCAAACTGTCCGGTTAAGCCTCGCGAAACACCGACGGTACAAATAGCCGAAACAGCCTCAAAGGCAATATTCAAAAATTCACCATCATGCGCTAAGGCTAAGAGGAAAATGCCTAACATGACTAAGATGATAGTGATCATACTAATGGCCATCACTTTCAGAATTTGCTCCATGCCGATACTCCGCCCAAAAACGCTAATGCGCGGCTCACGCCGGAAAAAGGCTAGGCTTGCCAGAATCAGGACAATAAAGGTGGTCACCTTAATACCGCCAGCTGTTGATGTGCTGCCACCCCCAATCAACATCAACCAAATAAACATGAACACCGTACTATCGTGCATTCCGCTTAGATCAATGCTATTAAACCCCGCCGTACGGGCAATAACAGCCTGAAACCAACTGGCCTGCCAACGATCAAACCCGCTCTCCATCCCTGCCAAGGTTTTAGGATTAGTCCACTCTAAGGCAGCAAATAAGACGGTGGATGACAGTAATAAAATGCCTGTGCCAACTAACATCAGTTTGGTGTGTAGACTAAATTGCTGCCATTTACGTACTTGTACAATATCGGCGATAACCGTATAACCAAGTCCGCCTACAATCACCAACATGGGAATCGTGAAGTTAACGAGTGGATTAGTCGCCCAGCGCATAGCACTGTCTGGAAATAAACCAAAGCCTGCATTATTGAAAGCTGAAATAGAATGAAATAGCGCCTGCCATAAGCCCTGTAGCCACCCAAATTCAGGCACAGTGACAAAAGCTAGTAGTACCATTCCTCCTAATTCACATATCAATACAATGCGTATAATAATCTCTAGCAAACGCAATAATTGGCTTACGGAGGTTTGATTCAGATCTTCGCGCAAGAAGACATGGTGTGACATATCAATAGGTACGCCGAGTGCTGACAGTACCAAGACGGCAAACACCATAATTCCTAAACCACCTAACTGAATCAGCAGCAAAATAAACGCCTGTCCCGTAGTGGTATAATAACTACCGGTATCTACTACGGCTAAACCTGTTACCGTTACGGCTGAAACCGCTGTGAATAATGCATCTCCCCACGCAATGCCCTGATGGGTCGCAATAGGTAACTTGAGGAGCAGCGTGCCCAGTAAAATTAATAAAATATAACTAAACGCTAATAAGGCAGGTGGTGGTAAATGGATAGAACGCCGAAAAGCAATATTGCGTAGCCAAGTAAACATACATCCTGCCTCACTGTAGGCTGTTGGTAAACCTACGTAAATCCACACGCCGCCCTAAGACTAATAATAAATCATCAGCTTTTAACTCAGCCTCACCATCCGTCAGAGTCACATACTTTGAGCCCCTCATAACACCCAAAGCACGCAATTCAAACTTTTCTAGCTCAAATGCACTTAATTTTTTTCCATCACTACGACTAGAAACCTCAATATTGAAGACATGAAAACCATTCCCCAATTTCACATAATCCTTCACCAAGGGATTGTGGAGCATTTGCGCAATATGCTGCCCATACTCTTCCTCAGGATGCACAATACGGTCTGCGCCTAATTTGGCTAAAATGCGATGATGCGTTCGACTATTAGCTTTAACCCAGATTTCTTTCGCCCCTAAAGCACGAGCATTCATTAAGCACAAAATACTCGCTTCCAGATCCTCACCTACTGTCACCACGACTACATCATATTTACCAATGCCTAAATCACTTAAGGCTTGCTGATCCGTCGCATCGGTAATCACGGCTTCTGATAAGCGACTCGCCAAGCGAGTTACGCGTTTTTCATCTTGATCGACACCCAGCACATAATTACCAAAGCGCACCAACTCCTCGGCGACACTACTCCCGAAGACACCTAGACCAATGACTGCAAAACTTTTCGATGGTGTTGCCATGACAGCCCCTAAAACCGTTAGAGAACAGAAAGGTACACAGTATAGGAGTGCTAGCAAATAAAGGTCAAAACCCGTCGAATGACGGGTTCTGGAAAGAGGATAAACTTAAGCGGATGGTTAAGGCTTACCCTCAGGGGAGCTTGAAAGGGATAAACTTAACTACCAATCACCCCGCCATCCACACGCGTAATCACCAACACTGAAGAACGCGGCTTACTCTCACCACCGGCTGGAAAATGTGAAACTAATAAATCTTCGCCCGGATGTTGAATGCCCACAAACATGGCTTTGTAATCTGGAGTAAAGGTTAACCCTGTCACCTCACAAGCCACTGGTCCTGTTAAGAAGCGGCGAATTTCACCTGTGCTGGGGTCGGCACAAAGCATTTGATTATTGCCCATACCGGCAAATTCTTTTTCATTTTTATAATTACCATCCGTTTGAATCCACAAGCGTCCGTCTTTATCAAATCCCAAACCATCAGGACTATTAAACATATTTTCAGCCGTGATATTCGAACTACCTGCCATTAGTCCTTCTTTATGCACAGTTGGATTGCCCGCTAGCACGAATAAATCCCAGTCAAAGCTAGTGGCGGCATGATCACTACCCGTCGGCTGCCAACGCACAATATGTCCATAGGGATTTTCAGAGCGTGGATTGACACCGTCTACGGGCTGATTATCTTTCTTGCCGCGATTTTTATTATTAGTCAGTGTACAGAACACCGTATTATTGCTCGGATGCACTGCAACCCACTCAGGGCGATCCATCGTTGTGCCACCGGCTTTCGTCGCCGCTTGACGGGTTTTAATCAAGACTTCACCTTGATCCGCAAAACCATTGTCAGCGGTTAAGCCATTTTTGCCATGCGTTAATTCCAGCCACTCGCCTTTGCCTTTTAATTCATTATTTGCCGCGTTGAACTTCGCGACATAGAGCGTGCCTTCATCCAGTAAATTCGCATTAGCCGCTTTATCATTGGCGTTGTACTTACCCGTAGAGACGAATTTGTATAAATACTCGCCACGCTCATCATCGCCCATATACACAACGACGCGACCATCGTTATTCACCACTAAAGCAGCATTCTCATGTTTAATATGACCTAAAGCAGTACGCTTTTTGGGCGTTGAAGCCGGATTCATGGGATCAATTTCTACCACCCAACCAAAACGGTTCATTTCATTCGGATGTTTCGCAATATCAAAGCGCTCGTCGAATTTGCTCCATTGATAACGCTTTTCTTCTAGTTCAATGCCATAGCGCTCCATCATTTCATCAGGCTTGAAAGCGGCATCGGCTGTGCCAAAATAATTATTGAAGTTTTCCTCACACGTGAGATAAGTGCCCCAAGGTGTTTGTCCATTCGCACAATTATTCATCGTGCCCAGCACTTTAGTTCCCGTGGCATCAGCACGGGTTTTCAACAAAGCATGCCCCGCTGCAGGGCCACTTAATTCCGTAGGAGTGTTAGCAGTAATGCGTCGATTCAATTTACCCGCTTTATCCAACACCCAACGTCCATCTTGCTTAACCACCTCAATAATGCTCACACCGTGGGCAGCTTGAGCCGTTTTGACATCATCCGCACTCATTTCCTTACCCTGATGTGCGAACATCAACTCCGGATTGATATACTCATTATTCACTGCCAACACGCCCCGATTTTCGTCAATCGGGAAAAAAGTCATGCCGTCATTGTTGTCACCAAATTGCTTTTCTTGAGCACTCGCAGGGGTTTTTCCAGCCGCATCGAACGCCGGTGCATCCGCAAACATGGGATCGCCCCACGACACTAAAACTTCATATTTATAGCCCTCTGGCACAACAACCGTATCAGCGGTACTCATGGGAATAGCTTTGAAGCCCATTAAGGTACTAACACTAGGCTTCGCTGCTTCAGTAGTCGCCGTAGCAGCACTGCTTGACTCGGCGATCGCTTGGCTTAAAGGGCTAGTTATGAAAAATGCACCTAAGCCAGCCAAGCCTGCCTTGCGCAGAAACTGGCGACGACTCATAGCGCTTTCGACTAATTGGCTAAACTCCGAATCGGTATTTTTTAAATGGCTGGAGTAATCGTGATCGTCGTACTGGCTCATGGTTTCATCCCTAGCTGAATTCAAATAGGCTTATGATTAGAACGAGGAATTGTGACAAATCCATGACCTAGTCGGCAGGTATAGCGCTTGTCATAAAAAATTCATGCAAGCCAAGCTAGGCTCAACATAAGAATAGCAGCCATGTGTAGAGATGCTTAGGCAATACTGTCAAGCACTCTACAACGGGCTGCTACTCAAGTTGTTAGGAAATCGTGAGTTAGCCTAATGCTGTGAATAGCGTCTTAAACCTTACTCACTTTCGGTTCACGATCCCAGAAGCGTAATTTACCGCATTCCTTAATAAAGGCTTTAGCATCGCCATCTGCTTTGATTTCATGGCAGGCAGCATCTAAGGCTTTATCAATACTGACGGCTTCAAAAATCGGCATAGTATCGGCTACATACGCAATAAATTTGCAGTGAGCGAAGGCGTCCGCGACAAAGTCTTTCGTGGCACTATCGTCTTTGAGCTTATCAGCCTCTGCCTTCGCGGGCAGTACGGCTACCGCATCAAATAATACAGAAGGGCCACCACCAACTTTCTCATCGGCGGGCAAGTGTTTACCATCACTCAAGTTCACACCACCAATCTTAGGCGCAATCACTGCTACACTTGCACCTGCCGCCTCAGCAGCATTTTTCAAAGCATTAAATACCTTGGCATCCGTACCATCCGTGACTAACACACCCAATTTGCGACCTTTGAAGGAATCAGGGCCATTTTTAAGGATACTGAGTGCATCTGATGCTTTCAGATCTTTAGGTTTAACCGCCGCAGGTGCTGGATCAGGCAATTTATCCATGCCCAACTTGGTAGCGATAGTTTTGGCTAAATCCTTATCCACATGGAGTAAGCGGCTAATCACACGTTCACGAATATCCGCGCGCTTGACCTTACTGAGTTCAAATACAAAAGCATTGATAATGTGCGTTTGCTCGGTTTCGGTTTGGCTGATAAAGAATTGACGCGCTTGGCTATAGTGATCAGCAAAACTTTCAGGACGAATACGGGTTTTAGTACCTTCTAGCGGTTCTGCATAGGAGTGGAAACCTACTTTCGGATTTTCCCGTGGTCCGCCCCAACTATTGGGCTCGTAATTGACTCGACCTTTGGGTTGATGACCTGCACGCGCGGCAAATCCATCTTGCATCAAATTATGCATCGGGCATTTGGGCGCATTGATTTCAAACTGATTGAAATTTGGTGTGCCTAAGCGATAAAGCTGCGTGTCGTGATACGAGAAGGTACGACCTTGCAATAAAGGATCATTACTGAAGTCAATGCCAGGAATAATATTCTGTGGGCAAACGGCGACTAATTCGGCCTCCGCAAAGGCATTTTCCATCGGACGATCCAAGACCAAACGCCCAACGATTTTCACAGGACATTGTTCTTCTGGAATCAGTTTAGTGGGGTCTAGCACATCGAAGTCGAATTGCTCAGCAAAGGCATCATCGAAGATTTGCATGCCCATTTCCCATTCAATCGTGTCGCCTTTATTCAAGGTTTCCCACATATCACGACGATGGAAATCAGGGTCTGCACCATTGATTTTGACTGCCTCATTCCACACCACTGACTGCAAACCAGCTTTGGGTTTGAAGTGGAATTTCACAAATTTACCTTCGCCCTTGCTATTCACGAGGCGGAAGGTGTGTACGCCAAAGCCTTCGATAAAGCGTAACGAACGCGGAATAGTGCGATCTGACATAATCCACATCAACATATGAGTGGCTTCTGGCGTCAGAGATACGAAATCCCAGAAATTATCGTGCGCCGATTGTGCTTGTGGGAATTCACTATCAGGCTCGGGTTTAACCGAGTGCACCAAATCAGGAAACTTCATGGCATCTTGAATGAAGAACACGGGAATGTTATTGCCGACAATGTCCCAATTTCCTGCATCAGTATAAAACTTAATCGAAAAACCGCGCACATCACGTGCTAAATCGGCCGAACCTTTGCTACCTGCCACGGTAGAAATACGCATGAAGACAGGCGTTTTTTTGCCTTTAGCTTGGAAAGGGGCTGCCATCGTAACAGCCGATAAATCTTCATACGCCTCAAAATAACCGTGCGCGCCATAACCACGGGCGTGTACGACGCGCTCGGGGATACGCTCACGATCAAAATGCGCCAGTTTGTCACGATAAATATGATCTTCAATCAGGACAGGACCACGAGTGCCAGCGCTCAACTGATTTTGATTATCCGCCACCACGATGCCTGTAGTGGTCGTGAGATTAGGGGTATCACCCTGTGCTTGTTGGTGGGTTTCGCCCGCATTACCTTGCACGGTGCTCTTCAGCATTTGCTTATCCATGTTACGACCCTTGGTTAATCATTAACACATTGCTCAAGTAAGTAGTCTAATAGCGAATTGCATTACCTTACATTTGCCTTACACGAAATCAGGGAAAACTCTAGTTGTTAAAAACACAGCGATTAACTATGTTTGATTGCTATTCTTCCCAAAGACACTGATGCTTTCAATGATAAAGAACGCAATAAGAACACCTTGAGCAGAAGTGGAAAGTATTCGCTTTTAATAGGCGTAAACACTTTACAAGGATGGGTTAAAGGTTTACCTATCCCATAAAACACTCTACAACAGCCTACTTACTTGCTAAAAACTCAGCCTCCTGCTGAGTTTCTTATAACTACGTCCTTTCAAGCTGCATCCATCTGAATAACTTGCTCAACCTTACTCAATTCACTCAGTGGAATATGACAAAGAATCGCATGTCCCGTGTCAGTTTGTTGTAAGGGCGGCATTTGTGCTTCACAAATAGCACCAATTTTACGCGGGCAACGCGTTTGGAAAGGACAGCCTGAGGGTGGATTCACGGGCGAAGGTAGTTCACCCTCCAACACAATATGGCGTTTTTTCACTGACGTATCAGCAATCGGAATAGCAGACAGCAAAGCCTCGGTATAAGGATGATACGGCGGATTGAAAATCTCATCGGTTGTACCCTGCTCCATAATCCGCCCTAGGTACATCACCACAATCCGATCGGATACATAGCGTACCACTGATAAATCATGGCTAATAAATAACAAAGTGGTTTTCAAATTACGTTGAATATCAGTCAATAAACCGGTCACCGCCGCTTGTACCGACACATCCAGTGCAGATACAGGCTCATCAGCCACTACTAAGGAGGGTCGACCTGCAAAGGCGCGTGCAATGCCAATTCTTTGCTTTTGTCCACCGGACAATTGCCGAGGCCGCCGCTTAGCAAAATCACGCGGCAATTTCACTAAATCAAGTAACTCCATCACCCGCTGATTAATCTTTTCAGGGTCTTGCTCAATACCAAATTTTTTAATCACACGTGCAATTTGTGAACCCACTGTGTGACTGGGATTCAACGTATCAAAGGGATTTTGGAACACCATTTGCAACAAGGACACCATTTGGGCTTTGCGTTGCTCGACTGGTAATTTACTAATATCGACATTATTGAGTTTGACCTCGCCCGCAGTAGCCTCTTCTAAGCCCATTAATACTTTAGCGAACGTTGATTTGCCACAACCTGACTCCCCCACAATCGCAACTGTTTCGGCCTCATGGGCAATCAGATTAATATCCTCGTTTGCCTTCACATATTGGACTTTTTTACCCTTGATCAATGCCATGAGGGAAGCATCTTTAAGGCTGTAGTACTTTTTCATGTGATTCACTTCCAGTACAACTTTGCCAATATCTGCCTGCTCACCACTCAAGCCCACGGGACGATGACTTGCCCAATCAATGTCCTCAAAACGCACGCAGCGCACATCATGTCTGTCTTCATTCGGTACAGGCTGCATGTGAACACCGGCTTTATTAGCACAGCGCCCTTCTTGGAAAAAGTCACAACGAGGGCCGAAATAACAACCTTGGGGGCGATGTTGTGGCAGCGGTAATTGTCCGCGAATCGGCACTAAAGGGCGTGAATGTTTATTAGTGCCGGGCAAGGGAATCGAAGCAAACAAACCGCGTGTATAAGGATGGCGCATTTCATTGAAGACGGTTTGTACCGAACCCGATTCAACCGCCTCACCCGAATACATCACTGTTATGCGATCACAAGTCTCCAGTATTAGACCGAGATTGTGCGAAATATAAATCATTGAGGTACCGAACTGCTTAGAAATGTCCTTAATCAACTGCACAATACCCGCTTCAACGGTCACATCCAGTGCAGTAGTTGGCTCATCTAACAGGAGCAAAGCCGGTTTAGACAATAAGGCCATCGCGATGACGACGCGCTGTTGTTGTCCACCTGAAATTTGATGCGGATAAGCGTCCATAATGCGTTGCGGATCGGGCAAACGCACAGCGGCAAGCATTTCTTTAGCACGTTGACTAGCTTCGGCCTCACTCACATTTTCATGATACAGCGGCACTTCAATCAACTGTTCGCCAATCTTCATCGAGGGATTCAAAGAAGCCATAGGCTCTTGATACACCATACTGATTTGCGAACCCCGAATACGGCGCAATTCTTCGTCGTTCATTTGTTGCAAATCACGACCATTGAAAAGAATCTGCCCACTTTTCACACGCCCATTTTTGCCCATGTAATTCATGATGGCTAGCGCTACCGTAGACTTGCCGCAACCGGATTCGCCAACGATACCAATCGACTCGCCCGGCATTAGCGTAAGATTAAAATCAATGACCGCTGGAATTTCGCCTGCACGAGTATAGTAAGAAATATTGACGTTTTTACACTCCAAGACTGGAGTAAGGGCTTTAGTATTCGACATGCTTTTACTCCTTAATCCCGTAGTGAGATTTCTCGTAGACCATCCGCCAGCAAGTTAAAACCCAAGATTAAGGAGGCTAAAGCGGCAGCGGGTAAATACATGGTATGCCCAGCAAATGCACCCAAAGGTACAGCTTCCTTGAGCATCAAACCCCAGTCAGGATCAGGCGGGGGTAAGCCTAAGCCCAAAAAGCCCAAAGTCGCGATGGCCACGACGGTATAGCCCAAACGCAAGCACGCATCGACAATTAACGGCCCCCGCGCATTGGGTAACAACTCCACCAACATAATGTACCAAGGGGTTTCGCCACGCGTTTGTGCCGCAAAAATATAATCACGTGTTTTTAAATCGAGTACCAAGCCACGCACAATGCGCATAATTTGCGGTGCTGAAGCAAAAGTGACTGCAACGACGACTGTCCAACCACTTGCGCCTAAGGTTGCGACAATAATGATACAGAGAATAATAAAGGGAAAAGATAAGAAAATATTGGCAATGAAGGATACTATTTCATCAGCCCAGCCGCCTTTATAACCCGCCAATACGCCCATCAGCATACCGACCACATAAGCCACAAAGGTAGCAAAAGTAGCCCAAATCAAGACTTTTTGTGCCCCCCAAATAATACGCGATAAAATATCGCGGCCTTTATGGTCAGTGCCCAACCAGAATGTACCGCCATCTGGTGCGGCTGCACCGATTTTTTGGAAGGGAGCCATAATCGCATTAGGATCATATAAGGGCAAAACGGGTGCTAATACTGCCATCACTACCCAAAATAAAATTAAAGCAGCACCAACCATGCCGACCGGTGATTCACGAATCAAGGCGAGGCGTTTGAAAAAAAGTTTTAAACCGGCTTCGCGTTTAACCGGAGCTTTTTCATCCTCCAATTTCACACTTGAACTCATAAGCTTGCTCCTAGCTAAAACGAATCCGTGGATTCAATAAGGTGTAGCCAATATCTGAAATAAATTGTGAGAATACCGCCACAAATACAGCGACCAGCACACAGGCCTCAATCACGTAAATGTCACCAAATAAAGCCGCATCGACCAACAAATAGCCGAAGCCCTTATAAGCAAAAAATACCTCCACTACGACTAGACCAGACAGTAGCCAGTTGAGTTGCAAGACAATAACCGTAAAAGGAGCAATCAAGGCATTACGCAAAGCATGACGCATAATCACACGCTTATAAGGTAAGCCCTTGAGCACAGCCGTGCGGATATATTGTGAGGTCATGACCTCCGCCATCGAAGCGCGGGTCATGCGTGTGACATAGCCAAAGTCATAAATCACCAAAACCATGACAGGCAGGATGAGTTCTTTCCAACTAAAGCCACCGGTCATACTGGAGGTGCCGGGCAACAAATGCCATGAATAAACAAATACGCCGGTTAAGAAAGTAGCGGTAACAAACTCAGGAATCGACGTGGTCAGCACCGCAACCACAGAGATAACACGGTCGAGCCATGAGCCCTCTTTCATCCCTGCCAAGACGCCCAAGGTGAGTGAAAGCGGGATCATGATTAGAAAGAATACTAGGGTTAGTATGCCTGTGTTTTTGAGACGGTCGGCAAGCAACTCTGAGACAGGGACTTTATATTGCAAGGAATTGCCAAAATCACCGTGTAATGCACCGCCTACCCATTGCAGATAGCGTTCTAAAAATGGTGCATCATAGCCATTTTGGGTCAGCCATAATTCGCGCTGTTCTAACGACGAATAAGCACCGAGTACTTTACCGGCGACGGCCATTTTATCAGATTCAAATAGGGAAAAGAGAATAAACGACACGACCAACATGATCAGCAGCATCGCTAATAGCCGTTTTCCAGCTAATACGATCATAAGCTAACACTCCTCTCACAGCCTTGCTGCCCTCCTTCTGCTAGGTCATGCAGAAACAGCCACTGTGGCTTTATGGTGGCAAAACTAAAAGCCCGCTAAAAGCGAGCTTTTAGTTTAGAACGAGAACTTAGGCATCAATCCAGACTTTGTTATATGGGGTACTAAATTGATGATATTGCGTTGGATGTGCCTTCAAGCCTTTAACTTTGTTCGAGGCCACGAAAAAATTAGACTGCCACAAAGGCTGCACAATCACCGCATCTTCTTGCAAAATGCGCTGCACGTCTTTCATGGCTTCTTTGCGCTTTTCTACATCAATCAGGGCTTCCGCTTTATTTAAAGCCGCTTCAAACTCAGGATTGTTGTAGTTGGTTTCATTCCAAGGCACGCCTGCACGATAAGCCACACTCATGACCATGGTACCTAAAGGACGGTGCGTCCAAGCGGTAATACCGAATGCCGTCTTATCCCAAATTTCCCAATATTTCGCCGCTGGCATCAGATTGATCTTAATCTTAATACCGGCGGGCTCACATTGTTGCTTAAGAATTTCACAAGCCTGTTGCTGCCAAGGACCATTGGTATTGCCACAGTCTAGAGTCAGCTCAACACCATCCTTATAACCAGCTTCTGCCAAGAGTTTTTTCGCTTTATCGTAGTCTTGTTTGAGCTTAGGTAGCTCAAAATACTCAGGATGAATCGGGCTGACATGGTGATGCTCACCAACGAAACCGCCCTTGCCTTGATAAATCGTTTGAATATATTTATCGGCATCCACGCAAGCTTGAACTGCTTGGCGTAGCTTCTTATTGTCGTAAGGTTTTTCACTCACCCGCATCCGAATACAGCCCGTTTGTGCGGTTTGGGCTGGATAGATAGTCGCATTGGGGACGCTTTCGGCTAGTGCATAAGAGGCAATGTCAAACTCATAAATCATATCGACTTGACTAGACGCAAAGGCGGCTAATTGTGCCGTTGAAGCGGGGCCGTGGTCGATATAGTGGATTTCATCTAAATAGACATCACCACCCCAATATGGCTGATCAGCACGCTTGAGAATAGCGATTTCGCCAACTTTGTACTTATCCAGCTTATAAGGCCCTGTGCCAATGGGTTTTTTGCTTAAATCCTTTCCATCCTTCTCAAAGTTACGATGTACAATCGCGGTAGGATAGTTATAGAGATTTTCAGGGATAGCTAATTGAGGAGTACTCATTTTGAGCTTGACGGTAAAGTCATCCACTTTCGTGATCGCGCCCTCGATCATCTCTTTACTCATCTTAGGCTTACCGTCTTTATCCTTCTCGCCCTTATCAACATCCTTTACCATGGCGGAGAATAAACCGATATTCGACGACCCCGTTTTAGGGTCAAGCCAACGTGTAAAATTGAAGACTACATCGTCGGCATTAAACTGATCGCCATTGCTCCATTTCACATCTTTACGCAGCTTAAATGTCCATTCGGTTAAATCAGCATTAGCTTCCCAACTTTCTGCCAACATGGGACGAGTGACATTATCAGGCCCAGTAATAGTTAAATATTCTAAGAACTGCCGCGTGATATTCGATTTCTCTGTCCAATCATATAAAGCGGGATCGGTAATTTCTTGAACTGGCATAGAAACCTTGAGAATGCCGCCTTTTTTCGGTGTAGGCTCAGTAGCAGCCATTACCGGATTGACTAACAATTCACCTAGAATAGCACCCGCTGTCGTATAAGCAGCCGCTGCGGACATTCCTAATAAAGTGGTGGTGCGCAGAAACTCGCGTCGAGAAATTTTTTTGTTGCTAAGGTCATCGATAAGCACTGGGATCATTGGGTGCTTATCGGTTTCCGGAAATTTAGGCATAACGTTTCTCCTCCAGTTCGGCTACTAATTGATTCGATTGAAAAACGAAGGCGTAGAGGTAGAGAGTGGCTCGATGCTACTCCTTTAGAGTGGCAAGTTCAAGAAAGCCACCATTAGCCACTAAGACTTGCATATTTAATCAACTGATGACTAATACGCTTTTGCACAAAACTGATATGCCCTAGCAGGATCAGCTAAAACTTGCCTTTAGGTATTAAACAGCACACATTACGCCCTAACAAGTCGGTGATATTTACTCAGGAGGCGGCTGTGACGCATAACCAACACTATATTGATAATCAGTGGATCAAAGGTGAAGGCCATATACTACCAATCGACAATCCCGCTACAGAAACCCTAGTAAGTAAACTCAATCTTGCGAGTGAAGCACAAACACTAAGCGCTCTAACAACCGCAAGCCAAGCCCAAAAAGCGTGGTCTAAACTAGCCAGCTATGAGCGCGCTGCCTATTTGAATAAGCTAGCCGATCAAATCATCCAAGATGCTAGTGAAATTGGTGCTGTGTTAGCACTTGAGTCCGGTAAAAGTCTTGCCGAAGCGGAAGCTGAAGTCCGCTATGGGGCAGAAATTACACGCTATCATGCTGAATGGAGTCGGCGCATTGAAGGCGAAGTCATCCCCAGCGATAGTGCTACAGAGCAATTACTCTTAATGCGTGAACCATTAGGCGTGGCCGTGTGTTTAATTCCCTTTAATTACCCGATTTATACGTTACTGCGCAAATTAGCCCCAGCTCTCATCACGGGTAATACTGCAATTGTGCGCCCCAGCAATCATACCCCCTGCTCTGCGCTTGCTTTGGGCAAAACCATTGAAAAAGCAGGTTTACCAGCCAGTGTTGTACAAATCGCAGTGATGGATCATGAAGTGTGTGCCACGCTTTGCCGCCAGCCTGAAGTGGGCATCATCTCACTCACGGGTAGCGTCGAAGCAGGTCGGCAAGTATTGGATTACAGCAAAACGCATATCACCAAAGTCTCGTTAGAATTAGGTGGCAAAACCCCAGCGATTGTGGCGGATGATGCGGACTTAGCAGCCGCAGCCACTGCAATTATTAACTCCAAAACCACACATTGCGGGCAACTTTGTACGGCGGTAGAACGCGTTTATGTGCAACAAAAAGTCTATGCACCCTTTTTAGAGCTACTCAAAACCGGTATGCAGCAACGTGCTTTTGGTAATCGTTTAGAGCAGCCGCAACTCATGGGACCTTTGATTAATAAAGCGGCGCAAATTCGCACTCATCAATTAGTACAAGCTGCCCTAGCTGCTGGCGCTGTTTGTGAAACGGGTGGCTATTTACCTGAAGACAAAGGCTACTTCTATCCAGCGACTTTACTCTCTAAGGTCAATCATTCGATGGCTGTGATGCAGGAAGAAACTTTTGCGCCGGTACTGTGTGTTATGCCTTATGAGCACTTGGACGAAGCCTTAGCTTTAGCCAATGATCATCAATATGGCTTAGCTTCTGTCTTATTTACCAATCGCTATAAAGATGTGATGCGTGTGGCAACCAGCATTGAAGCGGGTGAGTTATATATTAATCGCACCCCTGCCGACCCTTACCAAGGGTATCATGCGGGCTGGAAAAAGTCGGGCTTAGGTGGCGATGATGGTAAACATGGCATGTTAGAGTTTACCCAGACACGCATGGTGGCCTTGAATTTTGCTTAACGTGGTAGGGCTTAAGTTTGTGAGCAATTTTCCTAGAGTCGCCGTGAATACCTCCATGTAGGCTCCACAGCCGCATCCATGCGGCCGAGGCTCTAGGAAAACTCTCACAAACTTGCCTATCTGATACCGTATAATCATTCGGGTGAAGTATGAAAATCACAGAACTAAAAACCTATATTGTTGCCACACCCTCTCCGCACATTGGTGGCATGTATTGGATTTTTGTACGCCTCAAAACAGCGTGTGGCATTGAAGGTGTGGGGGAAATTTATTCCGTCACCTTTCACCCTTCCGCCCAAATTCACATGATTGAGGATGTGTTCCAACGTTATTTATATGGACACGACCCACACCATATCGAGCGCTTTTATCGTCAATGCTATTCCAGTGGTTTTACCCAACGCCCTGACTTAAGCATGATGGGTATCATGAGCGGTTTAGAAATGGCCTGCTGGGATATTATCGGTAAAGCCGCCAATCAGCCGGTTTATCAATTGATTGGTGGAAAGGTTAATGAAAAGCTGCGCTGCTATACCTACCTTTACCCGAAAAATACCGCTGGTGAATATGATTACAGCGACCCTTATTTGGCAGCAGAAAGTGCAGCGGAAAATCTTAAAAAAGGTTTTACCGCTGTCAAGTTTGATCCCGCAGGGCCTTATACCGCGTATTCTGGACATCATATTTCCTTGGAAGTGATGCAGCGCTCCGAGCTATTTTGTAAATTGATTCGGGAGGCGGTGGGTGATCAATGCGATATTTTATTTGGTACGCACGGTCAAATGACACCTGCCTCTGCCATCAGACTGGCTAAGCGTTTAGAAACTTATGACCCATTATGGTTTGAAGAACCGGTTCCCCCAGGTCAGCCTGAAGCAATGGCCGAAGTTGCGCGCAAAACCACGATTCCGATTGCAGCGGGTGAGCGCTTAACCAGCAAATATGAGTTTGCTGCACTGTTACAAGCAGGGGGGGCAAGCATCTTACAAATGAATTTGGGGCGTGTGGGCGGGATTCTGGAAGCGAAAAAAATCGCAAGTATCGCGGAAGTGTATTACGCACAAATTGCTCCACACCTTTACAATGGCCCAGTCGGTGCAGCAGCTAGCATTCAATTAGCTGCTGCCACCCCCAATTTCCTCATTCAAGAAAGTATCGAAACTTGGGGTGGTTTTTATGCGGAAATATTGCATAAACCGATTCATTGGGAGGATGGTTATATTATCCCCCCCACCACAGCAGGCTTGGGCATTGACGTGAATTGGGAGGTTGTTGCAGCCCACAGCCCCTACACCGGCGAACGCTTACACCTACAAATGCACCCTAAACCCTATGATGTGAAAGACGATGCTCCAGCCAAAGGTTGAATACGATTATATTATTGTTGGCGCAGGTTCAGCAGGCTGCATTCTTGCGGAACGCTTGAGTGCTTCGGGTGAATTTACCGTGCTCTTATTGGAAGCTGGCAAAACCGACGATCATCCGTGGTTCAAAATGCCGATGGGCTATGGCAAATTGTATTACAACCCGCGCTATAACTGGATGTATTACACCACGCCGCAAAACGAACTAGAGCAGCGTAATCTGTATGTGCCACGGGGCAAAGTACGTGGTGGTTCGGGCGCAATTAATGCAATGATTTATGTGCGTGGTGCTGCCCAAGACTTTGATGATTGGGCAAGTGCCACAGGCGATGCTGGCTGGTCTTATCAGTCCATCCTACCCTACTTCAAACGCCTAGAAACGCATTGGAATCCTAAAAGTGATTGGCATGGACACAGTGGCAAGATTCACATCAATTCCTTGCGCTCGGGAATGCATCCTGTGTGTGAAAACTTTTTGGCGGCTTGCCGTGAGTTAGGCTACCCCGAAAATGCAGATTTTAATGGTCAGCAGTTAGAAGGTTTCGGTGTTTATGATGTGAATATCGACCGAGGAATACGCGATTCTAGTTCACGCGCTTATTTGCAACCCGCTTTAAAACGCAGCAATTTAACCGTACAAACTGAAGTATTAGTTGAACGCATTGTATTTGATGAAAACAAACGTGCGATTGCTGTGCAAGTTCGTCACGTAAACGAACCTGCAAGCTATCATGCACGGCGAGAAATTATTATTAGTGCAGGTGTAGTAGAAAGCCCGAAACTATTGGAATTATCAGGTATTGGTAATGGTGAACATCTACAAGCTTTAGGCATTCAAACTGTGCAGCATTTGCCGCAAGTGGGTGAACGCCTGCAAGATCACTTATGCGCAAGCTACTATTATAAAACCAATGTACCGACTCTAAATGAGCGTTTTAATTCGCTATTTGAGCAGGCCAAAATGGGCTTGCAATACCTGTTGTTTAGAACCGGACCATTGGCTCTAAGCGTGAATCAAACGGGTGGCTTTTTTAAAACTGATGCTAACTTAGCAAACCCTAATATCCAGCTTTATTTTAATCCTTTGTCTTACACCATCCCTAAAGATGGCAAAGTTGCAATCAAAACCGACCCCTATCCGGGTGTTTTATTGGCAATTGCAGCGTGTCGCCCCAGCAGCCGCGGCAGTATCCATGCTATAAGCCCTGATAGCCATGAAAAACCTGCCATTAACCCTAACTACCTGAGCACTGAGCAAGATATTCAAGAAGCACTTGCCGGTAGCCGTTTAATGCGCCGAATCGTCCAAACTCAAGCCTTGCAGAATATCATTACTGACGAAACCATTCCGGGGCAGCAACTACAAACCGATGCAGAATTGTTAGACTTCTTCCGTGCTAATTGTGGCTCGATTTATCACTTGTGCGGGACTTGTGCCATGGGCAAAGACGCTACTGATTCAGTCGTGGATAGCCAACTAAGAGTGCATGGTGTGCAAGCTTTAAGAGTCGTGGATGCTTCTATCTTCCCCAATGTGACTTCAGGGAATATCAATGCACCGGTGATGATGGTGGCAGAACGGGCGTCGGATTTGATGTTGCAGGCAAACTAGTCCGTTTTATATAGAAACAGGATATTTAGGAAACTTTAAGCGTGTCGGCGTTTAAAAGCTGTGCACCTTAATTGTTTGCAACATGGTTAAATCTCTTTCAAAACCTTATATAAACACGCTTTATTTTAGCAGATACCCTTGTGGAAAATCGTTATCTCTTTTCTATAGCGTCCCCTAAGCAGATTAAATGGATTTCCTTTATGATACTTAGGGCTGGGGCAATTCGCGGCGGTTCTTGGAACAATAATACAGAGAATGTGCGTTGTGCGGTGCGCAATAGGAATCATCCTAACAATCGAAACAACAACGTGGGTTTTCGAGTGTTATTGCATTCTCCATAGTTTAATGCTTGTAGGCGGTAGATAGATGGGTTTATTTACGGATAGCCCACGGTTCTGCAAGGCTTAAACCAGCTTGCTCTAGTCCTAATCGCATCCTTAGATCGGTCAAATAGCAAAGTTACCTCACATCCTACCTTGAGTGGTGCGGTGTGGGGTTTTATTGAGGGTGTCTTATGCAAAAGTGGTGGCTGGTTTGCTGGGTAGTATTCCCAAGTTTGGCGTTGGCTGATGAATTAGCCAAACCTGCTGAACCTGTTATGGGGTGGGGGGCTTGGTTTTGGGCGAATATTCAAAGTATTGAGGCATTAGGCTCTTTATTAACAGCTGTTGTTCCTACGTTTTTTGTAGCGCTATTAGCAGTCTGGTATTTTTTCTTCAAAAAGAAACCCGAACAAACCTCACTCTCTGTTGTTCAATTACCAGTCATTAATCCCTCGCAACTCGAACAATATTATTACGAACATTTATCCCAAGCTTGCCAACGCTATGATTTAGGTAGTTTCCGTGATAGCCAGTCCAATGCAGAAAAAGCACGAATTCAAGTGTCGTTGGCAGATGTTTATGTGGATTTACTGGCGTATGAGATTCAGCCAGACAACACTGATAAATCGGATGGATTAGCTCACCAATCTCTACGTGAATCCAAATTATTATTGGCGCATTTACAAGAGCAAGGTCTAAAACGCATGGTGGTGCGTGGTGATGTCGGTTCGGGCAAGAGTAGCTTTATCAATTATCTTTGCTTTAGTTTGATTGAAAGCCATCATGGAAAAGAACTAACACCTACTTTACCGCCACAGTGGCAACGTCGACCTGTGGTGCGGATTTTATTGCGTGAAATCGGCAGCAAGATTTTTGAGTCTAGTGATTTAAGTCAGCAGTTAATGCACTTTGTGCGCCAACAGGTTGAAGTGCATGTTCGGCAAGTGATAGCAGTCGATGAGCATAATTTAAAACTAATGTGGGAAAGCTTCCGAACAGACTTTGAACGCTCTGGCGTATTAATCTTAGATGGTTTGGATGAGGTCTCTAATTCACATGAACAAGCTGAACAACGTAGCCGCCGCCAACTATTATTGGAAGCGATTCAAGCATTAGCACGGCACAAAACCTATGAAAATATGGCGATTATTGTCACCAGCCGCAATCATGCCTATGGTGGGGATGATGCTTTATTAGGATTTCGTTTATTTCAGCTTGAGCCTTTAAGTGTACAACAGCGTTATGAGTACTTTATTCAACATTGGTATCAGCGGGTAGCCAACACGCCAGAAGAGCAAGCTTCGTATGAAAGTGATGCCCGTCAGTTATTAAACAATATTGCCAAACGCCCTTCACTTCGCCCCTTAACCGAAACACCTTTATTACTGACTTTGATTTTAGTATTGGATAAAGCCAAGATCGGTTTGCCCGAATCACGGGCAGAATTATACCAACATGCGGTGATGTTGTTATTGGAGCGTTGGAATAAACAATTATTGCCTTATGAAGACTCCCTGTCTGTCGAAGAACGTCAAGCACTGGAAATATTAAAACTTGACCCGAGTATTTTGCTGGAGGCTATGAAAGCCTTGGCAGAACACACTTATCGGACTGCACAGCTACAAACTCAGGAGAAGCCGCAGGATACTATTGTATTTTCGGTGGATGCTGTGGAAAGTGCTTTAAAAGCACAGTTGCAACAATATTCAGGCTTAGGGTTTGCACACCAAGATAGCTGTCAAAACTTTCTGCGCTTTCGTAGTCAGATTTTGGTGGCGGTCGGTGAGGATTTAAGTTTTGTGCATAAGTCTTTCCATGAGTATTTGACCGCTGCCTATGTCATGGAACGCTCTATGAGTCGTGAGCGGATATTACGCGAAATGATCAGTAGCGAAGAACAACGCGACTGGTGGCGTGAGGTGTTTTTGTTTGCTATGAATATTGAAAAAGCCGAGTTCATGTTATGGCAAATGAAACAACAAGTGTTATCGCGCCCATTATCCGGTTTAGACGCTGAGGCGGTGGATAATCACCTTGGTATGATGAGCTTATTTAGTGAGGCAGCATTAGAAAATAGTTTAGAAAAAGTCGTGAGTCGAGATGCGAAGCGTAATCCTGAGCTAAGCGCGGCTTATCACGATTTGCAAAACTATTTACAAGAATGGTGGGATAACACCCGCCTAAGTATTCCACAAAAAGCTCGTTTGGGACGGATTTGGGGGCACTGTGGCGATACACGAGAGGGCTTAACGTTTCAGCGTGATGCTTATGTAATTCGTTATGCGACCCAAACGAAACGCTCTTTCCCTTTGCCTGATTTCAAATGGTGTGAAATTCCAACAGGTGAGTTCCTAATGGGTACGCAAGGCGAAGATGGTTGGGGTGATGAAAAGCCAGCACAGAACATGGTATTTGATCAGCCGTTTTATATGACCGCCTCACCCATTACCAATGCGCAATATCAAGCCTTTGTTGATGCAGGCGGGTATGAAGATGAAAGTCTATGGCGGGCATTGCCTCAAGCGGCACAAGATTGGTGGCGTGGTGATCAGTCGGGTGATTTAGCTTTAATTGCTAACCTTAAAAATAAAGATCTGCGTGATGCTTACCAATCACAGCTTTTGCGAGATAAACAACGCCGACAACTGTATTTTTGGCAAAGTAGTCACTGGAATATAGCCAATCATCCTGTGGTGGGTGTGTCATGGTTTGAAGCATTGGCTTATGTGGAATGGTTAAATCGGCATCAACAGCAGATTTTGCCTGCTGCCTTATATGCTAAGGTCGGTACTATACGTTTGCCGCGTGAAGATGAATGGGAATATGCGGCGCGTAGCTCTGCCAACCTGATTTATGCCTGCGGTGAATTAGCGCCTAATAAAGCCAATTATCGGGATAGCGAACTAGAACGTACAAGCGTGGCAGGCTTATTTGCTGCAAACCCTTTGGATTTGTGGGATATGACAGGCAATGTGTGGGAGTGGACTAGCTCAAGATGGGGGAATGATATAGACGATTGCGCTTATCCTTATGGCGAGGACTATCAGCAGACGCAGGTTAAGCAGAATGATTTAAATACCTTGGATTTCAAAATTGTACGCGGCTGTTCTTGGTACGGTAATACAGAGGATGTGCGTTGTGCGGTGCGTAATAGGAATCATCCTAACAATCGAAACTACTTCGTGGGTTTTCGAGTGTTATTGAATTCTCCCTGATTCGCTTTCTGAATGCTGCTTTCTGATTTGCCCCTCACCCCATCCCCTCTCCCAAGGTAGAGGGGCGCGAAAAAATGCAGGCTTGCAAAGTCCCTCTAACTTGGGGAGAGGGATTTAGGGTGAGGGTATTGACTGGTAGCGCTATCCCACTACTGTGCTGAGCGTAAATCGCTAATTTCGTCTAACGACAACCCCGTAATTTGAGCAATTTGTTCATCTGTCATATTACCCATCGTCAGCAAATTACGCGCGATTTCTAACGATTTCTTATGTTGCCCTTCCTGCAAACCTTCTTTTCGACCTTCATCCAAACCTTCTTCTTTGCCTTCCTGCCAACCTTCACCCCGTGCGGTATCAATCACATTTTTCAAGTCACGGTAATACTTTAAACTGGATTCATACGCCAAGCGTTCCTGCGGTTCAAAACGGGCGATCTGGGCTTTTTCAAATAGACTTAAGAAGACTTTTTCACGCAAACGTGGCGGAATATCATCCAACGTATGTAGATGGCGAAACACATAGAACCACTTATCTTGCAGTGTTTCTAATTCATCCAAGGTTTTGGTGAAGTTGGGTAGGGTTAGATAAATAAAAGTCAGTTTGTCGTAAAATACTCGATTATGCTGATTTTTCAGTTGCACTTGATGAACAACTTTATGCTGACCATCCTCTTCATCGAACACAAAATCTAGAATGCCAATCGTGTAAACGGCAGCTAACTTAAAATTCCAATCACCACGTTCTGCTTGTTGCTGAATCGGGAAAGTAGCGTAAAACACACTACGATCTTTGAAAAAATTCTGCTTAGCTTTTTGCAGTTCAACAATAAAATACTCACCGCTTTCACTCACACAACTAATATCAAAAATCGCTTTACGATCAAGAATTGACGCGCCTTGGCTTTCATTTTGATTGAACTGTAGTTCTTGGATTTGGTGCTTTTCAGGCAGCAAAGTATTCAGGAAGCTGATGAGATGGATTTTGCTCGCTTCCTCGCCAAAGACTTTTTTAAAGCCGAAGTCGGTGAATAGGTTGATGTATTTTTCTTTCATAAGTACCAATCAGCAAGTGATAGTAGCGCTAAGCATAGCCGAATCAGTGGGGTTTGGCGAAAACACATCCTCTCTAGGTTCACTGCACCGCCACCCATTCCACCTTGTTCCCATCGGTGATAACCAGCCACGCACTGAGCTTATTCAAAGCACCAATAGTGGGGAGTTGTAAATAGCCTTGCACCTGTTGAATCCCTTCCTGCTTCTTAGCCTGCCAACCTGCGTCCTTATCACTTTTCTTACTGTATTTCAGCTCGAACAGGAATTGGTAATTCACCTCATAGGGGCTGCGTTCTAACAGCAAAATATCAGGGTACTTGCGATTCATTTCCCGTTCGCTCTGAATGAAATACACAGGCGACTGGTAAAGTAGCGTGAGCAAAATGGTTTTAATATGTTCTTCATCCAACCACATCGAGTCACGATTGGAGAGTAATTGTAATACCCGTTCCACTTCACTCATTAAGGGTTGAAGCTTATTGTGCAAGGCTAACACTTCAATCGCATTCAGAATGGCACGACTAGAGATAGTAATTTGATTACGCCGTTCTAATTCGACTTTGAAATATTGAAAATACAGCTCACGAATCACTTGATTGGGTATGACAAAGCCTTCACCCGCTAAAGTCTTACGCGAGAGGGTAATAAAGCCCATGTAGGCTAAAAGGCTAACGAAGTCATCCTGATCAAAGCCTTTGTCAAAATCGAATTTACGCCGCTGCTGGGCAATCACCTCCCCCTGATTAATCAAGGCATCCAACACGGTGTAATTCGCATCGCGATCCCCAATGGTAAACAGCGCCATGATTTTACCGTAATCAGAGGCAATGTTTTCATCCAGCATGTTTTCGGGATAAGCACAGCGCTTATAATTAAAGCGATCGATAAAATACAACACCATATCCGAGTTATACACGGTGTCGGTGGCCTGTAAATGAAAGCGATAGCCATTATACCAATCGCGCACCGCTTGCTTTAGTGCAATAGAATCGATCTCAGGGCAAGTACTAATAATCCTTTGTAGTAATGGATCGACTTCGGCTTGAGTAAACCCAATGCTGGCATTGAAGGTTTCACTTAACGAGATATTTTTGCCAATATTAAAACCACTGGTCATGCTATCCAGCATTAAGGGTGTTACGCCGGTGACAAACAAGCGATCTACTGTGCCGCGTTGGGTGGCAGCTTTGATGGTTTCATAGAAGCTGCGTACAAAACCACCTTTACCCACAATCTGCTGAAATTGTTGCAAGCTGTCGGCTAATACGGCATTCGCAAAGTGATCGTATTCGTCAATAAGGAAGAGGATCTTTTGTTCTGCCTGAAACACCGCATCAAAAAACACTTTCATTTTGTCGGCGGGTGAGGTTTTTTGACTAATCTGTGTCATCACGTCGGGCGAATAGTGATAACGGTGCAAAAATTGACTCAAACCTACTTCGACGGCGGTATTAAAACCAAGGAAAACCATTTCCGCAGAAGCCGTCGAAATCCCACTAAACTCCATGAACAGCACTTGATAGCTATTTTTGAGGGGAGTGGGTTGTTGTCCGATGTGTAATTTACCAAACAGTGCATCAAATTCATCCACATACGCTACATCGTAGTAATACTCCAACATGGAAATGAACAGACTCTTACCGAAGCGGCGCGGACGTAGTAAGAATAAATGTGACCCAGCCTGTTCCAACTTAGGGATATAAGCGGTTTTATCGATATAGACAAAGTCTTGTTCGATGACTTTTTTAAAATTACTTAAGCCGTAGGGAATTTTGGGTTGCACGGGTATTTACCAACGAAGATCAAGTATATGAAGTATAGCAAACTTGAGTAGGGCTACCCAGACCTACCAAGTTTCCCAGATCTTCAAGTATCGTTAAGCACCTCCTGATTAACTTGCTGCTTGCTGCTAGCGTGTAGTCACACTATGAGCCTTGAATGCAAGGCCGTAAAAGCTAGATAACAGAGTTCAATCCCAGAAAATCTGCTTAAATTAACTCCCTAGCCCAACACTGAAAAGCTGCTCTCCTGATTAATTTCGCGATTACGCGAGTAGAAACCAATACTCACGGTACGACCTAAATATTCCATCGTGTATTGAACGGGGTCTTTATCGTGATCTTGACCCGCTTCACACGCAGTAATAAGCGTTGCCATCATCTTGCCCGCCACTGCTGTGTTTTTGAATTGATTACCACTCGTGCCAATCGCGATGTAATAGCCGGGCAAATCGGTTTTGTCGTAGATCGGAATCCAATCCTCGGTCACATCATACGCTTCCACAGTGCCACGAACTTGATTAGGAATACCGAGCTGCGGATAGCGTTGCGCCATACGCATAATATACATCACCGCCTCATCCGTTAGATTACGATCCATCGTATCCGGATCAACCCAATCTCTAGGATCACAATCAGGATCTTCTGTTCCTAGTAACATCATGCCACCGCTCGCAGGCCGACTATAAACCGCGACATCGCTATCTGAAGTCACCATTCCCACTTTGGTATAATCATAATGTGCTGGCGGTGACACATACGGCACTTCTTGGCGCAAAGCACGGGTACTCATCTTCATCTTATCCGTCAAGCCTACCAGCGCATTGATCTTAGACGAATGTGGCCCTGCTACGTTAACTACCACAGGCGAATCAATCTGCTCACCATTTTTTAAACTAATGCCACAAACGCGCCCATTGGCTTGGCGAATCGCTACGACTTCCGCATTAAAACGGAAACTGCCCCCTGCCGCCTCAGCCGCACGCTGTAAATTATGGGCTGCCAATTGGGGATCATTGACATAGCCGCCTTTAGGCCAATGCACCGCGCCCTGCAACATACCCGTTGTTGGTTCGGCGAAACCCTCTGCATCTGGGCGTTTGGGGGGATAATATAAGCGTGGGTCATAGTCTGGAATAAACGCCTGAAGCTCTTCCAAATTTAATTCGCGATAAGGAATCCCCAACTGATCAGAAAGCTGCATCGCTTTTTGTAAATAGCCATTGTGTTCTACTTTCATGACCAAGCAACCACACTCATTAAAATGCGCTAGTCCAGATGCATCCTCAACGCCTACATACTTTGCCCAGTCGCGCCAGTAGTGGTAACCCTCATAAGCCATGGCCGTGCCATCTAAGGTCGAATAATACGTGCGTATAATCGCGCTAGAATTGGAGGTTGAGCCAAACCCTGCTGCCCCATTCTTATCGACATTTAAGGTTTTCCAACCGCGCCTTGCAAGCTCTAAACCGACCGCCGCCCCAATGATGCCTGCACCAATAATAATTGCGTCGTATTGTTTGTTCATGCTTTCCATCTCCTTGCACGGCCTTATTACTTAGCGACTGATTGACTATTTCAAATAAATTTTCACATCAACATACATTAGTGTTTGGACTTGTCAATACAATAGTGTATGTTATCTCATGTAGAGTGTAGAGAGCGTTGAATGAGCGACGAAAATCGCCCAAATTTAGAACGAAAAGACTGGATTAAGGCTGCGTACGAGGTTCTTACTCACGAAGGCGTGGAGCGCGTACGCATCCTTACTCTGGCTGAAAAGTTAGGCATTACGCGGGGGAGCTTTTATTGGCATTTCAAAAGCCGCGATGAATTACTGCAAGCATTGATTGAGGAGTGGCAGCAGAAAAATACCGGCGCTTTATTAGCTGCTTGTGCCAGTAGTGATGATTTTACAGACCGCATGCTTGCTATTGCAGACTGTTGGACCAATGAAAATTTATTTGATCCCAGTCTCGACGCTGCTATGCGCAATTGGGGACATCACGATGCACAGATGCGTCGTCTGGTGCAGGAGGAAGATCAAAAGCGTTTGAAAGCCTTTCAACGCCTGTTTCAAGACCACCACTTTCAAGCGACTGAAGCCATGATTCGAGCGCGCGTGTTTTACTTCACACAGGTGGGCTATTACGCCGTGGAATTGGGTGAACCCCTCAAGCAGCGCGTACAACTCTATCCAGACTACTTCTGGGTATTTACGGGTGAATCACTCGATAAGACCCGTTTTCAGCACTACCTACAAAAAGCATTGCAACAACATAATACCGAGTGAGCACGTAGCTTCACTACGTTCAACACTCTTGCACCATACCCAAGCATTGAATTGGAGCGTGTATTTTATGAGCCAAGAACCCACATTTCCCACTGAAACCTCCTCTCAAGCCCGAACCCGCCGTACTCGACAACGTCATACCGATAGTAGCACCGCAAGTTTGCACCAACTTCCATGGCAACAACTTAAAAACGACTATAAACCCATTGCGGTTATCTACGAAGAGCAACTCGAACAAATCCACCATACCTCTATGCGCATTCTCGAAGAAGTCGGCATGGATATTTTGGACGATGATGCACGCGCTTTAATGAAGCATTGCGGCGCAAACGTTACCGCTGGCAGTAATCGGGTGCAGTTTGATCGTCATATGATCATGGATTACCTTGCGACCGTGCCAGAAAGCTTTACCCTGCACGCCCGCAATCCTGAGCACAATCTAACTATTGGCAAGAACTTCACAAGCTTTGGCACGGTCGCAAGTGCACCGAATGCTAGTAGTATGGATGGCGGACGGCGTGCGGGTAATCAAGCCGATTACCGTAATTTTTTACGCTTGATGCAGAGCTTGAATATTTTGCAATTTACGGGGGGCTATCCAGTCGAACCGGTTGATATTCATGCTTCAGTACGTCATTTAGATTGCTTAGCCGACTGCGTGACTTTAACCGATAAAGTATTTCATGCTTATTCTTTAGGGCGGCAGCGTAATCGAGATGGGATTGAAATCGCCCGCATTGCGCGTGGGATCAGCCATGAGCAATTAGATCAAGAACCTAGCCTATTCACGATCATTAATACCAGTTCACCCCTACGGCTCGATCAGCCTATGCTGCAAGGCATTATGGAGATGTCAGCACGCAATCAAGTGGTGATGCTCACACCCTTTACTCTAGCAGGTGCTATGGCTCCTGTGACGATAGCGGGTGCTCTTGCGCAACAAAATGCAGAAGCACTTGCTGGAATTGCCTTTACTCAAATGGTCAGACGTGGAGCACCTGCGGTTTATGGCGGCTTTACCTCGAATGTGGATATGAAATCGGGTGCGCCCGCGTTTGGTACGCCTGAATATGTGATGGCGGCTCAAATCAGTGGTCAACTCGCGCGCCATTATAAAATCCCCTATCGCTCTTCCAATGTATGTGCCTCCAATACCGTCGATGCACAGGCTGCTTATGAATCCACTATGTCCTTGTGGGGTGCGATCATGGGTGGAGCGAACTTCTTAATGCACGGGGCTGGCTGGTTAGAAGGTGGTTTATGTGCTTCGTTTGAAAAACTGATTGTTGATGCTGATTTACTTCAGATGATGGCTGTATACCTCAAAGGCATTACGGTGGATGAAGCAAGCCTTGCCTTAGAAGCCGTGAAAGATGTCGGCCCTGGTGGGCATTATTTTGGTACAGCGCACACCATGGCTCGTTATAAAGATGCATTCTATGCCCCGCTGGTTTCAGATTGGCGTAATTTTGAAACATGGCAAGAAGCAGGCAAACCTACAACCTATGAGCACGCTCATCGTTTATACAAACAAATTCTAGAAAATTATCAGCCACCCGCATTAGATGACGCCATTCGTGAAGAGTTAGACGACTTTGTAGCTCGGCGTAAGCGTGAAGGTGGCGTTGCTACTGACTTTTAAGGATTGAGGAAAGTATTTTATGAAATCACATGTTAGGGTCGCTGTGATTGGCGGCGGTGTTGTGGGTGCGAGTGTTTTATATCATTTAACTAAGCTCGGTTGGCAAGATGTTGTGTTAATCGAACGCTCTGAACTGACCTCAGGCTCAACGTGGCACGCGGCGGGCGGTTTCCATACTCTAAATGCCGATACCAATATGGCGGCACTACAAGGTTACACGATTAATTTGTATCGTGAATTAGAGCAAATTTCTGGTCAAGCTTGCGGTTTACATCATGTCGGTGGCATTACCTTAGCCACTACGCCTGAGCGCATGGATTATTTGAAAGCTGAGCGCGCTAAGCATCAATATATGGGTTTGCATACCGAAATTATTGGCCCAGATGAAATCCGTAAACTCTCCCCGATTACCAATACCGATGGCGTGATTGGAGGGCTTTACGATCCATTGGATGGGCATCTTGATCCTTATGGCACGACTCATGCGTATGCGATCGCGGCCAAGAAACAGGGTGCTGAAGTTTACTTGCATACCCATGTCAGTGCGTTGAACCCGCGTGCTGATGGCAGTTGGGAGATTGTCACCAACAAAGGCAATATCATTGCTGAGCATGTAGTGAATGCAGCCGGTCTATGGGCGCGTGAAGTCGGGCGTATGGTTGGGATTGAATTGCCCTTGCATCCAATGGAGCACCAATATTTAGTCACTGACGAAATTCCTGAAGTGTATAACCACAGTTCGGAATTGCCGCATGTGATGGATCCAGCCGGTGAAAGTTACTTACGTCAGGAAGGTCGCGGCTTGGTGATTGGCTTCTATGAGCAGCGCTGTGACCCTTGGGCGGTGGATGTGACTTCATGGGATTTTGGGCATGAACTCCTACCCAATCAATTGGATCGGATTAGTGAGTCTTTAGAGTTTGCTTGTAATCGTTATCCGGTGTTAGGCCGTGCAGGGATTAAAACTATTATCAATGGCCCTTTCACCTTCGCCCCTGATGGCAATCCTTTAGTCGGTCCCGTGGGTGGTTTACGCAATTTCTGGTCAGCTTGTGCGGTGATGGCGGGCTTTAGCCAAGGTGGTGGGGTGGGTTTAACTTTAGCCGAATGGATGGTGGAAGGTGAACCAACGCGGGATGTATTTGCGATGGATGTCGCACGCTTTGGCAAATTTGCGACCCGTGCTTATACGCGTAACAAAGTCACAGAAAATTATCAAAAGCGCTTCTCGATTTCCTTCCCGAATGAAGAGCGCCCAGCCGGTCGCCCTCTGCATACCACACCGATGTATAGTGTCTGGAAGGAACAAGGTGCAGTATTTGGTCAGGGTTACGGCTTAGAGCATGTCAATTACTTCGCGCGCGAAGGCGAGCCACGGTATGAAACGCCAACCTTTGTACGCTCCAATGCTTTTGCTACCGTGGGCGAAGAATGCCGCAATGTACGCAACAATGTCGGCATTAATGAAATCCACAACTTCAGCAAATTCCTCGTCACAGGCTCTAAAGCACGCGAATGGTTAGATACCATCATGGCGGGGCGGATTCCTGAAATAGGCCGCTTGAGCTTATCACCTTTATTAAGCCCCAAAGGCCGCATTATTGGTGACTTCACGATTAGCTGCTTAGGGGAAAATCACTTCCAACTGACTGCTTCTTATGGTGCACAAGCTTATCATCAACGTTGGTTTGAACAGCATTTGCCAGAAACAGGGGTGGAGATTCGCAATATTTCCCTGCAACGCATTGGTTTCCAAATTGCAGGGCCGAATGCGCGTGCACTCCTCAGTAAAGTCACGAATATTGATTTAAGCACCGAAGCATTCCCCTTTATGAGTGTGCGCCAAGGTGAGGTTGGTTTAACCGATGCGATTGTACAACGGGTGAGTTATACCGGCGATCAAGGTTATGAAATCTATGTAGATAATAGCCAGCAGCTCGCTTTATACGACGCACTGTCTGAAGCCGGTAAGGCATTTAATCTTAAGCCCTTTGGGATGCGTGCGATGATGAGTTTGCGTTTGGAGAAAAGCTTCGGCTCATGGTTACGTGAATTTAAACCTGACTATACACCACAAGAAACCGGCTTAAGTCGCTTTGTGGCTTATAACAAAGCCGCTGATTTTATTGGTAAAGCAGCAGCCTTAGCGGAAAAAGCACAAGGGGCAAAACGTAAACTCACCACCTTCATTGTCGAGACCGACGATGCGGATGTGCACAGTGATGAACCGATTTGGCACAATGGCAAAATCGTTGGCTCAGTTACCTCCGGTGGCTATGCGCATTGGGCACACAAGTCGGTGGCAATTGGCTTCTTACCGCCTGAATTAATTCAAGCTGGCACACAAGTCGAGATTGAATTATTAGGGAAAAAACGCCGAGCCACGGTGATTACTGAAGCCTTGTTCGATCCACAATTAACTTACTTACGAGCTTAAGCGATGCAGGCTATCACGTTGATTTCCTGTCTAGGGGAAAATACTTATCCGATCTGCTCGGTACTGGCGGACTATTTGACTGCGGAAACGGGGATCAAGGTGAGTTTTGACCGAACTACCCCTTGGTTAGAAGCAAGTGAAAAACTGGCTGCCGGTGAGATTCACATGGGTTGGATTTGTGGCTTACTGTATACCTTGCAACAAGATCAGCAAGCGCGTTATCAAGTATTAGCAAAACCGATCTTTGCTGGACACCGTAAGCCCGAGTATTTCTCTTATCTAGTAGTGCGGCGTGATAGTGGTATTGAATCGCTTGTCGATTTAGCCAATAAGCGTCTGGTGATTAATGATCCAGACTCTTATTCCGGTAATCATGCGTTATGGGCGCATTGGGCGAAGCTGCCGAATCCACCCAAATTCGCTAGCGTATTAGCAAGTGGCTCGCACTCTAATTCCCTGCGCATGATTGCTGCGGGTGATGCCGATGTGGCAGCGATTGACTGCACGGTATTTGATTATTGGCTGAAAACGCAAAAGCCCGAGATGCAAGCGGTGCTGAGTCAACTGAAGGCGATTGAACAGATCAACCCTGCCCCGACTCCACCCTTGGTTATGCATAAGTCTGTGGATAGCAAGATCACCGAAACGATCCGCCATGCTTTGTTAGCACTGAATCATTCTGAATGGTCAGCGCGTTTACAAGCGGCGGGTTTACAAGGTTTGGTGGAGGCACAAGATCAGGATTATGATTTTATGCGTGAGAGTTATCGCTTGAGTCAGGGATTTCAGCGACTTTAATGATTTTTGGTGTCAGTGACTTGTACTTGCCCATTCATTAACATGGGCAATAGCCAGTCTCGCAAGGCTGCCAGTTGTTGGTTTTCCTTTTGGTTTTTCAGAACAAGCTTATTATTTATTGCAATCACATCATTATAAGCTTTCAGTACCAGGTTATTGGGATAGGCAACTTGCAATGAAAATAAATCGCTTTTCGTTATTGAGCCAAATGTTGTTCCTTCGCTGTTTCTACGGTCAAATAAACGCTTGAAATATTCCATTACATAGAAAAGATAAGCATCGAATCCGTCCTTGCTGTTGAGTGCAGCTAACCCACGACCAATGCAACAATCAATATCAGCAATATTCATTGTTCCAACAGGCGCGCGAACACTAAGCAAAATATCGCCAGCTTTTGCTAGCCTGCTAGGTTCAGTAGTGTATTGTCGAATATTTGGAAAACGTATCCCGAAATCTGTTGAGCCTTGAAAAAATACAATGCCTTTACCCTCTTCATTGTAGCTACTTCCTTCAGGCGATTGCCCCATTGTGATATTTGCAATTTGGTGAAGCTCTTTGACTTTCCAGCCCGCCGGAATCTCCCGCTTCAACTCCTTGCTATACACCATCTCTCCGCCCGATGACTTATACGGCTTGCCATTTTCATCGGGGAAATCGAATTGCACAAACCAGTAATCGTAGAGGTTTTTTGCCATTGCTTCGAGTTCAGCATTAATGCGATTGTTGATTTCGATTTTTTGGTCGATGGAAGAGAGAACGGCTGCAATATTTTCTTGTCCGTTAGCGATATAAGGCACAAACAATGCGTGTAAATCATTACGATTAACACCCGGAACAGCACTTTTATCTGAGGTTTTAAGATTACCTAAACACTTAAGAAGGTAATAAACATACTTGGGGTAGTTGCCTTTAAAATCGGTAACATATAAGGCGGTATTGTGTGGCCAATATTTCCCATTAACATAGTGCATTTCCCCAAGCGTACCATAACGTCCGGTTACGATACCCTCACCATCAGCTTTATATTCAGAATGATAGCCGGAAATGCCAGAAGAACTTACAACGGGATAATTTCCCTGTTTTCGCTGATGTGCAGGAAGATCATAACCCCTTTTGAAATTAACAATATCGCCGAGTCTTTGATATTTAACCTTACTCATAGCGCAGGCTCCCTAACTGGGTTTTAATCTCGCTCTCTAGTTGACGAGATTCAGCAAACAGTGCATCAAGCTTAGCAGTGAAACCTTGCATTTTGCTGGCGAACTCATCAGCACTAATATCGGTGTATTCGATCTTCACATCAAAATACTGCCCTGCGCTGAAAGAGTAATTTTTAGCTTTAATTTGCTCGTAACTGACCACTACCGAAAAATCATCCACCGCCGTTTTGGCGTTGAAAGTGTCGATAATGCGCTGCTCTTCCGCCGCCGTCAGCACCGTTTTCTGGTTCTTACCGTCCTTCACGGTTTCGCCAAGGCTAGAGGCATCAATTAACACCACTTTTTCTTGGTTGCACTTATCAATGAATAAAATCGAGACATTTGTTCCTGTGGTCGCAAAAATATTGCTCGGCATCGACACCACACCCGCCAGCATTTTCTGCTCCACCAAACGTTCGCGAATGCTTTTATCAATACCCGATTGCGCCGTAATAAATCCCGTCGGAACCACAATTGCCGCCCTACCCTTGTCTTTCAGCGAATACATAATGTGCTGAATAAACAGCAAATAAATCGCCATTTTATCCTTGGCTTTATTCGGCACATTGGGAATACCTGCAAAAAAACGGACTTTATTTTCTTTAGTATCCAAATCATCGCGAAAATCACTGAAATCCATCTTAAAGGGTGGGTTGGACACAATGTAATCAAACTTCGCCAAGTCCGCCCCATCTTTATGATAGGGCGACAACAGCGTATTGCCTTGAATAATATTTGGGATGGAATGCACTAAATTGTTCAGAATCAAATTGAGTCGCAACAGCCCAGACGATTTTTGGGAAATATCCTGCGAATAAATACTGCATCGATTTTCCCCAATCGCATGAGCCAGATTCATGAGCAACGTTCCCGACCCTGCCGATGGGTCGTAGCACCTGACGTTCATCACCTTGCCACGCAACTCAGTAGGGACAAGAATCGCCGCCATAATCTTAGCCACCGCGTGCGGGGTGTAATATTCCGCGTATTTACCGCCGCTATCCTTATTGTAGTCCTTGATCAGATACTCAAAAATATCCGCAAAGAAATCAAAGCCCTGCGTGAAAATATGCTCAAAGCTAAAATTCACCAGCTTGTTGATAATGGCCTTACAAAAATTGTCGCGCTCGTTGGGATCTGCAATAAACTGGCTGAGGGCATCAAACAAGCGAACTTGTGCTCCGCCGCCCGTTTTCACCGAAAAAATATCACTATTAACAATTGCAATTTCACGCAAGGTATCATCAAACAACTTGGCAAAATTATCCTCATTTTGCCGAGTAAATAAATGAGAAATCAGGTGTTCTGGGCGCAAATAAGCCGTGCCTTCGGGCAGGAGCATAGTCAACATTTCATAGGCATCAAGGTCAAGACTAGCGATATGCTGTTCCCAGTTTGCTGCCTTAGCTGTGGCTGCATCCGCTTTTTTCAGTTCATACGCGAGCTTGTCACACAGAAATTTGTACAGAAAAACCTGCGTGATGATTTTGAATTCGTTACCGTCATTGCCTAGTCCATAAGCGGCACAAATATTTTTCAGGTTGTCGATCAGCTCGGTGGTGCTTTTCTTGAAATCGAGGGCTACCAAGGGGTTACTCCGGTCAATGCGCAATAGGGGAAAAGACAGACAAATTACACCCAGTTCTCTAGTTTCAAACCTTCAATACGGGCGAATTCACGGGTGTTATTAGTGACTAGCGTTGCTCCCAAACTACTAGCATGGGCTGCAATCAGTAAATCCATATTGCCAATCATTTGTCCACATTGCTGTAAAGCAGTGTGCAGCTTGGCATAAGTACGGGCAGCAGCCTCATCCCAAGCGTGTACGGTCAACATTGAGAGGAAATAAAGCAACTGGCTTTCGCGTGCCTTGCGGGTTTTTGTCGGACTTTTTTCAATACCCGACCACAATTCAGCATAAGCAATGGCCGACAAGTGCAGTTCCTCATATTGCTGAAACCGCTCCAACACTGACTTGGGGTGTTCCTTCAGCACGTAAATACAGATATTGGTATCCAGCATGATCATTAGAAAGACTCACGCTGTTGTGGTGGGGCATTGTCACGTTGGGCAAGGAAATCCTCTGCAAACGCACTGCTTTGACTAAAAAAATCTGCCCAGCTCGGCTTTTTTGCTGATAGTACAATATCATCCCCGACCTGACGGATATAGACCTCATCCGTTGCAAAGCGAAAGGCTTTAGGAAGACGTACTGCTTGGCTGCGCCCATTGCTGAAAACTTTTGCTGTGTAGATAGACATGGCCTTTCCTCAGATGATATACATTAAAAAGTATATACCAGATCTACCTATTTACCAAGGAGTCACACCATTGAACTCATCCAGATACTCTTTCACGACCAGTTGATTAATATAGCGGGTGCTATCGGGGCTTAACTTAATGTTTTGGGTTTGTTGAAATTGCTGCACCACATGCCGCTGCATCATGCGCTCAAAATAGCTATCGTTATCGAGGATATTTCTATTTTGCATCACGCTGTTGTCGGCTTGCTGCTTGACCAGCCGTAATGCCTCAAAAATGCGCCGCTCACTGTCGGAAATGGTGCCTTTCTCCACCAAGCGTTTGTGAACGCGGACAAATTTGATGTCACCCTCGTACTTGCTTTGCAGCAAACGGTTTTTGCGGTTGATTTCGCACACCTTATCCTGAATTTTATTAAGCGTGAGCATATTGTGTTTCATCTCTTCCTGACTCACTGCCTTGAGGTTACGGTTTTTAAACAGGCGCTCTAATTCCTCTTTAAGTTGCGTGAATTCGGGGTCTTTAGGATCAATATTGCTAGTCATGGTTTCGCGGGTGCGGCGTAAAGCATCTTTCAACTCATCGGCCAGCTTGAGTTCTTCTTCACCAATCTTGATGAATTTGAACAGTACCTCTTCCAATGCCATGTTCAACAAGCCGCTGGTGTCAGCTTGGTTTTCAAGGCGGTCTTTAAGGTTAAGCATGGCCAGATGATTGTCCACTTCATTATACAATGCATTGATTTGCACGAACGGCAGACGTTGCAACAAGTCATTAAACCCAAACAAACGGCACAAATTGTACAGGCTACGAGCATCCGCCAAGGCTTTTTTCAGTGCCAATACTTGCGTTCGATCCTGAATTTCGCTGATTTGACGTGAGAATAGTTCTTTGTTTAAGGTATCGTATTGAAACAGCACATCCTTGACCACTTCCAACTCTGCTGCAATTTCCTCAGCAGATTTGAATAGCTTGGAATAATGTTCCATTTCATCGCCCAATTCGCTTTGTAGCTCATCAAAATAGGCTTTATTGGTCTTATCAAACTCGCGTCGAATATCCGCAAAGTCCACCACATAACCATAGCGATGCTGTTTATAGTAAATTCTGCTAATTAAGCTACACTCTAATACTGGTCAATTCTCAAGAGACGCTCCGCGATGGGTGTGTATGGTTTAGAATTACGAGAACGCGTGTTGGCGGCTTATGAACGGCATCAGAATAAAAGTTTAGTGTGTCGCGAGTTTCAAATAGCGCGAACGACATTGGATGACTGGATACGCTGGCAGGCGGAAGGACGTTTAAAGCCGGAGGTGTGGTCGCGTGGACGTCGGCATACCATTCAGGAT
>NZ_AQVE01000012.1 GCF_000371925.1 Thiolinea disciformis DSM 14473 | reverse complement strand
TGCAACAACGTGCTGTAGAGGATACCAATAATCAGGTGCGCCGCACCGCTTTAGAGCAACTTGTTAAACAATGGCCCGATGATCAAACCCGAATACTCTTGCAACAGCGTGCCTTAGAGGATATTGATGAGTTTGTACGCGAAATCGCTTCAGAGCAGCTTATTGAGCACTGGTCAGATCTGGCAGCCCAAGCCTGGCTGAGGTTACAGATTTACAGAAATGGGGTTGCCGCTAGGACTTATGCTAAAGAACACTCAATTTTTGGCCAGCTAGTCTTTTCATTCATACCACAATTTGGATCAGGATTGGGTTATTTAAACCCTGAAGAACCCATAAGCCAAGAACATATTCTTGAAGCTGCCGCCGCTGCCAAGATCCCCGAAGCCGATATTCCCGTACTGGTCGAATCGCTTTCCCAGCACATGGGCTGGGACATCACCAAAGGCAGTGCCCATCGTTTATGAAAGTTCTGTCAAATGTGCAAACACCCCAACAACAAGCCCAAAATTGGCTAGCCCAACAAGGTCTCCCTAACACCCAACTCACGCCCTTATCCGGCTACACCAATTTTGTTTTCCTTGTGGAAGCCAGTAAGCCACCTTATCGCTCGGTGATTCGCCTAGCCAATCACAGTTTAGCCGCCGGTTTATGTCCATTAGCCACGCATCCGGCTCATAGCATCAAGCTTCACCAACAAGCGGAGCAATTGGGCTTAGCACCTGCTTTATTAGGCTTGGATGAGCAAGTGGGGATTATGTGGCTGGCGGATGCGGGTGATCGACAAGCTTTACAAACGGCAGACTTTCCGGCGATTCGCGAGTTATTAGAGCGCTTACATGATAGTGGTTTGGATTGGTCGCTGCCTGATGGGCAAGCGCCGGATATTGCGAGCTTAAACTTATTAACGGGCCTTAGTCATGCGCCTCATTCGCCGCTCGTGCATGCTGCCAAACGTTTACTGCAACTGGCTACTGAGCGTGATTATGCCCATTTGCCTTTAGTGCCGGTACACAGCGATCTTAATCCCGGCAATTGGCTACAGGATGGGCAGCGTTGGTGGTTGATTGATTGGGATTATGCGCGACTGATGGTGGCAGAATGGGATTATGCGAGCCTTATTGTGGAGCATGGTTGGGATAAAGATAAAGCTCAGTTACTCGCACCCCGAATCGCCTTGCCTGATTTAGCGTGGTTCTGTGCCGCCTTTGCACTCTTGAGTTGGGATTGGCATGTGCAACGCGAGACGGATCAAGCGATCAAGAAACAGGCAATAGCGGCTTATTGGCTGGCCTTGTCGTAGATAATTTAAATCCTATTTTTACACCCTCTCCACATTTTAGGCGACATGCGCCAGTTGGCGATCTTGTCTGGGGGATCGCCCGAATTTACGGGTGTACTCCCTCGAAAACTGCGCCAAACTTTCATACCCCACGGCAAATGCTATCTCTGATACCTTAGCACTGGGGGTATGCAGTTCATCACGGGCGTGCAGTAGGCGCAATTCCTTCTGATATTGCAGCGGTGAGGTTCCGGTCACCACTTTAAATTGCTCAAAAAACGTCGAATTGCTCATCCCAACCCGTTGGGCTAAATCGCCAATCGCAATATTTTTCGCCAGATTCGCTTGAATGTCCTGTGTTGCCTGAAAAATGCGGCTGGCGGTGCTTTCATGCCACAGCAATCGATGTAGCATCTCGGAGTGTTCGCTCAATAATAGGCGTGCATGGATTTCTCGCCGTGTGATAGGTGCTAATAAGTTTCGGGTAGCGTCACTGCGACATTGGGAAAAATAGCGACACAAGGCATCCTCTATGTCTTGATTCGTCTCACAACGACAAATTGAAAAGGAATCCTTAGAGCGTTTGCTGGAGAGCTGCACCCCACTAATACTAGGAGACAAGGAACGCAATAGATCAAGATCCAGCGGAAAAACCAGCGCTACATAAGGCAAATCAGGCGAGGCTTCAGTAATACGAGAAACCACTGGCAAGGTATGACTCGCTATCACGGATTGCCCCGCACGAACGGTCAGCATTTTGTCACTAGCTCCGACCTGCTTAGCGCCTTGTAGGACTAAACAAAGCAAGGGATGATAAACCGTTGAATTTAATCCGCTACTAGCTTGATACCTTAATAGATGTGTTCCGCTGCTTTCATGGAACAGCATACCTTGCTGCACGCCTGCATTAGTCAGCAGGTCTGATACACACTGCAATAGTACCTGTGCTGTCATTATTTTCTCCATTATGATACTGCCATAAACCATAACATGATGCAGTACGCTATTTTGCAAAAAATCATGCTTTCTGGAGGATTAGGCAAAAAATCAGGAGTAAACAGAAAGAATCACACCATCCCTACCAGTATTATGCTCTTATCAATCTCAAAGGAGTAAAGCATGGAAAAGATTCTAATCACAGGCATTGCAGGCGGTTTTGGCAAACCGACTGCGCTTGCCTTATTGGAAAAAGGCTATGCGGTGGCAGGCAGTGTGCGTAGTCGTGAGGGCAAAAATGCAGCGGCTGTGGCTGAACTCGAAGCCGCAGGTGCAACTATTATTGAAATGGATGTCACCGACACCGATAGCACCGAACGCGGGGTAGCTAAAGCCATTGCGCAACTGGATGGATTAGATATTGTGTTCAACAATGCGGGCATTGGTTCTTATGGCATTCAAGAACTCATGTCACCTGAGGCGATGAGCCGCGTTTTTGAGGTCAATGTCATGGGGGTTCAGCGGGTTATGCGTGCTGCACTACCCCATCTGCGCAGTCAGGGACGTGGTACGGTACTCTATACATCCAGTCTGATTGGGCGCATTGCTACACCCTTCTATGGTACTTATTCCGCATCAAAATGGGCATTAGAAGCCATTGTCGAGTGCTATCGAAGTGAGCTTTCGGGTTTTGGTATTGAATCTTGTATTATTGAACCTGGCGCAATGCCCACAGCCTTTTTTAATGATCTGATTCAGGTCAATGATCCTATCCGTGAAGCACAATATGGCGATTTTGCAGCCGTGCCTGCTTTTTCTGCCGCTGGACTAGCGCAAATGCTGGAAGCTATGCCTGAACAACGTCCTGAGCGCATCGCCGAAGCGGTTGTCTCCTTGCTAGCGCTGCCTTTTGGCCAAAAACCATTCCGCACAGTAGTCGATTATACGGGTGTCGGCTCTTATATCGAACGCTATAATGCAGAACTACACGATATTACCCGCTCAGTGTTCACTAATTTCGGCATTGAACAAATGCTCGACTTAAACGCCTAAGGAAAAACCCATGAAAACTATATTCATTACGGGTGCTTCATCGGGTATTGGTGAAACTACAGCTCGCTATTTTCAAGCTAAAGGCTGGAATGTGGTCGCTACTATGCGTAATCCCGCCAATGGTGCTGAACTCGGTCAATTAGATCATGTGCAGATAACGCAACTTGATGTAACTGATGCAGCTAGTATTTCTGCCGCTGTTGCAGAAGGGATTAAGCGCTTTGGCAAGATTGATGTGCTACTGAATAACGCTGGTTATGGGGCTTATGGTGCACTAGAAGCATTTTCAATGGAACGCATCCGCCGCCAGTTTGATACCAATGTGCTTGGTTTATTGGCAGTAACCAAAGCTGTGCTACCCCATATGCGTAAAAATAAATCTGGCACGATTATCAATATTTCATCCATTGGGGGACAGATCACCTTCCCACTCGGCACGCTCTATCATGGCACAAAGTTCGCCGTCGAAGGTCTGTCTGAAGCCTTACACTATGAACTAGAGCCACTCGGTATTCAGGTACGCATTGTTGAACCGGGCATGATCAAAACCAATTTCGGTGGCAGCTCCTTTGATTTCGCGATGGATGAGAACTTGCCTGAATATATGCCTACTGTGGAAGCCATGGGCAAGCTATTCGGAAAACTAGCCGCTAAGCCTTCTGCGCCAGAAGTCGTGGCAGAAGTCATTTGGCAGGCAGCTAATGAAGATAGCAAGCGCTTACGTTTTCGAGCGGGAGCTGATGCAGAGCAACTGCTCAATGAGCGAAAACAGAAAGATGATGCCGACTTTATTGCAGGCATCAAACAACTCATGCAAAGCTGAGTGTTACAATTTACCCTAGCCGGAATGACCCATAGCCTGTTGGAGTAACTAAACCCGCGACCTAAATCACGTTCTAGGTCGCCAACTATGTCCGCTCCAGCTTAACTTCAAGCCACTTAATCAACTAAACCGAGTGGCTCATGAACTGCAAAACCCCCTTAACTACTTTAATAAAAATAGCCCTTATTACCGTTTGCCTCATCGCACCCACTTATGCGGCAGATGCGGCAAAACCTGATCTGGCTGCTTATCAAAGTTTCACGTTCACTGCTAAACATCGCTCTAAGCCCATTGAAGCATCGCTCTGGTATCCCGCCGCTGCCCCCTCTGAAACCCTCACCATTGGCGAAAATCGTATTTTCTATGGTCGGTCGGCTTATAACCATGCGGCAATAGCTCAAGGAAAACATCCCCTAGTCCTTATTTCACATGGATCGGGTGGGCATATGGCGGGTTTAGCGTGGTTAGCTAATGGCTTAGCGCAAGCAGGTGCACTAGTCATGCTCCTTAATCATCAAAGCACGACCACAGGAGACAGTTCCGCACGCGGTATGATTCTTTTTGATCAGCGTGCCAATGATGTCAAAGCTGCTTTGGATCACCTTTTGCAAGATTCCAAGATTGCCCCGTTTATTGATGAACAACACATCAGCATGTTGGGTTTCTCACTGGGTGGTACAACAGCATTGACCTTAGCAGGTGTGCGTTTTGATCGAAAAGCTTATCACCTGCATTGTAAGCGTTTGCCTAAAGAACCTGATTGCGCGTTTTTAAACAAAGAACAGGTTGATCTTCAGCAATTGCCGGATAGCTGGGAACAGGATTTAAGCGAACATCGTTTTAGTCAAATGGTAGTTATCGAGCCGGGTATGGGTTATGCAGCGCTGCCTGACAGTTTACAAGCTATAAAAATACCCATGCTGTTGATTAATCTGGGTACGACTGCACAACGTTGGAAAACAACCGATATGGCTGAAACAGGTAGCAATATAGTTAAACTTATTCCAAAAGCTGAGTATAGTGTGTTCGCACCTGCCTATCACTTTACTTTCTTACCAGAGTGTAAACCGATAGGCGAAGAGCTGTTACGCGAAGAACAAGATGACCCCATTTGTACCGATCCCGTAGGTACTGATCGTGCTCACATTCACCAGCAAATCATTACTAAAGTCAGTCAGTTTTTGAAACTGTCAAAGCCTTAGTCATTTCAAACGGAGTTTTCACTGCACGTTTGCGCCACTCACTGGGATTCATACCCGTGAGGCGGCGAAATTCACGATTAAAATTAGATTTAGTTTGAAAGCCGCAATTGCCCATAATTTCGGTAATGCTCTGCTCGCTTTGATCAAGTTGCTGCGTAATACATTCAACCCGATAAGCATTAATTAACTGCGAAACATTACAAGACAGTACGCTATTCACGGCGGCAGAAACAGTACGTGCAGGTATCCCCAGTTTGCGAGCTAAGCGATTTAGACTTAAATCAGGATCGCAGTATAAGGCTTGCGTGCGTAATAAACTGTCTAATTGCTTGATTAGTAATTGGTAATCAAGCGCTTGCTGTGGGTCAGGGTCTACCGCTTCATCCTTGAGCGTTTTGGGGGCTGCACGATGTGCTTCGTTTGTGCTAAAGGGCGGTGTCGTATACCCCATCCATGCAATTACCCAGCCTAGTATTACAATCATGAGCGCATGTAAGGTAGCAATCACGGTGGACGCGTGTTGACCTTGATACCATGCAAAATCAAACGCGACGATGGTATCGACTAGACCGGAAATCATAAAAAGGATACCCGCAGTAGCGGCGGCTTTGTTTAAAAAGGGAAGTGCATCAAACCGTGACATGACCCATTGATCAGGCGTTTTCAGCGCCAAGCTTATTAGAGCAAAACCATAAGCCAAATAGGTGAAAACAATAATAACATCAACAGCTTCATGCCAATATTGCCAAGCGCCTAGCATTAATAATAGCGGTAAGCTATGTAGCCACCTAGCAGGTTTTGCATTACGTAACTGATTGAACAGATACCACGTCAAACTAGGTAATAGCACAGCTAGCAACGGCTGGAGTGTGCGTAGTAGTTCATGATTAGAACTCCAACGAAATCCCACTACGATCTTCATACCTATCAGCAATAGCAAAAAGATATAAATCGACCAATACTGACGGTGAGTCCCCAGCATCTTGCTAAAGCGTAACAGTAAAATAAGCAGTAAAAACGCTACAATGAAAGAGAGAGGTAAGCTAGGCATAAACAGGTGGGAAACTCATCAGGCTAGTGATAGTGAGAACATCCAGCGTAACTGAAAAACTTGTATTAAGGCTAGTAAACTACAGGCGTATTATGTTTGCTATCGGCTAAGTGAAATGTTAGCCCAATGAGACAACGGATCGCTGCCCCTATTTATGAAGAGGTAAGCTGCTGTGACGAGCCTGTAGGCTACTTCGCTATTTATACACATACTCATAAGTCCAAGTACTATTCATATTATTAATAATATTCATATTCGTATTATGCCAGCTTTGTTGCATATTGCTTAATGCCTGCATATTTTGCTGCTGCATTTGCATGTTGGCCTGCATTTGATTAGAAATCATCGCGTGCATTAATTGCTGATTAGCTAAGTACTCTGCTGCTTTTTGTTCAGGTGTTAAATTAGCAACACGTTTAGCTTCAGTTTTTTCGCGTTCTAATTGCTTAGCTTTAGCCTCTGCTTCGGCTTTTTCATAAGCATCTACCCGTGCTTTATGTATTGGAGCTAATTCAGTAAATAAAGGCGTAAACTGCTTGCCCCACACAATACGAGCTTGCGTTTTTTCAGCTTCATTTTTAGTAGGCCATGCTTTAACGGTATTCGCCCACACAAAGGGTAAATCTAATAACTCCTGCCGTTTGGCTTTATCTAAACTTGACCATGCAGCAATCAATTGTTGAGCTATTTTTATTTGTAATTCAGGCGTTACTTTATAAATCGGTTTTTCTGGTTTAGCGCCCGCAATTTCATTTAAAGCAAACACCACATGCTCGACATAAACTTTAGCGACTTGTGGGCGCAGCGCATCTTTTCCAGCCGTCAATGGCGGTTGCACCTCGTCATAACGCCCCATTAGCCATTGCGCTAAACCATCTCCATTCTTAGCTTCGCGGCGTAATAAGGGTAAATATTCGCGTTGTAAATCACGGCGTTGCCATTCATCAAAAGGGTTGGAAAGCGCATCGAAATACACATTGCCAATTTTAGTCCCTACCCCTCTGGATAAAAACTGATAAGCACGGCTACTTTGACCACCATCTTTGTCATGTTCCGCAATAATTTGCTCACGCAACTCATTCCGCTCAGAATTGATCAAAGGAACTTCGAGCGCCCATTCAAAGTATTGCACCATCCGCCGCACATCACCTTCACTAAGGTAATGCGGGTCTGCCGCCATGAGGTTAAGCATATCGTTAAAGGCATCATTACTGGGGTCTTTTGCCACTTTCGGATAAACCGAAACAGTCTCCGTCTCTGACAACTCTTCTGTGTCTAACTCCTCATCTTCTTCATCGCGGGGCGTAAAGATCCTTACTAAATCGCTAGCACTAGCAGGTACTTGTACATTAGATAGGTTATCCGCATAGCTAGGAAATGAGTTAAATCCAGTCGTCAAAGTAACAATTAATACCGCTAAGGGCGCGAATCGTGGATTCATGGGGGTATCCTCGTAAGGCTTTGGTAAGGTCGCAAGCTAATGATTATTAAACTATGGACTTGCAATAACCTAAAAAAATCCAATAAAACCTAGCAGGATTGGATGGGCGTTTATATTTAGTAGATAAGCGGTTGAATTTGGTCTTAAGTCTTAATACATAGTTTGGTCATACCTCATAAGCGTTGAAGAACATGCGATTAATAAATGTTTCGACTCCTAAAACTACGAAGCCTTGGAACGGGGTATTCGCTTGCACAGAGACAGTACAGTGAACCTCTACCTGTTTACAGGTGAGCAGTACAATGGTGTTGGCGCATAATGCGGGTATATGTACAGAGATATTTAATTGGAAAAGCCAAAAACAATTCGGGCATACTTTTAGCGATCACGGTGCAGGCGCTAAGAGAACTGAAGCGCTCAAAGATAGAGCTAGACGTCATAGTAATAAACCTCCACAGGGCTGAGGACAGTGGAGCCACAACTAGCACGCTGCTGAGTTTCTAGCTGTTATGAGTCCTTGAACTGGCAATGAGGCAGTTGCAGTAAGAATTTCTGCTGGTTTATGTCAGGTAATTACTCCAAAATGACGAAATTTTTGAGGCATTACGACTAATCTTGGTTTCAAAGAGTATTGGTATGTGTACAGCCTAGCCGTGCTTAGATTCTCATTCGTTGGTAAAAAAGGCGATTGAATGAAAAATGTGAACTTTCAGCTAGCATTGTCTGAAGCTAGATTCCCGAGCACGCTACCTACATTTGATTCCGAGTTGGATAGTATTGTCTCACTGGTGCATTATTTGTGCGCTTATATCAGTGAGCAAGAACAGTGTCGTTTTAGGATAAGTGGTTTTGGTGATAATGACTGGCCAGTAGATATCCGGACGGATCTGGCAACATTAGTTCCTCAGTTACCTCAGGCATTGCTTGGGATTGAGCGAAGTGAGGTTTTTAATCTTGATTTATTTGAGCAGGGTGTAGAACGCTATATTAACTTCAAGCCTTCGGTTGAGGGACAGTGGGTCATTAAATGCAATTCGCTTACGGCATGGATTCCTCATCCAGAAACACAAACGCTATCAACCACTGAATTAAAATCGATGCTTGAAAGTTTTTTTTCAGTTTTTCTTGACTATTTGAGAAAAATTCCCAATCAGTCAGGTTGGGAGGCTATTATAGATCATTGGATAAAAACGGGGGAGGAAAGCTTGTCTGATTCATAAATCTTTTATATCCTGCAGTAAACAAACGCACTGATGCAGCCATCCTATAAATAGCACTTTTAGTTTTACTAGAGTGTATTTTAATACCCTCTAGCTTATCTGTAGGAGTGGTCTAGGATAAAGATAGAACGCCCTGCTGATGTTTTAAAATAATCCCTCAATTTCCCCTTGTTCATTTAAGTGGATTTGCTCCGCAGCCGGTAGTTTGGGCAAACCGGGCATCGTCATGATTTCGCCACAAATCGCCACGATAAAACCTGCGCCAGCACTTAAGCGGACTTCGCGTACCGGCACGGAATGTCCACTGGGAGCACCACGACGATCAGGGTCGGTGGTAAAGCTGTATTGTGTTTTCGCCATGCAAATGGGCAAATGCCCATAGCCTTGCTCTTCCCAACGTTTTAACTGATCGCGAATCTTTTGATCTGCTAAGACTTCATCAGCCCGATAAATTTGCTTGGCGATGGTTTCAATTTTTTTAAATAAAGCTAAATGATCGGGATACAAATAATGAAAGTCGTGATGCGGTTGTTCAGTCATTGCCACCACCTGCTTAGCCAACTCGGTAAGACCTGCGGAGCCCTTTGCCCAGTGTTGACACAAAATGGCTTGCGCGCCATGTTCCGCCGCATAAGCTTGTACCGCCTGAATTTCAGCCTCAGTATCCGCACTAAAATGATTAATCGCGATCACAACGGGTAAGCCAAAATTACGTAAATTTTCTAAATGGCGACCCAAGTTAGCGCAGCCTTTTTGTAAAGCTGGCAGATTTTCTTGGCCTAAATTCTCTTTGGTCACGCCGCCATTCATTTTAAGGGCGCGTACAGTGGCAACTAATACGACGGCATCCGGTTTTAAACCCGTTTTGCGACACTTAATATCAATAAACTTTTCAGCACCTAAGTCAGCCCCAAAACCTGCTTCAGTCACCACATAATCCGTTAATTTTAAGGCAGTTTGGGTAGCTATAATCGAATTACAGCCGTGGGCAATATTCGCGAAAGGGCCGCCATGTACAAAGGCGGGTGTATTTTCTAGGGTTTGTACCAGATTAGGTTGCATGGCTTGTTGCAATAATACGGTCATTGCGCCATCTGCTTTTAGATCGCTCGCATAAATAGGCGAGTGGTCGCGGCGATAAGCCACAATCATACGCCCAAGGCGCTCTTGCAAATCCTTCAAGTCCTTAGACAGGCATAAGATCGCCATCACTTCCGAAGCCACGGTAATGTCAAACCCCGCTTGGCGCGGGAAACCATTAGTGGCATCCCCTAAGGAAATAACGATTTCGCGCAAGGATCGGTCATTCATATCCATGATGCGTTTCCAAGCCACACGGCGTGGATCGATTTCGAGCTTATTTCCCCAATAGATATGATTATCAATCATGGCGGCAAGCAAATTATGGGCGCTGGTGATGGCATGGAAGTCACCGGTGAAATGCAGGTTAATGTCTTCCATCGGAATCACTTGTGCATAACCGCCACCAGCCGCACCCCCTTTCATCCCAAAGCACGGGCCTAGTGAAGCTTCACGAATACAAACGACGGATTTCTTACCAATTGCCTGCAAACCATCCGCTAAGCCAACCGTCGTAGTCGTTTTTCCTTCACCCGCAGGCGTTGGTGAAATAGCCGTCACTAAAATGAGTTTGCCATTAGGGCGATTTTGTAGGGATTCGATAAAGGAAGCGGAAATTTTGGCTTTGTCGTGCCCAAAGGGTAATAGTTCTGAGTGTGGGATACCGAGCTGTTCGCCAATTTCTTGAATGGGTTTTTTAGCGGCAGCACGGGCGATTTCAATATCAGTTTGGTGGTGCATGATGATCTTATTCTCCTCCTAATTTTAGCTTTGCGACATTCCATCATTGATTGACTAATCAGTCAATGAATTTTAAGCTGCTGAAAAAGCCCTTAGCTAAAGCCGTAGTTCATGCCAGAATGCTAGGGAGCAAATTAACCAAATGAGGTGACATGGTGCAGTCGAATGTATTTTTGCGCTTAAATGTATTTTTGCGCTTATTAGAAGAAAAACCCTTTTTATTAGCAGACGGGGCAACCGGAACTAATTTATTCAGCATGGGCTTGACCACGGGTGATGCGCCTGAACTATGGAATACAGAATTTCCCGAGAAAATTGCCGCACATTATCGCTCTTATGTGGAAGCGGGTTCAGACATTATTCTCACCAATACTTTTGGTGGTAATCGGCGTCGTTTGGCCTTGCATCAAGCAGAAAATCGTGTAGCCGAGTTGAATATAGCGGCGGCAACCATTCTGAAAGAGGAAATTGCTAAGTCGGGACGCACTATTGCAATAGGGGCTTCGATTGGCCCTACGGGCGATATTTTGGAGCCGAATGGTCCGCTGACTAAAGCCGAAGCTGCTGATATTTTTGAAGAGCAGGCGCGTGCTTTAGCGGCTGGGGGTGTGGATGTATTTTGGATTGAAACCATGTCGTCGCGTGAAGAAGTTGAGGCGGCCGTAGAAGGTGTTGGGCGCGTGGGTTTGCCAGTAGTCAATACGCTTAGTATTGATACGAATGGTCGAACCATGATGGGTTTGACGGCAGCGGATATTATTCATTTACAGCCGGTTTTGAAGCCGCATCCGATTGCTTGTGGCACCAACTGCGGTGTGGGCGCTTCAGAGGTGGTGGCAACTGTCTTGAATTTTATGAATGCTGCCCACGCGGCGGGTGAAAGCGAACCCATTATTATTGCTAAAGCCAATTGTGGTATTCCGGAATATGTGGATGGCAAAGTAGTGTATAACGGTACGCCGGAGTTGATGGCGCGTTATGTTGAATTAGCCATGGATGCGGGCGCGCGGATTATTGGTGGGTGTTGTGGCACTACGCCACAGCACATTAAAGCCATGCGCCAAGCGATGGATAATCATAAACCGCAAGCTAAGCCAAGTTTGGATGTGATCGTGCAAGATTTGGGCAGTGTATCCAAAGGCGCACAGGCGCAATTAGCAGGTGATTTAAGCGTTGAGGGTGGCTCCATTAGCGGTGGTCGGGATCGCCGTAGTTCACGGCGTCGCAGTGATTGACTGATCAGTCAATCAGACTTACTATGCTCAAATCATCTAACTCTGGAGAGGCCATATGAGTGAACGACAAGGGCGACGTGGCGGAGGCGGTCGCAGTGGAAAGCGAGCGGCTCGTAATGCCTCTCAAGTAGAGCAAGTACCGTTTATAGAGCGGAAAGTTCCTTATTTTGAAGTGCTGAGTGATGAGGCATTAAGCCAAATCGAACAGAATGCCGATACCATCTTAGAAGAAATTGGTATTGATTTTCGCGATGACCCTGAGGCACTACAATTACTGCGCGAACACGGGGCTGACGTTCAAGGTGAACGCGTACATTTTCCACGTGGCTTATGCCGATCCCTCATTCAACAACACGCCCCGCGCGAATTTACCCAACACGCACGTAATCCTGAGCGCACCACCATTATTGGCGGTAAGCGTACCATTTTAGCGCCTGCCTACGGTTCACCTTTCGTGCGAGATCTCGATAAAGGTCGACGCTATGCTTCCATTGAGGATTTTCGCAATTTCGTCAAGCTGACGTATATGAGTCCGGGGCTGCACCATTCAGGTGGTACGGTGTGCGAACCAGTGGATTTGCCAGTGAATAAGCGCCATTTAGATATGGTCTATAGCCATATCAAATACAGCGATAAACCTTTCATGGGTTCGGTCACTCACGCCTCACGTGCGCAAGACACTGTGGATATGGCAAAAATCGTGTTTGGTGATGCTTTCGTTAATGATAATTGTGTGACCACAAGCTTAATTAATGCAAATTCACCCTTGACCTACGATGACACCATGTTAGGTGCCTTAAAGGTTTATGCGCGTCACAATCAGGCAAGCTTAATTTCTCCCTTCATTCTATCGGGCGCAATGTCCCCCGTGACCGTGGCAGGCACGGCCACCCAAATTCTGGCGGAAGCTTTAGCGGGTATGGCGTTTGCGCAGATGGTGCGTAAGGGGGCGCCGGTGATTTTTGGCACTTTCTCTAGTGCGGTTTCGATGCAAACCGGTGCTCCCACTTTTGGTGGGCCAGAGCCTAGTTTGGTTATGTATACCGTTGCCGCATTAGCGCGGCGCTTGGGCGTACCCTTCCGTAGTGGTGGTGGCTTGTGTGCTTCAAAAATTGCGGATGCACAAGCGGCCTATGAAGCCGCTAATACCTTACAGACGACTGCGCTGGCGGGTGTGAATTTCGTTTTACACACAGCAGGCTGGTTGGAGGGTGGCTTAGTCATGGGTTACGAGAAGTTCATCATGGATTCGGATCAGGCGAATATGATGGCGGTGCTGCTACGAGGTGTCGACATGAGTGAGAATGGTTTGGCGATGGAAGCCTTCCGCACCGGTGGCCCTGGACAGCATTTCTTAGGTAATGTGCATACGCAGGCTAATTTTGAGACAGCCTTCTATCGCTCTAGCATTGCGGATAATAATAGCTTTGAGCAGTGGGCTGAAGAAGGCCAGCAAGATGCAGCTCAGCGTGCCAACAAACAATGGAAAAAAATGCTGGAAGATTATGAGGAGCCACCGTTAGATCCCGCGATTGATGAAGCGTTACTAGAATTTATTGCCAAACGTAAAGCGGCTGCACCCGACAAAGACTATTAATTTCCTGAGGTTGAAGATATGGCTGATGACAATGATGATGAGCTAATTCTTGCGGATTTGCCCGATGATGAGTTAGTGGCGCAGATGCACGATGATCTCTATGACGGCTTGAAAGAGGAAATCGAAGAAGGTACCCGTATCCTGTTAGATCGTGGTTGGCCAGCGGATAAGGTGCTATCTGAAGCATTGGTTGAAGGGATGCGTATTGTCGGTGTCGACTTCCGTGATGGTATTTTATTCGTGCCGGAAGTGTTGTTAGCCGCCAATGCCATGAAAGGTGGAATGTCCATCATCCGACCACTCCTAGCGGAAACCGGTGCAAAGCCGGTCGGTAAAATGGTGATTGGTACAGTAAAAGGTGACATCCACGACATTGGCAAGAACCTCGTTACGATGATGATGGAAGGTGCAGGTTTTGAAGTGATTGATCTTGGAATTAATAATTCCGTTGATGATTATTTGACCGCCCTCGAGCAGCATAAACCAGACATCCTTGGTATGTCAGCACTCCTCACCACGACTATGCCTTATATGAAAGTGGTGATTGATGCCATGGTTGAGAAAGGCATCCGTGATGATTATATCGTGTTGGTAGGTGGTGCACCTTTGAATGAGGAGTTTGGCAAGGCCGTAGGCGCAGATGCTTATTGTCGTGATGCGGCAGCAGCGTCTAGCACAGGCTCGGCTTTAGTTCAGCAACGTCGCGCCGCTTAATCCTGTGAGTATTCAAGTCACTCCTTAACATTAAGGAGTGCGCTAGCGTGTGGCCTAGTAAGTAGGAAGGACGTGTATGCTTAAGCCGTTGATGGTCATTGCTTGTGGCGCATTGGCGCGCGAAATCAAGACGCTAAAGCAAGTAAATGCTTGGGAGTTTATGCATCTGCATTACCTAGACGCGGATTTGCATAACCATCCTGAGCAGATACCAGCACGTTTACAAGCAGCCATTCAACAGTATAAAGCGCACTACGAGCAGATATTTGTCGCCTATGCCGATTGTGGTACGGGCGGTGGGATTGATCGTGTATTAGTACAAGAAAAGGTAGAGCGTTTAGCCGGTGCCCACTGTTATGCCTTTTATGCAGGTCAGGCGAAGTTTGCGGAATTGGTGGAACAAGAACTCGGTAGTTTTTATTTAACCGATTTTTTAGCACGGCATTTTGAGCGTTTGGTGATTCAAGGTTTTAAGTTGGATCGTTATCCAGTTTTGAAAGACGAATTGTTTCGCCATTATCAGCGTGTGGTGTATTTATCGCAAACGGAAGATCCGCAGATTTTGCAGCTTGCCCAACAAGCGGCAACGTATTTAGGTTTAGCGTTTGAACACGTGCATTGCGGATATGGTGAGTTAGCAAGCACACTCCAACAGTTAGTACAGAGACATTATGATCGAGAAAGTCATCATTTATTGGCGTGATATTCCCTCGCAGGTACTACTAAGGCGTGGGCGCACTAAAGCGAAGGCGTTGTTGTCCGAGCGTTTTCAAGATGCCATTGATCGCGCAGCGATGCGGGCGCGTAAGGCAGATGCTGCGGCTTATATCGAAGAATGGCGGCGTGAACGTACTGAAATGGAGTGTGAAGGTGATTTAGATGAGTGCGCTAAAGCTCAAGTGGCACTCATTGAAGCCGATTTTCCACATGAAAAACTAGAAGCATTTATTCGTAATCATGCCCTAAAGCCAGACGCTTAAGCAATAGCAGGAGGAGAGCGCTAATGTATACGATGCGACAGTGGTCAGCGCGTCATGCACGCGGTTTGAAACATTCCTATGAATGGTTAGAGCGTAGTCTGGTCAAGCTTTATCCTTATTTCCAGCGTATGGGTTTAAGCAAAGTCGAGCAGCCCCTTATGAAATTTGTGGAGCAACCGACTAAACGCTTTCTGTTTGATTCGCAATCTTGCGGGCAATGTACTTTGGGTTCGACGGGTATGTCCTGTCCGATGAATTGCCCTAAAACGATTCGTAATGGTCCTTGTGGTGGGGTGCGCGCCAATGGTAAATGTGAAGTCAAACCGGAAATGGATTGTGTCTGGGTCGTGGCTTGGCAAGGTACGCAACAACTTCGGACTGAGCAACAAGCGCTTCACATTCTGCAACCAGCCTTGGATTGGCGTTTAAAAGGTAAATCTGCTTGGTTACGTGCTGCGGAACAGCGTATCCGTGAGATGAAATCATGAGTCCTAGTCTACAGCGTGCACAGTTACCCCCTTTTTCTTATGCAGATGAGCCACCAGCGGGCGAGAATCTGCCTATTTTACCCCAGCACGTTTCTCCCGGGCGCTTAGAGCGTGTTTTACGTGCTGGGCATTTTGCGATAACCACTGAAATTGCACCCCCAGACTCAGCAGATCCTGAAGAGGTCTACCAACGCGCCCGCTTGTTTGATGGCTATGTCGATGCCATGAATGCGACGGATGGTTCAGGGGCGCATTGTCATATGTCGAGTGTAGGCATGTGCTCACTGTTAACACGCAAAGGTTATGCGATGGTGATGCAGATTTCTTGTCGTGATCGCAATCGCATTGCCATTCAAGGGGATGTGCTGGGCGCTGCGGCAATGGGTGTCTGCAATATCCTTTGCTTAAGTGGTGACGGGGTACAGGCCGGTGATCATCCGGATGCTAAGCCCGTGTTTGATTTGGATAGTATGACGGCCTTGCAAACTATTCGCACGATGCGTGATGAAAGCCGTTTTCTGAGTGGACGTAAAATAACCAGCCCGCCACGTGTCATGTTAGGTGGGGCTGCGAATCCATTTGCTCCCCCTTATGATTATCGCCCCTATCGCCTCGCCAAAAAAATTGCTGCGGGTGCGCAATTCATTCAAACCCAATATTGCTTTGATATGCCGATGTTTGAGCGCTATATGCAACAAGTGCGCGACATGGGGCTGGATAAGAAAGTATTTATTTTATTGGGAGTAGGGCCGCTGGCTTCCGCGAAAACCGCCGAATGGATTCGAGCCAATGTAGCCGGTGTGCATATTCCAGATACTATTATTCAGCGCTTAAAAGGCGCACAAGATCAAAAACGTGAAGGCTTAAATATTTGTATTGAAATGATTCAACAAGCCCGCGAGTTAGAGGGTGTGCATGGCGTCCACATTATGGCCTATCGTCAGGAGCATAATGTGGCAGAGATTGTCGAACGTTCGGGTGCTTTAGAAGGGCGTAAGCCTTGGTATCCGGGACTGGTAGAAACTAGCGCCTCATCTTCTAGTTTATCACCCGCCACTCAGGAGTTAGCTGTATGACCACAACCCTTATCACTTCTGCTAAGAAAGAAGTCAAAATTGGCTTTGATCACCCCTTTATTATCATTGGCGAACGCATTAATCCAACGGGTCGTAAGATTCTTGCCGAGGAAATGAAAAACGGTGATTACAGCCGTGTGCAAGCCGATGCTTTAGCGCAAGTACAAGCAGGTGCGCAAATGTTAGATGTGAATGCGGGCATTCCTTTAGCAGATGAGCCGCGTATTTTGGCTGAAGTGATTCAGTTGGTGCAGTCCACGGTCGATGTTCCTTTGTGTATCGATTCCTCCATTATTGATGCGCTTGCGGCGGGATTGGCGGTCTATCAAGGACGAGCCTTAGTTAACTCGGTGACGGGTGAAGATGAAAGTTTAGAGCGCGTATTGCCTTTAGTCGCGAAATACAATGCTTCCGTGGTTGCTATTTCGAATGACGAAACCGGCATTTCACAAGATATTAATGTGCGTTTTGAAGTAGCGAAAAAAATTGTCGAGCGCGCAGCAGACCATGGTATTTCGCGGGATCGGATCGTGGTTGATCCTTTGGTGATGCCGATTGGTGCGATTAATAATTCAGGGGTACAAGTGATGGCCTTAGTGCGTCGCTTACGTGAAGAGTTAAAAGTGAATACGACTTGCGGTGCATCGAATATTAGCTTTGGCCTGCCTAATCGGAATGGCATTAATGCCGCCTTTTTAACTATGGCGATGGGTGCTGGTATGACTTCAGCAATTACCAATCCACTGCATGCTGAAGTATTGCAGGCTGTCAAAGGCGCGGATGTGATGTTAGGCCACGATCCTGATTGTATGAATTGGATTCGCCTATACCGTGAGCCTTTGCCGGAAGGGGAAGGGCGTGGCGAGCGTGAAGGTCGCCGCAGAAGAAGAGCACAATAACGAAATAAAAAGGATAAAACATGACGCTTAAAACTGCGAAGGTTGTATTCATGCCTTCAGGGCGGCGTGGTGAATTTCCACTAGGCACGCCTTTACTGCAAGCAGCACAACAGTTGGGGATCGATATTGATTCGATTTGTGGCGGGCGCGGCTTGTGTGGGCGTTGCCAAGTGTTATGTATGGAAGGTGATTTTCCTAAGCTGGGTATTCGTTCGAGCCTAGAACATCTGAATGCGTTTACCGAAACCGAACAGCGTTATGAGAAGCGTCGTGCGGTGTTATTACAGGGACGGCGTTTAAGTTGTCACACTTACCTACAAGGGGATGTGGTGATTGATGTGCCGCCGGATAGTCAAGTGCATCAGCCTTTGGTGCGAAAAGAAGCGGAAGCACGTGATATTGTCTTAGATAGCGCTATCCAACTCTGCTATATCGAAGTAGAAATACCGGATATGCATCATCCTAAGGGTGATTTGCAGCGGGTGTATGAAGCGTTGGAGCAGGATTGGCATCTAAAAGAGTTACGCTGCGAATTATCGGTTTTACAACAATTACAGCCCCTTTTAAACGACGGCAAACGCGCACTCACCGTAGCAGTGTATCAGCAGAAAACGATTATAGCTGCATGGGCCGGCTTTCGTGATAAGGCGTTTGGGGTAGCGGTCGATGTCGGATCAACCACCATTGCTTTGCACTTATGTGATTTATTGACAGGGACAGTGAAAGCTTCTGCTAGCCGCATGAATCCGCAAATTCGCTTTGGCGAAGATCTGATGAGTCGCGTGTCCTATGTGATGATGCAGCCTGACGGTACGCAGGCCATGAGTCGTGCGGTGCGTGACGCCTTGGATGATTTAGTGGGCGAACTAGCCACGAAAGCTGGCATTGAGCGAAACGATATTCTGGAAATGAGCTTTGTCGCTAATCCCATTATGCATCACTTGCTATTAGGGATTAGTCCGGTGGAGTTAGGATCAGCACCTTTTGCTTTGGCTACCAACGAAGCCGTGGAGATTGCGGTTAAAGACTTAGCAATTCAAACGCACCCCAATGCACGTGCTTATATTTTGCCGTGTATTGCCGGTCATGTGGGCGCGGATGCAGCCGGTGTCGTCTTGGCGGAAGAGCCTTATGAGCAAACTGCCATGACGCTTTTAGTTGATGTCGGGACGAATGCAGAAATTGTTTTGGGCAATCGGGCACGTTTAGTCGCTTGTTCTAGTCCCACCGGCCCTGCGTTTGAGGGCGCACAAATCAGTTGCGGCCAGCGTGCAGCTCCGGGGGCGATTGAGCGGGTACGAATTGATCCTGTGACGAAAGAGCCACGCTTTAAAGTGATTGGCTCTGATCTTTGGTCAGATGAAGTAGGATTTGCCGAGTCTGTAGCGCAGATTGGCGTGAATGGTATTTGTGGCTCGGGCATTATTGAAGTCATTGCCGAGATGTATTTGGCGGGGATTATTAGCACCGACGGTGTGATTGATGGCAGTTTGGCTGAAACAACGACGCGCATTGTGCCGCAGCAAAGGACATGGTCGTATGTCTTACATCAGCCGCAGAATGAGACAGGGACGCTGATTAGTATTACTCAAAATGACGTACGCCAGATTCAATTAGCCAAAGCGGCGCTTTATGCGGGTGTGCGTTTATTGATGGATAAACTAGGGATTGAGCAGGTTGAGCGGATTCGTTTGGCGGGGGCATTTGGGAGCCATATTGATGTTAAACACGCCATGGTTTTGGGTTTAATTCCAGACTGCCCCTTAGCGCAAGTGTCTTCAGCCGGTAATGCGGCTGGCACGGGCGCTCGCATTGCTTTATTGAATCAGGCAGCACGGCGTCAAATTGAGCAGGTCGTGTTATCGATTGAGAAAATTGAAACAGCGGTGGAGCCTAAATTTCAAGAATACTTCGTCGATGCAATGGCATTTCCCCATAAGACTGATCCGTTTCCCCATTTATTTAGCGTGGTCGAGCGACCCGCTGCGAAAGAAGTGGTTGAATCCGATACAGGCAAACGGCGGCGCAGAAGAGCGTAGCGATGGCTTATCATATTGGAATTGATACCGGCGGCACTTATACCGATGCGGTCATTTTGCAGCCAAAGACGCGAGACATTATTGCCTCTGCTAAAGCTTTAACTACCAAAGGGCAATTATCGATAGGGATTATTGAGGCTTTAGAAAAAGTCTTTGCTGCGGCGCCGAATGTTTCTGCTTCGGATATTGCCCTCGTTTCCTTGTCCACCACCCTAGCCACTAATGCTTTAGTCGAGGGTCAAGGTGCTGCGATTGCCGTGGTCTTAATTGGTTTTGATGCGACTATGGTAGAGCGTACTGAGCTACACCATGCCTTGCCGCAAACACCCATTATTCGTGTGCAGGGTGGTCATCGCTATGATGGCGAAGAAGCTCATCCTTTGGATGAGAACGCTTTACTGCGTGCATTGGAGGCTTTACCGAGTTCGATTCAAGCTTATGTAGTGGCTTCCGTGTATTCGGTGCGTAACCCTGCCCACGAGCAACGTGCCAAGCAGCTGATTCGTCAAAAAACTAACAAACCTGTTACCGCTTCGTATGAATTATCCGCTGCTTTAAATGGTCCCCGCCGTGCGCTGACGGCTGCTTTCAATGCCCGTATTATTCACCTCATTGTCGCTTTAGTGGAGGCCGTACAAACTGTCATGGAAGCCAAAGGCATTGCCGCACCCTTGATGGTGGTGAAAGGGGATGGCTCTATGGCGAAGGCTGATAGTGTGATGGAAAAACCGATTGAGACTATCTTGTCGGGGCCAGCAGCCAGTGTGATTGGGGCGAGTTTTTTATCGGGTCTCAATGATTTTCTGATTTCAGATATTGGTGGAACCACTACCGATGTTGCGACGGTTTTACAAGGTTGGCCCGCGCTCAATCAAAAAGGTGCGATGGTGGGGCAATACCGCACGATGGTTCAAGCTATTGATATGCAAACCATAGGCTTAGGGGGTGATAGCGAAATTGAGATTACCCATGATGGTCGCGTGCTATTAAAAGCTAATCGGATTGTTCCGGTTTCATTGATTGGTGCAAAATGGCCTTCCGTGCAGGCCAGTTTAGAGCATGAATTAAGTGAGGCACGCGGCTTGGGGATTGCTAGTTTATTTGTCATGCGTCCGCAAGCCTATCAAACCTTAAGCATTCCTGAGGATCTGAATGCTGCCGAATTAGCGCTGTTAAATGACTTAAGTGATGAGCCGCAAGCTTGGTCGCGTGTGGTCGGATCCGTGCGGGATCGCTTACGTTTGAAGCGTTTATATGAGCGTGGCTTGGTGCAAATCGCTGGGTTTACGCCAAGTGATGCTGCTCATGTCTTGGGTTTGCAAACACAATGGTCAAAACGCGTGGCTGAATTAGCTTGTTTAATGGTAGGGCGTGCGCATGGAAAAATTTCTTTTAATGAGCAAAAACAAGAGGCTGAATCCCAAGCGTTTGCGCGTGACATTATTCATGCTTTAGTCACCAAAAGCACGCAGCTATTATTCAGTCATCTAGCAGGGGTTGCGTTTGCTGCTGAGGATGAACTGGTGAGCCGCGTGGCACAAGGTAAGCGCCAATTAGGTCATTTACACTTGGCGTTTAAGCCGGACTTGCCCTTGGTGGCAGTCGGTGGGCCTGCGCCGGTGTTTTATCCTGAGATTGGTCAGCGTCTAGCTTGTGAAACCCATATTCCACGTTTCAGCGACGTGGCGAATGCAGTGGGCGCGGCCGTAGGTTTAATCAAAACCCAAGTGCAAGTCAGTATTACTAAGGCCGAACCTGATGGCTATCATTTACATGGCCTAGGCGAGCCGCATTATTGCGCCACTCCAGTCCTAGCACTCCAGCAAGCACAAGAGTTGGCTCAAGCGGCTGCGCTGGCCCAATTAGAAAAACATGGTGGCAAGCTTAGTGAGCAGCAAGCCAAAATCCTTGAATGCGTTCAAATTCCAGATTTTCAACAGTATGATGGATTGATTTCAGCAAAAATATTGGCGGAGTGCTGGGGGCGTTTGAATTAAACGCCATATTTTACCCGAAAAACCAACTCAGCCTTATAAGCGAGTTGGCTTTGGTTGAACTTAGCGCCCGCGGCTATTCGGTCTATACGGTGGGCGTGGGCAAGGGTTGAAATTACATTGTCGTAATGGATTACGCGCTACTGTTCCACCTCCCGGACAAACCCTTAAATCACGTGTGCAGCCCCGCACTGGTGGTCGAGGCGGATAAGGTCTAACGTGTGGCGGGGGTATGTAACGAGGGGGACGCATGGGTGGTCTGTAGGGGGGGGGGCGTCTCGCGGGTGGCGGATTAGGAGTATAAGTAGGACAAGCTCTAAAAGCGCAATTGGGCCCACGACTCACATAAGAACCATCAGGGCATCTTTTGGCATCCATGGGACACATATTGCCTGCTTGTACCGGATAACTGCTCAACATAGCAATTAATAAACTGGCGGTAGCAGCAAGCGTTTTAACCACATGCATATTCAAGCTCCTCTTGTTGCAGCATAAATTTAAGTATAGATGCTAAATGGATGACGTGAAATTAAATTTCTTGACCTAAATACCAACGCTTAATGCTTATTCCTGTAACTTTCTGCCGACCTAGCGGTATGCGTAGTAATAACCTATTAGGAATGGCTAGGTGGATAGTACGACCTTAATTGCGCGGGTCTTAACAGGCGATCGAGCAGCTTTTGCACCACTTGTTGATCAATACCAAGGTAGTTTATTTGCCTATTTGGGGCGTATGGGTTTTAGTCAGGCTCAGGCCGAGGAGCTGGCGCAAGAAACTTTTATTCGTGTCTGGCAGCATTTAGGTGACTATGATCCTAAACGCGCACAATTTTCCACATGGTTATTCACGATTGCCCATCGTCTAGCCTTGAATGAATGGGATAAACGCCATCATCAATATGAGCTAGCTATGGGGGATGATACACCCGAGGCTATCAGTTCCACGTTATCACCTGCCGAACAACTCTCTACTCAGCAACAGCAACAACGCCTACAACAAGCCTTAACCCGTTTAAATTTGGCGGATCGCAGCGCCTTAGCCTTAGCTTATGTGCAAGGTTTAGATTTAAAAACCATTGCTGAATTAGAAGGTTGTAGCGAATCAGCTTTGAAAGTTCGATTACATCGTGCTAAGCAACAATTACGCACTTACTTGGAGTTGTCATGAATCCCCAACACGACCCCTTAGATGATTTATTAGCGCAAACCTTAATGAAACCACCTGCAACTTTCACGCAAACTGTCATGCAACGTATTACTTACCTACCGCAGCCTGTGAAAAAAACAGGGCAGTATTTGCAATGGTTAGCCTTATTAGGTGCAGTGGCGCTTGGTTTAGAGCAAGTCTTGGGTTTTATGTTTGGTATTTGGTTAGTCAGTAGTGCAGGTTAAAGCTTGTAACTTTTGTATTAGTAAGCGGTATAAACCACTATCACACTACTAAGGAAATGTTTATGTTTGCGACCGAACTACCCGATACGCCTAAACCTCGCCGCCCCTTATTTGCTTTACTCCTGTCTTTGGTTCTACCAGGGTTTGGACAGCTTTATAATGGACAAGTGAATAAAGCGTTATGGCTGTATTTGATTTTTAGTCTGCTTACTTTGCCCATGATGGTATTCATTGCCTTATATCTTCCCAATGGATTAATGTTGCCTGTCTTAGTGGTTAGTCTGTTGGCTGTGCTGGGGATATGGTTTTATGGGATGTGGGATGCGTGGCGTACTGCTCAGTCTTTAAAGACTTACCAATTAAAAACATGGCAATACAGTAGCGTGTATTGGTGGGTGTTTATTCTGTGTAATCTGATCATATTTCCCTTATTGTCAGCTTATATTCGTACTCATCAAGTAGAAGCCTTTTATATTCCGTCTGCCAGTATGAATCCAACGCTTAAACAGGGTGATTTATTATTTGCAGATAAATGTTATAACTGCCCGAATTGTGAAGGTGCGGTGCAACGCGGCGATATAGCGATTTTTACTTATCCTAATGATCGTTCACGTTATTACATCAAACGTATTATAGGTTTGCCCAATGATAAAATTCAGCTACAGGGACAAACGATTAGTATTAATGGTAAAGCACTGACTCAAGCCGCTCAACAAGGTTTAATCACAGAAAGTGTTGACACTAAAATGTGGCAGGTACAATGGCAACAACAGACTGAAGGTTTTAAAGACAGTGAATTTATTGTGCCTGCTGGACAGGTATTTGTATTAGGGGATAATCGCAGTCACAGTACGGATTCACGGGAGTTTGGTACAGTACCCTTAAGTGATGTGGTCGGCAAAGCGCGGCAGGTTTGGTTTTCCAAACACGATGGAGATATCGATTGGCAACGTTTAGGGCTGACACTACAATAAGTTAAGATGCGGTTTTTTAAGTAAATTTTAAGATCATATCGGTTAAATAGACACTTTCAATACTTTTCAGAAGGATAAAAATCATGGCAGATTGGCGTAAAGTAGCAAAAGGTTTTGCCTTAGGTGATGGTCATATCAGCACCAAAGAAGTCGATATGTTACGTGCTTTAGTATTAAAAGACGGTGAGGTTAGTAAAAGTGAATTAGATTTTCTAAAGGAAATTAAAGCTGAAGCGAAGAGCGCCGTTAAAGTATTAGATGATTTGATTGCAGAATGTGAAGTCATGGTTAATAAAAAGTAAACTTTCTTAAATGTTAGTTATAAGCATGTTATTAATAGCAATAACATGCTTTGATTGATTTCAAGAAAATATTTTTCCTTCAAAATTATTGATCCTAAGCTTTATAATTTATTTTAACTAAATCAATAAGGATCTTTGAATTGCTTACATACTTCTATATTTAAGGCTTGGTTTTTAGAGTTTGGCTGAATAATATTGCTTCAGTGCCAATACCCATGAAGGTGCTTGCATTGTTCTGATTAAACCTTTGCAAATCTTACCGCGTAGTATGTGACTAAATACAAGGATCGGGTATTGCAGTCTAAACTGTTAAATATTTTTGGATTAATCCTTCAGTTAATTCTCTCATCTCGCCCTGTGCCACTTGCCGTCCACGATCTAAAATGCAAAACCGATCCCCAACTCTGCGAGCAAAAGGCAATTTCTGCTCGACCAGTAAGACGCTTAGACCGGTCTCTTGATTGAGCTTGCGGATAATGTCGCCGATTTCTTGCACAATATTTGGCTGAATGCCTTCAGTCGGCTCATCTAAAATTAGTAATTGAGGAGCAAGCACTAAGGCACGACCAATCGCCAATTGTTGTTGCTGCCCGCCGGATAAATCACCACCACGCCGCTTCAGCATTTGTGTGAGCACGGGGAAGAGTTCGAAAATAAAAGCTGGAATACGGCGGATTTTATCGCGACGTGCTGGTAAACCAATGCGTAGGTTTTCTTCTACAGTAAGCAGTGGGAAAATTTGTCGACCTTGGGGGACATAACCAATACCCAGCGTCGCACGTTTTTCAGCATCCACGTCTAGCAAATTTTGGCCTTGGTAGTGAATCGTGCCATCCCGTACTGTCACTAACCCCATAATACATTGCAGCAGAGTTGTTTTGCCCACGCCATTACGCCCCATAAGCACGGTCACTTGGCCTTCGGGCACCTGCAAATTCAAGTCCCAAAGCGTGTGACTTTCGCCGTAAAACTGGTTGAGTTTATCCACTTTGAGCATTTATTCCCCCAAATACACTTCAACCACGCGTGGGTTTTGTTGTACTTCGTCCATCGTACCTTCCGCCAGTACGCTGCCTTGATGCAGCACTGTGACCTTATTCGCAATTGAGCGTACAAATTCCATATCGTGCTCCACCACCACCACTGAATGTTTGCCTGCTAAGGATTTCAATAGCTCAGCAGTACGATCCATTTCTTGATGAGTCATGCCCGCCACGGGTTCGTCGACCAACAATAAATAAGGCTTTTGCACCAAGAGCATCCCAATTTCTAGCCACTGTTTTTGTCCATGCGACAGCGCTCCAGCGAGTTTGTGATACTGTTCGCTCAAACCAATGGTTTGCAGGGTTTCGTCAATCAAAGCTTGTTGCTCGCCGTTCAATTGGGCACGCAAACTAAACCAAACCCGTTTATCACCTTTCATCGCTAGCTCTAAATTTTCCGCGACACTATGCGATTCAAACACGGTAGGCTTTTGGAATTTGCGCCCTATACCTGCATTAGCAATTTCGGGTTCGCTTAGCTTCAATAAATCAATGGTTTGGCCGAAGAAAGCTTTGCCGCTATCGGGTTTGGTTTTGCCGGTGATAATGTCCATCATGGTGGTTTTACCGGCACCATTCGGGCCAATAATGCAGCGCAATTCGCCCGCATCGATATACAAAGTGAGATTATTAATCGCCTTGAAACCATCAAAACTGACGTTTAAATCTTCCAAATACAGAATCGCTTTGTGGCTGGTATCTAATGCGCCTTGGCGATAAAAATGCGCGCCTTCACCTTCGCTCATGCTGCCACCTCGCGTTTACGCCCGAAATTTGTTTTGAGAGTGTTCCACAAACCGGCTAAACCTTGCGGCAAATACAAAGTAACGAGCACGAATAAAGCCCCGAGCATAAAGAGCCAAGACTCCGGCATTAAGCCCGTGAACACGGTTTTGGCGTAATTGACTAAAATAGCGCCCAAGACTGCACCATATAAAGTGGCGCGTCCGCCCATGGCGACCCAAATGACAATCTCAATCGAGTTTAATGGGGAGAATTCGCTCGGGTTAATTATACCGACTTGAGGGACATATAATGCACCCGCCACACCGGCGAGCATGGCAGAAAAGGTGAAAATCCAAACTTTGTAATGCTCAACTTTATAGCCGACGAAACGGGTGCGGCTTTCAGCGTCACGAATCGCAACCGTAATGCGCCCGAGTTTAGAATTAATCACATAGCGGCAGAGTAAATAGCCGATGGCCAGTGCCAAGCCTGAGCAGATAAATAAGGCTACACGCGTATAATCGGATTGTAGGCTGAAGCCAAGAATATCTTTGAAGTCGGTCAGGCCATTATTCCCGCCAAAGCCCATTTCATTGCGTAAAAATGCCCACATGAGTGCATAAGTCATGGCTTGGGTCATGATCGACAAATACACACCAGTGACCCGCGAACGAAAGGCTAGCCAGCCGAATACAAAGGCTAATAAGCTCGGTATGAATAGCACCATGAGGAGTGCAAACCAAAACATATCAAAGCCTTGCCAGAACCACGGCAGCACTTTCCAATTCAAAAACACCATAAAGTCAGGTAGTTCAGGATTGCCATAGACACCGCGATCACCGATTTGGCGCATTAAATACATACCCATCACATAGCCGCCGAGTGCGAAAAATGCACCATGCCCAAGGCTTAAGATGCCTAGATAACCCCAGACCAAATCGACGGCTACGGCTAATAAGGCATAGGTTAAATACTTACCCATTAAGGTGACTAAGTAGGTAGGAACATGGAGTGGGCTGGTATTCGAGACGACTAAATTCAAAACCGGCACGACGAGTAAAACCGCTGCCAAGACTGCCAGCATGATTTGTCCGCCGCGATCATTTTTCAGGATTTGACTAATCAGCATGGTTTAATCTCCCGCAGCACGGCCTTTTTGCGGGAATAAACCGCGCGGGCGCTTTTGAATAAACAGAATAATGAATACCAGTACTAGAATTTTGGCGAGCACGGCACCCGCCCAAGGCTCAAGAAATTTATTGATCACCCCTAGGGATAAACCCGCGACCAAGGTTCCCCATAAATTACCGACCCCACCAAAAACCACCACCATGAAGGAGTCGATAATATAACTCTGACCTAAATTGGGGCCGACATTCGTGAGCTGACTTAAAGCCACCCCTGCCACCCCTGCAATCCCTGAGCCTAAGCCAAAGGTCAAAGCGTCTACTCGTGCGGAACGCACACCCATGGCACGCGCCATGGCACGGTTTTGTGAAACCGCACGCACTTGTAAACCGAGATTAGTATTACGCAGCACGAAATATAAAATGGCGAACACTAATAAACTGAAGGCGAGAATATACAAGCGGTTGTAGGTTAAAGAGAGCACGCTATTAATCTCTAGAGAACCTGACATCCAAGAGGGATTTGATACCGGAACATTTTGCGGGGAGACCACGGTGCGCACGAGTTGTTGGAGGATAAGACTGATCCCGAAGGTCGCTAGCAAGGTTTCCAAAGGCCGCCCATATAAATGCCGAATCACGCTGCGTTCAATCAAAATCCCCATCAAGCCAGACACCACAAACGCAGCAGGAATAGCCAAGAATAATGAGTAATCAAGGTAATTCGGCATCAACTTTTGAATGAAATAAGTCGTATAAGCACCAAGCATAATCAGCTCACCATGTGCCATATTAATCACACCCATCACGCCAAAAGTGATTGCCAAACCTATTGCCGCCAGTACCAGCACAGAGCCGAGACTTAGCCCAAAAAACAGGGTTTCCAGTTGCCCATTTAAGGCCACCTTATTCTCAATACTGCGCAAAGTGGTTTGTGCAGCTTTGGCAATTTCAGAATCCGCGTCGCTACTTAAGATCGTGAGTTTATTGCGTACTATTGGATTGAGATTACCCTCCAAAGCGTTAAGGGCAGACAATTTTGACGCTTTATCGCTGCTATTCAGGGATGCCAATTGAATGGCTAAATAGAGTGCATCTTTAACTTGTGAGTCGGTTTCTTTACTGAGCAAGTCTTGTAGTTGCGGGAGCTGCTCGGGGGTAACGGTTTCTAATAAACCTATAGTAGAGGCTAAACGCACTTTCGGGTCAGAGCTGGATAGGCTTAAGCCTCCCAGTTTGCTGCGTAAATATTTACGCAAAGTATTATTGATAGGGATTTTTCGGTAATCGTCTTTATTTAATGCACTTAAAGCTTGGCCTGTACTGGCATCCAACGAATTACCGTCAGCAAGTACTGCTAAACTATCATTCTGTTTATGTTGATAAAGTTGGCCTTCAAGTAGGGCTTTTAAGGCTAGTGGTGCTTGCGGATCGGAACTGGCGGCAAGTAAATCGGCAGCTTCGCGGGTTTTATCGAAACTGGCTTGTTTAAAAAGGCTGCTGGCTTGATTCCAAGTAGGATCGGTTTCTGCCCAGACAGCGGCAATACTAAAAAATAAAAGGATTAAAGCAACACCAATGCGGGCGCGTGACTTGGCTAACATGTGCTTACCTTGCAGAAAAGAGGACGCCCGCGACCGATCGAGCAGGTGAGATGGACGTCCTCAGGTTACTTGCGGATCAGGAAATTATTGTTGACTCATTACTCATATTTTTGACCTGAGCATTTTTTTGTTTCTGTGTTGTAATTACCGCAAGGCTTGCCATCGGTCTCTTTGCCAGTCCAGTCGGCTACAAGGGGCTTGGAGTCGGGTAAGAAATCCGACCACGCATCGCCCGCGATTTCTGGCGTTTTCGACACCACTTCAAACTGCCCGTTTTCTTGAATTTCGCCGATTAAGACGGGTTTGGTTAAATGGTGATTGGGCAATACTTTGGCTGTACCGCCGGTGAGATTAGGAAACTCTAGGCCAATCATGGCTTGCTCGACTTTATCGGTCTCAGTCGTGCCCGCTTTTTCGACAGCTTTTACCCAAAGATTAAAGCCTAAATAATGCGCTTCCATCGGGTCATTAGTGACACGCTTATCGCTCTTAATGAACTCATGCCATTTTGTGATGAACTCTTTATTAGCCGTTGTATCGACACTCATAAAATAGTTCCAAGCCGCCAAATGCCCGACTAAAGGCTTGGTATCAATGCCGGATAATTCTTCTTCGCCCACCGAGAACGCCACGACCGGAATGGTTTCAGCAGTAATGCCTTGATTACCCAGCTCTTTGTAGAAAGGCACATTCGCATCACCGTTGATAGTGGAAACCACTGCCGTTTTCTTGCCCTCGGAGCCGAATTTTTTAATATCTGCGACAATCGACTGCCAATCCGAATGACCGAATGGCGTGTAGTTGATCATAATGTCTTTTTCATCGACGCCTTTTGCTTTTAAATAAGCCTCGAGGATCTTATTGGTCGTGCGTGGATAGACATAATCCGTACCGGCTAACACCCAACGCTTAACTTCTAAATCTTTCATTAAATAATCGACGGCTGGAATCGCTTGCTGATTGGGTGCTGCACCGGTGTAAAAGACATTCTTAGAGGATTCCTCACCCTCATATTGCACCGGATAAAACAGCAAACTGTTTTTCTCTTCAAACACCGGCAAGACTGATTTACGTGAAACCGACGTCCAGCAGCCGAAAGTCACTGCCACTTTATCTTTTTCGATGAGATCGCGAGCTTTCTCAGCGAACAAAGGCCAATTCGAGGCAGGATCAACAACCACCGCTTCGAGTTTTTTCCCCAAAACCCCACCTTTTTTATTCTGCTCATCAATCAACATAAGCATGGTGTCTTTTAAAGTGGTTTCACTGATAGCCATTGTTCCGGAAAGCGAGTGTAGGACACCGACTTTGATAGTGTCGTCGGCGGCATAAGCGCTACCTATCATAGTGAATGAAAGGCCGAGCGTTAGTAAGGATTGTTTGAGTCGCTTGTTTAACAACATACCTACTCCTAAGAATAAAAAGAACCGCTAGTGTTTTTAAAGTATGTGTTGGCCAATGCAACCGGTATGCCAATGCAATTATTCATATATATTTCAAATGCTTAGTTAAAAATATTTAACGCATTAACTATTTTGGTGCATAAATGCACAGTCAAATGGATGCATTTTTTATGTGCAGCGCTTCAAAATGCAGCTTAGCAATCAAGAAGTCGAGTAAAGCGTCTTAGGTGGTTATGGTTTAAGGGATTTTTATAAAGCAGGTCGTAAAATTTTATAGATGTATTTTGAACCTGTGACACTAGAGGGTATTAGCGAGAGCATTCGTTCGCTAATGAATCTATCATAAAGCGCCTCGGAGCTGGTTAAGATCAGCCGCTTCAACGACCGTTATAAGTCTTGTTGAAATGAACAGCGCAAACCAACACTGGCTAGCACTTGATTCACTTGATGAAGGTGTTGTGTTGGAATACCTCTGCTTTCTTCACCGAGATTCCTTAAACGTTACGATAATACCCTTAAGCTTCATAGAAGAGGCAGGTGGAACATGGCTGTGTAACAGTTATTGTGCACCTGCAGCTTGTACAGTGCTTGAAAATAAAAAAATGGAACTTAAGAGCAGTGATAAAAATTTCATTCTGATGTCCTTGGAGCGATTCGCCCGTTTGAGAAAGCCTTGAATTTTTTAGCGTAAAACAGCCAAGAAAAATTCTATATTCATCTTGAAATGTCTAGTATATGATACAAAAGACACTTTAATTAAAAAAATGTACTAAATACTTGACATGAATCTGGTAGAACTAGGCAAAGTTATTCGTATGGCACGCAAGCAGCGCAAGCTCACCCAAGTAGAGTTAAGCACCCAGTTAGGCTTAAGTCGTGCCACCTTATCCGCGCTAGAAAATGGCACGGTACAAGAAATTGGCATCCGCAAAGTAATGTCGATTTGTGCACTCTTAGGTCTAGAATTGAATGCGCAAGCGCCCCAAAGTAAACGTCCCACCTTGCACCATCTCGTGACAGAAGCCGAACAGCGTAAACGGAGCAAAAACCATGAGTGACGAACAGCAGCTCGATATTTTTTGTGACGGGAATTTGTCCGGTGTCTTGGGGCGTAGTCATTTGCAGCCACGCACTTACTTATTTAACTATCAGGCAGATGCTAGTGATGCTTTGGCGGTTTCGCTCACGATGCCCGTGATTCCCGATCAATATATTTTTCAGCAAGGTGTTCATCCGATTTTTCAAATGAATTTACCCGAGGGTGAATTACGTGAAACCTTGCGCTATAGCTTTCAGAAAACGGTACAACACTTCGATGATTTGAGTTTATTAAGTATTGTCGGGCATTCGCAAATTGGTCGAGTGCGCATTGCGGAAATAGGGGAGCAGCCAGCTACCATGCCACAGCAAAGTGTCCAAGAACTCCAGCATTATGCGGGCACAGAGGATTTATTTGCCGATTTATTACAGCGTTTTGGACGCTATTCGGGCATTTCTGGGGTGCAACCTAAGGTTTTAGTGCGTGATGAAGCCACTATTGCTCAAGCAGAGCTGCCGAGCGATTTAGAGCAAGTGACATGGCGCGATTCAACCCATATTGTTAAAGCGTGGAACCCTGAGCGTTTTCCGCATTTGGCTGCTAATGAGTATTTTTGTTTGAAAGCGGCGGAGCGTGCGGGCTTGGAAATTCCTCACATTGAATTATCGGCCCAAGGTAAATTGCTGATCGTTAAGCGTTTCGATTTAGATAAAAAAGGTGGCTATTTAGGGTTTGAAGATTTTTGTGTATTAAATGGTTTAGCGACTGAAGATAAATATTTAGGTTCTTATCAAGATATTGCAGAGCGTATTCGTCAATTTGTATCCCCCGCTTATTTGCATGATGCCATGGAGCAATTTTTCTTATCAGTGGCCTTAAGCTGTGCTGTCAGAAATGGTGATGCGCATTTAAAAAATTTCGGTGTCATTTACGCTGATCCAGAGGCTGATATTCGCTTAGCACCAGCTTTCGATATTGTTTCGACTGCTGTTTATATTCCCAATGACCATTTGGCATTGTTATTCGGTGGCAGTAAGTTTTTCCCACAGCGCAAAGGTTTAATCACCTTTGGACGCCGTTATTGTGGGCTAACAGAACGGCGTACTCAGCAATTATTAGAATGGATACTGCACGGCATGGACGCGACACTGGCGGATATTGCTGCCTATCAACGTGAAAATCCGTCATTTGCTGAGATTGGGGCACGAATGCAACACGTATGGCGTGAAGGGATGAATGATTTACGCGCTGGTTAAGCAAAGGCACTGACGAGGGCAATGTCTTCCGAACCCTGCACTAAAGCTTTATAACGCTTGGCACTTTTCACATAAGCCTGCACAAAGGTATTAACCAAGAACTCATGACGTTGCCGTTCGTAAAGTGCCAGCAGACCGAATAAATACTCGCGCTTACTCACTTCACTCCACGTAAAAGGAGCGAGCTGTTGTTGACACAGTGGAATGTTCAAACACAAACGCGCCGTCCGATTATTCGCTTCTCGAAACGCTTGTAAATACGATAAAAATAATAAAGTAAAGATGGCTTGTTCATAAGGGTCGTGGATGGCCTGAGCCTTATCGCAAAACTGGGCAAAATAATATTGAATTTGCTCCGGATCATTCAGTGGCAAATACGCGCTTTCTGTAAAAGATAAGGTACGCACCCGTAAATTAGAACTAATCGTAGCATCTTGTAAACTGCCCGCACCAAGTAAAGCATGGAGTTGTGCTATGTATAAGTCATCCACTTTCAAATGAGAGCGTTGGTCTATTAAATAATTCAGTGCAGTGCGTTGTTTACAAAGATTATTGATGGCAGCTTGGCTTAATTGTGTGGGCCGTTCATTAAACTCTAGTAATGCTTTACTATCTAACCATGAGAGTTTAATGCCCTCTAAATTGGCTGAATTGTAAAGCCAGTCGATCGCTGCGGTATTAAGGAGTTGAGCATAATCAGCGGTCGAGTCACAAACCTTACCCGCTTTATGCAGTTTTTCTAATTGGTAAGGGCTAAGCAAGCTGTATTGGTTAGGTTGGTAGATATCAAGCCAGTCTGCGTAGTAATACACCACAGGGCGCTCTTGCGGTGGGCGACTTAAATCCCAGCGTAAATAAGGTTCGGAATCAGGGTTTAAGCGATAGGTACGCGCACGCGTTGGCGCGTCAGGGCTTAATATGCCTTGCTCTACCAACTGGGACAAATCGCGAAATAAGGTGGTGCGTCCTACCTCGACCCAAGGTAATAAGTCGCCAACCGCTAAATTTTGGGCAGGGTTTTCGAGAAATTTATCCAAAATCAGTTGTTGACGCTCACTAAGCATAATTTCATCCTTGATTGGAGTGGCTATTGTTTCAAAGTTTAGTCTAAGCCTGCAACAATTTCTGCAACATACTTATGCTAAAACACCCTGCTTTTCGCCTGCACTCAAGCTACAATAAGTCTTTTTTCCTAGCTCGCTCTAATTCTAACTATGACTATTCGCCAATTACTTGATGATCGTTTAACAACAGCACTACACCTTGCGGGAGCGCCAGATTCTAGTTCTGCGCAAGTGCGCCCGTCTGCGCGACCTGAGTTTGGTGATTATCAAGCGAATGGTGTAATGGCGGCTGCCAAGCAAGCCAAACTGAATCCGCGTGATTTAGCCGCAAAAATTCTAGATAATCTTGATTTAAGTGATGTGGCGGACAAAGTTGAGATTGCTGGGCCTGGTTTTTTAAATATTCATTTGAAAAATAATTGGTTAGCTGAGCAGTTGGGTAGCGAAAAAGCGTTCGATCTTACACCACAAAAAATCGTAGTGGATTATTCCAGCCCGAATTTGGCTAAAGAAATGCATGTCGGCCATCTGCGTTCAACCATTATTGGTGACGCGATGGTACGTGTCTTAGAGTGGCTTGGTCATCAGGTAATTCGCCAAAATCATGTAGGTGACTGGGGCACACAATTCGGGATGCTGTTGGCGCATTTAGCGGATTTAAAAGCTCAAGGCGACGAAATTTCCATGCAATTGCACGATTTGGAGAGTTTTTATCGTGCCGCCAAGTTACGTTTTGATGCTGAGCCAGCGTTTGCACAACGTGCGCGAGACATGGTGGTCAAGCTCCAATCAGGCGATGTGGAATGCTTAGCCTTGTGGCATCAATTTATTGAAATTTCCCTCAGCCACAGCGAAGAAACCTATCAGCATTTAGGAGTATCGCTTAATCGCGAGCATGTCAAAGCAGAAAGTAGCTATAACCCTGATTTGGCAAATATCGTTAGCGCTTTACAATCCAAGGGTTTACTCACCGAAAGTGATGGTGCGCAATGCGTATTTCTGGATGAGTTTCGCAAAAAAGACGGCAGCATTGACCCAATAATTATTCAAAAAACAGGGGGTGGCTTTTTGTATGCGACGACTGATCTTGCCGCACTACGCTATCGCAATGATATTTTAAAAGCGGATCGCATTTTATACTTCGTGGATGTGCGCCAATCGCTGCATTTCCAGCAAATGTTTGCATTGGCACGTAAAGCAGGTTTTGTTGATGCGCATGTTTTATTGGAGCACATGGCGTTTGGCACTATGCTCGGCGAAGATGGCAAGCCCTTTAAAACACGCACCGGCGGCACTGTGCGCTTGGCTGATTTATTAAAAGAAGCGGAAGAACGTGCCTTCAGCCTAGTGAGCGATAAAAGTCCTGAGCTAGACGAGGCTGAGCGGCGCGAGATTGCGCGTAAAGTGGGCATAGGCTCGGTGAAATATGCTGATTTATCCAAAAACCGCAATTCGGATTATGTATTTAGCTGGAATGCGATGTTGAGTTTGGAAGGCAATACCGCGCCTTATTTGCAATATGCCTATGCACGGATTCGCAGCATTTTTAGAAAATTAGGTCGTGAAGCGCCCGAGGCCAGTATTCAATTGCAAGAGTCCAGCGAGCGTGCTTTGGCGCTGCGCTTACTGCAATTTGATGAAGTTTTATTGAGTGTGGCTAAAGATGGTCTGCCGAATCAGCTTTGCTTATATTTATATGAATTGGCGGGCAATTTCATGAGTTTTTATGAGGCTTGCCCCATTTTAAAAGATGATGTGCCTCGTGATAGTCGTGATAGTCGTTTAAAATTGGCTGATCTTACAGCGCAAACCTTAAAACAAGGTTTGGGTTTGCTCGGGATTGAAGTGATGGAACGTATGTAATGCAACACAAAAAAGGCGCTATCAGCGCCTTTTTTTAGATCTCGTAGCAGTTAGTTTCTTTATTAAAGCTATTAGCTTGTAATTTAGGCAAGGGTTCGACTTCCAAATTCCCACCCAAACGATGCACTTCTTTGCACAAGCAATCCATGCGTTCATCCATCATGTGGATATGGTCAAGCATACGATTGACAGCGTTGGCGATTGGATCGGGCATATCCTGTGTTGCGCCATAAGCATCAAAGCCGAGCTTTTCCGCTAGTTCTTCGCGGCGCTTGTCGTCCACATCACGCGCTTTCACTGCACGCCCTGGAATACCAACCACGGTGGTGTTTTCTGGAACATCTTTCACGACAACCGCATTCGAACCGACCCGTGCACCATTATTTAAGGTAATAGGGCCAAGAATTTTCGCACCTGCCCCAATCACCACATTATTCATTAAAGTAGGATGGCGTTTGCCCGGTTTCCAACTGGTTCCACCTAAGGTGACACCCTGATAAAGCGTACAATCATCGCCAATTTCTGCTGTCCCACCAATCACCACACCCATGCCATGATCAATGAAAAATCGCCGCCCAATCGTCGCTCCCGGATGAATTTCAATACCGGTATAAAGGCGGGGGATATTGGAGAGAAAGCGGGCGAGCCATTTGAAATTATGCTGCCATAACCAATGATTCATACGATGAAATAACACCGCATGTACGCCGGGGTAGGTAGTAATAATCTCAAATACATTACGCGCCGCCGGATCGCGCTCAAAAATGCAGTTGATATCTTCACGAACACGCTCAAACATGGATTCGTTCTTAAACCTGACTAGGGCTAGTTATGGTAGTGGAATTGTGCAATGTGGTCTATGGCAAAACGTTAATCGGATTAACACCGCCATATGTCGTCGCAACGCTAGTTCATCGATGAAGCTTAATGAAAATGGTACTTTATGGTCTATAATTGGTATAAAAACTAGAGTGTTCTAGTGATTTAGCTAAAAATAAATCAGGGGTTAAATAAAGCTAATGGTATTAAGCTTATGCATTATTTTTATCTTCTGCTTTCTATTGTATTTGATGTAGCTGGTATGGCAGCGCTTCACAAAGCTCATGGTCTTTCCCATGTAAAGTATTTAATTATTGGTTTGGTTTTATTTAATTTAGCCATAGTAGCTTTTGCACTTTGCCTACGCCAATTAGATATAACAACTGCTAATGCGACTTGGGCCGGTTTAAGTATTTTATCTGTTTCACTTTTAGGCTATTTAAACTTTGACGAGCATTTTAACGGATTGCGGTGTTTTTATATTTTTCTAGTTACTTGCGGTGTAGTTGGATTGAATGTTACCAGTGTGAGCCATTGAGTCAGTGTACGCAGTTTAGCGGCCCATTACCCTCCTAGAGTACTTTCCGTTATAATCGCGCTTTTCCCACGCTTTGACGCTTGATATCATGACTGACCGCTTACAAGAAACCGCACGCCGCCGCACCTTCGCTATTATTTCTCACCCTGATGCTGGTAAAACTACCATGACCGAAAAGGTCTTACTATTTGGCGGTGCTATCCAATTAGCGGGTACGGTCAAAGGGCGTAAGGCCGCACGCCATGCGACGTCTGACTGGATGACGATGGAAAAAGAGCGTGGCATTTCAGTCACTTCTTCGGTCATGCAATTCCCTTATAATGGACGCATTGTCAATCTGCTCGATACCCCGGGCCATGAGGACTTTTCTGAAGATACCTATCGGGTCTTGACAGCGGTTGATTCGGCACTCATGGTGATTGACGTGGCAAAAGGGGTCGAGGAACGTACCATTAAATTAATGGAAGTTTGTCGCCTGCGCGATACACCGATTATGACCTTCATTAATAAACTTGACCGCGAAGGCAAAGAGCCGATTGAGTTATTAGATGAAGTTGAAACAGTGTTAACTATTCAATGTGCTCCTATTACTTGGCCCATTGGAATGGGGAAGCGCTTAAAAGGTATTTATCATTTATATCAAGATAAGGTAATTCTCTATAAGCCTAGCACCGAGCGCAAATTGGATTATGAAGAAATTCAAGGGATCAATAATCCTGAGTTAGACGAAAAAATTGGAACGCAGGCGCAAGAATTACGGGATGAAATTGAATTAGTTAAAGGCGCTAGCCATGCATTTAATGTAGAAGAGTATTTAAAAGGCAGTTTAACACCCGTTTATTTTGGCACTGCTTTAAATAGCTTTGGGATTCGTGAGTTGTTAGATGATTTCGTGGAATATGCGCCAGCGCCACAGCCGCGCCCGACCACAACACGTGCAGTGGAGGCAGCAGAAGAGGCGTTTACGGGGTTTGTGTTCAAAATTCAGGCGAATATGGATCCACAACATCGTGATCGTATGGCGTTTATGCGGGTTTGCTCCGGCAAATTTGAGAAGGGTATGAAGGCTAAGCATGTGCGTATTGGCAAAGAAGTAAAAATTCCTGATGCCCTAACCTTCATGGCATCGGATCGCGAGCATGTTGAAGACGCTTACCCAGGGGATATTATTGGTTTGCATAATCATGGCAGTATTCGCATCGGCGATACCTTTACGCAAGGTGAAAACCTTCAATTCACGGGTATTCCCAACTTTGCACCAGAATTATTTCGGCGCGCGCAATTAAAAGACCCGCTCAAAATGAAGCAACTTCAAAAAGGCTTAGATGAGCTATGCGAAGAAGGTGCTACGCAATTATTTCGTCCTTTGACCAATAATGATTTGATTTTGGGAGCGGTAGGCGTATTGCAATTTGATGTAGTGGCTCAGCGCTTAAAAGATGAGTACAAGGTGGATGCCCGTTTTGAAGCGGTCAATGTGCAAACGGCACGTTGGGTCAGCTCAAATGATGCAAAAAAGTTAGAGGAGTTTAAAACGAAAGCTGCCCAGAACTTGGCTATCGATCATGCAGGCGAATTAGTGTATATCGCGCCCACACGCGTTAATCTGCAAATGGCAATAGAAAAATGGCCTGAAATTCAATTCCATGCCACACGCGAGCACGGTGTAGGAAACGTATAAATGAACACTAGCCCCTTACCAGATCTCACTTATTTATTGCCTGAAATAGTTCGTATTGCCAAAGGCGCTGGTCAAAGTATCCTTAACATTTATCAACAAGCTGATCATAGCATTGAGCATAAAACGGATAACTCGCCGCTAACTGCAGCCGATTTAGCCTCACACCATTATATTATCCAACAATTATCCGCCTTGACGCCTAATTACCCCGTTCTATCGGAGGAGTCAGCACATTTGCCCTATGAAGAGCGTGCCCAGTGGGAGACTTATTGGTTAGTCGATCCTTTGGATGGTACGAAAGAATTCATTAAGCGTAATGGCGAATTCAGTGTGCTGATTGCGCTGATCCATCAACATCAATCGATACTAGGCGTTGTACATGCACCGGTATTGGAAACCACTTGGTATGCGGCCAAAGGCTTAGGCGCGCGTCGTCAACTAAACCACGAGCCGCCTAGTTTGCTGGCAACACGCCAAACGCCTGATAAGGTCACCATTGTCGGTAGCCGTTCGCACGCCGGTGACTCGCTGAAAAACCTTTTGGATCGTGTTGGCAATTATGAATTGGTTTCAATGGGTAGTATTTTAAAAGCCTGTATGGTCGCCGAGGGTAAGGCCGATCTTTACCCTCGTCTAGGCCCGACTTCTGAGTGGGATACTGCAGCAGCTCAAATTATTGTTGAAGAGGCGGGTGGTGATTTTGTTACATTGCCAGAATTACAACCACTACGTTACAACCAAAAGCAGTCTTTGCTAAATTCAGAGTTTTTAGTTAGTGGTGTCTCTGCTTCGGCTTGGCAAAAAATCCTCTAAAATTGTAACAATTATGATTAATTTAGCAATTAGCTAAGTTATCGCCTAGAAATTTACATTTTTTTAGAAAAATCTTTGAATAGGAGTAATTTAATAGCAATAATAGAGTGGATCACTATATAATTTTGTATATGCGTTTGGGTCTTAGCATGATATTTCTGGAGAGATAACGATTAGCAGGATTCTTGTACTAGATGATGATGAGGTCTTGCAAAAATTATTAAACGCCTACTTAGGGCAGCAGGGCTACCAAATTCATTCACTGTTTGAAGGAGAGTTGTTGAGTGATTTTTTGGAGAAAAATCATGTCGACTTAGTCATTCTTGATTTGGTTTTGCCGGGCAGAAATGGATTAGACTGGCTGACATGGCTTAAGCATAAGCGCCCCCATTTACCCGTGATTATTCTATCGGCTGAACAAACTGTGGAGATGAGGATTGCAACCTTGTCCGCAGGCGCCGTTGATTATTTAGCCAAACCTTTTCACCCAACCGAATTATTATTGCGGATTAAAAATATTTTGCGCGTCCACCATGCGCCATTAAATACCTCCAAACTTGCGGACTATCAATATTGTTTTGATGCAGAACGCGCTTTGTTTTTTCGCCATAATATCACTATCAAACTGACGACGACTGAGACTTTATTGCTCAAGTTTTTCTTTGAGCATGTGGGAGAAGTGGTCAGTCGGGATGCTATTTCCGAAACCTTGCGCGGCAGCCGCCACCATCCGTTAGATCGTAGTATTGATGTGCATATCAATCGCTTGCGTAAAAAAATTGAAGAGCGTCCTTCTTTACCCAAATACTTGAATACAGTGTGGGGAAAAGGTTATCGTTTCATTCCTCCTAAAAAGCCGAATCCTGACCCCACTGTTTGAGTTTGCATGGATACCCCAAAACTGCGTGAAATTAAGAGCTTTGTCTTGCGCCAAGGTCGTTTAACTAAAGCTCAACAACAAGCGATTGACACCCTGTGGCCGCGCTATGGCATTGACGCAGGCAGCTCACTCCTAGATTTTGCGCAGCTCTTTGCGAATGATCATCCCGTAACGCTTGAAATTGGTTTTGGTAACGGCGAATCGCTTGCAGAAATGGCTAAAGCGTCGCCAGAGCGGAATTTTGTAGGTATCGAAGTGCACACACCCGGGGTGGGGCATTTACTATATTTAATCGGTGAACAACAGCTTTCTAATATACGCCTACTAAATACCGATGCTGTAGACATTATTAAACAGCGTATTGCTTTGCAAAGTTTGGATAGGGTGCAGCTTTATTTTCCCGATCCTTGGCATAAAAAGCGGCACCATAAACGCCGCATTGTGCAGGCAGACTTTGTACAGATGATTGCCGAACGGCTTAAACCCCAAGGTATCTTTCATCTAGCGACTGACTGGGAAGACTACGCACTACAGATGGCCGATGTCATGAATGCCAGTTCAGCTTTTAAAAGTTTAGCACCAGATGGCACTGCATTTTCTCCCCGTCTAACAGAACGCCCCCTCACTAAATTTGAGCAACGTGGCCTAAAATTGGGTCATGGGGTCTGGGATTTACTCTACCAGCGCGTGTAGATACTGCGTTATCAACTCTAGAAAAACCGCAAAAATGACTCGCTAGGCGTGGTTGCTAAACTGCGCCCAACTGACTCATGCCAGTATTCGGCAAATCATGACGTATAGCCCAAGTTTAACTCTGATTAATTGGATCGATTTGCTATTCATAGGTTTTATAAAAATACTGAGCTAGTCAAGCGGACTATGAAAAAGCTACTTTACAGTTTGGCCTTACTGCTGTGTTTATTGCCTAATCGTTTAGCTGCATTCTCGCCGACCGTTGAAATTCATATTGCTGGGAAATGGCGACACGTCAGTCAGCTAGATGTTAAAGCGGTATTGGACTCGGCAGTGACTGTGGCAATTCCTTATGTAGGTGCGCGCACGATGGAGCCGATTCAAGTCAGAAATCACAATAAAGGCCCCATTTCCCTATACGAGCGTAGTCCTGCACAAGAGTATGTTGTGCTTTTGGATATTGATGGTGCTTATTACGCACAAATGGCCTATCAATTTTCACATGAATATTGCCACCTGCGCTCAAATTATGATCTAGCCCCGCACAATATCACGCGCCAACAATGGTTTGAGGAAGCTCTATGTGAGGCGTTTAGTTTGTTTAACTTAGAGCAAATGGCCAAGCAATGGGAAAGCCATCCACCCTATCCAAGTTGGAAAGCGTATGCGCCCGAGTTAAAAAAGTATGTGGCCTCGCTCAAGAAAGAGCAACATCGCCGCTTAGCACCTTCGCTTAAAGCATGGTACGAAATGTACCGCAATACCTTAGAAGAGAATCCTTATGCGCAAAATCGCCAACTTAATGAGCAAATGGCAAGCCATTTATTAGGTCTTTTTGAGAAATATCCACAAAGTTGGCAAGCTATTAATTATGTAAACCTTGGCGAAATTACCCAACATTATACATTTTCGGACTACTTGAACGATTGGTTGTTCTATACGCCCACTCAGTGGCAACAACCGATTCGCGAATTACTTCAAGAACTAGGTTTTGAACAAAAATATGCTGTTAAGCAACCTTGCTGCTTATCAGTGATATTTTAAATTTAAGTCAAACTATGAAATAGTTGCTGATCTAGAGTGAACTTCTTTAATCCTCGCGTTGTCTCATGCTAAGCAGAGGTAATAAACGTATAATGTAAGATAATAGAGGCCAAACCCATGCAGAAACCACTGCTTTTTTTAATCGCAATTACCATTTTTATTATGGGCTATTGGATTCCAGAGGATCGTCACATGCCGGTGGCAGGTGCAAAGCCTTATGACTGGAATCCTGCTGCTTTTTGGCATATGGGTAGTCAACAGCCGCAAAAAGGCATCAATATTTTTGCGCGCGAAGGCACCCCTGTTGTTGCTGCTACCAGTGGTTGGGTGGTCTATAAAGACCAAGACGAGCAAGGTGAGAATTCAGTTTGGGTATTAGGCTCAAAATGGCGTTTACACCATTATTCGAATTTGAAAAAGGTCGATGTTCGTCCAGGTGTTTGGGTCAAAACGGGTGAGCAGATTGGTAGTGTAGGCCAAGCCGTTACGACCAGCTACAAAAGCCCAGCAAATTTGTATTATTCGATCCGTAGTTTGCCACCACAGGTTTCTGAACTGAAGCCTGAGAAACCGTTTTGGTTAGAGCAAGTATTTTATGTCGATCCGCACAAGTTCTTGACAGAATATCAGGCGAGTGACACCACTCAGGCAGTTGAGAAAAAAGCGCTAGAACATTAATTTTCCAAGTCCTCTTCCCATTCGTTTACGGGCATCTAGTATGCCCGTTACTTTTTTAGGCATCTGTCACTAGACAAGGCCAAATTCTTGATGTAGCGCTAACACTTTTCCATTATTCTTCAGCCTAACAAAAATTCAACAGGGTGCTATGAGTCAATTTGAATTAGGGGTGCGTGTCTATTACGAAGACACGGATGCGGGCGGTGTTGTCTACCATAGTAATTATTTGAATTTTATGGAGCGCGCTCGAACAGAATGGCTACGTGAGTTGGGTTATCAGCAAACGACCTTGATCCAGCAGCGCAATATTATTTTTGTGGTGCGTAGTATCCAAATCGATTATCTCAAACCAGCCGTATTTAATGATTTATTAACGGTGCGTTGTTCGATTGCGGAGTATGGTCGAACCAGTATTCATTTTCGCCAAGACATTTTCCGTCAGGGTCAGGCCGAACCTTTAGTCAGTGCCATAGTCAGAGTGGTGTGTGTGAGCGCGGATGCTTTTCGCCCCACTGCCATTCCAGACGATATTCGAGGACAGCTTTGCCGTGCAGACCACTGATCTTTCCATATTAAATCTCATTTTACATGCCAGTTTGGTGGTCAAAATTGTAATGGGCATCCTGGTAATAGCCTCCTTGCTGTCTTGGTCTTTGATGATCGCTAAAAGTAGTCAGCTTAATAAGGCAAAAAAAGCGGCTGAACGTTTTGAAGAGCGCTTCTGGAGTGGAATTTCACTGCCAGTCTTGTATGACGAATTAAATAAAAGGCCACGGGCGGGCTTACAGCGTATTTTTTATGACGGCTTTCACGAATACCAGCGTATGAGTAAGCTCACTGCGAATACGCCCGCCCTCACCAGTACCTTATCGGTGAGTCAGGCGGTACAGCGTGCTATGCGAGTGGCGGCTTCCAAAGAAATTGATGGTTTGGAGCAAAATATAGGCTTCTTAGCCACGGTTGGCTCAACTAGCCCCTATATTGGCCTATTTGGGACGGTCTGGGGGATTATGAATTCATTTATATCGCTTGGGCAAATGCAGCAAGCGACTTTAGGTGTCGTTGCCCCTGGGATTGCGGAAGCCTTGATTGCTACCGCGATTGGCCTATTTGCGGCGATTCCTGCGGTTATTGGTTATAACCGCTTCAGTGATCGCATTGATCGCTTAGTAGTCACTTATGACAATTTCCGTGAAGAGTTCACTGCTTTATTAGAGCGTCATGAAGCTGGGCAAAGTATAGGAATTAGTAAATGAGTAGCACTCGCCGTTCACGTCGTGCCATGGCACAAATGAATGTCGTGCCTTATATCGATGTCATGTTGGTGTTATTGGTTATTTTTATGGTGACAGCACCCATGATGCAGTCAGGCGTCGAGGTGAATGCACCGGATACGGCAGCAAAACCATTAAGTTCCGATAATCAGCAGGAACCTTTGATCATTTATGTTGATCAAACTGGACAGTACTTTTTATCAGATGGCAAGAAAATGGCTGCGTCTGAGGTAACCGATTATGTGGCGACGCATTTGGATGATAAACGTGATCGACAGGTTTATATCAAAGGTGATGCAGCCGTGGAATATCGCTATTTATTTGCTGCTATGGTCGCTGTACAAGAGGCAGGAGCAAAAAAAATCGGCCTATTAAATGATGCAAGCAAAACCAAGGCACGTCAACGCTAAGTGCGCTACTGACTTAAGGTTAGGGTTTTAGAACGACTATGCTCAAAGAATTATTAAAAAATCCAGCCGCGCTATTTTGGGCGATTATTCTGCATCTTTTTGTAGTGATTTTATTATTGTGGGGTTTTGCCTTTCAGAAAAAGCCTGAGGTGGCTCAAGGCCAAGAAGGAGCTGTGAGCATTGTCACCAGTGGTATACCGGCGAGCAAACCACCTAAGCTACAGCCCAAAACGACAGAAACTGCCGCGACGACACAAGCGAATTCAGAACCTCCTCTAGGCGGAGAAGACCCAAACATTACTCAGCAGCGTATCGCGGATCAGGAAAAAGCGGCCGCGTTTGAGCATAAGCGTAAGGAAAAATTAGAACAAGAGTTATTACAGGCCGAGCGTGAGGCAGCGGCAGAAGCTAAACGGCAACGTGAAGCGGAAAGAAAGGCTGAGGAAAAACGTATTAGTGATGAGCAGAAGCAACGCGAGGTCGAAAAGCGTGCCGAAGCACAGCGCCTTGCGGATGAGCAAAAGCAACGTGAAGCGGAGATTGAGGCGGCTCGTAAACGTGTACGTGAGCGTGAGGCGGAGGAAAAACGTTTAGCTGAGGCGGAGCGCCGTGTGCAGGAGCGTGCTGAGGCAAGACAGCGTGCTAAAGCGCAACGTGAAGCCGAAGAGCGTGAAAAAGCGATGGAGCAAGCCTTAGCCGAGGAAAAGCGTAAAGCGGAAGCAGAGCGTGAAGAGCGTCGCCAATTAGAAGAACGCTTAGCCGAAGAACGCCGTAGCCGCGAGCGTGAGCAAGAACGTCTTCAAGCTGAGCGTGATGCTGAGCAACAAGCCTTAATTCGGCGTGTAGAAGAAAAGCGTTTGGCGGAAGCGCGCGAGCGTGAAGAAAAAGAATCGGCTGAAAAACGTCAGGAGCAAGAAAAATTAACTGCACAACGTCGTGAGCGTGAGGCTGAAGAAAAACGTTTAGCAGATGCCAAAGCTGAACGTGAAAAAGCTGAAGCTGAAACGAGGCGTTTACGACAGGAACAAGAACGTATGGCGGCCTTTTCTGCGATTGCCCAAGAACGTGAGACTGCTAAGGCACGTGAAGCAGCAAAAGCCGCTGAGGAAGAGCGCAGTAAACGGGCGACCACCGAGGCTTTAGCGAAACAGAAGGCTGAACAAGAGGCTTCCGACCAAGCAAAACGTGAAGCCGCTGAAGCCGATGCGCGCCGTAAAGCCGATCAAGAAGCAGCTGAGCGTAAAAAAAGGGAAGAAGCAGAGGCCGAAGCGCGTCGCAAAGCCGAACAAGACGCTAATAATAAAGCGAATTTAGCCCGCTTAGGGAGTGAATGGGGTGAGCGTATTAAAAGTCATGTCAGTTCGCGCTGGAATCAACCGGCCGATACATTTGGTATGAGCGCAAAAGTACGCTTAGCGATTCGTTCCGGTGGGCAAATCCAAATGATGAATGTCACCAAATGTTCTGGCACACCCCAATTCTGCGAATCCTTAATTGCGGCACTACACAAGTCAGAACCTTTTCCTGACGCCCCGTCACCTGAGCTTTATAACGACACTTTAGTTATCGAATTTGAGCCATAAGCCATGAAAAAGAAATTTGCTGTATTCGCTGCTGTTGTTGGTTTGACACTAGCCCTAAGTGCTCGCGCTGAATTGGTGATTCGTATTACGGAGGGCGTGAAAGATGGTATTCCGGTCATGATTGTGCCGTTCCAAGGCAGTGATCTCGCATCTATTATCGAAGCGGATTTAATGCGTAGCGGACGTTTTACGCTGATTGATCCGGCCAAGGCGGGGCAGGCACTGGCACCGGGGATGCCTTACGATATTCCCAAGCTACGCGCTAGTGGTGCGGAATATGTGGTCGTTGGCAAGCAAACCGGCAGTTTAGAATTTGAAGTATTAAATGCGGCGACTGGGCAGCGTGTGTCCGGTTTTCGTATTCCATCCCATCCAAATCGTCGCCGCATGGCGCATAAAGCCGCCGATTTAGTATTCGAGCGCTTAACGGGAACACGCGGTGCTTTTGATACGCGTATCGCTTATGTCGCTGCCAACGGACCGCCACGCCAACAAACTTACCAATTAATCGTTGCTGATTCTGATGGTTTTAATCCACGTACCATTATGACCTCTAATCAGCCAATTCTTTCGCCAAGTTGGTCACCGGATGGTCGCAAATTGGCCTACGTATCGTTTGAGACCGATCGCTCTGCGATTTATATCCAAGATTTGGCAAGCGGTGAAAAGCGTTCGATCTCTAATCGTCAGGGCACCAATGGCGCACCTTCATGGTCACCGGATGGGCAATCGCTCGCCGTGAGTTTGTCGGAAAGTGGTAATCCCGATATTTTTGTGATGGATGCAAGCGGCAATAACTTACGCCAAATTACGCATTCTGATGCGATCGATACCGAGCCGACGTGGGCGAATAACAGTACGATTGTGTATACCTCCGATCAAAGTGGCAATCCACAGCTTTATCGTACTAGCGCAGCAGGTGGGGATGGTACGCGCATGACTTTCGAAGGGAATTATAATTCCGCGCCCAATATTGTGGGCAATCAAGTGGCGATGGTGCGTCAGGTCGATGGGAATTTTCGCATTGCACTCATGAATGCGTCTAGCCGTAAAACTTCGATTGTGTCTAATGGGCGTTTTGATGAAGCCCCCACGCTTGCACCGAATGGTTCGATGGTACTGTATGCGACGAAGCGTGAAGGGCGCAGTATGTTGGCGGTATCCAGTGCAAATGGTAAAGCACAACAAACCTTATCTGCTTCTCAGGGCGATGTCCGTGAGCCTGCTTGGTCCAATTATTTAGATTAATAAAACTTCCGAGGGACTTATATGAAATTAACGACTGTGGCTAGTCTTGTAGTAGCAGCCAGCTTGATCAGTGCCTGTACACCTCAAGTGGCCGCTCCCCCGAATGCCAATGCTGTACCGGATGCCTATTACGATCCGAATGAAGTAGATGTGTATGCGCAAGGGGGGGCAGGTGGTCAAGCAGGTGGTCAAGGTGGGTATGATCCGAACGACCCGAATCGCCAAGGCGGGGCTTATGAAGGTGGACAAGGTGGCGTAAGTAGTTATGGTGCAAATGCCCAAGGCCAAGGACGCTACGGTGGTGCAGGTGGTTATGGTAATACTGGACAGGGTGGACGTGGTACACAAGGCCAAAATCAGGGTAATGGCATCCAAGGGTCTTATGGAAATGGTGCCAATCAGATAGGTACGCGCGCGGGTCAATATACACCGGCTGATTTACGTAATCCTTCCAGCATTTTGGCACAACGCATTATTTATTTTGATTATGACAAGGCAAATATCCGCCCTGAATATGTGACTATTTTAAATGCCCACGCTGCTTTATTGGCCGCTTACCCTGAGTTAAGAGTACGTCTTGAAGGCCATGCTGACGAACGCGGCACACGCGAGTACAATGTGGCTCTTTCAGAGCGACGTGGCAATACGGTACGCGATTTCTTACGTTTAAAAGGCGTGCGCGCCCAACAAATGGAAGTGATCGGCTATGGCGAGGAAGTACCAGCCTCTTTTGGACAAGATCAGCAATCTTGGGATAAGAATCGCCGCGTCGAACTTATTTATTCAGGAGATTAATGCCCATGTTATACACAGTTAACCGGAGCCTTTGGGGGGTTCTGGCGACTGCTATGCTATTAGCACCGCCATCAGTGAAGGCTATTACCGATGATGCTGCGGTACAGCTTCTAGATCGCGTGAATGAATTGGAAGACGAAGTAAAAAGTTTACGCGATGAAAATGAGCGGCTACGCGATAAATTACAGAATCAACCAACTCGCACCGAGGAGTTGGAGAAGGCCAATGCACCTTTGCAAGGTTTGGATAGCCCTAGCACGACATCGCCAGCCCTTATTGATTTAGATAAATTGAAGCCCGATTTAGCTAAACCGGAAAGTGCATCCTCTTCCACCAGCAGTGACATAGCCAAAACGGATGCGGCTAATAAAGGCATTACCACCAGTTCTGAACCGCTGAAATCCAGTGATGCTACTATATTGCTTGCGCCCAATACGTCTACAGGGTTATCCAGCACGAATAGTGCTGCCACCACTAACACACCCACCACGCAGGGGGTGTTGAATAGCTCGACCGGTTCAACACCGCAAGCTAGCACCGTAGCACCCGCTGTTACATCGCCGAGTACGTCTGGTAGCGTAACAACGACTACTAGTACCAATACGGCTACCACTAGCAGTACAACAAGTTCGTCCACTGCAGGCGCTACCTCTAATTCTAGCGAGCCAAGTGCAACGCCAGCAGCTAAAGTCGATCCAAGCAGTCCAGATAGTTATTATTTCTATGGCGCGGACAAAGCGAAACAACCGGAAACTGCTGCAACTACAGCGGCCACGCCTGCAACCGATACAGCCAAAAAAGAAACGGTTACGCCTACTAACCTAGCAACACCGAATCCGATACCCGCTACGGAAAAACCCGTTGTTGTGAATGCGAGCAAAGATACGCCCAGCGATATGAAGGCTAAAACGGACTACAATGAAGCGTATAAATTGTTAGTTAGCAACTCACAATCTGCGATTCCTGCTTTTCGCGCTTTCTTAGTCAATTATCCTAAGCATGAATTAGCCGCTAATGCGCAATATTGGCTGGCTGAGGCTCTATTTGTCCAAAAGGATTATGAGGGGGCAAGCACGGAGTTTATGCGCGTGTTACGTGAGTATCAGGATAGTCCGAAAGCTTCAGCCGCTGCCTTAAAATTGGGTTACTCTTACTACGAGCTGAAACAATGGGATTTTGCCCGCCGTACTTTGGAAGATACGATCCGTTTCTTCCCCGATAGTAGCTCTGCCAAGCTTGCACAAGCGCGTTTACAGCGCATGAAAGACGAAGGCCGTTGATCAAATAAAACTTTGTAGTAAAAAAATCATAAATTATTAATGAAAGCTGAAAAAAGTGCTTGAATAGCAAGTCTGCTTGTATATAATGGCACGCCTCGACGGGTCGTTAGCTCAGCCGGTAGAGCATCTGACTTTTAATCAGGTGGTCATGCGTTCGAATCGCATACGACCCACTTCATACTAAAGCCTTGTAGGTCAAACACTTACAAGGCTTTTTTTATTGCTAAGGCCATCATTTAGTTTTCTACCACTGTGCCAGATTTGTGCCATGTTTGGCACACTGCTTCGGCATAGGTGCTTAGATGTTCAGCACCTAAGTGCGCATAACGTCTAACCATGTCTATGCTTTCCCAGCCCCCAAGCTCTTGTAATACATGCAAGGGAGTACCATTTTGCACATGCCATGAAGCCCAAGTATGCCTAAGATCATGCCATCTAAAATCTATAAGTTGAGATTCTTTAACGGCACGATACCAAGCTTTGGTAGTGACTTGTCCTACTGGTTTGCCTTTAAAAGTAAAAACTCTTGTAGGGTGTTTACCTTTGGCCTCTTGGAGCACTTCCAGCGCTTCCGTATTGAGTGGAACACAGATTGCTTTTCTAGCTTTGGCTTGGTCAGGATGCACCCAACAGAGTCGCCGCTCTAAATCTATCTGTGACCATTCTAGCTCTACTGCATTACGCTGGCGTAAACCAGTAGCTAAGGAAAAGCGAGCAATTAGGGCTATATGGCTTGGTAAAGCACTTAATAGCCTAGTGGCTTGTTGAGATGTTAACCAACGAATACGCCTCTTAGGCTCAGGCAATAATTTGATATAGGGTGATTTGTCCAACCATTCCCAATCATTTACAGCCTTTCTTAAAATAGCTCTTACAAGTGCCAGCATACGATTTACAGTAGCATTACTGACTTTTTCGCTTTGCTTGGCTCGTTTAAGTAAATCTATTACGTTACGATTAATCTCGTTTAAGCATTTCTTGCCTAGAAACTTATCTAACCACTTTAAGGTATTAATATCATCGCTAAGTGTCGCTTTATGACTTGCTTCATCAAGCCACCGAACAACAGCTTGTTGCCATGTATAATCTGGCTTTTCCCCTAGCTTCTGGATTTTCCAATAGTGTGCTTTGAGCTGGTCGTGATACTCCTGCGCTTGGGTTTTGTTATCAGTCCCAGTCGATTCGCGTACTCGCTCACCATTTGGGGCTGTAAAACGTACCCACCATGTTGTTCCACGTTTATAGAGTGACATTTTTTCACCTCTCGATGAGTAATGTCACTTGACCGCTTTTCCACTGTCTCAGGATAAAGTGAACACAAGTAAGCCTCAAGCTCAGCCACCAAGAAAACCCACCGACGGGCAGGTTTTGCCCCACGAACGACACCACTTTTTGCTTTAGCACGTAAAGCAGAACAAGACATATGTAAAAACTTGGCGGCTTGTTCCAAATCCAGGGTAATGGATAGGTTGGGTGTGTGGTCACTAGCTGGCCTGCTATCCACGTCAGATTTTTTGTCATACGCCATCATTACCTCCTTTGATCTCATCACCCGGTAACGGAATATGCTCCAAAGGATTGTGCTCGTTTTCGAGTGGATCGAATGCTTTAGGTTGGTTGTAGCTTTTAGCCTTTAAATTACGTTTGGTATGAATATAAGCATTTAAAGGAGTATCGGTACGCTGATGAAAGGTTCGAGCATCCTCTAAATAGCGAGCATATGCGGTGTTAATATCGGTAATGCCTTCGCGTGCCATATAAGAACTTAAAAAGGCTAAACTATTTTTGAATAGGTATTGATCGCTAGGTCTACGATTCTTGCTAGCACGCCGAATAGGTACATCCATTTGCTCGCGTTGTGCCCATGAATGCCAATCGACTGCTTGTATTTTCTGCCAAAGTGGATGAGCGGGCCAACGTGTAATAGTTTGATCAGAGCAGTTCGGTATGGTTAGACGTAGCCAATCTTGACTGGCATATTCCCAGAGCGCTTTTACACGTGCTTTTAATGAGCCTAATGTGTGTATATCCATCTCAGTGAGTACTTCGCGTTTGTATTGAAACTCAACGCGCCACACTGGCTCTTGGCCTGACCAGCCTTGCTCACGCCATACACTTTTGAAATAAGGTTTATGGCTAGATTTAATTTCTAAACTTTTATCGTAAATACGCGCCAGTAAATCACCACCCTTACCCATCAACCAGCCAGATAATTGGTTATGAGTATAATAAATATCTTTCTTGGTAGAACGTGTCACCCAAGCCTCAATAGGTGTGCTAGCTAAAGATGCGTTAGTGGAAAAATCAACACATATGTCCACACGGCTTACATGAATATGCTTAACATTCTCCGTTAGTTCCGCCACTATCTTTAGTAATTCATTAGTAGCAGGCTCTAAGCCTTCAAGCGTTAAAACTTCACTGCTTAGTTGTACGTACAAACAAGGTATGCTTTTTGCTGATGCACTAGCAATTTGGATACGAAACCAATTATCAATCAGCACATAACGAAATTTGCCTTGTCCCCGATCACTGACTTCAAAATGGTGATTGGCAATAGATAGATGCGCTTGGGCTTGATATTCAGGATAGGGGGATTGGGCCAATTGTTTGAGACGATCAAGCTCAGTAAAACTTGTCGATTTAAGTTGGCCTTTGAACGAAAGGTATAAGCTATCAATGCCCATATACCAAAGCTGAAAAAGCAGGTTAATGGAATGGTTTGTGCAATTTGCAGGTGCTGTGTTACTAACCTCCGCACCCGACCCCGAATCCTGAACGACCGTACTAGCGTCACGACCCGCGTCCCTATCAAAAGCGCCTTCGGCGCATTTGCCACCGATTTCCGGTGAAATTCCCGCACTCGCGCAAGCTGCGTGCGGGAGTTTCACCGTTAAATCAGCGGCTCCGCGCAAAGCAATTTTTGTAGTGTCATTCATAGCGTTTCTCCATTAGTACTTAACGGATAAACAAGCTATACATACACTGAAGCCAATACGAGGACATGAAAAGGCAGCGCCATGTCCTTTACTTTTCAGAAGTTTTATGAAGGCGTTGGATTACTTTCCACAAACTACCACAGGGATCTTCTGTGTAGTTTGGGTAAATTTCGAGCTGATCAATGAATAGATTGCATAATTCTTCTTTTGAAAGCGGTTTGTAGTCAGGAAAGTCGTCCATCATAGCTTCCATCAGGCGAATATCATCCAAATCAGACTTGGTTTTACGTGGTCTAGAACCTTTGATTGCACGACTAAGTTGGTCAAAAAAACCGCCATCTTTGATAAGCATTGCTTTCATGAGTAGTTTTTGGGCGGTAGGTGTATAGAGACAGGTTTTATCGATTAAAATAGCATCGAATAAAGCATTAGTATCTCCCTCTCTTGCTTTGGCAATCAAATGGCTTATAGATGATGTCTTACCAAATACCCTTATAGCTTGAAGGTTACCGTTTAAAGCCATACTAACCATAGTAAATAGGCTAAAGGCTATATCTCGTTCCTCGGGCGAACAATCAGGTAACTCCCGCTCTAATTCCTCAACTACTTGATTGCTCAGCTCTATTATTTTTTCAGGTGTTTTGATCTTGCCATCTTCAAATAAAATATCAGGAGGCATGATTAAGCTAATTGAAGCTGCTACAGAGTATTTGAAGTCTAACTCATAAAATTCCCACCATCTAAGGTAAGGAAAGTGTTTATGGAAATCAATACTCCTTTCTTTTAGAGTCTCAGTATATTGGCGTATTTCAGTGTTAGCGGATTTCCACAGCTCATAGTAGCCTTTTAAATTTTTAGAATTTTGGTTTGGCATGGTTAATCTCAAGAATCTGAATTTTTTATTGATATGTAAAATTATAATTCTGTTGCTATATTAGTCCTCAGCTTTTTTTAATCAATATAGGCCGATCTGAAATTCTGTGAATAGTTTACGAATACTTTTTACATCGCCGAGTACTTTTGTGACATCGGCAATGGTTTGATATTTCAATTTAATTAAATCACCCAGCTTGTCAACGTCTAATTCACTCACCCCTTGATCAATATAGTGACTCAACACAAAGTCTAAAAACTCCTGTTGTTTAGCATTATAGGGGGCGAGAATCGCAGGTTTATGGCTATTTACCCGTTCTTCACGGGTTTGAATCGGTAAGGCGTAGGCGAGATGTGCCAATACATCATAGAGGTCGCTGCGTTCGGCATTCACGACCTTACTAATTTGCTTGAGTTGTTCGCTGCTGTAGCCTTTTGCGGTTAAACCGTCGAGTAGTTGTTTACGAGTAGTTGGATTACCCCAAATACGTCTTAACTCCTCCTCATCCTTAAAGAATTCAGGCAATGTACCTAAGAAGGTTTCGAGGTACTGCGCGGCGGAAATCGGTTTACCGTCTTCTCCGAGAAATTCGGTCGAGATGATATTCACGAGTTGACGCTGTGCGCCTAAGGTCACTTTCACTTTATTTGAGGTTAGGCATTCACAGGGAGTACTACCACAAACCAAACAAGGGTCACTTAAGCAAACGCAGGGTTGCTGATTACACTGTTTACAAATGCGTGGTTTCTTTTCGCAGGTACAAGGATAGTTATTACATTTTTTACAAATGTCAGGAATCGGTTCGCCATCCCATGCGGGGTCTTTGAATAAGTCATAGGCTTTAACAAAGTCGTAGAGCGTGAAATAGTCTTTTTGATCGTAAAGGCGCGTACCTCGTCCTAAGATTTGCTTAAATTCGACCATATCGGTAACGGGACGCATGAGGATAATATTTCTGACATTGCGTGCATCTACACCGGTGGAAAGTTTGCGTGAAGTGGTCAAAATGGTCGGAATGGTTTTTTCATTGTCTTGGAATTGTTTCAGTACTGCTTCACCTTTTGCGCCATCATTGGCGGCGACTCGTTCGCAATATTTCGGTTGCTTACTGATTTTCATTTGATTGACCAGATTACGCACGGCTAAGGCATGATCTTGGGTCGCACAAAACACAATGGTTTTTTCGCGTTGGTCGATCATGTCCATGAAGGTTTTAACGCGATGTTTTTCCCGACCTTCAATTTCAATAATGCGGTTCATATCCGCTTCGGTGTAGGTTTTTTCGGTATCGAGTTCACCTTCTACCGTGTCACCGTCTTGGTATTGGTAGTCGTCAATCGTGGAGGCAATGCGCTTGATTCTAAAGGGTGTGAGGAAACCATCATTAATCCCGTCTTTGAGCGCATAGGTGTAAACGGGTTCACCAAAGTAGTTATAGGTATCGGCGTTTTCTTCGCGGCGTGGAGTGGCGGTTAAGCCCAACTGCACGGCAGAACTAAAGTACTCCATAATGGTGCGCCAACTGCTTTCATCATTCGCCCCGCCTCGGTGACATTCATCAATAATAATCAGGTCGAAAAAGTCGGGCGGATAGCCCCAGAAACTCGCAGTCGGTTTACCGTCTGCATCTTTAGCACCCGCCATAAAGGTTTGGAAGATGGTAAAGAACAAGTTACCGTTTTTCGGTACACCTTTACGCTTATTAATGGTTTTGGGGGCAATGCGTACCAGTGCATCTTCGGGAAAAGCACTAAACGAGTTATAGGCTTGATTAGCGAGAATATTACGGTCGGCTAAGAATAAAATACGCGGTTCGCGGTCAGTGCCGTCGTTATTGCGCCATGCTTTGACATTCCAGCGGCTTTGAAACAGTTTCCACGCGATTTGAAAGGCTATGGCGGTTTTACCTGTTCCGGTGGCTAGGTTTAATAGAATGCGGTCTTTGCCTGCAATCAGGGCTTCGAGGGTTTTTTCAATGGCGTTGTGTTGGTAGTAACGTGGTTGCCATGAGCCGCTTTTGTCTTCAAACGGCACGGCGGCAAAGCGTTCACGCCATGTACTCGGCGTTTCAAAGGTAGCTTGCCAGAGTTCATCCGGTGTGGGGTAGCGGTCTACTTCATATTCTTGTGCGGTGTGCATGTCGATGCAGTAGATACCTTTGCCATTGGTGGAATAGGCAAAGCGAATATTCAGCAATTCGGCATAGTCTTTGGCTTGTTGTACGCCTTCGGTGGGGTGGAGGCGCACGCGCTTGGCTTCGATGACGGCGAGTTTTTTGCCTTTGTAGAGTAGGACAAAATCAGCGGATAAGCCTTTGCTGCGTTGTCCGCTGCCAATCAGTTTGCCGAGGGATATGGCGTGTTCTCGATCTATACGGCTGTGTGCGGTGAGCCTTGCACCCCATTGAGCGGTTTGCAAGGCGGTTTCGATGTATTCGGCGCGGGTGTTGGCTTCGTTGAGATCGAGTTCTAGGGTCATGGGTTCACCAGTTTGTCCACGTTGTTAGCGGTGAGTTCGCCACTAAAGGCTTTTTGCAGGAGGGATTGTTTTAATTCGGCTAGGGCTTGGAGTTTTTGTTGGTATATGGTTATTAAGTTTGCAGTTCCAATAGATAGATTTTCTAATTTATCTAAGATATTTTGCTGTAATGTTATAGGAGGAATATCAATCTCTAAGTTTTGGATCATTCCTAGCTTAAGAAATTTAGTACCAGCACCAACAGATTTATTTTTTAGCTCTTTGAGGCTTTTTATTAATTGATAGTATAAGAATCTATAGAGCAACTCTTTCTCGTTCTTAATAGTAATTACATAGGTACGTTGGTAGGCATTAAACTTTCCTCTAAAATGCTTCACATTAAAGTCACCAGAGGCATTATTGCCAGCTAATAAGACAGCCTCACAGTCAAAAGCAAAATTGTCTATCTGATAAATCTCTCTTGAACAAGTAAAAAATGGATAAATACCATTTACTACTGCTGCATTAGCATCAAGTTTGCCTGTTTTGATATTAACGAAATTGCCTAGAGGTTTTTTATTGTGAGAGGTCGACTCTAAATAGCTATCAAACAACTCCCGCGCATTCGCCAGATTCTTTTCCGTATTGGCAATCGCTTGGTTAATACCTACGAAGGCTTCATCTAAAATAGCGACAATGCGTTTTTGTTCTTTTGGGCTTGGTAATGGAATAGGAAGCGATTTTATAAAAGGAAGTTTTACTCCTTGAACTGTAGCTCCCGTTCCTGCCTCAATAATTTGTGGAGCAATGCTTTTAAGCCACCAGTATAAAAAGGGCACTATAAGAAAATCTAAACTTTTAGGAATAATACCGCGCAAATCTTGGTTAATTGCGGTATCTTGGTTAAGTAAACATACTTTTCCTAAACCAACTCTAGTAGCAATTATAACATTATTAGCTTTAATAATATTTGTAGGGCTTGCTCTAACAGCTTCTCCAGTAATACAAAATTCTGTTTGAGATAGAATATCAGATTTCATATCTCTTACCGTTGCCCAAGGAATATCGCCAGTGTAGAAAATTGGATTTTCTTTGGATGGTGTTCCACCACCTATAACATCGCATACTTCTCCTAAGGGTTTGTAATTCCAATTACTCACAACAACCCCCGAATCACATCCAACACCTCAGCGCTTTCCTTATCTAATGCCGCAATCTCATCTAAAATCGTTTGCGGGTCGCGTAATACCACTTCTTCATTCTTATTCGGATTCTTTACCGACAAATCAAACGTCGTCTTATCCACACTGGCAATAGCCACCGACCATGATTGTTCCGACGCTGCAAAGCTTGCTTGTAGTTCCACAAACTCCTTTAAATCGTTGTCATTCAGCGGATTGGTTTTGCCTAAACTGCGCTTCGGGTCAAGCTGGTAATACCAAATGTTTTGCGTCGGTTCACCTTTCTTAAAAAACAGCACTACCGTTTTAACGCCAGCTCCCAAGAACGTACCGCTCGGACAATCTAAAATCGTGTGCAGATTAAAGTTTTCCAATAGCTCTTGGCGTAAGGCTTTCGAGGCATTATCCGAATTAGAGAGAAAGGTATTTTTAATAACAATTGCCGCGCGTCCATGTGCCTTCAAATATTTCATAAAGTGCTGTAGGAATAAAAACGCGGTTTCCCCCGTTTTAATCGGAAAGTTTTGTTGTATCTCGCTGCGTTCTTTGCCGCCAAACGGCGGATTGGCTAATACCACATGATAGCGGTCTTTTTCCTGCACATCGGCAATATTCTCGGACAGGGTATTGGTGTGAATAATATTCGGCGCATCCACCCCATGCAGAATCAAATTCATAATCGCCAACACATACGCAAGGCTTTTCTTTTCCTTACCGTACAGCGTTTTGCTTTGTAATGTGTTTAATTGATCGGTACTGAGGTCAGCACTATTGCCTTGCGCGTCATAACGCAGGTATTGATAGGACTCACACAAGAATCCAGCTGAACCACAAGCCCCGTCATAAATCTTTTCCCCAATCACGGGCTTAGTGACTTGAATCATGGCGCGGATCAGCGGGCGCGGGGTGTAATATTCGCCGCCATTGCGTCCCGCATTGCCCATATTCTTAATGCGTGTTTCGTATAAACTAGAGAGTTCATGTTTCGCTTCATGCGAACCAAATTTCAAGGTATCGACTAAATCCAATACATCGCGCAGCGAATAACCACTATTAAACTTATTTTTAATTTCGCTAAAGATTTCGCCGATTTTATATTCAATGGTATTGGCATTTTCAGCACTTTGCTTAAATTCGCGCAGATAAGGAAACAGCTTATCTTCCACAAAGCGGATTAAGTCTTTGCCTGTCAGTGCTTTATCACGGTCGAGTTCACCCTTGTCATTCTTAGGCGCTGCCCACGTTGACCATTGATAGTCTTCATCAAGGATATAGGTATAGTCATCCTCGTTAAGCTGGGCTTCTTGTTCGTACTCTTTTTCCAGATCATCCAAATACTTTAAAAACAAAATCCAAGAGCTTTGCTCGGCATAGTCTAGTTCAGAGGAGCAGCCCGCTTCTTTCCACAAAACATCATCAATATTTTTAAAGGTTTGTTCAAACATGAGTGACTTCTGGGGGAGTAAAGTGGAGGGTGGTTGAAATTTTATCAACCATGAATCGGCTAATTATAAGGCATTATGAAGGGCTGCCAACTACTTTAAATAGATTAGCTATAGTGCGTGCCAGATTTGTGCCAGCTCAAAAGCAAACTACACGCTATTAACTAGCGTTGTATCACTTTTAGCGAGTGTGGAAAGCAGTAAGTGACTGATTAATAAAGGTCTATTAAATTTCAGATGTGCCTTTTAATCAGGTGGTCATGCGTTCGAATCGCATACGACCCACTTCATACTAAAGCCTTGTAAATGAATAGTTTACAGGGCTTTTTTATTGCTGCTACTTTTTTAATTTATCCCCTACCGACACCTAAACTGTCTTGGTGCTGTTATAAGCCTAATCACTAATAAAAGAGGGAGAAGCTTAATAAACAAGCACCTTTCATGCCGCAAAGTCACTCCATTTGTCTTTTTTAGCCTACAGGCTTTGAACGATTTATCGCTAAATAACGAATGCAAGGATGCACAACAGGAGTGTTAGCTATGCTCATTCAACAAGTACCCAAAGCATATGTACGGCCGAGTACACCCGATGAAATTCGCCAAGCCAGCCTTTTGAGTGCTTATCAGAATCCACGTTATCCCGCTAATGATCCACGTTCTTTCGTGAATCCTGAGCTAGGGGCATGGACAGTGGAGTTGGATCGTACCCCAGCAGGTTCCAAATCGTTTCATGCGAAACTGACTCCGAAGGGAGTGGTAGCTTATACCAAAATCTCTAACAATCCTTATTATGATGAGTGGGCGCCTGCAGCATGGTTTTATCAGCCGCAGTTAGCACCTCTATTGAAATGCCAACTGGGTCGAATTATTTAGGTGCGTAGGGTGTAGGGATCCATAATGACAATTTCTTTCGTATCTGCACGGCGCATTAAATTATTGCCATGCAAGTCCCACGCCAAAAAGTCTTTGTGTTGCAGGTAGTAGTGATAAAGTTTGCGAATATCCTCGGCTAACGATTGATTATAGCGCTCCGATACCCAGCCGTAGACCCGCTCACGCTCTGCTTCAGCCATCCAATCGATTTCATGGACGGATTCATTGAAGAAGGCCACATCTTCATCATCGAGATGCTCCAGTCGCTCCATGATATAAATTAGGCGAAATTCGGGCTCATCATGAGTGAATAAGCAAATGGAACTGGGGTCAAGAATATGGTCGTTTTCGTCTAGTACACCCACACGGCGAATAAAGGGAATATTCTTTAATTGCTCCGCTCTAATCGCGTCTTTGAAATATTCTAAACCTAGCGCATATTTCTCTAGGATCACATACTGCCGACCGCTTGGGCTATTCAAATCGGCGAGGAAAGCTTTGCGGCATTTTTCGCAAAATAGTTGCAATGTACCGCTAGTCTCATTGCATTCCATCGCATACACATTAGTTAAAAAAGTGTTTTCACACTGTGGGCATTCCATGCGCTCAAACTTGCCATCCACAAGGCAGCGCAGGAACTTTTCGCTCATGTCCATTTTAAAAATTGATTCCGTTTCTTATCCAAAAGGTATCGCCAGCATTAGCGATAGCCGGAAAAAAATCATCAATCCATAGACCTACTTTGACACCAAGCTGCTTTAAATAATCGCGTTTGCACTGGCCGTTAGAAGTATAAATGTCAATTTCTGTGCCTTTCAAAACGCTACAGATCTTTTGCATGTCTTCTTGATCACCTTCGCGAATCGTACAGACAACGGGTTTGCAACCGCGTTTGCGTAGGCAATTAATTAACTGCGTATAAAAATCTGGATCAGCAGTAATAGTATTATCAAAGTCAATAGCAACCACACGGGATTCTGGGTCGTCGCCGAGCGCATAAACATCAATCGAAAATTCATTAAATTCTGAAGTGAGGCTATGTTCTTGGTGGTGACGAATACATTCATCCAGAACCTCGTAGGGTAAACAAGGCCATTGTTGATGATAGTAAAAAGTTATTTCACACATATACCTCGTCCTCCGATTACACAGGTACTCCACTTCCCTCTCGCCCATTAGTTTACAAGAAATAGACTGGTTGCGGGTAGCGTTGGGTGATAATCTGTACGCTCTATCTCCTTAGATATACCTTGAGCGGCTAGCATGAAAACTTTCCATATTGTATGCCCACATGATTGTCCTGATACCTGCTCCATCCAAGTGAATGTGGATGAGTCAGGTCGTGCCATTAAAGTCCAAGGCAATCCACAGCATCCTACGACGGATGGTGTGTTGTGTACCAAAGTCTCGCGCTACTTAGATCGCGTTTATCATCCTGAGCGTTTGATGACCCCCTTGCGGCGCGTTGGTCGAAAAGGGGAGGGAAAATTTGAGCGCATTTCATGGGAGGAAGCATTAGCTAGCATTGCTGAGCAATTAAAATCTATTGCAGTCCGTAACCCCGAGGCCATCGTACCCTGTAGTTATGGTGGAACCATGGGCATTGTGCAAAAAGAAGGCATGGCTGCGCGCTTTTTTAATAAATTGGGTGCTTCCTTATTAGATAGAACGGTATGTGCTAGTGCGGGTGCTGCGGCTTTAAAAGCAACCTTGGGAGCGGGAGTTGGAACGGATTTAGAGCAAGTCCAAAATGCGCGCTTAATTCTAATTTGGGGGAGTAATCCAGTCGTTTGTGGGGTGCATTTTTGGCGGCGAGCTCAAGCAGCGCAGCGTCAAGGTGCTACCTTAATTGCAATTGATCCGCATCGCTCCTTGACTGCACAAAAGTGTGATCACCACCTAGCCCCTTTACCCGGAACTGATGGCGCTCTGGCCTTAGCCTTGATTCATATTCTGATTCGCGACAATTGGTTGGATCGCGATTACATTAATCATTATACCTTGGGGTTCGAGGCACTCAAACAACGCGCTGCTGATTTCCCACCTGAGAAAGCCGCGCAAATTTGTAGCCTTAGTGTTGAGCAAATAGAGCAATTAGGCGCAGTCATTGGTCAAACGGCCATACAAGCACAACAGCCTGTTTTAATCAAAGCGGGCTATGGGATGCAGCGTGTACGTGGTGGCGGTAATGCAGTACGTGCCATTGCTTGCATTCCTGCCTTGATTGGTGCATGGCGTCATGCTGCAGGTGGGCATTTAATGTCAACGTCGGGCATGTTTCCTATGGACACAGCCAGTCTGGAGCGTACCGATTTATGGCCAGAGGGTAAAAAACCACGCACAATTAATCTTAGCCAATTTGGCGATGCTTTATTGCAGCAGGGCGATGCGAAGTTCGGCGCAAAAGTTGAAGCGGTTATTGTGTACAACTGCAATCCCTTGGCGATTTTGCCCGATAGTGAAAAAGTGGTCGCTGGTTTTAAACGTGATGATTTATTCACAGTGGTGATTGAGCAGTTCCAAACCGATACGGCCGATTATGCGGATATTATTTTGCCAGCGACGACTCAATTTGAGCACGAGGATTTGCATAAGGCTTATGGGCACTATTATCTGATGAAGAATCAGGCCGCCATTGCGCCTTTGGGCGAATGTAAGCCTAATAGTGAGATTTTTCGTTTGTTGGCAGCACAGATGGGACTAGCAGATGCAGCACTACAAGCGGATGACGAAAGCATTATGCGCGATGCGGTGCACTGGGAGCATGAATATACGAACCAAATGCGCTGGGAGACTTTGCAAACTCAAGGTTGGGAGCGCTTAAACGTGGCGAATCCACCTTTTGCTAAGGGTGGTTTTCCGACAGCGTCTGGCAAGTGTGAGTTTTTCTCAGAAAGCTTAATGCAGCAAGGTATTGATCCTGTGCCGAATTTCGTTGAGCCGCATGAGTCGGTGTTTAGCCAGCCAGAACTAGCCAAGCAATTTCCTTTACAGATGATTTCACCACCAGAGCAACATTTCTTGAATAGCTCGTTTGTTAATGTGGACAGTTTGCGCAAGAAAACGCTGGAGCCGACCTTAGAACTTCATCCCAATGATGCAGCCGAACGCAACATTCAATCCGATCAGCCAGTACGCATTTTCAATAAACGCGGCAGTTTTCAAGCCAAGGCTCAGGTCACGGATCGTGCGCGTCCAGGTGTAGTGGTAGCGCCTTCGATTTGGTGGCGTAAATATTCGCGTGATGGGAAGAACTGTAACGGTGTCTCTAGTCAAGCGTTGACGGATATGGGCGCTGCTGCGACCTATTATGATTGTCTCGTTCAGGTTGAGGCACTTGCGTTTTAGGAGTTAGCGTGCATTTTACAGTCATTACCTATGGTTCTGAGGGGGACACTCGCCCCTCGTCGCCGTGTGTCGTGGTTTATTGGATGACATGAGCGTGTTCTCTTAGCTAATCGTTCTACTTTGGATTCAGCACCAGCGCAGCAGGTAACTGCGCTCGCGTTAGGGGGGGATTTGAAGGTTCATATCAGTGAAGGTTAGGCATACGGCAAGATGCTTGATCGTGAGATCAGATTGAACAGGATGTCAGATGTATTCAGGAAAATGGCGTTGCTTGCACGATTAAACATAATGAGCACTAGTCTAAGCGTTAAGCGGTTTTTTTAAAGATTTAGTAAAGCCACAAGTGACTTGCTTAATATTTAATCAAGTCTTGGAGTATTTTCCTACCTTGAAATAAAATAATTGTATGAGCTAATATAGCTCCAGTTAAGAAAAGTTTAATCTTTTGTTGACCTTCTAATCTCTCTACAAATTTTTTCTTTATGTGAATGAGATAAAACTCATTTACATAAAGAATTATTTTTTGAGTGAAATTTTATTAAAAATAAAGTTTTGTTAAGCTGGCTTTTTATATTTATTTTCTTAGAAATTATTATCTTATTTTCTACTTAGGTGATAAATTTTCTCTAAAAAATGCTCATAGCTATGGGATTTCTTCCAATTTGAGTTAAAAGTGTCTATATACATTTTTATAATTTCCACATTGCGATGGATGCTAATCTGCCCATTATCTTCATCATCCTTGTTGTTCTCGCTGCGTATACAAACAAAATTACTATCTAAAATAATGAAGTTCTCAAAAATGGGGCTTTTTGTTGAATTGATCCATTGACTATCTACTATTAGCCTAACTTCGCATCCTATCTTTTGAAAAAGATTGTATCTAGTTTCAATGCTAGGCCAATTAATTTTATAATTATTATTAGGAATGACAATAATTCTACGTGATTTTACTCCCTCCTGAATTAAGGTTTTTTCTTTTTCTAAGAAGTCTTCATAATTACTTAGGCTTTCATGATAATGATGCGTTGCCAGAATAAGTTTTTTAGTTCCATCAAGTAGTTTATGTTTTTCAATGCTAATTAAATCATTGTCTTTAATAACGATAGGATCTTCTTCCAGTATTTTTATTTCATCGAACAAGTGATTGAGCTTACGATAAATAAAATCCGCCACGCCATTATGTATATAGAGTCTCTCATTTTTGGGCGGTATGTCCATCATTTGATCTTGTTCGCGTTGCCAGTGTAGGGATTCTATTGCCTTATAGGTATGGCTACGCTTTACCCCTGGTAATTTGACTAATTTGGCTAGTAATGTATCCAAAAAGCGAAAGTTCTCAACCTGCACCTTAATAAAAATATCAAAGTCCCCTAGGACAGCCGCACATTCTTTTACACACTCCTCTGCTTTTAACATAGTTACTATTTCATACGTATATTGAGCATTGGTGTGGATTGCCACGTAATAAGTTTCTCGTTTGCCATGTAGGGGTTCGCTTAGTGAGCGGGGTTCTAAATTTAATGCTCTTTCAATACGCTTTGCTGCTTTATCCACGCAAGGTCGGGCGGAATGTGGATTTAAGTAATGTGTAATTGCTCCGACCGAACAACCTACCTCTAGAGCCAATGCCTCCTTACTACCTTTAAATTGAGTGTCCAAGATATGTGCCAGACGTTCTGCACGGATTTTAAATAAATCAAATCTATTATTCATAAAAATAGTTGTAACCCAGAATGATTGAAAATGAATTTGTTTGTTTGATTTAAGACATTTTTGTATTGATTGGATTCTGACACTTTTCCAAAAAAATCCACTATAAATCAAAATTGTTCAAAAATGTATCAAACTAATTCATTCCGTAACAAATTCTTAATAAACAAGCAAAATTTTCAACTTCTGCGTTCCAGCTAGAACTTTTTTGAAATAAGGTGGGTTTGTAGACAGCGAAGGAATCCATTAATCTAACTAGACGCTGCACAACAATTGAGGAGGAAATCTAACTTATCCCAACCTTGCCTTTATCTTGGCGACTTAATTACTAATTCAATAATTATTATTATCAGGGTGTCCCATGAAAGAAAAACCTAAGTCTCAAGCTTTGACCTTGAAGGCTTTTAATCTCAATAATTTACCAAGCCTTTTAAAAGTAGCTGACTCTCCTCATGATTTGAAAAGAGTTAAAGCTTTTAGAGAGAAAATTTTTAGACCTTTATATCCTCATTTGACTAATGCTGACCATGATCAGCATGATTATGCTGCCGTTCATCTTTTTACCGAAGATATACAGGGTAATATAGTGAGTTCAGCACGATTGGTATTTGATAGTGAGTACGACTTGCCTGCTGATACTTACGCTAAAACATGGCTAGATAATCAACGTCAACTGGGCGCTAAATTAATGGAGGTAAGTCGTTTTGCTATTGATGACGACGATCGCCAGATAAGTTTGCTACGCATTTATCATCGTGCTTTTTATGAAATAGCACGAGCTAATCATATTGAAAAAATAATGATCGTTATTAATAAGAAAAGCCTGAAATTCTATGCGAATCGGGTAGGCGCTAAAATGGTGCTTAATTCTATTAATGCTATAGCCGGTAGTGAATTTGAGTTTAGTTGTATGGAATGGAATACAAAGTTAACTAAATCAAGCTTTATACAGTGGATAAAAGGAGAAGAGAAATTGCTTGCCTCTAAAAAATTACCTAAGAAAGCAGGGAAGTATTCAATTCGTCAATGGAATCAATATAGCCGTTTCTTTGCGAGTGTTTATACCCATGTACAACGTGAATTATATCATGAGGCGGTCAGTTATTTGACAGGCCATGTGGTCGATCTAGGGGCAGGTCCAGCACGGATTGCGCCTTTATTAGCCGATAAGCCGGATGTGACTGCTTATACCGGTATTGAATACGCGGCAGAGATGGTAGAAATTGCGCGTTTCACTTTGCAAAATATTAATAAGCCAAGCTTTGAAGTGCTACACCAAGCGATAGAAGAAACGGAAGGACTGTTTGATTCGGCGGTATCGCTTCAGTCATTCTATGCTTGGACTAGCCCACTGAATACTTTAAACTATATTTATGAACTACTTAAGCCGGGTGCTTTGTTGGTGTTAGCGACACCCAATCGCCATTTTAATCAGGCTAAACTGTTTCATGATGCAGAGAAAGAGTTGATGTGGCATCCTGATTTTGAAGCTTTTAAAGCCTACAATTTTCAGCTAGCAGCAAACCCTAGCGCTAATTTTGTAGCCATGAACGAGTTATTAGATTTTTTGCGTAATGCGGGTTTTGATATCCAAAGCTGCCATTCCAAGCATTATCAAGGGATGGTGAATTTTGTGATAGCACAAAAAATGTAATAATCATTATTGATTATGATGGGTTAGAAGGAGTGTCAGTCTTCTAACCTTTTCGAGGAACATATGGGTAAGTACCTCATAGGGGATTTAGTAACTGGACTTTATGCTGCTGAATCGCTTGAAGACCGTTTTGCTTTATTTGAGCGAACCGTACAAGTTTTAGGTTTTGAAAGCTGTGCTTATACCTTTATTCCAAGCGTTTTATACGAAACTTCTTTTAATGCTTCGCCACGTTTTATTCATTCCGATACATTTTCAAGTGGTTTTATTGAGCAGTATGCTTATGAGCGCTTTGATAAACATGATTTTACTATCAAAGCCACTAAAGAGTATAAACTCTATCCCATGGATTGGCAGGAATATGCGAAGTCGGATTATTTAACTGATTCAGAAAAGAGTGTTTTAAAACTTGCTCAAGAGGATTATCAGATTAAACATGGTGTTTCTATACCTGTGATGTATGAAAAAATAGGTATGGCTGGATTTAGCTTCACTAATTCTTCAAAAGATTATAGCTTTAATGCTCTCAAACAAGAAAATTTAGAAACTTTGCATTTATGCTCAAAAGCGTTTAACGATATAGCTTTTTCACGCCCTTATTCCTATTATCGGTTTATTCCCAAGGTTTTAGTGAATTTAACCACCAAAGAAAAAATTGTATTAAGGTATGTCATGCAAGGTAAAAGTATGACAGACTTGGGAAATTCTAATGAGGGAATTTCTAAACGTTATGGGGAAAAAATTTTATTAGGCTTGCGTGATAAGTTTGGTAATGTCTCGACGCATCAGTTGGTTAATTATGTGAGCCAACTGAATTTAATTTAACACGTCTTGCTATGATCAGTCTGAGCCAATAGCCGAGCGCTATGCTAACTAGTACAGGCAAGCCTGCTGGAATGCCAAGCCAATGTTGATTGGTTTCATGCACCCACCAAAAACCAAAACGATTCCAAGTAGTTTTGATACTAGGTTGTTTGTAAGGTGCGTGAAAAAAGTCGGCGGCTAGATCAAAGCTAGCATAATATTTATGAGTTTTTATGGGCTGCCAACTGACGCCTTGTCCTATTAATAAGCTCCCATTCCCCGGCCACCAAAGACGCTCGTAGCGAAACTTTACTTGTGAGCTGATCACCTGTTCATGGTCAAAGCCGAGAGAATGATGGAAATGATAAGAGCTTAGCCATAATACGCTCACTATAAATAATACAATCGCATTAAGCCAATAACTCCATTTCACGAACATAAGCTATCCAATCATAAGCTTTAGGACAATAGTGTAGTCTTTTACGGAAACACTCGTTCAATAGTTGGCTATGCTAAGCTTTAAACACCACTTGAGGAGAAATGCACAATGGCAGTCAGTATTCAATTTCGCACCAACGATCCCACCGTTATGGAGGCACTATCTGAGCAAATACAAGAGGATTTGGCAGCAGTGGGCTTAGCAGAGAGTTTAGATTTGAGCGAGCCGAGTTTGGAAGCTACTACAGGGGTAACACGTAGTGCTGACCCGACGACATGGGCGACGATAATAATGACAGCGGTCGGTACGGGGGGCGCATTATCGGTGCTATTAAGTAAAGATGGCGTATTAGCGGCATTGGCAGCTGTATTAGAAAAATATGTGGAAGGGCGTAAAGTCGATATTGTAATCGATAAAGGGAATGGTGAGAAAGTTCAAGTTAGTGGCCCTGCCAGTGAAATTCAGGGTATCCTCAAGCAACTCCGCTAAAGGTTAGTTTAGCGCTTAGTGCTTGAAACTAAGCGCATTCTCGCCCATGCTTATTTCACTCTTGAACCAGTAGAAATCTGCCGAACATGAAAGCTAATAGTCCTACTATACCCCTTATTAAAGTACCCTTGACGGCTCACATTGAGTCTTTGAACCCGAGTTATACGCCACAACAAAAAGCCGAAGTGAAAGCCAAGATAGCGCAAAAACTACGCGAACAAGATGCAGTATTGGTGGCGCATTATTATGTGGATCGCGATATTCAAGTGTTGGCAGAGGAAACGGGCGGTTATGTATCTGATTCCTTAGACATGGCTCGCTTCGGCAATGAACACCCAGCGAAGACCTTAGTGGTTGCTGGCGTGCGCTTTATGGGTGAAACCGCAAAAATTCTAAATCCCGAAAAACGTGTGTTAATGCCAACCTTGGAGGCTGAATGTTCTTTGGATTTAGAATGCCCGATTGATGAATTTGGTGCGTTTGTAGACCAGCATCCGGATCGCACCGTTGTGGTTTATTCCAATACCAGCGCGGCTGTGAAAGCGCGAGCCGACTATGTGGTGACTTCTAGCATTGCGGTGGAATTAATTAGCTGGCTAGACGAACAGGGCAAAAAAATTCTGTGGGCGCCCGATCGTCATTTAGGTGACTATATTCAGCGCGTTACGGGCGCGGATATGGTGCTGTGGAAAGGCTCTTGCATTGTGCATGATGAATTCAAATTCCGCGCGCTGGAGGACATGAAACAACAATATCCTGCTGCAGGGGTGTTAGTGCATCCTGAATCACCGCGCGAAGTGATTAAACTCGCCGATGCAGTGGGTTCCACGACGCAATTAATCAAAGCAGCACAAAACTTACCTAATAAGCAATTCATAGTGGCGACCGATAAAGGTATTTTCTACAAAATGCAGCAGGCTGCGCCCGATAAAGAATTTATTGCTGCGCCAACGATGGGTGAGGGAGCGACCTGCAAAAGCTGCGCGCATTGCCCATGGATGGCGATGAATGGTTTGCATAATATTTTGCGTGTGTTAGAAACGGGCGCTAATGAGATTCATGTGGATGAGGCGATTCGGGTAAAGGCGCTGCGCTCGACGCAACGTATGCTCGATTTTGCCAACATGCGTCGGGCTAAAGGATGACCGAATTAAAACATATCTGTGTGTATTGCGGCTCGAATCTAGGGCGTCAAGCTATTTACAAAGAATCGGCTCAGGCTCTGGGCAAGGCATTAGTGGAGCGTGATTTAGGTCTGGTGTATGGCGGGGCGCATGTCGGTTTAATGGGCGTGCTGGCCGACACTGTGATGAGTCTAGGTGGACGTGTGATTGGCATCATGCCCGAGTCTTTGATGCAATACGAGGTCGCGCATCATGGTTTAACGCGCCTAGAAGTCGTACCGTCTATGCATGAGCGCAAGCATCGTATGGCCGAGCTTTCTGATGGATTTATTGCGCTACCCGGTGGGGTGGGAACCTTAGAGGAGCTCTTTGAAATTTGGACGTGGGCACAGTTGAGTTTCCACCAAAAGCCCTGCGGCTTGCTTAATATAGCGGGCTATTACGATCAACTGCATGCTTTTCTAAAACATACGGTGGATGAGCAATTTGTTAAGTCAAGCCATTATCAAATGCTCTTGGTCGAACAAGAGTCCAGCACTTTGTTAGAGCGTTTTGCCGCCTATCAAGCACCTATTATTGAGAAGTGGCACACGCGTTAAGTCCCACTGGCGATTGGGTCGATTTGCAGGCGTGATGAAAGCATTGCAAACTAAAATTTTTAATCGTTTGATCATTGAAACATGCCTATGCCAGAGCCTGCACTGGATTCTCTCATTACGTTCGTGACACAGCAGCCACGTTTGGTCGTGCTGACCGGTGCGGGTATTAGTTTGGCATCGGGTATTCCGACTTATCGCGATGAAAACGGCGTTTGGTTGCGTGGTGAGCCACTCCAACATCCAGATTTTATTAAGCATGAAGCGACACGGCGCCGTTATTGGCTGCGTTCGTTTGTCGGTTGGCCACGTATTTACCAAACCCAGCCGAATCAAGCTCATCAGGCTTTGGTTGAGCTAGAAAAGTTAGGGCATGTCGATTTGTTAATTACTCAAAACGTGGATAATTTGCATCAGCGTGCGGGTAGTCGTCATGTGATTGACCTGCATGGCAATTTAACCGAAGTCATTTGCCTTGATTGTAACGCTATAAGCTCACGCGCTGAAATGCAGCGGCGCTTGGCTGAACTAAATCCCCACTTAGTCACTATCCACGCTGAGCAACGTCCCGATGGCGATGCGGAGGTAGCGGGTGACAGTCATGATGCCTTACGTGTTCCCGCATGTACCCGATGCGGCGGTACGCTGATGCCCGACGTGGTTTTTTTTGGAGGCACTGTGCCCAAAGCGCGGGTAGAGCGTTGTTTGAATGCGTTGCAACAAGCAGATGCTTTATTGGTCATCGGCAGTTCGCTTAAGGTTTATTCGGGCTATCGTTTTTGCCTACGCGCTAAAGAGTGGAATAAACCAATTGCCTTATTAAATCCGGGTTGGACGCGGGCGGATGAATTGGCGCAGTTAAAAATGGCGGCACCAGCGGCTGAATTGCTGACCGGTTTAGTCCAGCACTTAGCGGCTAAGGAGTTACTATGAGTGAATTTGTGCGTGTCTTAACGCCGAAAAGCAAAGACTGGGAAGATTTAAAATATGCCAAGGAGTTGTTGGAAAATCCGGGTCTGATTGCACGGATGAGTAATGTACTGGGTACACCGATTGAGAAAGCTTTATCTGTTTTACCGAAAGCAGCCCATGATTTGATTAGCAAAGCCACTCACTATGCCTTGGAGTCAGCCTTAGATCTGTCTATTGCTAGCTTGGCTTCTAATCCACAGTCTGGCAAATGGCAGGAGGCGTCAAATTGGTTTCATAAGACTATCGCCGGTGTTTCTGGTGCGGCAGGTGGTGCTTTTGGCATGAGTGCTCTGGCGATTGAGTTACCCATTTCGACAGCAATTATTTTACGTTCGATTGCAGATATAGCGCGCAGTGAGGGTGAAGATATTCTCAGTCCGGAGGGACGGATTGCCTGTCTAGAAGTGTTTGCCTTAGGGGGTGCTAGTGATAGCGATAATGCGGCTGAGTCGGGTTATTTTGCTGTACGTGCTGCCTTAGCAAAGTCAGTCACCGATGCGGCGCATTATGTGGCAGCGAACGGAGCTGTACAAAAGACTGCACAGCCCCTTGTTCGATTAATTACGCAGATTGCCCAACGTTTTGGCGTACCCGTGACCCAAAAAGCTGTCGCACAGTCACTACCATTAATCGGTGCGGCAGGCGGCGCTTTGGTCAATACGTTGTTTATTGATCACTTCCAAAACGTGAGTCGCGGTCATTTTATCGTGCGACGTTTGGAGCGTGAATATGGTAAGGAGGCCGTCAAGACTGCTTATCAACAGTTACCCAAAAAACCTCTAGAGAATCATTGAGGCGTTGGGGTTAAGCAGCTTGGCGAGGATCAACAATACCACGGCGTACAGCGTCTTCAATCTGTCCACGGGTAATGCCAATATCTTCCAATTCACGATCATTCATCGCCTGCAAAGAGCGGATAGCTTTACGCAATTCGCTTTCTGAGTGTTGACTGTTTGCATTGCCTAAGTGGAAGAAACCACCAAATAATTGTTTAATATCGATCATTATTCTTTATCCTTTTGCTAGTGAGTGCTTTTTTATTGTATAAGGTGACTTAGGCAGCTTTGCGAGGTGCGTCAATACCTGCACGGCCATGAATTACAGCATATTCAATGTCACTACGTGATAAACCTAAATCGTTCAGTTCACGATCATTCATAGCTTGTAATTCAGCCACTGCGCGGCGAATTTCGCTTTTTGAGTTAGCGCCAAAGCTAAATAAGTTGCTTAATAAACTTTTAATGTCTTTCATGTTATATTTCCTACTACTCTGTCTTTTTTATTAATCAAATAAACCAAAGCGTACCGCATTTTCAATACTATCGCGTGTAAGGCCAAGGTTTTGTAACTGACTATCATTCATTGCTTTTAAATCCTGAATCGCACGCAAAATTTCAAGTTGCCGTTCACGTTCAAGATCGTTTTCGAGACTAAAATGAATAAAGCCGCTATCTAAATTCATTATGTTGCTCATACGACGTACCTATTGTTTAACTATAATTTTTTTACTGTTTTTCGAGTGTGTAGCTTAGAGGGAATGTTGCGCTGCAACAAGCGAGATTTTTTTGAGTATCAGGTTATATTTTTTGATCCGAAATAAATCGGTAGTGAATGCAGGATAGAGGGTGGTATTGAAGAAATGAAAGGTAAGAAATAAAAAAAGCGGGTCGTAAAAGTCAACCCGCTTGGTATATGTTTAAGCTTTTTAGTGCGAGTTAGTAGCGATTTTGACGGAAACCACCACCATCACGACGAGGTGGACGACCACCGCCACCTGTATTTTCACGAGGTTTTGCTTCGTTTACTTTTGCATTACGACCACCGATATCAGTGTCGTTTAAACCATTGATAGCAGCTTGTGCTGAGCTATTATCTGGCATTTCTACGAAGCCAAAGCCTTTTGAACGGCCGGTCTCTTTGTCTTTAATAATACTGACTTTGCTAACATCACCGAAAGCACTAAAAATGCTGCGGAGGTCTTCTTCAGTGGTGCCGTAGGCCAGGTTTCCAACGTAAATATTCACTTGTAATCGTCTCATCTATTTGTGCGCTGCGGAAATCAATCAGTGAACAGGCAAGCAGTCGCACAAATTACCTGTCACACTCAACAAGAGTCTATTGAGTAATTAACTCAATCCCTAGTGTATAGTAGATTTAGCACAAACACAGGGAAATATATTGAAATTTTTTTAATCTCTATCGCTTTTATTCGAATAATTTCTTTATAACGTCCCAGCAAAATAACGCTCTAAAAATTGATCCAAACTCATATGATCGGCCTTTTCAATAACTTGTTGTTTTTCAAGGGAAGTCTTGGCCATCTGCTCAAACGTGTGTTGCAATGCAGCAGGAATGTGTTGTTGTAAGAAATACTCACGATGCTCTAGCGATTTGCGGTGCGCAAAACAGAAAAAGCTTTCTTTATTTTCACGCATTTCTTCTAACATTCGTGCGGAGGGCGTTAAATCTTGGTGGCAAACTAATTCTTGTTGATTGGCTAGCGCTTCACGATATAAGTTGTGTTTTTCACCGCGCGATTGATCAAGTAGCTGAGCAACACCTGACATATTTTTCAGTAGTTCACCCGCCCAGACACAAATATCGATTGACTCCTGAGAACGCTGCAGTAGTAAGCCGGGCTTACGTCCTTGATGGGCTACCAGTGCTTGATTTTGGCTGATTTGTAGCATATCGGAGCTACTGAGGGGGGGGCTTTCTTGGAATAAACAAAAGTGCATAAACACTTCAAGGAAGGCCAATTGTAGGCGAGTTAGGCCAGCCGGATGGAAGGCATTAATATCAATCGAGCGTAATTCTAGATAACGAATACCGCGTTGACTTAAAGCTAGGCTGGGTTTTTCGAATCCTTCTAAGGGTTGTTTAGGTCGAACAGAACTATAGTATTCATTTTCGATTTGTAGAATATTGGTATTTAGTTGGCGATATTCATTGTTAACTTTAATGCCAATTTCTTCATAAGGCGGCCAAGACGTGTTAATCGCTTTGCTAAGCCCTGCAATATATTCCTCAAGAGAGTTATAGCCAACGTTCACCCCAGTATCTTTTTCTTTGCGATTATTATAGCCAATATTTCCCATTCTTAAGGAAGTGCCAAAAGGCTCATACAGGGTATATTTATCGAATTCCTGCATGGTGGCGGGAGGGGTACGCCCTGATAAGAAACTACGGCAGACCGCTGGGGATGAGCCAAACAAATACAAAATTAACCAGCCGTAGCGTAATAAGTTACGGGTGATATTCATGTATTGTTCATTAGTGAAGCTGCGCGCGGACTTGTGGCTTTCTTGCAGTTCTTTTTGCCAAATAGGCCAAAAATCCTCCGCAATCGAGTAGTTAAAATGCACGCCAGCAATCACTTGCATGGTTTTGCCATAACGCCATGCCAAGCCTTGGCGATAGATATGCTTCATGCGCCCAGCATTAGACTGCCCGTATTCGGCAATCGGAATATCGTCTTCTCCGTCTAAGACGCAAGGCATACTGGTGGTCCACAGCAGTTCGTCATGCAATTGTTGATACACAAAGGCTTCAATACTAAGTAGGAAGTCTAGGGCATCTTCTGAACTACGCTGAGGTGGTGTAATCAGTTCTAATAAGGCCTCGGAATAATCTGTGGTAATCCAAGGATGGGTTAGGGCGGAACCTAGCACACGTGGATGAGGGGTATGAGCAAGGCGGCTTTGCGGCGTGACCCGTAAGCTTTCTTTTTCTAATCCGGTGGCACTTCCTCGTAAGTAAGGTGTTAAATTTTGCGTGTCAAGCGCACGCAGACGTTGTTCTAAACGTTGATACACAATCTCCTCCATTCTTAGGCAGGCTTAGGTCTATGAGGGGTAGGCATAGAGCTGATAATGAGTTTGTCAGTTTAAGTCACCATGCCTTCAAGCAACAACCCAGCGGCTGTACGGTTATTTTTTCTGCGCTTTCTTTTAAAATTTATTTGGGATTAGGGCGCTAGAGTGAGCTATATCGTCACTTAATCGGTTGAGGTCTAAGCAAACAAAAGCAAGATTGCCTTATTTAAAACAAGGGTTTTCAGTTTTAAGGTGAGCCTTCAAAAGAGATAGTTAGGAGTTTCTCAATTGACTTTTATCAATCAGCGCGGTACTAAGATAAGCCAATTAGAGCGTACAACAGATGAGTAAATCTGTTTTTATGATTGGGAGGAGAGTATGGCAAAACTAACCCAGCCTAGCTGGTTATTAGCCTGTGCAATAGGCTTTGGTATTAGTACGGCTATAGCACAGGATAATGCAGACCAAGGTGCTAGCGTTGATGATTATCGTGAGATGACTTACGGTGATCGCGATGCGAATCCTGCATTACTGGTTGTGGATCGTGGTGAGCAACTTTTTAAAGAAAAGCGTGGCCCTAAGAATGTTTCTTTAGAAACTTGTGATTTTGGTTTGGGTGCTGGTGTTGTGAAAGGTGCTTATGCACAGATGCCACGCTATTTTAAAGATACCGACCGCGTTCAAGATTTAGAATCTCGTTTACTCACCTGCATGACTGAAATTCAAGGTTTTGATGCAGCCGACGTGACGACTAAGACCTTTGCTGACGAGCGCATCAATGAGCCTAATATGGATATTGAAGCGCTGGCTGCTTATGTAGCTGTGCAGTCTGATGGTATGAAGCTCAATCCTCCCGCTGATCACCCTAAAGAAAAAGAAGCGATTGCTATGGGTGAACAATTATTTTGGCATCGTCATGGACCTTTGGATTTTTCGTGTGCGACTTGTCACTCTGCAGATGGCAAGCGGATTCGTCTCCAGAATTTAGGTAATTTCTATACTGCTAAGGATGCGCAGAAAACGATGGGATCTTGGCCAACCTACCGTGTTTCCCATGGCTTAGCACGTAATATGCAGCATCGTATGTGGGATTGTCATTGGCAAATGCGCTTACCAGATTTGGAGTATGGCTCTCCGATGTCAACGGCCTTATTGGCCTTCTTAAGCCATCAAGCTAAAGATGCACCGATGGTTCTTCCCGGTATGACACGTTAAGGAGCTAGCGATGAACTACATTAAACCTGTAACCTTGTCTGCTTTAGCGCTAATCGCAAGCTTTAGCGTGTATGCGGATGATATGCAAGCCAAAGTGCAGGCGTATATCAAGAGCGGTTTCCATAAAGGTAAAAACCAAGATCCTAAGCGGCTTGAACAAGATGAAACACTAAAAGTGTGCTCAGAAACACGCGGTAAAGTTTCTGGTGAGCAAGCCAAGGCGATTGTCGAACGTGAAAAAGCTACGATTAAATATCCTGCGAATGGGATTTTGATGGGGAATTGGCAGAAAGGTAAAAAAGCCTTCACCGATGGTTTTGCAATGCGTATTGGACGTTATGAGCCCGATGCGCCCGACAAAGTACGGGGTGGCAACTGCTATGCCTGTCACGCTGCTGACCCGAAAGAGCTAGCTGCGGGTAATTTGGGGACGAATTTAAGAGGTTATGGCAAAATTCGCGGTAATACTTGGGATACCGTGAAATATACCTATGACAAAATCTACAATGCACAATCCGTTATTCCTTGCTCGAATATGCCGCGCCTTGGTCATAATGGGGTATTAAGTCCTGAACAGATCGCGGACATTGTGTCTTTTTTGGTTGACCCCGCCTCTCCCGTTAACAAATAAATAGTGTTTTATGAGTCGTGCATCAAAAAACAGCGAAGCTTAGCGTTTTTTGGTGCGCACTCTATTAAAAATCAATTATTTCCATTAGTCGGCAAGATGTGATTAAAGCCACTACTTGACTTAAAATAGCGGTGTAAGTTTATAAAAGCTTATGCTACTATCAAAACTGGCCTGTGATACAGACCCTACTATATGCAACAAATAGAAATTGAACACTTCGCTACACCGCTTCTTCGTGAGTCATGTTGTGTCAGAAGATTCATTCCCGTTTTGTCATCATAAGTAACTCTACATTGCGGCTTTACACGCGCTTTGCGCATTATTTATTGAAAATTCTGGAGATAACATGGCTAGATTAACTGGCACAGTAAAATGGTTTAACGCTGAGAAAGGTTTTGGTTTCATCAACCAAGACAATGGCGGCGCTGACGTATTCGTACACTTCCGTGCGATTAAATCTGACGGCTATAAAACCTTAACCGAAGGTCAAAAAGTTTCTTTCGAAGCTGAACAAGGCCAAAAAGGTTTGCAAGCTGCTAACGTACAGCCAATGTAATCATTGACTTGCTAAGCTAGCATCTAAAAAAGACGCTTCGGCGTCTTTTTTTATGGGCGGCGTTTAAACAGGGGGAGTTTTTACTGCAAAACAGTTGCAATTTTTATTAAGCCTATACCAAGTGTTTTGCCGTTTTGCCATAGCTATTGTTTGATAAAACATGGGATTTCATCAGCTTGCTAAGCAGTAGAAAGTTTGCAAAAACCTAGTATCCTCACTACACTTAAATGCAACTGATTTGCAATAAAGGTATGAGTTATGCAGCGTTTAGCTTTATCCAGTAGTGTTTTCGCCTTATTACTGCTTAGTACTCCCGCGCTACAGGCGGATTCAGCTAAGCCGGATTCACCTAGTACTGCAGTGGCAGAGACCCATAAAGAACATGAAGAACATGAAGAGCATGGTGTTCATGAGCATGGTGTGGGCACGCTAAGTATTGCGATAGCAGATAAAGTTATTGAAATTAATTTAGACTCACCAGCCGCCAATGTGTTTGGTTTTGAGCATAAAGCGAGCTCGGAAGCTGATAAGAAAGTCGTTGCTGAAGCTTCTGCTACATTAGAAGCCGGCGGGAATTTGTTTGATTTTGATAAAGCCGCTCAATGTAAGTTTGAAAAGGCTGAGTTAAACACTGGACAAGATGAGCTCAGTGAAGAAGAAAAAGCGGCTGACAAAGAGCCGTCAACTGAGGAAAATATGGGGGCGGAACATCTGGATGTTGGGGTGAATTGGGTGTTTGGCTGTGAACAACCTGCTTCTTTAAAAACTATTACACCCAAGCTATTTGCTAGCTTTCCTGCTTTTGAGCGCTTAGAAGTTGAGTGGGTGAGTGATCAAGGCGCTTCTGCTCAAACCTTGGAAAAAGATCAGGCGATTAATTTAACGCCATGAAGGTTATTGCGCTGCATCAATTACAATTCCGTTGGCCTCAACAAAGTCACGATACATTGAGGCTGGACGAATTAGTGATTGAACAAGGCGAGCATTTGTTTATTCGTGGTGCAAGTGGTAGCGGTAAGACAACGTTGCTGAATATTTTGGCGGGAATTCTTACGCCAAGTAGTGGCCAGTTACACGTATTAGAACAAAATATAACTCAGTTATCGAATGCAGCACGGGATCGGTTTAGGGCTGATCATATGGGAATTATTTTTCAGCAATTTAATTTGCTGCCTTACCTTTCTGTCTTGGACAATGTCACTTTACCCTGTGAGTTTTCGAGGCTGCGGCGCGAACAGGCTATGCCGGTAGTGGCGACTGCTCAAACTTTGCTTGAGCAACTAGGCTTAGCCAAAGCGATTACTACACGGGTCATCACAGACTTAAGTGTTGGTCAGCAGCAGCGCGTGGCGGTGGCGCGCGCATTAATGGGGAAACCAGAATTAATTATTGCCGATGAGCCAACATCCGCGCTAGATAGCGATGCACGTGATAATTTTCTCCAGTTATTATTCACGCAAGCGGAGGCTCAAGGCAGTACGATTATTTTTGTTAGTCATGATCCACAGCTATCACGTTATTTTCCGCGTAGTTTAGACTTACAGCGAGTGAACCCAGCATGATTTTGTTAAAGCTTAGCTTGCTGAGTTTATGGAATCGTCGCGTCAGTGTGCTGCTGACCATCGTCGCTATTGCGATTAGTGTCGCCTTGCTGCTAGGGGTTGAATATATTCGTAAAGAAGCGAAGGTAAGCTTCTTAAGTACCATTTCAGGTACGGATTTAGTGGTCGGGGCGCGTAGCGGCTCAGTACAGTTATTGCTCTATAGCGTATTCCGCATTGGTAATGCGACCAATAATATCAGTTGGAAATCTTATCAAGAACTTGCTGCCAACCCACTGATCGAATGGACAGTGCCGCTTTCTCTGGGTGATTCGCATAAGGGATTTCGTGTTCTAGGCACCAATCAAGATTATTTTAAGTTCTATCGTTATGGCGATAAACGTGCTTTGGAATTTGCCCAAGGACAGGCCTTTAAGGGCGTGTTCGATACGGTACTCGGTGCGGAAGTTGCGCGTAAACTAGGCTATCAACTCGGTGATAAAATCGTCGTGGCGCACGGTACCAGTGAGGTAAGTACGGCCTTACATGCGGACAAACCTTTTACTGTGACAGGTATTCTTAAACCAACCGGCACGCCTCTGGATCGTACTATTCATATCACGCTGGAAGGTTTAGAAGCTGTACATATTGATTGGGTAGCGGGTACGAAAGTGAGTGGCTATAGCATTAGTGCAGCAGAAGCGTTGCAAAAGAATCTACAGCCCAAAGTGATTACTGCTTTTTTAGTGGGATTAAAAACACGGGCAGCCGCCTTTCGTGTGCAGCGCGACATGAATGATTATAAGCGTGAGCCTTTGTTAGCTATTTTGCCCGGCGTGGCTTTAGCTGATCTTTGGCAGGCTTTAGGCATGTTCGAAACCGTGCTGCGCATTATCAGTGGTTTTGTCGTGCTTGCGGGTTTGGTAGGCATGTTGACCACGGTGCTCTCGACCTTGAATGAGCGGCGACGTGAAATGGCGATTTTGCGTGCCGTCGGCGCTTACCCGTATCACATTTTACTTCTTTTTATTGTAGAAGCTTTGGTTTTAGCTCTAGTGGGATGTTTACTGGGCATGATACTGGTGTATGTTCTCGTTTGGGTAGCACGTCCGTGGGTGATTGCCGAGTATGGTTTTTATTTGCGCACTTGGCTACCGGATTTAACGAGCTTGGCACTGATTACCGTGGTGGTCGGTTTAGCGCTCCTACTAAGTTTATTGCCCGGCACTATTGCCTATCGACGCTCTTTGCAAGATGGCCTAACGATACGAACCTAATCATGAAAACACCTGTATTGCTTATTGTGTTAGCTGGCTTATTAATGACCGCATGTTCGGATAAATCTGAGCAGGCTACACAAAACACAACGCCATTAGCGGAGCAGGCTGTGACAGCAGCCACCGTTGAACAAAAACCTCAATCCGTATCTTCAGCAGAGCTAGTCGCTAAGTTAGAAACTCAACAAACTACTACGGATTATGAGGCGATTAGTTGGGAGTCATTGGAACTACCTGGGCAGGGTCTGGCGGACATTATGCGCAAATATCAGCCTATGCTAGACAAAATCAAAGATGAGGATGTCGAGGAAGGCGATAAGCTCATGGCGAAGATGCAAGGTGAGTTGGATGCAGCGCCCACGAATCCAGCGGTGTATGGCAAGCGTATTAAATTAATTGGTTATGTGTCACCGCTAGAAGTGGATAATCAAAAAGGTGTCGTGAAAGAGTTTTTACTGGTGCCTTATTTTGGCGCCTGTATTCATGTGCCACCACCTCCAGTGAATCAAACACTGCTGGTACATCCGCAAGCAAGTGCAGGGATTTCAATGGAAAAGATTTACGAGCCAGTGGTGGTGTCCGGCATTATCAAGGGCGAGGCGGTTAAAACCAATTTAGCGCAAGCAGGTTATCAAATTAGCGACGCTTTAGTAGAACCTTATAAAGAGCCAAGCGCTAGTCAATAAATCAGAAGCGGCGTTATTTTGTACCAATATGGCTTAGGCCATGCCCTAGTAAACTAATTTCGCCATCCGGATAAACCCGTAAACGGGTAAATTGGGCGTGCCCCATTTCAAAGCGTAGGGCTTTTTGATAGAGCAAATCGAGGGCTTTGCTTAGAATGACGCGCATGACGGCGGCATGGGTCAGAATTAATACGCGCTTGCCGGTATGGTTGACCAAAATTTCTTGCCAAATAGCATCGACTCGATACATGAAAGCTTCCATGGATTCACCATCAGGTGCTTTGAAACGGCGGGGTTGAAGATAATATTGTTGCAATAATTCGGGATCACGCTCGAAAATCTCCTGCTGACTTAGCCCAATCCATGCGCCAAAGTTTAATTCACACAAGCGTGGATCAGGAATAAAGGGCGCATTTAAGCGTTGAGCCAATAAGCGTGCAAAATCGTGGCAGCGCCGTGTGGGTGAGCTATAAACGACATCCCACTCTGCATGTTGGGTTGCGAGGGTCAGTTGTTTCCAGCCACTCATACCCAAGGGTTCATTGTCGGGAGCAGAAAATAGGGCAGGTGTTGCCACTTCACCATGGCGCAACAAGTCAATGGTGGTCATCGGTGGTTCAATGAGTTTGACTTCAAGTTCAGGGCTTAGCTCAGACACGTATTTGACATCCTTGTAGATTTATATAAGGGCGGATCAAGTCCCTATAATAACAAGCCATTTTAGGCTTCAGTATAACAGCTCGCTAGCCTTATTCTAAAAGTATTGCAGGACTGATGGTGAGTAAACCAGTGCTGAAGTCTAAACGCTATTAGCTTCCTAGCCCTTATGATTAGAGTCACGATCGTGTAGCTTTTTGGGTAATGCTCCCTTGATCGTCAGTGATGCGTAAAGCAAGTAGGGTGTGAAAGCTTAGCGTGCTTAGGATTAATATGCCTGCGAGTAGGGTTTGGCTAGAGGGCTGTTCGTTTAAAACCCGCCACACCCACAGTGAGCCTAAAATAGATTCTAGTAGCATAATGAGACTGGTTTCAGCGGCTGAAATATAACGCAAGGAGAGGAAGAATAAGACGAAAGGTAAGGGTACTACCAAGGTACTCATTAGCAAGAAAATCGGCCATTGCATGAGGGTGCTGGGGAAGATAGCGCTGGCAAAAAATAAGCTAATAACACCGCTAATCATATAACCCAAAGCAAGGGCAGGGGTGAGATTAGCCTCTGATTTGGCACGAATAATAACAAACTGTGCGGCTAACATGACAGCACAAAAAAACGCAGCTAATAGGCCCGATAAGGAGCTTTGGCTATTCGGTTGGGTAAATAAAATGGCTAAACCGACCCCGCAAACCATCACTGCTAGCCATGTGCGTAAGTGTACTTTTTCACCTAAAAATACCGCAGAAAAAAGAGCGCTTAATAAAGGGGAGAAGGCGACTACGACTAAAACGTCGGTAACATTGGCATGATGAATCGCATACACAAAAGCAAATGGGGATAGGGTATTGAGTAGGGTATTGACGAAAAACCAGATTCCAGCAGGCTTAGTTTGCTCCCACAGTGAACGCTTATCTAGCCAATGGTTATAGACTAACACCATTAAACCACCCACTAAGCCGCGCCATGCATTAGATTGCCAAACATCATTACCCGATAAGCGAATCAGTAACGCATCGGGTGATAAAAGCAATACGCCTAAGAGTGCTAAGCCATAACCTTTAAGTAAATGAGAACGCATGTTTATCCTGCCAGTTTGGGGTGTGGCAGGATAAAACGATTAGACCCTCAACTGCAACTCACGCCGGTTCCGCCTAGGCCGCAATAACCATTCGGGTTTTTGGCGAGGTATTGTTGGTGATAGTCTTCCGCATAATAAAAAGTAGGTGCGGCCATGATTTCAGTCGTAATATTCTCATAACCTTTATCACTTAAAGCTTTTTGGTAACGGCGCCGACTGTCCTCTGCTGCTGTTTGTTGCGCGGGTGTATAGGTGTAAATACCGGAGCGATATTGAGTACCTATGTCATTGCCTTGGCGCATGCCTTGCGTTGGGTTATGGGATTCCCAGAAAATCTGCAAGAGTTTTTCATAGCTAATTTTTTTCGGGTCATACACCACCAAAACCACTTCATTGTGTCCGGTTTGCCCGCTACACACTTCGTCATAATGGGGATTCGGTGTATAACCACCTGCGTAGCCGACCGCCGTGCTATAAACGCCTGACGCGTGCCAAAAACGCCGCTCTGCCCCCCAAAAGCAGCCCATGCCGAATAATGCTAAGGCTAAACCCTCTGGAAAGGGCGCTTTGATGGGGTTCTCATTCACGAAATGCCGATTGGTCACCGGCATTTCAGTATTGCGTCCTGCCAAAGCCTCTTCGGGGTTTGGCAAGCTAGGTTTTTTGAAGAAGTTAAACATTCAGCCTCCTTATGGCTATTGCTTGCCCTCCTTCTCAGCTTGGCGTTTGCCTAAGAGGGAGGTGATCACCACACCAATCGCAACCAAGGTAATCAGTATGGTAGACAAGGCATTAATCTGTGGATTAACCCCTAATCTTACTTGGCTATAGATCTTCATGGGTAATGTGGTGGAGCCAGGGCCAGAAGTAAAGGAGGCAATGACTAAATCGTCTAACGATAGGGTAAACGCCAATAACCAACCGGCAATAATCGCGGGTAAAATAATCGGGAGCGTTACTTGGAAAAAGGTATTTAAGCGTGTGCTCCCTAAGTCTAAAGCGGCTTCTTCCAAAGACATATCAAAGCTCAATAAGCGTGAGGAAACGACGACCGCGACATAGCACATGGCAAAAGTGGTATGTGCCAAGGTAATGGTCCAATAACCCCGATCCAGACCAATCGCTACGAATAAGAGTAAAAGCGATAAGCCCGTGATCACTTCTGGCATGACTAAAGGGGAATAAATCATACCCGAAAACAACATGCGCCCCGGAAAACGTTTAGCACGGATTAACACCATGGCGGCCATGGTGCCTAAAATTGCGGCGAAGGTTGCACTCACTAAGGCTACGCGCAAGGTAACCCATGCGGCTTCCATAAACGCTTCATCCTGAAATAAAGCCACATACCAGCGTGTTGAAAACCCACCCCAAACAGTGACTAATTTAGAGTCATTGAAGCTGAAGATAATCAAAATCAAGATAGGTAGGTATAAGAAGCCAAAGCCTAGGGCTAAGCTAGTTGCATTGAACCAATTAAAACGGGTTGGATTCATGAATTAGCCTCCTGTTGTTTTTCCTGCATTCTTTGGAAGAATAGGATGGGGATCACCAAGAGTAATAAGAGTGCTACTGCCACTGCGGAGGCCAGAGGCCAGTCACGATTGCCAAAGAATTCTTCCCAGAGGGTTTTACCAATCATGAGTGTTTCTGAGCCACCTAATAAGTCAGGGATAACAAATTCACCCATGGCCGGAATAAAGACTAAAAAGGCTCCGGCAACGACGCCGGGTAAGGACATGGGAAAAGTGATCTGCCAAAATGCTTTCATAGGACTGGCACCTAAGTCGGCGGCTGCCTCCAGCAGGCTATGGTCGATCTTTTCTAAGGTGGCATATAAGGGTAAAACCAAAAAGGGCAAATAGGAGTAGACGATGCCAATATAAACTGCCGTGGTGGTATTCATAATCACCAAAGGCTCATTAATCAGCCCCAGTGCCATCAAGGTTGAATTTAATAGTCCATCACCCTTCAAAATACCAATCCACGAATAAACACGGATCAAGAAGCTAGTCCAAAACGGTAAAATTACCATCATTAGTAAAATGGGTCGCCACTTTTCTGGCATTTTTGCCATGCCATAGGCGAGGGGATAACCTACTAATAAGGTGAGAAAAGTAGAGATTAGGGCGATTTTTAAGCTGGACAAATAAGAGAGCACATACAGTTCATCATCCATTAAGAAGCTATAGTTCTCGAAGTCCAGTTGCTTTAAATACTCCATCAAGCTAGACCAGCCTTGTGTGAGGTCTAGCGTGGGTACATAAGGTGGCATCGCGTTGGCCATGTCAGACAACGACATTTTGACCACGATGATAAAAGGCAGTAAGAAGAAAACCAGCAGCCAAATAAAGGGTATGCTAATTAACCAGAAGCGCCCCCAATTAAATGAGTGATTCATCACTGCCTCCCTAGTTTCTTAATGGAACGGCAGCACGATAGCTCCATGCTACCCATACGGGATCTTCCCACGTAATATCACGGTTACGTACCCGTCGACGATTGGCCATTTGTGCTTTGAGCGTTGTGCCGTCTTCAAGGCGTACGTGATAAGTGGAAGTATCGCCGGAATAGGCTATATCCCAGACTTTACCTTGCACCATATTCTGGTCGTCACTAGGCTTTTCTTTGCTCACAATGAATTTTTCAGGGCGAATGGCGAGCCAAACTTTTTCACCGTCTTTGAGGTCGCTATCGGTTTCTAACTTAAATTCATTGAGGGTGGCACTTTTAACAATGATTTGCGCCCCTTCATGGCGTAAGACTTCAACTTCCATGAAGTTTACATCACCGATAAAATCCGCGACATAGCGAGAATTGGGCGCTTCATAAATCTCGGCTGGCGTATCAACCTGTACCATAATGCCTTTGTCCATGACGGCAATACGACTAGAAACAGTCATCGCCTCTTCTTGATCATGGGTCACGATCATGAAGGTGAGTCCTAAATTTTCTTGCAAGGACATTAATTCGAATTGCGTTTTTTCACGCAGTTTTTTATCTAACGCGCCTAAGGGTTCATCTAATAATAATAATTTCGGGCTTTTGGCTAAGGAGCGTGCTAAAGCCACCCGTTGGCGTTGCCCGCCTGAAAGCTGATGGGGTTTGCGCTTCGCAAACGGTTCGAGTTGAACCAGTTTCAGCATTTCATCGACGCGTTTATCAATCTCAGCTTTGCTTTTGCCTTCTTGTTTTAAACCAAAGCCAATATTTTGTGCCACGGTCATATGCGGAAAGAGCGCATAGGACTGGAACATCATATTAATCGGACGCTTATTGGGTGGGATCTTAGAAATATCCTCACCATTCATTAAAATACGTCCGCTAGTGGGTTGTTCAAAACCCGCTAACATTCTTAATAAAGTGGTTTTGCCGCAACCCGAGGGGCCTAATAAAGCAAAGAATTCCCGCTCAAAAATATCAATCGTTAGATTATCAACAGCGGTGTAATCGCCATATTTTTTAGTGACATTCTCAAAACGAACGAGAGGCTTTTGATTCGGGTCTAGCCAAGGGGCAAAAACTTTACGTGGTTCAGAGGTGGGAGTATCCGCCATGGTGGCATCCTCATGAGGCAGAAAGAAAAAAGGCAGCGTGTGAGGCTGCCCGTGTAAGCTTAGTGGTTAGTGACCACTTTTAATTTTAGTCCATGATCGATTGACTAAACGGGTTGTCTTCGAATCAAAGATTGGCATGACATAGAGCTTTTTCATGACGTCTTCAGGGGGATAGATATTAGCGTTTTCTGTAATTTCTTTATTGACGAACGCTTTAGCAGCCAAATTGCCACTGGCGTAGGACACTTTATTACTGATTTTTGCCATTACTTCTGGCTCCATCAGATAATTCATGAATTGATACGCTTCGTCTTTATTTTTGGCATCCTTAGGAATGGCCATTTGATCCATAAAGAGCTGTGCGCCTTCCTTAGGAATAATGTATTTAATAACATGACCATTCTTGGCTTCGATTGCACGATTAGTAGCTTGCAGAATATCACCAGACCAACCGACCGCTAAGCAAATATCCCCATTGGCTAAAGCAGAAATATATTCGGAAGAATGGAATTTGCGGATATTAGGACGAATTTTTTCCATTAATTCTTCCACTTTCTTCAAGCTGTCTGCATCCGGTTTTTTATAATCCAGACCCAGATAATTCATGGCGGCTGGAATAATCTCGGTAGGGCCATCCAAAAAGAAAACACCGCAATCTTTTAATTTACTCAAATTTTCGGGTTTGAACACTAAATCCCATGAGTCAAGCGGAACATCCGGTAAAGCCGCTTTAACTTTGGCTTCATTGTAGCCAATACCTGTAGTGCCCCATAAATAGTTAATAGAATAAGCGTTATCTGGATCACTTTCTGAAGCAAGCTTCATAATCGTAGGATCCATATTTTTTAAATTAGGTAATTTATCTTTATCAAGCTTTTCAAAGACACCGGCTTGCACTTGGCGGCCCAAGAAATAAGCGCTGGGTACGACAATATCATAGCCGGTTGAGCCTGCTAGCAATTTGGTTTCTAGCACCTCATTACTATCAAAGACATCGTAACGTACTTTAATACCTGTTTTCGCTTCGAAATCTTTCAGTACGGAGTCATCAATATAGTCCGACCAGTTGTAAACATTCAGCGTACCAGCAGCATGACTAAACGATGCTATAGCAAAAGTGCTCAGCGCTAAGGCTGAAAGAATAAGACGTTTGGTTAACGATTTAATAGGGTGCTTCATGCTGCCTCCACATGTCAAAATAATGCCCGAAAACCTGTTGAAGAATAAGGTTTGTCAGCATCTTGCATTAAGGGTTTAGGTGTGTCAATGAATGTGATCACATTGCACTAAGCTTGTGCGTAAATTGTTGCGATGCACATTTGTTGTTGGTAGTAATCAGGAAAAAATCCCTTTAAAAGCGCATATTAAGCATGAATATTTATTCTCACCCGAGTTGACTTTGTGCGGTGCAATCTTCCAGAATGTGATCACAGTATTACAGTCAACATTATAATAACCTTGCAGAAGTAATCGTTATGACACAAGCAGCAACTAGCCTATCGCTCAAAGAGCCGACTCAGGTTGCACTCAAGCAATTAATTAAAGAATATCAAATCGATGAAGTCGAATGCGTCGTGGCGGATATCCACGGAGTGGCTCGTGGTAAAGTAATGCCTGCGTATCGCTTTGGTGAAATGCAATCGACTTTTTTGCCCTTCAGTATTTTTTTCCAAACCATTACGGGTAAATATTTCGATTATGAGTCAGATGATTATTCCACCGAAATTGATATTCGTTTAGTGCCTGATTTATCAACCGTTCGTTCTCTGCCGTGGGCACGCCATCCAAGTTTGATGGTGATTCATGATTTGGTTTATCAACATGGTGATGCGGTTCAGTGTGCACCGCGTAATGTATTGCGGCGCATGATTGATCTTTATGCACAAAAGGGTTGGAAAGCCATTGTTGCGCCTGAGTTGGAGTTTTATTTAACCGAACGCAATACCGACTCTGATATTCCGCTAAAACCTCCTTATGGTCGTTCCGGGCGTCAAAGTGTGGGGCGGCAAGCGTTCTCAATGATGGCTTTGGACGAATACGAACCGATTATTGAGGATATCTACAAATTCGCTGAAGCACAGGGCTTGGATATTAATACCATTATTCAAGAAGGTGGTCCTGCACAACTCGAAATCAATTTAATGCACGGCGATCCTTTAGCATTGGCCGATCAGGTTTTTGTGTTTAAGCGCTTAATTCGTGAGGCTGCGATGCGGCATGATTGCTATGCAACCTTTATGGCGAAGCCGATGGAAAATCAGCCCGGCAGTGCCATGCATATTCACCAAAGCGTGGTCGACGCAAAAACAGGGGTAAACTTATTTAGTGATGAAAAAGGCAAGCCCAGTGATTTGTTTTATCACTTCATTGGGGGACAGCAAGCTTATTTAGGCGCTGCTACTTGCATTATGGCGCCTTATGTCAATTCTTTCCGCCGCCTGATGCCTGGTGATGCAGCACCCATTAATTTGGAATGGTCGATTGATAATCGTTCGGCTGGTTTGCGTGTGCCACGTAGTGGGCCAGAAGCGCGTCGCGTTGAAAATCGTATTGCGGGCATGGATACCAACCCGTATTTAGCGATTGCAGCGAGTTTAGCCACCGGTTATCTCGGTATGACACGCAAGATTAACCCCGATAAAGAATTTAAAGGCAATGCACATCAGGCCAATTATGGTTTACCGCGTGGTTTGCAAGAAGCGGTCGTGGCGTTTGACGAAAGTGATGAATTACAGGAAGTATTAGGCCGTCAATTCTCCAGTATTTATAAAGCCCTGAAAGCCTGCGAGTTCGAAGAGTATATGCAAGTGGTCAGCCCTTGGGAGCGCGAGCACTTATTATTGACGGTATAAGAGAGGAGACCGTATGACCACCGTTTATCAAGCGCAAGATGCTGCGCACCATGTTCACCCTTTCACCGATACAGCCCAGCTTAATCAAAAAGGCTCTCGGGTTATTACACGCGCTGAGGGTGTTTATATTTACGATGAGGCGGGTCATAAAATCCTCGATGGCATGGCTGGATTGTGGTGCGTGGGTGTCGGTTATGGGCGCGATGAAATTGTGGATGCGGTGGCCGCACAAATGCGCGAACTACCTTATTATAATGCGTTTTTTCAAACGACCCATCCACCGGCGGCAATATTAGCCGAACGCCTAGCCCGCTTAGCGCCCCAGCAGATGAATCATGTGTTTTTCACGGGCTCCGGTTCGGATGCTAATGATACGGTCGTGCGGATGGTGCGCCATTATTGGGCAAGCCAAGGCCAACCCGATAAGCAAGTGATTATTTCGCGTAAAAATGCTTACCATGGCTCCACGATGGCAGGTGCCAGTTTAGGCGGGATGGGGGCGATGCATGGGCAGGGTGGTTTACCGATTCCTAATATTGTGCACATTAATCAGCCCTACTGGTACGGCGAAGGCGGTACGCAAGATCCGAATGAATTTGGCTTGGCGCGTGCGCGTGAACTAGAAACTAAGATTCTTGAATTAGGGGTAGAGAAAGTAGCTGCCTTTATTGGTGAGCCTATTCAAGGTGCGGGGGGAGTTGTGATTCCACCGGCTTCTTATTGGTCTGAGATTCAACGTATTTGCGACAAATACCAGATTCTCTTGATTGCAGACGAAGTGATCACAGGGTTCGGACGTACTGGTGAATGGTTTGCCTCTCAATATTACGGTATTAAACCGGATTTGATGCCGCTGGCGAAGGGCTTGACCTCCGGTTATTTGCCAATGGGTGCGGTCTTAATCAGTGATCGTGTGTTTGATGTAATTGCGAATCACGGTGAATTCTACCACGGCTATACCTATTCAGCACATCCAGCCGCTTGTGCAGCCGCTTTAAGCGTGCTGGATATTTTAGAGCGTGAGCAATTAGTGACGCGTGTCAAGAACGATATTGGCCCTTATATGCAAGAGCGCTGGCTAAAATTAGCCGAGCATCCTTTGGTAGGGCAGGCGCGGATGGTGGGTTTGATTGGTGGCTTAGAATTAAGCCCAAATAAGGCACAACGTGAACCATTTAAGGTAGAACGTGGCACAGTAGGGCTAATTGGGCGAGAAAATAGTTTTGCCAATGGCTTAGTGATGCGTCATGTAGGCGATACGATGATTATTTCGCCACCTTTAACCATTAGTTATCGCGAAGTTGATGAATTAATTAACAAAGCGCAGAAAACGCTAGACGATACCTATCAAAAAGCAGCAACATTGGGTTACCTAGATTAGTAAATTTCCATGCGAGGGAGTTTTCTATTTCATAATGACTTGCGCGGGCATTATCCTGCGCAGTCTTATTACACAGCTACCACACCATTGCTTAGCCCTTTTCCGCCACTTGCGGGTGAGTGCCACGCGGACATTGGCATTGTGGGTGCGGGCTACACGGGGCTTTCGGCAGCCCTGCATTTAGCACAAGCAGGCTTCAAGGTGGTGGTCCTCGAAGCACATCGTGTCGGCTGGGGAGCCTCGGGACGTAATGGTGGTCAGCTCGGTAGCGGTCTTAATAAAAATCAGTGGCAGCTCGAAAAGCAATTTGGCTTAACGCACGCACGCGCTTTATGGGATTTAAGTATCGAGGCGATCGAGTTATGTCAAGCGCTCATTCAACAGCATCAAATTGAATGTGATTTACAAGCAGGCATTATTTACGCCTGTCATCGTAAAAGATACCTTGCCGAACTTCATGCTTATGCTGAGAAAATGCAGCGCGATTATAACTATGACAAGCTAGAACCGTTGAGTCGAGCCGACTTACACACTAAATTGAAATCACCGACTTATTACGGTGGTTTATTAAATCACGGCGCAGCCCATTTACATCCTTTGAAATACGCCTTAGGTTTAGCGCAAGCGGCACAACAAGCGGGCGTACAGTTTTATGAAAACTCACCTGTATTATCCTATAGCGCTAATCAGCCGGTTGTGGTTAAAACCGAGCGTGGCGAGCTTAACTGTAAATTTTTAGTATTAGCTTGTAATGGTTATTTAGATCAGCTTGAGCCGAGCATTGCTGCGCGGGTAATGCCTATTAATAACTATATTGTAGCAACGGAATCGCTGTCTTCAGCCCAAATTCAAGCCTTAATTCCCGAGCGTCAAGCCGTGGCAGATACACGCTTTGTGGTGAACTATTTTCGGATCAGTGCCGACCAACGCTTATTGTTTGGTGGCGGTGAGAGTTATAGTTTTCGCTTTCCGACCGATATTCGTGCCTTAGTTCGCCCGCGTTTATTACAAGTTTTCCCGCAACTCAATAAAGTAAATTTAGATTATGCATGGGGCGGAACGTTAGCCATTACTATGAGTCGGCTGCCTAATTTTTCGCGTTTAAGGCCGAATATTTTTTCTGTCAGTGGCTATTCGGGTCATGGTATTGCATTGGCTACCTTGGCAGGTAAATTAATCGCTGAGTCTATTCAAGGACAGGATTCACGCTTTAGTATTTTTGAAGCTTTACCCAAACCGCTCTTTCCCGGTGGGACGTGGTTGCGGTGGCCTTTATTGGTTACTGCCATGCTTTATTATTCGCTACGTGATCGATTATAGCGCAGTCGCTTTTGGCTTTTTAGGTTTGTGCTATGCTCAAAGAGCGAGGCACTATCATAAAAGCGAGGGATTGATTATGTTGCTTAAAAAGTCCACCTTATGGGTGTTGATTGGCTCGTTGAGTATGATCACCACAGCATACGCAGACGATACCTTGGATGCTTTGGAAAAAGCGACTGCGCTTTATAAAGAGGGTAAGCCGCAAGAAGCGTTGGCACGACTAGAAATGGCATCACAATTGTTGCGCCAACAACGTGGCGAAAAGCTTGCAACCTTGCTACCCGAACCCTTAAGTGGTTGGGAGGCCGAAAAAGCTGAATCGGCGAGTGTAGGCGCTGCTATGTTTGGAGGCGGCTTAACGGTAAGTCGGCGGTATACTAAAAAGGATAACAACATTAGTATCACTATCGTAACCGATTCGCCGATGTTGCAAGGTTTTATGGGCATGATGCTGAATCCAGCCTTTGGGGGCGCTATGGCTGATGGGGGTAAGATGCAGATGATTAATGGGCAACAAGCGATTGTGAAGCCTGATAATATTACCATGCCCGTCGATAATCGCTTTCTGGTGACTATTGAAGGTTCGAAAGCCGTAGCCGATGACATTATGGCTTATGCTAAATCGATGGATTTAAAAAAGCTCTCTGCATTCAAATAACCGCTTAACTCAGTGAGGCGCTATGCCAATTGAATATCAAATAAACAAACCCATTTCTGTCGATCAATTTATTGATGTTTTAAAGCGCTCTAGCTTGGCAGAGCGTCGCCCTGTCGATGATCGTGCTTGCATGGAGGGGATGGTTGCCAATAGCCCCTTAATGATTAGTGCGTGGGACGGTGATAAGTTAGTGGGTGTAGCGCGTTCGCTGACAGATTTTAGTTATGCGTGTTATTTATCCGATTTAGCAGTGGATCGCGATTATCAAAGGCGCGGTATTGGCGTTCAATTGCAGATTTTAACGCAAGCACAATTGGGTGAGAAATGCAGTTTGATCTTGTTAGCGGCACCGGCTGCACAAGATTATTACGGGCATATTGGCTTCACCGCTCATCCGCGTGCGTGGATTTTGGCGCGTAATGAGCGTTTAATAGTTTAAATTGGTTTTTTATGGCTGCTTTCTAACAAAAGTGGCCATTATTCAGTCGTTAAATCGCTATGCCCTAAACTCTAGCCATAATAAAATTTTTAATGAGAGGGATTTATGAAGCCGCTTGATCAACTATCATTAAAAAATAAGTCGATTAAAGAATTGGAAGATTCCTTATCCGCAGGGATTTCTGCGGCGATGGGTGATAAATACATGGTGAAGATTAAAACCATGAATTTCGCGACAGACCCCAATACCCGCATTAAGGATTCGTGTGAGATCAGTATCTCTATCGCTAAATATTTAGATGGCTCATTTTATAATCTCAATGAGCTGAGAGAAAAATTTTAGCGGGTTCAGTAGCCACCGCTTAAGCGCGTCGATCTTGTAATATCATTTCTGCTCCGCGTGTGGCAATCATAATCGTGGGCGAGCTGGTATTGCCGGAAGTGATCGTTGGCATAATCGAAGCGTCGACTATGCGTATCCCTTCCATATCAATAAGGCGTAGGCGGCTATCCACTACCGCATCTTTGTCCTCGGCTTTGCCCATCTTGCAAGTGCCGACGGGATGGAAAATAGTTGTACCAATATTGCCCGCTGCGGTAACCAATTCTGCATCGGTTTGATAATGCAAGCCCGGCAAATACTCTGTTGGTTGATAGGGAGTAAGCGCAGCTTGCGATGCAATTTTTCGTGTTAAGCGAATCGCTTTGGTTGCTTTTAGCTGATCAGCTTCATGGCTTAAATAACACGGCGCAATCAAGGGGGAAACGTTTGGATCGGCATCAGCAATTTTTACCCAACCGCGTGATTGTGGACGTAAATCGCACACACTAGCGGTAAACGCAGAAAAATCATGCAAAGGGTCACCAAATTTATCTAGCGACAAGGGCTGCACGTGGTACTCCAAGTCTGGGGTTTCCACTGTTTCATCCGAATAAGCGAATAAGCCTAATTGACTAGGAGCCATCGTAAGCGGACCGGTGCGAAATAGGACATATTCCAATCCCATCAGCGCTTTGCCCCATAAACTATTGGCGCTTTGATTCAGGGTTTTGATGCCGTGTACTTTGAAGATGCTGCGTAGTTGTAAATGATCCTGCAGGTTTGCACCCACCGCAGGCTTGTCCAAAACCACCGGAATACCTTTTTCTTGTAACCACTTAGCATCACCAATACCTGAGCGTTGTAAGATGGCGGGTGAGCCAATAGAACCCGCCGCTAAAATCGTTTCCATGTGGCTTTGCGCTTGGCAGGTTTCGCCGTTGCGTTGAAATTGAATACCAGTGACTTTGCGCCCTTCGATAATTAATTTATCGGTTAGGGCACCAGTGATAATGTGTAGATTTTGACGATTACGGATGGGGTTCAGAAAACCTCGCACCGAACTCCAACGGGTGCCACGTTTCTGATTGACTTCGAATTGGCTCACTCCTAAATTATCGCCACGATTAAAATCAGCGTTAGCGGGAATGCCTGCTTGAATCGCAGCTTCAGCGAAACGATCAAGAATATCCCACGACAAACGCTGTTTCTCAACGCGCCATTCGCCACCCTCTCCGTGAAACTCGTTTGAACCGCGCCAATAATCCTCGACTGCTTTAAAAGTGGGTAGTACATGCTGCCAGTTCCAATTTGAATCCCCTGTCAGCTCTGCCCATTCGTTATAATCACGCGCTTGTCCACGTAAATACAGCATGGCATTAATTAGAGTACTGCCTCCTAATCCTTTGCCGCGTGCATAAATAATCGAACGCCCGTTTAAACCCGCTTCAGGCTGCGTTTTATAACACCAATCAGTGCGTGGATTATTAATGCAATACAAATAGCCGACGGGGATTTTAGTCCAGATCCAGCGCTCGTCATTTCCTGCTTCAAGTAGCAATACCTTGATATTGGGATTTACAGATAGACGATTGGCAAGTACGCAACCTGCTGCGCCAGCACCCGCAATAATGTAATCGAAGCTACCCATATGTCGCATAAGCTAAAACCTGTTGTCTTGGATAAATGATAGGGAAGCGATTAACCAGTACTTACTTTGCCAATCAGGTTACTACTTAATCAATGCTATTCTGCCTTTCCTGCTAATACCCTAAGCTGTAACAGTTTAGGACAAAGTGGAGGCAGATGAGGATAGAGCCAAAGCCTGTCGTGCAATCTGTGCTACTAATTTAAAGCGTCCAAAATCATAAGCGCTTAACGCGTCTCGCGATAAGTATTTCACCTCCACAATTTCATCACTCAATCTAACTTCGCCGCTTGTCTTTACTAAGTAAGCAATAATCAATTGATTGCGTTGCGGTAGGATGTGATGCCCTAGAAAATGGACTTCTTCTACCGTTAAACCGATTTCTTCCAAAGTTTCGCGCCGGATCGCTTGTTCGGGGGCTTCATTTTTTTCCAAAAAGCCCGTGATCATAGAAAATAACCCAGCAGGCCACAGGGCATTACGTCCTAAAATGAAGTTATCGCCCTGTTGCACTATAGCCGCCACTACCGGTGTTGGATTATCCCAGTGAACAAAATTACAGCTTGGTGATGAGCAAGCCGTGCGCTCTAGTTCGCCGATATAACGTTGTTCCAAGGGATGTTGGCATTGTGGGCAGTATTTCATGGCTAAGCTCCAGAAGCTAAAAAGCAGCTCAGGCATTTGAGCAGGAAAATAGGCTATTAAGCCATACTCTTATAACAAAATCGCTAAAAATGGATAGGTTTTTGTGTCATAAGCGCTTGCGATGATTTATGTCGAAAATAACGCATTTTTCTCTCTCAAAACGCTTTTAATAAGGGATGAACGGGCTACAATGGAAAGAAACCATAGGAGAGAAAAACGTATGAGCACAGACAGTTCGCGTTATGTGAGTCGCCTGACTCGCGATACTTTAGCCCTCGTATTAGCAGGGGGACGGGGTTCGCGTTTGTATGAATTAACCGATCGCCGCGCAAAACCAGCAGTTTATTTTGGCGGGAAGTTCCGCATTATTGATTTCCCTTTATCTAACTGCGTGAACTCAGGGATTCGACGTATTGGGGTTCTGACCCAATATAAGGCGCACTCCTTAATTCGGCATTTAATGCATGGTTGGGGGTCATTCCGTAGTGAATTGGGCGAGTTTGTTGAGGTGTTGCCAGCCTCTCAGCGTACCTCTGAAAATTGGTATGAAGGTACAGCAGACGCCATTTTCCAGAATTTAGACATCGTCGAAACGTTGCGCCCCAAATACGTCTTGGTTTTATCCGGCGATCATATTTATAAGATGGACTATGGTGAAATGCTTGCCGCACATGTTGCCAAAGGTGCGGATATGACAGTTTCCTGCGTGGAAGTTTCCTTGGAAGATGCTAAAGGCTTTGGGGTTATTAATATTGACGAGAATTATCGAATTAAGAGCTTTGATGAAAAGCCGAAAGAACCCAAACCGATGCCCGGCTCGACCACACGCACTTTAGCGTCGATGGGCAATTATGTTTTCAATACTGAGTTTTTATTCGATCAACTGCAAAAAGATGCCGCTGATCCAAATTCTAGTCATGATTTTGGTAAAGATATTATTCCTAAGCTATTAAATAGCCATAACTTGTATGCCTTCCCCTTCCGCGATAAGAGTGGTAAACAACCTTATTGGCGTGATGTAGGTACGATCGATGCGTTCTGGGAAGCTAATATGGAGCTGGTATCCGTGCAACCTGAACTGAATTTGTATGACAATAACTGGCCGATTTTGACCCATCATCGTCAATTACCGTCAGCAAAGTTTGTATTCCGTGATGCAGATCGCGAAGGTAAAGCATTGGATTCCATTGTCTCGGCAGGTTGTGTCATTTCGGGCGCGACGGCAATTAATTCACTGCTGTTCTCGAACGTCAAACTCCATTCTTATAGCTTAGTAGAGGATTCTGTGCTCTTGCCTGAAGTCGAAGTGGGGCGGCATTGTCGTATTAAACGGGCGGTGATTGATCGGGGTTGTCATTTGCCACCAGGCACAGTGATCGGCGAAGATCCTGTGGAGGATGCCAAACGTTTCCGTGTTACCGACAAGGGTATTACCTTAGTAACGCCCGCTATGCTCGGTCAAAGCGCTTCGGCCAGTGTTGGCTAAATGATGGGGAATGTGCTGATTGTTGATCTGAACAATTTTGCACGTTATCCCACCTTAGCCATTGCTTATCTGGTTGCTCCCTTGCGGACAGCCGGATTTCACGTTGATGTTTTATCCCCGCTGTTAATAGGCGCACCCGCCGCGACGCATGAAATACCGGAAACTAAGGTCGAACATTTCAAACGACATATTAATTTTTCTACCCATCCGGTTATGCAACTGTTACATGAACCTTTGCGTAAACTTTATCAAACTTGGCAAACTCGACCACATCAGCCGACTTTAACTGCAGTAAGCGAGTATTTAAGCCAACATAAACCTAATCTGATTTTGTTATCGGCTTATCTGAATCATTATCCGGCGGTGAAAGCGTTAGGTGAGTTAGCGGCTGGGCAAGGTATTCCAGTGTTATTAGGTGGACCTGCCTTTAGCCAGCCAGAAACCTTGCAAGCATGGGTTAATCTGACGGGCATTAGTGCAATTTTTGCGGGCGAAGCGGATGCGGTGATTGTGGATTTGGCTAATACATTAATCGCCAAACAAGATTTGAAGCGGTTTGAAGGCGTTTATACCGCGCATTGGCAAACCAAGGTAGCTGAGCCTTTAAGTGATTTATCACAACTTCCCTTGCCTGACTTCTCCGATTTTCCATGGGATGCTTATCCGCATCGGATTATTCCAATTATGACAGGTCGTGGTTGTGCGTGGAATGTTTGTACCTTTTGCAGCGATGTCACTACTTCCAATGGGCGCAGCTTCCGTTCGCGTCCAGTAGAAAAGGTTCTGGAGGAGTTAAAAGTCCAATCGGAACGTTATCAAAGTCGTGATTTTATTTTTCTGGATTTAAAGCTTAATTCGAACTTAGCGCTTTGGTATGCCTTGATTGAAAACTTTCAAAGGTGTGTGCCGGAAGGGCGTTGGATTGCGACGGTGCATGTGGATGGTCAAGGTGAAAATGGTTTGGATTTAATAAGTCTAAAACATGCTAAGACAGCCGGTTTAACACGCATCAGTTTTGGTTTAGAAAGTGGTAGCCAACGCCTGATTAAACGCATGGGCAAAGGCACAGAACGTGAGCGTAATAGCCAATTTGTACGCGATGCCTTTCAAGCAGGGTTGAGTGTGCGCTGTTCAATGATGCTCGGTTATCCAGGGGAAACGGAAGCAGATTTGCAAGCAACAAAATCATTTTTGTTGGAGCATTTGAATGAATTAGATCGGATTCGTCCCGCACGTTTCAAGGCTATTCCGGGCACACGTTTCGCTAGGCTTTATGAGCATCGCCCTGCGCGTTTCAAAGGATTATCCGTGGTACAATGGGATTACCAATATGCACGCGCCCACTATCATTACCCAGCGGCTAGTTCATCTCATTATCGCCGCGTTAAGCGCGAGATTTTAGATTTGATTCATACCATTAATAGCAAGCCTTTGCGGGATGAGGCGCGGCAGTTTGATGGTTTGATGTAAGGAGAGAACTACCGAACTAGCAGTTCTCGGTAGTGTTGACATGGAGTTAGTTGGTGTGCCAACGCGTCTCCGCAAATTGCCCTTCGTGGTAATAGTATAAGCGCTCACCAATCATCATACTGCGATCATTCCAGCCGCCCCAATGGAATTCACCTGCGGGTATAAAAGCACCCACTTGCTTTAATTGTTTGCGTGCTGCATCCACTTCAAACTTATGCAAGCCTGTTATGCCTTGTCCTTTTTCTACGACCGTGATCGGTAAGGCGACGCGTGTTAGGCGATTATCCAATGGCAAGGAAGTCAGTGCATGATGGTTGTAATTGGCGGGGCTATTCGAGCCAGATTCCCCTAAAATAAGATTAGTCACTTCTTTGGGTTGACGCGGATTGCTGACATCAAATAGCGAGAGTTTAAAGCCTTTGACTTGACCGCCTGCTTGGGCATCCGCGTCCTTGCCAACTCCCAATAATAAAGTATCTGTAATCGGATGGAGATAATCGGAAAAGCCCGGAATCGTCAATTCGCCCCGTAACGCTAAGCGGCTCGGATCAGTCATATCCACTACATATAAAGGGTCGGTATTGCGGAAGGTGACAAAATAAGCGTAGTTATTAATCAAGCGTGCGCCATAAAGGCGTTCCCCTACCTTGCCTAAGGCTTTGGGTTGTTGTTTATTGGGTAGACGTGACAAAGTGATTAACTGTTTAGTGCTAGGATTTTCTTTTAAGGCGGTCACAATCACCGGTGAGGCCAACACTGGATCAACACTAGCGTGCTTAGCTTGGTTGGCACTGTTATAAGTCACGACGCGCAGATTGCCTGTTATATCTTCGTCCATTTGAAAAGAACTTAATTCATTCCAACCTAATGTTCCATTCACCATCCCTGTGCCTCGGTAGTTAGTATTATTTCCTTGGAAGCCAAACTTATGAATCAAGGTAGTGCTGATGTAATTAGGATAAAGCGATTCAGATACAACAGCGCTACCTAAATAATCTTCCGCTAAATAGGCCGCTTTATTGGAAAAATAGAAATTATTTGCTGAACCAAAATAGGTTTGACTATCCAAATTAGGCTGATCTAGCGCTAAATTAAGCGTGATTAAACTGCTTAGGCTATACCAATGTACTGGTGGCTGAGGTGTATTAGTAGCGCTATTTGCTTTATAAAGCTGCTTCACATATGAACTGCTAGTGGTTGCGCCTTTGAGTTTGTACTGTGGCAATACTCGCTGTAATGACCATTGATCAATCTTTTGCATAACTTTATTTTTCTCAACTTGTTTTTGCTGTTCGGTCAATGGTGTTTTGCTAGGGATTGCTGCATAAGTAGAGGGCAAATCATTAAAATAGGTATTTAGCACTAGATATAAACGATTATTAATGCGTCGGGTGGTCTGGGTATTACCCTGTAATATGAGATGTTGAGCAATAACTGGTTTGGTTGGCTGGGTAATATTAACCCTGAGAACATGGGTGGAGGGTGAGTAGTTGTTATTGCCAAAATAATTTTCCCAACCGTTCGCAATAATCACGATTTGCTTAAGCGCAGGCACTAAATACATGCCTTGATAATCCAGTCGTTGATCTAAATTTAATTGTGCAATTTGCTTTAAGTCTTTGTTATTAAATTCTTTGTTATTAAATAAGGTGTCATGAATGCGTAGGGACGGCGTTCCCGTATCGCTATTCAATGAATAAAGATAACGTCCATCGTTTTTAACTTTATCCGCCTCATCCACACCTTCAACCTGCACATTGGTTTTAGAAGCGCCTCTCGCCTTAAGCACAGGGCGCGCGACGGGTCTAGGTGCGCCTTGCGCGTTAGAGCTTTCCATCGTGGCCGTAGTCACGGTGCTGTCAGGGACATAAGCGCGGATTTCAATTTGCTCTTTCAACGCTTTTTTAATTTCTGCCTCGGCTTGCTCAACAGTGATGGGTTGGAGGAATCCACCTTTTCCAAAATCCTCAGCTTTTAAAGTAGGCGTAGCAATACTAATGAGGGTTATTAAAAGAACCCTGCTCCATAGATGTTTCATAGGTATCCTTTTTGGGTCATGATTTAAAGGAGTTGAAGAAGCGTCTTTCGATACAGGTTCCAATGACTTTGTCATGAATCTCGATAGACTTAGAAAAACAGATCGTCTTGCGTGCTAGACGTTTAATCCAAATCCTCAAATTCAGGTTTTGCCGTTCAATGCTTTGTGTGTAGCGCTTAGTGATTAAATGCTTATCTTCAGGCAATAAACGCTCATAAGCGCCCCAATCATCCGTGCAATACAATGCCAGTTTGAAAGGTGTCAACCGTTCCAAGAGTTGCTTCAAGGT
>NZ_AQVE01000011.1 GCF_000371925.1 Thiolinea disciformis DSM 14473 | reverse complement strand
TCGGGAATACCGTCGCGGTTGCCCACATTATGATAGTAAAGTTGAAAACTACGTTGGCAATCACGGCAGCGGTAACGCGGTTCACCACTACGCGCATAGCCGTGTTTGTAAATCGATGCACTTTGACAGTAGCGGCAGTCGACTGGTACGGTGGCCATACACACCTCTTCCTCAGATCAAATGCCTTTAACGATAAAGCTCCATCAAAGCGTTTTCAACTCCCTTAAATCACGACCATTTTTTGTTTGAGTTTTGTTTTATATACTGTTTTCAGCAACTGGTAGGGCGGTAGCTTTAATTTTGGCATAAATTTCAAAAATTCTCATTAGACCTCTTTTATATAATCAAGAATTAAGCACCACTAATGCTTATGGAGAGTGCCAAAGGTGTAGTAGTGGTTACAATAGGGGTATGAACACACCAACTCTTACCTTGACCGATATTCAGTTCAAACGGGTACTGGGCATTAGTCGTAAGACCTTCTGGGATCTATTGTCACATTTGCTCACGATTAATAACCTGGTCATGATTTAGAAGAGTTGAAGTTGAAATGGATTTGCGCGACCCTGTAGCTTCCCCTCTAAGATCCTAATAGGATAAAGCGATGGCAACGCTTGCAGTGAAATGTCGTTACTGTCAAAGTGAATTAATCTACAAACATGGTCGTGCTCGTAGTGGTGAACCTCGCTACCGTTGTCGAGTCTGTCTACGCAGTTTCCAAGTGGCTTATCGTTATGAAGGTAACAAAGCAGGTACTCTCGAAAAAATCATCGCCATGGCGATGAATGGGAGTGGTGTGCGCGCTACCAGTCGGGTATTAGGCGTGAGTATAACCACGGTGATCGCTCACTTAAAAAAAATTAAAACCTGTCCACGTCAATCCACAATCGTTTCAAGCCGTGCTGGAACATCATGAAGTTGAGCGGGTGTGTGAAATGGATGAGCAGTGGTCGTATGTGGGGCATAAACAGCAACACGCTGGCTGTGGTAGGCGTGGCAACCCCATCTGAAAACGGTGCTGGCTTATGCGCTGGGCGCACGAGGGGATGAAACCTTAAAGCGCTTACTCGCGTTGTTGAGTGTCTTCAAGATTCGGTTGTATTGCACCGATGGGTGGGAGGGCTATCAGCGCCACTTACCCGCTGATAAGCATCTGATCACTAAACGCTATACCCAGTCCATTGAGCGGCAAAATCTCAACTTCCGCACCCGCCTCAAACGCTTGGCTCGCAAGACCTTATGCTTTTCCAAATCCATCGAGGTTCACGACAAGGTCATTGGGGAATTCATTAATCGCATGTTCTTCAACTCTTCTAAAGCATGACCCTTTTTTTGTCCCGCTGCACAGGCATGTGCCCGCACCACGGTACTATTGATACCGCCTTCTTGATAGTCAGGCTCTACTTGAATGGCCTGAAATAAGGTAGCCCATACACCCATCGCCGCCCAACGATTATACCGTTTAAACACACTATTCCAGTGACCGTACTCACGCGGTAAACTCTGTCACTGACTGCCCGACCGCAGGATCCACAACACCGCCTGCAGGAATAAGCGACAGCGCTCTGGATTACCCACATACACCCGTGGATGTTGGAGAAGCAGATCATATAAGATAAGCCATTGCTTATCTGTTAACACATAGCGATTCGTCATAACACGCTGAAATCATTTGTTTTTAGCAAACTCTATCTATAAATGTCAACAGAACCTAGTCTAAAAACATGGATATGCCCGCTGGCGAGCCCCGTTATCGATGTCGAAGCTGCCAACACAGTTTCCAAGTGGCTTACTGTTATGAAGGTAACAAAGCCGGTACTCCCGAAAAGATTATCCAACTGGCGATGAACGGCAGCAGTGTCCGTGACACCAGTTGGGTGTTAGGCGTGAGTATCACTACGGTAATCGCTCACTTAAAAAAAATTAAAACCGGCCACCGTGAATCCCCTGCCAATTCAAGCCCTAGCTGAATGCCATGAGGTTGAGCTCGTGTGTGAAATGGATGAGCAGTGGTCTTATATGGGTCATAAAAAGCAGCCGCGCTGGTTATGGCCTGCGTCGTACCCCACCTGAAAACGGTGTTGGCATATGAGCTCGGTACGCGTAAGGATGATACATTAAAGCGCTTACTAGCGTTGTTGAGTGTCTTCAAGATTCGGCTTTATTGTACCGATGGCTGAGAGGGCTATCAGCGCCACTTACCTGCTGAGAAGCCTTTGAGCACTAAACGCTATACTCAGTCGATTGAACGGCAAAATATCAACTTCCGCACTCGCATCAAATGTCTGGCTCGTAAGATCTTATGCTTTTCCAAATCCCTCGAGATGCACGACAAGTTTATCGGCGAGTTTATTAATAGAATTTTTTCAACTCTTCTAAAGCATAACCGACTAACGCTAGGGTCATCGCTTGAAAAAAATGATGTGATGAATGCTCTGGATACTCAGGCGTTCAGTGAGAGGTTTGTGGACTGGGTGAATACCCTAAGCAGCCGTGAAGCCGATATCATTGCCATTGATGGTAAGACCTCAAGGCGCAGTGACAGAGCGGAGCAAGAGGCCTTACATCTAGTATCGGCCTGGGCAAGTGAGTAGCGTCTGGTCTTAGGCCAAGAAGCCACCAAGGCGAAGTCGAATGAAATCATCGCGATTCCCGCCTTGTTTAAAGGGTTGAACCTCCACGGTAGCTTAATTACTCTGGATACGATGGGCACACAACAGTCCATTGCTCAGAAGATCACTCAGGCAGGGGGTGATTACCTGTTGGCGGTGAAAGGCAATCAACGCACGCTGTACGACGCTATTCGTACCTTTTTCCAGCACACGCCCCACACATACACCTTCACCCTAGACTAGTATACCACCGTTGAAAAAGATCATGGGCGACTAGAACAACGCCGTTGTCGCCTGTGTACCAAGGTCGAATGGCTGGAGTCGCGTGCTCCGTGGGCAGGGCTAGCAGCTATTGTCGAAGTGACCCGTACAGTAGGGCAGCGAGGAAAATCAACCACCGATTATCGCTATTATATCACGAGCCTCGCTATGACCGCGAAGTGCCGCATTATACGCAGTTCGCTCTCATTGGGGCATTGAAAAAGCTGCACTGGGTGCTAGATGTCTTATCAAGGAAGACTACGCGCGTGTCCGTGTGGGGCATGGTGCTCATAACATGGCCATCGTGCGGCATATCATCACCAACCTACTACGACCAGTATCTGGCAAAACCAGCCTAAAAGTCAGGCGCAAACAGGCGGCTGGGTCGATTGATTTTTTGGAGTAGGTCTTGCGAAATCAGGCGTGATTTTTTCAAGCAATTGCCCTGCATCTACTATTACTTAAGCGCATTGGTTTAATGTATTCGTGCATGTTGAATACCTTGATTACCGATATAAAGATAAGATGCTTAAGCCTTCGTGGATTATACTTAAACAGTAAAGAAAGCCTGCAAGCCCTAGCCCCGTCTTAGGGCGACGCATTACGGCCTAGGTAATCGTATCAGACATGGTAAGTGACATCTAATCAAATGCCTTTTCAGTAAGATTAAATATTATTGGCGACTCTTTGCACGATTTGATAAACCCCTCAGCATTTTATGAATCCACACATAGCCTCCATGTACTACATGGTTTGTCTCATATCTCTAAATTAGCTCTAAAAATTTGGATAAATTCATGCTAAAAACAATTGAAAAATCAACTCTTGCTATTATGGGCCTAGGTTATGTCGGCCTGCCTTTAGCTGTTGAATTTGGCAAAATAATGCCAACTATCGGCTTTGATATTAATCAGTCTCGAATTAAAGAGCTTCAAGGTGGTAATGACCATACACTAGAGATCACTCCAGAAGAATTACAATCGACCAAACACTTAATCTATACCTCACAACTGGGCGATTTACGAGATGCTAATATCTTTATCGTAACAGTACCAACCCCTATAGATGCACACAAGCGTCCTGATCTAGCGCCATTAATCAAAGCAAGCGAAAGTATTGGTAAAATCATCAAAAGTGGGGATATAGTAATTTATGAGTCCACTGTCTATCCTGGAGCCACAGAGGAAGATTGCATTCCTGTGATTGAACAGGTATCTGGTCTGATCTTTAATGTTGATTTCTTTGCCGGGTACTCACCAGAGCGGATCAATCCCGGTGACAAAACGCACCGTCTGCCTACTATCAAAAAGATAACATCCGGTTCCATTCCTGAAGTGGCTGATTTTGTGGATGCTCTCTATCAACGCGTTATCACCGCTGGCACACACAAAGCCCCTAGCATTAAGGTTGCCGAAGCTGCCAAGGTTATTGAGAACACACAACGTGATTTGAATATTGCGTTAATCAATGAACTGGCAGTAATCTTTAATCGCATGGGCATTGATACAGAATCGGTGTTATTAGCTGCAGGGACTAAGTGGAATTTCCTCCCCTTCCGCCCTGGTTTAGTCGGCGGGCATTGCATCGGGGTTGACCCATATTATTTAACACATAAAGCGCAATCTTTAGGGTATCACCCTGAGGTAATTCTGGCAGGGCGGCGTATTAATGATAGCATGGGAGTTTATATTGTATCACAACTGGTCAAAGCAATGCTGAAAAAACGCATCCAAGTTGAGGGTGCAAGGATTCTAGTAATGGGTCTAGCCTTTAAAGAAAACTGTCCGGATTTGCGCAATACTCGTGTAATAGACATTTTGAAAGAGCTTTACGAATACGGTATTGAAGCAGATGTCTATGATCCGTGGATCTCAGTAGTCGAGGCACAGCATGAGTATAATATAACTCCCATTATTGAATTACAAAAGAATACGTATGACGCAATTATTTTAGCAGTTGCACATCAGCAATTTAAAGCAATGGGAATAGAAATGATCCGCGCCTTGGGTAAGGCCGATCACGTCATGTATGACGTCAAATATGTATTCCCTATCAACGCATCGGATTTAAGGCTTTAACCGATGACTCCATATGAAATATTATGCTCGACCCTGCCCTCGCAATCTAAAACATGGTTGATTACAGGAGTCGCTGGGTTTATTGGATCTAACTTGCTCGAAGCTTTACTTAAACTCAATCAGCAGGTAGTTGGACTTGATAATTTCGCCACAGGACACCAGCGTAATCTTGATCAGGTACAAAGCCTTGTCAATAGCAAACAATGGGCAAATTTTCGATTTATCAAGGGTGATATCCGTAAATTGAGCGATTGTCAGAGAGCATGTAAGGATGTGGATTATGTATTACATGAAGCGGCACTGGGAAGTGTTCCGCGATCATTAGCAGATCCTATCACTACTAATAGTACCAATATTGACGGGTTTCTAAATATGTTGGTAGCAGCACGAGATGCACAAGTAAAGCGTTTTGTGTATGCCGCTTCTAGCTCCACATATGGGGATCACCCAGCACTGCCCAAGGTTGAAGAAAATATTGGCAAACCTTTATCACCATATGCTGTTACTAAATACGTCAACGAGTTATATGCAGATGTATTTGCTCGCTTTTATGGTTTAAATGCAATAGGTTTGCGCTATTTCAACGTATTTGGTAAACGCCAAGACCCAAATGGAGCTTATGCAGCCGTTATCCCCAAGTGGATTGCTAGTATGATTAGAAATGAGCCTGTTTATATTAATGGTGATGGTCAAACTAGCCGAGATTTTTGTTATATCGACAATGCGGTACAGGCAAATTTATTAGCAGCGACAGCTGAAAATCCTGATGCAGCGAATCAGGTTTTTAATGTGGCTGTAGGTAAGCGTACTACGCTAAACGAACTATTTTGGTATTTACATAAGCACTTATTGCCCTATTTTGCACATTTGCAAGCATTTGAGCCGATCTATGTAGATTTCAGAGCTGGAGACGTAAGGCACTCACTAGCTGATGTCAGTAAATCTGCGCAGTTACTAGGTTATATACCCAGCCATCACATCGATGAAGGTTTAAAAATAGCTATAAATTGGTACTTAGCATAGAGAATTACTAATGCGAACTGATCCAAACACTATTCAGTCGTTAATTATTTGTTTGTGGCAACATATCAACTCACGTCGTCGTCGACAGTTTAGCCTCTTAGTGGTGCTGATGGTGTTAAGCTCTTTTGCTGAAATCATTAGTATTGGAGCTGTTTTACCATTTCTTGGTGTGCTAACTGCACCCGAACAGGTCTTTGGACATGCAACTGCTCAACCTTTTGTTCAAGCCTTAGGTTTAAGTAAACCCGAACAGTTATTATTACCACTGACTATTGCTTTCGGACTAGCTGCGGTCATTGCTGGAATCATGCGTTTGACACTATTGTGGGCAAGCACTCGTTTATCTTTCGCAACAGGGGCTGATTTAAGTATAAACATTTATCGTCGTACCCTTTACCAACCCTATGCAGTGCATTGTGCACGTAATAGCAGCGAAGTCATTACGGGAATCTCAACGAAAGCCAATCAGGTTATCTATCAAACTATTGTCCCTATCTTAACATTAATTAGTTCCAGCATTATGTTAGTTGTGATCCTAGTTGCACTGATGTTGGTCGATCCAAAGATTGCACTGATCACGTTTGGAGGATTTGGTTTGATTTACGCTTTTATTATTCGCGTGACTCGTAAACATCTACTAACAGGAAGCCAACGTATCGCTCACGAATCTACCCAAGTCATTAAATCATTACAAGAAGGGCTGGGGGGTATTCGCGATGTGCTGATTGATGGAAATCAGGCAACTTATTGCCAGGTTTATCGTAATGCAGACCTACCGCTACGTCGTGCCCAAGGCAATAACCTTTTTATTAGTAGTAGTCCTCGCTTTGGTATGGAAGCATTAGGAATGTTGTTAATCGCATTACTAGCCTATTCATTAGCCCAAAAAGAGGATGGCATCGCTCAAGCGATTCCAGTGCTAGGTGCTTTAGCGTTAGGAGCTCAACGTCTTTTACCTGTACTACAACAAGCTTATGGAGCTTGGTCACAAATCCGTGGCGGACAAATTTCATTACAAGATACATTAGCTTTATTAGGCCAACCACTTCCAACTCATGCTAACTATCCTATCCGCCAAGCTTTAACTTTCCAACGCCATATTCAACTTCAGCACTTGGCATTTCGCTATAGTACGGCAACACCTTGGGTACTACGGGATATTAATTTAAACATTTATAAAGGCAGCCGTATCGGTTTTATTGGTGCAACTGGCAGCGGCAAAAGTACATTGATTGATATAATTATGGGTTTATTAGAACCTACAGAAGGAGTATTAGCTATTGATGGGCAACTGATTACTCCAGAAAATCAGCGGGCTTGGCAACAACACATTGCCCATGTACCACAGAGTATTTTTTTAGCAGACAGCACGGTAGCGGAGAATATTGCCTTCGGAGTTCCCAAAAACCAAATTGATCATCAACGTGTGCTGTTAGCTGCACAACAAGCACAAATCGCTGTAAGTATAGAAAGTTGGCCCAAGCAATACCAAACCTTTGTAGGTGAACGTGGTATCCGCTTATCTGGTGGTCAACGGCAACGAATTGGTATTGCCCGCGCTCTGTATAAACAAGCAGACGTTATTGTGTTTGATGAAGCCACTAGTGCACTGGACACAGATACAGAACAGGCTGTCATGCAGGCAATTGAAAATCTTAGCAAAGACCTGACCCTTATTGTTATTGCACATAGGTTGACAACCCTAAAAAACTGCACACAGATTGTGGAGTTGGGTGATGGGCATATCAAACGTATAGGCAGTTACCAAACAATCATTAGCGACTCTATCAATACTCAGTCAAATGCTAAGGAACAACAAAGTTATGCTTAGAAACTCATCCATCCTAGTCACCGGCGGCACTGGTTCATTTGGTCATACATTCATTCCAATGACCCTCGCCAAATATACACCAAAAAAAATTATTATTTATTCCCGCGATGAAATGAAACAATGGGAAATGGCAAAATTATTTCAAGGTGATGAACGAGTACGATTCTTCATTGGCGATGTACGCGATAAAGACCGTCTATATCGTGCCTTAGATGGCGTGGACTATGTGGTTCACGCAGCAGCGACTAAAATTGTACCAACTGCAGAATATAATCCCTTTGAGTGTGTTAAGACAAATATCAATGGTGCAATGAACTTGATTGATGCCTGCATTGATAAAGGTGTGAAACGGGTTGTCTCACTTTCTACGGATAAAGCCAGTAGTCCTGCTAATTTATATGGGGCAACCAAGCTAGCTTCAGATAAATTATTTGTGGCGGGTAATTCTTACAGCGGCGGTAAACATACACGTTTTGCGGTGGTGCGTTACGGTAATGTGATGGGTTCACGGGGTTCTGTTATTCCATTTTTCCTATCAGTCGCCGATAAGGGTGTTTTGCCCATTACTGATGCTCGCATGACCCGTTTCATGATTACCCTAGAGCAAGGTGTAGAGCTTGTATGGCACGCTTTTGAGGATATGGTGGGTGGTGAAATTTACGTTAAAAAGATTCCATCGATGAAAGTTACAGATGTTGCTCGTACCATTGCACCTGACGCCGCACAACAGATAATAGGCATTCGACCCGGTGAAAAACTACATGAACAAATGATCAGTGCTGAAGATGCTTATCATACCTATCAGTACACTGATCATTTCAAAATACTACCCGCAATTCATAACTGGAGTAATGACCCTGATCGGATCAAAGATGGCATAAAAGTACCCGAAGATTTTGTGTATGAAAGTAACAGTAATACCGAATGGATGAGCATTGACACCCTAAAGCAGTGGATTATTCTAAATCAGCATAAAATTGGAAACATATAAATGAGTTTTATTCCTTATGGTCGGCAAGATATTAGCGAAGCTGATATTCAGACAGTTGTTGAGGTATTACGCTCTGATTTTCTTACACAGGGACCTGCTGTTCCAGCTTTTGAAGAAGCAGTAAGTCATTATTGTGGGGCAAAACACGCTATCGCGGTGAATAGTGCTACCTCTGCTTTACATATTGCTTGTTTAGCATTGGGAGTGGGCGAAGGTGATATAGTTTGGACTAGCCCAATTACTTTTGTTGCAAGTGCAAATTGTGCATTGTATTGCGGGGCAAGTGTAGATTTTGTTGATATAGATTCTCGCACTTATAATTTGAGTGTTGACCAATTACAAATAAAATTAGAGCAAGCTCGTCAAAAAAATTGCTTACCTAAGGTGGTGATTCCCGTACATTTATGCGGACAACCTTGCGAAATGGAACAGATTCACCAATTAAGCCAAGAATATGGCTTTCGGATTATTGAAGATGCCTCCCATGCTATCGGAGGCAAATACCAAGGACAACCTATTGGCAATGGTCTTTATAGTGATATAACTATTTTCAGCTTTCATCCCGTCAAAATCATTACTACAGCTGAAGGCGGAATGACACTTACCAATAACACTGCGTTAGCAGAAAGAATGATGTTATTGCGTAGTCATGGTATCACTCGAGATACAAAACAGATGACACATGAACCTGATGGAGCTTGGTACTATCAACAAATTGATTTAGGTTTCAACTACCGCATGACAGACATGCAAGCCGCATTGGGGCTTAGTCAAATGCAGCGTTTGGATAACTTTGTACAACGACGACACGAGCTGGCACAACATTATGATGAACTATTAGCACATCTCCCGATTACTTTGCCTTGGCAACATCCAGATAGTCATTCTGGTTTACACCTTTATGTAATACGTTTGCAACTGGATGTTATTAAATTAACGCATCGCGAAGTATTTGATGCACTACGCCAACAAGGTATTGGAGTCAATCTGCACTATATCCCAGTACATACACAGCCTTATTATCAGGCAATAGGATTTAAGCAAGGAACTTTTCCTCAAGCAGAGCGTTATTATCAAGAGGCAATTAGCCTACCTATGTTTTCAAGCATGACTAATGAGCAACAAGAATATGTTTGCTCTACACTAACAGCTATTTTATCAAAATGAATGTAGCTATTATTCCAGCACGTGGGGGTAGTAAACGAATACCACGAAAAAATATTAAAGATTTTTGTGGCAAGCAGATGATCGCATGGTCAATTGAAGCAGCGTTACAAAGTGGCTGTTTTGATCGGGTAATTGTTTCCACAGATGATAAAGAAATCGCCGCAGTTGCATTAAGCTTTGGCGCAGAAGTACCCTTTTTTCGTCCTGCTAAGTTAGCAGATGATTTTACTGGGACAATTCCTGTAGTTAAACATGCCATTGAGTGGTTGGAGCTTAACCAAATTATACCTGATTTGGTATGCTGCATTTATGCTACAGCCCCTTTTATTTCTGTCGATGCTTTGCAAAACGGTCTAAGTTTAATACAACAACAAAAAGCCGATTACGTTTTCTCTGTCACTAGTTATGCATTTCCTATTCAACGTGCTATTACCGTCCAGCCGAATGGTATAGTAAGGATGTTTACGCCTGAACATTTTCAAACTCGATCTCAGGATTTAGAACAAGCTTACCACGACGCAGGTCAATTTTACTGGGGAAATAGAAAAGCATGGTTAGAAGAAAAGCCTGTTTTTTTATCCAATTCTTATCCTCTCGTCTTACCTAGATATTTGGTACAAGACATTGATACGCAAGAAGACTGGATTAGAGCGGAATTTATGTTTAAAGCCGTCCACAATATGAGGGCTATATAAAATGATAGATAAGCTCAAAAAAAATGAGCTTGGTTTTTGGGAGGTCAGTCAAAAACCATCGCAACAAGAACTAACTGATTATTATGCTAAGAAATATTATCAAGATGCATTAGGAAGTTATCAGCACACTTACAGCACTGATGAATTAGCGTTATTTAATGCTAAACTTGAGCAAAAATATTTAATAATTAAAGAGAAAATAAAAACAAGCAACAAGCAACAAGCAACAAGGCTTTTAGATGTAGGCTGTGGCGAAGGTTTTGCCCTTGCTTATTTTCGCAAACAAGGCTGGATAGTAAAAGGAATTGATTTTAGTTCCTCTGGCATTGACTCTCAAAATCCTGAATGCCGTGATACCCTTCAAACTGGTGATATTTTTATACTATTAGATGAAGAAATTAGTGCAGGTAATAAATACCATGTTGTCTGGCTTCAAAATGTTCTTGAGCATGTACTAGAACCAATTAAACTACTTCAATCACTAAAATCCTTGCTGGAAATAGATGGAATTGCTGTTATCACAGTACCTAATGATTTTTCTATCATCCAACAAAAAGCACTCGAGTTGGGTTATATTGATAAAGAGTTTTGGGTAGCACTACCAGATCACCTGTCCTACTTTAATCACATTTCCTTACCTGCAACCACTACAGCCGCGGGGTGGAAATGTTTAGAAATGCTAGCAGACTTCCCCATAGATTGGTTTTTGTTTAATCAAAACTCGAATTACATTAAAAATAAAGAACTTGGCAAACTATCTCACCAAGCCAGAGTTCAAATTGAAAATCTTATTCATGTACAAGGAGCCGAAATATCCAATGAATTTTATTCTGCGATGGCCAAGCTTGGTATTGGGAGAAATTTAACTATTTTTTTACAAGCAGATTAAGCAATATGAAAAATACAGATATCAGAACAGTTGTAGGCTCAACTCAATCAGAGATTAAAAGAAAACAAACTCTTGTTAATCGTTTGCGTGCATCTCAAATACCTGATAGTGAATTACTGGACAACATCGGTTTATATTTAACTCGGCAAACACTCTCTCGAATAAACTTTATGCAAAGAATTTATCAAATGATAGTGCCTGTGCATGGTGTTGTAATGGAATTCGGGGTGCGCTGGGGGCAAAATTTAGCATTATTTTCGGCACTGAGGGGTATACACGAGCCATTCAACTATAATCGAAAGATTATTGGATTCGATACTTTTACTGGTTTTCCTTCGGTAGAATCACAAGATGGAGGAGGAGTCCAGCCAGGAGATTATGGAGTCATTGACGGATGGCCTGACGAATTAGATGAAATTTTGGATTTCCATAATCAAAACGCTCCAATCCCACATAAAAAAAAATATGCTCTCGTTAAAGGTGATGCAACAGTAACTTTGCCAGAATATCTCAAAAATAATCCTGAAACTATTGTGGCACTTGCGTATTTTGATTTTGATATTTATCAACCAACTCATGATTGTCTGAAAGCTATCTTGCCACATTTAACAAAAGGCAGTGTTTTAGCATTCGATGAGCTTAACACACCTGAATTTCCAGGTGAAACTATCGCTTTACGTGAAGTATTAGGTTTATCGCGTTATGCAATACGGCGAGATCCAATGAGTCCACTAACATCTTATTTAATAATAGAATGAGTTTCTATCCCATGCGTTACGCAGTAATGCCGCGCCCACAATTATCAATAGGAAACTTTGAGCTGCGCGCTGTTCAACCCACAGACATTGAATCTATAAGACAGTGGCGTAACGCTCAAATGGATGTGCTAAGACAGAAAAATCCTATCGACGTCCAACAACAAGTGGACTATTACGAACAGAATATTTGGCCTACGATGGCACACCCTAAGCCTCCCAACATCTTACTTGGCCTAGAGCAGGCTCATCAACTTATTGGCTATGGTGGTCTAGTACACATTAATTGGGAGGATTCTAGATCAGAGGTTTCGTTTTTGCTTTCACCTGAAAAAGTGAAAGATAGTTTAGTTTATACTACTTGCTTTTCTAATTTTTTATTTCTAATAAAGCAATTGGCTTTTGAGGATCTAAAACTACATCGATTGTTTACCGAAACCTATAATATTCGTCCTCTTCATATATCCATATTAGAGGCTAATAGTTTTATAAGAGAAGGGGTTTTACGTGATAATATCAGAATTAATGACCACTTTATTGATTCAATTCTTCATGGGTGTCTAACTAAATGAGTATCAGAGGTAAACATATTTTTGTCAGTGGTGGTGCTGGTGTTATTGGTCTTGAGATAGTCCCGCGTTTGATTATGCGCGGTGCAATTGTTATGGTAGGAGACCTTAAATTTCGTCCAAATACTTTTACTAGTGATGTAATTTATCGACAAGGTGATCTTAACACGATGACAAGCGATGAATTAGCACAATTTCAACCTGAAATCTTCATACATTTAGCAGCTACATTCGAACGTAGTGCAGAAAGCTACGAATTTTGGGAAGAGAATTTTTGGCACAACGTACGTCTCAGTCACTACCTGATGACTCTTGTAAAGGATTTTCCCTCATTACGTCGCGTTGTATTTGCATCTAGCTATTTGATCTATGATCCAAGGCTTTACCAATTCAATAAAGCGCACACTCAAATCCGATCACTAAAAGAATCGGACTCGATTCTACCTCGGAATTTAACAGGTATGGCTAAACTAAGCCATGAAATCGAGCTTCGCTTTATTAATCAATTTAAATCTAAACAATTTACTACCATCTGTGCTAGAATTTATCGTGGGTATGGTTGCAACTCACGTGATATTATCTCACGTTGGATACGTGATTTACTGCAAAAAAAAGCTCTCACTGTATATCGTCCTGAAGGGATTTTTGACTACATTTATGCTGGTGACTCTGCTGAGGGTTTAATTCGACTGGCAGAAAATAATGAAGTGGATGGAATCATTAATCTTGGAACAGGTAAATCACGACAAGTTCAGGATGTCTTAAATATATTGAAACAGCACTTTCCAGATATAAAAATTAATGAGGTTGAATCAGAAATTCCTTTTGAAGCATCTCAAGCAGATATGAGCCATTATTTAAATCAAATTGGCTGGTTGCCTTCTTATACACTAGAAACTGCTATTCCTAAAATAATCGAGTTTGAGCGTAAACGAATTGAAGAATCGCTATATGCAAATCCAAAAATTCCTATCATTTTAGTTAGTAGTGCTTCACGAAAAATCCCGCTCATACAGGCAATGCAGCGTTCGGCTCGTAAAGTACATCCTGATGCTAAAGTTATAGCTGGTGATTTGTCGACCATTGCACTTTCATGCCATGTGGCGGATGATTTCTGGTGTATGCCACCTACGAAAGAAGTTTACCTCGCTGAACTTATACAAGGTTGCAAAGAAAGAGGAATAACTACTATTTTACCTACTCGTGATGGCGAGTTACTGTTCTGGGCCAAATCTTCCTCAGTTTTCGCTGAAGCTGGCATTCAAGTAATAGTTGCATCCGAAGCCTCTTTGGAAACATGTATTGACAAATTAGCATTTGCAAATTTTGGAAAATCTCACGCACTTCCATTTATCCCAACAGAAACAAATATTGAGTCAGTAACTGCAACAGCTTATGTTGTCAAAGAGCGCTTTGGTTCAGGTAGTCGGTCTATTGGTATTAATTTAGATAGAAAAGCTGCACAAGCATATTTACAAAAATTGGATCAAGGTATAATTCAGCCCTATATAGAAGGGATAGAAATTAGTGTTGACGCTTGGTTAAATAGAAACCATAAAGTTAAAGGTGTTATTCTGCGTAGGCGTGAACTAGTAACTAATGGTGAATCTCAAGTTACGACGACTTTTCGTGACGTAAACATCGAAATAATGGTAATTAAAGTACTAGAAACATTAAAGCTCTCAGGTCCAGTAGTGTTACAGGCCATAATTACAAAACAAAATCAATTACAAATTATAGAATGTAACGCACGTTTTGGTGGCGCTTCAACTACTGCTATTGCTGCTGGACTAGATAGTCTTTATTGGTCATTATTAGAGTCTCTGAGCGTTAATGTAGACGATTACCCTTTCACACGCATTTCAAGCGAAATCAAACAGGTACGTATTCCATCTGATTTACATTTTACCGCATGATTTTAATATTTGACCTTGATGATACGCTTTATCCAGAACACACGTTCGTGGAAAGTGGTTTTCAAGCAGTAGCAGAAATGCTTAGGATGCACTATGGGTGGGACGAAAGCCTGAGCCTTAAGATAATGATGGATACACTTAAAATGCAAGGTCGTGGTTCTGTGTTCAATGAATTGCTTAACAGCAAAAACTGCTTTTCAAAGAAATTAGTACAACATTGTTTACAAAAGTATCGTCAGCATAAACCAAATATACAATTATTTCCTGAAGCAAAAAAAATTTTAGAAGACTACAATGCTCGTCATCTTTATCTGGTTACTGATGGTAATAAAAATGTTCAGGCTAACAAAATTCAGGCTTTGGCAATTGAACCATTCTTTAGAAAAATTTTTATCACACATCGCTACAGTATAAAGCATGCTAAACCATCTATTTATTGCTTTGACCTTATCCGTAAACTAGAAAAATGTGAATGGTCTGATATGGCCTATATCGGAGATAATCCAGCCAAAGATTTTGTTAATCTTAACCATCTTGGAGTATTAACTGTCCGAGTTTTGACTGGTGAACACAGTAAAGTCATAGCCAAACCTGGTTTTGATGCCAAACTTCAGATACAGAAAATTGCTGATCTTCCTTCTGTCTTAAAATGAAGCCACATTATGAAAATACCTAACATTATTATTGATGGTACAACCATCGGTGCAAACTGCCCACCTTATATAATTGCTGAAATATCAGCTAACCACAATGGCTCTATTGATAGAGCCTTTAAAATCATAGATAAAGCAAAAAATGCAGGAGCGTCTGCTATTAAACTTCAAACTTATCGACCAGATACAATTACGCTCAATTGTGATACTGACGAATTCAAAGTTTTTGGAGGCCTATGGGATGGCCGAACACTTTATGATCTTTATAAGGAAGCCCATCTTCCATGGGACTGGCATAAACCCTTATTCGACTATGCTTATCGATTAGGCATTACTATTTTTAGCTCCCCCTTTGATAATACGGCAATTGATCTACTGGAAGACCTGAATGCACCTGCTTACAAAATTGCGTCATTTGAGGCAGTTGACCTTCCATTAATTAAATATGCTGCTAGCACAGGTAAACCCATAATAATCTCAACAGGTATGGCAGATGCAGAGGAAATACAAGAAGCGATTGAAGCAGCACGAGAAGGTGGATGTATAGAACTCGCTATTTTGCATTGTGTTAGTGGTTACCCTGCCCCAGCGTCTGATTATAATTTACGAACAATACCTGACATGATTCAACGTTTTGGATTAGTCACAGGGCTTTCAGATCACACAATTGATAACACAACAGCAGTTACCAGTATTGCTTTGGGCGCTTCAATCATTGAAAAGCATGTGACACTTGACCGTAACGGTGGCGGTCCCGATGACAGCTTCTCGCTAGAGCCACAGGAATTAGCCGCATTGTGTCGGGACACTAAAACAGCTTGGGAAGCGTTAGGGCAAGTAGATTATGGAATGAAATCTAGTGAACAAGGAAACGTTAAGTTTAGACGTTCTTTATATTTTGTCAAGGATATGGAAGCGGGAGAAATAATTACCGAAGAATGTGTGAGAAGTGTCAGACCAGGGTTTGGTTTAGCTCCTAAATATCTAACTGAAATATTAGGTAAAAAAATCACAGATAATATAAAAAGAAACACTCCCGTATCTTGGGCAATGTTGCAATAACTTATAGACAGATGAAATATCACATAAATGCTTGCTAAACCTTCAAACGATAATATTCCTAGACATTTAATTTGCACTGCGGATGAAAAAACGTGGAAATTTGATAGACCTGTAATATTTTTAGGAGAATGGTGCTTGCTTCATAGTAAAAAAAAAATCTGGCAAACAATGAATGCGATTATTGCATCTCCCTACGGTTTGGAGCCAGTGCAAAAAGATAAAGACTATGTTGAAGCGATAGCTATAGAAAATAAAATTCTGCCCCAAATTACTGTAATACTTAACCAATATCACAATACACATTACACTCAACGTTCGTGGAAAATTATACTAGGCCACTGGTTAAGACGTTATATTAACGTGATAATTAATAGAACTAAAACACTAGAGCAATGTCTCCAGAATTATAACGTTTCAGGAATAACAACATTTAATAAAAATCATTATACCTTAGCAACAACTAACTCTTATGATGCAATATGGTCCTTTAACGACTCTTATTGGAATAATATCTTAACAGCGCACTTATTAGATTTTTTGGACATAAAAAACATATCAATTAATTTCATTAATGTAAATCATACTGAAGAGTCCTTTTTTTTTAAGCAAAGCACTCAACCTATATCACTCAGTTTAAAAAAATATGCTGTTTCAGTCTACAAAAAAGCAAATAAATTAAGTCAACGTCTTTTTACTAAAGAAACTGATGCATTTATTATAAACAGTTATCTTCCAAAAGAAAAAGAACTTAAACTTCAATTATCTTTTGGACAGTTTCCGCACACATGGCAATCATCTTCATTTAGCACATCAACTAAAGTAAATTCTTTGCTAAGAGAACAATTAGCCGCACAATTAAACAATAATACACAAGACAAATTAGAATATATTATACGAGCTCTTTTATTCCAATTAATACCTATATGTTATTTAGAAGCATTCCAAGAGTTAGATCATTTAACTAGACAACAATACTGGCCTAATCATCCAAAATTTATTTTTACAAGCAATAATTTCGATACTGATGAAATCTTCAAACTATGGGTAGCAAAAAAGATTGAAATAAATATACCTTATATTGTAGGACAACATGGAAATAACTATGGCACTCATCGCTACGTAAATCCATCTATTGAAGAAGTAACCTCTAAAAAATTTCTAACTTGGGGTTGGACAGATGGGTTACCACAACATATTCCTACCTTCATATTGAAAAAAACAAAGAAGATTAAAAATACTTATAATCCAAACGGTGGATTATTATTAATAGAATTACCTTTAGGCCATCGTATCACTACATGGGACAATACCAGCGAATATAATGAATATTTTTTAGATCAAATAGATTTTGTTAAGAAATTAGATTCAACGATTAGAGAAAATCTGACTATACGATTGCACTCAGGTTATAAGTATCAGACATGGGATGACATAAATAGATGGAAAGAATTTGATCAAAAACTAAATGTGGACACTGGAAATAGAAAAATCGATCAATTAGTTTCTCAAAGTAGAATAATCGTTCATAGTTATGATTCAACAGGGATTCTGGAAACTTTAGCATTAAATATTCCAACACTTGCTTTTTGGCAAAATGACTTTGAACATTTGCGGGAAAGTGCCAAGCCCTACTATCAATTATTAGTTGATGTTGGAATTATTCATTTTTCACCAACATCTATTGCGATAAAAATAAATGAAATCTGGAACAATATTGATCAATGGTGGATGCAAAGTGAAATTCAACATGCTAGGAGGCAATTCTGCGACAGATATGCAAAAACCAGCCATAACCCTGAAAAAACCATTAAACAAATTTTATTGAGTGAAATCAATCAATGATGAAAGCACAAATAGAATTACCTCAACTCAAAATACTTGATCTTGGATGTGGCAAGAAAAAAAGAGCTGGTAGTATTGGTGTTGACTATTCTGACCGACATAATGCTGATATTATTCATGACTTAAACATTTTCCCCTATCCATTTGAAAGTAATTCAATTGATCAGATTTACTTAGATAATGTACTAGAACACCTGGAACAGCCGATGAGAGTAATGGAAGAAATCTATCGCATTACCAAAGCTGGAGGCAAAGTTAAAGTTATTGTTCCTTATTTTCGCTCCCTATGGGCATTTATTGACCCCACTCATAAGACCTTTTATACAGTAGATTCTTTTGCCTACTATGATCCACGAAATATTATTTGCCAACGCTATGATTATACATCAGCAAGGTTTTTAGTTGAAAAAATTGTTTTCAATGAAACACTAACAAATAAATGGTTTAAAAGAATTATAGTGAAAATTGCAAATAAATATCCAACTCGCTACGAGTCTTATTTAAGTCACTTATACCCACTAGATGACATTACATACTACTTAGTAAAGCAATAAAGCTGTTTTTAAAATGAGTCAAGCAAATCAAATATTGGTTACAGGGTTTAATGGTTTTTTAGGAAGACACTTATGTACCTCACTTATAAAAAATAACATTCAAGTAACTGGAATAGACTACAACGAAGGTTGCTTTAGCCATAAACTATTTACAAGCATTCCTCTGGACTTAACTAATAAACAAGATACACTAAACACTATAGCAAAAATCAAACCTGATTATTTAATTCATTTAGCTAGTTTAAAGAACAGATTTAGCTCTAACAGTGACTACTTTACCTCCTATCAAACCAATACATTAGCATCTTTAAATCTGATAGAAGCATGTCTTAATCTTAACAACTTTAAACGCTTTATCTTTTTAGGGTCTTGTGATGAATATGGTGATGTTTCTTTACCCTTTAATGAGAATCAACAGGAAAAGCCATTAAATAGTTATGGCTTATCCAAACTAGCTATTACAAAACTACTACTCTCTTTAAAAAAATCTCATGATTTCCCAGTAACCATATTACGTCCAACAGTCATCTATGGACCAGAGCAGGGAAGCGAAATGTTTGTACCTGCTTTAATTCAAAGCCTAATAAACAATAAAGATTTTTCCATGACTCAGGGCGAACAACTACGCGACTTTGTTTACATAGATGACGTTATTTCCGCCATTATTGATAGCGTAAAGGCTAGCGATGATATTAACGGAATTATTATTAACATTGGTTGTGGAGTGTCTCATCGCCTAAAAGATATAGCTTTAACAATAGCCAAATTAATTAATCCTGAAGCTCTAAAGCACCTAAAATTTGGCGCGTTATCTTATCGTCAAAATGAAGTTATGGACTATGCTGCAAACATTAGCTTAGCTCAGGAAAAACTTAACTGGAAACCAGAAATAAAATTAGAAGAAGGTCTAAAAAGAACAATTGAATATTATCAATCTCAGATTAGAAAAGACTAATTATGCCAAAGATACACTATCACTCAGAGTGCAGTTTTTTTGCTGGGTGTGAAAATATGCTAGCTAATTTTTTTAATTCCGAATCATTTAGTAAAGATTATAACATATCATTTAGTTACGTTTATTCCATTCCTTATAGCACAGGTTTCCATAAAAGAGTTAATCGAAAAATTAAAACCTATCCTCTAAACTTTATAGATTTATCTGATTTTGAGAAACTGCCATCTTGGCTTCCATTGTTTTCTCAAAAATTATTGATGGGACTTACACGCTTACTTATCAATATTCCACTGTTAGCCTATCAAGTAATAATACTATATCAGTTGTTTAAAAGAATAAAGCCAGATATTCTACATATCAATAATGGTGGTTATCCAGCCGCAAGATCAGCTAGGGCTGCGGCTATTGCAGGGAAACTTGCTTCTGTCCCTAAAATTATTATGGTTGTCAATAATCTTGCTGTAGGGTACAACCATTATTCTCGTTGGTTTGATTATCCAATTGACAGACTAGTAGCCCACTCCGTATCAATATTTATCACAGGATCAAAAGCAGCAAAACAACGTTTATGTGAGGTACTGAAGTTACCTATAGAACAAATCCATGCTATTCCTAATGGCATTACTTTGCGTAATTCAATAAAAACTGTGACTGCAACCCGTTATCGCCTAGGTCTAAATCATTTTGATGGTGTAATCTTTGGTGTAGTGGCATTATTAATTCCAAGAAAAGGGCATCAAATTTTATTAAATGCCATTTTAGATTTAAAAAGAGAAAAAAATATAATAGACAACTCTTTTAAAGTCTTAATTGAGGGTGATGGACCTCTTCGCGAAAGCCTTACTTTTTTTACAAAACATAATCAACTGGAAAACTTCGTAACTTTTGTAGGTGAAGAAGCTAATATTGTCGATTTTATGAGTACCATTGATGTATTAGTTCTCCCATCCATACAAAACGAAGATTTTCCCAATGTTATCCTAGAAGCAATGGCGTTAGGCAAACCAGTTATAGCGAGCCGTTTAGCTGGAACAGCTGAACAGGTAATTGATGGTGTCACAGGCTTTTTAGTAACACCTCATGATATCAAGCAACTAGCTGAAGCTATTTACACTCTAACGTTAAATTATAAACTTAGAAATCAAATGGGCGAGATGTCATACAAACGATTCAATAAACATTTTACTACTCAAATAGCCCTAAATACTTACAGTAATTTATATGAAAAACTTCTTAAGGAATCCGAATGACGAATATGAAAGATATTTTCCAACACCTTAAAGGGCGACGTGTATTTATTACTGGACACACTGGTTTTAAAGGCTCATGGTTAGCATTTTTATTACACGAAATTGGTGCAGATGTCATGGGTTTTGCACTCTCCCCTGCAACAACTCCCAGTCATTTCGACCTGCTGAATCTATCCCAAAAAATTAAGCATGTTGAAGGTGATATAAGAGATGCCTCAACGTTATCCAAAACACTAAACGATTTTCAGCCGGAATTTGTTTTTCATTTGGCTGCTCAAGCTTTAGTTAGACCCTCTTATGATAACCCTACAGCTACTTTCTCAACCAACGTCTTAGGCTCAGTTCATTTGCTGGACGCAGTTCGCCAATGCGAATCAGTACGTTCCTTGGTGTATATCACTTCCGACAAGTGTTACGAAAATGTTGAATGGATTTGGGGCTACAGAGAAAATGACCAATTGGGTGGTAGAGACCCTTATAGCGCATCCAAGGCGGTGGCAGAAATTGTTTTTTCATCTTATAATAGATCTTTTTTCATTCAAAGACCATTATTGGGTGCTGCTAGTACCCGTGCAGGCAATGTGATTGGTGGTGGTGATTGGGCAGTAGACCGTATCATTCCAGATTGCATCCGCGCTATTAACCAAGATAACCCTATACGCTTGCGTAGTCCTAACGCTACTCGACCTTGGCAACATGTGCTAGAACCATTGGCAGGTTACTTGTTGTTAGCAGTGCGTTTATATGAAGAACCCAAACGTTGGAATGGTTCATGGAATTTCGGACCCTCCACGCATGAAGTGCGTACAGTCCAAAATGTTGCAGAAATAATAATAGATCACCTAGGAAAGGGAAATATTGAAATTGTTGAGTCTCAAACACAGGTTCATGAAGCAAGATTACTACAACTGAACTGTGATAAGGCACATCAGTTACTTAACTGGTATCCACGTTGGAATGCTGATACAACGCTCAAAGCAACCGCTCTTTGGTACAAAGCTATTATGGCAGGTCAGGATGCAGAACAAATTACCCGAACTCAAATTCACGCATTTTTCCCAGAATTAACATGATAGACGGCGTAATTCTTACCCCTCTTCGACAAATTTTTGATGAGCGGGGAAAGGTCATGCATATGCTACGCGAAGACTCTCCTGTTTTCTCAAGATTTGGCGAAATCTATTTCTCTTGTACTCATCCTGGCGTCGTCAAAGCATGGCATTTGCATAAAGAAATGACATTAAATTATGCTGTTATTTACGGTGAAATAAAGTTTGTACTATTTGATGATCGCCCTGATAGCTCTACTCGGGGTGAAGTTCAAGAACTGTTTATTTCCCCAGAAAATTATATGTTAGTCACTGTTCCACCCATGATCTGGAACGGTTTCAAATGTGTTGGGACTGTGGCTTCCATCGTAGCTAACTGCGCTACGTTACCACATCATCCTGATGAACTTGTACGTCGATCTCCTAGTGATACTAGTATTCCGTATCAATGGGCACTAGAACACCGTTAAAAGTATCTACCAAAAGGTTTGATTATATGAAAGTTATTCTTCTTGCCGGGGGATTCGGCACTCGTTTATCTGAATATACTGGAGTGATCCCCAAACCCATGGTTCCGATAGGTGGAAAACCCATTCTCTGGCATATTATGCAAACCTATGCTCATTTTGGACATAAGGACTTTTATGTCGCCTTAGGTTACAAAGCAGAGGTCATCAAAGAATACTTCCTAAATTACCGCTCCCTTAATGCAGACTTCACGGTAGATCTTGCTAGCGGCAATGTCACCGCCCTCCAAGTTGATCCCGTAGATTGGCGAGTGACCCTAGCCAATACAGGTGCTAACTCAATGACGGGTGGGCGGGTCAAACGACTGCAATCATTTATTGGTAACGAAACATTTATGTTGACCTATGGTGATGGTGTGGCAAATATTGACCTAGATGCACTACTCGACTTTCACCGTAGCCACGGGAAAATGGTTACTGTCTCTGCCGTGCGTCCGACCGCGCGTTTTGGTGAGTTAGAAATAGATGGGATGCAGGTAGCCAGCTTCCAAGAAAAACCACAATTACACGATGGCTGGATCAATGGTGGTTACTTTGTGATTGAACCTGAATTCTTCGATTTGATTGCAGGTGACGAGACGATGTTGGAAAGAGAACCTTTAGAGCAAGTTACTCAAGCAGGTGAGTTAATGGCTTATCGCCATGAAGGTTTTTGGCATTGCATGGATACCAAACGTGATCATGAATTATTAGAAACACTATGGGCAAATGATGCCCCATGGAAAGTTTAATATGGCTACGGTACTAATCACAGGTGGTTTCGGCTTCGTAGGCGGACGGATTGCAGCGCATCTAGCTCAGGCAGGTTATCAGATTATTCTGGGTTCGCGAAATGCTGTTACTCCTCCAAAATGGCTACCACAAGCAAAAGTCGTACAAATGCTATGGGATGGTACTGCTGCTCTTGAAAAGTGCTGTGTCAATGTCGATATTGTCATTCATGCAGCGGGTATGAATGCACAAGACTGCTCTGCCGACCCAGTAGCTGCTTTAACGTTTAACGGCGTGGCAACTACGCGATTAACAACCGCAGCCAAACGTGCGGGTGTATCGCGTTTCATCTATTTTTCCACTGCGCATGTTTATGCCAGCCCTCTTGTTGGTAATATCACCGAAGATCAGTGTCCACGCAATTTGCACCCTTATGCAACCTCACACCTTGCCGGGGAACAGGCAGTATTAAGTGCAACTCAATATGGAACAATGCAAGGTATTGTATTACGATTATCCAATGCTTTTGGCGCACCTACACATAAAGATGTCAACTGCTGGATGTTGTTAGTGAATGACTTATGTAAACAAGCTGTGCAATCACATAAGTTAGTTTTGCAAACCAATGGACTACAATATCGCGATTTTATTAGCATGAGCGATGTCTGCCGTGTGACTCAGGATCTGACTGAGGCCCCATCTGAAATACTGCACACTAATCTATTTAATATAGGCTCCGGTCTATCACAAACTGTACTGGAAATAGCACAACTGATTCAAAAAAGATCACTTGCTATACTAGGCTTTGAACCGATGCTATATAGAGCTGAAACAACCTCAAATGAATATCATCAAAATATAAAGTTTAGCAATCATCGTTTGAATACATTAGGTATAAAAATTAAAAACACAGAGAACGTAATTGAAATTGATAATTTATTGAAATTTTGCTCCACTTCTTTTATGACACAGAAATCATCACAATGAGCAGTACAGACAAGCCATTAATATCTGTGATCATACCTACTTATAACCATGCTCAATACTTAGGTCGTGCATTACAGTCAGTGCTTGATCAAACATATAGCAACTGGGAGGCTATAGTTATAGATAACCACTCTACTGACCATACAGACGATGTTTTATCAAGCTTTAATGACTCCAGAATTATTGTACTTAAAATCCATAATAATGGTGTAATCGCAATGTCCAGAAATACTGGAATAAATATTGCTAAAGGTGAATGGGTTGCTTTCCTAGATTCTGATGATTGGTGGACAAAAGATAAAATTCAAAAATGCCAAGAATACCTAACCAATGATTTTGATATTATTTATCATGACCTAAAAATAATATATGAAAAATATAATGTATTCCCAAGTAAAAAAGTGATTTGTAGGCAACTAAAAAAACCTACTCTAATTGACTTATTAGAGAATGGCAATGCTTTAGCTACATCTTCAGTAATTATCAGGAAAAAACTACTTCATCGAATTAAAGGAATGAACTCTTTAAAAGAGTTAGTAGGAGCAGAAGATTATAATACTTGGCTAAGAATAGCTCAAATAACAGATAATTTTAAATATATACCGACTACTTATGGTTATTACTATATGCACGGCCAGAACATCTCCAAAAAAAATATGGCTGCACCTATAAAACTTGCAACAAAAGATTTTAGATACTTACTAAACCAAGGCCAAAAAAATAAACTTGATTCGATTATAAATTATAATTTAGGCAAGTACTATCTAAACTATTCCGACTATGAGAATGCAAGTAAATTTTTCAAGAAAGCTTTTCCCTATGCCCAAACCTATCTAAAAATAAAAATAGTCATACTGACAATATATATTTTTATGCTTCAAATCAAGCAAATTGGATCTTAGATGCGTAAGAATAATTTTTTTTATAAAACTATCAACTTACCGTTTCACCAAAAGATACTACTAATCATATTTAGTGTGGTTTTTTTCTTTCAATTAACAGAATATAGAAATATGTATAATATTTCTTTATCAACTTTAATAAATGGAATCATTCTAGCAATAAGTTTTATAATTTTCCCATTATTTGGCTTCTCAAAAAAAATAAATATAAGAATATTATATTCAATAATAATCCCTAGCCTACTAATAATCTTTGGATACTCCATTAATATAATGCTTTTCCTATCAGATACTTCATCTTTAAGTGTTTTGGCAATTTTCCTACCGTGGGGCGTATTAATAAATATACCATATCTAATAAAAGCCGATTCTATTAGTATATCTTTATTATGGAGTTATTTTAACAAATGCATGATATTATTAACAATTACTTCATTAGTAGATTACTTCGGCATGTCAAATGGCTATATAAAACCGACCACTTTTGTATACCAAGGCGGAGAGTATGTAAAAGGTTACTTTTCTATTATGTATGCATCAATCTACAATGGAGAATTATCATATAGATTATATGGTAGTTTTGCTGAGCCAGGTACTTTCGCAATGTGGCTTATACCTGTAACAATCCTTTCCTTTCTAAAAAAACAATATGTTTTTCTACTAATTTATTCAATTGCAATGTTTTTTACTTATTCCCTTGGTGGATATATCAGCATTGCACTTGCGTTTTCCCTCCTTTTTATTTTAAATTCAAAAAAAAATATAATATCCTTATTATTTATTGCAATATGTATCGCTTTTGTTTTTAATTTCCTTCTATTAGATTATTTTATAGATGCCTATGTTAATAAACAAGAGTCAGCTACTATTAGGGAAGATAATTTTTCAAACTTCATCATATATCTACCTGACTTGATAATTAGCTATCCATTTGGTTTATCACCTGAAACAAATTCTGAATCAAACAATGCTCTTTATTTTGGTTCAAATTTTATGCCACTATTAGTTTATAATAGAGGAGGATTGCTTTCTTTATTTGGTTATGTAACAATTCTATCATCATCATTAGTTTATGCGCTTAAGTTATATATACAAAACAAAAAAAACATAGAAATTGAAGAAAAGATGGTTATCATTTCAATAATATCAATTTTTCCTTTTATATTTCAGAGAACCACTATTTGGGATTCTGCCATGTTCGCACTCTTATTTTCTCCATATATTATAAGATCATTAAGTAAAGGCTATCGTTTTCTATGAATTATGAATTTTTTCACTATAAAATTATATGTTAATACTTCACATAATAATAGGACTTAATACTGGTGGTGCTGAAATGTCACTGATGAGGTTAATTGATGCGCACAGTGAAAGTAGGTATTATAAACACCACGTTGTTTCCCTTACATCTCTTGGAAACATAGGTCTTTTACTGAGAAAAAATGGCATTCCAGTTCATAGTTTAAATCTAACTTCTATACTTAATGCTCCATATGTATTCTTTAAATTATTAAAAATAATATATTTCACCAAACCCTCTGTTGTTCACACTTGGATGTATCACGCTAATTTTCTTGGGGGTTTAGCGACCCTAGTTACTGGAAACAGAAATATTATCTGGGCCATACACAACAGTGATATATCCGTTAAAAACGGAACTGCAATATCTACCAAATACATTATGAAAATATCCTCTTTTCTATCGTATATAATCCCAAACCGAATAGTCTGTGTTTCTAACACATCTGCTTCAGCACATATTAAATATGGATATAAGAAAAGTATAATCTCTATCATTCCGAATGGGTTCGATATTCAAAAAATAAAATCATCAGCAAATATTGAAGAAAGAATAAAAATTAGAGAATTACTAAACATTAGTGATGATTATATCTTAGTAGGGTCAGTGGGTAGGTATAATGACTACAAGGACTACCCTACTTTCATAAGAGCAGCCGCTATTATATTAAAATTAAATAGAAAAGTAAAATTCTTGCTTATAGGTAAGAATCTTGATCAAGAAAATCAATCTTTGATGGATCAGATAAATAACACAGGTCATGCGGAAAACTTTATATTAATTGGTGAACAATCAAATATTCCTCTTTATTTAGCAGCTATGGATATATTTTGCTTACATTCTATTAGTGAAGGCTTTCCGAATGTTTTAGGTGAAGCTATGTGTATGGCTCTGCCATGTATCACAACAAATGCAGGCGACTCAGCTTTAATGTTAAGAAACCCTCACTTAATTTGCCCTGTCGAAGATCCTTACACTTTAGCTAATAAAATTCTCAATCTTATCAGCATGAATGAGACAGAGAGAAAAAAAATCGGTAAAGAATTAGAAAACATCATAGAAAGAAACTACACAATACAGAAAATAAGAGAACTATATGAAACACTTTATAGTAAGGTTTTAAATACATGATATCAAAAAATATACACACCAAAACCATAAATGGCTTTGGTGATGAATGGGAGAGATTTGATCAAACTCAATTACCCAGCGAAGAACATCAACGCCTTTTTGATGCTTATTTTTCAATATTCCCTTGGAATCACTTAACAAAAAATGCTCAAGGTTTTGATTTAGGTTGTGGTAGCGGACGATGGGCGAAATTAGTAGCGCCTCGCGTAAGCACACTGCACTGTATTGATCCTAGCTCGGCTATTGAAGTAGCGAAAAAAAATCTAATGGGTCAGGCTAATTGTCTTTTTCACAAGGCATCGGTAGATAATATTCCCTTACAAGATTCTACAATGGACTTCGGCTACTCTCTGGGTGTTTTACACCATATACCTGATACACAGGCAGCTTTAGATTCATGTGTAAAAAAACTAAAAACAGGAGCACCTTTTTTAGTTTATCTCTATTACGCATTTGATAATCGACCATTATGGTTTCGATCTATTTGGAAGTTTAGCGAAATATTTCGTTCTATTATTTCACGAATGCCACACAACTTAAGATATGCTACATCTCAGGTAATTGCTGCTATTATTTATTTACCATTAGCAAAGCTTTCTCTAGTTCTAGAAAAAATTGGTTTAAATGTTGATAATACCCCTCTTAGTGCTTATCGTCATTGTAGTTTTTATACTATGCGAACCGATGCACTGGATCGTTTCGGAACACAGTTAGAACAACGTTTCACAAAAAAGCAGATACAGCAAATGATGGAACTAGCGGGATTAGAAAACATACAGTTTTCCTCCAACCTACCTTTTTGGTGTGCTGTAGGTTATCGTAAAAGATAAAAGGCTATAAAATGCTGTAGGTTATCGTAAAAGATAAAAGGCTATAAAATAATGTGCGGCATCACTGGTTTCTTAAGCAATCACATCTTTAGCCCTGAACAACTCTCCAACATGGCTGATGCCATGTTTCGGCGTGGTCCTGATGATTCCGGCATTTGGCATAACAATGATGCAGGTATTGGCTTAGCTCACCGCCGCCTCGCCATCGTCGATCTTTCCCCCGCTGGTCATCAACCCATGCAATCTGGCAATGGCCGTTACGTCATTGCCTTCAACGGGGAAATCTACAACCACCACAAACTACGTACCGAGCTTGAAAAAACCAACCTCAGCATTAATTGGCGTGGACATTCCGACACTGAAACCCTCTTAGCCGCCTTGGAAACATGGGGTATTGAAGCGACCCTACAACGCTGCATCGGCATGTTTGCCATTGCCCTATGGGACAAACACACCCAAACTTTAACCCTAGCCCGCGACCGCTTGGGTGAAAAACCACTATATTACGGTTGGCAAGGCGACACCTTCCTCTTCGGCTCAGAACTCAAAGCCTTAAAAGCCTATCCTGCTTTTCAAGCAAACATTGATCGTGATGCGCTATGCCTCTATATGCGCCACAACTACATCCCCGCCCCTTATTCCATTTACCAAGGCATTCATAAACTCCTACCCGGCACATGGCTACAAGTATCACGCCAACAACGCGAGCCACACATCCAGACTTATTGGTCAGGTGTTGACATTAGCCGCCAAGGCAAAGCCAATTCCTTTACTGGCTCACACGAAGATGCGGTAAATGCGCTAGAAAATCTACTCAAAGATGCTATCAAGCAACAAATGATGGCAGATGTCCCGCTAGGTGCGTTTCTTTCTGGGGGTATTGACTCCTCAACCGTCGTTGCCCTAATGCAGGCACAATCCACCCAACCGATTAAAACATTCTCCATCGGTTTTCATGAAGGACTCTATAATGAAGCCACTCATGCCAAAGCCGTAGCGCAATATTTGGGTACTGATCATACTGAACTTTACGTCACACCTGATGAATGTATGCAGGTTATCCCACGTCTGCCGACTCTATACGACGAACCCTTTGCGGACTCCTCCCAAATACCCACTTTTCTGGTTTCACAACTCGCACGGCAACACGTCACCGTGTCACTCTCAGGCGATGCGGGGGATGAGCTATTCGCTGGCTACAACCGCTATCAACTCACCGCCAACACATGGGGCAAACTATCACGCATTCCCCGCCCACTACGGCAATGGATAGCAAAAATCATCACTAGCGTTTCACCCGCAAGCTGGAATCACATCGCCGCCACACTAAAAGCTGTCATTCCTGCTTTCGGTCAATGGGCTAATATCGGCGATAAGTTACATAAAGGCGCTGGGGTTATGGCAAGCCATTCTGCGGCTGATTTGTACCAAGGTATGGTATCTGGCTGGCAACATCCCTCTAACGTAATCATTGGTGGCACAGAACCAAGCACTTTCCTCACTGGGTCTCTGCCAGATTTGAGCCATCTCAACACCGTCGAACGCATGATGGTACTCGACCTGCTTACTTATCTCCCCGATGATATCCTCTGCAAAGTAGACCGTGCCGCAATGGGCGTATCGCTGGAAAGCCGCGTCCCCTTCCTTGATCATCGTGTGGTCGAATTTGCTTGGCAGTTGCCACTGGAATACAAACTGCGCGAAGGTCAAACTAAGTGGGTATTACGCCAAGTGCTCTATCGCCACGTTCCCAAGGAACTCATCGAACGCCCGAAAATGGGCTTTGGCGTACCGATTGATAGCTGGCTACGCGGTTCCTTACGCGATTGGGCAGAAAATTTATTGGATGAATCACGCCTGAGCCAAGAAGGTTACTTCAACCCCGCGCCCATCCGCCAAAAGTGGAAAGAACACCTATCGGGGCAGCGTAACTGGCAACATCACCTATGGGATGTATTAATCTTCAACCAATGGCTTAACCATAATCGCTCATAACATCATGACTCGTTTTATTCTTATAGGCGCACTCCCCGAATCCCTCATCAACTTCCGTGGCCCACTCATCCAGTCACTACTAAAAGCCAATTGCCAAGTCACTGCAATGGCATCAGAAACACAAACCAATGTTACTCAACAGCTAACGACATGGGGCGCAAACTTCTGCGCCTACCCTGTAGAGCGCAATAGCCTAAATCCACTCGCCGACTTAAAAACTTGGCAATCGTTACGCCAAACTTTCCGCGAACGACAACCCGATGTCATTCTCGCTTATACCATCAAGCCCGTTATCTGGGGTGGACTAGCAAGTCATGTTTTACCCAACAGGCGCTTTTACGCACTTATCACTGGACTTGGCTTCGCCTTTCAAGGGGAAACACTCAAACGTAAACTATTAGTAACATTAGTAACATTTCTATACCGCACCGCCTTAAAGCGTGCTGAGCGCGTTATTTTTCAAAACCCAGACAACCTCAATGAGTTTGTTCGACGTGGAATTATACCTGCTTCCAAAGGTGCTTTAGTTAATGGTTCAGGTGTCGATATTAGTCGCTACCCACTCACACCATTACCCGATAGCAGCATTACTTTCTTAACCATTGGGCGTTTACTGGGTGAAAAAGGCTTTCGTGAATACGCCCAAGCCGCCCAAATCGTCAAAACCCGCTACCCAGAAACTATTTTCCAACTACTCGGCCCCCATGATCCCTCACCCGATGGCATACCGTTGACTGAAGTACAACAATGGTATCAACAAGGTTGGCTCGAATATCTTGGCTCAACCAATGATGTGCGCCCTTATTTACAAAACTGCCATATCTATGTATTACCATCCTATCACGAAGGAATGCCACGTACGGTACTAGAAGCCATGGCAATTGGTCGTCCTATCCTTACTACGGATACCCCTGGATGTCGTGAAACTGTCATCAATGATGAGAATGGTTATTTGGTTCCCAAAGCTGATGTGCAAGCTCTCGCTGAACGTATGATTTGGTTCATAGAAAATCGCAATCAATGGGAACGTATGGGCAAATGTAGTCGCGAACTTGCTGAGGAAAAATACGATGTCCGCAAGGTTAATGCCCAACTGATGGAAATAATGGGATTATGAAACGCATTTTAGATTTTATAATTGCTATAATCAGCCTGCTTCTACTCAGCCCTATAATCCTCACTTTAATACTGCTCATCCATCTAAAATTAGGGTCTCCTGTTTTCTTCACTCAAAACCGACCGGGTCTAAACGGTAAACCTTTCAAGATGGTTAAGTTCCGTACTATGACCGATAAAAAAGACGAGAACGGTAATTTACTTCCTGATGCCGTACGCCTAACGAAATTCGGTAGACTCTTGCGTGCCACCAGCCTCGACGAACTTCCAGAACTCTGGAATGTCCTCAAAGGTGAAATGAGTCTAGTAGGACCTCGCCCCTTACTAATGGAATACCTACTATATTATAGTTCTGAGCAAGCACGTCGCCACGAAGTCCGCCCTGGAATTACAGGCTGGGCACAAATTAATGGGCGCAATACCATTAGTTGGGAAGATAAATTTAAATTGGATGTTTGGTACGTGGACAATCAATCTTTCTGGATTGACCTAAAGATCTTGTTTTTGACTATCAAAAAAGTATTTATACGCGAAGGCATTAGTGCTGAGGGTGAAGCGACTATGCCAAAATTCACAGGTACTCATGGATAAAATATATATTTATGGTGCTGGCGGTCATGGTAAAATCGCTTTTTATACTTTGGCCCAAAATGGAAATAATATTGAAAGCCTCATTGACGATAATGCTAAAGGGTTGTTCTGTGGAGTTCCCATTATCTCTCCAACAGAGCTTCAGAATTTAACTGCTTATACTATCCACTTTGCTATTGGCAACAACACCATACGTAGTCGACTTCAAAATGAATGGCATCGCACTGGTATAATAGCCAAAACTGCTATCCATCCAAATGCAACCATTTATCCTAACACAGCTATTGGTTTAGGTAGTCTTATTGCTGTTGGCGCAATTATTGGACCTGATACTTATCTGGGTGAAGGTTGCATCATCAATCATAATGCTGTGGTCGACCATGATTGTATTATTGGCAGCTTTTGTCATATCGCCCCCTCTGCTACTTTGGGCGGTGGCGTAACACTTGGCAAAGAATGTTTGATTGGAGCAGGGGCAACTATCTTACCTTATATTACCATCGGGAATAATGTCACGGTTGGAGCAGGTGCTGTTGTGACAAATAATTTGCCTGATAATATTACTGTAATTGGGTGTCCTGCCCGCTCCATATAAGTAATGCTAAAAGTAAAAATATGCTAAATACCCCATTCCCCTCTTGGCCTTCTTTCACGCAAGAAGAAGCCGATGCTATTTCCCAGACCCTCCTCTCCAATAAAGTTAACTACTGGACAGGCAACGAGTGCCGCGAATTCGAAAAAGAATTTGCTGTATGGTGCGGTACTAAATACGCCATTGCTTTAGCTAATGGGACAGTAGCATTAGATGTAGCACTTAAAGCATTAAATATTGGGCAAGGTGATGAGGTTATTGTTACCTCACGTACTTTCCTAGCCTCTGTTTCTTGTATTGTAACAGCTGAAGCTACCCCAATTTTTGCCGATATTGATCGTAATAACCAAAATATTAGTGCTGAAACGATTCGAGCTGTGATCACTCCAAAAACTCGCGCAATTATTTGTGTGCATCTAGCAGGTTGGCCTTGTGAAATGGATGATATTATGGCACTGGCACGAGAACATAACCTTTATGTGATAGAGGATTGTGCTCAAGCACATGGAGCAACTTATAAAGGAAAATCTGTAGGGAGTATTGGACATATCGGCGCGTGGTCATTCTGTCAAGATAAAATCATGACCACGGGTGGTGAAGGTGGTATGGTGACTACTAATAATCGTGAGCTCTGGTCAAAAATGTGGAGCTATAAAGATCATGGCAAAAGCTGGGAAGCTGTTTATGAGCATCAACATCCAACAGGCTTCCGTTGGCTACATGAGAGTTTTGGTACCAATTGGCGAATGTTAGAAATCCAAGCAGTAATTGGACGCATTCAGCTTAAACATATGTCCGAATGGACAAGGAAACGTCAACATAATGCCCATCAAATTTGGGAATGTGCTAAAACCTTGAGGGGTTTACGAGTACCTATTGTTCCAGAACATATTAAGCATGCTTGTTACAAATGTTATGTATTTGTAGAGCCTACTCAATTAAAACCTGAATGGAATAGAGATAGAATTATTGAAGTAATTAATGCGCAAGGAGTACCTTGTTATTCAGGTTCCTGCTCAGAAGTCTATTTAGAAAAGGCATTTGATAATACTGGTTGGCGGCCACAAGAGAGATTACCCACGGCGAAGGAGTTAGGCGAAACAAGTCTAATGTTTTTAGTTCATCCTACTTTGAACGATAAAAACATACAGCTAACTTGTGATGTTTTGACCAGCGTACTGATCGAAGCCACGAAGAAGCCATAATAATAATTCTCAATTTATATGAAAATAACCTCCCTGTTTCAACTCCCCCGCTGGCAAAAACGCCTAATCATTATCTTACTAGATATATTATTACTACCACTAGCCTTGTGGTTGAGCTATGCTATGCGTTTAGGTAGTTGGATGCCTGACTTAAGAGATGGCGCATGGTTACTTGTGGTGGCGCCTTTTATTACCATACCCATTTTTACTAAATTGGGTTTATATCGTGCGATTATTCGCTTCTTAGGCCACAAAGCAATCATTGCTGTTTCACAGGGTGTGGCTTTTTCCGCCTGTGGCTTAATACTAATTACATATTTATTTAAGTTACAAGGAGTACCAAAATCAGTTTTCGCTATTTATCTAGGTACTGCTTTCTTATTGGTTTCCTCTAGTCGGCACTTTATCCGCCGTTATTATCAATATTTTAATCATAAAGATCAGCGTATTCCCGTTGTTATTTATGGAGCAGGCTCGTCAGGCTCTCAATTAGCACAAGCTTTATTTAATAGTCCTGAATATGAACCACTGGCGTTTATTGATGATGATAAAAGCCTACAGGGTTCTTATATTCATAGCCTTAAGATTTACTCATTTGAACAGTTACAACAATTGATTGATAACACAGGCATCAAACAGATTTTACTAGCATTACCCTCTGCGACACAACAACGTCGTAGGGAAATCGTGCAATTACTAGAACCTTATCCGATTCATGTACGCTCTATTCCAGGGATGGCGGATTTAGTTTCGGGGCAAAAAAGCATTGAGGAAATACGCGAAATTGAAATCGACGAACTATTGGGACGACCATCTGTTAATCCTCAATCGGAATTACTAGAATTATGTATCAAAAATAAAAATATTCTGGTTACAGGCGCAGGTGGGTCGATTGGTTCCGAATTATGTCGTCAAATTATCCAGTTAGAACCCCAAAAACTTATTCTTTTTGAGCTATCAGAAGTAAGTCTATATCTGATTGAAAAGGAACTGAGTGAACACTTAACTAAACAGTCAAGCGCTATAGAATTAATTGCCTTACTCGGCTCTGTGCAAAATCAAGATTATTTATATCAAATTCTAACCACTCACCAGATTCATACGCTATATCATGCAGCCGCCTACAAACATGTGCCTTTAGTTGAATTCAATCCGATCGAAGGGATTAAAAATAATGCCATTGGTACATGGTGTGCCGCTAATGCGGCTTATAAAGCGGGTATTGATCATTTTGTATTGATTTCTACCGATAAAGCGGTACGTCCTACTAATGTGATGGGGGCTACCAAACGAATTGCGGAACTAGTTCTACAAGGCTTTGCACAAAAAGGCTCTAAGAGTCGTTTTGCGATGGTGCGTTTTGGGAATGTATTGGGTTCTTCGGGTTCAGTAGTACCATTATTTAGAAGGCAAATTAAAGCTGGTGGGCCTATTACGGTTACTCACCCTGATATTATCCGTTACTTTATGACCATTCCAGAAGCGGCTCAATTAGTGATACAAGCAGGAGCAATGGCAGAAGGAGGGGAAGTTTTTTTATTAGATATGGGTGAGCCTGTAAAAATTGTTGATTTAGCCAAACGGATGATTCGATTGAGTGGCTTAGCCATCAAGGATGACCAACACCCTGAAGGCAATATAGCCATTCAATTTACAGGCTTAAGGCCTGGTGAGAAGCTTTATGAAGAACTACTCATAGAAAATAATGCTAATCCCACTCAACACCCAAGAATATTTAAAGCAAATGAAGACTGCCTAACCTGGTCAGAACTAGAAACAACTATTCAAATGATTATTCGCGCTACCGATCAATACGATATTAATACTATCTATCAAATTCTTGAAACCTATGTGCAAGGCTATAAAAAACCTAATGAACAACCTTTAATAGTTGCGCAAGCTGCGTAAAATATACAATTTAGTTCACAATTATTTATCATGCACGTTCTCGAATCCGAATCCATTGAAATTATCCGCGAGGCGGTAGCCACCGCTAAAAATCCCGTGATGATGTACTCCGTCGGCAAAGACTCTTCCGTGATGCTACATCTTGCTCGTAAAGCATTTTACCCAGCCCCGCCACCCTTTCCCTTGCTCCATGTCGATACCTTATGGAAGTTCAAAGCCATGTATGCGCATCGTGATCGCATGGCGCAAGAAAGTGGTATGAAATTATTGGTTCATACCAATCTACAGGGCATTGAGGAAAAAATTAGCCCTTTTACCCACGGCAGTAATTATCACACCGATGTGATGAAAACACAGGGTTTAAAGCAAGCCTTAGATCAGTATGGGTTTGATGTGGTATTTGGTGGTGCGCGCCGTGATGAAGAAAAAAGCCGTGCGAAAGAACGTGTATTCTCGTTTCGCGCCGCAGGGCATCGTTGGCAACCCAATGCTCAGCGTCCTGAATTATGGAATCTTTATAATACCCACATTCAACCTGATGAAACCATTCGTGTTTTCCCTTTAAGTAACTGGACAGAGTTAGATATTTGGCAATATATCTATGCTGAAAAAATTCCGATTGTGCCACTTTATTTGGCCGCAGAACGTCCTGTTGTACAACGCAACGGTCAGCTTATTATGGTCGATGATGAGCGTTTTCCTTTTGCTGAAGGCGAAAAAGCGCAAATACGTAAGGTCAGATTTCGTACCCTAGGCTGCTGGCCTTTAACCGCCGCTATTGAAAGTGATGCAGATACGATTGAGTCGATTATTGCTGAAACTTTTACTGCACGCAGCTCAGAGCGTCAAGGCCGTTTAATTGATACTGATACACCTGGCTCCATGGAAAAGAAAAAACAAGAAGGATATTTCTAATGAATCAGGTCAATAATTCAATAGATATCGTTGCTTATTTAAAAGCACAAGAAAGCAAATCCACCTTACGTTTTATTACCTGCGGCAGTGTGGATGATGGCAAAAGTACTTTAATTGGTCGTTTACTATATGAAAGTAAAAATATTTTTGACGACCAATTACAATCCTTAGAAAAGGATTCAAAACACTACGGCACACAAGGCGAAAAACTCGATCTTGCTTTATTAGTAGATGGTTTACAGGCGGAACGCGAACAAGGGATTACCATCGATGTAGCTTATCGTTTTTTTGCTACGGATAAACGCCATTATATTGTGGCGGATACCCCCGGCCATGAGCAATACACACGTAATATGGCCACGGGTGCGTCGACGGCTGATGTGGCTATTATATTGATTGATGCTCGTAAAGGTATTCTCACACAAACCCGCCGCCATAGTCGTATTGTTTCCTTAATGGGGATACGGCATATTATTCTCGCCATTAATAAGATGGATTTAGTCAACTTCGACCAAGCTATCTTTAATCAAATTAGTCAAGACTATAAAAACTTCGTTGAGCCTTTTGGTTTTAAGACCCTTCAGATTATTCCTGTATCGGGTTTAGACGGCGATAATATATTCAGTAAAAGTGCTAAAACACCTTGGTACCCAGGACTCAGTTTAATTGATTATTTGGATGCTCTCGATCTAGCAAAAGCCCAGGAGCTACAACCGTTTCGTTTACCCGTTCAATATGTCAATCGCCCCAACCTTGATTTTCGTGGGTATTGTGGGCGCTTAGTAGAAGGCACCGTCCAAAAAGGTGATGCCATTCGTGTATTACCTTCAGGTATTACCACCACCGTTAAAACTATTATTAAGGGGTTATCTGAAGTTGAAATGGCAACACTGGGGGAATCGATTACCATAACACTTACGGATGAAGTTGATATTAGTCGCGGTGATGTATTGGTGGCATGCGATCATCCACCTGAAGTCGCTGATCAATTTGAAGCGCGTCTGCTTTGGATGAGTGAGCATTCTATGTCACCTGGACGCCAATATTTTTTGAAATTGGCGACTAAAGAAGTCACTGCTACTATTACTGAAATAAAATTCCGCGAGGATGTTAATACAGGTGCTCATTTAGCGGCTAAACAATTGAGTCTAAATGAAATCGCTACCATTAAATTATCCACTAGCACCCCTATAGTATTTGAACCTTATCAGCAAAATCGCCAGCTAGGCAGCTTTATCCTCATTGATAAACTCACCTTCCAAACGGTAGGTGCTGGCATGATTGAATTCGCATTGCGTCGCGCCAGTAATATTCATTGGCAAGCATTAGAAATCAATCAATCTGCACGCGCTGCACAAAAACATCAACAACCGAAATGTCTTTGGTTTACAGGACTATCGGGTTCAGGTAAATCAACGATTGCCAATTTATTAGAAAAACGCCTACATGCTGAAGGTAAACACACTTATATTCTGGATGGTGATAATGTACGTCACGGTTTAAATCGTGATTTAGGTTTTACTGAACAAGATCGTGTAGAAAATATTCGCCGTGTTGCTGAAGTCGCAAAACTCATGGTCGATGCGGGACTAATTGTATTGGTCAGTTTTATTTCACCGTTTCGCAATGAACGCCAAATGGCACGTGAATTATTTGCTAACGATGAGTTTCTCGAAGTATTTGTTGACACCCCTCTAGCAATTTGCGAAGAACGTGATGTGAAAGGTTTATATAAGAAAGCACGTGCAGGGCAATTGAAGAACTTCACAGGTATAGACAGTCCCTACGAAGTCCCTACTCAGGCAGATATACATATTCAAACGCATCAATGTACTACCGATCAATGTGTTGAACAAATTTTAAAGCAATTACTATGACGATTTTAATTACAGGCGGCGCAGGTTATATAGGTTCACATACTGTTCTAACTTTATTAGAGCAAGGTTATGCTATAGCAGCGTTAGATAATTTGTGCAATGCGAGTATTGAATCTTTACATCGCGTGCAACATATTACTGGAAAAGCACTCACCTTTTACCAAGGCGATATTCAAGATAAGGTTTTATTGCAGCAAATCTTTAAACAAGAAACCATTGATAGTGTCATTCATTTCGCAGGGTTAAAAGCGGTAGGAGAAAGTGTACAAAAACCATTAGAGTACTACCGCAATAATGTCTATGGCACACTGGTTTTATTAGAGGCTATGCAAGCAGCAGAAGTGCGAAATATTGTCTTTAGCTCTTCCGCTACTGTTTATGGAGAGGATGCACCTGTACCTTATGTAGAAACTATGCCTAGAGGAAAAACTACTAATCCTTATGGCACATCTAAAGCAATGGTTGAACAGATTCTCACTGATTTAAGCCTTGCTGATAAGCGCTGGAATATCAGCCTATTACGTTATTTCAATCCCATTGGAGCACATGAATCTGGGTTAATTGGTGAAGACCCTCAAGGTATTCCCAATAACTTACTACCCTTTGTCACGCAAGTAGCGATTGGTAAGCTTGAATACTTATCCATTTTTGGAAATGATTATCCAACCCCCGATGGTACTTGTATTCGCGACTATATTCATGTTGTAGATCTCGCTGAAGCTCATTTAAGAGCGCTAGAACATTTAAAGAATGGACTTGAGATTTATAATTTAGGAACAGGACGAGGTACTTCTGTATTAGAGTTAGTTAATACTTTTGAAAAAGTTATTCGACAAAAACTCTCTTACCAAATCACTAATCGTCGTGAAGGGGACATAGCTGCCACATGGGCAGATGCCAGTAAAGCTCAACGAAAACTAAACTGGGTCGCCAAACGCGACCTCAATGCCATGTTAAAAGACGCATGGCGTTGGCAATCTAATAATCCAAATGGCTATTCTATCTAATCCAACACTAAATTCCAATCCCCTATTCTTTCTACATCCTCTTGCTGGTGAGTTACTAGCAAGACGGTTTTTTGCTGCATCTTGGCATGGTCTTTAATCCATTGACTGGTGTGAAAACGCGTAAACTCATCCAATTCAGCCAAGGGTTCGTCTAATAACACTAGTGGCTCGGGTCTTAATAAAGCTCTAATAATCCCTACACGCTGTCTTTGCCCACCGGATAATCCACTGGGTTTACGTTCTACTAATTCCCCTATTCCTAAAGCCTGCGCTGCCGCTAGCATTTTTTGCTTTAAATAATCAAATTCTCGACTAAGACCTAAAAATAAATTATCTTTTACTAAAATATGCTCAAATAAATTATGATCTTGAAAAAGCATCATAATGGGTCTTTGTTCTACAGCTAATCGACTTAAGCTTTTTCCCTGCCAGCCAATCTCTCCTTCATAAATTTTTTCAAATCCAGCAATGGCCATGAGCAATGCTGTTTTTCCAGCCCCACTCTGCCCTTGAATTGTCACAATCTCCCCTGTTTGCACAGAAAAATTATAAGTGCGCTGCCACGTGCCTCTTTGCAATACAATTTTATTAACTTTAAGCATGATTCGAACCTATATCCTTATTATGCTTATCCATCTGTAGCACCAAGAACAAACACAATAGTAGAAAAATCGTTGATACGAGAGATGCTTCTGACAATTTATAACTACCAATATAACTATAAATTAGCCATGGCAAAGTGCTCCACTCTTTATTACCAAATAAAGCAAATACAGCTATATCACCAAGCACTAGTAAAATCCCTACTATTAATGCATGCACAACTACTGGCTGCAGCGCCCTAAATTCTAAAAAAACTTTTACTCTAAAACTCAATTTCAACACACTTACCAGACGTACATATTGATCATCATAGCTCAAAAGACTTGTTCGTATATTCTGTAAAATAAATGGAAGAATAAGCAGGGTATTCAATAAGATTAGTACGAAAACACCCCATTGCTCTATATCAATTTTATTTAATAAATAAATATAGATACCTGTAGACAAAACCATAGTCGGGGCCACCATGTGTTGATTGGCTAGAAAATCGAGCCATATTTTCTGATATTTATTAGTAGCTTTGCGTGCATAACGCATTAGTAGCAAAATAAAATAAGCCAAGAAAAGACTACTCACAGCACTAATAAAACTTAACGCAAGACTTGTACCGACAGCTTCTAATAAGCCTTTAAAAGCAAAATCTTTCCAATTAACGGAAATACTTTCAGGCAATAATGCCAGCAGGGGTAATAGCAGAATCAGCCATAATAAGGTATATAAAAGATAAGCTAAGAATTTTTTGCTGTTATGAATCTCTGGTAGGTATGCTATTTTATTATTGGTAGGCGATAGCCAATTAAATTTATTAAAGCGTATTATAAACAATAAAGCCCCGCCTGCTATCGCACATTGCAACCACGCTAAGGTCACTGCCTCACTAAGATTAAAGCTATATTTCAGCGCCTGATAGATTGCCAACTCTAATGTTGTTGCCTGTGGCCCACCTCCCAAAGCTAACACCACTGCAAAGCTATTGAAACAGAGGATAAATATAAAGCCTAGTAAATAAGTTATAGTCGCTTTTAAAGCTCCCCACTCTAAGTATTTTATTTTCTCCCATCTTGATAACTTCAACTGCCTTGCTAACATCCAACTGCTCGCCGGAATTTGATTGAGATGCAAATAAATAACACGAACCACATAGGGCATATTGAGGAAAACATGGGCAATTAAAATACCTTTCAAACCATAAAGGTTCCAGCTCTCACCCAAATAGGGGGTTAGCCAACCGGATTGCCCTAATAAAACAACTAGACCAGTAATTAAGACGAAACTAGGCAATACAAAGCACAAGAGGCATAAAGTGAGGAATAAATTTTTTGCCCATAAATGAGGCGTATAATAAAGCAATCGTGCAATCATTAACCCTAGAGTCACTGATAAAACACTACTCAAGACAGCCTGTTTAAGCGAAAACCCAATAATGGCTTGAAGATAAGGATCTTTGAACAAACTTAGATCAAGATGCGTATTGTCAAAGCGCAATAAGCCATAAAACGCTAGTACTGTTACGCCTGATTGGAGCAACAGCACCAAATAGCCTAATTTTCTCATTTAGCCGCAGCAGCACGCCATGTTTTAATCCAGTCTTCACGTCTTTTAGAAATTTCACTAGGCGTAAAACCGATAGGTTTTGGCTTTACTAACTCACCAAATACTGGTGGCAATTCAATACCATCCACGACAGGCAACATCCAATTCGTTACTGGAATAATAGCTTGTGCTTCAGGCGAAATTAAAAAGCTCAAAAACTGCTTAGCTAACACTGGCTGTTTGCTAGTTTTCAAAATAGCAGCTAATTCAATTTGCGCGACATGCCCTTCTGAAAATTCTGCTGCTTTATATTGTGTCTTACTTTCACTAATCACATGATAAGCCGGTGAAGTGGTATAACTCAAAACATAATCCGCTCCCCCTTTTAAGAACATGCTATACGCATCCCACCAACCTTTAGTAACTGTTACGGTATGCTGAGCTAAAGCTGTCCATGCTTGAGCAGTCTCATCACCGTAAACCGTATTCATCCAGTTCATCAAACCTTGTCCGGGCGTGCTGGTACGAGGGTCTTGGTAAAGTACCTTAGCTTTAGAATTAATCAGTTCTTTTAGCGATTTAACGGGAGTGCTAATTTTACTACTGTCGTAAATAAACGCGAAATAACCGAAATCATAAGGTAAAAACTGTTTATCTTGCCAATTAAGCTCTTTTTTCAAACCTTCCAACGCTTGCTCATGCTCAGCTATTAGCCCTGTGGCGCGAGTCTCTTCCATCAAGCCATCATCAATCCCTAAAATCACATCGGCTTTTGCTTTATCACCTTCGATTTTTAGACGATTGAGAATGCTTACACCATCTTCAACCCCGATGAATTTCACCTCACAATCGCAGTGTTTTTCAAATGCCGTTTTCAGCTTAGGGCCAGAACCCCATTCTGAAATAAACGAGTCGTAGGTATAAACAATAAGTTCGGATTTTGCTGCGTAACTATTGGGAATCAGTAATGAGCAAGCAATAGCGAGAATGCTACGTTTCATGAAAGTTGTACCTGTAAGTGACACTACATAGATACAACGGCACAGGAGAATGAACCAAGGTTTACTCTTCCCTACGCCGGTATCAGCCGGATCAGGTTCTACGGGTCTGTGCGTTAACACATCTCAGCCTAATGAGGCACCCCGAGAGCGAAGTTGACTGTAGCAAATTGGATTTAGGCTGTCACTATTCCCGATTCGAAACACACAAAATAAAAAGGCTGGATAATTCCAGCCTTTTATTGTTCCAGCAAGTAATGATTAGCTAGCTTATTGTGCTGACAATTGTTGCACGTAGTTAGTCAAGACCTTGATTTCGGTTTCGTTCAAGCGTTGACCAAATACTGGCATTTGACGCTGCACACCATTGCTAATAACCGCCTTGATTTTTGTCAAATTGTCTTCTGGCTTGGCATTCGCATCAATCGTTGCAATAGTCCACACTTTATCAGTCAAGTTAGCGGCGCCTTGGCTTTGCAAACCTTTACCCACTTTCGTATGGCAATAATAGCAACCACCAGTTTCTGTATTGAAAATCCGCTCACCCTTCGCCGCTGCATCTGCATCCGCTGGCAAACCCGATAAACTCAACACATAATTTGAAACCTGAGTCAACTGCTCTTCATTAAAGGTTTCTTTAAAAGCGGGCATAAAACCATTACGACCATAAGTAATAGTGTGTTGAACCGCATCAGCTGTACCACCCCATAACCAATCATTATCGGCCAAACTTGGATATTTACCGAGAACACCTTTACCACCGGCCTGATGGCAAGCTGCACAGTTATCATTGAACACACTCGCGCCATAAGAACGAACGAAAGCACTCATATCAGGGTCTTGAGCAATTTGATCATAGGGAGTCGCGGCTACTTTTTCTAAGTACTGACGTTGCTTAACGGCAAATTCGCCTTCTTGCATATCCTTAGCAAATAAGGCACGCATACTCCAATGTGTCGTTTTTTCCTGACCCTCTGCCGTTTGGTAAGTAACGGTGTTAAAGCCTTTCGTGAAACTACTGGCAAACGGCCATGCTGGATAGAGTATCCAATAGCCGATAGAGAAGATGATGGTGCCATAGAAGGCATATAACCACCAACGTGGGAGCGGATTATTAAACTCTTGTAAGGTATCATCCCAGACGTGACCCGTTGTTTCCGCACCTGTTAACGGGTCTTTGATAGGTTGTGTAGATTGTGCCATAACTTATTTCTCATCTCGCTTGGGTGAAGCCTGTTGGGCAGGAGGCTTAGGTGCGTCATCATCCATTAAAGGCAGGTAGCGATACGACTCAAGGCGCTCGCTACGTGCTTTATTGGTGTAGACATACAGCACAATGCTAATGAAGGTGAAAAAGAAAATCAGTAATGAAACGATCTTACTATTGCCTAGATCCGTAATCCAAGCCCACCATGTTGCTAGCATTGTTTTGTCCCTTCCCTATTAAGCTTCACTGAGTCTAGTAGCCAGATCAACGGAACTGGACGAAGTAGTCACTTTCAAATTTAGTGAAATCAACCATGGTGCCTAACACTTGCAAATAAGCGACTAGCGCATCCATTTCACTGAGCAGTTCAGGATTGCCATCGTAGTTGCCCTTTTCAGCTTGAGCCACTATGTTCTGTTCAGCACGGTTAATATCTAATAAATTCGCAGTAGCTTCGCCAAAACGTTCTACTGTACCTGGATGGCGAACCACTTGATCCCCAGGCTTCTTCTCGTCCCAACCAGCATACTCGTCTTTAGTCAAGGTATAAGGCACGCCTACCTTTTTCAAAGCAATCATGCGCTCTTTAATATCACTATAATCCAGCGGTGTCGTAGCCAACCACGAGTAATTAGGCATGATCGACTCAGGGACAACCGAGCGTGGAGCGGTAAGATGTTGGGTATGCCATTCATTGGAATACTTACCACCTACCCGTGCCAAATCGGGACCGGTACGCTTTGAACCCCATTGGAAAGGATGGTCATACTTTGACTCTGCACCCAAAGAGTAATGCCCATAACGCAAGTCTTCATCACGGAACGGACGAATCATTTGCGAATGGCAAGTGTAACAACCCTCACGGACATAGATGTCACGTCCACGCTGTTCTAACGGCGTATAAGGACGTACCATCTCTAATCCTGTTTGTGGATCTTTCACTTCTTCAACCGTACTGTCGATATAGTGCAATGGCACAATCTCAACCAAACCACCGATTGAAATAGCGACCAAAGTTAGAACAATTAACAGTGCCGAATTGGTTTCAATACTTTCGTGCTTTAACATAGGTATCCCTTCCTTATGCCTGAACGGGTGTTGCAGTAGTAGTTGCAGGAACCTCTTGACGAGCACGTGCAATAGTCATGTAGATGTTGTAAGCCATCACCAACATACCTGCAACGAAGAACATACCGCCAATCGCACGGAAAATATAAGGCACATGCATGAAGCTTACGGTTTCAATGAAACTGAAGGCCAAGTTGCCATATTGATCAAAAGCACGCAGCATCAAACCTTGACCGATACCCGCCACCCACATAGAAGTGATATAAAGGATGACGCCAATGGTTGCTAAGAAGAAGTGGTTATAAACTAATTTGGTACTATACAGCGTAGTATTCCAAATACGTGGAATCATGTGATAGAAAGAACCAATCGAGACCATCGCCACCCAACCTAATGCGCCTGAGTGTACGTGCCCTACCGTCCAGTCAGTGTAATGGGATAAAGCATTAACACTCTTCAATGACATCATAGGGCCTTCAAAGGTAGACATACCGTAGAAGGACAATGAAGTAATTAGGAACATCATGATGGGGTCAGTACGTAATTTGTCCCATGCACCTGACAAAGTCATGATACCGTTAATCATACCACCCCAAGATGGCATCAATAACAGAATAGAGAAGGTAGCCGCTAAGGTGGATGTCCAATCAGGAATCGCTGTCCAGTGCAAGTGGTGAGTACCAACCCACATATACATGAAGCTTAAGGCCCAGAAGTGAACAATAGATAAGCGATATGAGTAAACAGGACGACCTGCTTGCTTAGGAACGAAATAGTACATCATCCCCAAGAAGGCCGCTGTCAAGAAAAAGCCTACTGCGTTATGCCCATACCACCACTGTGTCATCGCATCTTGTACACCTGAAAATAGGCTATAAGAATGCACAGAAGTCAAGCTAATTGGCATCGCTAAGTTATTGAAAATATGCAATAAGGCTGTAGCCAAAATGAAGGACATGAAGAACCAGTTCGCAACATAAATATGTGGTTGGTTACGACGCATCAAAGTGCCAGTGTAAAGGATGAAATAGACAACCCACACGACAGTAATGGCTAAGTCAACATACCATTCTGGCTCAGCATACTCACGACCTTGAGTGATACCGAATAAATAGCCGATTCCGCCTACCGCTAAGGCTAAGTTCCAGCCCCAGAAGGTAAATTCTGGCCAGAATTTGCCACCAATTAAGCGCGCTTGGCAGGTACGTTGTACGATATAGTACGACGTTGCAAATAAGGCATTACCGCCGAACCCGAAGATAACACCACTGGTATGAACCGGCCGTAACCGTCCGAAGGTAATTTGTGCTAAATCGAAGTTCAAAAATGGCCAAGCCAATTCTGATGCGATATAGACACCGGCAGTCATACCGGCAATACCCCAGACAATAGCGGCAATCGCGAATTTCTTCACGATGTCATAGTTATATTGCTCCGAGGAGACTACTGCACTATGAGCCATCACTTGCCCTCAACACATAAATAAAAAAACTGTTAGTCATGAGCAAGCTGTTTATAAATCAAAAGCTTACCCAAAAAAATCTCATTAGCCGTATGATGTTGGTAGATTCACACACTTAGTGCGTGAAAAGACACACAAAATCATGCTCTTTTGCCTAGCAATGCAACATGACTTTAATCAAAAAACGATTAACAGCCAGATAATTAGCGTATTGATAATCGCCACTGTCACTGCCGCCGACCCCATGTCTTTAGCACGTCCTGCCAACTCATGTCGCTCCGAACCAATCCGATCCACTACTGCCTCTACCGCTGAATTTAATAACTCAACGATTAATAACAGAAGGATGCTACCGATTAGTAAAGCTTTCTCTAAACCACTCTCACCTAGCCATATCGCTAAAGGAATAGCGATTATCAAAACCCATACTTCTTGGCGAAAGGCTTCCTCATGCTGGTAAGCTGCCTTGATTCCTTGCCAAGAATACTGCCCCGCTTTAATTAAACGCGTCAAACCAGTATTTCCGCTACCTGCCATACCTTGCTACCTAAGCCCAAAATTGCGGCGTATTGTGCCTGTATTTGGCGAAAAGACAAAAGGCTTATTCACCAAAAACTAGCTTTTTCGTGTGATTAAGGTAGTCAGCGAGAAAACCGTAGCAAAACCTGAGACCAGTGTCGCTGCTAACGCTATCCATAATTCTATAGATCGACGTAATAGTCGTACCGACCCAATAGCGCCCCGTCCCAAGAGACGAAAAATGCCTTTTGTTTGTTTACCGTAGGTGGTGCTTACTTTTTCGATACGGCGCAAATCATCAAAGTTTTCGACATAGCTTAATAGTTCAACTGTGTCATTGAGTGAGGTGGCCTTACGAATATTATTGACTTGACCAGCAGTCCCGCTGAGTGCTTGTAATGCTTGGGGATTATACGCGCGTAATGCGGCTTGGCGCAATTTATCTAAATCCTTCTCTCCCCGAGCAGCCCACAAAAATGCTTTATAATCAAATACACTTTTACCTTGGCTCAATAAAGCTTTTTGGAACTTAGGCGTAATCTTACCAGCGCGGGTTGCCATTTTGAGCGCCGATGAACCGGCTTTTACCGGTGCTACTGAACCAGAACTGGCTACTGTGGCAGCCGTCAAACCCACACCCACTCCTGCTAAGGTCACAATTAGTTCATTGACTTCTTGTCCACCTTCATACAATTTATATTGCTCATACAAATCACGCACATCACCGATTACGGTAAAATCAGAGGTAATTCCTCCCGCCACCCCAGCGGCACTGTCACCACCACCCTCGAAAAATCCACTGGCAAAATCACTAATCGTGCGCGTCGCTTGATGTAAAGGGGTATCGATCGCATTAATACGCGGCAAAAACTGCTGTGCATCAATCGGATAATTAAAACGACGCGCAATATCCAAATACAGGCGCGCCTCATCCGGTTTATCGGCTGCGATCGATTCAGTGATTTTTTGCTCAATCGCGGTGCTTGCCACTTGCTGTTTAAATAGTGTGGGAATATCGACCGGCGTTTCATCATACTGCCAATAATCCAGCGCATTTTTTAAGCTGAACACTAGCATTAGAAATGACACCGCTAGGACGCTAAACCTGAGCATGAGCGTTCAAATCACCAGCGCAATCCAAGTGGATCATTGCGGTCTATCCCCTCCATGTAAGGTAAATGTCTTTCATTATTCGTTAATTGATAAACATTCCCAATCCAATTACTGACGACACTTTTTGCCGTATCGCGCCAAGTATTGGGTAATAGCGGGCGCAGTAATTTTTCAGGAAATTCAGGAATGTCAGTCTGATGGCTACGTGCCTGCTCAAGGCGCAGACGATATTCAGTTAAAATCGCCTTCACCTGAGGACGTAAATAATTCTGGGGAAAAGGCGGGTAATCCGAGCGGCGTCCGTGATACCAACTATCAATTTCACGGCGAAACTCTTTCAATAAACTAATGCCATCGTATTCAGGATGGCCTTGGAAAAAGACAAAGCGAAATAAATCAGGGCTAACCGCTAAGTGCACCCCCGCCTCGGCACTTTCTGCTAGTACACGCAAGCCTTTCGCCTCTAATTGTTCACGGTCGACTTGATTAAAGCGTGAATGGGGAACATCGAAATGCGTATTCAGATTAGAAACGAGGGGATGTGTCGGATCGGTGAGAGCATGTGTATAAACCCCCCAACGCTTAAAGCCTAAGGGACGGCGACGAATACCGTACAAGTGCTGCATAATGGCGTGGCTCGCCAAACAGGAGCATAATACCGAGGTTACATGCTGATCCGCCCATTCTACGACTTCCATTAAGCCCGACCAAAAAGGCTCATCTTCTAAGTTCGGATGGACTGGCGAGGCACCGGTCAAAATCAACGCATCTAAGCCCTGCTCTTTCAGATCCGAAAACTTTTCATAATAAGTATCAATATGCACACGTGCTTCGGTGCCACGCGGTAAACCATCCAAGGTAAACACATGCATATGAAATTGCGCAATGAGGTTGGCATTGCCCACTAAGCGAAAAAATTGACGCTCAGTTGCCGCCAAAGCGCCATCGGGCATCATATTTAATAAGCCAATATGTAACTCACGTATTTCCTGATGCGCAGCGTAATCCGCTGTCAGAATATCCTGACCTTCTCGCTCTAAGGCTTGGAAGGCAGGCAGACCCGAATGGTCAACCAGCGGCATAAATTCAACTCCCTTGTCGACGAATAGCAGCTTCCACCAGTGTATTAAAATCTTGTTCGGTTTTCACCTGCGCCACCTCTTCCGAGGTGACGGTGTATCCATATTGCTTAGCAATCGCTTCGTAACGTGGCACACGTGAATGAAATAAACGTGGAAAAATCCAGCGTGTAAAATCATCAGGCTCCATCTGTGCGGCGTAGTGCAGATTCTTTTCTTTTAAATAAACGGCAAGCTGTTCTTGAAGAAAATCAGGACGATAATACAGTGGTTTAGGGTCGCTTTTGGCACGATCAATTAATTTTTGTTCTTCGGCAGGCGTGGTGACTTTTATATATAAAATCACACTATGTTCAGCTAGTAAATCTATTAGCCCCGGTTGCTCTAGCTCACATAAACTGCCACCCACGTCATTGATAAAATGCGAATAGCCGTAAATAGTGTGCGCTTTGCGAATAAATTCGGGCACATCATACATCGCATTAATTTCAGCCTGACGGTATTCCGCTTGGCGACGCACGAATTCATCTAAAGGCACGCCGCCGAGTTCAGGATTACCTAATTTACCGACGAAAGAAAGCACCGGTCCCAAATCATCTACATGAATATTATTGTGAATATAAATCCAATCCTTGCGCAGTAAATCGCGCAAAAATGGCACTTTCATTGCCTGTTCTTTGATTAAATCTAAGATCGGTTCATCGAGATAGCGTTTACCGATTCTATAATCGCCGGAATAATGAAACCAATCTTGTTGGCGTAAAGTATTTGATAAGTGCGTTTTACCTACGCCAGACATGCCTAGCAGCGTTACACTCTTATTTTCCCATTGATGATATTGCTCAGCCGACAATCGCACGCGTGCTACCCCAATCTTTTGCAAAAGCAGGATTTTATCGGGATATGCTAGGAATACAAGCTACTCAAGCTTACCAGCAGGGCTAAAATAGACACTACCTTCAATCAAACGGGCTAGGAATAAACTGATTAAATTACCCATCTTAGGCTAGAGTGTGTCGCTAGCACACTGAGTAATGAGTAAGATGTATTATTTTCCTTCTCACATTGGAAGTCACGGTTATGCCATTAAAAGTTGCAGCGCCCCGAGAACGTGCCAACGGTGAACGTCGTATGGCGATTGACCCCAGTATTATTCCAAAGCTCAAACAACGTGGCCTAGAAGTCCTCGTCGAGCAAGGGATAGGCAGTGCTGCTCATGTGGAAGATAGTGCTTTCAAAGAAGCGCTAGTGCTTGATTCTGCGCCCACACTTTATCAACAAGCCGATATTGTGCTGAAAGTACAAGCACCGAGCGTAGAAGAAGTCGCTCAGCTCAAATCGGGCAGCGTGTTAATTGGTGCACTGAACCCCTACATCAACCTCGAAACCATTAAGCAATTGCGTGATAAACACATCACCAGTTATGCAATGGAACTCATTCCACGTATTTCGCGTGCCCAATCAATGGATATTCTCTCCTCACAAGCGGCCGTTGCGGGTTATAAAGCGGCGATTATGGGTGCTGATTTATCCACGCGTTTTTTCCCGATGCTCACAACAGCAGCCGGAACCATTCGTCCAGCTAAAGTCATCGTGATTGGCGCAGGGGTAGCGGGCTTACAAGCCATTGCTACTTCGCGGCGTTTAGGTGCGATGGTCGAAGCTTATGATGTGCGCTCCGCCACTAAGGAGCAGGTGCAGTCTTTAGGGGCAAAATTCATTGAGTTAGGCATTAGCGCGGAAGGTGCGGGTGGCTATGCGCGCGAACTCACTGAAGATGAAAAGCGCAAGCAACAGGAAGAACTGGCTAAGCATATCGCAACAGCCGATGTATTGATTACCACAGCGGCAGTTCCCGGTCGCCCTTCCCCGAAAATCATTCCCGATTCCACAGTCGCAGGAATGAAAAAAGGGGCAGTGATTATTGATCTAGCCGCTGAGGGTGGTGGTAACTGTACCTTAAGTAAGCAGGGTGAAACAATTGAACATAATGGCGTAGTGATTCATGCGCCCTTGAATGTTCCGAGCCAAGTGCCCGTCCATGCCAGTGAAATGTATGCCAAAAACCTGCTTAATTTTTTAAGCTTGATGATTAAAAACGGTGAGTATCAGCCCGATTTCAAGGATGAAATTATTGCGGGTGCTTGTGTGACCCGCGACGGCGCTATTGTTAATGAAGCCATCGCGAAATTGGTAGGAGGCGATTAACATGGATGGATTTACCGCACTGTATATTTTTATGCTCGCAGCTTTCACTGGCTACGAAGTCATCTCTAAAGTGCCTGTCATTTTACATACGCCTTTGATGTCCGGCTCCAATTTCGTTCACGGGATTGTCTTAGTCGGCGCCATGGTTGCCTTAGGCCAAGCGGAAACAGCTACTGAAACCTTCATTGGCTTTATCGCCGTCTTATTAGGTGCAGGCAATGCCGTAGGTGGTTATGTAGTCACCGAACGCATGCTCGAAATGTTTAAAGCCAGCAATAAAGGAGCGAGCAAAGCATGACTGATTTCATCGTTAACCTTGCTTATTTTATAGCAGCGGTTTTATTCATTTATGGCTTGAAGCAAATGGCCTCGCCGAATAATGCGCGTAGCGGCATTCAATGGGCGGGCGCAGGCATGGTGCTCGCGACGGTCATTACCTTCATTCACCCGCAAATTCATAGCAATTATATCCTGATGATTCTGGCTATTGGTATCGGTGGCGGTTTGGCTTGGTATACCGGCAAGCGTGTGGCAATGACTGATATGCCACAAATGATTGCACTCTATAATGGTATGGGCGGGGGTGCAGCGGCAGCCATTGCAGGCGTGGAATTACTGAAGCGCCATGACTTGCCTCTGGCGGTGCAATTAATGGCGGTGCTGGGTGCGTTGATCGGCAGTATTGCCTTCTCTGGCTCTTTAGTGGCCTTTGCTAAACTTCAAGGCATTAAAGCTTTCAGTGGCGTGATTCGCTTTAAAAACCAGCAAATTATTAATGCTGCGCTCTTCGGTATTACGGTACTACTTGGCCTAGTGATTGCATTCAGCGGCACTGATTACAGTTTATTCACCTTATTCATTTTCTTCGTGCTGGCACTCATCTTCGGCGTGATGATGACTTTACCGATTGGTGGCGCGGATATGCCAGTAGTGATCTCGCTCTACAATGCCTTAACTGGTTTAGCGGTGGGCTTCGAAGGTTATGTCTTAGGCAATCCAGCAATGATGATTGCAGGCATTGTGGTCGGTTCAGCCGGTACTTTACTCACACAATTAATGGCTAAAGCGATGAATCGCCCGCTCACCAACGTCTTATTTAGTCAATTTGGTGGTGGTACAGGTGAAGCGCAAGCGGTGTCAGGCAGCATGAAAGCGGTGGAACCGCCTGATGCGGCGATCATGATGGCTTTTGCTGAAAAGGTTGTCATTATCCCAGGCTATGGCATGGCCGTCGCGCAAGCACAACACAAAATCCAAGAGCTGACCAAACTGCTACTTGAGCGCGGCGTGAAGGTAAAATTCGCCATCCATCCTGTTGCTGGACGGATGCCAGGGCATATGAATGTGCTATTAGCGGAAGCGGGCGTACCTTATGATTTGATCTATGATTTAGATGAAATCAATGAGGAATTCGCGACCGCTGATGTAGCTCTAGTCATTGGGGCGAATGATGTGGTGAATCCGGTCGCACGCACTGACCCGAATAGCCCTATCTACGGTATGCCCATCCTGAATGCGGATCATGCAAAAAATGTGATTGTGATTAAGCGTGGTCAAGGTGCTGGCTTCTCGGGTGTAGAAAATCATCTATTCTTTGCTGATAACTGCCGGATGCTGTATGGCGATGGGCAAAAAGTCGCAAACGTCTTAGTTAATGAAATAAAAACACTTTAAAAGCTGTTATAGAACATTCCCACATTGCCTCTTTAAGTGCTGCTGTTTTACGCTTAGAGAGCTTGTTCTATTGAGGATGCAGTGCAATGAATCTTGAAAATGTTAGGGCTTTTATTGAGCGGGAATTTCCTAGCTTACAATTGGTGATTGATCAAGTAGGCAACCGGAGCAGTACGCTCCGCCTCCCCGTTAATACCTCCTTATTAAGACCGGGCGGTACTGTCTCAGGCCCTGCACAAATGATGCTGGCTGATGTGGGTATCTATGTCGCCATTCTAGGGGAGATGGGGGAGTTCGCAGTACAAACAGTGACAAGCAATATGAATCTAAGCTTTTTGAGTCGGCCACGCGCTGATGTAGATTTGCTAGCACGCTGCAAATTAATCCGCTTAGGCAAACGTTTGGCGACTGGCGAAGCTTTCTTATATTCCGCCGGTGATGAAGAACCCGTCGCCCATGTCGTGGCCACTTATTCTATACCACCACGCACCTAAACCCGCTTTACCTTTTGAGAGCCATAAAGTAGCGCCTATCTTTGATAAATTCATTTTATCCATACATTAAACACGATAATCCGGACTACTCTGTCGTGTTTAAGCCAAATAGTCGATGATATTTTCCATAGACAGCAAATAACTGATCTAAAAAAACAAGCCCCCCTCTTCGGAAAATAGGAATAATATCATGTACACCTTATCAAGCAGCTTCCTGAACCGTAGCCACAGCGTATCTTCTAACGTGTCTTCTTATGGCAGCTACTATGGCAATAGCCGTCCTAATATTCAAAGTGGGAGCAGTTGGGGTACTAATACTGCAGCTTCTTGGGGGGCCAACACGGCCTCTTGGGGTGGTTCACATTGGGGTGTGAATACATCTGCTTGGAACCAAACTAATTGGGGTGCGAATAGCTCTTGCTGGGGCGGTAACAGTGCACCATGGGGTGGCTATAATGAGCAGCAGTTCGGCAGTCTCCTCCATAAATTAACGAGCAAAATTTTCTGCTAATTAATGACGCTTAAGTAAGCAAATTCAGCAAGCCAATCTTCGGGTTGGCTTTCGCTATTAAAATCTCACCACTAATTGAAACTCTTTCTTCATCGCTAAAAAAGCCTCTGCATTACCACGTGCATCATCTACGGGGTGATGCGTATGACGTGTTTTACGCAAATGCTTAAAAGTTTTGAACATATCTTTACTCAAACCTTTATACAAAGAGCCCAAATTGGTCGAACTAAAGCCAAACGGGTTATGGCCTAAAAAATGATGAAAATACCAATTAATAAACTGCCAATCAAAACCATTGTTATCTGAAACAAATTGTAAGCGCCCTACATTCTCGACCGCTAACCAATCCGCAAAACCTTGCATTACCACACAAGGCTCTTCAAAAGCCAAGGTATCTTGGCGTGTATGACCGCTAACCGCTAAAGCTTCTGGCAGCCATTTATTTGAAATAGGTCTTAGCTGACCATAAAATGTGCGCTTAAGATCCGATTCCACCACCACCGCGCCAAAACTAATCATTGAATAATCGCCCGGAATGGGGCCATCTGCTTCTACATCAACCATGATATAAGACATCGACTTATCCTTGTACTGCGTTAGCGCTTAAGATTTTATCGGCTGGTGCACCTTGATCACACTTTTTACAAGCCAATAATTGTCCTAATTGTTGTTGCCGACCTTCCTCAGTCACTACCCAAGGGCGCTCGATCCAAGGCGGTTGGTGGCGTACATGTTGAAAATGTCCACAAGCTAACTCAGCAACCCAATCCCTGGCCTCATCTAAGTGATAAGCAATAATAGCTTGCTGCATCGCCTTACTCCGGATACATGGCAGCTAATTCAGATTCGGACTCACGCACATCTTGAGCCACAAGCGTCTGCCTAAAATTATACAAAGCTTGGTAAAGCCCTTGTCCTTGCCAACTCACTGCTTGTTTTGGAGCATAAAGAGCAGCATTTAAGCTATCTAATTCTTTCTGCAAGACAGTGGGCGCACTCATGCGCAAATTGGCTAAGGTGGGCGGATTTAAACCTGATGCCTCTTTCAACCAGCTTTGCAAAGCATCCAAAGCCACCGGTGCATCATTACGTTGACAAGCATGTTGTAGCACAGCCCATGTATTAGAGCGGGACTTTACACCTAACTTTTGGAAACTGATGTCATCGGAAACATCTTGATGCTGCCAAGCACGCTTTAATGTAAATAAGACCACGCCAAATCCAAGCAAACCTAAACTCAAAGCCACTAACTGCGGCCAATATAAACGCCCTGTCTTTAAAACGGGAGCTGCTAACTCGGCTACTGTTTTAGGTGTTTCAGCTGGCAGTGCCGCGTCAGTGCTGGATTCCTCTGGTACAGATGTGCCAGTCTTTGCAGGCGCTGGCAATTGTTCTACTGCCACACCTGCGCCAGAAATTTTTAAGGTTCTAGCAGGCAAGCGTGCCACCTCAGGTCGATTTTTCTCAGTACTCCACCAATTTAAGCTAATTTCCGGCCACACAACATTACCATCTGCCGTACCGACCACTGTCCATTTTTCTTGGCGCACCCCAACGACACTACCAGTATTACCTTTATTTTCAAAGCTTGGTTTATCGCTATACGCTTTTAGACCCGCTGGCGTTTGAATTTTCAAGGCAGGCAATTGTTCAGCCATCAAACCGTCCGCCATAATAGCCAATGTAAGAATCACTGGCTCACCAGCCTTAATGGTGGTTTTAGTGGGTTCCCAATAGGCATTCAGCGTGACACTTTTGGCGGGTAGCCAATCCCCTTTTATCTGGCTAGGTTGAGGCAAAACTTGAAAACTTACTGGTTTAGAAACGCGGCGTACCAATTTACCGGACATACCAAAAATATCATTAGGATCAGGATCTTCATCGATCACTCCTTCAAATACAGTGGGCGCTAAACTGGCTGTGCCGCTGCTACGGGGGAACGCTGCATAGCGCCGCTCGATTACTTGATAGCGCACACCATTACGTACTTCTGAGGTATATTTGGCATCACCCAACTGGCGAATATCACCCTGCCCATTGCCCCAAGTAACGTGACTCAGGCTGGCCTGACCACTAGACAATTGCACCGCATGATAAAGACGCTGGCGCACCAGTACTTGCTGCTGTACATAAGGCTGCTCAGGCTCAGTGGTAATTTCAATGAATACACTATCCTTAGTAGCGTTCGCACTCGCCGGTGGCTCTTTTAAAATAGTGAGAGTTAGCGGAGGACTTTGTTCAGAACCAAAGTTAAGCGCCGGAATTTCAATCTTGCCTTCTTTGGTAGCAATAAGCTCAATCTCCCAGCTAAAAAAGCGATTCACTCGCCCATTTAGGGATTGAAAATTACTACTTTGCCCTGTACCTAAAATTTCAAAATATTGATGCAATGGCGAAAAATCAGGCGCACCATCGACTTGCCGATCAGAAGAAAACGTTAAGGTAAAGTTGTCCCCGACCGCAATCTGCTCGCGATCCGCCTTCACAGTAATATCGGCTTGCACCACACCAAAAAAGCTTAACAGGATAAGCCAGCTGATTAAGAGTAGTCGACGTATTACCACGCTTCCTCTCCTTGTGATTTTGCGCCACGCTGTTGATATTGATATTGAAATTTACGCCGCCACAATCCTGCTGGATCATCAGGAATACGTCGCAACCATTGTTCGGCTGCCTGCTGCTGTTCCTGTGACTCCTTATTATCTTCTGACTCGGATTCAGTCGGTTGTTGCTCAGCCTTTTGCTGTTCTGACTCACTTTGTTGTGGCTCAGGCTGTTTAGCCTGCTCTTGCTCTTGTTTAGGTGGCTGAGCTTGCTGTTCTTGCTGTTGGTTTTGCTGCTGATTAGCCTGATCTTGTTGACCTTGATTATTCTGGTTATTTTGTTCTTGGCTTTGCTGCTGATTTTGTTGGGTTTGTTGATCATCTTGTTGTTGACCCTGCTGTGGCTCTTGCTTTTTCTTTTTGAGCAACTCTAAATTGTATTTGGCATCTTCGTGATGCGGATTTTGTGCCAATACTTTTTCATAAGCAGCGATCGCTTCATCAATTTTATTCTGCTGGGCTAAGGCATTCCCATAATTATACAAACCATTAATCGTTTTACTTTGTGCATACAACTGTTCCGCTTCAGCATAATTACCCGCCTTATAAGCAGCGGCAGCTTTCCAATCAGGATCTCTAAATAAAGCCTCAGCTTGTTGTGCATCACCTGCCTTAAAAGCTGCCAAGCCTTGTTGATCCGGCGTTTTCCACAAATCATTCCAACCCGCCGCTTGTACAGGTGTTGAGGTCTGTGGCAATAAAAATGCTAGTACCAAGACTGCCAACCAACCACGCCGAAACACTAATAAAGCGAGTGGTAACATCCCTAAAATCAACCAATAACCTTCATTAACCCAGGTATCAATTTGGCGTTCTTTGTCTTTTAATAAATCAGTCGCCGCCGTTTTAGCATTCCAATGATCGACCAATTGTTCAACTTCCGATGATTGCAGGGTGGCCTGAGCAAATATACCGCCACCTACTGTGGCAATTTGTTTGAGTGCGGCCACATTAAGTTTCGCGATCACAGTTTTACCTTGAGCGTCGCGCAAATTACCACGATTTGGCAAAATAGGTGGTGCTCCTACTTCCGTGCCCAACGCTAGGATAGAAACCTCATAACCAGCTTCACGCGCTTGCTGAGCCGCAGCTTCACTACTGCTCAAATCCGACGCGCCATCCGTTAACAATACAATAGCCCCATGGCGCAGATTGGCTTGTTGCAATAATTCGATTGATTTTAAAATTGCCAAATCCGTGCGACTACCTTGTGCGGGCATAATATCGGGAGTCAGACCCCGCATCTGCGCATCAATCGTGCGCCCATCATCGGTTAGGGGCGAAACCACAAAAGCATCGCCTGCAAATACCACTAGCGCATTTTGAGCATCTTTGCGCGCCTTCAATAAATCAATCAGCTTAAAGCGCGCCAACTCCAGACGACTTGGACTAACATCTTGGGCATACATGGACGTCGATAAATCAAGCGCAATCACTAAAGGCTGCTGTTGACGAAATACCGGCACCTCGCGTTTTTCCCAAGCAGGGCCTGCCATCGCCAGAAAAGCCAAAGCACTCAAGACTAAGAAAATTAATAAGGGCCAAAGTTTGCGCTTACGTTCTTGACCAGTGAGGACAAACGGCATTAACTCCGGATCGACTAAACTATCCCATTGCGTGGGTTTGGATCGGCGCAGCCAAACCCAAAGGAAAACTAGCGGAATAAGCACTAAGCCCCAGAGCCAATGCGGATATAAGAAATGAAACTGACTCACGTGCTTTCAGCCTCAGTGCGTAACAAAAAAGCCACTAAACCCAATAATACCGCCAACGCTAGCGGCCAACGGAATAATTCTTGTTGCGGACGCCACGTTTCTGCTTCTTTTTCCACTGGCTCTAGGCGGTCGAGTTCTTGATAGATGCGCTGAAACTCTTCGGTATTACGCGCCCTAAAATACTGTCCGCCCGTACGGCTTGCCATAGTGCGCAATAATTTTTCATCAATTTCCGCACCCGGATTCATTAGTTGAAAGCCGAACATACTGCGCACACTTTCATTTTCCGAACCAATGCCCACCGTATAAATTTTTAAACCAGCTTTTTCGGCCATCTCGGTTGATTCCATCGGTGTCACAGTACCCGCCGTATTCGCACCATCGGTAAACAAAATCACCACCCGATTTTGCTGCGGGCTATCCAATAAATGCTTAAACGCCAAACCCACGGCATCACCAATCGCTGTTCTTTCACCCGCCAAACCAATCGCCGACTCATCCAATAAAGTACGTACTGTAGTACGATCAAACGTTAAGGGTGATTGCAGATAAGCCTGATCGGCAAAGAGTACTAAACCAATCCGATCACCAGCACGCTTCTTAATGAAATCATCGGCTAAAAACTTTAATGCCGTTAAACGATCAACCTGCTGATTATTAATAACAAAATCCTGTTCCTGCATCGACCCAGACAAGTCCACTACCATCATCAAATCACGTCCTGAAACCGGTAGATTGACTTCTTCACCAATCCATAGTGGACGTGCTGCTGCCGTCACCAACGCCAACCAAGCCGCCAAACCCAAGCCTAATATCCATTTTGACCAGCGCTTATTCTGTTGACTATCCGCTTGTAAAAAATCCTGCAAAAAAGGGACACGTAAAGCCACGCCGGTTTGCCGCTCAACCGCACGCCATAGGAAGCGCACCATTAAGGGTAAAGGCACAAGAATGAACATCCACCACCATACGAATTCGTACATTAGTGCGCTCCTTGTGTAGGAGCATTCGCCTGTTGGACTTGTAAATGCGCTTGCAATTGCAACCAACTACGAATTTCCTCGATCAAAGCTTTGGTATCTGTTTCCCCGCTGGGTTGATACGGTAACTCTGTCAGCGCTTGACGAAATTTTTTAGTAAAAACAGGACTAGGTTGTTGGCGATCTAATACTTGCAACCAATGATCACCGGTTAAACCCGCAACTGCCTGACGCCCATAAAGACTAATGGCAACACGGCGCAATAACACTGACAATTCACAGACTAAAGCACGCGGATCGTGGCGATAAGCATGTTCAATACGATCCAATTCCGCTACGGCTGACGGCAAAGTGCCTTGTACCCGACGCACTGGCGCACGTGCACGCGATAAATAATAAAATACGCCAACCAAAGTCAATAGCGCCACTATCATTAACACCCACCAACCCACAGCAGGCGGCCACCATGCGATATCCGGCGGCAAACGGATATCACGCAACTCCTCGTTCATTGCGCGCCTCGACTCAATTTGCGCAGCCGTTCGGTGCTGCTGTCACGCGTTGAAAGAAACACTAAAGGCATACGATGTTGACGTGCTAAATTTTGTAAAGTGAGGCGATGGGTTTGATAGCGCTCGTGATATTGTTCGCGCCATAATTTTTGTTTTAAATTGACCCATAAACTACGCTTTTCATCAGTCATACGCAATTGTCCTTGCTCGGGCAAATGCTCTTCCAAAGGATCATTAATGGCAATGAGGGTAACCGTCGCCAAGCGATGTATCATGATTAATTGTTGTAAAGCAGCGGTATTGGCTTGGCGAAAATCACTGATAATATAAACTTGCGAGCCTGACTCCACCACGCGACGTAAGCGCATCCAATTATCTTTTAAATAACCACTATCATGATAGTTTAAACTTGCCAATTGGGCTTGGCTTGCATCAGCAATCGCGCGTAAAAAACCTAATACCGACTGCCGACTACGCATGGGTTTAAATTCTAGCGCTTGGTCAGGGCGCTGCAAAATCCCACCCGCGCGGTCGCCTTCCTCCAAGGTTTTCCACAACAATAAACTCGCCACCTCTGCTGCGACAACACTTTTGAAACGCCCACGTGTCGCGAAATACATCGGGGTACGCATATCAATCCATAATAAAACCGGCTTTTCGCGCTCTTCCTGAAAAACTTTAGTGTGAACGCGACCACTACGTGCCGTAACCCGCCAATCAATAGTACGAATATCGTCACCGGCCTGATAAGGGCGCGACTCAGCGAAGTCCATACCACGGCCTTTGAATACCGAATGATGTTGCCCTAAGTGCCGTGCCAAAGCCTTACGCTTCGCTAACTGTAAGGTACTGACTTGATTTTGTAATTTTATTAATGATTGTAGCGAGCTATAAACTAGCCCATCTCCCGAACGCATTTAGGGTACTGCCACCAAGGATAAAAGTTTATTAATCAGATCATTCGTTTTCACACCATCCGCCTCGGCTTCAAAGCTTAGCAAAATACGATGGCGCAACACATCATGGGTAATCGCTTGAACATCTTCAGGGCTTACAAAATCGCGACCTACTAACCAAGCATGAGCACGCGCACAACGATCTAAGGCTAAAGTCGCACGCGGACTAGCACCATATGCAATCAGGCCATTCAGGTTTTTGCCATAACGCTCTGGATTGCGGGTAGCTAACACTAACTGAAGCAAATATTGCTCGACATTTTCAGCCATATAGACTTCGAGCACTTCACGCCGCGCGGCACGAATGATATCTACGGTCACCGCCGGTTCTTCTACTTCTTTGTCACGCTGTACATCCAGCATGGCTTCTTTGCGACCCAACAGCAGAATCAAACGCTCTTCCTCAGCCGTAGGATAATCCACCACGACATGCATTAGGAAGCGATCAAGTTGAGCCTCGGGTAGGTGATAAGTACCTTCCTGCTCAATGGGGTTTTGCGTTGCCATCACCAAAAATGGATCCGGCAATTTCCACGTGGTTCCTGCCACGGTAATTTGACGTTCTGCCATTGCTTCTAATAAAGCTGATTGAACTTTGGCGGGAGCGCGATTGATTTCATCCGCCAGAATCAAATTATGGAATAAAGGGCCTTTTTGGAAGTGAAAACTGCCATCATTCGGATGAAATACTTCGGTTCCAGTAATATCAGCAGGTAATAAATCGGGTGTAAATTGCACACGATGGAAATCACCTTCAATGCCTTTGCCTAACATCTGGATCGCACGGGTTTTTGCCAAACCGGGCGCACCTTCTACTAAAAGATGCCCATCCGCCAACAATGCAATTAATAAGCGATTGATTAGCATTTTTTGACCGACGATTTTGCGCTCTAAAAAACGCGACAATTTGTCAAAATGTTGTTTTTGATTCATGCTCATGTGCTTAACGACGAAATGATGTGCCGAATATACTCAGTATTCGCATAGTTTCAAGCAACCTGAGCGTTTTCAGCAAAAGAAATCGGGAACTTAAGCAATGAATATGCAAAACCAGATTGAGCGCCAATTAACGGCTAGCTTTAATCCAAGCGTGTTAGAAGTCATCAATGAGAGTCATATGCACCACGGCCCACCAGGGCGCGAATCCCATTTTAAGGTTACGGTAGTGAGTGAACAGTTTGAGGGCAAACGCCTGATTGAGCGGCATCGTATTGTCAACCAAGCCTTGAGCACCGAACTACCGAGTATTCACGCGCTGGCTTTACACACCTTGACGCCAGAAGAATACAAGGCGCGTGCGGGCAAGGTACCAGACTCACCCGCTTGTAAAGGTGGTTCTAAAGCCTAACTAGGGCTTTGTTGCAATAGCATCGACAAATTGCGCTTGGCATTTTCATTATCTTGGGCTACCGCCGAGCGCAATAACTTTTCCGCCATGTTACGATCTTTGGTCACACCATTCCCCATAATATACAGCACGGCCAAATTATTTTGGGCCTCAGAAAATCCTGCTTTAGCCGCTTTTTGATACCAATACACAGCCTTTTTATAGTCTTGCGCCACGCCACGTCCATCTTCATATAATAAAGCTAAATTATGCTGCGCCTTGGGGTAATTTTGCTTCGCGGCTTGTTCATACCAAAAAGCGGCTTGCTGCATATCGGCTTGGCGACCTTGTGAACTATCTTCATACAATGCGCCTAGCATTAATTGCGCATAACGATCACCACGCTCCGCGGCCACTTGGATTTGCTCCGGTGTTTGGCTGCCCAACTCCACTTCGGAGGTGTTTTGTTCGACTTGTGGCTGCGTTGCTACCTCATCCACCCACGCCTCATCGTTTTGCAATGCAGCTTCGGGTGCAGACTCCACGGGCTGCGGCGCTATTGTTGCTTGCACCGCTGGAGCAGGTTTAGGTGTTGGTTTAGCGGCGACTGGTACTGGAGTTGGCTGAGTAACTGCTTCGGTATCGGTATCCGCATCGGCATTAAAGGTATAATTGTCTGCTTCAGGCTGTTCATCTGTCGCCAGATCTTCTGTCACAGCCTGAGCTGGTTCAGCATTGACATCTGCTGTTTCAACGGGTGCTGATTCCTGTGTAGCTTGCTGGCTAGTATTGCCCAAAGCCAATTTCGCCATTTCATGGCCGCCTTGAGCGGCTTGCTCAAACCAGTAGGTGGCTTTACTCGCATCGGCTTTGACATATTCGCCATTTGCATATAACACCCCCAACCCATACTGTGCTTCCGGTAAACCGGCTTTAGCGGCTTTTTCTTGCCATTGAATTGATTGGGTAGGATTAGGTTTTGCTTGGCTTCGTAGCAATAAAGCTAACGCATAAGCAGCCTCGCGATCACCCTGTTCAGCGCGATCTTGCAAACTTTCCACCGAATCACTTTTGCTAGTGCTACGGCCTTGACGGTTTTTATACCAAGTCTCAATACTGGAAGCGGCTTGAGGTGCTTGCGTCGCCTTCGTGCTAGCTGGCACTACCTTAGGCGTAGTTGGCAAATCAGAACGAGCCGCCCAAGGGGGTGGCTGTTCATCCATGGTTTTAGCCTCGACTAGGTCTGAGAATGCCATCAAACCGCTTATGAGTAATAAAGTCTTTACGGATAAACCTAGCTGGTTGCGTGTTATTATCATTATTTTAGCCCCGAACTTTTTACTTCGCTTATACGGCGTGCTGGCTAAACTGTTACTGAATACCCTCTACCACTTAGCCAAAAAGCACGTTAGGCTAATTGCATTAAGCGCTCTACTTGCTGCAAATCGGCTTCCGTATCGACGCCAGGCCCGGGTATTTCATGCGCTAGTTCCACATGAATCCGATAGCCGTAATATAAAGCACGCAATTGCTCAAGCTTCTCTAATTGCTCCAAAGGGGCAGGAGCTAAATGTGCAAAAGCTTTAAGAAATTTTGCACGGTAGGCATACATCCCCACATGACGCAAAGCATAATCGGCTACGGCTTGACTGCCTGCTTTGGTGGCATCACGCTGATAAGGAATGGCAGCACGGCTAAAATACAAGGCCATGCCTTTTGCATCACACACCACTTTTACAATATTAGGATCATTTAATTCGCTTTCATGTTGTAAGGGAGTGGCCAAGGTGGCTATAGCGGCCTCAGGATGAAGCTCCATATTACGCGCCAATTGGCGCAAATTAGCGACCGGCGTTAAAGGCTCATCACCTTGCAAATTCACCACAATTTGCTCATCGGCCCAGCCCGCCCATTGCACGACCTCCGCCAAGCGATCACTACCCGATTCATGGGTCGTCGCGGTCATAACGACCTGCGCACCAAATCCCTCGCAAACTTCTCGAATTCGCGCATCATCGGTCGCCACAATCACCTCAGCAAATCCTTCTGCTCTTAAAGCACGCTCGTGCACATGCTGTACCAAAGGTTTTCCCTGCAATAAACGCAAGGCTTTCGCAGGCAAACGTGTTGAAGCATAGCGAACGGGAATGACTAATACGGGTTTCATGAACCCAGCCCATCCACTTCTTCTTGCGTCAAGGCACGCGCTTCTTGCTCTAACATCACGGGTGTACCGTTTTTAATTGGATAAGCCAAGCGTGCTGATTTAGACACTAATTCCTGCTTGTCTTTATCATAAATCAACTTACCCTTGGTTACAGGGCAAACCAAAATATCGAGTAGTTTTTTGTCCATGAGGTACTTAATTTGCAGTAGTGAACAAGGCATTACAAACAGTAACTGCCTCCGTAAGTCAGTCATTCTGCAATAAATTAGCACCTAGAAACAATTAACTTTTTAGCACAACCCTTATTCCATTTTGGCTAGGGGCCCTGTGACAGTAGCATTATTAGCAACCGGCAATGGCTTTTGTAAGGCCGATAACTGCTGTTGCAAGGCTTGGTTTTGTGCCTGAACTTGCACAACCAGTTGTTTTAACTCAGAGAGCTGTTGCTCTTGCGAGTCATTCTTAGCCATTTCTTGCGCATTCTGTTGATGTAAGTGCTGCACTTCATTCAGTAACATAGGTACCAGTTTCTGATACTGCACGGTCTGAATGTTGCCTTCGGTATCATAAGCAATGAGGTCGGGATAAACCTTCGCCACTTCTTCGGCGATCAAGCCATACTCACGCTGTTGTGCTTCGTTTTGGGGTATATCTTTGTAAAGATAGGTGACAGGGCGTAAGTCATAGAGTTTGCGACTTGCTTCGCCCATATCGTGGATGTCCGTTTTGAAGCGCTCGGAGGAATTGACCGTGCCTAATTGACCATTCGCATCAATGTAAACCGGAATCCCACCCGCCACCGTCACGCCCCGAATACCGGCTATAAAAGTACGGGCTTGCCCCGTGCTATTATTCGGCTGACCTAAGCGCATGGTGTTGCTTTCGGTCGCTGCACCCGCATTATTCGCGAGGTACACATTATAATTGCCACTGGTCAAGGGACTACCCGCATTCATGCCAAGCGCTACGTTGTAACTCCCCGTGGTTTTGTTGGGCAACGCATTGTAACCTAGTACACTGTTATAACTGCCGCTCGTGTTTTTTAGACCCGCATACAAGCCCAATACCGCGTTACCTACTCCAGTTGTGTTGTAATACAATGCTTGATAACCTTGAGCGGTGTTGTAGCTCCCTGTCGTGTTGGAATATAGTGACCGATACCCACTACTGACATTCCCTGTGCCCGTGGTATTCTTAAAGTTCGCTTGATACCCTAGCGCTACATTGTTCGAGCCGCTCGACAGTCCCTGCCCCCCCCCTTTTAAAGCCTCGCGACCAAGGCCGGTATTGTTGCTCCCCCCTGTCAGATAATACAAGGCAGAGCTGCCAATGGCTGTATTTGAACTGGTATCGGGGTTAAAAAATAAGGCTCCTGTACCAAAAGCAGCATTATTTGAACCCGTCTTATTAGATACTAGGGCGTTACTACCAACTGCGGTGTTCTCCAAACCCGTCGTGTTGCCATACAACGCATTATACCCCTGAGCGGTGTTGTAGTCGCCGGTCGTGTTGGAATATAGTGACCGATACCCACTACTGACATTCCCTGTGCCCGTGGTATTCTTAAAGTTCGCTTGAAACCCTAGCGCTACATTGTTAGAACCGGTCGACAGTCCATGCTGCCCACTTAAAGCCTGGCTACCAAGGCCGGTATTGTTACTCCCTTTCAGATAAAACAAGGCATAGTTTCCAATGGCTGTATTTGAACTGGTGTCGGTGTTGAAATATAAGGCTGAGGCACCAAAAGCAGCATTATTTGAACCCGTCGTATTAGAGGATAGGGTTTCACCACCAACAGCGGTGTTCTGAGAGCCCGATGTATTGTTAGACAGTGCATAGTCACCCATACCCGTATTATGCATGCCCGTTGTAAATGGTAAAACATAGTAACCAAATGCCGTGTTACCGAACCCTACAGTAGCAGGTAAGGTATAGTCACCGCCTGCAGTATTAGTTGTGGTGGGGTCACTACTGGTGGGGTTATAAGTTCCGGCATAGCTCATAGCAGAAATAGCAAAAAGGCTAGTAAACATGAGAGAGTTTAAAGTTTTCATCACTTATGAGCTCCTAAAAAATTAAACAAAAAGCCATACGTCCCCACGAATAAAACAATTAAGAATTCTTATCAAAAACCGTAGAATGCGTTTATTGAAAAAATAGCCGCACGGTAAACCGATGCCTTGAGGTATTAACCGATGAGGGTCATCAATAAAACCAAAATCATTCCAATAAATATAATATAAAAACCCTATCTTTTTTGTATAATTATTAATCAAAACCATGACTACCCATCAAATCCATCTCCTTTTATAATACCCCTATTCCAAACCACGAGATCGCAAAGTGACTAAAACGTTTTTGCCAGAATGGCATCCCCAATGGGGGGTATTACTCGCGTGGCCGCATCCCGCTAGTGACTGGGCAGATAATCTGGAAGCAGCAGAAATTTGCTATACGCAGATTGTGAGTGCGATTAGCCAGCAGGAAGTGGTTTTATTGCTGTGCCATGATGACGATCATCAACTGCATATTATTAATCTGCTAGAAAAGACTGATTGCAAGCTTGCGAATCTGTATTTACGCCAACTGGCTTATGATGATACATGGGCGCGCGATTTTGGCCCGATTAGTATTCTTGACCAACAACGTATTGTTTTACTGGATTTTATTTTTAATGCGTGGGGCGGCAAATTTGATGCGAGCCGCGATAATGCGGTGAATCAGCACTTAGTCAAACAACCCCCACTTAACCACTGTCATTTAAAAAGTATAAACCTCGTGCTCGAAGGTGGCAGTTTAGAAACCGATGGTCAAGGCACTTTATTAACCACAGAAACTTGCCTATTAAACCCTAATCGCAATCCACATTTGTCCAAAACGCAAATTGAACAGCGTTTAACAGAAAGCCTTGGCTTAGAGCGGATTTTATGGCTTAAAAATGGGCATTTAGAAGGCGACGACACCGATGCACATATTGATACCCTCGCGCGTTTTGCTGACCCGCAAACGATTGTTTATTTAACTTGCGACGATGCGAATGACAGCCACTTTGTTGCTTTAAGTGCGATGGAGCAGGAAATTAAAGCACTGCGTCAGGTAAATGGTAAGCCGTATAAACTGTTTGCGATTCCGCTGCCGCACGCGATTTACGCAGAGGATGGGCGACGTTTACCTGCTAGCTATGTGAACTTCTTGATTGTCAATGGCAGGGTCTTACTACCCATTTATGCAGACGAACGCACGGATACGATTGCCATTGAGCAAATAGGAAAAGCCTTTCCGCAGCATCAAATAATACCCATTGATTGTCGGGCACTGATTCAACAAAGTGGCAGTCTTCACTGTGCGACCATGCAGCTACCGCAAGAAATTGCTAGATAACTTGACAAAATCACGCCAGCTCGCTATTAGCAAGGAATAATGATCGTAATAGTTCCAGTTTTTTCATGACAGCCCCCGCCGCATCGCATCTGCTTGACCAAGCAGTGACAAGTTTGTCAGGGGTGGGCGAAACACAAGCGAGCAAATTAGCCCGCCTTGGGATTTTGCAGGTGTCCGATCTCTTATTTCACCTGCCCCTGCGCTATCAAGATCGCACCCGTATTTATCCATTGGCAAGCCTGCGAGCAGGGCAAGAAGTTATGGTAGAAGGCGAAATTGAAGCAACGGAAGTCGTGGTACGTGCACGGCGCATGTTGTTATGCCATCTCAATGATGGCAGTGGTGCCAACCTAACCTTACGCTTTTTTCATTTCAATCAAGGCATGCGTAATAGTCTGAGTGAAGGTTTGTGGTTACGTTGTTTTGGTGAAGTACGCCAAGCTGGTTTTAAACTAGAAATGGTGCACCCCGAGTACCGCCTCATTCAAACCGGTCAGCATCCTGAACTTGAAAACACCCTGACACCCACTTACCCGACCACTGAAGGTTTGCATCAAGCCAGCTTACGCCGCATGATTCAACACGCCTTAAGCCTCGCCCAAAGTACTAATATTCCCGAATTGCTGCCTGATTTTGTGATTCAACAGCAGAACTTTCTGCCACTGCAAGCTTGCCTCAACTTATTGCATAAGCCACCGACTGAAAAAGCCAGTCGCCAATTATTGGATGGCCAACATCCTGTACAAAAACGTCTCATTTTCGAAGAGCTATTAGCACATCAATTAGGTGTGCAGCAAGCACGAAGTGATTTACGCAAAGTGCAAGCACCCTTGATGCAGGCAGATAATCACTTATTTAAACAATTACTCAAACTACTCCCCTTTAAACCCACGGCGGCACAACAGCGCGTTATTCAAGAAATTGAAGCCGACCTGCGCCAAGGGCATCCCATGAATCGTTTGGTGCAAGGCGATGTCGGCTCAGGCAAAACACTGGTAGCCGTAGCAACTGCCTTACATGCCATTGCAAACGGCTATCAAGTCGCTTTAATGGCACCCACCGAACTCTTAGCAGAGCAGCATTATCGCAATCTAAGCCAGTGGCTTGAGCCGCTAGGTTTGGATGTAGTGTATATTTCGGGGACACAAACGCCGAAACAACGCCGTCGCCAAGTCGAAAATTTGCTACTGGGCATTGGTCATATTGCAGTCGGAACGCATGCCTTATTCCAACGCACAGTAGAGTTCTTGCAACTGGGTTTAGTGATTATTGATGAGCAACATCGTTTTGGTGTGCACCAACGACTAGCATTGCGTGAAAAAGGCCGCCAAGGTGAGTTTTATCCCCATCAATTAGTGATGACCGCGACACCGATTCCACGCACCTTAGCGATGACTGCTTATGGTGATATGGATTATTCGGTCATTGACGAATTACCTCCAGGGCGCACGCCCATCACGACCGTTGCCATCAGCAATAATCGGCGCGATGAAATCATTGAGCGCATTGCTCAAGCTTGCCAAGAAGGCCGCCAAATTTATTGGGTCTGTACCTTGATTGATGAATCTGAGGTGTTGCAATGCCAAGCAGCCGAAGATACAGCGGTTTTGCTACGCGAACGCCTCCCGAAGGTCAATATCGGTCTTGTGCATGGGCGCTTACATAGTAGCGAGAAAGAACGCATTATGCAGGCGTTTAAAGCCAATGAATTACAACTGTTGGTCGCGACTACCGTCATTGAAGTGGGGGTCGATGTACCCAATGCCTCGTTGATGGTTATTGAAAATGCGGAACGTTTGGGCCTTTCGCAATTACACCAATTACGTGGGCGGGTGGGTCGTGGCAATACCGCTAGTAGCTGCGTGCTGCTCTATCAAGCCCCACTCGGCAAAACGGCCAAAAAACGTTTGGATGCATTACGCCATAGCACTGATGGTTTTGAATTATCGAATATTGACTTGGAATTACGCGGCCCAGGAGAAGTATTAGGCACACGCCAAACGGGCGAGGTCAAGATGCGTATTGCAGATTTACTACGCGATCAACATCTATTACCTGAAGTACAAAAGGCGGCGCAATACCTAGTAGAGCGCCACCCCGATCGCATCCCTGCTCTCACTCGGCGCTGGTTACAGCAACCGAACGGTGATACAGCCACCCGCTTCTTTCAAAGCTAAGTGGCTGCTCCTTGAGACTAAGCATCACACATTAGTAGCGATATCATCTAGATTTAGATGGATAAAGCGGTGTACATCGTCGATAGCCCGACATACTAAAATACCATTCATTTGGAACCATACCGCTTGCCCCACCGCCAAGAAGGCGACATCGCCACCCACCGCCACAAAGCCCGGGCGCGCTACACCGCAGTGAACGCTAGACAATTTGTCATAAGTACCAGGATTGAGACGTAATACACCATGACGCTCCATCTGCTCACAGTTAGGCCCTGAGCCTTTATCCCAGACCTGAACCACACGACGCGCCCGAGTAGGCTCATCTAAATGAGACAGCATATGTCTAACCCACTGTTCTAAACGCCACTGACTGGTATCAGTACTTTGCGGTGTTGCAGCCAAGCCTAGAATACCTGAACCCAGCGCAAGCGTGGCTGTACTAGCACCGCCAAGCGTCGTCGAAAGTGCTTCACTGGAGTTTTCACCCACTGCACTAACGCTTTCTAGGAGCTTATCACCCGCACTACTCACCCCATTAATCGCTTTGTCCACCCATGATTCAGATTTATCTGGCCGACTCAGTGGCTCTTGCGCCGCAATAGCCATCCCTAACATCGTTGCGGCATCAATATCAGACACTTGATAATGAATCCCTCGCGTCTCAATAGGCTTATTTACGCCTAAGCCCACGTCACTGCTAACGTCCAGTGAAGCATCCAATGTCGGCTTATCAGCACTTAAATTAGCGAGGGTTTGTTGGGTATCTGCTATCTTCGACTCAATCACTTCAAGCATAGTACTGTAGTCTGTTGATAAAGCACTCGCCGCTTTCCCCACGACATTTAGAGTTGATGCTGCGGTAATATCGCTAGACTCATAGTGGATGGCCGACTTAGCCTGAGCCAACAAATGATCCACATCTATATCAGTAGCTTGATAAGCTACTAAAGGCTGAGTTTGCTCCAGTAATTGCCCTGCATTTACCTCAGCGCTTGACCGCTGCGTGGTAGATCGTTCGGCTTGTAAGGGTTCTAAGCTGTCACTAGCATTTACCAAGCTTACGCTAGTATCGTTGTTGCGATTATCGACAAACTCAGTAGCAAGGCCCGCTTTACTTTGTCCCAACAACTGATCTACACCAATCTCAGTCACTACATAGTGTTCATGAGCCACGGGTAGACTGACTAGCGCATCGCCACTTAGCAGGTTCAAGTTTGAATCCGTTGTCACTTCCACCACAGACTCATCCCCATTGGCGCGAACCGTGGTAAAGCGATCTAGTAACACATCCGAGGTAATTTCAGTGACTTCGTAACGAGTGGCTACGTCAGTTAAATCTAACTTAGGCTCTGCCAGATCCAAATCAACCTTAGGCACATTTGATCCATGATTTGGCGCATTAATACCCAAAGTATCTTTAACCTTATCCACTAAGCCACTAGCGCCCACAGCAGCAACCCCTGCTACCGAAGCCACTGCCGCACTAAGCTCCCCTGTCAGATCTGGCGGGTCAACGCTTACATCAGGCGCAGCTAGATTAACTTGTGGAAGATCAACATCAAGCTTTGGTAGATCGGCCTCTAATTTAGGAAGCGCTACATCAACACTTGGTAGACTGACCTCAGGCAAGCTTGCTTCCAGCGTTGGCAAATTCAGATTAACCTTTGGCATGTCTACATCGGCCTTAGGCAAATTAATTTGCGGCAAATCCAGATCAGCCTCTAGTTTAGGAAGTGCTACATCAACGCTTGGTAGACTTAGCTCAGGCAAGCTTGTCTCCAGCGTTGGCAAATTCAGATTAACCTTTGGCATATCTACATCGGCTTTAGGCAAATTAATTTGTGGCAAGTCCAGATCGACTTTTGGTAAAGCAAGATCAGCTTCAGGTAGATTAACACCCAATTTTGCTAGCTCAATATCCACCGTTGGCAAATCAACATCAACGGTCGGCAAATCCACCTTCGGCAATGACATGTCTAACTTAGGCGGATTAAGCGCTACTGTTGGCAGCTCAGCCACTATGACTGGGGAAGTCACATCCAGCTTTGGCAACTCTAGCTCAGCACTCGCCAGATCGACATTGACTTTTGGTAAAGATGCATCGATTTTTACGTCTGCTGAAGGCATATCCGCTTGGAAAGCCCCCTTGACCTTATCGAATAAACTACCTACCCCTACGGCCGCAGCCCCTGCTACCGAAGCCGCCACAGCCCCCAAACTCAAAGAAGTATCAGGTTTTGTGATTTCAATATCGGGTATAGCAACCTTAGGCACATCAACATTAACGGTTGGCGAACTTAGCTCTGGTAGCTTCGCCTCCAAAGTTGTTAAATTGAGATCAGCCTTTGGCAAGTCTAAATCCGCCTTAGGCACATTAATTTGCGGCAACTCGATCTTAGTACTTGGCAAATCAACAGCAACGCTTGGTAAATCCACCTTGGGTAACGGAACATCCACGCTTGGTAAGTCTACCTTAGGCAATGCAACATCCACGCTTGGTAAGTCTACCTTAGGCAACGCAACGTCCACGCTCGGTAAGTCTACCTTAGGCAATGCAACATCCACGCTCGGTAAATCTACCTTAGGCAAGGTAATATCAACGCTTGGTAGAGCCACCTTAGGTAATGCAACATCCACCTCAGGCAGATTGATGTCCACTTTTGGTAAATCAACATCTATTACCGGCAGATTCACACCCACCTTTGGTAAATCAAGATCGACTTTTGGTAAAGTAACATCAGCTACTGGTAAGGAAGCATCCACTTTTAGCGCTGCTGAAGGCAGTTCTGCTTGGAAAGCGCCTTTTAGCTTATCAACTACACCACTAACACCTACTGCTGCAACCCCCGCCACAGAAGCCGCTACCGCACCTAAATTCAACGAGGTATCAGGCTTTGTGATTTCAATATCTGGCACGTCAACATTAGGCACATCAACATTAACGGTTGGTAAATCCACATTGGCTTTCGGCAAATTCAGATCTACTGTTGGCAAGTCAACATTGAGCTTCGGTAAATTCACCTTGGGCAGATCGACATCAACTGGTGGTAAATCCACAGCGACTTTAGGTAAATCGACATTTACTTTAGCCGCCTGAAGCTCTGGCAAATCCACATCCACCTTCGGTAAATCAAGATCGACCTTCGGTAAGTTCAATTCGGGGGTCGACAAATCAACTTTAGGCAAGTCAACATCAAGCTTCGGTAAATTCGCCTTGGGCAGATTGATATCGACTGTTGGTAAATCCACAGCGGCTTTAGCCAACTGAAGCTCAGGCAAATCAACATCCACCTTTGGCAAATCGAGATCGACCTTCGGTAAATTTAATTCAGGGGTCGGCAAATCGACTTTAGGCAAAGATACGTCAAGCTTTGGCAATTCTACTTTCGGCAAAGCCAAATCAAGCTCAGCTGTTTCAAGCTCTACTTTGGGCAGATTAATATCTACTTTAGGGAGATTAAGTTCAGGTGAACTCAGATTAACTGTGGGGACATCCACCTCAACACTGGACAGGTCAAGCTTGGGCAAATGAGCGTCCGGTAAGGTCACTTGTGGTCTATCCACTTGCACAGTGAGATCAGGCAGGTCAACACCTTGGGGCATTGTAATACCTAATAAGTTGTCGGCACTAATATCTGTGACTGTATAGTCTACAGATACTTTTGGTAGATCCTTATCCAGTTTCGGTAGATCAGGCGCCTGAGGTTTAGTGGCGTCGCTGAAAGCTTTGACCGCCAAACCAGCTCCCGCTGCTGTGGCGGTATTACGTGCTACATCTAACCAATCAGTTTTCGTTTCGGTTACCACCGGTTTTTTAACGACTTCTGGCACAACACGCGGTTTCGGTGGCTCAGGTGGTGTTGCGGGTTTACGGGGTGGCGGCCAATTAGCAGGAGCAGGACGCGGCGGTGGCGGCGGCGGTACTTGAACCGGCTTTTTAAAACTTGGCGGTGGTGGTGTTTTGAAATCAGGCCGCGCAGGACGTGGCGGTAAAGGAATTTCCGTAGGGCCTAATTTACGAACCTTAATTTCATCCAGATCCGGTTCATTTTCAAGAACACGCCCTTGGCTCAAGTTCTTTACGGGCTTTGCAACAGCACGACGACAGAATACGCCTTTTAAGACATAGCCAATCAAATAACCTAGCAAAAATGCACCTAATAGCCACAAGGCGGACTGCAACAAAAACATGCTCATGCTTAATCCTCCCGACCATGACGCGAAAACCAACCCATCACTAAACCGAAGATTAGAGCGGCTAGTAACCACATCCACAACTGAGATAATAAATACATCATGACGCCTTAACCTCCGTTTTTAATATCAAAGGAAATGCGGCGATTCTTCGCACGTCCTGCTTCAGTTGCATTATCCGCAATGGGACTTTCTGCCCCAAATCCTTGGCTTTCTAACAAACCTGCTGGCACACCGGCTTTTTGCAAATAGGCTTTCACTGCACCAGCACGGCGCTGACTTAAATCGACGTTATAAGCAGGATTCCCAACATTATCGGTATGACCACTAATTCGCACTTTGCGCCCTGTTAACGCTTGATTACAGGCTTTAATCACACTGGCAATTTGATTAAGGGCAGGGCGACTGGCTGGGCGAATATCAGCCTTATTCGTCGCGAACTGAATCTCTTTACCTGACATAGCTTGATCAAGCTGATTTTGACAATTTAACGCCGCACGATCTGCTTCCGTTTTGGGTTCAGTACCGCGAATATCAGTGGGCATTGCAGCTGTTTCAGTAGGCTTGGCTGCTGGATCAATCCCTAGGATTGGCGCAGGTTGCCCAGCATTAGGATCGCTAGCTGTTGCTTGCGCGCCAGCATCAGCAGGCGATATGGTACTGGCATCGCTAGGAGATTTCGCCGCAGAAGCCACATCGCTTGCAGCAGGCTCAGTGGTTTTAGCTAATTGTAAGCGATCCAATAAATTCAAACCGGAGCCCTGCAAAGCTTCATTGGCGCTCGTAATAATACTATTACGCGCTGCATCGTTTTCAACCATGCCTGCGATTGTCACAATGCCTTGGTCAACCGATAATTGACCTTCTTTTTTAGGTAATAAACCCAATAAGGTATTCAGTTTCGCAAGCCAATCCGTGTTAGTAGCGGCTAAATTATTAGCATCTGCTTTCAAAGCAGCGACTTCCGGTGCGGACATCAGTTTTAAATTATTAACCACATTGTCAGCACCCAATAATTGACGTGCTTCAGCCAAGATGGTGTCTACTTGAGTTTGTTCGGGTAACGTCCCATTCAAAGTCAATTTACCGTCTACCATTTTCGCCATGAAGCTTGGTAATACACTAGGCGCTTGCGATGCGCTTGAGGCTGTCGTTGAGGTTGCGGTACTGGCGGTTTCTGTTGTGACAGCACCAACACTGGCTGAATCAGTTGATGTAGCACCTGTCTGCGCTGTGGTTGAAGCGCTGGTCGCAGTCTCGGGTGCTAGGCCATTTGCAGTAGACCCTGTTGTCTTGGCAGCTATCGCATCAGGTGCGGTAGCAGTTTCAGAACTTACTGAAGCAGTGGCTGAGGCATCAGCAGCGGTTGTCGCAGCTTGGGTCGGTGCAGCGCCAGCAGCTGTGTTAGCACCATTCGCTTCCGTAGTAGTGCCACTAGCATTGGCCTCATTAGCTGGATTAACTGTGTTAGCGGCACTATTAGTTGTAGTTGTAGTCGTAGTTGTTGTCGAAGCAGCATCCGTCGGCTTATTAGCCTCGGCATTAGCATTATTTGCGACTACACCTGTGGCTAAGGCTGTACCCGCCGCTACAGCAGTTCCCCACTGACCATCAACTACACGAACCCCATAAACTTTTTGTGCAATATCGATGGCTTGTTGTTGTGATAAGGCATCGGGTGCTTGGCCCTCTAAAATCACGTCGCGCCCACGCTTATCTAAGGTCGCTTGTGCCCACGTTAAACCCGCCGCCGATAAACTTTGATTGGTGCGTGCTGCAAGATCATTTTCAATCGCGGGTCGACGATTGCTAGCCATTAACCAAAATAATAGACCCAAACCTGCAAGGGCCAATAACCACCACCATAACGGCGGCAACACTCCACAACAACATGATCGCTTTTCGTTCATCTCATTATCCTTGGCATTTCAGGAAATAGGCTTATCGGACGTGGGTCGAGGTAAAGTGCAATTAGGTTTGACTTAGTCAATAAATTACATCCCCATTTAGTTGACTAGGCGACTGCTCTTTATTACAGCATAATCTAAACCATTCCCTGAGTGAGAAACAGACTTAATGTATACAACCCTTATAGAATGTAGCAGTTTATTGAAAAATCTGTCGCGCCCCGACTACCTCGTCATTGATTGTCGTTTCAATTTAAGTGATCCGCTATGGGGTCAAAAAGCCTATCAACAAGGCCATATACCAACAGCCCATTACTTCCATTTAGATCATGATTTATCTTCGCCCATTACCCCACTGAGTGGACGCCATCCCTTGCCCGATCCGATAAAATTAGCAAAACGACTGACTGACGTTGGTCTAAGCGCTAAGCACCAAGTCGTTGTTTATGATGAAAGCAATGGCATGATGGCATCACGCGCTTGGTGGTTACTCCACTGGATGGGGCATGAAGCCGTGGCGGTGCTCAATGGTGGCTTAGCGGCATGGCAAAGCATTGATGCTCCCATCACAACAGACCTCCCTACCCCACAAGCAGCTCCACTTTGGACACCTAGTCTTGTGCCAAGCGTGATTAGCACCGAACAATTATGGCTAACTGCTCATCCTGCTTGGCAATTGATTGATGCACGGGCGGCAGAACGTTTTCGCGGTGAAGTAGAACCCATTGACCCAATTGCGGGGCATATTCCAAAGGCACTTAATCGACCCTTGACTGATAATTTACAGGCTGACGGCCGTTTTAAAACTCCTGAACAATTAAAAGCGGGTTGGCTAACGCTGTTAAATGGCAAGCTACCTGAAAACATTGTGCATATGTGTGGTTCTGGCGTTAGCGCCTGCCACAATATATTAGCGATGGAAGTAGCCGGTTTAACCGGGTCAAAGCTTTATGCTGGTTCGTGGAGTGAGTGGATTCGCGACCCCCAGCGACCCGTAGCGACGGGCTCATACTAAACATTAGTCATGCCTACTATTTGAAAAGAAATTTCAGGAATGACGCTAATCATGCTAGGCTAGTACTGCACTCTAACGCAATTTAATTATCATAAAAACAAGGAGATAAACATGTTTAAAAGACTAGCTTCGGAAGCGCTTGGACTAAGCGATATTGGCGTAATTGTCGCGCCACAAGATTACGACAAAGTGGATGCTGATGATTATTTATTTCATGAAGATGGTGAAAAAATATTCTTTTTGATTAAATCTAAAAAAGATGAATATTGCTTCACCAATTTTGCCCTCATTCATGTTGATGGTGACTCTGCTGTTTCATCTAAACGTACTATTAAGCGCTATGAGTATGCTAAATCCTTTATTGACCAAGTGCGTATTGAAACGGCTGGCACCATTGACATGGATGTTGAATTAAAATTCATCATTGCCGATACTGCTTTTAGTATTGATGTGCGCAAAAACCACTTAGAATCTTTAAAAGATATTTATAAAACCTTGATTAGCATTAATAAGCGTCAGCTTATTGATGAGGTATGCCACGAAAATATCAAGCTAGCCCTGAATGCAACAGCTAGCATGTATAAAATTACGAGCGCAACTCATATTGAAATAGCTCAGCAATTTAAAGAGCTACTCAACCAATTAAACACTAGCACCTTAGTGACGCATACCAAACGCGACTACAGCGATGTATTCACTAAATATATCCAGAACTAAACGCCACCTAGCGAGGGCCATAACAGCCCTCGCTTACGGCAACAACCATTCTGGTTTAGCATGCCAATACCCTGCGATCGCAATGAGTTGCTCGCCATAATAAATCAGCGGTATACGCTCACGCTCCCAAGCTGGCATCGCTAACGCCTGTAATAATTTCTTCAGCTCAATGCTAGGTAATTGATGGCGCAGAATACGCTCACCGCCCTGACGAAAGCGCACATAGACAGGCTTCTGATTCAAATAGTTTTTTAAATCGCCTAAATCCTTAGGGTGTAACGCTATTTTTTCGGCTAACACCGCAGGCTGCGTTAAATCCTCCCAAACCCACACCTGAGCTTGATCCCATTTAAGAGGTCGCAAGGCATATAAATCATCGCGATAACGTCGAATTTCACAACCCTGCCAGTCTACCACAGGACTCGCATCTGGCTTAGCTAGCATTACACTACTTAGAATTTGCTGTAATTTAGCGGCATTGGGCATTTTAAAGCCTAAAGTTTTTAACCAATAACGCAGTAGGGCTTTTTGTAAAACATTGGGCTCTGCTAAGAGTTTTTTTATGGACAAAGTTTGGGGCTTAGTGCCAGCATAGGCTGGTAAACCTTGCCCCAGCAATAACGCATTTAACTGAACCTGTTCGGCTTGCCACTGTGCTGCACGCCCTAAAGTCGTTGTGCTGCTAGGCCAGCGCGCAGTAAGTTTAGGCACAATTTCATGGCGCAGATAATTACGCTCAAACTGCAGTTGATCATTACTGGGATCATGAATGTACTGTAAATGATGCTGCTGAGCATACATGTGCAATTCAGCGCGCGAAATGCCCAATAAAGGGCGCAATAAATAAGCCTGACCTAAGTTGCGCTTTAGTGGCATTGCGGCCAAACCCTCAACACCACTACCACGCAATAAATTTAATAATAAGGTTTCTGCTTGGTCGTCTTGATGATGCGCTGTCAGTAGATAATCTCCCACCCCCAATACGTGCTTAAATGCTTCGTAACGGGCATAACGCGCTACGGCTTCTAAACTTTCACCTTTAGGAATACTGAGCTTCAATTCGATACGCGTTAAGGCTATTTGAAGCGCATCGCATACCTGTTGACAATGCGCAGCCCAAGTGCTCGAAATAGCTTGTAAGCCGTGATCAATATGAATAGCGCGGACATTTAATTCAGGATTTTGTCTACGCAAAGCAGCACAGGCATGAACTAACGCATGGGAGTCCAGCCCACCGCTATAAGCAAGCCAATAGTTTGCATTAGGATAAGTGTGAAAAAACTGGCTCAAAGCGGCAAGTAGCATACCGCACTCCTTTAAGCCTCTTCAAACTGCCCAAAGCTAATCAGTTTTTTGTGTCGAGCCTCTAAAAGCTGCTCCATCGGCAAATGACGCAATTCACGCAATTTTGAATCAATAGCATCGCCGACTAATTGTGCCGCCGCCGCCACATCACGATGCGCCCCGCCTAAGGGTTCGAGAATAATATGGTCAATTAAATTTAACGCTTTTAAGCGATCCGCTGTGATTCCCATCGCATCCGCTGCATCCGCCGCTTTGTCGGCGCTTTTCCATAAAATCGAAGCGCACCCTTCCGGTGAAATAACCGAATAAGTCGCGTATTGCAACATCATCACCCGATCGGCCACACCAATCGCTAAAGCACCGCCGGAACCACCTTCTCCAACGACGGTTGCAATAGTAGGGGTGCGTAATTGCGCCATTTCATACAAATTACGCGCAATGGCTTCACTCTGCCCACGTTCTTCTGCGCCAACGCCCGGATAAGCCCCCGGTGTGTCAATAAAGGTAATGATGGGCATCTGAAATTTTTCGGCCAAGCGCATTAAACGCAAGGCTTTACGATAACCTTCAGGTCGTGGCATTCCAAAATTACGCCGAATATTCTCCGCTGTGTCACGCCCCTTTTGGTGACCAATCACCATGACCGATTGACCGCGAAACCGAGCCATACCGCCAACAATAGCTTGATCATCCGCAAAGGCACGATCACCATGCAACTCTTTAAAATCTGTGCACAGATGCTTTACTAAGTCTAGGGTATAAGGACGCTTGGGATGACGTGCTAATTGAGCGATCTGCCGAGGCGTCAGCTTGGCGAAGATGGAACGCGTTAAGGTCTTGGCTTTTTCCTCTAACTTAGCGATTTCCTCACTTAAGTTGATTTCGGTGTCATCAACAAAACGCAATTCTTCAATTTTCGCCTGAAGCTCAGCGATAGGTTGTTCAAAATCGAGAAAATCCGGATTCATAATGTCAATTATTCCCACCTAGTCTAAGGCGTATCCAATTACATGCTTTAGGCATGGACTACGCTATTGTTCCTTAAAATACTGTATGAAGCCACACAGTATTTTAGCTGAGCGCTGTTTATTGATTAAGACGATATTCCGCAGAGCAAGCATGAGCCACCAAACCTTCGCCACGCGCCAAGATGGAAGCCACTTGCCCCAAACTGGACGCACCTTGTGCTGAGCAATTAATTAATGACGAGCGTTTTTGGAAATCATACACCCCTAGAGGACTAGAAAAACGTGCAGTGCGCGAGGTTGGCAATACATGGTTAGGGCCTGCACAATAATCACCCAAGGCTTCTGCCGTATAACGTCCCATGAAAATGGCACCGGCATGGCGAATCTGCTTTACTAAGATTTCAGGTTGTTCAACTGATAATTCCAAATGCTCTGGGGCAATATAATTAGCAACCTTGGCCGCTTCATCCATGTTCTGTACATGAATGAAAGCACCTCGTGCTTGCAAAGAAGTCGTAATAATGTCTTTGCGTGGCATGGTCTCAACCAAACGATCTACACTTAACTGGACGGTCTCCAAGAAAGCTTTGTCTGGTGAAATCAGAATCGCTTGGGCATCTTCATCGTGCTCAGCTTGTGAAAATAAATCCATCGCAATCCAGTCTGGCTGGGTTTTTCCGTCACAGACCACTAAAATTTCAGAAGGCCCTGCAATCATATCAATGCCTACGGTGCCATAGACCATGCGTTTAGCGGTGGCGACATAAATATTACCAGGGCCCACAATCTTATCTACTTGCGGTACGGTTTCTGTACCATAAGCCAAGGCCGCTACCGCTTGTGCGCCGCCGATAGCAAATACGCGATCCACGCCTGCAATGGCAGCTGCGGCCAAGACTAATTCATTAACCTCACCATCAGGCGTGGGCACGACCATGATTAACTCGGGAACACCGGCTACTTTCGCTGGGATTGCATTCATCAACACTGATGACGGGTAAGCCGCCTTGCCACCTGGCACATATAAACCCACGCGATCTAAAGCACTGACTTGCTGACCGAGCAGAGTGCCATCGGCTTCCGTGTAGCTCCAGGATTCAATTTTCTGGCGTTCGGCATAAGAACGGATACGTGCTGCCGCTTGTTCTAAAGCGTCGCGCTGGGCTGGCGTAATGCTATTGAGTGCTTGTTGTAGACGTTGCAGCGGAATTTCTAATTCAGCAAAATCCTTAGCCTGCATACGGTCAAAGCGATTGGTATATTCCAATACCGCCGCATTACCGCGCTTGCGTACCTCCTTGAGTATCGTATTGACCGTCGTGAAAACCGCATCATCCGACACACTTTCCCACGCTAGTAGCTCATCCAAACGCTGCCAAAACTTAGCATCTTGTGTCGATAATTGCTCAATTTTCATAACCTATACACTCCGACTACGGCGCTCGCGCACAGCGGCGGCCAATTGTTGCAACATAGTCTCGGTCGTCGCCCAATTAATACAAGCATCAGTAATACTTTGACCGTAGACTAAATCCTCACGTCTTTTGCCATCTGCTTTCTGATTGCCTTCCACTAAATGGCTTTCAATCATCACACCCATAATGGCCTTCGAGCCACCGGCAATTTGTGCAGCCACATCATTAGCGACTGCCTGCTGGCGACGATAATCCTTAGAACTATTCGCATGGCTGAAGTCAATCATTAAATAGGGTGGTAAAGCCTCTTTTTCAAGTTCGATTACCGTTTTAGCCACTGAATCTGCATCATAATTTGGCGCTTGCCCCCCTCGCAAAATCACATGGCAATCACTATTCCCCGAGGTTGCAAAAATCGCTGTCCGCCCTTCTTTAGTAACCGATAAGAAATGATGCGGGCGCAAAGCGGCAGAGATCGCATTAATGGCAATATTGACATTGCCATAAGTGCCATTTTTGAAGCCAATCGGACAGGAAATACCCGAAGATAATTCGCGATGGCCTTGGCTTTCGGTCGTTCTTGCTCCAATAGCTGCCCAGCTCACCAAATCCGCCACATATTGCGGACTAATTAAATCCAAATATTCTGTAGCCGCAGGCATTTCCTGATTCGCTAAATCCAATAATAATTTGCGCGCCAAACCCAAACCTTTATTAATTTGAAAACTATTATCCAAATCAGGATCATTAATTAAACCTTTCCAACCAATACTGGTACGGGGTTTTTCAAAATAAACTCGCATAATAATATGCAAGTCTTGCTTTAAGGTATCCCGCAGTTTGCCTAAACGCTTTGCGTAATCCATTGCGGCATCGACATCATGCACAGAGCAAGGGCCAACAACAACTAATAAACGGTCATTGCGCCCGTGAATAATATCAGAGGCTTCTTGCCGCGCTTCATAAACCACACGACTTGCTTTAGACGTGAGCGGTAATTGTTTAAATAATTCAACTGGAGGAATTAATTCATGCATCCCGACAATGCGCACATCGTCGGTGTCATATTGCATATCATCGTTTGAATTTATCATTATTATTTTCCTAGTTAATCATTAATACGTTGAATCGTCGCGCCCAGCGCTAAAAGTTTCTGTTCAATACGTTCATAGCCACGGTCAGTATGATAAATACGATCAATCGTGGTTTTACCTTGCGCGGCTAAACCTGCTAATACCAAAGACGCCGACGCGCGTAAATCAGTCGCCATGACCGGCGCACCTTTTAGATTGGGCATACCTGCGACAATGGCGGTATTCCCTTCTAAACGAATATTAGCGCCTAACCGCTTTAATTCGGCGACGTGCATCATGCGATTTTCAAAAATGGTTTCTACAATCACACCAATGCCTTGAGAGCAGGCATTCATGGCCATGAATTGTGCTTGCATGTCAGTAGGAAAAGCGGGGTAAGGATCGGTGCGAATGTCTACTGCTTTTAAAGTACGACCACGCATGTCCAATTCAATCCAGTCATGACCGGTTTCGACTAAAGCACCTGCTTCGCGGAATTTTTGCAAAACAGCATCCAAGGTATCCGGCGCCGCATGAGTAGCTTTAACGCGCCCACCAGTAATAGCGCCTGCCGCCAAGAAAGTACCGGTTTCAATACGATCGGGTAATACGGTGTAATCAATACCACGTAAAGCATTGACATCCACCCCTTGCACGGTCAGTTTGTCTGTGCCAATGCCTTGAATGTGCGCGCCCATTTGTACTAAACAATTAGCCAAATCGGTCACTTCCGGCTCGCGTGCCGCATTTTCAATAACCGTGGTGCCGTCTGCAACCACCGCTGCCATTAATAGGTTTTCAGTGCCGGTAACGCTCACCATGTCCATGACAATACGCGCCCCTTGTAAGCGCTTACACTTGGCACGGATATAGCCTTCTTCGACGACAATCTGCGCACCCATGGCTTCTAAACCCGCAATATGCAAATTGACCGGACGTGTACCAATCGCACAGCCGCCAGGGAGTGAAACTTCGGCTTCGCCAAAGCGCGCTAGCATGGGACCTAAGACTAAAATGGAGGCACGCATGGTACGCACTAACTCATAAGGTGCGCGGAAATGTTGAATCGTAGAGGTATCAACGTGGATATTATTGTCAGCATCAAAACTGACTTTCACCCCCATACCCTCAATCACCGCCGCCAAAGTGGAAACATCTTTTAGGCGGGGCACATTACGAATGGTCATCGGTGAGTTAGCGAGCAAAGTGGCTGCTTGTAAGGGTAAGACAGCGTTTTTCGCCCCAGAAATGGCAACTTCGCCGTCCAACGCAGCGCCGCCTTCAATTAAGAATTTTTGCATAATGCACGAGTCCGTTTGCTATCGGCAAAAGAAGCGCATCATAACGAAAAATTGTTATTGATTCACATAGAATCAACGCTTAGTGGCATTTATTTCACGCCACACCTAATTCTTTTAAGCGTTCTTTTAAATAGCTCTCTGCTGTATAGCGCTCTGATAACACCACATCCTGACGCGGATGCAGAAATAAGGGTAAAGACAGGCGTGATTTATGGCGATGCTCTGGCGTAGGCGCGAGAACACGATGGGTGGTAGAAGGAAAATAACCGGCTGAGGCTTCTTGCAACATATCGCCAATATTCACAATTAAATAGCCCGTATCACAAGGCACATCCAACCATGAGCCATCACGTAATTTTACTTGCAGACCGGGTTCATTAGCCGCTGGCAAAATAGTCAATAAATTAATATCTTCGTGTGCGGCGGCACGAAATGCACTGGGATTTTCTGTACCGCTTAAAGGCGGATAATGTAAAACGCGCAATAAGGTTTGATCACTATCCGCAATCATCGACGATAAAGGCTCACGATAATGCTGTGCCACAGCTGGCGGGGAATACTGCTCAACCCAAGTTAATAAAGTTTCAGCGACTTGATTTGCTGCTTGGCGATACGCTAATAATTCCGCTTTTAGTTCAGGTGGGCAAATACCCCAAGGATGATAAAAGTGAAAATATTCCTTAATATCTTTGACATGATAGCCTTTTGCGGTTTCTGAAACATCCGGCGGAAAATAGCCATCCATACAACCTTTTTTAAAGTGATAGTGATATTTTTCTTCACTGTGAAAAAAGGCCAACCAGTTCTGATAAATCGACTCGATTTGGCTCTGTGCTAAAGGATGATGGATTAATACACCAAAACCATAGTCACGCAAACTTTCTACAAAACGTTTAGCGGCGTCTGCATCTTGGTAATTAACGGCCTCTAGTTTCATGTCGCTCTCCTTAGCGCCAATAATCGTTGGTCAAGGTTTGGTAAAATAAATCAATTAAAGCTTTGGTGTTCACTTGCATACAAGCTTTGTGTTCAGGACGAGTATTCCAATCTTTCACAAAATAGGCATCTCCTTTGACACGCTTCATGATAGTTTGTCCCGCCGCAATGCCCTCAGTCGCCACACAAACAGGACCTTCAATCACAGTAAATAAGTCTGGCTGAACCACATAAGCCAAGGCTGACACATCATGTCCATAACAGCCATTTACCCCATGCTCTTGGCTGTAAAAATCCGTATAAAACTCCGCTGCTCGCTGTAACATCGCACCAATGCGTGGATTATGCTGGCGAATGGCTTCAAATAAAGACGGTTCTAATAGCACTTTATACGTGACATCTAAACCTACTATTGTTAAAGGCCAAGCGGCTTGCATCACCACATCAGCCGCATGAGGATCAGCAAAAATATTCGCCTCTGCCACTGGCGATACATTGCCACGATGCTCAATTGAACCACCCATTAACACGACTTGCTTCACATGCTGAGCAATGCGCGGCTCTAACTCTAAAGCACGGGCTAAATTCGATAAAGGTCCAACAGCCACCACATTTATTTCACCGGGCTGGCTCATGATTTGTTCAATCATAAATTCAGCAGAGGATTGATTAATAACTTGACCATGGGGTGGCGGTAAAAATTGTTCACCCAGCCCATCAATACCATGTACAAAATCGGCAAAGGGTACTGGATCGCGCGCCATCGGCCACGATTCGCCTAAGGCTACCGGTAATTGAGCCTCTGCTAGTTCCAATAAGGTAAGTGCATTAATACTGGCTTGCGCCACACTGACATTACCAAACACGGTGGTTAAGCCTAACAAATCAATCTCAGGATGCGCTAAAGCGAAAAAAATCGCCATGGCATCATCAATCCCTGGGTCAGTATCTAGGATGACTTTATGCTTCATGCGCTAGCTCCTGTTCTAATTGATCCACTTGTTGCTGAGTGGGAATACTACTAGAAGCACCAACTTGCTGGACACATAGCGCAGCGGCTAAACAAGCACGTTGTAAGGCTTGGCGTATCGATAAGCCTTGATTCAAAGCAGCTAGGTAATAACCATTAAAGGTGTCACCTGCACCCGTCGTGTCAACCGCTTTAACGTTAAGCGCGGGAACAAATTCACCCACCCCTTGATAATAACAGGCAGCTCCTTGTGCGCCTAAAGTCACCACTACTTGGGTTTGTGGAAAACGATCCTGTAACTGTTGCGATAGCCAAGTATGATCAATACGGCCCTCTTGAACCGCGCTATTCAGTAGCTGCATCACTTCGACTTGATTAACGAATAAAACCGCTAATTTTTCCAGCGGAAAAGTTAGCACTTGATCGTTCATCGGCGCTGGATTAAAAGCGACTTTCAAGCCTTTAGCGAACGCAGTCTCAATCATTTCTCGTGTACAACTGCATTCATTTTGCAGCAACAGCCAATCACCTAACGCCGCTGTTTGCAACAAACTAGCTAATTCAGCTGACACAAAACTATGATTCGCGCCCGCATAAAGCACAATGGCATTTTCTGCCTGATCATCCACTTGAATCAGCGCATGACCACTCGGCATGGGCAGTGCCTGCAATAAAGACGTCTCAACCCCAGCCTCGAATAAGGGCTGCAACAAGTGTTGGTCTTGGGGATGATAACGTCCAATATGAGCGACGGTTGCACCAGCCCGCGCTAGAGCAATGGATTGATTCGCGCCTTTCCCGCCTAACACTTGATGATAGGCGGTACTCGCTAAGGTTTCACCGGGGCGAACAAGATGTGGCACACGATAAACATGGTCAATATTAATCGAACCGTAGTTAAAAATGCGCATTCGCTCACCTCCTCCTTAGTAGAGCTCATTAGTCCTCAGTATCTATGGTATCTGCTGAATCTTCCACATCCGCTTCTTCTTCACCATTTACCAAAATAGGCGCAATTTGTACTAAATGCTCGCCGGACGTGAGGCGAATCAGCGTAACACCTTGGGTATTACGTCCCACCACTGAAATATCCTTCACGGGCGTACGCACCAAAGTACCACCATTCGTGATCAACATCACCTGATTATCGTCTGTGACCTGCACTGCACCAACGGCTTTACCATTACGCTCACTGGTTTGAATCGCGATGACGCCCATACCACCACGGGCTTGCGCTGAAAACTCATCAACACGGGTGCGCTTACCATAACCATTTTCAGTGGCGGTCAGAATTTCACCTTCGCTCAAAATAATCAGAGCGTTTACGTGTTGATCATCATCCATCTTAATACCGCGCACACCAGCCGCCGTACGCCCTACCGCACGCACATCCTCTTCGTGGAAACGAATCGCTTTTCCGGCTGAGGTAAACAGCATCACTTCATTATTGCCATTGGTAATACCAACATCGACTAAATAGTCATTGTCACGCAAATCAATCGCGATAATGCCTGCGCTACGAGGACGTGAGAACTCTTGTAGTGGCGTCTTTTTCACCGTACCGCTAGAAGTCGCCATAAAGATAAATTTATCCGGTTCATAATGCCGAATTGGCAAGATCGCATTAATGCGTTCGCCGTCCTCTAAAGGCAATAAATTAATAATGGGGCGGCCACGTGAATTCGGACCTGACATCGGCAACTGATAAACCTTCAGCCAATACATACGTCCCCGACTCGAGAAGCAGAGAATCGTATCATGGGTACTCGCCACGAACAGCTTCTCAATAAAGTCTTCTTCCTTCATAGACGCGGCGGCACGTCCACGCCCACCACGGCGCTGCGCCCGGTAGGTATCCAGTGGCTGAGCTTTGGCATATCCGGTATGGGAAAGTGTAACCACCACTTCCTCATCAGCAATCAAATCTTCCAGACTTAAATCTTCGCCCACCACATTAATTTCAGTACGGCGTTTATCATTATACGTCTCACGCAGTTCAAGCAACTCATCACGAATCACCTGCATTAAGCGATCCGGATTGGATAAAATATCCAGCAAATCCTCAATACGCAGTAATAATTCGCGATATTCCTCAAGGATTTTGTCTTTTTCTAGTCCCGTTAAGCGATGTAAACGCAAGTCTAAAATCGCTTGTGCCTGTGGCTCTGACAACCAATATTGCCCCTCGCGCAAGCCAAAAACGACATCCAAGCCTTCAGGACGTGACATCGCAGCATCGCTACGATTCAACATTTCAGTCACAATCCCCGGATTCCAGCCTCGCGCCATTAAGGCTTCACGCGCTTCAGCCGGACTCACTGAGGTTTTAATCAATTGAATGATGGCATCAATATTGGATAAGGCAATCGCCAACCCTTCCAAAATATGCGCCCGCTCACGCGCTTTACGCAGATTAAAGATAGTACGGCGCGTCACCACTTCGCGGCGATGACGCAGGAAAGCTTCAAGAATTTGTTTAAGATTTAATAACTTAGGCTGCCCATCCAGCAGTGCAACCATATTAATACCGAATACGGTCTGCATCTGGGTCTGTTTATACAGATTATTTAGCAAGACCTCGCCCGACTCACCACGCTTGACCTCAATGACCATGCGCATACCGTCTTTATCGGACTCGTCGCGCAGTTCGGAGATACCTTCAATTTTCTTCTCTTTAACCAGCTCGGCAATTTTTTCCAGCAAGCGTGCTTTATTAACCTGATAAGGCAACTCATGCACGACAATCGTTTCGCGCCCCGTTTTTTCGTGGGTTTCAATCTCAGCACGCGCTCGCACATAAATCCGGCCGCGTCCTGTTTTGTAAGCCTCACGAATACCGCGTGCACCATTGATAATACCTGCCGTCGGGAAATCGGGCCCTGGCACATATTCCATTAAATCATCAATTTCTAATTCAGGATTGCTGATCAAAGCTAAACAGGCATTTACCACTTCGCCTAAATTATGGGGCGGGACATTCGTCGCCATGCCCACTGCAATACCGGATGAACCATTGACTAGTAAATTCGGCACACGGGTCGGGAAAACGACTGGTTCTTGCTCAGAACCATCGTAGTTCGGGGCAAAATTGACCGTCTCTTTATCAATATCAGCTAATAATTCATGCGCAATTTTTGACATGCGAACTTCGGTATAACGCATCGCAGCAGGCGCATCGCCATCGACTGAGCCAAAGTTACCCTGCCCATCCGCCAGCATATAACGCAACGAAAATGGCTGAGCCATCCGCACTACAGCATCATAAACGGCTGTATCACCATGAGGATGGTATTTACCAATGACGTCACCGACAACACGCGCCGATTTTTTATAAGGCTTATTCCAGTCATTACCCAGCTCGCTCATCGCAAATAGCACACGGCGATGTACAGGTTTCAAGCCATCGCGCACGTCCGGTAACGCGCGACCGATAATGACACTCATCGCGTAGTCCAGATAGGACTGACGCATTTCATCTTCGAGATTGACCGGGAGGACTTCCTTGGCGAAATCAACCATTGTTCTTGTTCGACCAGTTGGAAAAGATGGGGGATTATATCAGATAAAAGGGCAAAATGGGGAAGTTGGCGAAGTTTGATAGGCCATAGTGATCACGGCTCAAGCACTTTCTGGAAACCATACAGATTCTTTCTTTTGTTAATGGAATCAGTGCTATCACCCTCCAATCAGTATTAATTAACAAATTATTTCTAAACAACTAAAATAGTACCCTCACCTAACCAGAGAAGATGATTATGCCAATATTAGGGGCTTTAGTTATTTTAATTCAGATTGGTTTTGCGATTCATGTGGTACGCACGGGTCGAGAAACATTTTGGATTTATATCATTGCCTTTTTACCCTTACTGGGTTGTGCAGTCTATTTCTTTACCCAAGTCTTACCGGACATGGGCAACAATCACACCGTGCGTAAAGCAGGCAATCGCTTATTGAAAGCAGTTGATCCTGAGCGTGAATTACGTAAACGCAAAGACGAATTGGAAATCGCGGATACCATTGAAAATCGCGTGAAATTGGCGGATGAATGTATTGAAGCGGGCTTTTTCACCGAGGCTATCACACAGTTAGAGCGGTGCCGTAATAATGGGCATGACGACCCTGATATTCTGCTCAAATTAGCACAAGCCCAAATGGGAGCTAATAATCCGCAAGCTTGTATTAAAACCTTGGATGATTTAATTGCCGCCCACCCGAGTTTCCGCTCACCTGACGGACATTTATTGTATGCCCGCGCTTTAGCAGCAGCTAATGAGCCTGAACGCGCGTTAGAAGAGTATCAAGCTTTAGTCTTATCCTATCCGGGTGAAGAAGCGCGTTTTCGCTATGCGCAATTATTACACCAACAAGGTCAATTGGGCAAAGCGCGCCAAGTATTGGAGGAAATACAGTTACATGCCCGTCGCGCCCCTAAATATTACCGCCAGAAAGAACAAACGTGGGTCAAACAAGCAGAGACTATGCTAAAAAACGAATTAGCCTAGGCACTGACTTTAGAGCGGCTGAATTATTTCGGCCTACTCAAGGAATAGCGCTAGCTCAATCTGACCGCGCCCTACTTCCTGCAACGCTTTTCGAAAAAGCTGCACCTGATCTTGTGCACCCCGACAGAGTAAGCTTAATTGGGTTTGATAATCGGCGCTCTCAATCGCACAACCATAGCTGGCTAACATACGGCGTGTCACATCCTCTAAAGGATAAGCCAAGTTTAATTGAAAACGTTGGATAGGTACTTTAAGTCGGGTTGGTAACAGCTTATAGGCTTCCGCCACTGAACTTGAATAAGCACGTACCAAACCGCCAGTTCCTAGTTTAATACCACCAAAATAGCGAATCACGACCGCTACAATTTCACCCACCTCACCATGTTGCAACACATTTAACATAGGCTTCCCTGCCGTTCCTGCGGGTTCGCCATCATCGCTACAACTCACTGCTGTGGTAAAACGCGGCTGCCCAGCAATAAAAGCCCAGCACACATGCCGCGCATCGGCATACTGTAAGCGATACTGATCAATGATTTGATGCGCTAGTTCTGGACTTGGTGCGTGTGCCAAATAGCTAATAAAACGACTGTTTTTAATGGTCTGCTCGTAGTGCAAGGTTTGGGCGGGAATGGGAAAACTATTCATGATGTTAATGAATTTGATAGTGTTGCACCGCCTAGCATTTCGCTAGAATGCGCGCTTTATGGCAGGACTTGGAACTCATTATGAAGCGCTTTCTCACCGTCGCCACCGTTCAACATAGCAATAATTCAGATTATAACGCGAACTTAGCAAAAAGTATGGCTGGGATACGGGAAGCAGCCGCAAAAGGCGCACAATTAGTATTGCTCCAAGAATTACACACAGGCTTATATTTTTGCCAAGAAGAAAATGCTGATTATTTTGACTTAGCCGAAACGATTCCGGGACCTACTACCGAAACGTTGGGGCAATTAGCGGCTGAATTAAATATCGTGATTGTATGCTCGCTGTTCGAAAAACGCGCGACAGGCTTATATCACAATACCGCTGTGGTCTTGGAAAAAGACGGTCGTATTGCAGGCAAATATCGTAAAATGCACATTCCTGATGACCCCGGCTACTATGAAAAATATTACTTCACTCCGGGTGATTTAGGCTTTACACCCATCCAAACCAGTGTCGGCCTGCTAGGTGTATTAGTCTGCTGGGATCAGTGGTATCCCGAAGCAGCACGCTTAATGGCATTAGCTGGTGCTGAGCTTTTGCTTTACCCAACGGCCATTGGCTGGAATCCGGATGACACGCCCGAGGAACAAGCACGCCAACGGGACGCATGGATTACCATTCAACGCGCTCATGCCATTGCGAATAATTTGCCAGTCTTAAGCTGCAATCGTGTTGGTTTTGAAACCGCGCCAACGGCGCAAGGTTCAGGAAGCCAATTCTGGGGTTCCAGTATGATCTGTGGTGGACAGGGCGAATTTTTAGCACAAGCAGATACGCAGCAGGATCAAGTGTTGGTGGTTGAATTGGATATGAACCGCACAGAAACCTTGCGCCGTTGGTGGCCTTATTTCCGTGATCGTCGTATCGATGCTTACACTGAGCTGAATAAACGTTATAGAGACTAACTAAAACACTACCGTTTAGCGGAAAAAAATAGTCTTTGCCGATCAATTGCTTCTTACTGTGCGGGTTGTGAAGGGACTTTGCGTATTCTTTTCATATAACCTTTAAAAATGAAGCATATTCTGACGTGGGAGCAGAAGTTATGGCGGAGAAGACTCGCCTAAGTGCTAGAACATTGCTAACGGCTGGATGTTTAGGGCTTGTGATGTGGAAAGCTGCCCTAGGGGATGTGATAGTACATGCTGATCAGCTTACTACACAGGCTCCATTTGAGCGTACTAACCCCAATCCCTTGTTAGATTTTACGGATTATTTGTGGAACTCTGAATGGTATGATTCGCTCATCACACACCCCAGCTTTTTAAAAGCGCAGCAGATGGCACAGCGTGTTTGGGACGTACAAACGGGGAAAGTCACTCGAAAACACGTTTATCAAGACTTAAGCCAAAATCCTGTTAGCACCACCAAGCGTTTTGCGAATAAGCCCATGCGCCAACCTAATGCGCGTATCCGCTGAAAATAGAGAGTATTAACTAGATTGTTGCTGGGCAGCGTACATCGCATCTGCGATGGCATAACTATAAGCACAATCGACATCCATACGCACTTTTTGTAGTCCATCCACACCTTCAGTCATCATCACCGCTAAAGGAGTTTGACTTTGAAAACGTCGATGCGAGCGACGCAACCACATGACTCGCATTTCAGCACTAAAGGGAAAGGTAGTGGCTAGAGCTTCACTAATCCCAACTAAATGCTCAAGACGTACTTGAAGCTCCGGCGAGTCCGGCAATTCACGATCACCTTTGAGATAAGATTGTAGATGGCGCGGCTTAATATCCGTACTTAAACCTAATAAATGAATAATGTCTTCGGCGCTCAACTGCCATGTGCTGAGTTGCTGCAAAACTTGTTGAGTGAGCTGCCTTAGAGGAAGTGTCGTCATTCGACACCTCGTTTTAAGGTTGCTTTCAGGTTGGCGATAGAAATGACTTGTGCGGCTTTCGGTTCATCACTAAAGCGCGGCAGTTCGCGTGTACTTAAGCCATCTTGTACCGCTAACTCACGTTCACGCGCCGCAATAAGATCAAAACAAGCCTTGACATCCTCAACCGTTGCATCGCTTAAAGGATAAGCTTGTGCGGTATCCTTGGGTGTTAAATCCCGTACAATACTTGCTAAGGTTTTACGCATAGCTATGAGGATACGACGCTCTTGAGAAAGGTCAGACATAAAGCTGCTCCATGGGATACCAGATTAAACTACTAGGTTATGGTTTTCTTACCCCCTCGCCAATCCTCCCAATGGGCAGGTTGTTACGCCTTAAGCGTAACTGACCGTCAAAATTTCATATTTGCGTTGACCGCCGGGCGCTTGCACAATCGCGGTGTCTCCCTCTTCCTTACCAATCAAGGCTCTTGCGATAGGTGAGGAAACTGCAATCATGCCGTGCTTAATGTCGGCTTCTGCATCGCCTACGATTTGATAAGTAATGGTTTCGCCGCTTTCTAGCTCTTCCAATTCAACGGTAGCACCAAAGACGATTTTGCCCGGATTGGCCGCGCCAACCACTTCAACATCAATGACCTGCGCCAAAGACAGCACACTTTCAAGCTCTTGAATACGGCCTTCACAGAAACCTTGTTGCTCGCGCGCAGCATGGTATTCGGCATTTTCCTTCAAATCACCGTGAGCGCGTGCTTCAGCAATCGCTTGTACAATACGCGGGCGCTCTTCGGTTTTTAAACGATTCAATTCCTGCTTCAGGCGCTCCGCACCTTTAGCCGTTAAGGGTGGACGACTCATCTCTACTCCTCCTTTATTCTTTAGAGTTTGCCTTGGTGCAAATCCTGCAAACGATAGACTTGCTCATCATCCGTATAGCTCATCGCCATACACAAGGCACTCGCACCTGCTACTGTAGTGGTATAACTAATACGATGTTGTAATGCTTCACGCCGAATTTCAAAAGAATCGCGCGTGGATTGCTCACCCTCAGTCGTATTAATAATGAGGTCAATTTCCTCATTCTTGATCATATCCACGATGTTTGGACGCCCCTCGCGCATCTTATTCACCGTTTCACAAGCAATGCCTGCATTTTCCAATTCACGTGCCGTCCCACGGGTTGCCACGATACGGAAACCTTGCTTCATGAGCATCTGCCCTAAATAGGGTAAATGACGACGGTCTGCTTCACGCACACTAATAAAGACGACACCAGCAGTGGGAATACGTTCACCTGCGGCGTATTGCGCCTTACCAAAGGCTTCCGCAAAAGACTTACCCACTCCCATGACCTCCCCCGTTGACTTCATTTCTGGACTCAGAATGGGATCCACACCTGGGAATTTAATGAAGGGGAAAACAGCTTCTTTAACAGAATAATAGCTTGGAATCACTTCTGTTGTGGCGTTTTGAGCCGCTAATGTTTGTCCTGCCATACAACGCGCTGCAATTTTCGCTAAAGGCACGCCAATCGCCTTCGATACATAAGGCACAGTCCGTGAGGCACGTGGATTTACCTCCAATACATACACCTCATTATTCTTAATAGCGAACTGCGTATTCATCAAGCCGATAACTTTCAAAGCTTTGGCCATCCGAGCGGCTTGGGCGCGTAATTCATCTTGAATTTCAGCACTTAAGGAATAAGGCGGTAGTGAGCAAGCCGAGTCACCGGAGTGAATACCCGCCTGCTCAATATGCTGCATAATGCCGCCAATTAATACATTATCACCATCACAAATGGCATCGACGTCAACTTCAACCGCATCATCCAAAAAGCGATCCAGTAACACAGGCGAGTCATTGGAGACCGATACTGCGGTAGTCGTATAGCGACGCAATTCATTTTCGTTATAAACAATCTCCATAGCCCGCCCACCCAATACATAAGAGGGACGCACTACTAAAGGATAGCCAATTTCCTCTGCCAGATGGACAGCCTCATCTGTAGTGCGTGCGGTACGATTAGGCGGTTGTTTTAAGCCGAGCTTATGAATCAGTTGCTGGAAGCGTTCACGGTCTTCTGCAAGGTCGATGGAGTCCGGTGATGTCCCAATAATCGGCGCACCCAAGGCTTCTAAATCGCGCGCCAATTTCAGTGGCGTTTGACCACCATATTGCACAATCACCCCATAAGGCTTTTCCAAATCGACAATTTCCATCACATCTTCTAACGTCAAAGGCTCGAAGTACAAACGATCGGAGGTGTCATAATCGGTGGAGACTGTTTCTGGATTGCAATTTACCATAATGGTTTCAAAGCCATCATCGCGCAACGCTAAAGCCGCATGTACACAGCAATAATCGAACTCGATCCCTTGTCCAATACGATTAGGGCCACCGCCTAATACCATAATTTTCTTACGGTCTGAGGGGTTAGACTCGCATTCTTCCTCATAAGTGGAATACATATAAGCGGTATTAGTAGCAAATTCAGCCGCACAGGTATCCACCCGTTTATAAACGGGACGTACATTAAGCGCGTGACGAGCATTACGAATTTGACGCTCATCCGCACTGGTCAATGCTCTGGATGGATTAAGAATCAATTTTGCTAAACGGCGATCAGAAAAACCTTTACGCTTTAACTGACGCATTTCGTCTGCCGTAATATCACTTAATAAGCGTTTTTTTAAACCTTGCTCAATATCTACAAGCTCTTGGATTTGCACTAAAAACCAAGGATCAATACTGGTTTGAGCATGAATTTCATCGAGACTCAAACCATGGCGGAAAGCATCGGCTACATATAAAATCCGTTCGCCATGGGGTTCTGTAAGCTCACTGCGCAACACATCTTTAGCATCAGGCGTATTCAATGCTAAACGCTCATTCAAGCCATCAATGCCTGTTTCCAAACCGCGCAAAGCTTTCTGCAACGACTCTTGGAAAGTACGGCCAATCGCCATCACCTCGCCCACAGATTTCATTTGCGTAGTCAAACGTGCATCGGCTTGTGGGAATTTTTCGAAGGTAAAGCGAGGAATTTTGGTGACGACATAATCAATACTGGGTTCAAAAGAGGCCGGCGTTGCGCCACCCGTAATATCATTACGCAGCTCATCCAAGGTATAACCGACAGCCAATTTCGCCGCTACTTTCGCAATCGGAAAACCGGTTGCTTTCGAAGCCAAGGCTGAAGAACGTGATACACGCGGATTCATTTCAATGACAATAATACGGCCATTTTTTGGATTTACCGCAAATTGCACATTCGAGCCACCTGTATCAACACCGATTTTGCGCAATACCGCTAAGGAAGCATTACGTAATAATTGATATTCCTTATCCGTCAGGGTTTGCGCAGGGGCAACCGTAATCGAGTCTCCGGTATGCACACCCATAGGGTCGAAGTTTTCAATGGAGCAAACAATAATGCAGTTGTCTTTACGATCCCGCACTACCTCCATTTCATATTCTTTCCAACCGAGCAAAGACTCTTCGAGCAATACTTCAGTGGTCGGCGACATATCTAAGCCGCGCGCAACAATCGTTTCAAACTCTTCTTTGTTATAAGCGATGCCGCCACCCGTTCCACCCATGGTGAAAGAAGGGCGAATCACCACTGGATAACCTAAGCTGGCTTGTACCGCACGCGCTTCATCCATAGTATGAGCCACACCCGAACGGGCGGATTCAAGGCCGATTTCATCCATGGCAATACGGAATTTCTGGCGATCCTCAGCCATTTCAATGGCCGCTTCATTCGCCCCAATCATTTCCACACCGTATTTTTCTAAAATACCGCGCCGCGCCAAATCCAAAGCACAATTCAATGCTGTCTGACCGCCCATCGTCGGCAATAAAGCGTCAGGGCGCTCTTTTTCAATAATTTTTTCAACGGTTTGCCAACGAATCGGCTCAATATAGACCGCATCCGCCATTTCAGGGTCGGTCATAATGGTAGCAGGATTGGAGTTCACCAGAATGACGCGATAGCCTTCTTCGCGTAGGGCTTTGCACGCCTGTGCGCCAGAATAGTCAAACTCGCAAGCTTGACCGATCACAATAGGGCCCGCACCAATAATGAGGATGCTGTTAATATCCGTACGTTTCGACATGATTTTACTCTATTGCTCGACAGGATTAGGCGGCACGTGCGGCACGCATCATTCCAATAAAATGATCAAAAACAGGTGCTACATCGTGTGGCCCTGGACTGGCTTCAGGATGACCTTGGAAACTAAAAGCAGGGCAATTAGTCAGCTCAATACCTTGCAAAGTATTATCAAACAAAGAGCGATAAGTCGCTTTTACATGACTAGGCAAGGTATTTTCATCGACCGCAAAACCATGGTTTTGGCTACTAATCATGACCTGACCGGTTGCCATATTTTGTACCGGATGGTTCGCACCATGATGACCAAACTTCATTTTCCGCGTACGCGCACCACTGGCCAAGCCCAATAACTGATGGCCTAGACAAATACCAAAGGTGGGAATGCGTTTATCAATAAACTCACGAATCGCTTTAATCGCATAATCACAAGGCTCAGGGTCACCAGGCCCATTAGATAGGAACACACCATTCGGCTTGAGAGCTAACACCTCTGCCGCTGGCGTTTGTGCTGGAACCACCGTGACTTTGCAGCCACGATCTACCAACATGCGTAAGATATTTTTCTTCACGCCAAAATCATATGCTACCACATGGAACTCGGCAGTCTGTGCCGTCGAGGCACGCGCTACCTCTGGCTTAAGCTGCCAGGATCCTTCTGTCCAGACATAAGGTTCTTTAACAGTGACTTCTTTAGCCAAATCCATACCCTGCAAGCCGGGGAAAGCTTTAGCTGCCGCTAGGGCTTGCTGCTCGTTCAAAGCATTCCCCGCAACAATACAGCCACGTTGTGCGCCTTTTTCACGCAAAATACGCGTTAAACGGCGGGTATCAATATCCGCAATCGCTACGATTTTATTGCGCACCAAATAAGCAGGTAGCGATTCCGTCCCACGCCAACTGCTATATAAAGCAGGCACGTCACGCACCACTAAACCCGCTGCGTAAACGCTATCAGACTCACAATCGTCAGGATTAACACCAACATTACCAATATGTGGGTAAGTGAGGGTTACAATTTGTCGTGCATAAGACGGGTCGGTCAGAATTTCTTGATAGCCTGTGAGCGCGGTATTAAATACTACCTCGCCTACAGTCTGGCCATCACAGCCGATGGAGCGCCCACGAAATACACTTCCATCTTCTAATACCAGCAGTGCCAGCTTGTCCAAAACAAACCTCCAAGATCCACATATAATAACGGGATGAGTACGTTGCACTCATCCCGCAGAATTCGCAGGGCGCTATTTTACCCGTAGCTTAACAAGGTGTCCACGCCATGATGCACTGCATCATAACTTTTACTTACAAAAATCTGCTTGGCGGTTCCGATAAGAGCTAGCTATGATGCGTTGAAATGGCTTAAGCGCTCTATTTCACGGACTATTAGGTGAGGGATCACAGGATGCAAGTCTTACGCTTTTTTGCTGCAATAGTTAGCAGCTTGCTAGTGGCTTCTAGCGCTCACGCTTACCAAGGTGACTATTTACCCTTACCGGCTACCAGTTTAAAAAAAACCTTTCCTATTAAATACTTGGGTGCTTCTACTCAGCAAAAGCCCCTGACGCAAGTCAGCTTTGGCCTAGGCACAGTGAGTTTATCGCGCCCTAATGAACTGGATGTAGTCTTAAAAGGTAAAGACAAAAATAATTTACCGTGGAGCATCACCCTAAACGAGCGCGTGTATGCCTTTTATAGGGCTGATTTAGATAGAAACTGGGTTGCGGATGGTCTGTTAGTTTATGAAACCATGGGTAATGGTTTAGCACCGAGCTCGCACTTAATTACCCTATTATTCGATAAAGCAGGCCGCCCCACCTTAGTGGAGTTTGAAGGTTATTTTGATTTCGATAAGAAACATATTAAAGACCTGCTGGATTTGAATGGTGACAAAAAAGCCGAGCTCGTGTTCATGAGTTTTGGTTCAGGCTATTGGCGCACCGACATTTATCAAGCCAAAGACAGTCAGTGGCAAAAACTCAATGGTCAATTGGGTAAAACCTCGTTCCCTTTATTTACCCGTTTTACCAGCAAACCGAATAAAAAAGCCGTCAAACTGCCAGCCAATAAACAAAGTTTTTCACCCGATCTTTCCAATGTCACGCCTGTGGCAACTGGAAAGCTGAGCGCTTATCAGTGGGCGGATATCAATCAATCTGAAGATCCTATTCTAAAAATTAAAACGCAGACTAAAACGCTTGTTTGTAAACCTAGTGCTTGGAACTCCTCTTTCTCTATACTTATTGATACCCCCAAAGGACGACGCATTGTGTCCTTAACCGCAAGTGCTACGACCGTTAAAAAAGCGTTAGATGAAATCATTAAGCAAGGCTATACAGTCCGGCTTTTCGGCAAGCGTGATGAAAAAGCGTGTACGCCTGAATTGCTCTGGGCCAGTCCACCATGAGCTAGCCCTGCACTAATCCTCAGCCCCAACAAGGTTTTGGACGAATGCTGTACAACATGATATATCCTCAAAGACAATACCCAATGCACCAAGACCACCACACTAGGAATTCTTTATGAAACTGATGATTAATGGTCAAACCCAAGAATTAGATATCGCGCCGGATATGCCACTGTTGTGGGCTTTACGCGATCACGCGCATTTAACCGGAACAAAATTTGGCTGCGGACTCGCACAATGTGGCGCTTGCACCGTCCATGTTGATGGTCAGCCGACACGTGCTTGTGTCACCCCAGTTTCCGCAGTGGAAGGTAAGCAAATAACTACCATCGAAGGCGCATCACAAAGCTCCAAAGTGACTCAAGCCCTGCAAGCGGCTTGGCTTGCGAATAATGTTCCCCAATGTGGCTACTGCCAATCGGGTCAACTCATGTCCGCAACGGCGTTATTAAGCCAAAATCCCAAGCCTACCGATGATGAAATTAATAGTTTCATGGCGGGCAATATCTGCCGCTGTGCGACTTACCAAAGTATCAAAACAGCGATTAAACAAGCGGCCGCCAGCCTAGCTTAAGGAGAAATAAGATGGAAACCATTAATCAGAGCCGTCGTCATTTCTTTAAAGTAGCGGCTGCGGTAGCAGGGAGTTTGACCTTAGGTGTTTATTGGGACGCGGCTCAAGCCGAAGAGAAGGCCGCCAAAGTCGCAGGGCCTGGTGAAGCGGGCAGCACCGAATTAAAACACGGTTTATTTGAGCCAAATGCGTTTATTCGCATTGATCCCGATAATACGATTCACATTATTTCCAAACACATGGAGATGGGTCAAGGTAGCCACACTGGCTTGTCGACCTTAATTGCTGAGGAAATGGATGCGGATTGGGCACAAATTCGCACTGAGAATGCGCCTGCGGACGCCTCACGCTATGGCAATATGGCCTTTGGTAATATTCAAGGTACCGGCGGTAGTACCAGTATGGCGAACTCTTATCTGCAAATGCGCCAAGCAGGCGCCGCTGCCAAAGTCATGTTGGTTGGAGCCGCTGCCAGTTTATGGGGAGTTCCAGCCAGCGAAATCACGGTGCAAAAAGGTGTGGTCAGCCATGCTTCAGGTAAAAAAGCGACTTTCGGCGAACTTGCCGAGGCCGCTCAAAAACAAGCTGTTCCTGCCACGGTTGAGCTTAAAAAACCCGAGCAATTCGTTTATATCGGCAAATCTGATCTACAACGCGTTGATATTATGGGCAAAGTGAATGGCACAGCGCAATTTACCCAAGACGTGCAATTACCCAATATGCTCACCGCGCTAGTCGCTCATGCCCCTTGGTTTGGTGCTAGCGTTAAAAGCGTTGATGATAGCGCTACAAAAGCTGTTGCTGGCGTCAAATCGGTTGTGACTTTGCCGAATGCGGTTGCGGTATTAGCCACTGATTTCTGGTCAGCTAAGAAAGGGCGTGATGCTCTGAAAATAACGTGGGACGATAGCAAGGCTTATAAAGGAAGCAGTGCCGACCAATTCGCGGCCTACCAAAAACTAGCCGAACAAGCCGGAAAAGAAACCCTCAAAGAAGGCTCTGCCCAAGAGGCTTTACAGACTGCTGCCAAAACCGTGAAAGCGGCTTATAGCTTTCCCTATTTGGCGCACGCTGCCATGGAGCCGATGAATTGCGTGGTTCAATTGACGGAACAAGGTTGCGAATTATGGTATGGCGCACAATTACACACCATTGACCAAATGCTAGTCGGGAAAGTACTCGGCATTGATCCTGCTCAGGTAAAAATTAATAGCCTATACGCGGGTGGTTCTTTTGGGCGACGCGGCAATCCAGCGTCAGATTATATTTTAGAAGCCGTTATGATTGCGAAAGCCAGCCCCGATCGCGTGCCAGTCAAGATGGTTTGGACGCGTGAGGATGATATGCGTAAGGGCTATTACCGGCCTGCGTTTTATCACAGTTTACAAGCTGGCCTTGATCAAGCGGGTAATGCGACGGCTTGGTTTCAACGCGTGGTCGGTCAATCCATTGTGACCGGTACACCGATGGAAGGCATGATGCAAAATGGCTTTGACCCGATGTCAGTGGAAGGTGCGGGTGAACCTTATGCGATTCCCCATAAGGCGATTGAGCTGCATACGCCCACCGATATTCCAGTCACGGTGCAATGGTGGCGTTCGGTGGGTCATACCCATACCGCTTATGCGACTGAATGTTTCATTGATGAAATGGCGCATGCTGCAGGCAAAGACCCCGTGGAATTTCGTCGTCCCCTCTTGAAAGATTCACCACGCCACTTAGCTGTATTGAATTTAGCGGCGGAAAAGGCGGGGTGGGGCACTGCATTACCCAAGGGACGTGGTCGTGGGATTGCGGTGGTGAAGTCTTTTAATAGTTACGTGGCGGAAGTGGCGGAAGTAACGGTTAAAGAAGATGGCACTTTTAGTGTCGACCGTGTCGTCGTTGCCGTGGATTGTGGTGTTGCGGTTAATCCGGATGTGATCACCGCCCAAATGACGGGTGGCGTTGGTTATGCCTTGTCAGCGGCTTTGGGTGAGAAAATCACCCTTAAAGACGGTCAAGTCGAGCAGTCGAATTTCCACGATTATACCCCACTACGCATCAATCAAATGCCCGTGGTTGAAGTACATATTTTGGCGTCACAAGAAAACCCCAGTGGGGTCGGCGAACCAGGTGTTCCGCCTTTAGCCCCTGCGGTAGCAAATGCTTTATTTGCTGCGACTGGCAAGCGCCATTATGAACTGCCGCTCGGAAACAAAGCCTAATGTCAGCGACGTTACAGGGTTCAGACCTTGAAATCCTGAGTAGCGCTTTAGACTTCCATCAGCAAGGTTTAGCACCCTTGCTGGTGACTGTCCTCAAAACGTGGGGTTCAGCGCCACGCCCAGCCGGTTCATTATTAGTCATGACAGCGACAGGCCGCCACGCTGGTTCGGTCTCGGGCGGCTGTGTGGAAGACGACTTATTGCAACGTTGCCAACAAGGTGAATGGAGTCAGTTAAGCCGTCCACTGGTGATTCGTTATGGCGTGACTCAAGGTGAAGCCGCCCGTTTCGGCTTACCTTGTGGCGGACAATTAGAGCTTTTACTGGAGCCAATGCTGGATACAGACCATTGGCAACAGCTTTTACAAGACTTGCAAGCGGGCAAAGTGCTAGTGCGCCGTCTAAATCTGGAAACAGGCAAAGCCTCTCTTAACCCTAATAATCCTGCCCAGCTCGAAACTTTTACGGTAAATGAGGATTTCGTACAAAAAACCTACGGCCCACAATGGCGTATGCTGCTGATTGGCGCGAACCATTTAGCGCGTTATGTCACACAATTTGCGCTCGCTTTGGATTATCAAGTCCAAGTCTGCGATCCACGCGAAGAGTACCGCGAAGAATGGAATATGCCGCAAGCGCCGCTACTGACGATGATGCCTGATGATGCGGTGTTAGCACTGCAACATTATCAGCGCACGATTATTTTAGCCCTCACCCATGATCCTAAACTGGATGATATGGCACTGATGGAGGCTTTAAACACGGATGCGTTTTATATCGGTGCTTTAGGATCCAAGCTTTCTAGCGATAAACGCCGTGAACGTATGCGCCAATTAGCTATTCCTGAAGCCCATATTGCGCGCCTACGAGCGCCCGTGGGTTTAAATATCGGCAGTCATACACCCGCTGAAATTGCGATTTCGATTATGGCGGACATCATCGCCCAGCGTAATAAACGTGCCTAAACGTTATGGTGCTGAACTAACCGCCGTTTTATTAGCCGCAGGCCAAAGCACACGTTTTGGCTCTGCGAAACTCCTGCATCCCCTCGCCAATGGCATTCCACTTGGATTACAAGCCGCCCATCATTTGCAGGCCTTATTTGACGAGGTGTTGGTGGTAGTAAATGCCAACAGCCCACCCTTACAACAACACTATCAAGACCTCGGCTTAAATAGCCTGATCCATCACCAAGCAGACCAAGGTATCGGCTCTAGTATTGCAAAAGCCATTGAGCACAGCTCGCCTCGTCAAGGTTGGTTGATTGTTCTCGCGGATATGCCCTTTATCCAAGCCAGCAGTTTTTGTGCAGTAGCGGATGCTTTATTAAGCGGCGCTAAACTTGCTGCACCTACTTATCAAGATAAACGTGGACATCCCGTCGGTTTCTCAAGTTATTTTAAAAACGAGTTACTGAACTTGAACCAAGACCAAGGCGCTCAGCAAATCCTTAAAAAATATGCCCCCCAGCTTCAGCTCATACCGACCCAAGACCAAGGTATTTTAATAGATATTGATACGCTCGATGATTTAAACACATTCCATTTAGATGAGAAGCCTAGATCGCCTAGGTAGGTTAAATAAAATCGAAAGTTTTCTCTAGGAAGCCGCCTTTCACTAAAATGATTTAATCTCTGAAATTATTAGTCAATTTAAAAACCTCTCCATCACTTAAAACGGGGGCATAGAAATTAGGCCCTCTTAATTCGCGAGGAATTGGTTCACTTTGGGTCAATGTCCACACATGATTTAAAAAGCGCCTAAACGTAGGCAAAGCCTCTGGCAAATCTAAAGTATATTTCAAGCAATGATCTTTAGAATGCTTGGGGATAGCATGAATATAAACCAAAGTCAGTTTATTGTTTCGCTCTACATCTACATAAACCCTCGGTTTGCAACACCAAAATGGATATTCATGCATAACAAAAAATAGCGGGTCGTGATTTAAGGGAGTTGAAAACGCTTTGATGGAGCTTTATCGTTAAAGGCATTTGATCTGAGGAAGAGGTGTGTATGGCCACCGTACCAGTCGACTGCCGCTACTGTCAAAGTGCATCGATTTACAAACACGGCTATGCGCGTAGTGGTGAACCGCGTTACCGCTGCCGTGATTGCCAACGTAGTTTTCAACTTTACTATCATAATGTGGGCAACCGCGACGGTATTCCCGAAAAAATTGTTGAGATGGCGATCAATGGTTCAGGGGTTAGAGAT
>NZ_AQVE01000010.1 GCF_000371925.1 Thiolinea disciformis DSM 14473 | reverse complement strand
TGTTGGTGAACTCCATTAGCGTCGTTCATTATTTGGTAAGTTCGTATCAATAATTGAGGGCGGAATTTCAATTAATGGGAGTTCAACTTGAGCTTCGTCCGATTCTTGATTGAGCGGTTCCGGTGGTAAGGTTTCAGGTTGTTCAGTTTGCTGTTCAACCGGCAATGCTTCTATGCTAATTGGCTGTGGCTGTGGCTGTGGCTGTGGCTGTGGCTGTGGCTGTGGCTGTGGCTGTGGCTGTGGCTGTGGCTGTGGCTCAACCTGTGCTGGCTCTGTGGGCAAGGCAATCGCATCCATTTGATCCAAACCGGAGGAGCTTGGTCGCGGGGCGCGTGGCGGATTAATGGTTTCAGTTTCACGAGGTAAAGCAATTGCATCCATTTGATCCAAGCCTGAGGAGCGCTCTAACGTGGGTGTTTGATTGTTACTGTCACTGGGGAGCTCAACAAGGTTTGGAACAGGATTAATGTCGTTGAGTGTTGTTTCAGGTGTTGCTTCTGGCGTGCTGGGATCGTTTTCTAGAGCACCTTCCGGACTAGCGATTTGCTCAGGCACCTGCGTGCCATCAAAAGCGCTTGATTCAGTCCGAGTTATCCCGGGGAGTTCTGTGGTTTGTTGAGCCATCGCTTCCTGCCGTTTAGCTTCGGCGATTAAGGTTTGATACTGTTGCTCTAAGTTGTTTTGGCTTTTTTCTAATGGGTTTAGATTATACTGGCGAATCAAACGATCTGATTCCGCCAATTGCTGTCCGGCCAAGCGTAACTGCTGATTTTTTAAAGCATTTTTAATCTGGCTTTGCCGTTTTGCCACCACATCTTGCAACAGCTGTCGGCTTTGTGCATGACTTGGTTGTAAGTTCATAGCACGTGTTAGATAGCTCAGCGCATTATCATCATTCTTATCTAAATTACTCAAGCGCCCGCGCTTCAATGCGGTCTCTGCTTGCTTCAAGAGGCTTGCTATTTCAGCTTGCTCACGCTCTTGGGTTTCCAGCAAATCTTCTAATTTGACCTGTTTTTCAAGGGGGTCAATCAAGGTGTAATCGCGGATCAGTTGATCGTTTTCCTGTAGAAGCTTACGTGCATCCTCAAATTGATTATTACGAATCCGTGTTTCAGTGTGTGACAAACGCGAAGCCATAAATTTATTCAATAAGCTTTTAGTACGTTCATTTTGCGAATCAGCCTGCCAAGCTTGTTGGAGTAATTCCAAAGCCTCCTTCGAAATAGCATTGGTTTGCATCAGCACTTCCGCTTTATCTTGCCACTCTGTGAGTTTTGGGTCGGCACTAGCAGATGGGTTACTTGGTGCGCTGGACGTTAAGCGGTTAGTGCTTGGCTCGACGGACTTTTCAGACTGAGCTTGCTGAGTTAGTTTAGTTTTATCAGTCTGATCATTTGTACTGGTCTCGCCAGCCGATGCTGTAGCAGTGGTTGACGTGGCTGTAGTTTCTTGGGGTGCGCTAGTATTGCTAATACTTTCACTAGAGGAGGACTCACTTGCCTTGGTAGTATCACTGACTGAACTTGCTGATGGCTGAGCAGCTTCTGCTGGTTGAGTGTTAGTGGTGTTAGTGGTTTGTGTGGCTACTGGCTCCGCTACTTTAGGCGCTTCAAGCGGTTTTTCATTGATTAAGGCCAAGTCCGGCATCTTAGCAGTATCAGTGTTTGTTACAGTCGCGTTAGCAGTGAGTGTTTCTGTGCTGACAGACGTGCTGCTGGTTTGGCTTGGCAGCGGCGTTTCTAAATTGCTATTTACTTGACTCACTAAGTGATAACCCGCATAAGCGACGACACTAGCAGCGAGCGCTAGCAGCCAAGGGCGAGTGCTGGGGCGTTTTGTGGGTGCAAGTTTGCCACTTAAGGTTTTTAACAATATATCAGGGTTTTCAGGGCGGTCAGCGGCTTGTAAGGATAAAGCTCCTTGCATAATGTTTTGCTGAGGAGCACTTAGTTTAGAAAGTAGTACAGGTTTTTCTGGATTAGCAGCCGCAGCTAAACTACTGGTTTGTTGATAGGGTAAATGAGCTGACAATAAGAAGGTCAAGATGCTTGCCACCGAAAAAGTATCATCTTCGGTTTGCGGAAAATTACCACCAGCCACCGCAGGACTTAGCCACGGTGATGCTAAAGCTAGTGTAGGACGCTGGCCTTGCTCAGGCACAACGAGTAAGCGCAAGATACGTGCTAAGGGCGCATTTAGGAATTGATAATGCTGTTCACGGCGCAACACAGTCGCTGGGTCTAAGTAACCAAAAGCGCCCGCTTGTACATGATCTAAACTTTCGACTAATTGTTCGGTGTACTGTAAGGCTTTTTCAAGCGCTAAACCTTGAGCTGGCAGTTTGTCGAATATTTCACTAAGTAAGGGGGCTTGGTCGGTGCAACAAATATACCAAAATTGCCCTTGGTCTTGTCCGTAAGCCATGATGTCTGGGTAAGCATCGACCGCAATAGGATTACTTAAAGTTTGTTCCCAATATTCGGCGAACTGGGGTAGTTCACTTAAAGTCGCTGACACTACTAATAAGCTAGCCACTGGGTGATCGCCCTGGTCTGGCGTCTGATTATCATTTACCCAATAACTATCCGCGAAAACACTACGGGCGCGCTGGCTAGTCAGGGTAAAACGCTCGGGAAGGTTTGCCAAGACAGGCAAAGCCGCTTGGTTCGATGCAGTTGATGAAAGTTCAGCCATGTTTTCAGTATTAGGGGTTAGAGGTGTTAGGTGCGCCATTATAGAGCAAAGCGTAACAATAGAGCAGACGTTAACTCCCCCTGAGTAGACTGTCTAGCTTATCGTGTGGCGGTTTTTCCAAGCTTAGCGGGTAAAGACTGCCGCAAAGCGTTTTCTACTTGTATTAAAGCATCTGGTTTTGGCTCGGCATCGGGGCGACTACGATAAATAAACTGTCGCTCAATATTGCCCCATTGCACATTTAATTTTTCATTATAAGCTCGCTCACGTAAGTTCTTTGACCCGAAACGCTCGCCTTCTAATTGCATTAGACCACTGGTTTCTATGATTTTTGTGAGATTTTTTTCTTGTTCAGGACTTAAGTTCGTGCTGATGGTTTCTAAGTCAGCAGCTGTCCAACATGGCTGACTTTTATACCATTGTGCACACCGTTGTTCCGCATCAGTGAAATAGGTAATAGATAAGCGGCCATCGTCTAGTTGTATGTCATTATAAAAACTTTCACCGCTGGTATGGAAATGAAGTTTCAGCTTCGCTGGTTGAGGACTGGGAGTAGACTCAGCTTCTTTAGGGTTATTGCTCTGCTCAGCATCCACTTTAGGCTGCTTGTGATCGCAAGCACTTAAGGCTAATAGGCTCATACTAAGAGCAAAATAAAGTGCTTTCATAGGCGGGCTAATTCTCCTTGGAACAAGCAAATGGCTAGCAATGATTGGATTGCCAGCAGAGTAAATAGTTCGGTGTTTTTTGAGGACTGTATCTGAAGTTAAGCCTGCATTAACTATTTTGCAGTTTCTTTTTGATAGGAGCTGGCTATAATCAAAGGTTTCTCTATTCCATTTGACTTTGCTGAAGGATAAAAAACGTATGGCACGTGTTACTATTGAAGACTGCTTACCCTATGTTGAAAATAACTTTGAATTGGTTTTAAAAGCAGCTAAGCGTGCGCGCGATATAGCCCAAGGGGCGCAACCGTTGGTCGAGGAAATGGGTGATAAGCCTACCGTTATTGCTTTGCGCGAAATTTCAGAGGGCTTATTAAACAAACAAAGTAAAGCGCGCGCCGCTTTTGATTTAGATCATGATTAGCCACTACTAGTGCCTCATGCCTCGGGAATGTGCTATGACTTACAATCCCTCTGATGATTTTTATCTAGCCACAGATTTAATTAATACTGTGGAACGTTATATGCCACCTGAAGATATTCAGAAGGTTTATACAGCGTTTCATTTTGCAGCCACAGCTCATGTGGGTGTGCCCCGTAAGTCAGGTGAGCCTTATATTACCCACCCTGTTGAAGTCGCACGTATTCTGGCTGTTTGGCATTTTGAGGCGGATGTCATTTGTGCGGCCTTATTACATGATGTGGTGGAAGACACTTCCCATTCTCTAGAGGAAATTAAGGAGCATTTTGGTGCTAGTGTAGCCTTTCTAGTAGATGGTGTGACCAAGCTAGAAAGTAAGGACTATGTCGATAAACAGGCGGTGACGATCGCAAGTTTTCGTAAAATGATGCAAAGTATGACCGAAGATTTTCGCGTTGTTCTCATCAAATTGGTCGATCGCTTACATAATTTACGCACATTAGGTCATCAAAAACCCGAAGCCAAAAAGCGTATCGCGGTAGAAACGCTACGGGTTTACATTCCCATCGCACAGCGGCTTGGCATGAATAATTTGCGCCGCGAGATGCAAGCCTTGGTGTTTCAAAATTTACATCCTTGGCGTTATAAGGCGCTCGAATCGGTGGTTGCTTGCGATGCTGAGAAAAATAAAGCAGTGACCGACCAGATTATTGCCAACCTTTCGAATCGACTCCAAGAGTTAATACCCGCTGCTCGTATTGTTATACCCGATAAGAATGTTGCTCGCTTGTATGAGCGCATCAAGCGTATGAAGCGTGAGCGTCGCAAATTTAGTATGGAGCGTGAGGTATTTGAGTTACGCATTTCTGTGGGAACCGTCGACGAATGTTATCGTGTTTTAGGCGTTGTGCACGCGGCCTATCAACCTCGCTATGGGCAAGTTCATGATTTTATTGTTAGCCCCAAAGTGAATGGTTTCCAAGCACTGGAAACGACGGTCTTACTGCCTAGTAAGCGCGATATGCGCGTCTTGATTCAAACCCGTGATATGTACCAAACCTCTTTGCATGGTATTGCAGCGCAGTGGCATACCCCAGGGCAAAATTCAGGACAGCGTGCCGCCTTGGTTCAAGACGCTTTAAAACGTTGGCAGGATCAAGTGCGTGAAATGGGCATTAAGTCCAGTTCTGCGAATGATTTTTATGATGATATGCAGGCGGATTTATTCCAAACTGCCATTTATGCGTATACACCAAAAGGAGATTTCAAAGAATTTCCCAATGGCGCAACGATGGTGGATTTTGCTTTTTCAATTCATACCAAAGTTGGGCATCATTGTGTGGGGGCGCGGGTTAATGGGGAGGAAGTGCCGTTACGCACGCACATTCCTACCGGATCGACCGTTGAAATCATTACCCATCAAGATGCTACGCCTCAACCATCATGGCTAAATTTTGTCACGACTGGCCGCGCTAAATCCTACATCCGTCATTGGCGCGATCAGCAAAAGCATACCGATCAATTAGAGCTTGGTAAGGGTTTGCTCGAGAAAGCCCTGCGTGATCAATCTTCTAGTTTAGATGCCGTCGCGCCTGATAGTTTGGATGGATTATTGGCCAGTGCCAATATGGCGACCATGGATGATTTATATGTCTCAATTGCCCGTAATGAGCATTGTTCTCGCTTATTAGCCAAGCGCTTATTGAATCAAGCAGGACCAGTGAGTGTCGCACCGAAAGACACGCCACTACTGATCAAAGGCTCTTCAGGGATGGTCGTGCATTGTCAGACCTGTTGTTATCCCTTACCGCATGAGCCAATTCTAGCTGTGTTACATACAGGCAGTGGCTTACAGGTACATCGTGATAAATGCTCGGTCTTACATGCACAGCATGATGCAAGCGAAATCTTATCCGTTGGCTGGGCTAAACCGAATGAGGGGCAGCTATTCCTCGCCGCCATTCAAACGCAAGCACATAATGTGGTCGGGGTGTTACACCATATCACTCAACTTATGCATGAACTTAATGTTAATATTGAGGATGTCAACACTAGCGGTGACCAACGTATTAAAGAAACGCGTTGGGTTTTGTGGGTGCGTGACCTAGAACATCTCAATAAGATTATTAAACAAGTTGAACATGTGCCATCTATTATTCGTGTGAGTCGCGTGCAAGAAAATCTGAATGCTGCGAAACATGCCGACCTAGACTAGGGAACTAGTGCTGGATGGTGCACTGTCATAAAAGGAAGGCAGTATGCCATTACAAGCAAATCAACATATTGCCGCTGTTGATCTCGGCTCTAATAGCTTTCATATGATTGTGGTGAGCGTTGATAAGCTGGGTCATGTGCGCGTGTTAGATCGTTTGCGTGAGGCGGTACGTTTAGGAAGCGGTCTTAATGCGAAAGGCGATTTAACCCTCGAAGCGCAATTACGTGCTTTGGCTTGCCTTCAACGTTTCGGCGACCGAATTCGTCAATTCCCCTCAACCGATGTCGCTGCCGTAGGCACGAATACTATGCGCCGTGCACATAATGCTCGTGCGTTTCTCAATCTGGCCGAAGAGGCTTTAGGTCATCCTATTTCAGTGATTAGTGGGCGTGAAGAAGCACGTTTGATTTATCTGGGCGTGGCACATTCGTTAGGTGCTAATGATAAACCGGAAGCACGACGCTTAGTGGTGGATATTGGTGGGGGCAGCACGGAGCTCATTATTGGTCAAGGCTATGAGTCTTTATATACCGAAAGCCTAGAAATGGGCTGTGTCACCGGTAGTAAGCGTTTTTTTGATGACGGTAATTTAACGAAAAGTCGCTGGAAGAAAGCCATGACGGCGGCGAAATTAGAGCTAATGCCCATCGAGCGGAGCTATCGCAATGTCGGTTGGGAGGCAGTAAGTGGCGCGTCAGGCACGATTAAAGCCATTGGTAAAGTAATTCAAGAGCTGAAATTAGCCTCCTATGATATTAGCTTAGCCAATATGCAGGTCATTCAAGAGCGCATGGTCGAGGCTAAAGAGCTCAGTAAATTACAACTTGCGGGTTTATCCGAGGAACGTAAACCTGTATTTGCAGGCGGTTTAGCGATTTTAATGAGTGTATTTGAAGCACTCAATATTGAACGTATGACCGTGTCAGATGGCGCTTTGCGTGAAGGTTTGGTGTATGAGCGTATTAATCGTTATGAACCTAGTAGTGATTTGCGTGGTAAGACAGTCAGTGGTTTGCAAGCCCGTTTTCAGCTTGATAAGCAACATGCGCAAGCCGTGCGCACGACCGCATTAGCTTTATTTGATGCTTGCCAATCGGTGTGGAAATTAACCCCTGAATTGCGTGATTTATTAGCGTGGGCGGCTGAAGTGCATGAGATTGGTTTAGCGGTTTCCCATAATGGCTACCACAAACATGGTGCTTATTTATTAGAAAATTTTGATTTAATGGGTTTTGCCACGGAAGAACAGCATTGGCTTAGCGTGTTAGTGCGTACCCATCGACGCAAAATTTATCCCAAATTATTTGAAGTTTTTGATACTAAGCGCGCTCAGGAAGCACTTTATCTGAGTGTGCTATTGCGCCTTGCCACCTTGCTACATCGCTCCCGCAGTGGCCAAGTGACTGCTACGATCAATCAGGTGAAAGCAGAATCTGATTCACTCAGCCTTGTTTTTGACGGTGATGAGCAACAGCATTCACTGTTATTTGCTGATTTGGATGAAGAAAAAAAGTATTTAAAGGAAGTAAAGTTTAAATTGAAGTGTTCTTGCTAAGGTTTTTGCTGGGTCGCTTTATTATTTTTGGTTTTATTGCTTTTTAATGCAGGGCTATACGCCTCCTCAGCGTCAGCCATTTTAACAATCATATTATCCATAATGCGTGGTAATGCGGCCTCTACATCGCTCTTTAAGCGTTTACGTTGGCTTTGAGCGACATTCATATTGAGCTGTTGCAGAATATATTCAATTTCCAGTGCATAAATTAAACGATAATCAGCATATAAGTTATGTTGTAAGGCTTCGCGCCACAACTGAGCGGTGCGCTCTAAGGAGTCGTTTAAGTCCGGATAAATACTTTGATATTGTTTAATTTGGCCTAGACGTTGATGGATGTCGCTACGTTGTGAGGCTAATTGCAATAGATAATTGCGCAAACCCTCGGGGGGCGGTTCGCGCATTCCATTGACAACCAAGTTGCGATTTTGGTCAGTATAGCTGGTAATACCTGCACTAACGTCTGGCAACTGATTGGTTTTTAACAGTTTGCTAATGCCTTGGATGTGGTTAGTAATCAAGAGCTCTTCCTGACGTCTATCGTCTAAAGTATCCCCCATGGCTTCTTGAATCACAGAGGTGAGCACCTCCGCTTGTTGCTTAAATTTGGCTTCGGCATCACTTTTACTGACGGTCATATAATGCACCCAGAAACGGCGCAGTTCTTGGCTGACTAGCAAATAGCGATTAGAAAGGCGATTAAAAGTCCCCAGTCGAATGTTACGAATGCCGCGCAATAGTTCACGTTGTTTAGGTAATTGTTCTGCCAAGATATCGAGGTCTCTGACAAAATTCTGCAAGAACTTCATTTCTTCATAGAGCGCTAGGCGTTGTTGATGAAGCTTAGGATAATGTTCGGTTTCATATAAAATTAAACGTTGTTCGTCGCTGAGATTTTGTTGGTCGGCAGGAGTGATAGTGGTTTGTTCTGCTTGGGCAGTACTTTGCTTCGAGTGGGATGGCTTCGCTTCAGGAGCTAATACTGAGGGTAAAACACTACGACGCCATTGATTGATCTGAACAGCGATGCTCATACCAATAATAAAAGCGGTAAGCATAACGCCCAAAAAAATCAGATTGCTTTTTCCTTTCGTGAGGTTTTCAAAGCGTGCTACAAAACCTAATAGCCAACGCCACAGGCCGATTAAGCCTGTGACCATTAGCAAAATGTAGAGGTAGTAGACGATATCCGCAAACTGCAATCACTTACTCCGCATGAGGACTTCTTCCATGACAAATGTGATTGTAGGCAGTTCAACTAGCAAAAGGCAAAGTAAGAAATGCTAATCAGCGCGCTTAATGCCAGCTAGCAGGACGTTGTAATAAAAAGTGGATCAACTGTGTTTCAATAGGATTCAGATTTCTATTTTTCAAATAAGTTAGCCGCAATACTCGATCTAAACGTGGTATGAGGCTAATAAACCGAATATTCGGATTTGCTTCCGCTAAGCTGGTGAGGGCCGAGCGAGGCAAGATGGAGGCATAGCGACCTTGTAAGATCCATAGGCGATTAATATTCAGGCTATCTGATTCCATACATGGTCGGATTTGAATACCTTGTTGCAAACAGTGTGCATCAATCAATAAACGCATCCCCGAACCACGGCGTGGTAAAATCAGCGGAATCGCTTCTAAGTCGCCCCAATGCAGGGTGTTAATCTGTGGGTCACGCAATAAGTTCGTGTCCGCCACTAAGCCCATTTCCTCGGGTTCATCAAGCGCCAATTGAATGGTCCAAGGGGCTTCGGCTTCGGTAATCGCTAAGTGAAGTGTTTGGTTGCGCAAAGCATGAATCAAATAATGATGGCGCTCCTCAATGATCTCAAGTCGTACGCTCGGGTGATCTTCAATCCATGTTTCCACTTTATTAACAATAATATCCAACAGGCGGCTACGCAAATCGATACTCGGTAATACACCTAGTAATAAACTTTGACTGAGTTGCAGACGTTGCTGTTGGCAATATTGTCCTAATAAATTAAACACATCCCACATACCTTGTTGGATTTGTTTAATGACTTGTCCCGCACTATTGAGTTGCAATTGGCGTGAGCCTGTTTTGCGCTCTAATACCCGTGTCTGCAAACTATCCTCAAACTGCTTGAGCTGCATACTCAGGGCAGGTTGCGATAAGAATAAGCTTTGTGCGGCGGATGAAACTGAGCCTTTTTCCAAAATTTCGGCAAAATAACGCCATTGCTTGAGACTGGTGTTCGGTTGCCAAGTCGGTAAGGGCGGGTTGGTGTGCCAAGCTTCTTGTAAGGCGTGTGCCAGTACATTGGTAATGGCAAGCGTGGCATCGTGCTGTAGAGCAAGCACCATGTGAGCAATCTTCGGGACTTCGGTACAATGCCAGCCCGGATGAATCGTTTCTGGCAGCAGTAAGCCATTAATAAAAATCACCGTTTTGATATCCGGTGCTTCGCGTAATAGGCTGCTCGCTTCTTGATTGCTCTGCTCAAACATGATGCGATGTTCCGTGCAAAAGAGTGCGGCTGCGTGCAAAAAAGACCAAGGCATTTGCGGAATAATCCAACGTTCCAACGGTAATTCGTTCAAACTCAAATGACGACCTTCTAGAAACTGGCTGTCATAACTCATGACATACCAAGGTGCACTCGCGATAATGGTCTGATCAGCGCTAAGCTGCTGTTTTTCGAGCACGGCTAAATTCACTTGTGCCAACTCATCCCAAGGTGGCTGCCAAGCCGTTTCTAATTCACCAAAACGCGTTTCGGCGTGCATGGGTTTCTCATCAATGGCACTTTGACCTGATAATTCGGGCCAAATTAAGACTTGTGGCGAATGTTGAGCGCACGCTTGTAGGGCATGGCTCAAATGACGGGTGAAGCTCGCATTCCATAAGCGTGCAGGAATCTTGAGGCGCACATAAGTCGGGGTGTGAACTTGAATGCGTTGGGCGAATTGCTCTAGATTTTGGAGTAATAAGACATATTTCACTAAAAAAAGAGCTTGCTCATTCGGGTATAAGCCAGCTTTGTGACGCTCTAATAAAGGTAAATCTAGAATTTGTTTCAGGCTGGAACAAGCTTCGCTAAAGCTGGATTTTGATGTGCCCAAACGCGCGGCCGCATCGGACAAACTGGGACTATAGCAGACCTCTAAGAAGGTACTCAGCATCGCGAATGTTAAGCGATTAAATCGCGGTAAGGTGTCAGTAAGATTTAGGTTCATGAGAGGGCGATATAGCCAACTCCTTTATAGATTGCTTCTTCAATAGCTTCTGGATAACCCGCATCGGCATAGCGAATAATGCTTAGGCTAGTGTCGTTAGTGAGTGATAATTGCAAGCGTTGGGCAGCCGCGGGTGTGCCATCGGCAATAATGGTTACGCCTGCCGAGGTCATATAGCCGCTGTCCCCACCACCGCTTGAGTGAATAGCGACGAGATCTGCACCGGATGCACAATTCAGCATGGCATTAATCAAAGGCCAATCAGCAATGACATCTGAGCCGTCGCGTAGGTTTTCCGTCATGAGATAAGGGTGTGCCATCGCACCCGCATCCAGATGATCACGCGTGAAGGCGACAGGTGCTTTTAAGCGTCCATCGGCCACCATTTGATTGACCGCTAGTGCCAGCTCGGTGCGTTCGCCGTGTCCTAGCCAAGCGATTCGTGCCGGTAATCCTTCAAATGGCACGTACTGCTGAGCTAAACCAATCCAATTAGTGACAATGTGGTTGTCGGCGAAACGCTGCACCATGTACTCATCAATGCGGTGAATATCGTCTGGGTCGTTCGAGAGAGCAATCCAACGGAAGGGACCAATAGCACGGCAAAATAAAGGACGTAAAAATGCCTCGGTAAACACCGGAATATCAAAGGCATCTGCTACACCAGCACTATACGCTTGGGTACGAATTAAATTGCCATGATCAAATACCACTGAACCGGCTTTGTGGAAGCCAAGCATCGCCTCCATCTGGCGTTTAATAGAGGCTAAACCTGCGAGCATTAACTCTTTAGGATTGGCTTGGCGCAGTTCGTGTACTCTGGCTAAATCATAGTCAGCGGGAATATAGCCGTATAACAAATCGTGTGCGGGGGTTTGGTCGGTCACGATATGTGGAATGAAGCCACGGGCTAAAATCTCGGGGAAAATGACTGCGGCATTCCCTAATAGCCCAAGGGAAAGTGCTTCACGCTGGGCGATGGCAGTTTTGATACGTATCAGGGCTTCTTCTAAGCTAGTGACCTGTTGTTGTAAATAACCTTTAGCTAAGCATTTTTGAATACGTTCAGGATCAATCTCCACCACTAAAATAACGGCACCCACCATCCATGCTGCTAAAGCTTGCGCACTTCCCATCGCCCCTAAACCAGCGGTGAGAATAAAGTGTCCTTTTAAGGTGTTGTTATAATAGCGCTCAGCAATTCGACTAAAAATCTCATAAGTGGATTGAATTACCGCTTGTGAGCCGATGTATTGCCAAGCTCCAGCACTCAGACCTCCCCAGCAAATTAAACCCTTACGTTCAAGTTGATAAAATACCTCGGATTTAGCCCAGTGACCCACCATATTACAGTTGGCCATAATGACCAAAGGCGCTTGGGCATGAGTTTTTAATAAACCTACCGGTTTGCCAGATTGAATAATAAGGGTGTAATCCTCGGTCATTGTTTGGAGGGCATGGACAATTGCCACATGACTAGAATAATCACGAGTAGCGCGACCTAGAGTGGCATAGGCCATCATGTCTGGCTCATTACCGACAGCTAATACATTTTCTAGCAGACGTAGTAAGGCTTCTTGACGCCAAGTTCGACAGCGTAAAGGAATGCTGTTCGTGACTTTAAAATCGTTTTTCATAACCTTTCCTGCATTTTTCAACTATAAAGAGATGCTCTGCCCAGTGCATAACACTGAGCCAACACTCAGAAAAAAATCGGTTTTAAGTTAGGCGTTAGTTTTCAAGCACTTATTGCGTTGTACCAATCCCTAAGTGCGTGTAGATGCTTAGGTCAATGGAGGGGTTTTCGCACTTGAAAACAGGGGTAGCAAGGTTTCTGGAATCTAGAAGCCTCAGGTCTTCTTTCCTTCACGCACCTTGCTGGCGCTTGACGGTTGCCCGTCAGTATTGAGAGTTATCATTATCTTCAGGCCGGTTTGCACCTTACTGGTTAAGGCTAGGAGCTAGTCTTTTATGCTTTAGCAATGATGCAAAAGCTAATGCGTTGCACACCTGCACCAAAGGTAATGATCCCCACATCAACAGCTTGCTCGGTATAGCGTAAACATAAACAGCTTGTGCTTAACCGGAAGCTAAAATCTGCCCATCCTTCATGTTACGAAGGTGGCTTACGCTAGTACGAATTTCTTTAGGCTTAGCGGTCACAATAGTCTGACCTAATCCCAAAGCGCTTACAATTTTTTCCCAGTATGACCTCTATAATGGAGTTTTGTTAGTCCAATTACAGGCCAAAATGTACCATTTTATCTGATCTTTTATTGGTGAATTCCTCATCTATTTCATAGTTTATTCATCTGCTTAATTGGGTTTGTAAGCCGTCATAGCGCCTACAATCTGGCCTAATCGATGGCTTGTATTCCACACTATCGTATAAGGTTGTCGTGTATTTGGCGGTTTAGTGTTAGTAGTTATAAATAAAATCTAGGCATTGCATAACGCTTAAACTTATGACTTATATCAAAATTAAGCGCCAAACTGATAAGGGGTTATACTCAAAGCGCTTTTAATAAGGTAAATCAGCACGATAGCAAAATTTGCTATACAGCGTCCTATGGGGAATTTTTTATTATTCTATAATATTTTTAGAACGCTACCTAAGTGCCCTTTATTACAAAGATTTTCTGTGGATTTTGCACAGCGCCTGCACAGGCTTTAGTTAGCATCAACGCTATGATAAGCATTTCTCAGCATAAAATTCGCGTTGTTCAAAAACTTCCATGGCGTTGGTTTAAGGTTGTATTCCACTTAAGTTTTATCTTAGGCGTTTTAATCTTAGGTTTTAGTTTTTGGCTTCATCACCAGATTTTTTCGCCGCCACGTCGAGCCTTGCAAGCTTATCAACAAGCCTATTTAGACAATCCCGAACAGTTTGGCTTAACTATTCGTTCTTATAACTGTCTCGCCGGTCAAGTACCTTGCTTATTGGTCGAGCCAAAACCTAACGCAACGCTAAGTCAGCGTGCACAACGCATTCGCGAGCAGGTCAAGCAGCGAGGGGTTAAGCTATTACCTTATGGGGAAACACGAGCGACTTTAGTGCTATTACATGGGCGTAATGGGCGCAAAGAAAACTTATTGCCCGTCGCTGAGCGCTTTGCTGCGCTAGGTTTTCGTTGTTTGGTGGCCGATTTACCTAGCCATGGTGAGAGTCCGCTACCAGCAATGTCGTTTGGGGCGAGTGACTTTGAACGTAGCTTGCCACGTCACTTGGTATTAGAGGCTCGCGCCCATTTTCACTTGCCGAATGACCCTAATTTTCTATGGGGATTATCGATGGGTGGTGCTTTTGCCGTGAGTGCGGCACGGGAAAATGAAGCGTTCTGGAAGGGGATGATTATTGTGAATAGCTTTGCGGATTTAGCCACGGTCATGCAGCTACAAGTATCAGAAGCATGGCGCACGGAAGCGCGTTGGCTCTATCCTTTTTTAAATGTAGCACAGCGTTTAAGCGCTCAGCCCAGTATTCCACAAATTCGACCCGCTGACTGGGCAAAGGAGGTCACCCTGCCAGCTTTAGTGCTACATGGTACACAGGATCGCTTCGTGCCTTTAGAGCAAGGGCAGCAACTTTACCGCGCGTTTGCAAGTCAGGATAAACAATGGAGTAGCGTACAGGATGGCGGACACAATAGCGTCTTAACTACCCCGCAGCCCGTTTATGCAGAGATGGGTGTATGGTTATTGCAACACCTCACAGAATGAAGAATAAGGAGTTTGGATCAACATGAAGCCACTCAGCTTAAAACAAAAATTAGCTACACTGGGCAGTATTTTTTTAATGTTATGGGGAGCACGTTTAGGCTATGGCTATATCATGAAGCCGGATGGGCAAATGCCGCGTGAACCCATTTATGATTATGCCAATTTGGCGAGTTTTACCTTGGAAAGAAAGAACTATGCCAGTAGCAAGCTAAAAGCCGAGCCAAGTCCTGCTTCTACTCAAGTTGCCATGGCAGTCGATCAAAAATATGAAAAAATTGGTACGCTAGCTAGCGTTTCTCAGGCCTATGATAAGGATGAGCAGGCACTATACGACTTGATTAAAAAAGAAGAGTTAATGATTCAGTTGGAGCAGCGCGTCGGTTTAAAGCCAGAGCGCCAATTGAATGTAGCCTTGGGAGTAAAGCCCGATAAGTTTGATGCGATGATTGCGGCCCTGCGTAATATCGGTAGCTTAAGAAGTATTCAAATCGACAAAAATGACAAAACGAATGAATACAAGAAATTAGAAGCAGAACGCGTATCCTTGGTTAAAGCACGCGATACGCTGCTGGAATTACGTCAGTCAGGCGGAAATACAGGCGAGTTAATTGAATTGACTAATCAACTTTTGGATATTGAGAAACAAATTCAAGGATTAGGAGTGAGCTTAGGGGATTTTGATGTGCAAAATGAATTTTGTACGGTGAAGTTTACCCTACAAGAAATGCGCACACTCAAGCCTGTGCATATTAGCTTGCTTGAACGTGCGAAAGTCGCGTTCTGGTGGTCTACTAAAGTGTATCTGGGTTTTTGGGCGGCACTTAGTTTTGGTTTATTCGGGATTTGGCTGTTATTGTCGATTGTCGAAAAAGTACTGCGTTGGAATCGTGAAAAACCTTAGGTTTATAACTGCCAATTAATGTCACCGCGCCCTTGCTCTGTTAAAAATCGATTGATTTTTGAGAAAGGGCGGCTGCCAAAAAAACCAGCCTTGGCGGATAGCGGCGAAGGGTGAGCGCTTTGTAAAATCAAATGATGGGGATGGGTAATCAGGGCTGTTTTCTTTTGTGCATGAGCACCCCACAGTAAAAATACGACAGGATGTGTTTGCGCGTTTACGGCTTTAATGACGGCATCTGTAAACGTTTCCCAGCCTTTTTTCTGATGACTGCCAGCCTGCGCTTGCTCGACCGATAAAACCGTATTCAAGAGCAATACCCCTTGCTCTGCCCACGCTTGTAAATAGCCCGTGTGTTTATTGTCTATGCCTAAGTCGTCTTTTAATTCTTTATAAATGTTATTTAGTGAACGTGGCAGAGGCTTTACTTCAGGTAAAACCGAGAAGGATAAACCGTGTGCATGACCCGCAGTCGGATAGGGGTCTTGTCCTAAAATAACGACCTTCACTTGCTCTAAGGGTGTTGCCTTTAAGGCATTAAAACGCTGGTCTTTGGCGGGGAGAATTATTTTGCCCTGCTGCTCTTCTTGCTCCAGAAATTGCATCAGGGTGTGGAAATAAGGTTTCTGAAATTCACTTGTCAAAACGGCTTGCCATGAGGGCGCTAATTGCTCAGGAGTCATAAAAGTCTTTCTATCTAGGTGTTAGTCATTTAACATTATTTTGAACGCTTGTATTACAGTTTTTTAAACATCACTTTCGAATTGCGCTTGTAGTTATACAGTTGACGTTTATTGGCTGGCAAATCATCCACGTGTGCTTCGAAAAAGCCGCGCTCCCGAAACCATTCATTGGTCTGCGTGGTAAGAATTAATAGCTGATCTTTGCCTTGAGCCCGCGCGACTTTAACGACATTTTGCAATAAACGCTCGCCACGATTGGCGGCTCGATAATGCGGGTGTACTGCTAAGCACGCTAACTCACCAATTTTCGGATCAGCCGTATCATAGAGCGCCACACAGCCAATAATTTGTTTATCGCGTTCAATCACTTGGAACTTGCTGATTTCAAGTTCAATTTGTTCGCGCGAACGCTTCACTAAAGTCCCTGCGTCTTCAAGCGGACGAATCACCTCCATAATGCCCTTAATATCGTCCACTGTGGCAAGGCGCACTACTTCGAACGCATCCGCCGCAATCATGCAGCCAATACCATCGCGTGTATAAAGCTCCATTAATAAAGAGCCATCAACACTCGCATCCAATAAATGCACGCGCCCAACTTTATGTTGCAAAGCTTCCATAATTTGTGGAATCAATTCGTGTTGATCGCGAAACTGACCCGCTTCTTCCAAGGTTAATTCCGCTGGCAATTGAACGGGAATTGGGCTGAGTAATAAGACTTTATCGGCCTGTAAGGCTTGGGCAGTTTCAATGGCGAGTTGTTCATAACGTAAATTATAAGCTTCTCCAGTAGGCGAATATCCCAGTGGTGACAACAATACAATATGATGCTGTTCTAATTGACGACAAATCGAGTTGTGTGACACGCGCCGAATTAAGCCAGTATGGCGATAATCCACGCCATCCAATACGCCAACAGGACGCGCACTCACAAAATTACCGGAGATCACATTCTGTCGATTGCTACTTGCACCGGGTGGATTCAGCGCTTGGGTCAAGATATTTTCGATTTGAATGCGCACAAAACCGCACGCTTCTTGGGCAGCGAGTAGGGCGGCGTCATCGGTAATCCTTAAACTATTATGGAAGCGAATAGCTTGACCACGACTGATGAGGCGATTATCAATTTGTGGGCGTGTGCCATGCACCAAAACAACCCGTGTACCCAAAGACGCAATAATCGCTATATCTTGGAGAATGCGCCGAAAATAATCTTGTTCAACCACTTCCCCCGGTAAGGCGATCACGAAAATTTTATCGCGATGTTTATGAATATAAGGACTGGCTTCGCGGAAAAATTCGACGCTAGTGCGATTAAGCATGTGCTGCGGCATAACGACATCCAACTTAAAACACATTAAGGGTTAGTGATTGGCGTCGGCACTAAAGGCATCTTTAATCCAGTGAATGGTTTCAGTATTTAGCGCCACGACATCAAAACGAACGGGGTGATCGACCGCCTGTTGCATTAAATAATACTGCGCGGTACGAATCAGGCGCTGCTGTTTGCGGGTATCAATGCTAGACAGTGCGCCACCAAAGTCCTCACATCGTCGAAAACGCACTTCAACGAACACTAGGTAGTCAGCATCGCGGCAAATCAGATCAATTTCACCACCACGCCAACGATAATTACGCGCCAACACTAACAAACCTTGGGCTTGTAGATAAGCACAGGCTTGGTTTTCGGCCAGTTGTCCTTGGGCGGTACTAGTGGCTTTCATCAGTCGAGCGCGCTTGGTTTGCCATTCACAAAGGTTGCTAAATGGAGGCGGCGTTGAATCGTGCGCTGCGGCGTTAAACGAATCGCGCCGGTTTTGCCTTGTAAAGTTTGTTGTTGAGTCAGTGCTCTTAAATTTTGTGCAATTAACACGGAGTCGGCACCCAAGGCGTATAAGCGAGGATAGCTGAGTTGGGCTAAACTGCCATCTTTAATGCTATCTAACACATAAGGAATTTCGGTATAAATAATACCATCCAAATCATTATCTTTGTTTGCCTGAATCTTACCGGAGAAAATATGTGAGGTCGCATACACGGGTAAGTTAGCGGCTTGTGCTTTCAGTAAGGGGCGAATCAGGCGGGCTTGGGTGGGGGAAGCGCCTAGAAATAACATTTGTGCCCCAGAGCCATTTGCCACAGCGTCCTGTACTTTATTCAAATACTGACTGGAAGCATCATTCGGATAAGTCACCTCGACCAGTACAGCACCACCACGCGCTTGATAAGCTGTTTTGAAGCTATCGGCCAAACGTTTACCCCAGATAGAATCAGGGACTAAAATAATCGCCTGACGTTCGCCACGTTGTGCTGACACATCCGCAATTTGTTGGGCTTCATCTTCAGGGGAGAGACCAAATTGGTATAAAAGTGCGGGAACGGCACTAGATTCTTGATAGTTTAAACTGAGTATCGGTGTACTCAAGGCATTAGCATTCGCGACTAAAAGGCTTAAGGCTTCTTTATCCAAAGGCCCAATCACCATATCAGCCCCATCACTCACCGCTTTTTGGTATTCTGCTAAAGCATTAGCTGCTGTGACTTCATACTGTTTATAGCGCACGCTGCCATTATAGGGGGCGACCGCATCTTGCACACCTAAAGCGATTTCCTTACCAACCTCCCCTAATGCCCCTGATTTGGGTAATAACAAGGCTAAGCGCTCAGTACTTTTCGGTAGAATAGGACTAGCATCCGTGATATAGCTGTTAGGTGCCGTAGTGGGGGATTGCGGATTAGTGTTCCCAGATGGTAACTGTAAGAGGTTGCCAGCCTTGGGTAGCCGACCATTTTCTAATTTACCGCCCATTTCAAGCGCGCGTTTACGCACTAATAATACTTTGTCGCGTAAATAAGGTGGCAATAAAGAAGGTTCGGGTGGCAACAAGCGCAGTGCGAGGTCCGCTTGCTTATTCTGGAGTGCAAGAAAGCCTTGCACATACTGATAACGAAAGCGTGTTTCACCTTCCAAGGTGTTTGGAGCGATTTGGCTTAGGTAAGATTGGGTTGCAGTGGTATTATTAAGTGCTGCGGTAATTTCTGCCGCTTGCAAAATAATCCGTTCGCGTTGTGGTGAGGAATAGGTGAAAGCAGCGCGATAATACATCTCTGCCGCTTGTTTTTTGTGACCAGCTTGAAATAAACGATTGGCTTGTTCAAGACTAGGCCGCGATGTAGGCATTCTAGCGCTGTCTGCTGGATCGTAGCTTGCTTTTTCAACAGGTAAATCAGCGCTGACTACATCATCCAACACTGGAGCTGTTGTACAAGCTGTTAATAGCATTGCTAAGACAGCGCCATATAAAGTCTGGCAAAAACCCTTGCTCATGTGCTCACCTATGCCAAATTATTAAATATTAATCTTGATGCTGTTTCGGCAAACGCCGCACTATAACACGGTCTGGTTCATATTTGCTGCGTATGCAATAGAAGAAACAGGCATCAACCCCAAATGATTTTTTGTTTATAAAAAGCGAGCTTTTTTTGATGGCTGGGAATTTATTTATCGTAGCAACACCGATTGGCAATTTGGGCGACATCACGAGTCGCGCCAGCAAAACCTTAGCGGAGGTCGATAAAATTTATGCGGAGGATACCCGCGTTACTTTAAAATTATTAGCCCATTTAGGTATTACCAAGCCCCTTATTAGTTTACACGATCACAATGAAGCTGAGCGTGTGGCAGGTATTATAGCTGAATTAATGGCGGGGATGAACCTCGCTTTAGTCAGTGATGCCGGAACGCCTTTAATTAGCGATCCGGGGTATCGTTTGGTGCGGGCAGTAGCTGAGGCTGGCTTAAGAGTGACTCCCATTCCGGGAGTCAGCGCTTTGATTAGCGCGCTTTCAGCCGCTGGATTGCCGACGGATCGCTTTAGTTTCGAAGGTTTTTTACCCGCAAAATCCTCAGCACGGCGTGCAGCGTTGGAGGTGTTGAGCCGTGAAACCCAAACCTTAGTGTTTTACGAGTCTAGTCATCGGATTGCGGACTTACTGGAGGATATGGCCTGCGTTTTTCCAGAGCGTGAATTGGTGATTGCGCGGGAATTGACTAAGCTTTATGAGCAATTTTATCGTGGAACGGCTGGGGCTTTAGCACGGCAAATAAAATCTGATGCGGATATGCGGCGTGGCGAATTGGTTGTTATGGTCGGCGGTGTACCAGAACGCGTAGAAAATACAGAAAGCAATACCATCGACACAGTGCAATTAATGCAAGTGTTGTTGGCAGAAAATTTGTCTGTGAAGCAAGTTGCTAAAATAGCTGCCCAATTGACAGGGCAGCCCAAGAATCAACTTTACCGTCAAGCGCTTGGCTTAGCTGGCTCTGCTACTGAAGAGTGAGTGTCAACACCTTCAGTCGCTGCCGCTGAAGAAGGCGTTTCGACCCCCTCAGTCGCTGCGGGTAGTTCAAAGTCTGGAATAGGCTCAGCGCCATCTTTATTAATCACAACCAACTTATCGGGGTCAAGCGCTTGAATTTGTTCAGCAATCGCTAAAGGAATTAGGCAGCGCTTACCGTCCATAAAGGTAATCGCTAAGCTGCCATCCGCTAGGGACTTTTGTTGGTCTTCGGTCACGAACAAATATTTTACCGTTTCCCCCACCACAAAATTATAGCGAATGCTCGCATCTTCAACATTTTGTTGGTTCGCTGCAATTAACTCACGTACTTGCGCACGAGTGAGTTTTTTGCGCTCGGCTTTTTCACGGCGTAATTGTTCTTCACGTTCACGTTCCGCACGCTCAACGCTATCACGCTCTTTATAGAACTGTTCTAAATCAGAGGATTGGCGTGGTTTTGCAGGACGAGGCATGTGCGTCTGTTTAGGACGATCTGATGCAGGCCGCTGTTCAGCCTTAGCTTTGGCAGCAGGTACATGTTGCGCCTTTACCGGTGGCTTGGGAGCATTTTTTTGTTGTTGGCGTGCTTTAGCTTGTTCTTTTTGTTGCTGTTTGGCCTGTTCCGCCTGATCAATCTGTTGTTGAGTGATCAGGCCGGCCTTCAGCAATTGTTCGCTGAGTGAGTTTGACATCAATTAAATGACTACTAACAGTTAATAAAAGCCCTATTGAGCTACAATTTAGCTAACTCGGCTTGCATAGCGCGGCTAATGTCTTCCATTTCGCCAACGCCATTAATCCGAATAAGTTTGTTTTGTTTGTCATAGTAGTCAATGAGTGGTGCGGTGTTTTTCTCATAGACCTCTAGACGGTTACCAATGGTTTCTTCATTATCATCCGCACGATGATAAAGTTCAGTACTGCCGCACACATCACACACACCATCAACTTTCGGTGGTGAGAAGTAGCGGTTATACACGGTACTACATTGTTTGCAAGATAAGCGCCCCGTTAAACGTTTCATTAAAATATCAAAATCAACGTCAATTAATAAGCCCGTATCCAACGGTTGCCCTAATTCAGCTAATAGTTTATCTAAACTATCGGCTTGGCTGAGATTGCGCGGAAATCCATCTAAGATAAAACCATTTTCGGTATCAGATGCTTGTAAACGTTCGCGAATCATACCAAGCACGATCTCATCTGACACTAAATTCCCAGCATCCATAGCTTGTTTAGCTTGTTTACCAAGTTCAGTGCCGGTACTTACCGCAGCACGTAACAAATCACCCGTAGAAATTTGTGGGATATTATAAAGCTTAGTGAGGCGTTGTGCTTGCGTGCCTTTGCCCGAGCCGGGCGCTCCTAACAGAACAATGCGCATGGGGTTGTTTCCTTATCTGCTCCAATCAAAGTCAGAATCCTTATACTCTAATTAAATGTTGCAGTGCAAGTTAGACTTAACAGCAGTTATAATAGGCTATTTTTAACCAAAGGAAGGATGGTATGAATATAGACAATATCGCCGTAGGCAAAGATGTCCCAGAATCAGTCAATGTCATTATCGAAATCCCCGCGCAATCATCGCCGGTTAAGTATGAAGTTGATAAAGATAGTGGGGCGTTAATGGTTGATCGCTTTATGTCAGCGCCCATGTTTTATCCAGCAAATTATGGTTTTGTACCACATACCTTGGCGGATGATGGCGATCCGGCGGACGTATTGGTAGTCACACCGGTACCGTTGGTGCATGGTTGTGTGATTCCAGCACGCCCAGTAGGTATTCTGAAAATGTCGGATGAGGCAGGTGGCGACTCTAAGATTGTTGCTGTACCCGCAGGTAAATTATCACCTGAGTACAAAAATATTACATCCTATAAGCAATTGCCTGAGTTATTGATTCAACAAATCAAGCATTTCTTTGAACATTACAAAGAATTAGAACCCGGTAAGTGGGTAAAGGTTGAAGCTTGGGGCGATGCAGATGAGGCTAAAGCAGAAATTTTAGCAAGCGTAAAGCGTTACAACGATAAAGCAAAAGGCTAAACTAGGGGATTGGCTTCAGACCATGGGGATGAAGCCAGTCAAGCTCCCATAATGGCGATTCGCTAAAGAGCTTGTTGTGTAATCCATTATTTATAATTCTATTAACTAGCAATCACAAAGCATGGGCGAGCGTTTATCTATAAAAACTGATCGCGATGAACAGCAGTTGTTCAATCGTCGTGCTATCGTGGCTGCGGTTATCGTCTTGTTTGCCTTGGGTGGTATTGGTTTTCGTTTATATTTTTTACAGGTCGAAAAATACGATTTTTATACCGAGTTATCCAAGCAAAATTATCAAAAACGTATTCCTATCGCGCCCAAACGTGGGCAGATTTATGATCGAAATGGCGTGCTATTAGCCGATAATCATGCGCAATATGTGTTAACGGTTGTACGTGATAGCGTGCCTGATCAAAATAATGATGGTAAAAAGAATTGGGCAGATATGGAAATTATGCTCAATCGCCTGAGTAAGTTGGTAGCCCTTTCCGAAAAAGATTTACGTATTTTCAATCAGCAAATTCGCCGTCGTAGCCGTTATCAGGCAACCCCGCTCAAAGAAAATATGACTGAGCAAGAGGTCGCTATGTTTGCCGTGAATAAATCCCGTTTCCCTGGAGTGGACTTAGATCGGCAAATGCAGCGTTATTATCCTTGGGGGCAAGTCGCAAGCCACGTCATTGGCTATGTAGGGCGGATTGATGAGCAGGATATGAAAAACCTGAACAAGGATGAGTATGAGGGAACTACTTATATCGGCAAATTGGGTGTAGAAGGTGCGCATGAAAAACGTCTGCATGGTAAGGCGGGCTACACCTTAGAGGAAGTGGATGCGCATGGCCGTCAACAAGATACCTTAAGTCGACAAGAGGCGGTCGGCGGTGAAGATCTGATCTTAGGTTTAGATATTAAGTTACAGATTCGTGCTGAAAATTTACTAAGAGGGGAGCGCGGTGCGATTGTCGCGATCGATCCTAATAATGGGGAAGTTCTTGCGCTAGCGAGCGTTCCTACCTTTGATCCTAATTTGTTCGTCGATGGGATTTCGCATAAAGATTATATTGAGTTGCGGGATCATCCCGATCGTCCTCTCTATAACCGTGCTTTGCAGGGGACTTATCCGCCCGGTTCTACCGTGAAGCCTATGATTGCGATGGCAGGCTTATTCGAAAAAGTAGTGTGGCCGGGTAAGTCGGTCTATGACCCTGGCTTCTTCCAAATTCCAGGCCATAAGCATCGTTATCGCTGTTGGAAAAAAGTAGGGCATGGTTCGGTGAATATGGATGTGGCGATTGCCCAGTCCTGTGATACCTATTTCTACGATCTGGCCTATCGTATGGGCATTGATAAGTTTAATACCTACATGAAAACCTTCGGGTTTGGGTCACGTACCGGTATTGACTTAACCTCGGAGTCAGCAGGATTAATGCCAAGTGCGGATTGGAAGCAGACTCGACATAAACAAGTTTGGTATCCGGGTGATACGGTTAATATTGGTATCGGTCAGGGCTATTGGCTTGCGACACCCTTGCAACTGGCTCATGCAGTGGCCACTGTGGCTATGAAGGGTAAACGGATTAAGCCGCATGTACTGCGTGGTTATCGCCTAGCCAAAGATAAACCAGAACAGCTTTTAGTGCCTGAAATCGTCGAGCAAGTGAAGTCGAATAGTCCTAAAGATTGGGAATTGGTTAAACAGGGCATGGTGAATGTAGTACATGCCTCCTATGGAACCGCCAAGCGCATTAATCAAGGTCTGCAATATCACATGGCGGGTAAAACTGGGACTGCACAGGTTTTTGGGATTGCTCAGAATGCCCGTTATGACGCAACACGCTTAGATAAACGCTTACATGACCATGCTTTGTTTGTGGGTTTTGCGCCAGCGGAAGCCCCCAAAATTGCCGTAGCCGTTATTGTAGAAAATGGCGGTGGTGGAAGTGCGACCGCTGCACCTTTGGCACGTAAGATTATGGATGCTTATTTATTAGGCAAATACGAAGATGATCCAGTCGAAGATGGCAAACCTGCCGATGCTCCAGCACCGGTTAACCAGCGTGATTAAGAGTGATGAATGATTACTAGCTTATTACCTAGTTCTTGGATACGTGCTTTCCAGCGCATCGATTTAGTATTGCTGGCAGTTTTGTCTTTACTGATTTTCTTGGGATTGATTACGCTTTATAGTGCGGTCGATACCGAAATGGCGGTGGTTTATCGTCAGGCAATAAACTTCGTATTAGGTTTATTGTCACTTTTAGTCTTTTCGCAAATACAGAGTAAAACCTTAAAGCAGTTTGCTATTTGGCTATACGGCATTGGGATTATTCTGCTGATTTTAGTATTGTTATTTGGAGAGATTAAAAAAGGAGCACAACGCTGGCTTTATGTGGGGATTGATGTTCAACCTGCAGAGATCATGAAATTAGCGGTACCTATGATGGTGGCCTATTTCTTTGCGAATAAAAATCTTCCTCCACGTCTTTTGGATATTGGTATTGCCTTAGTATTAATTGTTGTACCTGTTTTGCTTATTATGAAGCAGCCAGATTTAGGGACTTCGCTATTGATTGCCGTTTCGGGTTTATTCGTTATTTATTTTGCAGGTATTTCATGGTGGCTAATTGCAGGGGCTATTGTATTAGTTGCCGTGGGAGCACGCTTGATGTTTGAGTATGGAATGCATGATTACCAACGTCAGCGCATTATGACCCTCTTAGACCCAGAGGCTGATCTACAAGGAGCTGGGTATCATATTCATCAGTCGAAAATAGCCATTGGTTCGGGTGGATTCTATGGCAAGGATTGGTTGAATGGCGATCAGTCACATTTAGATTTTTTGCCAGAGCGACATACCGATTTCATCTTTGCTGTATTTGGTGAGGAGTTTGGCTTTGTCGGGAATCTTATTTTACTAGGGCTATATATTATTATTATTTGGCGCGGCTTGTATCTAGCTACGCAAGGGGAAGATACCTTTGCACGTTTGTTGGCCGGTAGTTTAAGTTTGACCTTCTTTATTTATCTATTAGTTAATACAGGAATGGTTAGTGGTATTTTACCTGTCGTGGGTGTGCCTTTGCCATTAGTGAGTTTTGGTGGAACTTCGATTGTTACCTTGATGATTGCATTTGGCATTATTATGGGTATGAAAAAGCGCAAAAGAATTTACCAAGCAGAAGACTGAGTGGATTGCTTATGTTTTCAGCGTAGCTGTGCTAGACTGTTCGCTATCTGTGGGCTTGATTTAAAAAGATGATAACAATGATTAAATTAACCAAATTGGCTCCGATCATGTTTCTGCTATTAGCACTGGGGAGTCTTAGTGCTTGTAGCTCAAACAAAAGTAAACTAGCACCAGAGCCTAGTGCTAAAGTAAATCCTACACCTACTACAACTACGCCAACTCAAACCAGTTGTGGCAATGAGCCCAGTTATACTTTGGAAGGCAAAACTTACCAAGTATTGCCGAGTACTACAGGCTATCGCGAAGAGGGGCTAGCTTCGTGGTATGGCGCTGAATTTCAAGGAAGTTCAACCGCCGGTTGTGAAGTCTTTGATATGAAGGCATTTAGTGCAGCACACCGCACTCTACCTTTACCGAGTTTTGTGCGTGTGACCCGACTCGATAACAATAAATCCGTGATTGTCCGCGTAAATGACCGTGGGCCTTTCGACAAAGAAGGGCTAATCCAGTTATCATTTGCCGCAGCAAATGCGCTAGGCATGACGGGTAGCAGTCAGGTAGCCAATGTCAGGGTTGAAGCGCTAGATACTAAACAGCCATCGACTAGCGCTTCCAATACAACCGTTGATAAACGTACAGTGGTGAAACCTTCTCCCGCTCAAAAGAAAGCGATTAGTGAGGCAAAAGCGACTGGTAAAAGTTTTTACATTGTGGTCAAGAATTATCAAGACCAGATGGATGCCTTAGATATGTTTGTGCGCTTGACCTCGGTGGGCTTGAGTAAAACGGAAATGGCGAGTGCAAGACAGGATGGTCGCCCAGTACATCAAGTGCGTATTGGTCCTCTGTATACCCAAGATCAAATTGATAATGTGAAAGATGCTTTAGAAAGCAATGGCTTGGCCACCTTTAAAGTGGTTCCAGTTGAAGAATAATCGCGCTAATAGACGAAATCGGTAGTAAGGAATGCTTAAAAAATTAGTTTGGATCGTTTTCTGCCTGAGTTTTACTGCAGGCGTTATTGCCGCTCAAGAAAAAGGCGAAGTCGATGATAATGGTAAGCCTGTTGCGGCTAGTACTGAGGCAACTGTAAAGCCTACTCAAAATGCAGGCACAGTCATGGCATTAGCCGATGGCACACCGATTGTGGATGCATCCAGCTTTTTATTAGTCGATTTTCAAAGCGGTGAAGAGCTTACGGCAATGAATCCGGGGAATCGCATCGAGCCAGCGAGTATTACCAAATTAATGACCGCGTATGTGCTCTATCGCGAATTGGCCAAAGGAACTATCAAGCTTGCGGACGAAGTTTTGATTAGCGAGAAAGCGTGGAAAATGGAAGGGTCACGCATGTTTCTTGAACTAGGTAAGAAAGTGCAACTTGAAAAACTCCTGCGCGGCCTCATTATCCAATCGGGTAATGATGCTGCAGTGGCTTTATCAGAGCATGTTGCGGGTAATGAAGCCTCTTTTGTAGAAAAAATGAATGCCACTGCCACAGAGCTTGGCATGAAAGATACCCATTATGAGAATGTAACGGGCTGGCCGTCCCCGAATCATTACACCACAGCGCGCGATATTGTGAAGTTGACACGAGCGTTGATTATCGATTTTCCTGATCGTTACAAGTTGTATTCTGAAAAAGAATTCACCTATAACAATATTAAGCAACATAATCGTAATCGCTTGTTATGGCGTGATGCGAGTGTGGATGGGGTTAAAACAGGACATACCGAATCAGCCGGTTATTGCTTAGTAGGTTCTGCGAAACGTGACAATATGCGTTTGATCGCATTAATTTTTGGCGCAAAAAGCGAAAATAGCCGGATTGAAGCAGCGCAACAATTATTAGAGTATGGTTTCCGCACGTTTGAAACGCATAAGCTTTATAAAGGTGGCGATGCTTTATCCGAAGTGCGTATTTGGGGTGGTGACCAAAAACAAGTAGCGGCGGGGGTATTGGATGATCTTTATGTTACCACTATTAAAGGCCGCTACGACCAGCTTAAAGGCTCTATCCAAATGGATAAGAATGTAAACGCACCAATTCAACGCGGTGATGTATTAGGTAAAATTATTTTAGCGGATCAAGATAAGCTTCTGAAGGAAACTAAGTTGCAAGCTTTAGAGGATGTGCCAGAAGGTGGTTTTTTACGACGCCTATCTGACAAGGTGCAGCATTGGTTCGCAGATTAGCGCGGATTTAGCAAAAAGCGAGGGATGGCAAATGAGTAATTGGACTAATCCAGAATTAAAATTGGAGTTTCCAGCCCATTTCCCTATTAAGGTGGTGGGTGCTGCGCATGATGAGTTTGAGATTCAGATTATTGCGATTGCCTTGCGCCACGATCCTGAGTTTTTGCCGGAAAATCTAAAGCGTAATCAAAGTAAAAGTGGTAAATACCAAAGTGTTACCCTGCCCATTACAGCGATCAGTCGTGAACAATTAGATGCTATTTATACGGATCTTAAAGCTTGTGAGCATGTAATGTGGGCGCTTTAAGAGTTCGTGTGTTGGAAGGTTTGCAAGCTTATCTGCCCGTTTGGCACAAGATGCAAGCTTTTACAGCCAATCGCACTTCGGAAACCCCCGATGAAATCTGGATTCTTCAACATGAGCCAGTGTTTACTTTGGGGCGTAATGGGCGTATGGAGCATGTATTAGCTTCAGGTGATATACCTGTCATTCCTATTGATCGTGGCGGTCAGGTCACTTATCACGGCTCTGGCCAATTAATTGTCTATCTACTGCTGGATTTGCGCCGCAAAAGTTTAGGTATTCGCCAAGTTGTAGAGGCGATTGAGCAGGCGATCATTGCTTTTCTCGCAGAGCATCAAGTGCTTGCTTTAGGAGATCGCAAGGCGCCCGGCGTCTATGTGGATGGAAAAAAGATTGCAGCTTTAGGCTTACGGGTGAGCAAAAGCTGCACTTATCATGGGTTAAGCTTGAATGTGGCGATGGATACTGAGCCTTTTACACGCATTAACCCTTGCGGCTATGCGGGCTTGCAAGTAACGCAATGCCAAGAGCTCGGCATTAGGTTGAGTGTGATGGAGGTGGCTAGCGAAGTGGCCACACAGTTAGCGCGACAGCTAGACTATGACTTACTTGAATGGATGCCGGATCCGCCTTAAAAGCGGAAACTGGCACTGGTCATCACTTTTGATAGCAGGGGCATTAGGACTTTGCGAATTGGCAGTGGCAATGTAGCAGCACCTGCTTGTTGCGCGACATGGGCATGATGCTGTTCATCTTCACGCATTTGCTCCAGAATAACACGACTTTCTACATCAGTGCTGGGCAAGCGGCGAAGGTGGTCATCAAGATGTTTCTCTACCTGATCTTCCGTTTCTTTGACAAAGCCTAAACTCCAGCGATCTCCAGCTTTGCCCGCTAGAGCGCCAATCGTAAAAGAACCCCAGTACCACAGTGGATTGAGGAAACTTTTGCGGCTATTCAGCTCATTTAAGCGCTTTTCACACCACGCTAAATGGTCATTTTCTTCAGCAGCAGCACGCTCCATTTGTTCACGTACTTCAGGAAGTCGAGCGGTCAGGGCTTGTCCGCGATACAAGCCCTGTGCTGAAATTTCGCCAGCATGATTCACGCGCATTAAACCCGCCGCTAATTTCCGTTCCGCCTCACTCAAAGGCTGAGTATTAGAGTAATCTTTAGCGGGATTGGCACGCTCCGTGGTTGGCGGTTCGGCGTGAACAGTCCGTAGTGATTGATCAATTTCAGCAAGTAAGCGATCTAACGGAGATAAGGCGCGCATCTGGGTTACTTTTTATTAACGAGGTAGTTCAATACATCAATTAGCTTAGAGCCTTCTGACATCATCGCAGGGCCTGTTAAATATTTGCCGCCCACAATTAAACTCGGAACCGATTGGATACCCGATTTATTAGTGACTTCTTTGGCATAATTTAACGAAGTCTGCAATTCCATCGACTTCAATACTGTATCAACTTGAGCAGCCGTAAAGCCTTGAGCCTCAAAGAAACGTTTAATCGCGTCATCGTTATCAATCCGACGACCTTGCTTGTGTAAGGCATCGAAAATCTTAGTATGAATGCCTTTGCTACCATCGCTATCCAACATTTTACCGACATAAAAGAGCTTAGCGTGGAAAGTCCATTTTTCACCTAAGGTAGCAGGCACGCGATTGAAGTAAACATTCGCAGGCTTAGTTTTTAGGTATTCATTGATAGTAGGCTCGAGTTCATAACAATGTGGGCAGCCGTACCAAAAAATTTCGGTGACCTCCACTTGATTAGACGGTGCTTGAGTAGGAATCGAGGCGGATAAGGTAGCGTATTGTTTGCCATTGGTGTAATTCGTCGTAGCCGCAGCAGCCGTTGATGTGGCGGTAGTGGATTCTGCCATGCAACCCGATAGCAGGCCTAAGCTCAGCGTGGTCGCTAACAAAACGTTAACAGCATACTTCATGCGTGTTGTCTCCATCAATTGTCATTATTACGGGGGCTTTTGTTTGAGACCCATGGACTTGTTTAAAGTTCACCATAAGAATGCAAGCCAGACAAAAACATATTGACGCCTAAGAATGCAAATAAAGTGACAAATAAACCAATAATTGCCCACCAAGCCATAGTGGTGCCGCGCCAACCTTTGGTAAAGCGCAAATGCAACCAAGCCGCGTAATTTAACCACACAATTAATGCCCATGTCTCTTTAGGATCCCATGACCAATAACCGCCCCAAGCTTCAGCAGCCCACATCGCACCTAAAATCGTAGCGATGGTGAAGAAAGCAAATCCCAAAGCAATGGCTTTATAAGTGAGATCATCGAGCATGTCTAAAGAGGGTAAGCGTTTGGCAGTCCAGCCGTCGGGTGCACGCTTAACCGCAGCATCTTTAATTAAATAGGCCACGCTCACCATAGCAGCCAAAGCAAATGCGCCATAACCGATGAAATTTGCTGGAACGTGTATTTTCATCCAATAGCTTTTTAAAGCAGGAACTAAGGGTTGGATTTTGTGAGCGTCACGATCAAAGCTATACCAAAGCAAAAAGGCAACTGCCGCACTAATAATTAATAAAACAAAACCACCTAGTGTACGATTGCGATAGCGTTGCTCATAAAACAGATAAAGCAGGCCTGTGATAACACAGAATAAAATAAAGACTTCATATAAATTGCTAACAGGAATATGGCCGAATTCAGGATCCACAAGATACGATTCATACCAGCGAATCATAAGACCAGACAGTCCCATAACTAAGGCAGTCCAAGTTAAGCCTGAGCCAGTTTTTTCCAGAAATTCACTATTGCCAAATAAGCCAGCGAAATAGAATAAAGTGGCTAATACGAATAAAGCACTCATCCACATAATAGCGGATTGGCTGGAGAACATATATTTTAGGCCAAATACTTTTTCGGCATTGGCATAATCACCGTGATAAAGCCAAATGCCTAATAAGCTAATGAGGGTGACTGCGAGGGTATAAGGCTCTATGGAACGCCAATGCCAACCTAAGCCCACTAAGCCTGGTACAGCGAGCACGAGAAACGATTTCTCGTAAACATCCATCGCTGTGTGATAGCGCATGAACACAAAGGCGGCACCTAACACGACTAAGGCAGCCCAAATCCAATCAAAAGTTTTTAGACGTTGCAATAAACTCGGTTTGTCGAGAAATTCTTGCATCGCTTCTTGTGGAACAGACATTATGCACCTCTTGCTGTTAGCGCGCGCTGGAAAGCGCTTTGTAAACCTTGAAAATAGTGATCAAAATCTTTCTGATTACGATTGGTGGTACCCGCTAAAATCACGTCACTTTGACCATCGTCGCGCGGCTTAATCAATATCCATAAACGTCGACGCGCTATATAAAATAATAAGAACACGCCGATAGTAAGCATAATACTCCCTAGATAGACAATGTTTTGTCCAGGTGAGCGCGTCATTTGTAAACCTGAGGCTTGAATATGTTTGAAGTTCGTCATTTGTACATACCAAGGCGAACCATAGAAAGGCAAATTAGCAATGGCTGCTAAGCTATCATCAAAAAATAACCAGTCTTTATCGGTGAGTTCGGTTTTGCCTTGTTCGGCTAAGGTATCCATATAAACAGCTCTTAAAGCTGCTTGTAGTACTTTCATAAAGGCTTTACTGGCTTCTTCTACTTTTTCTTTCGGGAAACGTTGTGCTAAATCCTGTTGAATCCCTTCAAAACCTGAGCTTGCAAACATTTCGGTCAGGCGAATCATTGAATCAATCACTTGCTCCTGCATGGCTGGATTACTCAGCTCACTGTCTTTCATGGAGTCTTGTGTCATGTTCGTGACGGCTTTACGTACCGCAGCATTGTCTTGTAGTTTGCGTAGATAGTTAAAAAATAGATCAACACTACTGTTGCTATCGGCCGGAATATGTAAAAAGCGTTGTGGATCAGCCGGAGAAGTACGCACGCCACTAATAAAATAGGGACGCCCCTCTATCTCAACGGGGGCCATATAATTGGTGTATTCAATCGCCTCGCCCGCTGCATTACGCAAACGAAAGATTAAACTCGGCCCCATATTTTTTTGATGCACTTTACCTTTTTCATCAGTAACTGGATTAATATTGAAAATTCGAAAATCTTTTAATTCCACTTGATAGTTAGCATTAGAAGCTTTCAACGTATAGTTTTGAAAAATATTGCCTTTTACATCTTGGTTAGCGTACTGCACATTAAAGGGGCGCAGGCGCATATCGATCTCAGAGCCACCATCACCAAAACTAGCCTGATAAATTGCAGTGCCCTTATAAATCATGGGATGATTGACCGAAATAGTTGTACTAATCGGTTCTTTGTGATCTGGATCATAAATCACAATGTCACTTTCAAACGATTTCGGCTGGCCAGTAGAATAATGCTCCACACGAAAGTCTTTGACCTCAACTTCAAAGGGTAAACGCTGTACCAAATACCCATCGCGCACATTCAGAAAAATAACATTGGCACGTTTACCTTCCGGCACATCCACTGAACCGCGATAAGCAAAACTTTGCGGCCCTAAACGGCTGATTTGCGGTACTTCAGAGGCTGGAATATTACGGGTTTCCGGTTTCAGCTTGCCCTGCCATTCTGCCAACATCAACGGCAAACGGCTATCTAACAAACCTCCCAAAAGTAATACAATCATGCCCAGATGCGTGAACCAATAGCCCCAACGATTACCTGCGCCACTCATGGCTGCCAAGGTAGTGTGGCTATCGTTATTAGCAATGCGGAAACGAAACTTTTCACTTTTTAAAGCTTGCTGAGCAATGGCTTGAATATCTGGATTAGGCAAATTTGTCGTAAGCACCGCATGATGTTTCATCGCCAACAAGGATTTTTCTTTTGCGGATTCACGATAATGGCGCAACTCGCGCAAAATACCAGGCGTATAGCGAATGACACATACCGTAATGGAGAGAATCAGAAACGCAAGAATAACCAAAAACCAAATAGCTGAATAAACATCATAGAGGCCGAGCATTCGGTAAATTTCGAACCAAAATGAACCAAATTTAACTTCGTAATCAGTATAAGGCTTATTCTGCTGCAAAATAGTGCCGATGACTGAGGCAATCGCTAGTAATACTAATAGTGTGATGGCTAGGTTCATCGAGCCTAGAAAATGGAACAATCTGGAGCTAGTGGAGCGTGCGTTAGTCATCATGAGGTTTGGGTCTTGTGAGCGCGTCATCTGATCATAAAAACAAGGGGTGGACAATGCCACCCCTGTTTATACGCTATACGGCAAATGTACCGCAAATTACTGTTGTAAACCTGAGATATATTCAGCAACTGCATCCATTTCCGCGTCACTCATTTTATTAGCGACATTTTGCATCATTTTGCCAGCATCATTATTGCGAGCCCCTTGACGGAAGGCTTGTAATTGAATCTTAGTGTAAGCAACGTGTTGACCGCTTAGCGCAGGGAAATTAGCAGCTGGATTGCCTAAACCGGTTGGGCTGTGGCAAGAAGCACAGGCAGCAACGCCTGTTGCAGTGTTTCCACCTTTGAAAACAAGGCTACCCAATTGTGCTTTAGTTTGATCAGCTTTGCCGGGCGCCGCTTTTTGGGTTGAAAAATAAGCAGCCAAATCCGCCATATCTTGTGGATTAAGTGGCGCAACCATCGGTGCCATGGAAGCATTAACACGTTTTTGGGCTTTGAAGTCCATTAGTTGTTTAAACAAATATTGCGCATTTTGCCCAGCAAGCTTTGGCCATTCTGGGTTAGTGCTGTTACCATCTGCGCCGTGACAGGCTGCACAGGTTGCTGATTTGGTTTTGCCAGCAGCGGCATCTCCTTTTATTTCCACATCAGCCGCCCAAACAGCAGAGGATCCAAATGTCATGACGGCTAGTGCCATGATCAGTGTCTTTTTCATCTAAAGGTGCTCCCAAAAAACATCTACTAAGAAAGCTGCATATTTGCTTGCCCGAGGGGATGACCGCCCGTTACGCTCCAAAATTGGCTGGATTGTATATCATATCCGTTCATCCGTCCGCAAAAAAACATTAGAGAACGCTACTTTATGAATCATTACTTTCAACAAGCCACCTTTGCTCGCAGTGCTGCTGGAAGCTCTTCGTTACCGCCGGAAAGTGGTATTGAGGTGGCTTTTGCAGGACGCTCTAATTCAGGTAAGTCCAGTACCATCAATAAAGTTTGCTCACAAAAATCATTGGCACGAACCAGTAAAACGCCGGGACGTACTCAATTGATCAATTTCTTCGCGTTACCCGATGCTAACTATTTGGTGGATTTACCGGGATATGGATATGCCAAGGTTCCGCTCAATGTCAAAATGCAATGGCAACAATTTATCGAGGCATATCTTAGCACGCGCTCAAGTTTGAAAGGTTTAATATTAGTCATGGATATTCGTCATCCTTTGACTGAATTTGATTCAATTTTATTGAATTGGGCAGCGTATCGCCAGCTGGCAGTCCATGTGCTTTTAAACAAAACCGATAAAATTAGCCGTGGCGCAGCAGGTAATACTTTACTGCAAGTGCGCAAAGATCTGAAGCAGCACGGGGAGCAAGTGACTGTACAACTGTTTTCTGCTGAAACAGGGCAGGGCTTGGAGGACATATGGGCTGTTTTGGAGCGCTGGCTTGGGCAAGCAGAAAAAGAGTAATTCAGGAAAGATTCATTTGGAGCTGTTTATAGTGGTTCTATAAAAAAAGAACCCCGGCCAAACAGGGGGTCTAAAAGCCGGGGTTTAATAAACAGGCTTGGATTGGGGATGCCAAACCTGTATCCACGATGGTAATGTAACAACGCCGGGCTTTAGCGTTTAAGTATTACACCGCCATAGTTCGTGGAACTTTTCCAGTAAAACTTGAAACTGAATGCAAGCTTTACCACTTGATCCATTTATAACACCTTTTACGCTATTGTCAAATAATACAACAGCAAAAGGGTTTTAAGTTCCTATCTTTTCACGCGCTTATTCAGCTTCCCAAATTGGCGGACGTTCTGGCGTAGTAGTACCAGCCGCACCACGGGCGGCCTGAATGGTAGCAGAGGCTTTAAAGGTTTTGCCAGAGCGCAAGTACACAATATCTAAGCGAGTGCCTGCCCGAATTGAACCAATAATGCTCTTGACATCACTAGCGCCGTTAATTTGCGATTGATTGATGTTAAGCACAATGTCGCCTGCTTCCAAGCCGGCCTTGTCCGCCGGAGAGCCGGGAAATACACGCTCAATAATCGCACCCCGATTGTTCGGGAGATTAGAAGCGGTAGCGGTTTGCGAGTCAACATTGCCGACTTCGATGCCTAAAAGACCGCGCTCAACTTGTCCAAAGCGAATGATTTGATCGATAATGCCCGCTGCCGTATTGACCGGAATGGCAAAACCAATGCCAATATTGCCACCGCTTTGTCCGCCTAGGATAGCCGTGTTAATGCCAATCAACTCACCCCGCAAATTGATTAAAGCACCGCCAGAATTACCCAAATTGATGGAGGCATCGGTTTGAATAAAGTTTTCGTATTCACCAATGCCCGGATTGCGGTGTAAGGCACTGATAATGCCTGAGGTGACGGATTGACCTATGCCATAGGGATTGCCAATCGCTACGACGAAGTCGCCTACTTTCAGGCGATCAGAATCACCAAAACGCACTGCTGTTAGACGATTGGCTGAAATAGCAATTACCGCTAAATCAACTTTGGGGTCAGCACCAATAATGGTGGCTTCAAACTGGCGACCATCGTTTAAGGTGACAATAATGCGTTCTGCACCTTCCAAAACATGGTAGTTGGTTAGAATATGGCCTAGTTGTGCATGAATAATAACGCCCGAGGCTGTTCCATCAATTTTTCGATCGGTTTGGGTTTCTCCAAAAAATCGCCTAAAAAATGGATCATTTATCAGTGAGTCATCGAGTTTTTGACGTCCCTCTGTGGTGATATTGACTACAGCAGGGGTGACTCGCTCTAGCATTGGCGATAAGGACGGCAAAGCCTGTCCCTCCACGTGACTTGGCAAGACACCGGCAGCAACGCAGCCTTGTAGGCTTATCATTAGTGCAACAGTCATAAAACCATGTTTCAATATTTGGAGGGCCATTGTTTAGAGTTATCCCAAAAGATCAATACGATAAGTTGTTATATATCTTTTCGGTGCGAGCAGCACTTACTCTGCGTGTATTTTGTGTATTGAAAATACCACTATGTGGTCTATTGTGCCAAAAAAACAACTAATTATAAATGAGTCGTGATTAAAATTTAATGCTTACGTGGATTCCAACTAAATAATTGTTGCATACGTTGATAAAAATCGCGCTGAATTTCACTATAGGCGGGCGGGGTGTGAATAACCAAGGTGACATACATATCACCCTGCATCTGATCCAGTTGTAAACCTTTGCCCGCTAAACGTAGTTTCGAGCCATTTTGGCTACTGGGTGCAACTTTTAATTTTACAGGCCCTTGTGGGGTCGGAATAGAAATCGTCGCACCTAAGGCTGCTTCCCATGGTGTGATCGGCAAATCACGATAAATATCCGCCCCTTTAAATTGATAGTGCTCATGCGGTAGCACCCGCAGCGTCAGCATCAAGTCTTGGCCTTTGGCTCCATGCCCGGGTAAGCGTAATTTTTTGCCGTCCGTTGCACCTTTCGGTACGCGAATTTGAATAGCCTTACCCGCTGGAGTGGTTACCGATTTAATTGTATCACTGAATGTTTCTTCAATATGCAATTCTACCACCGTTTCTGGTGAGGCAATTTGCGCTTGGCTAGCAGGATTGGGTTTATTTTTACGCGAGAAAATACTGCCTAAAAAACTGCCAAACCCATTGCTTTCAGGAACATGTGCAGCGGTATTTCGATTGATATCTTCAAAAAACGCCACATCTGGGCGGTCGCGTTTGGGCTGCGGATTGGTTTTTGGAGCGGAATAAGTGCTGCTACTGCGTGGAGAACGTGATTCTCTAGGCGGCTCAGGTTTTTTAGCGTCATAGAGCACACGCTTATCAGGTGAGCCTAAGACATCATAAGCCTCATTGACCGCCTTAAAGCGTTCTTCAGCATTTTGTTCTTGGCTTACATCAGGGTGGTATTTACGTGCTAAACGCCGGTAAGCTTGGCGAATAGTCGTAAGATCTGCCGTGCGACTGACGCCTAAAATACTGTAATAATCCTTATATTCCTTGTGATGTAGTGCCATAAATCATCCAATGTTGCGCCCAATTGCTCTTATTATTTTTTGAATCGGTCGTCGTGTAGCGTTGACTAACCGCCTTATTCTATATTTTGAATCTGTTCGCGCATTTGCTCAATTAACACCTTTAAATCGACGGCTGCCTGCGTGGTTTCTGTGTCATTCGATTTAGAGCCTAAAGTATTCGCTTCGCGATTCAATTCTTGCATTAAGAAGTCTAAACGTCTGCCAATCGGCTCATCACGTTCTAAGACGGCTACAATTTCATCCAAATGCGCCAATAAGCGATCCAGCTCTTCATCAATATCCAAGCGTTGTGCTAACAAAACCAATTCTTGTTCTAAACGGTTGCGATCGGGAAGAATATCCAGTTCTTCTAAACGCTGATGAATTTTTTCGCGAATGGACTGTATAATCTCTGGACGACGTTTACGAATGCGTAAAATAATTTCTGCAATCTGCTCACAGCGTTGGTCAATCATCTCGGCAATACGCTTGCCCTCACGCTCGCGGGTTGCAATTAAATCATCCAGCGTTTTTTCGAGCAATGCTCTGGCTTGTCTAGCGAGTGCGTCTAAATCAGTCGGGCTGTCTAGGGTAACACCGGGCCAGCGTAAAATATCCACTGCCCGTAAAGGTTCTGGGCTATTGGTGAGTAATTCAATTTGGCGACAAGCAATAATTAAAGCACGCGCTAGGGGTTCATTGACCACAATCGTACTATTTTCTTTGCTCCCTGCAGTAAAGCGTAAACTGGCTTCTAATTTGCCGCGTTGCAGACGATTTTGGAGAATCGTGCGTAAATGATTTTCCAGCGCGCGAAATTCTTCGGGCAAACGTAGGCTAATATCTAAGTAACGGTGATTGACGCTACGCAATTCCCAACTCAGCTTGCCTTCTGGACTCGCTGACTCTTGGTGCGCAAAAGCTGTCATACTACGAATCATAATCACCGTTCCTAGCTAGTCTTCATCAATCGATGAAGTATCATATTCGATTGCAACTGGGTTGGCGACGTTATGCCATTGTTTTGTTTTAGCAACACTCCAAATTTCTACTGTTTTTACCCCCGCCTTCAGTAATAAGTGGCTGAGTATTTGTGTTGTTGCGCCTGTTGTGACGACGTCGTCGAAAATCGCAATATGGGTGTAAGGCAGTGGATGGTTGAGAATAAAGGCGTCTTTTAAGTTGGTAGTGCGCTGGTTGGCGGCCAAATATTTTTGTTCGCGTGTGTGGCGTTGACGTGATACGGCCTGTTTCAAAATAGGAATATTTAAACTTTTCGCTAAGTGGCGCGTTAATTCAAGGGCTTGATTAAAACCACGCTGGCGTAGGCGATTGATATGTAAAGGAACCGGTAGAATAGCTTGTGGTTTTTGACGGGTTTGTAGTTGATTTAAAAAGTAGGGCGTTATTAATTCGGCTAGTAATTGCAAACGATCTAAACGCTGGGTTTGTTTGCCAGTCAGGATGAGTTGATCTAGGGGCGAGTCATAATAAAAGGCGCTCAGAATATCAAGACGTTGATCGTCAATTCCAACCCAAGGCAAAACCTTATAGCAGCTTTCACAGACCGCGTGTGTAGTTTTAGCGAATGGCATGGCGCAAAGTGGACAAGGATGGGCGAGCCGAAGACCTAAGTAGCTGCGCCAATCATGCGGCATAGTTAAACTTTTGGTAATGTTGATAAATATCGAAGCTTGCTAAAATGCTTGCAATGACTAGGCCGCTGTAATGAGCACTGAGTATGACGGGTGCACCAATAAGCGCAGAACTATTGGCATCCGGTTCGAAGGTGTCCAGTAAGGCTTTACCGATCACTAAAACTACGAGTGAAACACCTATTAGATAATCTTTAGTGAGTATTAGGCGCACACCGCTGAGTAGAAATAAGCCATACAATGCGCCTGATAAACCGACATACCACATGAGATGTGGCTTCATTAGTAATAAAAATAGGCTGATGCCACTGCTAAGAATAAGTAAAGTAATACTCAAACGTTGGGCAGTCCATACGGAGTAACTCAGTGCTAGTAACAGCCATAAACCAGAAAGATTTAGCGCAAGATGCGTATAATTGGTGTGAACCAAGTGACCTGTCCAAATTCGCCACACTTCGCCCGCGATGATCAAATCACGTTGATAACGCAATTCGAGGGGAAAAGCTTGAAAAGCTATGATGAATAAAGAAAGCGCCACTGCCCATAGCACCAAGGACTTAGACATCGTTGACCTAATAAGTTACAAGTTTGGCTTAGTATGCCATGATTGCGCCCCCATTGACCTAGATTGAAGGATAATAGGATTAAGAGATGATGATGCGACACGTAAAACAAGGCTCAGCCGCCGGTTATACCCTGATTGAATTATTGATTGTAATTACGATTATTGGTGTGCTACTGGGTATTGCGGTAGTGAATTTTGCCGGAGCGCCAGATCAAGCGCGCAAAACTGCAGCGGAGCAAGAAATTCGTACTATGGAAACTGCTTTGGATATGTATCGTATGCATAATGCGAAATATCCTAGTACCGAGCAGGGCTTGAAAGCTTTGGTCGAAAAACCGGCAGACGCAAAAAATTGGCCAGAAAATGGCTATTTAAAAGATAAAGCCGTTCCAGCCGACCCATGGGGCAATGCTTATAAATACCTAAATCCAGGTACGCATGGCAATCCGATTGATGTGTTCAGTCTTGGTCCTGATGGTCGCGAAGGCGGTGAAGACGATATTGGCAATTGGAATATTGGTAAGTAATAGCGCTTAATGATGAAACTGTGCGGCTCATTACACCAAGCTCGCCCCAAATCCTCTGGCTATACCTTGCTGGAGTTGTTAATTGTGTTGGTGATTTTAGGTGTTTTGATTTCAGTAGCTAGTTTATCTATCACCAGTGTTGAGAAAAATCCAGCGGAAGAGGCGTTGCAGCGTTTAAAGTTTGACGTGGATTTGGCCTTGAATGAATCGATTGTACGCTCCGAGCCTTTAGCGATGGTTTTTGCTGATGAGGGTTATGGATTTTATGCGCAAGATGAAAAAAGCGATCAATGGGTATTGATTGAAGACGATGGCTTATTAAGCAAACGCGAATTAGCGAAAGGGCTGAAGACCCGCTTGTTAATCGAACAAAATGAAGTGTCTTTGCCAGCAGAGTTAGTCGACGAGCTAGAGAGTGAATGGCCTGAAGAGGCGTCAGTCGTATTGATAGAGCCGAGTGGGGAAATGACCCCCTTTAGCTATCAAATTATGGCTGAGAAAAAGTCGCCTGCCTATGCGAGCTTTAATAGTATGGGGCAGGTGGAGGCCGATTTAGAGGCAGCCGATGCGGAGACTAAGGATGATAAAAGCTAGTCCACGCAAACAAACTGGTTTTAATTTGCTAGAAGTATTACTCGCCTTATTTATTGTCGCCTTGGTCATTGGCATGGCAACGCAAGTCGTAGGGACAAGTATTCGCAATACTACTGCTATGCAGGAAAGCACTTTTGCGCGTTGGGTCGGCTTTAATCAAATTGAATGGTATAAAATTAAAAAGGCTAATTCAGAAGTCCTTCCTGCATTAGAGGAAGGCGAAGAAGAAATGGGCAATATGAAGTGGCATTGGGTGCGCGAAGTGGGTAATTCAAGTGCGGCTGATATTGCTGAAATAAAAGTTAAGGTCTATCGAGAGGGTAAACAGGGCGAAGAAGATCCGGTAGCTATTGTAAAAGGCTATACGGAAGCTTTGAATTAGTCCTCGCTTTTCTATCTCTCTAGTCTGACTAGAAGTATTACAGGTTAGCGGCTATAGTGGCTGCCCATCGGGCTAGCTATGTTATTGGTATTGCCGTTGAGGAAGAGAGAACTGTTGATGAGAAGACAAAGTTTTGCCAGCACGGCCATCGCATTGCTACTTAGCGTTTGGTATTCAACCACTTTAGCGGCGGAAGTAATTTCTGTCGAATCCGCCCCTTCCCAAGCTCAGTCTGTTCTCGGAAGCTCGGTTATTCCTTATCGTGAAGTAACCTTGGCGGCACAAATTCCTGGTGTGGTTAAGTTTTTGGGTGGGGACGTAGGTGCTTCTTTTCAGTCAGGTGCTGTATTGGCACAAGTGGATGAAGCCCAATTAGTGGCTAAGCGCAATGCCGTATTAGCCCAAATTCAAACCGCCCAAGCCGCCTTGCAAAATTCTGAGGCTCAATATCGCCGCGAAATCATCTCACCACGGAGTAAAGATGTAGGAGCGATGCCAGGTATGGGCTTGCCTTCTTTAATGGATAATATGTTTACCCGTCCCATGGCCGATGCCTTGATGAATAATTATGACTCAGACATGGGGCGTTATTCAGATTTGATGGCAAGTGCGACTGGTGTGTCACAAGCGCGTAGTAGCCTGCAACAAGCCTATTCACAACTTCAAGAAATTGATGCGGCCTTGCAGAATGCAAAAAGTGTTGCGCCCTTTGAAGGCATTATTATGGAAAAGCTGGTGGAGGTAGGCGATACCGTCCAGCCCGGCCAGCCTTTAATGCGCTTTGGTTTTGTAAAATATAAGCGTTTACAAGCTGATGTTCCCTCAGGTTTGGTCAGTTACTTGAAAGAGGGTATGGTGGTACCCGCGCGTATTGATGGTGATTTGGATGTGGTTGCTAAAGTAACGCAGATTTATCCAGTAGCGAATCCAGAGCGCCACACCGTGACTGTCAAGTTTGACCTGCCGATTGATATTTCTGCCGCCCCAGGCATGTATGCAGAAGTACGTTTACCTAGCAGTAGTGGTGATACGAATCGAGTGGTAATACCTCGCTCAGCTTTATTAACGGGACGTAGTCTTCCGAGTGTTTTGGTGGTGGAAGACAATACCTCACAATTGCGTTTAGTGCGTTTGGGCACTGAGCTAGGGGATAATAAAGTTGAAGTCGTATCAGGTTTGAAGCCGGGGGCAAGGATTATTAATAATCCACCCGCGAGTGCGGTGTCGGGTTGGATGCCAACGGCTACTAATTAATTCCTTGTTTTGATCTTGCCTCCGGTAGATAGCGTATGAATGATTCCCCACAGCCTGTTACCGGCAAAGCCCATGCTTTGGGTTTAGCTGGCAAAATTGCACAAGCTTTTATCAACTCACCTTTATCCTTGCTGCTGTTGCTATCCTTTTTGGCCATCGGCATTTTGGGTTTGATGGTCACGCCCCGCCAAGAAGATCCTCAAATATCAGTCCCCATGGTCGATGTATTTGTGCGTTATCCCGGGGCATCGGCACAAGAAGTGGAAGCGATTATTGCGCGCCCTTTAGAAGCCATCCTGTTTGAAATGACCGGTGTTGAACATGTTTACTCTGCTTCTGCACGGGGCGAAGCCATGGTCACCGTACAGTTCAAGGTAGGTGAGCAACTAGAACCCTCACTAGTCAAGCTATACGACAAGCTGAGTTCAAATCGTGATGCGATTCCAATAGGCGCTAGTGAACCTTTGGTAAAACCTAAGGGGGTGGATGATGTGCCCGCGGTCACACTCACCTTGTGGTCGAATCAAGTCGACGACGCTTCCTTGCGCTTAGTAGGCATGGAGGTTTTGCAAGCTTTGCGCAGTGTGCCGAATACTAGCCAAAGTTTCATCGTCGATGGACGCAGAGAAGAATTACAAGTCGATATTATGCCTGAGCGCTTGGCTAATTTTGGCGTATCGCTAGATCAAGTCGCCAACACGATTCGCATGGCGAATTCAGAGCGTGCCGCAGGCGCAGTCGAGCCTGATAATCATGTTTATAAGGTGTATACCGGTTCTTTTCTGACATCAGCCGAAGATATTAATCGTTTGATGGTCACTGTGGTCGATGGGCGACCTGTTTATGTGCGCGATGTTGCGGATGTAAAAGAAGGGCCCAGTGAAGCAAAGAGTATGGTCGGTTATTATACCGGTCCTGCGTATCAAGCTAGCAATAATAAACCTATCGAAGTCGCAGCCAATGCTGCCGCTGTCACCTTAGCGATTGCGAAAAAGCATGGCACAAATGGGGTTGATGTTGCTGAGGCTATTTTAAATAAAGTCGAAACCCTAAAAGGGCGCATTATTCCCGATAATATTCATGTGGAAGTCACACGAAATTATGGCGCTACGGCTAAGGCTAAAGTCGATGAGCTATTGAAAAAATTATTCATCGCGACTGGCATTGTGACGGTATTGGTGTGGCTGGCCTTAGGTTGGCGTGCGGCCATGGTGGTGTTAATCGTTATTCCGGTGGTTATTACCACGACGGTTTTTTCGGCGTGGATTTTGAATATGACGATTGACCGTGTGAGTTTGTTTGCACTGATTTTCTCAATCGGTATTTTAGTCGACGATGCTATTGTCGTGGTGGAAAATATTTATCGACGCTGGCTATTGGCTGCTGAACAATCGTTGGCTACGGCGGTGGATGCTGTGCGCGAGGTCGGAAATCCAACGATTTTAGCGACTTTTACGGTCATTGCGGCTTTACTGCCGATGGGCTTTGTGAGTGGTATGATGGGCCCTTATATGATGCCGATTCCGGTATTAGGCTCAGTGGCTATGATTATCTCATTATTTGCCGCTTTTGCTTTCACACCTTGGTTAACAAACCAATTAAAGCCCAGCCTAAGTAAATTGAATCAAGATGCGGAAAAAGAGCACCGTCAAGCCCAGCGCTTAGATCGCTTCTTTCGCCAATTAATTATTCCGCTCGTGAATAATCGCGCTTTAGGTTATGGCGTTTTATTGGTGATTATTTTGGGCTTTTTTGCCTTGATGACCTTATTTTATCCTTTCAAAGCAGTTCCGGTGAAGATGCTGCCTTTGGATAATAAGCCAGAATTTAATGTAGTCGTGAATATGCCCGAAGGCACAGCCTTACCTGTGACCGCCAATTTGATTCAGGACTTATCCGTTGAGTTAAATAAAATTCCTGAAGTAGTGGCTTTACAAACCTATTCCGGCACTGCATCGCCTTATAATTTTAACGGTTTGGTGCGCCATTATTATTTGCGTCAGCAAGCATGGCAGGGCGATATTCAAGTTCAGTTATTGGATAAAAAACAACGTAAGCGCACTAGCCATGAATTAGCTGTGTTAGCACGTGAAGTCTTAACGCCGATTGCAGCAAAGCAGGGCGCTAAAATTCAGGTAGTCGAAATGCCGCCGGGGCCTCCAGTGCTGCAAACAGTGGTAGCAGAAATTTACAATCCTGACGCAGCAACACGCCGAAAAGTGGCTGAAGATATGACCGAATTTTTCGGCAAAGTCGATAATCTAACCGATGTCGATAATATGCTGGAAGCAGACCACAATATTTTGCGTTTTATCGTGGACGCTGATAAAGCGCAGCGCAAAGGTATTTCTGTCGAGGATGTAAATCGCACCTTAGAAATGGCGATGGGTGGTTATGTGCTAGGCGATATTAAGAAAAACGCCCTTATCGACCCGACCAAAATTGTATTACAAGTGCCTTTAAGTGCGCGTTCGCAAATTATGCGCTTGATTCAATTACCGGTCACAAATCAACAAGGGAAATCTGTTCCCTTGTCTGAGTTAGGGCGTTTTGAATCAGATCAACCACAAGATAAACCGATTTATCATAAAGATTTGGCGGCGGTTGAGTTTGTTACTGCGGAAGGTACAGGTCGTTTGGCAGCGCCGGTTTACGGTCAATCTGCCGTTGAAGGCTTATTGCAGACGGCTAATGAAGGTAAAGGCTATGTGACCCCAGATGGTACTACCTTAACACAGGGGCATTGGTTTAAAGCACCCGATTTAACCAAATTCCAAACAGCCTTTGTCTGGAGTGGTGAGTGGACAGTGACCTTCGAAACTTTCCGTGATATGGGTATTGCGTTTATGGCAGCACTCGTTTTGATCTATATGCTGATCGTGGCGCAGTTCGGGAACTTTATTTTACCTGCGATTATTATGGCGCCGATTCCTTTGACCTTGATGGGGATTTTACCTGGTCACTGGATTATGGGGGCGGAATTTACCGCTACTTCCATGATTGGATTTATTGCCTTGGCAGGCATTATTGTGCGCAACTCCATTTTATTAGTGGACTTTGCGCGTGAAGCAGTGGCTGAGGGTACCCCCGTCATGGAGGCCGTCATTCGCTCCTGTGAAGCACGGACACGCCCCATCATGATTACTGCTTTGGCCTTGTTGGGTGGTTCGATGGTTATTTTATCCGATCCCATTTTCCAAGGCATGGCCGTTTCCTTAATTTTCGGTGGGGCCGTAGCTACCTTATTGACCTTAATTATTATTCCTTTGGGTTGCATTAGTGCCGGTAATTCCTTAGTACCACCGCCAAATGATCCACACCAGCCTTTAAATTCAGATGGTTTACCTGCCCAAACAGTGCTCGGCGAGCAGTCTCATGCTAGTGGCTCTACTCGTGACTCAAGCTTGATGCAAAAGCTGATTTTGGTAGGGCAGTACTTCGTCATGTACTGTATTGCCTTAGTGAGCAGTTTTGTTATCGGCTTACGCGATACTTTTAAAGCCTTATTAAAGTGGATAAAAAAAAGACAATCTGCTAAAAAAGCGCAGCAATCAAGACGCAAGGCTCAGACTGTGGCAAACTCCGCGAGTAGGTCTGCTGAGTTACCCAAAACTATAATTGTTGATGAGCCGACTCATACATCTGTTGAACCATTATCGGTACTTGAGCCAGTAGCCAAAACGGCAGAAGCTGAGTTGAATGCAACTGAGCAAAAACCGGAGGCATTAGAGCCAGAGCCGATGACAGCAGTCAAGCCCAAGGCTAAGCGGGTCAAGTTAACAGTTGATCCGGTCGAAGCACACGCAACAGATACTGAGTTAAACCATACGGAAACCTCGCAGGCGATAGAACCGAACGCTGATGTTCCAAAGCCCACTAAACGGCGCGGCATCAAGCTTAAGAAGGATATTTAGTTTAAGGAGTGGAATTTATGAAATTTTTTAATAAAAAAACCTTGGCATTAGCTGTTGCCGCCGCTCTATTTTCATTAGGCGTGCAAGCCGGTGATTTGCCTCCACCACCACCAGGACCTTTTTCAGATTTTGTAACCGCCCCTTTGCCGCTACCCACTCCAGCTACTGGGAATGGGACAGCTACGAATGTAGCTCCGGTTGCACCGATGACGGGTATGGCTGCACAAGCGCCCACTGCACCGGTCGCCCCCGCCGCCGTTCCAGTTGCACCGATGACGGGAATGGCCGCACAAGCGTCCACTGCGCTGGTAGCCCCAGCCGCCGTTCGAGTTGCGCCTGAAGTGCCTCAAGTAGGAATGGCCGCACAGGCGCCCACAGCGCCGGTTGCCCCCGCCGTTGTTCCAGTTGCACCTGAAGCGCCTCAAGCAGGAATGGCCGCACAAGTGCCCACTGCACCAGTTGCACCAACGGCAGCCTTAGAGCCACCCGCTCCAGCACCGGTAACACAGCCTAGTTTGACAGCACCACAAGCTCCGACCGCTCCTGTACCACCGGCTGCTGCTATTCAAGCTGTCGTTCCGCAAGCTGCTGCGCCTGTTGAAAATGTACAAATTCCAGCGACCAGTTTGGAGATGGTTCCACAATTCAATGAGGAACCTATTGCGCCAAGTGCACCCACGGCACCACAAGCCGCGACAGCACCTCAACAACCTGCTGCACCGACCCATGCGGGGTCAGTACCACCAGCATCATTAGAAATGGTTCCACAGTTAGCGGATATACCGCCTCAGCCTGTCGTACCAGCTGCGCCGCAAGCACCTATTGCACCCAACAACCCGCCTAATGCAGCATTGGAAATGGTTCCGCAATTAAATGAAGGTGTGCCTATGACTGTACCATCCGCTCCACCCGTGCAAACGGAGCAGACGATGGCAATGCTAGAAGGTCAGCAGTGGGCAAACCCACCACAAATGGCTATGCCTCATCATTATGCGATGCCGCCTATGCCAACGCCTTATGGCCAAATGCCACCCATGGGAATGCCTCAGCCACAGTACATGATGCCGCCTATGCCTTATCCGCAGCAGCCTATGGTGCAATATTGGTATGTGGTTCCAATGAATCCAAATGGGCAAGCACAAGTAGCACCTGGCGGCTTTCCGGTGATGATTATGCCACCCGCTGGTTTCCGTGGTATGGGAATGCATCAACGCCATCAGGGTAAAGGCCATCGTGGTTGTCCTATGCATGATGCATGCCCAGAACGTAAAGAGCGCGAGCGTGGCGATAAAATGCGCAGTTGCAAGCACTAAAGGACAAGGCGTCATGATCACAGTCGTTGGTAATTTAAAAGGGGGTACTGGAAAAAGTACGGTCGCTTTTAATCTGGCTCTGTGGTCAGCAACGCGTCGCAATGTCCATGTGGTGGTTTACGACTTAGATCCGCAAGCCACGACATCGGATGCGTTTGAAATTCGGGCGGAGGAAGGCTATTTGCCAGCCATTAAACCGCGCCACCTATTGGATGGTTTGGACGACATTCCAGACAATACGGATGCAATTATTGATGTTGGGGTCTCGAATCAGGCCATGGTAGAAGCTGCTTTAGCGGTAGCGGATCGTATTATTATCCCTGTCACGCCGAGCCAAGCTGATGTTTGGGCGACACAACGCTTCTTGAAAACAATAGAAAAAGTGCGCCAAGGTAAAAAAGTTGCTATTTTTGGTTTGTTGAACCGCGCGGATACGCATACGGCTGTGCGTGAAAGCAATGAGACCTTGGAAGCTTTACGTTTACTTAGTCTAACTGGGGTATTAAATACCCGTTTATACTTGCGTACCACCTATCGACGCTCATTTAGTGAAGGGCTGGCTGTATTTGAAATGGAACCTCGCTCAAAAGCCGCTGCTGAAGTAGACGCTTTGGGGCGAGAGTTGTATAACCTCAGTTAATGATTTACTACCAAAATTTTAGAGGAGATGTTCATGGATAAACAAGATTGGAAAGATAAAGGTATGTGGTTGCTACGTCGGCCTGATGCCTTAGTAGCATTACTGGCATTATTAACCATCTTTTTATTGGCGACCGCTCCTGACTGGGGACATAAGAACGATCAGGCTGCTGAAGCGAAAGGTGGCAAAGGTGAGATGCACGCTGATGCAAAAGGCAAAGCGGGTCATGAAACTAAGGGCGGTGAAGCAAAAGCACATGGCGCAGATAAAGCGCAAGCTGCGGCTACTCAAGAAATGGCAGCTACTTCAGCCGCAGTTTCAGGTGAGGTAACAGCAACGGCTGGGGCGGTTGCGGCAGGGGGTGGCGCCGTAGCACAAGGTGCTTTGGATAAAGTACAGGGGGCGGTTAATCAGGCAGTCGATGCGGGTGCAACGGCTGGGCAAACTATCGTAACCTATACCACTAATGATCCATCCGGTGTTACTAATGCTACTGCTACCGCAGATGGCGCTTCGGTTTCGTATACAGCTCAAGCGGGTGCGCCAGCTGCACAAACAGGTATGTCTGGCATGTCGGGTATGAGCGGAATGCAGGGCATGAGTGGTGGTATGGCCGGCATGTCGGGTATGAGTGGAATGCAGGGCATGAGTGGTGGTATGGCCGGCATGTCGGGTATGAGCGGAATGCAGGGCATGAGTGGCGGTATGGCTGGCATGTCAGGTATGAGTGGAATGCAAGGCATGAGTGGCGGTATGGCTGGCATGTCGGGGATGAGCGGAATGCAGGGCATGAGTGGCGGTATGGCTGGCATGTCGGGGATGAGCGGAATGCAGGGCATGAGTGGCGGTATGGCTGGCATGTCGGGTATGAGTGGAATGCAAGGTATGGCTGGTGCTGAGCAGTTAGCTCAAAGTGGCATGTCGGGTATGGGCGGCATGGCCGGAATGTCAGGCATGAGTGGAATGGCCGGTATGGCGGGTGTACAAACGGCGGTGCAATCGAGCCCTGAAGATTTGTTGCGCGCAGCACGTGAGGCTTATTGGAGCCAAGAGTTTGATCGTTCGATTGAGTTTTATCAAGCTTTACTCAAGCAAGATGACCAGGCTGCCTATCAAGGTGAATTAGCCAATGTATTCTGGAAACAGGGCAATGGCATGGCAGCTGTTGATATTTACGTCAAGATTGCACCTTGGTTAGCCGAAAAACACCCTGAATCTTTACGTGGCATTCAGAATTTTGCAGCAACAATTGATGCTAATAAAGCGGCTGAAATTGGCAAGTATCTAAAATAATAGCTAAGCCCAAATAACTATACGCTATCGAGTACTCTCAATAGCGTTCTGCTCGATTACCACTAAACTCGTGATACAACCGGTTTCGCTGAGAGACGAAACGGGTTGTTTTTTTGATCCAAAAGCTCAATAACTAGCGGGCTTATCGTTTTGGAGTTAGTGGAGAATGTCAGAAACTACTCAACCACAGTCGGTTTTAGAGCCGGAACAAGAGCTAAAACTTATTGATAAACAATCAGAAAATTTAACGCAAGCTCAACAAGTACAAGTTACACGCACCTTACAAATGTTGGTTTATCCATCCTTAGTGGCCTTTGTCATTTTGGCGGCTTATGGTTTTTACTTGGTACAATCACTCACCACAGATGTACATCGCTTAACCTTGACGATTAGCTCCATGAATCAAAGTATGCAAGGTAATATGAATAATATTGCAGCAAGCATGACCAATTTGTCAGGGCAAATCGACAAGATGGTAGCCTCGACTCATCAGATGAGTGCAAATATTCAGGGGATGAGTCAAAATATTGCCAGCATGTCGAATGATATGAGCCAAATGAATAGCTCAACACAAAATATGGCCGTATCGACTTATAATATGCAGCGTGATATGTGGAGTATGAATCGCAATATTTCTAAGCCAATGAAAATGTTTAGTAGCTTTATGCCGTTTGGTTCTAGTGATAACCATGCACCGTATGTGATTCCACCGCCTGCCTATTATGCTAATCCTTATTATATGCCATCATATGCGCCGTCTACGGCATTGGGCGCAGCTAACCCAACGGTGACACCACCAGAGTCGACCGCAAAAACGAATTAAGAATCGCAAAGGAAGATAACAAAGGATGAGTATTACACCTGCCAAGCGAATGGATCAGCGCTTAAAACGTCTCCAAGAACACTTGAAACGCGAAAATCCAGCCCTTGTTGATGTGGTTGATAAGTATCGTCAACTCGATAGTGTGGCCATTAAATTAGGCTTATTACAGCAGGGTGAGTCGTATTCAACCCGTATTTCATGGTGGCCGCTCATTTCTATTTTGGGAACATTTTCAGCAGGTAAATCGAGCTTTATCAATACCTATTTGGGTGTGGACTTACAGCGCACCGGTAATCAAGCGGTAGATGATCGTTTTACTGTGATTACCTATAGCCCCGATGGACAGCAGCAAACCTTGCCCGGTTTGGCCTTGGATGGAGATCCACGCTTTCCGTTCTATCAAATTAGTGAGGAAATCGAGAACGTCGCACCAGGCGAAGGCTCGAAAATCGATAATTATTTGCAAATGAAAGTCGTGCCTAGTGAGCAGGTGCGTGGCAAGATTTTGATTGACTCGCCCGGATTTGATGCAGATGCGCAGCGTCGCGCGATTTTGCGCATTACGGATCATATTATTGATATATCTGATTTGGTCTTAGTATTTTTTGATGCGCGTCATCCTGAACCGGGCGCGATGCAAGATACTTTGGAGCATTTAGTACGTGGTGCCCAACGCCGCAATGACTCCTCGAAATTTTTATTTATTTTGAATCAAATCGATACCTCAGCACGGGAAGACAATTTAGAAGACATCGTTGCTTCATGGCAGAAAGCGCTGATTCAATACGGTTTGTCCGCAGGCAGTTTCTTTGTATTGTTTAACGATAAAGTGGCTGTGCCAGTACAGGATGAAAAAGTATGGGCACGTTATGTGGCAAAACGTAATGCCGATTATGAGCGTATTTTAACCCGTATGGATTCGGTCAATACCGATCGTGTGTATCGAATCATTGGCACAATGGAATCTATTACTAACCAAATCGAACAACAAGCGATGCCTAACTTGCAAAATCTCTTAGCACGTTGGCGGCGTAATACCTTAATTTGGGATGCCATCGCCTTTGGAACTTTAGGTGTCTTGGCCTTAATTCTAAGTGTGTCGTTGGGTTTTTGGCAGGGCGGCAGTTTTACTCCTCCATGGACGGATTTGTGGGGTAGTCCACTGTTAGCTGCTGCGGTGATTGGTATTCCGCTTATTTTAGCGCTTCTCTTGCACTTTTTTATTCGTAACAAAGTCGCTAAGCGTTTAAGCAAACCTCTGAGTGAGAACGAAGTTTACGGTAGTTTACTCAGTGCTTTCCGCAAAAGTACGGGCACTTGGCGCAGTATTATTCAAACTACTCCTTCCGGTTGGTCAAGTCGTACACGTCGTCATTTAGATGCGATTCGTGATGCGGCTGATCACTTAATTCAACGCATGAATGATCGCTTTACCAATCCTTCGGCTGGTCAAGCAAGCCCTAAAAAGTAGTGTGAGCTTGCGGGGTCTTTTTTTTAAAAGCAGCCTGTTTTTGGCGGGGTGCTTTTGTTTCTTATTGCTCAGTGCTTGTGGTGCAGAGAATTCTTTGCAGTTACAAGGTGAAACCATGGGCACTACTTGGCATGTCACTCTGACCGAGCAGCCGCAAACGAGGAGCATGGAAAGCTTGCAACGCGGTCTGGAAGATACCTTTATTCGCGTTAATGCACTCATGTCCACATGGCAAGTGGACTCTGAATTATCACGTTTTAACCAATCCACTAGCAAGGATTGGGTCTATGTGTGGCCGGATGTGGCGAAAGTGGTGGCAATCGCTCTACAGCTTAGTACGGAAAGCGAAGGTGCCTATGATATTACTGTAGGCCCCTTGGTAAATTTATGGGGATTTGGGCCGGGCGAACATGCGGGTGATTCAATCGCCCCTAGCCCAGACGCTATTCAAGCAGCCCTGAAGCGTGTTGGTTATATGAAGCTGCAAGTGACCGAGCATCCCCCCGCTTTGCGTAAATCACAGCCCGATCTCTATGTGGACTTATCGTCAATTGCCAAAGGCTACGGTGTTGATCAGGCACGCCAATACCTTGAGTCGCAAGGTATTCGCCATGGTATGGTAGAAGTTGGCGGCGAAGTGACCACGTGGGGTAAAAGTGCGCGTGGTGATGAATGGCGTATTGCCATTGAGCAGCCGAACGATACGGGCCGTGTCGTGCAGCAAGGTGTGAAATTGACTAACCAAGGGCTAGCAACTTCGGGCGATTATCGAAATTTTTTTAAGCAAAACGGCAAGCGTTACTCACATACCATTGACCCTAAGACAGGTTATCCCGTGGATAATGTATTAGCTTCGGTTTCGGTAATTGCGGAGAACACCATGCTTGCAGACGGGTATGCCACGTTACTAATGGCTTTAGGCTTGGAACGTGCGCGTACTTTTGCCCAAAAGCATCAGTTAGCCGCTTATTTTATTTGGCGTACTGATCAAGGTTTTGCCAGCGAAGCCAGTGCAGCTTTTAAACCATACTTAATTCAGGAACAGTAGTGTGGCGCGCCTCATTTTATTTAACAAACCCTATGATGTTCTTTGTCAATTCACCGACGAGCAAGGGCGTAAAACATTAAAAGATTTTATTCCAATTCCTAATGTTTATGCAGCAGGACGTTTGGATCGGGATAGCGAAGGTTTAGTCGTGTTAACCGACGATGGTGCTTTGCAACAACGGATTACTCATCCGCGCCATAAAACTAGCAAAACGTATTGGGTACAGGTGGAAGGCATTCCTAGCGATCAAGTGCTCAGTATTTTGCGTAATGGTGTGATGCTAAATGATGGTATGACGCGCCCTGCGCAGGTGGAACTCATCGCTGAGCCAGCGCAGTTATGGGAACGTATTCCACCGATTCGTGAAAGAAAAATGATACCTACGACGTGGTTGGCTCTCACCATTTCTGAGGGGCGAAATCGTCAGGTAAGGCGCATGACAGCAGCCGTTGGCTTACCAACGTTGCGCTTAATTCGGTATCGCGTGGGAAGTTGGTCAATAGATGAGCTTGAAATCGGCCAGTTCCGTGAGGTATAACTGGCCGTTAGAATAAAGAGCACTTGCAGTGGTATATGATTGGAGGAGAGGAGGAGTCATGTACCTATGTAACCACAAGTGCTGGCAACTGTTTAGCTATTTTTTCTTTTTGTTCTTGCTATGTAAGCTATCTTAGAAATTTTGCTGCAAGTGCACAAGCTATTATTTATTACCTGAATTAATAAAAAAACTAACCTGAAAATGTCGAGTTTATTTTACTAATTCTTCTAGCTCGGCGACGCGCCGTTCTAAAGTCTCTAAGCGTTGAACCAAATGTTCATATGACTTGCTATCTATTGTAGCGCTGTCTTCTAAAAACGCATTGCGCCTTATCAAATTTTCTTGATGCAGTGCAGCTAAATGTTCTGTCGTTCCCAAGCTATGGTAATAGCGATCTTCGCGTTGTCCAACATTAGCAGCTAAACGGATGATTAGGGGAGATTGGCCTTGAGTCCATGCCTCTAATTGCTGTTGAATGTCTGTTCCGCTCAATTCAGCCATTCTTTCCGTGCGCTGTTTAATTTCACTCAGTGTTTGCGGGCCACGTAGCAACAACACACACAAAATAGCCTGTTGCTTGCTATTAAGGGTCAATTTTTTGTTAACTCGGTGTGCGATACGCTGGGCGCGCTCACTGTTTTGGATCACAATCCAACCAAATTCTACGAGGCCACGGGCTATATGACCTACATCACCTTCTTTCAAATTCATCACCGGCTCACGATTGGTTTTTTGATTGCAGGCTAAGGTTAAAGAATTGATAGTTAAAGGATAATTATTCGGTGTGGTGAGTTGTTTTTCCATTAAACAACCCAATATTCTGAGTTCCTCAGGCGTAAATGGGGGCTTAGTCACGTCATCCAAAAGCGTCATAGGTTCGACCTGTTAGTGTTATTAATTTAATCAGTATGTGACACATAATCGCATTTTCTAAGCAATTTTCAAAACTAGCCTAAAGGAATTTTTGGTATGGAACATATATCCATCCAGCACTTAACGATGCAATTGGCTGAACTTTTGTGTGCGCGGCAGTGGCAGTTGGTTTGTGCTGAATCCTGTACAGGTGGTGGAATTGCTAAGGTTTGTACTGATTTGGCGGGAAGTTCAGCGTGGTTCGATAGTGGATTTGTTGTGTATAGCAATCAAGCTAAGCAGCAGGTATTGGGTGTCTCCAGTGACACATTACAGCGTTTTGGCGCAGTGAGCGAAGCTGTCGTACAAGAGATGGCGCAAGGTGCTTTACAGCAGTCTAGTGCTCACGTCTCTATTGCTGTGAGTGGTATTGCAGGCCCCAGTGGCGCTAGTGCTGAAAAACCAGTCGGTTTCATTTGCTTTGCATGGTGTTTGCCTAACCAAGCGGTAGCGTCGTCTGTTCAGTATTTTCAAGGTGACCGTGTGGGGATACGAGATCAAGCGGTTGAGTTTGCCTTACAGGAATTAGTTAAGCGTTTGGCCGCGTCATAAGCTGATGCGAGAAGTGCTTTTGTGGCTTATGGAGTTGTGGGATAATCGCGTGCTCGCAAGCCACGGGCTGTTAAAAAATTTTATTTTGGAGTAACGCATGGACGATAACAAAAAGAAAGCATTAGCTGCTGCTTTAGGTCAAATTGAGCGTCAATTTGGCAAAGGCGCCGTAATGCGTATGGGTGATGCGCCATCAGTTCGTAATATCGAAGCCATTTCAACTGGTTCTTTAACCTTAGATATAGCCCTCGGTATTGGTGGTTTGCCAAAAGGACGGATTGTTGAAATTTATGGGCCTGAGTCGTCGGGTAAGACAACGTTGACGCTGCAAGTGATTGCAGAATGCCAAAAAAATGGGGGGACGGCTGCTTTCGTTGATGCTGAACATGCACTTGATCCTGTTTATGCTGAGAAGTTAGGCGTTAATATCGATGATTTATTGGTCTCTCAACCTGATACCGGTGAGCAAGCCTTAGAAATTACCGATATGTTAGTGCGTTCGGGTGCGGTTGACGTCGTTGTCGTGGACTCGGTAGCAGCTTTGACGCCGAAAGCGGAAATTGAAGGCGATATGGGTGATTCGCACATGGGTCTCCAAGCGCGCTTAATGTCCCAAGCCCTGCGTAAGTTAACCGCCAATATCAAACGTTCTAATACACTGGTTATTTTTATTAACCAAATTCGTATGAAAATTGGAGTGATGTTTGGTAATCCTGAAACCACCACGGGCGGTAATGCGCTGAAATTCTATGCGTCAGTACGCTTGGATATTCGCCGCATTGGAGCATTGAAGAAAGGTGAAGAGATTATCGGTAATGAGACGCGTGTCAAAGTCGTTAAAAACAAAATGGCGCCACCTTTTAAACAAGCTGAATTTGAAATTCTGTATGGTGAAGGGATTTCACGTTTGGGTGAGCTGATTGAAATTGGTGTCGCTCAAGGTTTGATCGGCAAAGCAGGCGCTTGGTATAGCTATAACGGCGAGAAGATTGGTCAAGGTAAAGATAATGCCAAAAATTATCTGAAAGACCATCCGGAAATTGCAGCAGCGATTGAGCAAACTATCCGGTCATCTGCCTTGACTTTGCCAACGGTGGCGGTCGATGAGGATGACGAAGTAGTGGCGGACGATTAAGGGGAAGTAAGTGGGTGATATCGAAAATGGCTTACGTGCCAAAGCGATGCGCCTACTGGCTTCCCGTGAACATTCACAGACGGAACTGGCTCGGAAGCTGAGCCAGTTTTCTGAGGCTAGCTCAGAGCAAATTCAAGGGGTCGTGGCTGAGTTTGTCGCTGCGGGTTATCTTGATGATCAACGTTTTACTGAAATGCTGCTGCGTTCAGCCTTAGCGCGTGGCTATGGACCTATGAAGTTAGCTTTATCAGCGCGTGAAAAGGGTATTTCAGCTGTGCTGTTAGCAGAAGTTTTAGCGGCTGCTGACGTTGATTGGTTGGAGCAGGCGAAGCTTCAACGTGCAAAAAAATTTGGCGATACAATCCCACGGGATTTCAAGGAACGTGCTCGACAGTCGCGGTTTTTGGCGGGGCGCGGTTTTTATAGCGAATTAATTAATGCGGTTTTCCATGAAAAGTGCTGAATTACGACACAAATTTCTCAATTACTTTGCTGAACGAGGGCACTCGATTGTGTCATCGAGTTCATTAGTACCGAGTAATGATCCTACTTTACTGTTCACCAATTCTGGCATGGTTCAGTTCAAAGATGTCTTTCTGGGCATGGAAAAACGCGATTATGTCCGAGCAACCACGGCGCAACGCTGCTTGCGCGCCGGTGGCAAGCACAATGACTTAGATAATGTTGGCTACACGGCACGCCATCATACTTTCTTCGAAATGCTCGGCAATTTTAGTTTTGGCGATTACTTCAAACGTGATGCCATTCGTTTTGCTTGGGAGTTTCTGACGGAAGTAATTAAGTTACCCAAAGAAAAATTGTGGGTGACGGTTTACGCTGAAGATGACGAGGCTTTTAATATTTGGGTTCAGGACATTGGTTTTCCTGCCAACCGCATTAGCCGCATCGGTGATAACAAAGGCGAGCGTTATGCCTCCGACAATTTCTGGCAAATGGGTGACACTGGCCCTTGCGGTCCTTGCTCAGAGATTTTCTATGATCATGGTGAGCATATTTGGGGTGGCCCCCCAGGCTCTCCTGAGGAAGATGGCGACCGTTATATTGAAATTTGGAATTTGGTGTTCATGCAATATGAGCGCACCAAAGATGGCACGATGAATAAGTTGCCTAAGCCTTCGGTTGATACCGGTATGGGCTTAGAACGTTTAGCCGCGATTTTGCAAGGTGTGCATAGCAATTACGAAGTCGACACCTTCCAAACTTTGATTCAATCCATTGCTAGCTTAGCCAAGCGTGACGACTACGATAATCCCTCCTTAAAGGTTATCGCAGATCATATTCGCTCGTGTTCGTTCTTAATAGTGGACGGTGTATTGCCTTCCAATGAAGGTCGTGGCTATGTGTTGCGTCGTATTATTCGCCGCGCTGTGCGTCACGGCTACAAATTAGGTTTAGAAACACCGTTCTTCTACAAACTGGTTCAACCTTTAATGCAGGAAATGGGTGAGGCTTATCCTGAATTGGTGTCAGCGCAAGCCCAAGTAGAACAGGTATTACAGAAAGAGGAATTACGCTTTGCTGAAACCTTAGAGCAAGGCATGCGTATTCTGGAAGAGCGTATTGCCAATCTATCCGGCGATACCCTTGATGGCGCTACCGTCTTTGAGTTGTATGGTACTTACGGTTTCCCTGATGATTTAACGGCTGATATTGCGCGTGAGCGTAATTTGAAAGTTGATGCGGATGGTTTTAAAGCCGCGTTGGATGAGGAGCGTGACCGTGCGCGTGGAGCGGGTAAATTCGGGGCGGATTATCATAATCGTTTAGATGTGAGCGACGAGACTGAATTCCACGGCTATGACACCTTAGAGGAAACTAGCACGGTGACTGCTTTGTTCCGTCAGGGGCAAGCGGTGCAAAGCCTTATTTCTGGCGATGAAGGCCAAGTCATTTTAGATCATACCCCGTTTTATGCAGAGTCAGGCGGCCAAGTGGGTGACTCTGGGGTATTGCGTACAGCTAATGGCGTTTTCCGTGTGTATGATACGCGTAAGCAAGGCAAAACTTTTGTCCATACTGGCTTAGTGGAGGCTGGGGCGTTAACAGTCGGCACGCCAGTTGATGCACAAGTCAATAAAGAACGTCGTCACGCCATTATTCTCAATCACTCTGCCACGCATTTAATGCATGCCGCTTTGCGTCAAGTGCTGGGGGCGCATGTCGAGCAAAAAGGCTCACTAGTTACGCCTGATCGCTTGCGTTTTGACTTTTCCCACCCTGAGGCAGTGACACCTGAGCAAATCCTCAAGGTCGAAACTTTAGTTAATAGTGAAATTTTGGCGAATAATAGTGCTAGTGCGCAATTGATGAACATGGATCAAGCGAAAGCAGCGGGCGCTATGGCATTATTCGGTGAAAAGTATGGCGATATTGTACGCGTGATGAAGATTGGTTTCTCCACGGAGTTATGTGGGGGTTGCCACGTCGAGCGAACCGGCGATATTGGCTTATTCAAAATTATCAGCGAAGGTGGCGTGGCTGCTGGGGTTCGCCGGATTGAGGCGGTTACGGGTCTCAATGCTTTAGCATGGCTCAATGAAACCAATGAGCGCTTAAGTAGCGTTGCACGCTTATTGAAAGCCAATCAGGGCGAAGTCATTGATAAAGCTGAAGCTTTATTGAACCGCAATCGCCAATTGGAGCGGGAGTTAGAGCAGCTTAAAGGTAAAATGGCCTCTCAGGCTGGTTCTAGCTTAGCGGATCAGGCTCATGAATTGGGGGGTATTAAGATTTTAGCCGCGCATTTAGAAGGTGCTGACCCCCGTTCATTGCGCGATACAGTCGATCAATTAAAGAATAAATTAAGCCGTGCTGTGGTGGTATTAGCCACCGTGAGCGATGGCAAAGTCAGCTTAGTGGCGGGCGTGACCAAAGAGGAATCCGAGCGCTTGAAAGCTGGTGAGGTATTGCAGGCCGTTGCTGCGCAAATCGGTGGTAAGGCGGGTGGTCGTCCTGATATGGCACAAGGTGGTGGCACAGATGTCGCAGGATTGCCGGCTGCTTTGGAATCAGTAAAAACATGGGTTGCACAAAGGTTATAAGGACAGAGAAGGCGCATGGCGTTAATTGTACAAAAATATGGGGGTACTTCAGTGGGTACTCCAGAGCGTATTCAAGCAGTGGCTGATCGCGTAATTCGTTGGGTGAAAAAAGGCAACGAAGTGGTGGTGGTGGTGTCTGCCATGTCGGGCGAAACCAATAAATTGGTCGCTTTGATTAATGCAGTCAATCCGCAAGGTTCGGCGCGTGAAAAAGATGTCATTTTGGCGACGGGTGAGCAGGTCACGATTGGCTTATTAGCCTTAGCTTTAGAAAGCAAAGGTCAACCAGCACGTTCTTATACTGGCGCGCAAGCCGGTATTGTGACTGATGATGCCTTTACTAAAGCGCGGATTCGACACATTGATGACACAGCCATTCGAGCTGATTTAAAGGCTGGGCGCGTTGTAGTCGTTGCTGGCTTTCAAGGTATTGATGAGCAAGGCAGTATAACCACCTTAGGGCGGGGTGGTTCGGATACCACAGGCGTAGCCCTAGCTGTTGCCTTAAAAGCCGATGAGTGCCAAATTTATACCGATGTGGATGGAGTTTATACTACTGATCCACGGATTGAACCTAAAGCACGTCATATTCCGCGTTTAACGCTCGAAGAAATGTTGGAAATGGCCAGTCAAGGCTCTAAGGTTCTCCAAATTCGTTCGGTCGAATTCGCTTATAAATACGATATGCCGATTCGCGTCTTGTCCAGCTTTGATGAGCACGACGAAGGCAAAAGTACATTAGTTACCCGTGAGGAAGATGTAATGGAAGAGGTTTTGGTTCGGGGCATCGCTTTCAATCGCGATGAGGCGCAATTAACGATTTCTGGCGTACCTGACCAGCCAGGGGTGGCTTTTAGTATTTTAGGGCCCATTGCTGATGCGAATATCGAAGTCGATATGATTCTGCAGAATGTAAGCACGGATAAAACAGCCGATTTCACCTTCACTGTTCATAAGAACGACTATGACAATGCCCGTAAAATTCTGGCTAAAACAGGCGAGAAATTAGGTGCAGCAAAATGGGAAGGCGACACCAATGTTGCCAAAGTTTCCATTGTCGGCGCCGGTATGCGTTCTCATGCAGGTGTCGCGAGCAAGATGTTCAAAACGCTCGCAGACGAAGGCATTAATATTCGCATGATTTCTACCTCAGAAATTAAAGTATCCGTAGTGATTGATGAAAAGTATTTGGAATTAGCCGTGCGGGTTTTACATGAGGCTTTTGGCTTAGCTGCCTAATTTCTTTAGCTTTTCCTCTTACTGCAAACCATCTGTTGTGTATAGCTTCAGATGGTTTTTTTCTATTGGGCATTAAAAAATTAAGCTATTTGTGATGTAATCACTGTTGCTTTTTGCCACTAAATGGTAAAAGTGCAACAGAAGCTGAAAAAGTTCAGGCTCAGTTCAGACGCTCTATGCGAAGGTATCACGCATGATGTTGTAGTCTGGCTTCGGGGTATCAGCTTCTCTAGGAGCTTGGTGGTTTAATACAGCGATAGGGAGATTGGTGATATGTTAATATTAACCCGTAGGGTGGGGGAAACCCTGATGATCGGGGATGAAGTGAGCGTTACCGTATTAGGCGTGAAAGGTAATCAAGTCCGTCTAGGTATTAATGCTCCAAAGGATGTTGCTGTACACCGTGAAGAAATTTACGAGCGTATCCACCATGAGAATACAGGACAACAACCTGCCATCGTTGCCGAAGAAAATACAAATTAGTGCAATTTAGGACTTTACCTTATTCACTTTGGCGGTTATCCTTACCGCCTTCGTAAATGTTCGCATGGAGAGGTGGCCGAGAGGCCGAAGGCGCTCCCCTGCTAAGGGAGTATACCCCAAAAGGGTATCGCGGGTTCGAATCCCGCCCTCTCCGCCATTCTGTATGAGTATAATGACAAGTAACAACAAATAGTACTTGACCCAATACTCAAAAATCAGCACAATGCGCGACTTCACAAAGCGTCCATAGCTCAGTTGGATAGAGTACCTGGCTACGAACCAGGCGGTCGGAGGTTCGAATCCTTCTGGACGCGCCATATTTAAAAAGCTGCTTATTAGGCAGCTTTTTTGTTTTTAGCCTTTTCAATGAATTATCAGCTAATCAGCACATAAAAAACCACCGCCCGGTATAGGACGTCCAGCGACATCTCTTGCCTTGCTGTTATAACCTATAGCGCGTCTAAAATTCGCTGCTTGGCAAACAACTTCACCTTCTTTGAGCAGTGATTTTGGTATGGGGTAAAAGTCTCCTTCAAGGCGCCACTCTAGATTATAAGGATGTCGGTTGGCTTTAACCTTCATCATCTGAGGGGGGGCTGAGGGTTCATGTTTCATCATTCGACCCGAGGTTGTACAGGCACTAATCCCAAGAGAGCAGGCTATTAAAATAGGTATTTTCCTTGCGTTGAGCATAGTTGTATCTCCATTACAGCTAGCTACTAGCCCTTAATCATGCTTTGATAGAAGCAAGTAAGTTTTAGATTTCTTATGGGTATAGTCCGGCATAGTGTCTCTGCATCTTCAAGAGTTACACGACTAATGGTGCGGAATTTTTGGTGGAGTTCAGTGGGCTGAAAAATATGAAAAAATCATCAGGGATGAAGCATTTTTGTTAGGACTGGCCAGATAAGCCGGTGGTTTAATGAGAGCGGTTGACAGAGAATCTTGCTAAAGATTCGAGGGCTAGGCGGTAGTTTGATTCAGGCAAGCAATATAATTGGCTAATCGCATTGTCGGCCTCTTGGCGGGCCAATTGCATGGTGTAGTCAATGGCTTTGGTATCCGCTATTGTTTTCAACACCGTCTGAATGTGCTCCAAGCCACCTTCTTCAATGGCGGAGCGTAAAATGGCGGCAGTTTCACCAGAACTACGTTGTAAAGCAATGATAACGGGTAAAGTGGGTTTTCCTTCCGCCAAGTCATCGCCCACATTCTTCCCAAGCGTTTCACTATCAGCGGTATAGTCGAGTACATCATCAACCAATTGGAAGGCAGTGCCTAAATGCATACCATAACGCGCGACCGCATCTTCCACTTCAGTGGGTAATTGTGCGAGTACCGCGCCTAAACGACACGCGGCTTCAAAGAGTTTGGCGGTTTTGGAATGAATGACTTCCATATAACGCGCCTCAGTGGTATCTGCATCCCCACAATTTAAAAGCTGAAGGACTTCACCTTCGGCAATAACATTCGTGGTAGAGGCAAGGATCTCCATAACACGCATTTGCCCTACGGCAACCATCATTTCAAAAGAGCGCGAATAGAGAAAGTCGCCGACTAATACGGCTGCTTGATTGCCCCACACATTGTTGGCGGTTTCGCGCCCACGGCGTAATTGCGATTCATCTACCACATCGTCATGGAGTAGGGTGGCGGTATGAATAAACTCGACAATCGTTGCAATATCAATATGCTGGGAACCTTGATAACCACAAGCACGTGCACATAATAAGGCTAATAAGGGGCGCAAGCGTTTACCGCCACTATTAATAATGTAGTGGCTCAACTGATTCACCAATGAGACGTCGGAGTGCAAACGGCGCTGTATTAAAGCATTAACCGCCTGCATATCCGCCTCAGCGAGCTTGAGAATTGCGTTAAGATCCATTCGAGCTAAACCCATGAAAGCACTGCATCCTAGGAAGCCTAGTCTATCCTGTCAAGCTTGATTGAGCCTAGATAGTCAATAGGGTGATTAAAGACAGTATTTACCTGACTGCATACGGAAATATATTTGACCAATATCTTTGAAACCAGTAAAATCCGCCGACTTTTCACAGGACATTTTTTGGAGCTACAGATTTTATGTACGCGGTTATTGAAACAGGCGGTAAGCAATACCGTGTCGCTCAAGGCGACATCATCCAAGTAGAAAAATTGGATGCCGAAGAAGGCTCTAATGTTGATTTTGCTAATGTCCTGATGGTTGGGGAAGGCGAGTCCGTAAGGATCGGCGCTCCTTTTGTAGAAGGCTGTAAAGTGACTGCAACTGTCAAATCCCAGATGCGTGGCGAAAAAATTGAAATTATCAAATTCCGTCGTCGTAAGCACCATCAGAAGCGTACTGGTCACCGCCAGTATCTGACACAGATTGAAATCAATACGATTACAGGTTAAGGGGATTTTGACATGGCACATAAGAAAGCGGGTGGTAGTACCCGTAACGGACGTGATTCCGAGTCCAAACGCTTAGGTGTTAAGCGTTATGGTGGTCAGTTCGTTATTGCAGGTAATATTATTGTGCGTCAACGTGGCACCGAATTTCACCCTGGTGAAAATGTGGGCTGCGGAAAAGACCATACCTTATTTGCAAAAACAGACGGCATTGTAACTTTCCAAGTGAAAGGCATTAAACAACGTCGTTATGTAAGCATTCAGCCTGTAGAAGCTCAGGCTTAAAACGCAATACGGTTTTACTAAAAGCCCCGCATTGTCGGGGCTTTTTTGTATGCTTAACGGACACAGAGCTGTTAAGCGAGGCAAGGATTATGCAATTTGTAGATGAAGTCGTTATTCAAGTGAAGGCCGGCGATGGCGGTAATGGCGCGGTGAGTTTTCGTCGCGAAAAATTTATTGAATACGGCGGCCCTGACGGGGGCGATGGGGGTGATGGCGGCGATGTTTATTTAGTGGCTGAGCAAAACCTTAATACTTTAATCGATTTTCGCCATGAACGTCATTTTGAGGCGGGGCGCGGTAAGAATGGTGCTGGCCGCAATATGACGGGTGCACGCGGTGATGATAGATTGATTGCAGTGCCCGTTGGAACCATGGCTTATGATGACGAAACTGATGAGCTAATTGGTGATTTGACGGTGGCGGGTCAGCGTTTAATGATTGCTAAAGGCGGCTTTCATGGCCTCGGAAATTTGCGCTATAAAAGCTCCATTAACCGTTCACCCCAACAGTCCAAACCAGGAACAACGGGTGAGTTGCGCCAGGTTCGTTTAGAGCTAAAGCTATTAGCGGATGTGGGTTTATTAGGTTTACCCAATGCCGGCAAATCGACCTTGATTAGTGCGGTATCCTCAGCACGCCCTAAAATTGCTAATTATCCGTTTACAACCTTGTATCCGAATTTGGGTGTCGTAAGAGTCGGGCAATTACAAAGTTTCGTAATGGCGGATATTCCGGGCTTGATTGAGGGTGCTGCGGAAGGGGCTGGTTTAGGTATTCAGTTTTTAAAGCATCTAGCGCGCAATCGTTTGTTATTGCACGTAGTGGATGTAGCACCCTTGGATGAACAAGAAGAGCCCGTCAAAGCAGTCGGGATTATTGAGCAAGAACTCGCGCAGTATAGCGAAGACTTAGCTGAATTGCCGCGTTGGCTAGTCTTGAATAAAATTGATGTCTTGCCAGAAGAAGTGCGTGAAGCACATTGTGAATCCATTGTTGAGGCACTCGATTGGCAGGAGCCAGTGTTCTATATTTCAGCAGCGACTGGAATGGGCACGCAAGAACTGTGTTATGAAATTATGCAATATTTAGAAGAACATGCAGAACAGGTCTGAATACATTACAAAAACACGACGTTGGATTGTCAAAATCGGTAGCGCGCTCTTAACGGGTGATGGGGCTGGCTTAGATCGCAATGCTTTGGCCCAGTGGGCGGGGCAAATGGCTCGGTTACGCAAGCAAGGCATTGAGATCGTATTAGTGTCTTCGGGTGCAGTAGCAGAAGGCATGAGCCGAATGGGTTGGAAGCAAAAACCCAAAGCGCTATTTGAAAAGCAAGCTGCCGCTGCCATAGGTCAAATGAGCTTAATTCATGCTTATGAGGTGTGTTTTCAAGAGCATGGCTATTTAGCGGCACAGGTTCTCTTAACCCACGATGATTTAGCAGATCGCCGTCGTTATTTGAATGCACGTAATACACTACGAACCTTGGTAGCGCTCGGCACCATTCCGATTATTAATGAAAATGACACTGTCGCTTCAGCCGAAATTCGGTTTGGCGATAATGATACCTTAGGCGCCTTAGTGGCTGGCTTAGTAGAAGCCGAATTGCTCATTATCCTCACAGACCAAGCGGGCTTATTCGATAAAGATCCGCGCAAATTTGCCGATGCTGTACTCATTAGTGAAGGGCGGGCCATGGATGAGCGCTATCTGGAATATGCTGGCGGCGCAGGAACTGCTATTGGTAGCGGTGGTATGCGTACCAAGGTATTGGCGGCGAAAATTGCAGCCCGTGCTGGTTGTGCCACGTTAATTGCTTCAGGACGTGAACCTGACGTATTAGAGCGTATTGCACGCGGTGAAAATTTAGGTTCGCTCTTATTACCGGATCAAGCTCCCCTAGCGGCTCGTAAGCAATGGATCGCTAGCCAAATTCAATCCGGAGGCGTGTTATGGTTGGATGCGGGCGCTACCAATGCGATTGTCACGACAGGACGCAGTTTGTTGCCTGTGGGCGTAAAGAAGATTGACGGCGAGTTTGAGCAAGGGGAAATTGTGACTTGCGTCAGTCCAGACGGCAAGCTCTTAGCCAAGGGTTTGGTCAATTATGCAAGTGATGAAGCGCGCCAGATTTTAGGGCAGCCTTCCAGTGCTATTGAAAGTATTTTAGGCTATGTAGAAGCACCGGAATTAATTCATCGCGATAATCTAGTGATCTTGTGAGCCTATCCTAAGATGCATCATAATATTGGCCTTATGTTGACCCAGACGGTGTTTATGCTATGAGTGACCCAGAAACCTATCACATTCAAGTCTTAGTTGAGGCTCAATATGTGGATAGTGAATCCGAACCTGCGCGTAGCCGTTATGTATTTGCTTATACCATCACTATTATTAATCAAGGTACGATTCCTGTGCGTTTATTGAGTCGTCATTGGTTAATCACTGACTCTAATGGTATGACCCAAGAAGTGCGTGGTGACGGTGTGGTTGGTGAACAACCTTATTTAGAGCCGGGCGAAGGTTTTCGCTATACCAGTGGCGCGGTTTTAGACACACCGGTTGGGGCTATGCAAGGTAGTTATCTCATGCGTGCAGACGATGGTCATGAATTCACTGCGCCCATTAAGCCTTTTAGTCTTTCTGACCCTAAAAAGCTTCACTAATACCCCACCGTTTTGGCGAAAAAAAACCCAAACAACATGTGTCTGGGTTTGATGGTTGCGGCCTCACATTCCTTATGAAGCGCCGCGAACTGATTAAAGATTCAAGGTGATGCTAATCTCGTTACTCAGTCAGTATAAGCCTTCAGTAAAAAATCACAGGTTTTCAGGCCAATTTTCCGATAACCGCCACTAAATTCTTTATAAAGTCCATTTGTCGCCCCATTTGTCTGCTCTCTAATGACAAGTACTAAAGTTTTACTTATAAAGGCTTGAATTAGAAATATAACGAAGCCCCAACTTCATAATGCAAACTAGCCAAACTAGAAAAGTATAAAAATTATGAAAACCACAAGTAATGAGCGTGGCCGTTTGAGTGCCTATGTTTTGCCTTTTATGTTGATGGCTACCACAACAGTAGCTAGTCAGAATGCTTCTGCGGATATTTATTCGTATGTGGATAAAAATGGTACGCGTTGGCTAACGAATGTATCAGTGAATAACAAAAATGCTAAATTGATTGCTCGTACCCCAAAATTCAAAAACTCAACGCGTCGTGAGCCAACCACTAATTACAACGAAAATCTTTCAGCGCGTGGTATTCGCGTCAATAGTTGTATGCGTCTGAATCATAATCAAGTGGAAGAGCGTACCGCACCTCATTTAGATACGATTAGAAAGTATGCTACTCAATATGGTGTCGAAGAAAGTTTAGTCCGCGCTATTATTCGCCAAGAGTCTTGTTTTAATCAGCGTGCACGCTCTCACGTAGGTGCCACCGGCTTAATGCAATTAATGCCCGGCACAGCGGATTTATTGGGTGTGAATATACACGATTCACAGCAGAATATTCGCGGTGGCGTAAAGTATATTGCGCAAATGTTGCGTAAATTTGATGGCGATAAGCGTTTGGCTTTAGCCGCTTATAATGCAGGTCCTGGTGCAGTTATTAAATACGGTGGCGTTCCACCGTATCGTGAGACGCAAGATTATGTTGTTAAAGTAATGGCTGAATATAAACGCCTAGAAAAAACCAATCAGGTTGCAACAGTAAATTATGCACGTAGCTCGTATCAGACCGTCGGTTTACGTCGCCATCAAGGCGGTTTTCAAGCGGGTGGCGCTGATCAGTATCAATAGATAGTTCTAGGTTCTTTTTCCGTGTAACGCTAGTCTCATTTTCGGACAACATGGTATCCTTGTTGTCCTTTATTAGTTTAGGCGTTACCGGAGTTTGCAATGTCAATGAGTGATCGCGATGGCCTAATTTGGCTAGATGGCGAAATGGTGCCTTGGCGTGAGGCAAAAGTTCACGTTTTAACCCACACCTTACATTATGGCATGGGCGTATTTGAAGGCGTGCGCGCTTATAATAGTGAGCTTGGCACGGCGATTTTCCGTCTGAAAGAACATACTGATCGCTTATTCAATTCTGCCAAAATCATGCGTATGCCAATGCCATTCAGCAAAGAAGTACTGAATGAGGCACAGCGTCAAGTCGTGCGCGAAAATAATTTAAAAACCGCATATCTGCGCCCTATGTGTTTCTATGGTTCAGAGGGTATGGGTTTGCGTGCGGACAACCTGAAAGTTCACTGTATGGTTGCTGCATGGGAGTGGGGTGCTTATTTAGGTACCGATGGTTTGACCAAAGGTATTCGCATTAAAACTTCTTCCTTCACACGCCATCATGTCAATATTGCGATGTGTAAAGCTAAGGCCAATGGCAATTACATCAATTCAATGCTCGCGCTGCGCGATGCGTTGGATGATGGGTATGACGAAGCTTTATTATTAGACACGGATGGTTTCGTGGCGGAAGGCAGTGGTGAAAACTTCTTTCTCGTAAAAGATGGTGTCATTTATACGCCTGACTTAACGTCGGCTTTAGATGGTATTACGCGCCGTACTTTATTAGCAATGGCGAGTGATTTGGGTATCGAAGTACGTGAAAAACGCATCACGCGCGACGAGGTCTATATCGGGGACGAGGCATTCTTTACTGGTACTGCTGCGGAAGTAACACCCATTCGTGAATTGGATAGACGCCCAATTGGTGAGGGTAAACGGGGCCCGATTACTGAAAAATTACAAAATCTATTTTTTGATATTGTGAATGGTCGCAATGAAAAATATCACGATTGGCTAACGGTGGTGTAATGATGGCAACAACCAGCACAAAAGATTATGAACGTTTGGGCACGAGCCGCGAAGTAATCGTCACCCGCAAAGATTTACCTTTACATTGCCCCACTGATACAACAGCCCTGTGGTGTTCACATCCACGCGTATTTTTGCCAATTGATTCCAACGATGGTGCGAGTTATCGCTGTCCTTACTGTGGTACTTTGTATCGTGTTTTAGGCTAAGTTGCGCATTCTCAAGGCTTTTGTCCTATTATTCAGTAGGATAATGGTTTTTGAAAGGATGCCAAACAATGCGAAAAACACTCTTAATGGCGGCTATCTGTCTCAGCATGGCCGCTTGTGGCGGTAAAGAAAATACGGCCGCAACCTTTCCTTCTGAGCTTATTCCACAGGCCCTCGCTGCTAGTGACGCAAATCATGCGGCTATTGTGACGAATGATGCGGAACGTGCAGTCTTAGTAAAGCAGGCCATGCAGGCGGGTCAAGCCTTTAGCGCACAACTGCGTAATGAATTACAAATGGCGATGAAATCTGGCGGCCCTTTAGCAGCGATTAATGTGTGCCACACTAAAGCGCCTGAAATCGCTCAAGCCGTTTCCGCAGAGAAAAATGTCCAAGTCTCACGCGTCAGCTTAAAAAATCGCAATCCTGACCAAGGTCAGCCGCTTGCGTGGCAAAAGGCCGTTTTAGAGGGCTTCGATCAGCGTAAAGCGGCAGGCGAGGCTGCGGACGGCTTACTTTATGCTGAAATTAATGGCTCAGAATTCCGCTTTATGAAAGCCATTGCGACGGACAAAGTTTGTTTAACCTGTCATGGCACCGATATTAAGCCCGAAGTATCAGCGTTAATTAACAAGCTCTACCCAGCTGATAAAGCCACTGGTTATCAAGAGGGCGAGTTACGCGGTGCTTTGGTGGTCATTAAGAATTTAGCGCAATAACACATAGCCCTGTTGGCATAACTGTTGTATTCGTGCGTCTTCTGATATATAGCATCATGGGATTATTGGAATCAGATTTACGAGCGAGGCAGCAGTTATGTCACATATTCAAGGCAGGGGGCAGTGTCGTACTTGTCATATTCGCCATCTGAGTATTTTTGCACGTTTACCTGAAGCGCGCTTTGAGCAAATTCAAGGTTTTCATCCTGCCGTATTGTCGTTTCAAACCGATGAGACAATTTATCATCAAGGCACTATAGCCGCCCATGCTTATACCCTACGTAAGGGTATTGTGAAACTGACTAAAATGTTACCCAATGGTCGCACGCAAATTCTACGTGTGCTACAAAGTGGTGATTTATTTGGTTTTGAAGGCTTTGCCGATCAGCCTTATAATCAAACGGCTATTGCTTTAACGGCTTGTGAAGTTTGCCGTTTACCTTTAAGTGAACTGAATGATTTAAAGCGTCAGCATATTGAAATTGAACAGGCCATGACCAATCGTTGGCTGCAACATTTGCGCGAAGCGGAAGATATGATGCTGGAATTGGGCGCGAAAAAAGCAGGCGAGCGACTAGCCTCATTTTTAATGCGCTGGTGTGAACACGGCCCTGTCCATAATGGCTGGGTAGACTTGCCGTTATCGCGTGCAGAAATTGGTGAGCTATTAGGTTTAACCATTGAAACAGTGAGTCGGTTTTTATCCGATTGGAAGCGCCAAGGTATGATTGGTGAACAGCGCGGTATGATACAAATTCAGGATGTGACTGGTTTACGCGAGCTGGTTTGCTCTAGTGGTAGTTGTTAGGTAAGTACGATGACGGCAGATGCATTAGAACTGTATATTACGGCTGCGCATGAGTGTCCTTATTTACCTGAGCGTCGTGCTACTAATCTCCTAGTTGATCCTGCTTTTAATATGTCTGCGCCTGTTTATAGTCAGTTATTGGACAAAGGGTTTAGACGCAGCGGTGGGGATGTTTATCGGCCTTGTTGCCAACGTTGCCAATTATGCGTTTCCACTCGTATTGCGGTGAATGCTTTTAAAGCGTCGCGCAGCCAAAAGCGCACTTGGAAGCAAAATCAAGATTTGACGGTACGAGTTAATGAGAATGGCTATCGACGTGACTATACTGCCTTGTATTTAAGCTATGTAAAAGCACGTCATGCGGGGGGGGGTATGGACGATGATACCCCTTCATCATTTGCACGTTTTATTTTAGCGCCATGGTGCAAAACGGTTTTGCTGGAATTTTGGCTGGGCGAGCGCTTGATGGCGGTGGCCGCTACCGATTGGCTTAAACAGGGTTTATCTTCTGTTTATACATTTTATGATCCTTCGGAAGGGAGTGCGCGTGGACTAGGGACTTTTGCCTTGTTGTGGCAGATAGAATGGGCTAGATCCTTAGGTTTGGCTTATGTTTATCCAGGTTATTGGATCGCAGAATCGCCGAAAATGCGCTATAAAATTAATTTTCAGCCGATTGAAGGTTTGGTTGATGGACAGTGGGTGAGTCTTCCCAAGCCTACATGACTATAAGTGTCAAGGACAAAAAAGGCGGGTGATAAAACCCGCCCAGTGTTTGAGGAAGCTGGTTGCTAAAACACAACTCTTGTTATTATCTGAGTGCCTTCATGAGACTTTAGTATCATGAGGCAAGTGCTGATCATTATAAGTGGGCTAAATTAACAACGCTTGAATCTATTAGATTTATTTATTGTTAGACTAGACGAAGACTTATTGACTAGAGCAAGGCCGTATTGTACGTGCGCGACTGTGCTAAGCTGAATAAATCAGAGTCCTACTAAAAGTGTCCTATGTGTTAATATAGATAACTTGTGTTTAGCTTCCGGGAGGCAGCAATGGGTAATTTATCACCATTACGTTCAAGTAAAAAAGCTGCGGTAGCTTGTAATAATTGTAGTTTAAGTGAGCTATGCTTACCTCGCGGCTTAACCCAAGAGGAGCTAAACCGCTTAGAAGCCGCTATTGAAAAAACTATTAAAATTACTAAGAAAGATTACTTGTATCGGCGTGATGATGCACATCAAGCGATTTATGCCGTTAAATCAGGCGCTATTAAAACCTGTCTTTCGACTTCAGATGGGGAAGAGCAAATCTTAGGGTTTTATCTACCGGGCGACTTAATAGGTTTTGATGCGTTGGCGCATAATCATCATACCTGTGATGCTCAGGCCTTAGAGGACACCTTGGTTTGTGAGCTAAAAATGGATGCGTTTCAGGATTTATGTGGCAGTTTGGCAAGTTTAAGGTTAGGGATGATGCGCCAAGTTGGGATAGAGATTGAGCGTGAGCATCATATGCTACTCACCTTAGGACAGATGCGTACCGAAGAGCGTTTAGCGACCTTTTTGATTGGTATTTCTGAGAGAAATCAAGCACGTGGTTTCTCCCGTAAAGAGTTTTATTTACCGATGGCGCGGCATGATTTGGCCAATTATTTAGGCATGGCCGTTGAAACCTTGAGCCGCATGTTCTCACGTTTACAAGAAGACAATATTATCACGGTGCGCCATCGCCTCATCGATATTTTGGATATGGATAAGCTTAAGGAATTAGCACATTACAACTGTCGTAATACCTAGACCTTTGGCTAAATGACTCGTGAAAAATGTTGCTCAGGGACTTTTTTTCGTAAACTAACGTCAAATACCATACAAATATTGCGAATTAAGAAGCGTCCGCGTGCCGTAACACGGAGGTAGCTCGGCTCTAAAATGACCAAATTATCGTCTGCCATAGTGCGAAGCAGAGCTATTTCACGCTGGAAATAGTCGGCAAAAGGAATGTTAAAAGTATGCTCAAATTGCCCAATATCCAGTTCGAATTGGCAAGTGAGTTTCTGAATGAGTGTACGGCGAATTTGATCATCTTCATTGAGGATCAGTCCTTTGCAGACTGGCAATTTCCCTTGGTCGAGTGCTGCATAATAAGTGTCTAGCTGTTTTTCATTTTGACTATAGCATTCGCCAACACTACTAATCGCACTCACGCCCATGGCCACCAAATCACAATCCGCGTGTGTGGTATAGCCTTGGAAGTTGCGATGCAGACTACCGTTTTGTTGTGCTAAGGCCAGCTCATCATCCGGCTTGGCAAAATGATCCATGCCAATATACACATAACCCGCTGCGCTTAAACGCTCTACCGAGCGCTGTAGAATTTGTAGCTTTTCATCAGATGAAGGTAAGTCTTCCACATTAATGCGACGCTGTGGTTTGAAGAGATGGGGTAGGTGCGCATAATTAAAGAGTGATAAGCGATCCGGTGCTAAAGCAATCACGGTATCGAGCGTACGCATAAAGCGCTCAACCGTTTGCAAGGGCAGGCCATAAATCAGATCAATACTAATCGACTTAGCTTGCTGTGCGCGGCAAGCTTGGATAATTTCCATGGTTTTGCCAATCGGCTGAATGCGATTTACCGCGCGTTGTACGCTCTCATCAATATCTTGTACGCCCAAGCTGAAACGATTGAAACCGACTTCTTTTAATAGGGCAATAGTTTCACTACTAACAGAACGCGGGTCGATCTCAATAGAGAAATCGCGTGAGTCAGAGTTATCGAGCGTAAAATGACTGCGTAATTCAGCCATGAGGGCGCGAATTTGATCATGATTCAAAAACGTGGGAGTGCCGCCGCCCCAGTGTAATTGTTCTACTATCCGGTCACGATCATATAACTTTGCTTGTAGGGCTATTTCGCGAAACAAATACGTTAAGTACGTTTCTGCTTGCCCATACTGTTTCGTCACCACTTTATTGCAGGCGCAATAAAAACAGACGGTGTCACAAAAAGGGATGTGCACGTACAAGGATAAAGGCAATGGAATGAGATCTTCATTGCTCAAATGCGCTTGGGTTTGATACTGCTCGGGAGTAAAGGCTTGAAAAGCCAGCGCGCTGGGGTAGGAAGTATAGCGAGGCCCCGTGGTATCGTATCGACGAATCAAATCGGCATCAAATTGGATATTATTCATGGCTATTGATACTCAGACTATTGGCAAGTACAGGGTGCTTAGTCCATGTTACAATAGCGTGTTTGCTCTGCTGCGTCTTAATCTAAATCAAGATTTAGCCGCTTCTTAGGCACTGCTCAGGCGTTTGTCGGATGATTTTAATCTGGGTCAAAAAATCTAGGATCAAACATTTCGATAAAACGCTTCGCTTGAGGCGTAAAAAACTTGCCCTTACGTACAATCAGACCATACTGACGTGAAGGAAAGTAAGCATCCATTAAAATAGCGACAATATTTTCTTTGCCGGTTAAGCAGACATCGGTGACGATAGACACGCCCAGCCCCATTTCCACATATTGCTTCACGATTTCCCAGCCCCCAGCCTCCATACTCACTTTATAAGGCACATTATGTTGTCGGAATACGGTATCTACCATGCGCCAAGTACTTTGCTGTTTGGGCGGCAGGATCAAACCGTAAGGGCTAATATCTTGAAGGGTCACCGTCGAGTGGCGGGTCAATGGGTGGTTTTGGGGTACTATTAATATAGAATGAAAAGTGGCAAAGGGGCGATAAATAATATGTTCAGGCACTTGCAATAAAGGACCAATCGCCAAATCGACTTGATCTTCTAATAATAGTTTCATACCGCTTTGGCCTTCGACAGTATGCAAATGTATTCGAATCCCGGGATAGGATTTTTTAAAGCGCTTTATAAAATCGGGGAGAATATAAAGTGAAGTCGACTGACCCGCCGCAATATGTAATTCACCCATTTCCATTTTGCCAAGACTCGCCGCAAAGGTTTCGCGCAGATTATCAATGCCCGAGGTAAGTGGCTGTACTAATTGATAAAGTATTTTTCCTTCGGGCGTTAAGCGTACGCTAGGGCCACGCCTTTCTAATAGTGCCACCCCCATTTCGCGTTCTAACGCTTGTACTTGTAAAGAAACAGTGGGTTGGCTGATATGCAATGCCTCTGCCGCATAAGTAATATTTTCTTTTTGCGCCACGATTGAAAAAGTTTTAAGTAATTTGTAAGGGGCTTGTTTGTAATAGTGTGTGGCCATGCCTAATACTTAAATTAACTTGGGATATTCAAGTATTGTGTCATTCAATAGTAAAAATTAAAACAATTGATTTTAAAATTATGGTTATTTGTTGTTAAGCTTCGCGCACTAAACATCGACACAACGGTGTTTATCTCATGCTAACTGTGGTGCTTGCGGCGTTCTTTCGGATGCCGCTCTTTTTTTACCTACCTATTTGACGCGTATCGATGCAGACTTGCTGATTTTTCGATACTCTACCTGCCTAAATACTTCTTCTAAATCCGGTTTCGACGGAGGAAACTTCACGATGGCTGATTATATTTTGTGGTTCGACCAACTGAGAATGCATGACGTGGGCATTGTCGGCGGTAAAAACTCGTCTTTGGGTGAAATGATTAGCAATTTATCCAGCAAGGGCGTCAGTGTGCCCAATGGCTTTGCGACAACCACACAGGCTTATCGTGACTTTATTCAAGCGGATGGTTTAGACACGCGTATTAATAAATTACTAAAAAGTTTGAATGTGGATGATATTCAGGCTTTGGCTGACGCTGGTAAAACGATTCGTGGCTGGTTAATGAATGCCGCTTTGCCACCCGCTTTATTGAGTGCTGTCAAACAGGCTTATGAAAAATTAGCAGCTGGTTCAGGTGATGCGGCTTCTTTTGCAGTACGCTCCTCTGCTACCGCTGAAGATTTGCCCGATGCCTCTTTTGCAGGCCAGCAAGAAACGTTTTTGAATGTACGTGGATTGGATAATGTCATTGCCGCGATTAAGGAAGTGTTTGCTTCTTTGTATAATGATCGTGCCATCGCTTATCGTGTGCATCAGCACTTTGATCACGAAAAGGTGTTTTTATCCGCCGGTGTGCAAAAAATGGCACGCAGTGATCTCGGTGCCAGTGGTGTAATGTTCACGCTTGATACGGAGTCGGGTTTCCGTGATGCGGTATTTATCACGGGGGCTTATGGCTTGGGTGAAACGGTGGTGCAGGGCGCGGTCAATCCCGATGAATTTTATGTTTACAAGCCCAATTTAGTCGCCCAGCGCCCTGCTATTTTATCACGTCGCTTGGGTGCAAAAGCGATTGAAATGATCTATGCAGCCAGTGAAGGAGCGCACAATCGCGCCACTTTAACCCGCGAGGTAGAGGCTGAGCGTCGTAATCGTTTTTGTTTAACGGATGCACAGGTTGAGTCCTTAGCCAGTCAAGCGCTGATTATTGAAAAGCATTATGGTCGCCCAATGGATATTGAGTGGGCACTGGATGGAGCCGATGGCAAGCTTTACATCGTTCAGGCTCGTCCGGAGACGGTAGAAAGTCGTGCGAGTAGCACAACGGTAGAACGTTATGAATTAGCCAGCAAAAGCCAAGTCTTGGTAGAAGGTCGGGCAATTGGTCAGAAGATAGGCAGAGGCAAAGCACGCATTATTCATAGCATTAGCCAAATGCACGAAGTACAGCCCGGCGATGTTTTAGTGACTGATATGACCGATCCCGATTGGGAACCCATTATGAAACGTGCCTCAGCGATTGTGACTAATCGTGGCGGACGTACTTGCCACGCAGCCATTATCGCACGTGAAATGGGTATTCCGGCGGTCGTGGGTTGCGGTGATGCTACCGAGCGCATTAAAAATGGCGATGAAATTACCGTTTCTTGTGCAGAAGGTGATACGGGCTTTATTTATGCCGGTTTATTGAATTTTGAGCGCCTTAGCGCCGATACAGGCAATTTACCTAAACTACCCGTCAAAATTATGATGAATGTCGGCAATCCTTCGCGTGCGTTTGCTTTCTCACGTTTGCCGAATGCGGGTGTTGGCTTAGCGCGTCTTGAATTCATCATTAATAATATTATTGGCATTCATCCCAAAGCCTTATTGGGCTTTAGTGATTTGCCGGATGAACTAAAACAAGAAATCCAACAGCGCACGGCTGGCTATGCTGATCCAGTGAGCTTTTATGTAGAGAAGCTGGCGGAAGGTATTGCGACTTTAGCGGCTGCTTTTCATCCTGCGCCTGTCATCGTGCGCATGTCTGACTTTAAATCGAATGAATATGCCAATCTTTTAGCCGGTAAGCGTTATGAGCCGCACGAAGAAAATCCGATGATTGGTTATCGGGGAGTATCGCGTTATTTGTCTGAATCTTTCCGCGATTGCTTTGAGCTAGAGTGCCGTGCCTTACGTTATGTGCGTGAAACCATGGGCTTAACGAATGTTGAAGTCATGTTGCCTTTCTGCCGTACCTTGGAAGAAGCACAGCAAGTCGTGAATTTATTAGCCACTCAAGGTTTAGAGCGCGGTAAAAATGGTTTACGGCTAATTATGATGTGCGAGTTGCCCTCTAATGCAGTCTTGGCGGACGAGTTTCTTGAGTATTTTGACGGCTTCTCCATTGGCTCGAACGATATGACGCAATTATCCTTAGGTTTGGATCGTGACTCGGGTTTAATCGCGCATTTGTTCGATGAACGTAATCTGGCAGTGAAAAAATTATTAGGCATGGCGATTAAGGCTTGTCAGAAGCAGGGCAAATATGTCGGGATTTGTGGACAAGGACCCTCCGATTACCCTGATTTCGCCGCTTGGTTATTGGAGCAGGGTATTGATAGTATTTCACTCAACCCTGATACCGTAGTGAGTACATGGTTGCATTTGGCCAGTATGTCTAAATCGGCTTGAGGTAAGCGATGAGTCGTCAGCAGCGTTCGGTATTTTATTTGTCGGATAGAACCGGTATTACCGCTGAAATGCTCGGGCATAGTCTGCTGACGCAATTCGACGGCATCGACTGGGTTAAAAACAGCGTGCCGTTTTTAGATACCGTCGAAAAAGCGCAGGAAGTCGCGCAAAATATCAATCAATTAGCGGAACAAGAAGGGGTGAGGCCTTTGGTATTTAGTACCTTGGTGCAGCCCGAAATTTTGGAAGTGATTAAGCAATCTAATTGCGTGGTATACGATTTCTTCAGCACCTTTTTGGGGTCGATGGAGACGGAGTTAGGTCAGCCTTCGGCGCATGTGGTCGGGCGTTCGCATGGTATGCAAAATACGCCTTCTTATTTCAGCCGGATTAATGCGGTTAATTTCACCCTAACCAATGACGATGGTGTCAGTACCAAACAATTTGGTGATGCGGATATTATCTTGATAGGGGTATCGCGCTCTGGAAAGACGCCGACTTGCTTATATTTGGCGCTCCAGTATGGCATTGCGGCTGCAAATTATCCTTTGACCGAGGAGGATATGGAGCAGCTTAGCTTGCCTAAAGTTTTAGACGCGTATCGTAATAAATTATTTGGCCTAACCCTTAGTCCGGAGCAGTTGCAACGTATTCGCCAAGAACGTCGTCCGAACAGCCCTTATGCGTCCCTAGAGCGCTGCCGCCAAGAATTACAATGGCAGGATGCTTTATACAGAGCTTGTCAAATTCCTTATATTGATACCACCAATATCTCGATTGAGGAAATCAGTACCACTATTCTGAAACGTAGTGGTTTGAAACGTCAATTATATGGACGGTGACAGGCGCTAGCTTGCGTGCCAAAATTGCCATCTATTCGATAAACGAAGGATGGCGCATGACAGCAAAGATTATTGATGGCAAAAAAGTTGCCGCAACGGTACGCGAACAAGTGAAGGCTGCGGTCGATGCGCGTTTGGCTCAAGGTAAACGTCCCCCTGGTTTAGCGGTGATTCTCATTGGTAGTGAACCTGCCTCCCAAGTCTATGTGCGTAACAAGCGTAATGCTTGTCATGAAGTGGGGATTGAATCACGTTCTTATGATTTACCCGCCGAGACCACGCAATTCGAATTATTAAAAATCGTTGATAAATTAAATGCGGATCATACCGTTGACGGCATCTTAATTCAGTTGCCTTTACCCGCCCATATTGATGCTTCTTTAGTCATTGAGCGTATTGATGCAGGCAAGGATGTCGATGGTTTTCACCCTACTAATGTTGGCAAATTAGCGTTACGTATTCCGGGTTTGCGGCCTTGTACGCCTTATGGTGTGATGAAGCTTATTGAGTCCGAAGGCATTGCTGTTAAGGGTAAACATGCCGTGATTGTGGGTGCTTCAAATATTGTCGGTCGTCCAATGGCACTAGAACTATTATTACGTGGTGCTACGGTTACGGTTTGTCATCGTTTTACAAAAGATAGTGCTGCTTTAGCACGCCAAGCGGATATTGTGGTAGCCGCTGCCGGTAAACCGGGCTTAGTGAACGCAGATTGGGTAAAAGAGGGAGCCTTGGTTCTGGATGTAGGGATTAATCGTCTCGCCACGGGTAGATTAGTCGGTGATGTGGACTATGAGTCCGTCAAAGAGAAAGCCGCTTGGATTACGCCTGTGCCGGGCGGCGTAGGGCCCATGACGGTCGCTATGCTAATGTATAATACGCTGCAGGCGTGTGAGAAAAACCCATTCTAATTAGCAAAAAGGCATCGCAAGGATGCCTTTTTATGTTATGCGTACCGCCTATTTATTGTTTTGATTAATTATTTGGGTTGCTGAGCTAATTTACGCAATACATCTTCGCTTAATGCACCACTTTCACGTAAACGGCGAATGACAGAGGCGGGTAAGCAGACAACATCTGATTGTGCGGCTGGTAATAATTCTTTACCACCGCTGCAACGACGACGTTTTTCATCGCCTTCTTTTGTTTTCTCAGGGTCAAGTACTAAATATTCATTATTGACCCAGCCGTTTTGACCAGCCCAACGCACCAGTTCGAACTCAACTTTGCCACCTTTAGCGACTTTGCCTAATTTAGTGACCCAAGTGCCATTGTGTGGAATCTCAACGGCAATCGCTGAATCCGCTTGTTCTTTGTACATAATTAAGCTTTGACCGGCGTTCAATTGCTTAACAGAATAGATAGGCACAGAGCGGAAGGGTACACCTTTCGCCGTTTCTGGATAACCACAGCACATTTTGTCGGTAACAGCTGGGTTATTTAAGCATTCGCGGCGTGCGCGTGCGATTTCAGTGGCTTCAGGGTCATACTTTAAAGAGCTAGAGTCCACCCAACCTGTCTGATTATCCCAACTTACTTTTTCCCAAACCGTGCCATTAGCTTCTTGTTGCGCATTGCGACGCACTAGCCATGTGGCATTGTGAGGAATATTGACCACGATGTCAGAACCCGGCTTCGCATACATTTTGAGCACATCGCCCGGCTTGCGGCCAGAAACTTGGTAAATCTTCGAGCTATCGGCCGGTAAAGTCAGCGGCGCTGCACTCACTAAAGCGCTAGCAAATAAGCATAGGCTGGTTAATGCAGCGGGTAATATGATTTTCAATAAGGGGTTTTTCATGAAAATTTCCTCAGGGATTTGGCTAAAGACCGCATTAACGGGCGTCCATTTTCAAACAGCAACAAGCAATGAAACATTGGGGGGAGTTTAACATTTCATTAACGACTTGCCTTTCCCTCTAAAGTGTAGTCAGGAATTGCACAACTTGTATCGGTCGCCACGATAATTTCACAACAAATAGCATACTATATGTTGTAAAAAACTCACACCAAAACCAGCGATAGGGATAATTATTTAATCGTTAAGCGGTAATAAACATGGCATCACCGTAACTAAAAAAGCGGTAGCGCTGATGAATGGCATGAATATAAGCAGATTTAATAAGGTCGATTCCGGCAAAAGCGGAAACTAGCATGAGTAACGTTGATTGAGGTAAGTGAAAATTCGTCACCATGGCATCAACGACCTTGAACGTATAACCAGGTGTAATAAAAAGACGCGTGTCACCCGCGAAGGCTTGTAGTGATCCTGATTGGGCAGCGCTTTCTAAACTGCGTACTGAGGTCGTACCGACTGCAATGACTCGGCCTTGTCGTTCGCGACAGGCAGCAACCGCATTACATGTGGCGGGTGATACTTCGGCGTATTCAGCGTGCATAATATGTTCGGCTAAATTAGCGACTCGTACTGGCTGAAAAGTGCCCGCACCTACATGTAAGGTCACATGAGCGCTTTGTACGCCTTTTGCCGCCAAGGCATTCAGTAGCGCTTGATCAAAATGCAAACCCGCCGTTGGTGCCGCTACGGCTCCAAGGTGTTGGGCATATACGGTTTGATAGCGTTCGCGGTCTGCTAATACATCAGGCCGTTGAATATAAGGCGGCAGAGGGATATGCCCATAACGCTCCAAGGCTTGTAAAACTGGGTAGTCACTGTGAAAGCGTAATTTGAATAAATCGTCATGGCGTGCGATAACTTCTGCATCAAGTTGCTGTTCTAAGACGAGGCAAGTGCCGATTTTGGGGGATTTGCTAGCACGAATATGCGCTAACACATGGTGCTCATCTAGAATACGCTCTACTAATATTTCAAGTTTTCCGCCGCTAGCTTTTTGCCCATACAAACGTGCTGGAATGACGCGTGTGTTATTAAATACTAATAAATCCTCTGGCTGGATTAAGTCCAGTAAGTCAGTAAAGCTCTGATCTTTCAAGGATTTTTTACTTGCACTGACTGAGAGCAAGCGGCTGGCTGAGCGTTCGGCAAGCGGCTCATGAGCAATAAGTTCAGGCGGTAATACGTAATCGAAGTCAGATAATTGCATAGGTGCGCATCATAGCACGCTAGAAAAAATCGCGGAATGCGTTGTAAAAGACTTTTCAAATGCAAAAAAAACGGTAGAATGGCGGCCTTCACACCTTGCCGGGGTGGCGGAATTGGTAGACGCAGCGGATTCAAAATCCGCCGCTGGTAACAGTGTGCGAGTTCGAGTCTCGCCCTCGGCACATCTTTCAAAGCCTTGAATGTAAAATCGTTCAAGGCTTTTTTGTATTAAGCGAACTGCACGAATGATAGTGCGTCACGTTCCTTAGTGGGTGCTTGACTAGGGGCTGGATTAACAGCACGGTTGTAGGGTGACTTTTCCAACCAATGTTTAACCAAATGCAGTAATTCTTCTTTTTTCACCGGCTTTGGCAAGTAGTCATTCATGCCTAGCTTAATACACTTCTCAAAATCTCCCTGTAAAGCATTGGCCGTGAGGGCCAAAATAGGCACTTGACTTAAGCCATTCCCTTTTTCCCATTCACGTATAGCCTCAGTCGCCATATAACCATTCATTTCTGGCATATTAATATCCATCAGAATCAAGTGATAAGGATATTGGGTCATTGCATCAAAGGCTTGTTTGCCATTCACGACATGATCAATGCGATATTTTAAACCTTCAAGCATCGTGGTAGCGATTAAGGCATTCACCGGATTATCTTCGGCTAACAAAATCGCGGGTTCGTGCGTTGGGATTATGGGCTTCGTAATCAGCTCAAACTCTGGCAAATCGGATTGCTTACCTAAATTCTGCAGGAGTAATTTTTTTAAGGCTGAGGTACGCACGGGTTTGGAAATCGTGGCTTGGACGCCGGTGCTGTCAGAGTGTTGATAAGTAGGTGGTGCCATTAAAATAATCGGCATGTGATCATAATGATGATCAGAGCGCACACTTCTAGCCCACGTCAGCCCATCCATGTCAGGCATCGACCAATCGAGTAAAATTGCATAAAACGGTTCATTTAACGTAATGCTATTGCGCATCATTTGCAGGGCTTCAAGTCCGCTGCCGGCTATAATCGGATTAGCTTTCCACGATTTTAAATAGTTGCGCAGAATAAATTGGTGCGTTTTATTGTCATCCACCACCAAAATATAACGTCCTTTAATAGCCTGAAGATCTTCATTGGGTTCGGTATAGTGCTCAATCGTATTCAGTTTGAGATCGAACCAGAAATGGCTACCCACGTTCGGCGTGCTTTCAAATTTGATCGTGCTATGCATCATTTCGGTGAGTTCTTTAGCGATTGCTAAGCCCAAACCAGCACCGCCATTTTTGCGACCTATAGCATCGTCAGTATGCATGAAGAATTCAAAAATCTTGTCATGCTGCTGCACAGGAATACCACAACCACTGTCGCGCACCTCAAAGCGTAGGGTGACTTGATGATCAATAATATCAAGAATTTCCAACCCCACAAAAACTTCACCCTTTTGGGTAAATTGAACCGCATTACTGCATAAATTCAGCAGAATTTGTCGAATGCGGGCGGGATCACCGCTAACTTTTTCCGGAATGTCTTCAGGGATAAAACATAGAACTTCAATAGCTTTATCACGCGCCAACGTGGTCATTAACTGGCTAATATTTTCCAGCATTTCGCGCGGCGAAAATTCGCTATTCTCTAGGACTAAACTGCCAGAGCGAATCCGCGTGAAGTCGAGAATATTCTTGACGAGATCGAGCATGGCTTCGCACGACGAATAAGCGGTATCAACGAATAAGCGTTGATGCTCGGTCAAACTGGTTTCGCGTAAGACTTCAAGAGAGCCTAAAATGCCATGAATCGGCGTGCGTAATTCATGACTCATATTGGTCATGAAGCGAGTTTTTTGCTCAGTCTGATGCAGAGCTTCAATGCGTTGCTCGCTTTCACGGCGTAGATTTTCGTGCACTTCATTCATTTCGCGCGACGAAATTTCTAGCGATCGCTCCAACAAGCTTTGCGCCTCGGTATTACTTTCGTAAGTCCGATTAACGATATGTAAAAAATGACGCCAATTTTCAAGATTATCCGGTAGTCGTTCGCAAGATACCTGTGATTTGCGACATTGTACCTGTAAACGTTTGTGGAGTTCGCGTTGCGTCACGGGCGTTTCAGCGCTGTTGGCAAGCTCAGAATCACTGCTCATAGAGTACCGTTAGTGTCATTGTTTGATTATGTAGAGCACTTACGCCAGTTTCAGAGCGCGGTGAGATTTCGCCATGCGAATAAAAGCCAACTTGGCTTGTATTGGGCGGGAAGGCTTCAATCGTATTCGTTAATTCCGCTTCAGTATCTTCTGCTAAAATTACACGCCGAGCGCCACAACTGACTGCGAGTAATAATAAAGTCTTAGGCGTCGGATTGGGCAAACGAGCCGCTAAACGGATAGCTGCTTCCTCAGCACCATCGAGTAAATTATCCACGCCCCCATACATCAGCTGCACGGTGCTGTTATTCGATAGGTCACCAGCAAAAATAATAGTTTTTGTTTGGCGGTCAACGGCTAAGGGTGTGCGAATAACCGGTTCAGTACTGTCCTGCTCTTGCATGAGTAATGGAAATTTGACGCATTCATGTTCGAAAATTTTGGCTTGTTCTGCCAAATATTCTTCATAGATATCTAACGCGGAAGTCCCATCCATCTCAAATAATTTATTGTTGTGTGCATAGGTGATGGTGCGTTGTGGGCCAAAAGGGCGTGCGCCATGGCGTGCTTGGCTTAAAAAGCCTATCTGTTTGCCATAAAATCCAATGGCACAAGCGGCTTTTTCATGTGGAATGCCTTGTTTGATGACCCATGTCGAAGCATGAGTAGGAAAGCCTCCGGATAAACCCCCTGCAATTGGAATAGTGCGTCCGAGTGCAGCATAAAGGCCATTGGTTAAATCGGTGCCATTCGTCGACCAACCGTCACTTAAGACGAAAATAGCGCTGAGGTCTTTTTCATCCAAGTCACTGGCTAGGCGATAGCCCATGCGCCATGACTCTTGGCGATTATCAAAACTACTTTGTGCAAGTCGTAGCTGCGTTTTTTCAAAGCGCGTAATGGAAACCACAAGGGCTTGATCATGTAAGGCATGATGCAGAATTTGCCCATTACCGGAACAGCCCGCGACAATGGCTTTAGGAAAATGTTGTTTTATATCAAAGAAGGCGTTTTGATAGTCATTCCACTCAGCAGGACCGAAAACCAATACGAGGGTTTGTTCAGAATCCAGCGCGGAAGGTAGGGCTGGTTGCCAGCCAGTACTGTGAGTGTAGCAGGATACTAAAGTTTCCATGCTGTGCTTAACCTATTGTTATTTTTATCATAAATGAGTTAACAAAAACTTAGCACAAGACTAGGTTTTAATGAACTATTATTTCACACTCCACTAAAATAAGTAGTTCCTTTTATCGGTTATTACTTACTGGGAGCTGTGGCTAAGAAAGTCTGTGCTAGTCAGTTTCTTTCTTCGACCTAGAACATGGTCTATACTGAAATAATAGCTTATAGGAATTGTAAATCAATTTGACTACTGTTGAAAAACCGCTGGCAGCAACTGACAGAACGACTGTCCAGTTTGAATTAACGCCTGTCGACACTGAGCGCCTGATGAATTTAAGCGGGCAATTCGATAAACATCTACGCCAAATTGAAGATCGTTTAGGTATTGAAATCCACAATCGTGGTCATCAATTTAGCGTGAAAGGTAAGCCTGATACGGTACAAACCGCCATTAATTTATTGCGTGATTTGTATGAAGAAACGCGGACTGCCATTCTTGCTCCCGAACATATTCATTTGTTCATGCAAGAAGCTAATCTTGATAAAAAGCCCAACGCTGCCAAGTACGATGACATTCGGATTCGCACGCGCAAGGGTTATATTAAGCCCAAAGGCGATATGCAGGCGCAATATATTCACCACATTCGCACCCATGATGTGAGTTTCGGTATTGGCCCTGCTGGCACGGGTAAAACATGGTTAGCGGTGGCGTGTGCGGTCGAAGCACTAGAACGCGATGAAGTAAGGCGTTTGGTGTTAGTCAGACCTGCGGTTGAAGCGGGCGAGAAATTAGGTTTTCTACCTGGTGATTTAAGCCAAAAAATTGATCCTTATTTGCGCCCTATGTATGACGCTTTATATGAAATGTTGGGCATTGAGAAGGTTAATAAATTAATTGAGCGCAATGTGATTGAAGTGGCACCACTGGCTTATATGCGCGGTCGTACCTTAAATGATGCCTTTATTCTATTAGATGAGGCGCAAAATACGACGGTTGAGCAAATGAAAATGTTCCTCACACGTTTAGGTTTTGGTTCGACAGCGGTAGTCACAGGAGACATTACGCAAATTGATCTACCACGCCAGCAGTTATCGGGCTTAAAGCATGTTATGACGATTCTAAAAGATGTGCCTGGCATTAGTTTTAGCCATTTCGAAGGGCGTGATGTGGTACGCCATGCTTTGGTGCAGCGGATTGTCGCGGCTTATGAAAAACATCAAACGAACGAGCCTAACACATGACCTTATTGGTGCAAGTGCAAAATCCCTATGATTTTACAGCGCTTCCTTCAGAGCAACATTTTACGCACTGGGCGCGTGCTGCTTGGTTGGATGAAAGTGATGCAGGGGTGGTCATTCGGATTGTGAATGAAGAAGATAGCCAGCAACTAAATTTACAATTTCGCGGCAAAGATTATCCTACCAATGTACTATCGTTTCCCTATGAGCCGGACTTTGATTTGCAGGATGTACAAGAAGAAGACGAGCTAGAAATTGATTATTTAGGGGATATGGTACTTTGCAAAGCCGTGGTTGAGCGTGAAGCTAAAGAGCAGGGCAAAGTACTCGAACAGCATTGGGCACATTTAGTGGTGCATGGCCTCTTGCATTTGCAGGGGTATGATCATATTAATGAGACGGAACGGGAGTTGATGGAGTTGCGTGAACTCGATATTTTGCGCGACCTCAATATTCCTAATCCTTATTTGATTGATTGATATTTTATTTTTAATTGAGTTAATAATTTAAACAAGCGCATGAAAACAAGTGAGCCTCCTAGGTCGCAGCCACGACCGCGTTGGAAACAGTGGCTGATTGATAATTTGGATCTTTATTCACAAAACCAAACCGAATTATTAGACGATTTACAGCGAGCGAATGATAAAAAAATTCTCGATGAACATGCAGTCGACATGATTCAAGGTATTTTAGCCTTTGATTCACTCAAAGTGCATGACATTATGATTCCGCGCTCGCGCATTAACTTCCTCCGTCATACGGATGATTTTTCTACAGTCTTAGAGAGAATTGCCGAAACCGAACATTCACGTTATCCCGTGTTTAATGAGGATCGTGATCAGTTGGTCGGTGTATTACTCGCGAAGGATTTGCTGAAATATATCGGGCATGAGCAAGACTTCGTATTAGCCGATGCGATTCGTCCAGCCTTAATCGTTCCCGAAACTCAGCCCTTAAATCGCCTTTTAACCGAATTTCGTGATAATCGTAGTCATATGGCGGTGGTCGTTGATGAATATGCAGCCGTAGCGGGTTTGGTGACGTTTGAGGATGTGCTGGAGCAAATTATTGGTGATATTGATGATGAGCATGATGATGAAAAATCCGAAGTGTTAATCAAATCGATTGGCGACCAACACTTCTTGGTCAATGCGACCACTCCGATTGAAGACTTTAATGAAACATTTGCTACCGATTTTCCAGACGATGAATTTGATACCATTGCGGGTTTGATTATTAATGAGTTGGGTAAGATTCCACGTGAAGGTGAGGAGCTAGAATTGGAGGGATGGTTATTCCGTGTGAGCCAATGTGATTCTCGGCGCATTTTACAATTGGAAGTACAGCAGGCTGCGAATCAGAATAACTATGCAAACGCCGTGGGTGTCTGACAAAGACGTTAGGTTCAGGCACACTCTGTGAAAATGTGAATGAACAGGCCACTTATTAGAAATTATTGGAAAGGAGAGCACTATGGATTTAACAGGTTTATTAAATCAAATGTTAGCGGGTCAAAGTCAAGGACAGGCTAATCAAACTACGCAGCAACAAACCCCTGCATTGAGCCAAGGCGCGGGGTCTGGCTTGTTAACAGGTGCGGCCGCCGCTGGTGTGATGGCTTTGTTATTAGGTACAAAAAGAGGCCGCTCAGTTGCAGGTGCGGGTGTCAAGTTAGGGAGTTTAGCGGCTTTAGGTACTTTGGCTTATCAAATGTATAACCAATGGCAAAAGAAAGATGCTAGCGCAGATACGTCTTTACTAGCTGCACCGGCTGCTCAAGAGCCTAGCTTAGATAGTACTGCTATTTTAAAAGCGATGGTCGCTGCAGCAAAAGCAGATGGTCATGTGGATCAGCAAGAAATTGCTGCGATTCGCACGAAGTTAGCTGAATTCCAGTTGGATGAAGATGTGAATTCGATGTTGCTGAAAGAATTAACCACGCCAACTAATGCACAAGATGTTGCCGCTTTAGCGAAAGGTGATGGTAAGGCAGCCGTTGAGTTGTATCTGCTTTCTTCGATGTTAGTGGATCCGAATAATGCGGCCGAGAAGGCTTACTTGGCTGATTTACAAGCGGCCTTAGGTTTGCCAGATCACGCGGTACAGTTAAGCTAATTTAATTGAAAAGGCGTGGCGTGTGAGGGTGGCTGGGTTATAATCCAGATTTTTGTGAATCTGGCTAACCCATGTTGTCTTTTAGCGCCTCGTCTTTTTCCCGTTGGGATTATTTGATTGCCCTGCTTGCAGGTTTATCACTGGTCTTCGCCTTTGCCCCTTTCGGCTTTTATCCGATTACGTGGTTAGCCACCGCCGTATTCTTCTGGCTCAATCTCAAAATTATGACTCGCTGGCAGCGCGTGCGGCTCGCTTGGGTATTTGGCATTGGTTTATTTGCCGGTGGAGCGCACTGGATCTTTTATAGCATCTATTTCTTCGGTGGTGCGAATGGCTTTGTCGCCGTCTTAATGACCAGCTTGTTCGTACTCGGTATTGCTTTAACGCTTATGCTATTTGGCTGGCTATTAAGCTGGTTTGCTACACAGTCCCATCTGTTAAAACTCTTGGTTATTTTTCCGGCTGCTTGGGGCCTAACCGAGTGGTTTCGTAGTTGGTTTTTGACCGGCTTTCCATGGTTGCAATTGGGACATGCGCAAAGTGAAAACTGGTTTGCGCACTATGCTCCTATTATTGGCTCTTTAGGTATTAGTTGGGTGGTGGCTTTGGGCGCGGGCGCAGTAGTACTGTTAGCGCTTGGTACACAGCGTGAGCGGATGATTGCTGTAAGCTTATTGCTAGTCAGTGTGGCGCTCGGTTTTGGTTTAGGCTGGATTCAATGGACTAAGCCGGTGGGTGATAAATTATATGTGAGTATGATTCAAGCGAATATCAAACAAGAAGAAAAGTGGGATCAAAGCTTAAATGTGACCCATGTGCAAAAGCATCTCGATATGATGGAAAGGCATATGGAAAACTCGCATGTGATTATTTGGCCCGAAACGGCCATTGCCGATACCTTTCAGCAGTCGATGAATGATTTAATTTTGCCCCTACAACAAAACTTTGCCACGCAAGAAAATGATTTATTAGTAGGCGGTTTTGAATACGATAAAGACACAGGCGCCATGTATAACGCGATTATGCGCATTGGCAAAGAGCTTGATGTCTATGGTAAGCGCCATCTGGTGCCATTTAGCGAATATATTCCCTTTTTGAAATACCTGCGTTTTTTGGAAAAGATTGTTATTTTGCCCTATGACAATGTGACGCCATGGAAAGGAAAGGTTAACTTGATGGTCGCCGGTCAACCGATGCGTATGTCGGTATGCTATGAAGATGCCTATGGCGAAGAAATGCGCGATGGTTTACCAGAAGCGACCATGCTAGTCAATGTCAGTAATGATGGTTGGTTCACAGGGTCGATTGAAGCCCAACAACATGCGCAGATTGCACGGTTTCGAGCGATGGAGACGGGGCGTTATTTATTACGTTCTACTAATAATGGTGTAACTGAAATTATTAATCCTCAGGGCAAGAACGTTGCTGATCATGTGTATGATGCGGAAGGCAAACCTTTACAAGGTTCGACACAATATAAAGAAGCGGTTATTGCCGGTTGGGCACAACCCATGCAAGGTTCAACGCCTTATATTTTCTGGGGTAATGGGTTTATCGTGATACTGCTATCTCTTATGCTAGGTGTTAGTGCTTGGCTCGGACGCGGTACAGTGCGTGAAACATTCATTTGAGGATTTAACCATGAAAGCTGTACTTGCCTTGACCTTCATTGCTGCTAGTGGTTTCGCTGCTTTACCGGCTTGGTCGGATGAAGTTTGGGATACTAAAAGTGGGCGTGTAGTCTACGAGGATGAAATTGGCCCTACGGCGGTTTGGACTTATGGTTCGGCAGATAATCCTGGCGTAATTTATCTGTTGGGCTTAGCGAAAGTTTATGAAAATCGTGCTAGTTACACTGGGTATTGGGCAAAAAATCAGTCGAAAAAAGCATGTGACACACAACGACCCGGGATTCAGGGCAAAATGACCTCGTATTGGGGGCGTTTCAATGTCAAATTCTTAGATAAAAATTTTCCTTCACGTTGGGAGGCGACTTGGAGTTATTGTGATGATGCTGATGAAGCTGAAAAATTGATGGCGACCCCTGTGTTTGGTAATACACAGGCCGCACCGACCGCTGCTGTGCCGCCACTCAGAAAGTAAAAGTAACAGTCTATCAATAAAAAAGGTTAATACATTATGGCAGGTGCTGGTCTTCTCGCGTTATTGGATGATATTACCACCGTTTTAGATGATGTGGCGGTGCTGACCAAGGTGGCTGCCAAGAAAACCGCGGGTGTATTAGGTGATGATTTAGCCCTCAATGCGCAACAAGTTTCTGGTATCCGTGCTGAGCGTGAAATTCCTGTGGTTTGGGCCGTTGGCAAGGGTTCGTTTATTAATAAACTGATTCTTGTGCCAGCCGCCTTGGCGATTAGCGCTTTTTTGCCGTGGTTGATTACTCCTTTATTAATGGTGGGCGGCGCTTATTTATGTTTTGAAGGATTCGAAAAAGTTTTACATAAAGTGCTTCATGAAGATGAGCACGATGAGGAACAAGCTGTCACGGAGGCATTGCTAGATCCTGATGTGAATATGGCTGATTTTGAGCGAGATAAAATTAAAGGTGCGATACGTACTGATTTTATTTTATCCGCCGAAATTATCGTGATCGCTTTAGGGTCGGTCAAGGATCAGCCTTTTATGACGCAAGCGGTGGTAGTGGCTGGCATTGCGATCTTAATGACTTTTGGTGTCTATGGTTTAGTGGCTGGCATCGTCAAAATGGATGACCTGGGCATGTATCTGGTACGCAAGGCGGAAGAGCAGGGCAGTGCAGGTTTTAAAATGAGTTTGGGTAAATTCTTACTCGCTTTTGCCCCCAAGCTGATGAAGTTTTTGTCAATTGCCGGCACGATTGCGATGTTTATGGTGGGCGGTGGTATTGTGCTGCATGGTTTGCCGCTGGGTCATCACATTACCGAAGGTGCAGTCGCTTTTGTGCACCAGATTCAAGGCTGGTTTGGTAATTTACTCGCAGCTATTACCCCTAGTTTACTAACGATTGTCTTAGGTTTACTCATTGGTGCTGTGGTGTTTATAGTGGTCGAGCCGATTATCAAAATCGTTGGCAAATTCCGCGCCAAAAAAGACCTAGATGTTTCAGTCTAAATCCGTTTTGACAGGTTGGATGCTTAAGCAGGGTTGAGTGGTGGTTTTGGCATCTTGCTAGGGTCTCACTAGCTGGCAAGGTGCTAAAATTAATAAGCTGCTAAACTATTGATTTTAATGGTGGCTCCAACAGGACCACAGTTAAATAGTAACTCATTAATAAAATTGACATATTTAAAAAGAAGTCTGTAAAAAAATGGAAAAACAACCAAAAATTCCATGCTTTTAAAATAACTAATAAATTTGATGGGTTGTATAAAGATTAATCATATTTTTAGGATGAATCCTAAATTTTGTTCCATGATTGTGACCTGTACGTGCATCAAAATCTATATAAATTAGTCCAGCCTCTAGCGCATCAATTGTCTTATCCAGAGATAAATCCTTCAGCATTAGAATGTCTTCATATTTGAAAAAGTTTTTGCCGTTTTCCTTCTTCTCAATAGCAGTAACATAAAAACAATTATGTAGCTTAGAGCCTAGCTTATGAAAGAAGTCGTTAAAGCCCCAATAGGGCGCTGGATCAAGTTCTAATTTGCCGCTAGTTCTGATCGATGTTAGCCAGTCGCCCTGAATAGATAGATCAACTTTGGTAGGGTCAAAATGCACTTCTATTTTTTGCTCTGCTTTATTGACTCTTATTGAAAATCCTCTATTCGAATATACTCCAGCACGTATAGTTTGTCGAAAACTTTTTTCATTTATTGTGTAATTGATACCAGCATCTTGATGTGTCCAACCATAATGGGGCAATAGGATTTTAGGAACAAATTTTAGAGCTCTGGGAGAGGGCTCCATATGAAAAAGGGTTAGTAAAGAGTTACTAGCCTTGCGTTGAGTTTTTAACTCCCATTCTGTTGCATTGGGTATGGGTAAGTTGTTTTCATCGATGCCCAGAAGGTCCTCTAATAAATTTCCCACATTTCCATCATTAAGAGGTCTTGTTGTCTCGATCCAGCCCTGACCACGTATTTTTTGCAGCTCTTGGATTAATCCTTCTTTAGTAAAGGTTTTGTCACTCATAGCAATTTACCCTGCTGAGCTGTAGATGCTGGTTCCCTGTAGATGCTTGATGGGTCAATCAAACGAAGTTTTGCCATTTCGCAATATTCTGGAGATATTTCTATTCCTATAAACTGTCTCCCCAGCTGTTTAGCAACGTAAGCTGTTGTACCCGAGCCCATAAAGGGATCCAGAATAATTTGTGCAGAAGTTGATGATATAATTCTTTCAACTAATTCTACGGGGAAGGGGGCCGGATGTTGATTATTTAGGTCTTGACCAAACTCCCATACATCTCCATAAGCGTTTGCTTTAGGTGCTAATTTAAAGTCTTTTTTTGCTATTAAATAAATTACTTCATAGGTAGGTAAGAAGTATCCAGCATTAAAGTTGATACCACCTTTTCTTCTCCAGATAATAATTTGGCGAACAGGAAGGCCAGCAACTATATCACTACGGTCTTGTAGTAACCCATTTTGCACACGCCATTTATGATTGTAGAAAATCGCACCATCATCTTTTAGAACCCTCATCATCTCTTTTAAGCAAGTCTGCTGCCAAGCTACATATTCTGCATGAGGCATATTATCATGATGGTGTGAGTAGCCTTGTATTAGAGCAGCTTTGGACCACTTACCTCCTCTACCATCTTTCATTCCATTGCCAGTAGAGTTTTTAAGATTATAGGGTGGTGAGGTAACTACTAGGTCTACGCTTTTATCAGGTAATTGAGCCATGACTTGCTCTGAGCTACCACATATAAATTGGTCAATAAAATCATTCGGGTAATTCATAGCAGTTAGGACTTAGAGTTTAAATCTTTCAAACATGGTTAAGTGTACCGGTCAAGCCAAATCTCATATTTCTATTTCAGACTGTTTAGCTGTGCTCTTATCTTGCTCACAGACACCTTGACAAAATTATGATTCTGTTGTGATGTGTTTAGCTCTATTAGACTACAACATTATATGGTGGCCCCAACAGGAATCGAACCTGTAGCTATCCCTTAGGAGGGGCATGTTATAGCTTGTAAAATATTGTTTTCGTTGATTTTTTTGGTTTTTCCTGTGTCAATACCAACGCAATTGACACAGATTCTACTCTGATCTAGATATATCTGGATATACAAGATTAAGTATTTTATTTCCCAACTCATTACGCACTCGTTGAGTAGCGATGAGTGTATTCAAATCGCTGGCCTGTGGTTGCACGCTCAGCACACCCTTAAATTGAGATATAGCCACAATCAATACCTCCACATCCTCTTTGCGCATATCCTTTTCAAAAACAACCGTTAAAGCACTATAACTATCACTCACGATTCGCTCCTTTATTTCGGCTTGCGCGCGTACTTAATAACATAGTCCGGTGCATTCATGCCCTGACTATACTCCCACAATTGCTGTGGCCAAATATGAAACTCCCCTACCTCCGTCGTTCCCACTTTAAAACCGTCGATCCACTCATCAAGTTGGCTTTCATCGGGCCACGGCTGGTACTGCTGATATTTGCCCAGCAACCAGCCCGCGCCCCAAGCGTCATAATCACTCATCTTTAAACACTCCCAAGACTGGAACGATTTCTTGTGGCGCGCGTCCAGTCATAATCAGGAACCTACGCCAAATACCATAAGGCACTTTGTATTCACCGCTGCGCCACTCTCTAACACGTCGATCCGACTTAATACCCAATAGATAGGCCATTTTCTGATCACTGTCATAAGCAGGAAATTGCTGCTTGAAGTTATCAAAGTAAAGTCGCACGACATCAGCACTTGGTGCTTGCCAGCCTTCTTGCTCCCTGAGCAAATGACTAGTGTCGGTTATTTTCACACCAGATTTAAGGGGAGCGGTCACCGTCGCTTGAATTTGTTGAATAGCTTCCTCGTTCGCTTTTTGCAAGATAAAAGCCTGCTGTTGAGCAATGGAAGGCAATTTAATTTCCATAATGCACCTTTAAGTTTTAAGGGTTGGGGGTCGAAAGACCCCCTTCCGTTACGACGGTGACAGCTCTATGTTTTTGACATCAGAGACTGTGATGTGAACCAGGCTCAGTGTGCCCCTTGCTCTCACCTTCCAAGCGCCGATGCTGTGTAAGTGCATCATCACATAGTAAAGGTAGTCAGGAAGCAGAATCTCAGTTCGGTGGACTTTTATCCCAATGTGATACGGTGAATATTCCCGTGTCACTTGCCCAACTGAATCCTCTGAGCCTCGACGGACTAACCAAAAATCGGCTTCTGGGTAGTCTGTCTTAACGGTTGCAGCATCTTTCAGCTTCATATCTGTCTCCAACGATGGCGACTAGCCTTCTCGGAAACAAGCGGCTTTCTGCGCCACCGTTGAAAGCAATTATAGGCGGATTCCGCCTATTAAGCAATAGTTTTAAATAAAATAATTAATTATTTTTTAAATAAAAACCTATGGGAATAATCAATCATATCTTTTAAAGTGTCCGTATCTGTAGCTGGTTCAAGATGCCCAATCTGCGCCTTAATCGCGTTAAACTTTGCCGCATAATCCTTTTCTAACAACACCTGCACCAGTTTTCCATCATCTTCAAGAATCCGCTTACGCCGCTGTTTAGAGGTCTCATTGCGCAGGTTGCGGCTATGTTCCGTCATGCTATTCGGCATTAATTTCCCTTCGTTTATATTTATGTCATGACATAATAGTATAAGTATACCTAAGCTATTAGTCCAATAATTACTTTTAGTAAAATACTGTTTTTAATCTGTAAATAACGAAATTATAGACAGTTACTAAAATATTTCTGCACTGTCTATAATATTAAGAGTTTATAGACAGAACAGGCACAAAAAAGCCGCGACGTGCGCGGCTCTTGGTTTATTTTGTACCAAGCCAACTATCGATCTCACTACCCCACCAATCGACCAGTCGTTGCCGCTCGCCAAGGTATATGGATTTATTATAAATACCGCGCACGCCGGATATTTCGTGCGACAACTGTGTCTCTATGGCATCCACTGACCACAGCCCGCTTTCATGGGCGTGGGTGCTAAATATTTTTCTCACACCGTGCAGAGTCATTTTGCCGGTGTAGCCGGTGCGGCGGATTGACTGCCAAATCATCCACCGATTCATGGGTCGATCCTCCCGCGAGGCGTGCGGGAATATGTATTGATTGCGGCGCTGCTCATTGCGGCGCTGGAGCACTCTTATAGCCGATGGTGATAAGGGGCAAGCATGAGGCTTGCCTGTTTTAGTGCGCTCAGCAGGGATTTGCCAAAGCGATTTTGCAAAGTCAATCTCACTCCACTCGGCAAATGCTACCTCGCTACGGCGCTTGGCTGTATAAACAATTAATAGCCAGGCATCGTAGTGTATTTCGTTTAGCTTGCCTCCATCCCGTACCGCTCGTAAAAATTTTTTAAAGGCGGTGGTGTCAGCATTTAAAAACGCATGCCCTTTTACCTTATGAGGTTGCAACGCATCAACTAGCCCGCAGGCTGGATTGTAGGCGGTGTATCCGCAGGCAATGGCGTAGCGGTACACTTGATCGATGCGTGCCCGTGTGCGTCGGGCGGTATTGATGTTGCCCCTGCCCTCTATTTTGCGCAAGAGCGCAATTAGGATCGGAGGTGTAATTTCGTTGATGTCCATCCGACCAATCACCGGATAAACATCGTTATTATATTGACTTACTAAGTCAGTATAGGTTTCTGGGCCCCAAAGTGAGCGCTTCACTTTGAGGAACTCGTTCATAAGTTCCTCATATTTCATTTTTTACGACTCCGCTTTAACTAAGTCGTAAAAGCATTGATCCTCATCCGACCAGACTTCTTTTTCCGCCAGAATATTTTTGATGGCTTCGCGCTTGCTTTGGTGATAGTAATTGTCCATTACTTCTATCACCGCCTCCAACTGCTTAGAGGTAAGCATATCCACTAAAGTATCAGGGATAGCCTTGCTTAAATGTGCGTGTTTGGAGGGTAAGTAGTTTTTATTTTTGAAGGCGCGGTTGCGCTTTATGTTGCTCATGCTCTTTTCCTCTAAGTATTAGTGGACTGACAGAATTAATTTACTGTCCCAGTGTGTTGATTAGTTTTCAGCAATAGCCCGCTGAATTTTTTTCAATAAAACTAAGTAATTTGCATCATCTGAGCCATAACCGTCGATGAATGTAAACTCATCGCGTTCTATTTGGTACAGCACACCGTTTAAATACGGTTCTGTAGAAAATGCCTTTTCAACAACGTTCTTAGCTGCGTTATATTGTTTGTCGGATACAGTGTGAGCAATATTGATTGTGATCATGTTACTTTCCTCTAAAAATTAGTGGTCTGGTTTCAGGCTTGCGCTTTTCGCTACCTGATGAAATATATAATATACCCGTTTTGGGTATATGTAAAGAATTAAATATTACTTTTATTAAAAATTTCTGCCCATTTAGCGGCGGGCATATCCCGCCAGTTGCTGGGGTCAATGCCATCGTGGCACCACTTATTAAGTGTCGCCGGTGGTATGTTGTGGAGCTTGGCAAATACTTCGCGTCCGCCTGCTAGCTTACACTCGTGACGGAGGTTGGCAGGGGTATATCCATATTCACGATTTGTGAGCATGACTAATTCGCTGAGTGCCTCCATCTCCACTCCCAAGCGCTCATACTCTCCAGCATCCACTATTTTCTGGGCTAGGAAAATTATAAGCGGGGATTTAGAGTGAGTTTGCACCCGTTTTAAAAATAAAGTGAGTGCCTCCTCCGGCATTTCAGCGTAGTTTTTCCCCCTGCTGCCCCACGCCACCACTTTTGATTTAGATACCGAATATCCTGCCTCGGTCATAAAACTTACTCGCTCATCGGTGCTGAGCTGCATAGCAGCACACAGGCGATTAAAGATTTCGTTAGTTTTTTGCACGTTGTGGGTCTTTGTTGTCATAAGAGCATCCTTTTTATCGTAACGTGATAAAAAAAGCAGCCCCCACTGGAGCTGCCGTTTTGTTTAGAAGAAGGTGTCAGATTCGGCAATTGCCCCATAACCCTCTTTTATTGCTTGGGTAGAACTATCGTAAATGGCTTTTGAGGTGCCAACGGCATCGCTGCCGTTGTATATAATGTATCCCCACAGCCCGCTATCCTCGTCCTGATAAGTGTCGACACTCATATTAAACTCCTTTACTTTTGTAGTATTCGTAGGCAGCTTTTTTATCAACTGATTGCAGCTCACCATTGCTACCTACGATGTACCACTCATTGTAGGTGTTGTTGCTGCGGTTATCTTTGCGACCAAACGCCACAATGTCACCGGCCATGCACTCAATAACAACATCGCCCGCATCGCCAGCCTTTCCCATGTAAGTTCCGACAAAATCATATTTGGCTTTTGTGCCATCAAACGTGATAACAGCGCCCCAAGGCTTGCCATAGCGACGCTCGTTATAAGCTGGGAAAGAGTCAGATACAGTTACTTTAGTTGCAGTCATTTTCTTAGCTCCATTGATAATAATTTTTAGAGCCACTGAAAAGGTAACATGGTAGCAATCGCCTGTTTGGTGGACAGATTTTGCTAACTGATGAGCCATTTTGAAGATAGTTGACTTGTTCATTTTTGTTACCTCTAAATATTAGTGGTCTGGTTTCAGGCTTGCGCTTTTCGCTACCTGATGAGATTAATATTATACCCGTTTTGGGTATATGTAAAGAAAATAATAAACAAATTTAGAAGTTAAACTTCGGCAACTTCCCCACCACCGCCGCCCGACCTTCCGGCGACAAATGCGCATAACGCTCTGTGGTCTTCACTGAACTATGGTTGAGTAAATCCCCAACTTGCAACAATGGCACACCGTCCTGCACCAACCAACTGGCGACCGTGTGCCGTGTGGTATGCACCCGCACACCCTGCACCCCTAACGCTTTATTAGTAATCGGAATACCCGCCCGCACACACGCGCGCCGAAACTGTGGATAGATCGTGCGAATGTGCCCCGCTTTGGGTGACGGAAATAGCCATTGGTTATTGCTCAGCGCCAAACACCGCTGCACCGCCGCCACCACACCTTGCGTCATGGGTATACTGTGCGGCTTATCGCTTTTTGAAGTTGATAGCCGAATCACTTGCTGCACTAAATCCACATCCGTGCGCTGCAATTTCAGAATTTCCGACATGCGCATTCCCGTGCCTAAGGCAATACACAGCCAATTATATAATGTTGGTTTTTGATGATGCGCGAATTTGCGCTGATTGAATCGCGCTGCCTCCAACAAAGCCAACGCTTGATCCTGCGTAATAAAAATCGGGTCAGGCTCAAAAACCTTCAGCTTTTGCCGCGTCAAATAGTTTTTAATCGCAAACTGCTGATCAATCGCCACATTCGCCGCTGCTGATAAAATGCCGATCTCAATATTGACAGTAGCAGGGCTAACTTGCTGCGACCGCTCCTTAATAAACTGCTTAAAGCTGCGTGGGTGGCGTACATCGCCCAACTCTTCCCACAACATCCCCGAAAAATACGCTAACAACAGCCGCCGTGCGGACAAATACCCACCCCGCTTTGACGATTGACCCCGCTCAAAATGATACAAATCCAACACATCCGCCACGCTGGGCTTATCACGCCTAGCAGGTGGCTGCTTAGCCGCAAATCGCTCCAACGCAATCGCGTGTTGTGTGGTGTCCAGCGATTCACGCTGCAATTTATTGTTTTGATCATAATAGCGACACCACCAAATAGCACCCCGCAAATACAGCCCTTCCTTGCGCTGCTTAGCCATTACTCGCTATTAACCTCCCGCGCCAAACTTAAGCCAAACTGCTCCAGCTTTTCCATGCTGAGCGCCAATAATCCCGTGACCCGACCCATACCAATGCGCTTTTCGCAATTTTCACGCAAAATAATCCCGCATGAGTTCATTTGTTCCTTAAATGTTTTTGCCTGACGAATTGGTAACGCTTCCAGCCGCTGCTTTAAATGATTCGAATGGCGAATATGCTCCATCATCTGCGTATGCCGAATCATTAAAACCCGCGCTGGCTGCCCTTGATGAATGATCTCATCGACTGAAAACGGAAACGGATAGCGCCGCGCATCAATCTCACTGAATATAATCTCCGCAATCCATACCCAGGGCTGGCGACTCGCTTCCGTTTCCTTCAGAAAACTATTCATCTCTCGAATCAAATCCTGTAAAAACTCGCCCTGTGTGGTTTGGATTGCTGCAAACTCACACAAATACGCCCACGCCAAATAAATCGCCGCAAAGTTCTTCACAATCCGCCGCGCATTCGCATCGCCTTCCCGCGTCATGGCTTGGCTCATCAAATACTTGACGCACCGTTCTAGGCTTTCTTCAACGTCACTGCGCTTTAACTTGGCCAAAAACTCCAACCATTCTTTAAGCGGAAACACCGGCAAATCGCCGGAAATTGGCACGCCCTGCAAATGCGCTTTAATCGACGTGCGTGTCAACTTGCCAATCAGTGAGTTCATATCCACTTCTTCGCCACCTAAAAGCACGGGTGCAGACGAAAGATAGGTCGTTTTGCCGCGCAAGGCTTGGCGGTAGTTATACGCCTCCTGCAAGCGATCATTGCCCGACTTAATTGCCTCTGGTGAATTGGTCCCAATCTCCTCCCACATCACCGGATGACCCGTGTAGCTCACGCTGTGCTGCGTGCGATACGACGTTTTGAGCATATCCGCACCAAAAATCTGCATCTGTAGCGTTCTGGCCAGCGCATCCATCAACGTGGATTTCCCCGACCCCTTTTCCGCTTCCATTTGCATATGCGGCCACCATCCCAGAAACACCTTTAAATGTGCACCTAATGCCCACACCACCGGCAGCGCCGCCGCATTTTGCTTAAACGTCGCTTGGTACGCCTGAATAATCGTGGCTGCATTCTCACGAGTTCCCGCATTAAAAATCAGCGCATGGTAGGGACACTGCACTTCTGCATCCTGAAAATAGCAATCCGGGCCATTATTAATCACCGGCTTACCTGCCTTATAAGCCAAGCCGACAAAATTCACCGCCAATTGCTCCGACTCATCCAATGTTTTTGAATAAATCGCCGTCAAGCGCATAAATTCCGCCGGTTTGTAAATATAGCCAAACTTCGCCCAGGTCTGCGGATTCGCAAATTGTTCGCTAGTCATGGTCATGCGTGTGAGGCTACGCCCTTGGTGTGCGGTTTGGCATGACACCTTAAACATGGTATCCGGCTGCCCATCCGGTGCATTCAACACCGTCGCCTGCCAGCTTTGAATCTTCATCCGGTCAACCTTAGCCACGCGAAACGCCGCCAAATCCACATATTCCGGCTGTTTGATTTCGCCATCATCCCCGCGCTCAAACTTGTCCAGATAGCGCGTAAAATCCGACTCTACCCGATAACGCCAATACCGCTGCCAATCATGCTCCGGCAAATAAAAGCGTGGCTTCCCTAAATTCTCTTTGCTCCAAAGCCCAGGGATAGCGTTATGCTCAACACTCGACAAACGCGCTTTGCAGCCCTGCACCCCTTCCTTTTTCAGAATGTCATTTATGTCCGTGCCTAATTCCCACTCCGACGTATCCACGATCTGGCACGGAATCCCCGCATGACTCAGCCGGTCATACAACAACCACGCCGCCGTTGCACCAGGTCGAATCCCAGCCAACTTGTGCCCTTTTTCGAAGGGAGCATCATGGTCTGGGCAAATCAGCACCTGCTTACCCTCGAATAGCGACTCAGACAAATTCGCCGCATTCGCCGTGCCACGTAATGCCAGCGCACTGACACCCTTTTTGACACAACTCAAAATACTCAACGCATTAATGGGTGACTCTGTAATATAAACCGTGTGCGCCTTGCGAAAATCTGCCCAACCCACCACCCACGGCGCATCGTTCTTTTCGCCTTGCGAATTAGTTTTGATTCCGCCATTCAGCTCCGGTGCTTGGTAACGTGTATCCACCCCAATCACCCGATTGCTTAACCGATCCCGCACCACAAACGCCACACCCTTGCCACCATGCCCCACTTCGCCCTCCGGCTTAGTTTGGCTGGTGTAGCTATTCCAGCCAATCGCTTTGGCATTCCAAGCCTGTTGTATAACCGGCTCAACAATGCCACGACTCACCAGATACGCGGTCGCGTCCGCCAAACCTTGCGGCTTTAATACTTGATCCGCGATATATTCAATGCGTGACTTTTCCACTGGTGCAGCTGGCGGCATATCCTTTTGCACCCCATACCACCCTGCTAAGGTATCGACCGCATCCAAAAACGGCAGCCCTTTGGTATATTTCACCAGCTCAATTGCATCGCCCGCATCATTCGTGCTGTGATCCTTCCACGCCAGCTCCCCATCTCTGGCTTTGAAAATAGACAGCGACGGTGTTTTATCAGGATGCGCCGGTGAGTGATAAAGCCGATTTTCCCCAGCTTGCCCCTTGCCCTGTTGTAACCCCAATTTGTTGGCCACATCGTGCAAATCCGATGCAGCTTTTTTTACGGCTGTTATATAGGCTGTTATATAGTTGTCCGTAGCCACTGCCTGCCCCTTTTATTAATGTATGGTGTTATTGCCAATCTGATGTATCTGCCAGCGACTCATAAAATCCGCCAGCGTTGACTGCAAGGCCCCCACCAACACCGGCAGGTCCTCATTACTCGCCACTAGCATCTCCACTGGCTCCGTGCCGCGTGTCAAAATCAGTGTGATGTGATAATCCGCGTAAAGCTTATCCACCACCGCCTGCACCTGTTGCAGCGTATCCTGATCAATCATCCGTTAGCTCCTTTAATTCCCTTGTCGTTATTAACCATTCCGCCCCAAACTCCTGTTGTAGTGCCAACACAAACGGGTCTTTAAACAATGCCGCTTTGGCTGGCTTGCGCTCCTTCATCCGTTGCCAGACCTTGCCCTTTAGTTCCGGCGTCAGCGTTTTTAGCGCAATAAAATCCTCAGATGCTGGCGCATCCACTTCATCAACTATTCGCCACCACCAGCGGTATGATTCGGGCTTACGCAATTCGCGCAGATTTAACTGCTCAACAAATCGCTTTGCCTCCGCCATCGGGCCATCAATCACCCGCTCCATCGGCGCCGCACCCGCTTTTTCCCCAACCACACTAAACGCCATGCTATGGCTCAAACATATCGATAGTTTTGCCACAACGTGCATTGCGTACACGGTTTGCGCGGTGATGCGGTTCGTCATACTGCAAATGACACCGACCGCACAAGACCCGCAAATTGCTGGGATCATTGTTGGTTGGATCGTGATCTAGGTGTGCCACCGTTAGCACAATAATGATTAATTTGTTTGGATAGTCACACCACTGTTCTAGGTGTTGCTTTGCTGCTATCGCGCTTTTATAGCTTTCTGTATATTCCAATTGATCATAAAAGCGGTTCCCCTTAATAAGCTGATAACGCCCCAAGCCTTCATCCCAAAAAGCTAGTCCATACTGTGGCATCCCACACCCTTGGCACTCCCAACCGGCCTTTGCTTTTAAATCAGTGCTTAATTGCTTCCAATTCGCCGGATAAAGCGGTTTTAAGTCTTTTCGGATTGGCATAGCCTACTTCCTAGTCAACTTGCATAAATTGCCGCATGGAATGACATACACAACTCCAGCGACGATAACACCGTGGTTTCTGGGCTTGCCCAGACCTACTACCGAAATAACTCCTTCCATACCCTGCAATGGCATAGATTTGTTCTTGTAATTAATCCGAACGGGCTGCCCAATTTTTGGATTTGCTAACATATTATCTTCCAATAGTTTGGGCAGGACGTGTGCCCTGCCCGTGATTGCTTACGCAATGATGTAAAGCGGCTTGCCCTTTGAGTAGTTAGGATCAAGCTGTACCAGCCCTTGCGCTTCCAAAGCGTGGCAGCCTAACTTGATGAGCTTTTTGAGACTATCTGAACTGGTAGGTAGACCGACCGCTTTCAACTCTTCTTTGAGCGAACCGAAACCTAGTGTTGTAACGCGACCAGATTGAATCGCAGATTTAATAGCAGCCGCAGCTATTTGGATCTGATCCTCGGTCAACTTGCCCATTTCCGCCTCACGCTCGGCTTGAGCACGTGCTTCAGCTTCCGCCGCTTCCCGTGCCAAGCGTTCGGCTTCCGCTTGAGCACGTGCCTTAGCTTCGGCTTGCTCCCTTGCTAAACGTGCCACTTCTGCCCGTTCGCGCATCTCAGCCGCAATGCGATCCCGCTCAGCTTTTGCTTGCGCTTCCGCTTTGGCACGCGCTTCCGCTTTGGCACGCGCTTCCGCTTTGGCTTTTTCCTGTGCCACTCGTGCAGCTTCTGCGTGTGCCCGCGCTTCCGCTTCCCGCTTGGCTTGTTCTGCTTTTAGTTGTTCCGCCAACTTGACCGACTCCGCTTCCCGCTTGGCTTGTTCGGCTTTTAATTGCTCCGCCAACTTGACCGAATCCGCTTCCAGCTTAGCTTTTTGAGCTTTCATCGCTTCAATTTCTGCCATTGCTTTGGCTAATTTTTCATCGTTCTCTGAGACTTGTCCGCCTACCTGACCGGACACTTGACCTACTTTTCGGTCAGGTTCAGCCACTTGACCGGTCAAGTTGTTTTCCGGCAGGGGGGCAGAACGGTCAAGTGGGGTAGCTTGACCGATAATACGCAGAATGCTGTCCTTATCTGCTGCTTTATCGAGAACCGGATCATCAGGGTAGGGGATACCAGCCCGTTGTAATTCCCTACCGAATGTAGATAGAGCAGCGTTGTTGCTCAAGGCATTCGCCATTTTATGGCTGAGCTGATCCCTAGATTGTTGCGCTTTATCTAGCTCGACAGCTAGGTGCTGTAATACACCTTCGGGTGGAGTAGACAGGGCAGGGGAGACTGATCGGGTCAGGTTGGGTGCAAACGCACTGACTGCACCGGACAACCCTCTGAAGGTCAGGTCAGGTTGTTGCGCCGATTCGGTCAGGTTCGATTTTGCACGGTCAGGTTGTTGCGCCGATTCGGTCAGGTCATCGTAGTCTTTACCCGTCAGATCGGCATACTGTCCGCGCAACGCCACTAACTGATTATCAATAGCCTCAATACTGCGCAAGGTGCGGTTATACATTGAGCTAAAATAACCATGGCAGATTTCAAAGATGATGCTAATGATCCCCATGATGATGGTAATCGCTGTGCCAATCCCTACGCCGGTCAACTCCTTCACGGAACGAATCGTCGGGTTATAATGCTTTTCTTCAATTTGGTTTAGTTGCGCATTGTGCATCGCTTGCGCTGAAGTCAGGTCAGTGGAATGCTTGGTGGCACTTTCTTTCTGCAATTGCTGGACCGCCGCAATTTTCCCTTCTAACGACTCCACCCGCTGGCGCTGCGTGGCACAGGTCTTCACACACGTGCGCTCCAACTCCATAGCTTTCGCCAGTTCGCCGCGTAGATTAATGAGTCGGTCCGCATAAGGATCAGCATAGCCTTGGCTTAGTGCGGCTGTCGGGGATTGCTGTAATGTGGCTTGATACTGTTGGCTGGATTCAGCACCGGCTCTCGCTTTCGTATCCTGTTGACCGCTGGACTGAAATATTTCTGCGGTCAACCCCATGATAATCACCACACCCACCATGATGAGTGCGCCGCCATGAATCCCACGGTATACATAAAAATTGTGCTTAAACTTGGCCAGTGCAAAAGCCGAACCGCAGGCAATGCCCAGATATAACCCAAACCCAAGAAAGCTACCGAACAAGCTATCGGCTAGGGTTTTTAAATTCATCACATCGCCAACATAGAGCGACAATGTAAATGCGAGGTACAGAAGTAGCGTGACCCAGCGAAACACATTCAAGCCAGTCAGAATGTCAATCAAGTGCGCCTGCAGATGGTGACGCTTTTTTTCTAACTGCTGAATCTGCCCTTTTAAAATGTATTGATTAGTCATATTAGCCCCCTTGCACCAACGTAGCGGCACAAAGCACGGCACCCACGCACGCCAAACTGCCTAAGATCGGGTGTGAAAAACTGAAATGCCATACAACATACGCTAAAGCGCACGCCACAGCGGTGAGTGGTGCATCTTGTTGTGCAACATGCAACCAAAGGAGGGGATTGATAGCGTCCAGTCGGGTAATCGGTGACACTATGCTATAAAACGCTGCGCTGGCGGCAAGCAATGCAATAGTGACACTGTAGACTCTGCGCCATTCAACTTGACCTGACTCTAGGGAGTCGTTACGATGATTTTGGTTATCCATTTAATTCATACCTTTATGGTTTAGCCACCTGAGCCACTGCTTCAACAGTGGCTTTTCGTTTTTGGGCTAATGTAATAAGCCCAAGCTGTAGCAAATAATTCAGCTTCTCATTGGTGCTTTGCCCTGTTTGTGCGGCCTCTTTCTTAATGACTCGCATGACTCGCGAGTCAATCCGTGCCGTAAACTGCACCGTTTCAACCGCAGCCATGTTGCGCCCGCACTAATTCAATCGGCTGCCCAGTCAGTTGGGCCACTTGAGCAAAAAACGAATCTCTGAATCTTGCCTCTAAATCAGGATGCTTCTTTTGCGCTTGTGGTGGCTGCTGCGCGATTGGCTGCGCCGATAACGCACTAATATCCAATGCACCGACCTTGGCGGCTTTGACCAAGGCACTGGCAAAGCGTAGCGGGGTAGTGCGTATCGAACCGTCTTGCATGGCTTTGCCCAGCAACTGGCAAACATGCTGTGCATCGGTAGGGCAAAGGGTTTTAAGGCTACGTTGTAGTGTGGCTGTGGTTTCATCGTCCAATCCCTCGGGCAAATTGATTTCCTGAGCAGGTCGACTCACGCGAGTCGGCTCCACCATCGGCACGGAATAAGTGAACTCATACTCAGCGTGTGGAACTTGCTGGAATAATCCAGCATCCACCACACCTTGAACTGCTTTCTTGGCGTGGTCTTTGCGCAATCCCATGAGCTTGGCGAGTCGGTTAAACGTCAACGCATCACTCACTTTGTTAAAACCAAGGGTCTGGCGTAATAGCGCCAAAAAGGCACGGTGTTCGGATTTACTCAAATCAGTGGCTAGCGCTTTGTCGAGTAGAGTGATTAGGCTCATACATTGTCCTCTTCAGTCTGCTGCTGTTGCTCATCGCAGTCAGGACAAATGTAACCATCTTCATTGCATAGCTTTAGAGCTAATTTGAGTGTAAATAGCGCTTCTTTTTTTGTTTCGCTAGATCGCCTAAGATGAGTTTTACCACATAAATCACACTGTAAAATTATGATTACGCTCATGCCGCCACCTCCTGCATCGCTTTCACTTTGGCAATTGCTGCGTTTTCATCGCGCTCATTCAGAGAGAAAAACGAGGTGTAAAAGGTGCGTTTACCAACGGGGTGTACCTGCACGCCATCCCAAATTTTCAACGAATCGCGATACATGATCGGCTGGGCATACAAATCAATACCGTTTTCGTTTTGTAGGCGAGCAAGGATGTTTTCCATATCATTGGTGACTGACTTGCCGCCGGTGTCTAGGTCAACAATGCACAGCACACCTTCCAAGTGATAAAAAACGAAGTTGGAACCACCAAATAATTCTGGCTCTACATCTTTCTTATTTTTAATAGTCATTCTGCATATCGGCCCCAAACCGACCTCCATTGAAAGCGGATCACTTAGTTTTTTGCCACAGCAAAGGCAGCGGTAATGAATTTTTAATGCCATCACGCCACCTCCAAAATCGCTGAATCCACCTCATCCTTATCCGGTTCCACATAAATCGCTGTGGTCGCAATGCTTTTGTGTCCCAACACCGCGCGCACAATGCCCAGCGGGTTGTTACTGGTGCTGCTAGCAATAATCCGTTTTGCTAAGGTGTGGCGTAACCAATGCGGGGTAATTTCCTCGGCACATGCCAACCCGGCTAATCGTGCCCATTTGCGCATGGCAATTTGCAAGGCACGCGGGGTAAGAGGCTGCAATTTGTCGCGCTTTCCTTTGATACTTACCAACAGGGGGGCATCAAAATCGCTATTGTCGCAGCCCATTTGCGCACGGATTTTCAGCAAATCGCGCAGCGCATCTTCAGTATTCCGGTGCAGTGCGTTTTCGCTTTTTACATGGCGTTTATTGATCTCCGCACGGATCACAAACCGCTTGGATGCTAGTGCTCTGCGTGCATCGCCGACCGTGAGCTTGGTTAAGGGCGATACCCGAATACCGGTATAAACCGCCAATTCCATCCAAGCCGCATCGCGCTGCGCATCCAAAGCTTTATGCTTTTTGATGGTCGCCAACAAGCTGCGCTGTTCGCTAGGAGTAAGGTATTTATTAAACATGCGTCGCCTCCAGTGCCTGTTTTGCTACTTCAATTTGTTGCTTAAGCTTTTCCACGTAATTTTTATGCGCGTCTTGCAACAGGCAGCGCAATAAATCCCGTTCGCCCGCTTCCCAAGCCTGTTGTGGCAGGAAAATGGTTGAGGTGGAGTAGTGTTTGTGACCCACATAAATCGACACATAAGCGTTTGGATCATGCAGCAACGCCAGCGCATCTTCCGCGCTTTGCAGCATGAATCGAAGGTCCATGAGGTTTTTTTGATTCATGTTTATGCTTCCAAGTGCTGTGCGATTTGGTTGGGTGCTGCCCAACGCAATAACTGTGCAATGCTGCGTGTGGTAGGACTGGACGGGGAGGGCAGGAAGTTGGAGCGATTGCCATCCCAATAAGTGCGGTGACGGGGTGTCAGCAGGGGACGACGTTTAAGGTCAGAAGTGTAATAAGTGCCATCACGTTGTAATGATTTCATTGTGTTTTCCCAATTGAGTTTGTTGTCGGAAAACACAGGCAAAGTAAGCCCGATTTGATATAATCTGGTCGGGCAGAGTGCTCGTTCAAAGTGTCTCTGCCTGTGCCGTTGTCGAAGTTAGTGCTTCGACTCGGAAGAGGGGATTAGGTAGTTGGTAGCTCCTAATCCCTTCGTCTTTTATGCCGCCAATTTTTCTTTTGATTGGCTTTCTTGCATCTTCTCTACTATCAAATCTCTGAGTACATCCACAGGTTTTACCATCTTATCGGGTGTACTGCGTCTGATTGCCTCAGCATTTAAAAAATGAAGTTGCTCACGAGTACAACGAAAGCTCACTCGTTCATCTTTCATACAAATTCCTTTCGTGTTTTAATGTCTGTCTGTCAACTTTTAAACATCGTAATACCATTTTGGGTATTTGTAAATCTTAAATTGAATATTTTAAGAAAAAACTTAATACCGAATCGCATATCGGAAATTTGCAAAGCAAAAAATTTGAACGTCAAAGAGCTGGCTGTTGAAGTAGGCATGGCTTATTCGACGTTTCACAACTATGCGAGTGGGCGATCAGAACCAAAATTAGATTTTTTTGCGTGCATGTATGACTACGACATCAACTTAGATTGGCTCATTACCGGAGAAGGGCAGATGTTTCGGGGGCAATCGGGGACTAATCAGACCGTAGTTACTTACGGTAAAGGATCAACGGTCGTGTCCACTGGCGTTAACCACGGCCATATCGTCGCAGAGGGCAAGAATACCTACGTAGAGAGCAGGGACGGCAGGGCGGCGGTGATCTGTGATTTTGTGCGCGCTTTTGCATCTGAGCATGGTGCGGACGATGTGGTGTGGTTGGAAAAGCAACTAGAGCGGGCTGTGCCAGAGTTTCGCGATTGGAAGGAGGGGAAGTGAAATTTAATCTCGAATCAACTACGGAAGATTTCACAAAAATTCGTGCTTGGACAAAAACGCGCTTGGGCATTGCGTTGAGCAAAAAAGACGATACCTGTTTGTACGTGAACTTCAAAGAAGTACCACCTTTGTTAGCTGAATCAGCCGCCTTAGGAGTCGTGATGAATATCAGTCGACTCTCTGATCATGGTGTTTCGATTACGTTAATGGCAATTCCATTAATTGGTGTTCCTCAAGTTGAGTTTGATGCTCACTATATTGATAGTGTGGTGTTTGTCCCCATGGCAAATATCAGTTCAATAAGTTCTGTTGGCCTTGTAACTCGGAAGGGCTAAGTCAACACACACTGTGTGTAGTGTTTACTACTGTGTAAGGTATATATATGTATGTTACCAAGTTTAGGTAAGCGATTTACCCAAGTTTGGGGGAAAAGCTAACCAAGTTTTGGTCAATCCCACCCAAGAATGGGAATCCTCACCACACCAAAAACTGATTCATCAACTCTTGAAAAGGGCTTCTTATGCGGATTTTTGTGACGTTATTCACGGCAGGTGTGCTGGTATCTTTAACGGCTTGTGAGGGGAGAAAATCCACCAGCTACAGCGATGAACCCGCACCCACCGCAGCACCTGCCGATCCTGCACCCTCTGAAAATACCCAACCGCTTGCCGTACCCTCTGATCCAAACGCCAGTTTTTATGTCTTGGATAAAGCCAAAAAAGGTGAAGATAGCGTGATCATCACCAAGCGTGTGGGCATTAGTGGAATCAGCTATTCATCCAGATTGTATGATTGCGCTGCTGGAACCTTCAAATATCTAGGAACGGGCGAAACCCGCGCCGCGATGGAACAATCCCAACCTGATCCAAACATGACTGCCCTTACCGCCGGTTCAATCGCTTATTACGTTGGTTTGGAAGCGTGCAAATAACACACAAAGGAATAGCCAAATTACCTTCAACACCCGCCGCAATGCCTAACCTATTGACAGATTGGCGGAAAATCAGCGCTTCGTCTGAATAAAACACATAAAATAAAAGGTGCTAGCAGCAACTAGCACCTTTTTTGCGAGGGACTATGGTTCACACCACATTGACAATTCAAGAACAAATGCTATGCGAACGCATCCGTGATATTCGCATAAGCAAAGGTTATGGGCAAGATGATTGGGCAGCGCTACTCGGCGAAACCCCACGTCACATCCGCGCCATGGAACGCCTAGAAATAACCGTCACCAGCCACATGCTGCAACGGCTCATCGAGCTTTTCGACTACTCCGGCCACTACCTACTCACCGGCGAAGGCCAGTGGAATAGGGCAGACTAGACGTTTGCTACTTTTGCACCAATGGCACCAAGATCTGGGGCAGATTCGTAAGCTGATCAGCAGGCACTTCCAGCGTTAGCTTATAATCCTTATAAGTTCCAACCGGCATATTCGTCGTATCGACCCGAAAATTCTGCGAATCAAACTCCAAATCATACTCCACGCTCAACTTCCCCGACACCGGCAAGCGCGTCAACCGATGGTAACCATTATCCCCGATTAATAAATCGCCATTATCCATCACCGCTATACCCCACGGATTCTTTCTATCCAGTGGATTAAGCGAACTAGCAGCCCCTTGCGACTGCAACACCCATTTAAAGCTATAAGAATCTAAACTTAGACCCAGAATATGATGAGTATTATAAACCGCAATAACTAAGGTATTACTTTTCTTATCAGCGTAAACTCCATAGGGATTCATCACTAAATTTAAGAGCGAATATTCAGTAGGGGCAGTAATTACACTTAATAACGTTAACGTCGCTGCATCCAAAACCCCAATCTGTTGCCCGCTATAACTGGATACATAAATCTTATCCTCAGTTTGATGTAAATACGAAGGGTTTTGAACTCTAGCATCAGCTAGACGCAAGATATTATGTCCCTTAAATAGCGTGCGAATAAATGCGCCCGTCTGCCCATTATACAAACTCACGTGCCCATAGTTTCCGCTGGTTGAAATATCATTACCGGAGTAACTAGCCACCAGAATATTACCGTCCTTGGTCCAAATAGCGCTGTAAGGGTGATATAAACAGTTAGTATTAACATAACCTGCGGTGTTCCACGTGCCAATATCGAATAAACGGGTTAATCCATCTGCACTAAAAACCCGCACTACATGGTGCAAATCCATACACACCAGCCCACGGCCATCGGCCGCAAAATCAACCGCATTCAAGTAACCTTCATAGCCATTGCTAGTAGCTGTAATCGTAGTGATGGATTGATTAATCCCCCATTGTCCTTGTTTATTAAGTTGCTCATCGTATATAAAAATCCAACCGCCGCCAGCAACATAATACCGACCATTTTTTTTCAAAATTCCGCGATGGTAGGATGATGCTCCATCTATCGGACTTCCTGTCATCCTAATTCGCTGTTGCGCCGCGCCCACGCTTTCCGCATTCGGCAGCGTCAATACCCACGACTTTGCACTATTCGCCAATATCGTGTTTTGCGCTTCGGTGATTTCTGCCTGCATATCCTGCACCCGCTCTAATTCAATACAGCAAGGGGAGGATAATGGTTCGCGGTCTGGATTGGCTTCACGCCAGTCAATATGCCGTTTTAATCCAGCCATAAAGGATTGAGTATGATTGAGCGGTTGCATAGGTTTTCCTTATTTTTTCATTTTAATAATGCTGATGTTGCTGGTTTGCGTCGTGCCACCCGCCACGGGCGAATAAACCTTTAACCAAACATTGCGTGCGCCAGTATAGTTAGACGGGATCTGAAAATAATCGGATACTCGATAATATTTGCGTGCGGTGCCCACTGCACCGCTACCGTAACTTTCTGGTATTGTTTCACCATAGATGTAAACACGCGCTAATAGTTCTGTATCAACATACATGCGCACCTCGATAGTCGGAAACGTTGTCGTATAATCCCCCCCGCTAAACGTTTGAGTATAAGGCCTCAGTCCTTCAATTCGGAAAAAACACAGCATATTTTCGCCGCCGTCAAACGTAGCATTATTAATAGCGACCTCTCCGACGCCAAAACTTCCCACGGAATTATTTGTGCCGCCATACAGCGTACTAATGCCGTTTTTAATGAGAGCGGTGTCGATAATAGCCGTCGTGGCCACTAATTCGGTGACTTCGACTTTGCCCTTAAAATACGCGTCACCATTGGCATTAATGCGCAACACATCCTGATCTAACGTATTTTTCAGATGGATAAAATTCTGTACGCCGGTTGCATCCAAATTAAACAACGCCCGCCCGGTAGCGTTCTGCAAGCGTCCTGTCGTGAGCATGCCCATCGCTGCACTAATCGCCGATAAATTGGCAACTGATATTTTTCCCGCAGTGACCGCATTGGCCATAATATTGTCAGCCCCAATCGCATTAGCCGCAATCTTGTCACTACTAATAGCACCCGCTTGGATCATCGCCGCCGTTATTGCATTAACTTCAATCGGCCCCGCTGTCACCGCCTTCCATATGCCAGACACCAGCTTATAAAGCTTGCCGCCAAATGACACAGTTGTGTAGCCGTTATAACCCACTGGATTAGGCAATGCTGCTACGACAGGAATAGGATCAAGCCCGCCTACAATATCAAACGGATTGAACTTGCCTGCTGTGGCCGTGAGCTGGGCTGAATACGTGAGACTATCTGCCCCCCAAAAGTCATATCCCGCCACGCGCAAGTATTGTGTGGTTTGCGTGCTGGCAGGGATCCCAATCACTGCGTCCGTGCCGTCATAAACCTGCGTCGTACTATTTGGTGTAAAGCCCGAAGTAGGGGACATAAACACCAGCACGCCCGCCGCATCCGGTTGATTCGCGGGCCAATCGTATTCGACCATAATCATGCCCTGAAAGCCGGTGGCAGTAACATTCGCCAGCGCCCCGACTTGCGGGTTGCTGACTTGCACCTGCGTATACGTAGCCGATTCATTGCCAGCCGCATCAATCGACCAAAGCCGAAACGTCAATTGGCGCCACGGTCCACCATCATCCGTCGCCATCAAGTAGCTGTAATCGTAACTATTTGTCGCCAAATCAACCGTGCGCCGCAAAGTGAGGGTACTCGTGTTATAAATACGCAGCCGGTATTTACTAATGCCACTCACCAAATTCCAAGCAATCCGACAAATCGACCCCGTAAATGCGGCTTGCAAACCCAAACCCGAAGGAGGAGGGGAGACATTACCGCCGCTGCCCACTGTGTAATTGAGTGTGTACCACGCACCGCGCAGTGTTTTAATCGCCGCGACACGAAACACCAACGCCTGCGGTTTGGAGTTATAAAGCGTTTGAGTCGCAGCACCGGTATAAATGCGCGTCCAGCTTGATCCGCCATTGCTCGACACTTCCAAGGCATACGAACTAGCTTCAGCCACTGCCGACCAGCTTACGGTCAACTTATAATCGGTGTTATCCACCAGCTCCGCCACGCGCAACCACGTAATATTAAGCGCTGCGGACGGATCGACCACTGATCCGCCACCGCCAGTGTTACTGTTGGCAGGGGCATTACCAGCCGGTGTATAAGCGCTAGCATCTTCAACGATAAAGGTTATTTTGACGTAATCATCAGCCTCCGGCTCAATCGACCGCACCCGACAATAAACCAAATCACTATTCGCAGCGCCCAGCATGTAATACGTCGGCTCAGCGCTACCGCCTGCGGTCACACCCGCCGGTAAACTAGCCACCGTCACACTGGAACCTGAACCAGAAAAATCATACGTTCCCGTGCCCAAGGGCTTGCCATCCCGACCGCGCAACATGATTTTGCCGCTAGAAAGGCTAGTAGGATTCGATAAAGTAAGCGTATTGCCCGCCACTGCCAACACGCTGCCCCATTCCCCCCAATCAATCCCATCCGGGCAAACTGCAATCAAATCATTAATAACCGGTATGCGCCCTTCCATGCCCGTCACTAAATAACCCGACTCGCGCCGCGCTTCCGCCCGCGCTAAATACGTGATCTCTTCCCAAGCATGTTGCCTGCCAGTGATTCCAGTGAGCTGAACCGTTTCAGGATTGACGGGTGTCGTTACACCGGGGCGTGGAATGGTCACGGTATCCGCTTGCCACGTATCGGGCCGAATAAACTGCCCCACAATCCCATCCGGCTCACCGGCCTGTGGCAAGGTAATATCCAGCCGAAAATCCCGAATATTATCCGCAGTAAACATCTGCACTGGTGCGGTGCGCGGATCGTCACGGGTGATGCGCCAATATCCCAAATGATTGAATAACGCACACCGACCGGCACGCGCTGCAATCTGCATCGCATCCAATAACTTCGTGCCACTTTGATCAAAGCGATAATCAAAATAATGTGTCAGGGTGTTTAACTTGTCGTGCATCGCCTGCAATTCAGACAATAGCAGCGTGTTTTCCGCTTGCCGCCCTGCGGACTGGTTTAAATAGAGATCAGCCAATGCCCACACAATCGACCGTGACGGTTTTAAGGCACTCCACGTGGTTGCCCATTCGCTTAAATGACGTGTGGCCACAATATTGAGTTGCTGCGTGGATTGTTGGCTTAACAGCTCATTAGCCCGCAAGCGCACCGCTACCACCGTCACATCCCCATAGTTAGGGTGTGTTTGACCATAGCCGCGCAAGCCACCCCAGGTACACTTATCCCTAACTTTGCTATCAGTAGATGGTGTAGCAGTGACACGGGTACGTACTTCGTAGCGTGCACTGGTGACATTGATTTTGATCGTGTCGCGGATCGTGTCCACGGTTTTATAAGTATAAGTTTTGCTGGATACCACCGCCCACGCCGTCAATGCCGTATTCGCGTCATTAACTTGACGCGCTTGCACCTCCACCGTCACCGATTGGTTTTGCATAGCGCCCGCATTGTCAAATCGCACCAGCCCCGTGAAGGCAAAATCAACACCCAACTGCGTCACCTTGGTCGCCGGTGGATTAGCATAAGCGGATGCGGAAAACGAGTTGGTCAGTTCAGTGCCCGACAATGTTGCCGAATACACCACAGCAGGGAGTAAAGTAATGGCTTGCCCCGGATAAGCCACTTGATACTGCACCACCGAAGCGCCCAAGCTCGTAAAATCCATATCTCCGAATTTCCACGACTCCGGCACAATCTTGCCCACGCCCAGACAGCACAGCATGTGGTAATACTGCTCGCTGCCTTCATACTCATACCACGGCTGCACAATCATATCCGGCCAAATAATGTGCCGTCCGTAGTGCATCGGGATCGGCTGCCCCAAGCGCGGTGTATTGGATTGCCCGCGCAAACTATACGTCGGGCTAGGCTCAGGCACTTTGGCTGGATCAGGTGGCTGGGGTAGGGGCAATAGCTGATTAACTAGCATACTACCCGCCATCACAATGCCCATTTTGACCACGCTGGCCATCATGCCCGTGAGTGACATTGCACCCACAGCCCACGCTGCAAAACTCAACACTGCTAACATGAGCAATACCCGCATTGGATTCGACCCACCGCCGCCACCGCGTGGACGCACCACAAACAGCACCACATCTTGCGCTTGTAAGGCTTTATCCCAATCCGCCCGCAACACCGGCTCACGATTGACCACACAGATAACCATGGCATCGTGTAACTCAGTATGTGCTTCAAAAAAAGCACGCGGTGTATCGCCCACCTGTACCGGATAACAGGTGGCATCGTTTATATCGCGCAGTGGATTGGTATTAACAAAGATATTAGGCATACGTTAAACACTCGCGCACGGTCCAGCCACTGAGCTGTAAACTGACCCAGTCATCAAGCTGGATCGTGCCGTTTTGGGGTGCATGCAACACACCGCCCTGATTCGCAGCACACCACACCCCAATATGATGCAGCTCACCCATGCGACCCGTCGGACGCATTAACACCGCATCCCCTTCTTGCAATTGATCTATGCCCACTCTGCGCCAGACCTTAATTCGGTGTTCAATTAAGGCTAATGCCTTTTCTTGTTCCGATCCCGTCACAAACGGTGTCGAACGTCCAAACTGCGTGCGCTGAATAGTGCTGAACCAATAGTAACAATCCTGCTCAGGTGTCCAACGCTTACCCAAATACTGTTCTGACCAGTGCATCATGAGCGCAGCCCCGGAAAGCGTTCCAGCGTGTAATACGCGCGATGTAAAGGCAGATTGACGATATTAGTAGGCTCACAGGTTAGCGTAATGAACTCACCCCCTGTCGGGATACTAATACTCGACACCGGCAACGGTATTTGCATGTATTCGCCCAACACGTTTACCCCAGCCACTTGCCGATACTGGCGATACTGTACTGTGGCCGGTGTGCTAGCTTTTGCGGCTTTGCGCAATTCTTCCCGCAGCGCTTTATTCAAATTATTAATTTTGACTAAGAGTTGCGGCAGTGTACCTGCTTCTACTGTGGGCAGTTCCAAATCAAAGTAAAATGGTTGAAACGTTAATCCATCTGCTGCTAATGGCTCAAATGAATTACAAACCCGCAAGGGCGCTGAAAATGCCGCATGTGCCACTTCCAAGGTATCAATGAGCACGGTATCATTCGGCGCACTAGCCGCCGCCTCTGCCCACGCTTGATCAAACGTTGCCACACGTCACCCCCTCAAATTTCACATCCCACCAATAGTCTTGCCGTGTGGCTTCCCATGGCTTGGAAAATTTAAAATAGTTTTGATTGCTCACCAGTGCTAACCAAGGCGCACTAATAGCCGGTAGTCCCGACTGGCAAAGCACTTGCCACCAGTTTAAAAAAGCTTGAAATTCCGTCGGATCAATCCGCACATTGCCGCTGATTTTCTCAAGTTGTCCAGCCGCGCGTGGAATCAAGCGTGATCGCTTACTGCTGAATTGTTGCTGCTGGAAGGTATAAATAGGTGTCAAACTGAAGCCGTCACGATCCGGGCAACGACGAAACGGCCAAGCGGCTGAAAGCGTCCCCGTGACGGGTGTTGTGGCATGTGCTTCCACGTCCAAACTCGCCATAAAATCGTTTCCGGCCGCACGCACATTGCCCACTTTCGCCAGCCGATATTGCCAGCCGGTGCTAATGCCAGATGACGCTAGCCACGCGCTATTATCCCAAGCGCCGATCTGACTAGGGAGTGAGCTGAGTTGTGCTTTATTAACCCGCACACTGCACGACACATCCGCCCACAAATTCGCACCAATCACCCGCCCATTCGGATAATGTTCCCCATCCACCAAAATGAGCTCACGCGGCTTGAACGTGACTTGGCTTTTCTTAGTTGGCAAGGCCATTAGCGTTTTCCTTGAAACACAGTAGCCAATCCCGCGCCGCGCCGTGCCTCATTGATCTGGGCATCAGTCACTTGACGCACTAATAGTTTTAGATTGACGTTGCCCGCTTCATCGCGCTCGCTTTGTTGCGTGACTTCCACCCCTTTGGCCGTATTTTCGATATGGATATTAACCACGGGTGCAGCACGGGCATCGGATGCAGCTTGATTGGCAGCCGGTTGCATCAGCAATTGCGGGGTAAAACTAATATTGATCGGTGGAGTAGGGGCATTCAGCATCTGCACACCCAAATCCCCATTCCCCATCCGCACCAGCGGCATAATCGCTTCAGGTCCCGCTTCACCCATGACACCCATACGATTGCCCGACATGGCAAAGGAGGTTGCCCGCGATACCACGCCGCCGGTGGCAAAAAATTGCGTGCCATTTTGAAAGGCGCCGCCGCTAGCGAATAAATTGCTTAACAGATTACTTAGAAAACCCTCACTACTGTTTCCGCCCATCCCGACCGTATTACTGACGCCATTTCCCATGCTATTAAACATTTGCTGCATGGATTGCGTGGTAAGCATAGATTCAACAATTTTGTCGAGTAGCGAATCTAAAATGCTATTGCCGGTGTGCAGCATGTCTTGCAGTGCGCCAGTCACACCATCCTTAAACACCCCGCCCAAATCCTCAGCCAGCTTACGCGAGTGCGCCAGTTTCTCGTTTTGCTGGGTATAAAGCTCGATCTCTTGCGTTAAACCTTGGCTATATTGTTCACGCGATAAACTCAATCGCCGATAGGCTTCATCGGTCATGGTGAGCTGTTCATGCTGTTGCTTCAGCTCGTTTAAGCGTTTGCCACCTTCCAAATCGGCTTTGCGCTGTGACAGGTCGCCCGTATCCTTAGGATTGAAACCCGCTTGTTGATAATCCAATGCTGCGTTAGCGCGTGCGCCCACGGCGTTGAGTCGCGCCGCTTCATCCCGTAACTTGTTCTGTTCCGCCAGCAAACTATTCGCATAATGCAGCCCCGACGCTTCACGCACCTGTGCTGCATTCAATCCCGCCGCCTGTTGCGCCGCAGCAAACTGTTCCTCTGCGTTCTGTTTCAGCGCTTTATTCTGCTCAAGAAGCTCTTTTTTGACCGTAGCAAAGGCCACTTGCTGCTTTTTGGCCACCAACACTTGCACATCGGCCCGATTGACACCCACTTCATCCGCTAACTGTTGCCCATATTGTTGGATCGGATTCAGATTGACCGCCGCCAATTCCTGCGCCAGCTTTTTGTGTTCGCTAGTGAGTGTGTAGTTGTAATGCAGCGCCTTTGCTTGCTCTAAATAAGCCCCCGTTAAACCAGCAGCTTTTTGCGCTGCTACGAACTGTTCTTCACCGTTTTGCTTCAGCGCATCTGTTTGTTGTTCCAGCGAGAACTTAACTTTTTCAAAATCGACGCTTTGCTTTTGCGCGGCCAAACTCAGTATTTGCGTATCACTTAAACGCTTTTTGGCCAAGTCACTTTTATAGGCTGCATTCGGATCACGAATCGCGACCAGCTGCTCACGCAACTTTTGCTCTTCCGCTAAGTAGTCTGCTTGGCTTTCACGCTGCAAGATTTCTTGACTTAAATCAACGGTAAGCTGTTTTTGGGTGAGCTCATTAGCCCGCAGCACAATCCCGTGCTGTTGAGTGGCATCAATTTGCGCCTGTGCATTTAATAACAGCTTATCGGCTTCATTGCGCAAATGCTGTGTGATCAAACTATTGCGGTCATTGTCCGTCATGCGCCGACCGTCAATCTGACCCTGATACTCCGCAACCTTCACCGTTTGCTGCTTAATATCCTTAATTTGCTGGCTACGCTGTGCCACAGTAGTGAGCGGTACGACATTGGCATGAGTCGCGGCCGTGGTTTTGGTGACTGCTTGCGTGACATTCGATTGCGCACCCGAAACTAGCTTAATGCCCGCTTCAATCGCGTTGTATTTAGCACGCCAATGCTCCAAAAATGATGCGGAATCGCTACTAACTTCCTTGGGCAGGTTGTTGCGCATATTCGCCTGAATAGTGCGATCATCTTTAGATTGTGTGAAAGGTTTTGCACCGCTCGCATCTTCATAAATGCGCTTTAAGCCGTAACTGCCTTGCTGATGCGCCAAATAAGTATTGGCCCCATTAATCTGCAAGCCATACTTTTTCAGCGCCGCCGTATTGTCTTGCAACAAACGCACATAAGCGCGGGTATTGGCTTCAATATCCAGCTCTTGCCCCGCAATGCCATACTGGGCTGCGGTAGGAGGAGTGAACTGGTAAGCACCTTTAGCGCCTTTAGGACCACGATTCGCCGACGCATTAAAGCGTGATTCAATCCACGCTACCGTGCGCATTTGTGTGGCATCAACACCCGATTCGGCCGCAATGCGATTAATGACTGCCAATGACTCCGCATGCTTCTTACTTTGCGCCCGCATATCCGCCAGCATCTTACCCTGCACGCTGACTTGTTTGACCGCTGCCTGTTCCGTTTGCTGTGTGTGGGTAGCAGTCAACCCCTGTATTTCACGGAAATAATCGCCGACACTTTGGCGTGCAGTGGTCCAAACTTGGCTTAAGGCTTTTTTGGTGTTTTCAGCGGATAGCACCACACTTTGAGCCGCGTCTTTGCTGGACTGGCCTTGTTCTGTGAGTAATTTAGCGCTCTCCTCAATAGAGCGTTGATAATCCAGTTGTGCCGCGATGGCCTTACGTGCTTCAGCTTCTGCTGCGCTAAAGTTCAGTGCACCAGCATCTAAGCCCGCATCCCGTAACTTGACATTAAACTCATCCACCAACCCGCCGCCCAGCGTTTTATGCTCATCCATGAGTTGCTGGCGCAAACGCAAGAAAGACGTATATTGATCCGAACCGGCTGCCAGTTTGGCTTCTTGCTCCTGCAAACCCGCCAAACGATCAGCAAAATACTTCGCAGATTGCGCATTCTGTTCAAACTCAAGGCGCTGGCGTGTTAGTTGTTCTGTCGTGCTTTTGAGGGTGTCGGCATGTTTTTTCGCCACATCCTGTGCTTTTTTTGCCGTATCCGAATAATTCAGCAGTTCTACTGCTGTACCTTTAGTAGATACTGTGTTTTTTTCGTTCGCCGCATCAATCTCTTCCTGTGTTTTGCCCAAATTGGCAAACGCCGTGCGCAACTTCTGCAAACTGTCTGACGTTTCCGCCACGATCGCTTTATTGTCTTTTTCGTTGCCGTTCCAGAACTTAGATCCCAGTTCCTCTGCCCAGCCGAATACACCGACTTTTTCCCGCGAATTAAGTTGCGCTAAGTGTTTGAGCTGCTGGTCGGCTTCCTTCTTGCGCGCTTCAGTTTGCGCGATGATTAATTCAATTTCGGCGCGAATTTCTTTCTGACGGCTTTGGCTCGCGGTGCGGTATTCATTGGAAATGGTAGAGACATATTGCAGCGATTCCGCAAAGCTGTATTCAGACCCATCCGCCAACTCGACCGAATGCCGCGCTTCATCATGAGCGGTTTTCAGGTAGTACAAACTACCGGCCGCAATCATTGCAACCCCAAGCGGACCACCTAACAAGGCCAGTGTGCCAGATAAAGCACGGCTGGCCAGCGAGGTCGACACCAGCCCAGCACGTTGCGCCGCCAAGGCTTCGGTGTGTGCATTGGCCGCCATCATCGCTTGTATCTTGGCCGGTGTCAGTTGCCTAGTACTAATCACCGCTGCATTAATCGCAGTCGAGGAGGCCATTAATGCTTCAATTTCAGTTACAATCGCATTACGATGCGCCAACTCAGCCTGAGCCGCTGCCACCGCTGAATTGAGTTTGAGATTATTGGATTGCGCTGCGTGTAAATTAGCAGTGATTTGCGCACGCACCGCTGCCACATAACCAATCACCGCCGACAAGCCCGAACCTGCCAAATACGTACCCAGCATCGCTGCTGGCACAGCCACGTATTCTAAATTTTGCCCCAGCCCTGCAATCGTTTTGGCGAGTGTTTCACTCACATGATTGGCTTGATCAAACTCACCAATCGTTGTTAAGACATTATTCCGCAACACCGTAAACGATTGGCTAATCGTCATCGGCATTTTTTCAAATTTGGTCGTCAGCTCATCGTTTTGTTCAATGAGCGCCGCAATCACCACATTGCTAGTGAGCTTGCCTTGTTCGGCAAGCATGCGCAGTTGACCAGTATCTTTGCCCAATGCCGTAGCTAAGGCATCTGCAATACCTCGCCCATTTTCCATGATCGAATTAAATTCATCGCCGCGCAGAACACCTGAGCCAAGAGCCTGAGTGAGTTGCAGAATGGATGCGGCTGAACCTTGTGCAGTAGCGCCACCAACCACTAAACCCTTATTCACCGAATCCACGGCTTTCAGGATTTCAGCTTGTGAGCGTCCCGCTTTTTGCATTGCGGGTTCGATACCCGCATAAAGATTAACTGTTGCAGATAAAGACTGGCGATTAGTGTTCGCCATTTGATCCAGTCGCGTTTGAACGCTCAGCATCTCGCTACTGGAGTCAGTGACTAATTTGAGGCGCGATTGCAGATTCGTGTATTCGTCCGTCAAACCCGCTAGCTGCGTGGCACCTTGCGCAATAGACCCAATGCCCAGCAGGGCAAGGGTACTATTTCGCACTTGGTTAATGGATTGAGCTAGCGCATCAGCTTGCTGACGCGCCACCCCCAAGCCATTGTCAGTGTCGGTGCTAATTCGCAGCCGCAACCGCATGTCACTCATGACTGCCCCTTATTATTTTTTGTTAGCGGCCAACTGCTTAGCTTGTGCCTCGATCACACCGGATGCAATGTGGCACAGGTCTTGCCAAAGCGCGCGCCGCTCCGTCGGGTCAGGCTCGACCAGCTCCAAGTAAGGAGCAATAGCGCCCAAATCGAGCCCCAATAAAGCCCCGTTGCTCGCCAGCCGCCACTGTTGACAGACCTCGGCAAATACACACCAACATGCCCAATTTTCCGGCCAGATTTCAAAGGTGCTCGCATCACTGCCATCTGATGCACCCCAACCCTCGCCCAATGACACACCCAATTTCGCAGCTTCAGCCTGCGCAAGGTTGTGATCATGATCATGGTCTAAACTACCGCTGATCCATTGGTATCCGGCTGCATGAAGTTTCCCGCTTTATCAATAGCGATATTCCGCACCCCCGCAAAAAAACCACTAAGTAACTCTGCCCGATAACGCGGACTATCTAGCATCAACGGTTTAGCCTCAGCAAAGGGCAGGGGTTTACCCTGATCATCTATTTGCTTTTCAGTATTCACCAAATACCTAGTAAGCGTCGCAATATCCAACGCTTCCGCCGCTGCATCCGCATTCGGTGTATTCGGCTGAGCAAGCGCTGAATACGCTTCGATCAGTTGCTTGCGTTCTGCATTGCTTGGGCGTTCGAACACAGCGATAAATGCATCCGACTCATCAAAACCCCGCACCTCAATCGGTGCTTTAAACTCTGCTTTTTCTGCACGTAAAGCCATATTTCACCCTGTTTAATACTTAAATTAGTTACTTGAATAATAACGACATACCAGACAAGAAACGGACATCCACTTCCATGCCCAAATTGCCATTGCTTAAACGCACTTGCTTGGGCTTAGTGGCTTGCGACTGGGTGACGGTCAAGTTGATGATTTTCCCCGCAGTCTTGCCATATGCCAACACAAAGGGAATACGAGTCATGGCACGCGGATCAGCTACCACCCACGGATTAAACTCCGCCGCTGCGGTCCAATCTGGCATAGTAAATTGCAACTTGCCGACAGGGGTCACGGGTGTTCCCATCGTGCTACCACCGTTACAAAGATCATATTCCCGCTTCATGTCGAAGCCGCTTAGGTTATCTACAATGAGGGAATAGGCGCATAATGGTTTGCCGTTCAGCGTGTAGGTCGTGAGCGTTTCTTTTAACAGCTGGTCAGATAGATTGGTTTTCTGCGTACCGTAAGCCGGTGCAATCGCTGGCACTTCCGCTGGCATATTGAACGAACCCATCATATTGGTGATTTTGAATACCGCACGCTTACCCGATACGATTTCTAATCCCAATTGACCGCGACACCCACCCGCAACATATTCCAGATGCGTTGTAGCATTTTTTTCTTGCCGCAAACGCATGGTCAAACTATCTAAGGTAGACGCATTCCCGGGTGTGTAAGTCACGCCGGTTGTGGCCACAATTTCATTAAAACCGCACCCGCGCAGAATAGGGGAGAGTGCACCTTTTGTACCCACTGCACCGGATACGGTCACAGGGCAATCAAAGCCAAATTTCCAATGAAGATTAGAACCTTGCTCCATGATGTCGCGCACATCAGCGCCGATGCTGTCGAATTGCAATAGTTCAGCGTCATAGACCAAGTCTGCTGCTTGCAGATTGTTGGTCAGAATGACATTAGCCGCTGCTGCTGCAACTAAGGTATTTTCAGTGGTTTCCACCGCTGCCAAAACGACGCGGTTTACCTCAACGGATTTAATAGGCATAACTAGCTTCCTGCTTTTGGAGTCGTCGGCGCTGGCGCTGCTGGCGCTGGCGTAGGCATTGGAGCCGGTGCGACGGGTTTGCTTGGCTCGGTTTGTGGTGGAGGTGGCGCTGGCGGTTTCGTCGCGTGCACTTCTTTCAGCGTCCCATCTTCTTGTACTTCGTAGCTAGGCATAAAAGCTCCTAAGCTACTGAGGGCGAACCCTCAGTAGGGGTTTATTGTTATGGATTAAGGTTAGGATCGTTTGGGTCAGAACCGGACAAATCCGCATTCGGATCAGGCTCAGGCACTGGGTTAGGGTCAACCACCGGATCAGGGTCAAACACTGGGTCAGGCTCAGGTGCTGGATTAGGATCAACCACCGGATCAGGCTCAGGTGCTGGATTAGGATCAACCACCGGATCAGGCTCAGGTGCTGG
>NZ_AQVE01000009.1:0-135000 GCF_000371925.1 Thiolinea disciformis DSM 14473 | reverse complement strand
AGTGAAACGCGTCATCGCCGATGGTAGTGTGGGGTTTCCCCATGTGAGAGTAGGTCAATGCCAAGCACCCCTTATAAGCCTGTCCACTCAACTGGATGGGCTTTTTATTATGCGCAACCAGTTTGATATAAAAATCCAGCTTGTTCCCACGCATTTTTTTAGCGATAATTTGATGCTTTCCGCAATGGTGACCTGTATTGGTCCTCCCGCGACGATAAATCGTGAACCCCGTCAGGTCCGGAAGGAAGCAGCGGTAGCGATCGATTCGGGCGCCGGGATGTGGCTGGTACAGGTTGCCACCCTCTAAAACATAATTATCCTACATGAGCTATCAAGTCCTAGCGCGTAAATGGCGCCCCCAGAATTTTCAGCAAATGGTCGGGCAAACCCATGTGCTACGTGCGTTATTAACTGCTTTAGACGAGCAACGCCTTCATCATGCTTATTTGTTCACAGGTACACGCGGTGTTGGGAAAACCACGATTGCGCGTATTTTCGCTAAATGCCTAAATTGTGAAACAGGTATTAGTTCTACACCTTGTGGTGAATGCAAAAGTTGTTTAGAAATTGCGTCGGGTAGGCATGTTGATTTAATTGAAGTGGATGCAGCCTCGCGCACTAAGGTCGAAGATACCCGCGAGTTATTGGATAATGTGCAATATGCACCAACACGTGGGCGTTTTAAAATTTACTTGATTGACGAAGTGCATATGTTGTCAGGGCATAGCTTTAATGCGCTTTTAAAAACGCTAGAAGAACCCCCTCCACATATTAAATTTTTATTTGCCACCACCGATCCACAGAAATTACCTATTACCATTTTATCCCGCTGTCTGCAGTTTAATTTGAAGCGGATGCCGGTAGATATGATTGTGGGTCATCTGGCGCATATTTTACAACAAGAGCAAATTACCTTCGCTGAAGCTGCTTTGAAAGTATTAGCCAAAGCGGCTGATGGCTCAATGCGTGACGCCTTAAGCTTGACGGATCAGGCGATTGTTACTGGCGGAGGTGTAATTCGTTTGGAGTCAGTAAATGACATGTTGGGCTTATTGCCCTCCGAATATTTACTCCAATTACTGCAGGCGGTAGTCGCCGAAGATGCGCCACAAGTATTAGCGATTGTTGCGCAGATGGCACAGTTAACCACTGATTTCAGCGCAGCCACCGATAGTTTAATTGCTTTGCTTCATCAAATCGCGGTATTGCAACTGGTGCCGCAAGCGGATGAGCCAGTCTTGACGGCGTTTGCGGAACAAATATCAGCCGCAGATTTGCAGTTGTTTTATCAGCTCGCTTTGCATGGACGCCGCGATTTACCACTGAATCCTGATCCACGCAGTGGTTTTGAGATGCTCTTGCTACGTATGCTGGCTTTTCAATTAGCTGATGCTAAGCCAGCCCAGGCAGTAAAAAAAAACACCTGAATTCAGCACCCTTAGTTGAGCCCCACGTAGCTTTATCTAAAACACCGCCTGCTGAGTCCGTTACTTTTCCAATTTTACCTCAAGCGCGAGTCAGTGCTCAAGCGCTTGATATTCCCGTTGCTGCCCCCATTCTCCCTAAAGAAACAACGCTTCCCATTCAAACTCAAGTAAGTGAAGAAAATGCGTGGCATGGCTTATTGGCTCAACTCGCGTTAAGCGGTATGGCGCAACAATTAGCAGAGCATTGTGTGTTGGACTCAATGACGGATACACAAGTGCGTTTGCTCTTGTTACCGGAAGGGAGCAATTTGCAAACCAGTTTATCGGAACAATCACTCAAACAGGCTTTAGAAAAACATCTAGCGCATCCGATACATTTAACGATTCAGGTACTCGTTTTTACAGAGGAAACGCCTAGTCAGCGCCGTATTCGTATGTTACAAGAGCGGCAACAACTAGCGGAGCAGGTGATTGAGCAAGATGAGTTTGTGCGTGCTTTGCGTGAGCAGTTCGGTGCTGTGATTATTCCAGGGTCGGTTCGTCCACACCCCTAATGCTTAAAAATATAGTAAACTGCCATTTATTTAAAATATTCGAGGAATTAAATCATGTTCAATAAAGCCGGTGGCTTGGGCAACTTAATGAAGCAGGCGCAAAAAATGCAAGAAAATATGCAGCGCGCTCAACAAGAAATTGCTGCTTTGGAAATTACAGGCCAAGCGGGTGGTGGTTTGGTGTCGGTTGTCATTTCAGGCGGCCATGCTTGCAAGCGCGTAACGATTGATCCTTCCTTAATGGTCGCGGAGGAGCGTGATATGTTAGAGGATTTGATTGCGGCGGCCTTTAATGATGCGACCCAAAAATTAGATGCGGAAACGCGTGAGCGCATGGGTGGTGCAACAGCAGGAATGCAATTGCCCCCTGGCTTTAAAATGCCCTTCTAAATGTCTGAATCCTCTTTACTACGAGAGTTAGTTGAAGCATTGCGTTGTTTGCCGGGGGTTGGCGCTCGCACGGCTCAGCGCATGGCGTTTCATTTATTGGAGCATGATCGACTGGGCGGTGAGCGCTTAGCACGGGTCATGCAGGCTGCCATGCAGCATGTCCAGCGCTGTGAGCGTTGTCGAACCTTAACTGAGCAAACCGTGTGTCGTTTATGTGCTAATCCAGCACGGGATGAAGCATCCTTATGTGTCGTTGAACATCCTTCAGACATTGTCGCTTTAGAGCAAGCCACAGCTTATCGCGGTTATTATTTTGTCTTAGGTGGGCGTTTGTCGCCATTGGATGGCATTGGTCCCACTGATATTGGCTTGGATGTGCTGGAAAAGCGTTTGGATGAGGGTAGTGTAAAAGAGCTGATTTTGGCTATCAATTCTACCGTCGAAGGTGAGGTCACGGCACATTATATCAGCAGCTTAGCAGCCAAGCGCCATGTATCAACCAGCCGTATTGCCCATGGTGTGCCGGTGGGCAGTGAGTTGGAATATGTCGACAGCGGAACCTTGTCTCACGCTTTTGAAGGACGGAGAAAATACTGATGAGTGATTGTTTATTCTGCCGTATTGTCGCGGGTGAATTACCCGCAAAAGTCTTATACCAAGATGATGATGTGATGGCCTTCCATGATATTAATCCCCAAGCGCCACTCCATGCCCTCATTATCCCGCGCAAACATATTGCGACTTTGGCGGAATTGCCCGAAGAAGATACCGCATTAGCGGGTAAATTATTTCAAGTGGCTAAGAAACTTGCAGCCGAGCAGGGCTATGCAGAAAGTGGTTATCGCGTCATTATGAATTGTGGTAAGCATGGCGGGCAGGTGGTGTATCACATTCACTTACATTTATTAGCAGGTAAGCAATTGCATGGCTTATAAGCCTTTATTTTATAACTCGCTTTTAAAGAAAGGTTAGCTTTTGGCTAACCTTTTTTGTTGAAGGCTATTACATGGTTGGTTTAGGCTGTTCGGCAGACATACCAGACATACCAGACATACCAGACATACCAGACATACCAGACATACCAGACATACCAGCAGCAGCGGGTGCAGCACTACCTAAGCTTTCTAAGTACTTAGCGATTTTTGCGAACTCTTCGTCACTGACACCGGCCACGATGGCTTTCATGACCGCCGCTTGACCATTGCTGCGCGCCCCGCTTTTAATATCCTTCATTTGCTGTATCGCATATTCAGACGATTGACCTGCTAATTTAGGATAATTCGGTAATAAGGGTTTATCACCGACCTCACCATGGCAGGTAAAGCAGGTTTTGTCTTTATAAAGTTTTGCCCCTTCTGCAAGATCATCGGCATAACTAGCAGCCGTCCAGCTTAACAATACTAAAGTCAAGCAATAAGCTAATTTACGCATAAGTAACACTCCTCACGATCAAAAAAATAGTCCTCTCCCTAGGCTTAGCTTCGCACAAGGTAGAACTGATTGAAATAATTTTACAGCGATAGTTGTGATTAGTTCTGTTTATTTATTGCTCAAGAGATATTAGTTTAAAGGTTCTTCATCAAAACTGTTAGGTGATGATGCTGAGCAAGTTTTATAAAAAACTTAACTTAGTGTTTATCCTTGACGCAACGAAAGCCCACATTACTTAAGCCTGTATCAGGACTAGACTTCATTTTGGCGCTGGGACGGTAACTCGCACAAACTTTCTCATCACATAAAAATGAACCGCCGCGTTGTATGCGTTTCGGAATGGTTGGTTCGTCTGGGTCTAAGCTATTGCTAGGGCCTTGTGGATTAAGGATCGGTGTAGCCTTGGCGCGTTGTGTATAGGTATCCTGTCGATACCAGTCCTGAACCCATTCCCATACATTTCCTGCCATGTCATATAAGCCATACCCATTGGCCGGAAAGGATTTAACAGGGCTAGTGGCGAGATACCCATCTTTGGCGGTATTTTTTACAGGAAATTGGCCTTGCCAGATATTGGCTTTATCTTTTCCAGTGTAAGGATTTTCCTCGCCCCATACATAGGTTTTTTCTGCCAAACCGCCGCGTGCCGCATATTCCCACTCAGCCTCAGTCGGTAAGCGTTTCCCTGCCCATTCACAATAAGCCACTGCATCAAACCATGACACTTGCACCACAGGATGCTGTTCTAAGCCACTTAGATCGCTATTAGGCCCTTTAGGGTGTTGCCAGTTGGCTCCGATGACCCAGTCCCATTGACCAGGTGGATAAGCAAACACAAGCGAACCAGCTTTTAAGAGTTCTGGTGGTGGCTCAGGGGTTCCGATAGGGACTTGCGCCATAATATCTGCTAATGTTGGAGCTTTTTCTGCCGTGGTTAGGTAATGGGTTGTATCGGTAAATGCCTTGAATTGCGTATTAGTGACCTCCGTTTGATCTATCCAAAAGCCATCAACTTTTACCCGATGGACGGGTTTTTCATCAGATCGAGCTAGTGTGGAGTCACTGCCCATTTTGAATTCACCTGCTTCCAACCAAATCATAGCGGCAGGTTTTTGATCGTTAGCGAAGACGCTGCTGTTATAAACAAGATAAAAAGAAATAAGATTCGCTAAGAGTCTTTTATAAGCAATACACATGAAAACTTAGCTCACTATAAGTAAAAAGAAAGTAATCGCTTATCTTGTATTTCGTTCCTGCAAAGGATAGCTGTTTAAACACCCTGCTTCCAAAATCCCCAACATAGCCCGTGCTGCATTAGAGAGCGTGCGCTTGCGATGTGTAATGACACCGAGTTCGCGCTTAAGGGTCAATGGGGTTTCAATACTAACCAGTTTATCATCCAATAGCGTATGCGGTAACAGTGACCAACCAAAGCCTGCGGTCACTAGCATTTTAAGTGTCTCCAACTGATTAGTGGTGATATAAATCTTGAGTTCTGAGCTTAACTGTTGCAGGGCTTGGCTAATAATGTGATAGGTATACGTGTCTTTACTGGGTAAAACGCAGCGGTATTGTACCAAATTTGCCAAGCTAATGGTGCTGGTTTTAGTAAGCGGATGATCAAGAGGGGCAACAATATGTAAGGGGTCTTGCCAAATCACTTGTGCACTCAATTGCTCAGGCAGTTCAGCGGGTAAAGTCGCGATAGCCATTTCCAATTCGCCACGCTCCACCGCTTGACAGGCTTCTTCCGACTCAACAAAGCGCAAGTCTAATTGTACCGCGTGATAACGTTTATTGAATTCGCTTAGCACAGGCGGCAAACGATGCAAACCGATATGGTGACTGGTTCCAAGTGTTAAGACGCCATGTACATCGCCGGATAAGTTGGACGCAAACCGGCGCATATCTTCCATTTCATTGCGTAACGTTTGGGCGCGTGGCAGCAATAAACGTCCGGCCTCAGTCAAACTCACACTGCGATTGATGCGATTAAATAACAGTGTGCCTAATTCTTCTTCCAGTGCAGTAATGCGTTTGCTAATCGCCGGTTGGGTTAAAAATAGAGCTTCTGCGGCGAGCGAAAATGATTGATGGCGTGCCACTTCAATAAAAGCGTTGAGTAAATTCATATCCATGCAAAGATTCTAATATAGAATGCTTTACATGAAAATTATGAATTTTATTCATTCATGAGTCCGTGTTACTGTACAGTTCTTCTTCATTTCCGAGGATTGCGGTGGTGGCAGCTAAAACCCTTTATGACAAAGTATGGGACGCACACGTGGTGCGTCAGGAAGCAGACGGCACTTGTTTGCTTTATATTGATCGGCAGTTGGTTCATGAGGTGACTTCGCCGCAAGCATTCGAAGGTCTCAAGTTAGCGAATCGTCAGCCATGGCGTACCAGCTCTATGTTGGCTGTTCCAGATCACAATATTCCCACCAAAGATTTGGCTAAGGGGATTACAGACCCTATTTCACGTTTGCAAGTGGAAACACTGCATGATAATTGCCGCGAGTTTGGGGTGACCGAGTTTAATATCGGTGATCCACGTCAAGGGATTGTCCATGTTATGGGGCCTGAACAAGGTGCTACTTTACCCGGCATGACTGTCGTTTGTGGCGATTCTCATACCTCGACCCATGGTGCATTTGGTGCTTTAGCCCATGGCATCGGTACTTCTGAAGTTGAGCATGTAATGGCAACGCAGTGTTTGATTCAGAAGAAGATGAAAAATATGCTGATTAGCGTCGATGGAAAGGTGGGCGCGGGCGTGACGGCCAAGGATATCGTGCTGGCGATTATTGGCGAAATCGGTACAGCGGGCGGCACGGGTTATGCGATTGAGTTTGGCGGCGATGCGATTCGTGCTTTAAGCATGGAAGGGCGTATGACGGTGTGCAATATGGCGATTGAAGCGGGTGCACGTGCCGGTATGATTGCGGTAGACGAGACCACCATTCAGTATGTCAAAGGCCGCCCCTATTCACCGAAGGGTGATCATTGGGAGAAAGCGGTAGCGGCATGGCAGGATTTGCATTCCGATGCGGATGCTCAGTTTGATCGTGTAGTGCGCTTGGATGCCGCTAGTATTAAACCTCAAGTGACGTGGGGCACCTCACCAGAAATGGTGTTACCCGTTGATGGCATGATTCCTGACCCAGCTCAAGAAAGCGATCCCGTAAAAGCAGGGGCGATTCGTGCAGCGTTGCAGTATATGGGCTTGCAAGCCAATACACCGATTACGAGCGTCCAAGTTGATAAAGTATTCATTGGTTCTTGCACCAATTCACGTATTGAAGATTTGCGTGCCGCCGCTGCGGTGGCAAAAGGTAAAAAACTAGCTTCTAACATTAAGCTAGCCTTAGTCGTACCAGGGTCGGGTCTAGTAAAGCAACAGGCCGAACAAGAGGGCTTGGATAAAATTTTTATTGAGGCTGGCTTCGAATGGCGCGAGCCGGGGTGCTCCATGTGTCTGGCGATGAATGATGATCGTTTGGAAGCGGGTGAACGTTGCGCCTCTACGTCTAACCGTAATTTTGAAGGACGCCAAGGGCAGGGCGGACGTACTCATTTAGTCAGTCCAGCCATGGCAGCGGCGGCAGCTATTACTGGGCATTTTGTCGATGCGAGGAGCTTATAATGGATCCATTTGTAGTACATACCGGTGTGGTAGTGCCACTCGACCGTCCCAATGTTGATACCGATGCTATTATTCCGAAGCAATACCTCAAGTCGATTAAGCGTACCGGTTTTGGTCCCACTTTATTTGATGATTGGCGTTATAACGAACCCGGTGAACCCGGTATGGATCACAGCAAACGCCAACTAAACAGCGCGTTTGTGTTGAATTTGCCGCGTTATAACCATGCTTCGATATTACTAGGGCGTGAAAATTTTGGTTGTGGCTCATCGCGTGAACATGCGGTTTGGGCACTGACTGATTACGGCATTCGCAGTGTGATTGCGCCAAGTTTTGCGGATATTTTCTTCAATAATAGTTTCAAAAATGGTTTATTGCCGATTGCATTGGATAGTGCAGTAATTGAGCAACTTTTCCGTGAAACGGAAGCGCAACAAGGCTATCAATTGACGGTTGATTTGCCCAATCAGCAGGTGGTAACCCCCAGTGGGCAAACCTTCGATTTTAAAGTGGACGAATTTCGTAAGTATTGCTTAGTGAATGGTCTGGATGATATTGGTTTGACCTTGCGTCATGCGGACGAGATTCGTGCTTATGAAGCGCGTCGCCAACAACAAGCACCTTGGCTGTTTTAATAGAGGATGATATGACAAGCAAGCTATTGATTTTGCCGGGTGACGGCATTGGCCCTGAAATTGTGGCAGAAGCCATGAAAGTATTGAACGTATTCGTGCAAGAAGGCAGTTTTAGCATGGAAACGGAATATGCGCCTATTGGTGGGGCAGGCTATGATGCAGAAGGGCAACCCTATCCAGAAAGTACCCGCCGCTTAGCCAATGCGTCGGATGCTATTTTATTGGGTGCCGTCGGTGGGCCTCAGTACGATAAGCTGGATCGTCCTTTACGTCCTGAGCGCGGTTTATTGGCGCTACGCGCTGATTTAGGCCTATATGCCAATCTGCGCCCCGCTATGCTGTACGAGGAACTAGCCAGTGCTTCTTCGCTCAAGCCAGAATTGGTGGCGAATTTAGACATTATGATCGTGCGCGAATTAACCGGTGATATTTATTTCGGTCAGCCACGCGGTATTGAGACCTTAGCCAGTGGTGAGCGTCGTGGTTTCAATACCATGGTATATACGGAGTCTGAGATAGAGCGTATCGGTCGCACGGCCTTTGATATTGCGATGAAGCGCAATAAGAAATTATGTTCGGTGGATAAGGCCAATGTGTTGGAAGCGACCGAGCTATGGCGTGAAGTGATGATTCGTGTGGGTAAAGATTACCCTGAGGTTGAACTTAGCCATATGTATGTGGATAACGCGGCGATGCAATTAGTCCGTGCCCCCAAGCAGTTTGATGTGGTCGTTACCGGCAATATTTTCGGCGATATTTTGTCCGATGCGGCGGCCATGTTGACGGGTTCGATTGGTATGTTGCCATCCGCTTCCTTGAATGAGTCGCGGGTTGGCATGTATGAGCCTATTCATGGTTCTGCCCCCGACATCGCAGGTAAAAGAATTGCTAACCCCTTGGCAACGATTTTATCGGTAGCCATGATGTTGCGTTATAGTTTGAACCAAGCTGTTTTGGCGGATCGCATCGAAAAAGCGGTGAAAACCGTCCTAACCCAAGGCTATCGTACGGGTGATATTTATACCGAAGGGATGAATAAGGTAGGAACGGCGGCCATGGGCGATGCTGTAGTAGCCGCTTTACGCGCCTAAGTACACAAAGGAAAATCAACGCATGAGCAAAACCTATGATGTAGCTGTGGTCGGTGCGAATAGTCTGGTAGGTGAGGCTATTTTAGCCCAGCTAGCCGAGCGCAAATTTCCCTTAGGTAAAATTTATGCGCTGGATACCGAGAGTGGTACCGACGAAGATGAGGAGGATGTCGATTTTGGGCGTCGTTCTCTCAGCATTGGTGATGTGAGTGCGTTTGATTTTTCTAGCGTACAATTCGCCTTTTTCGCGGCAGATGCGAACATTTCACGCGACTATGCAAGCAAAGCCGCTACATTAGGCTGTAAGGTCATTGATAATACCGCCTTATTTCGTTTAGAGCAGGATGTGCCTCTGGTTATTCCAGAGGTGAATCCTGAAGCGATTCAAGCTGCAAAACGCTCGATTATCGCTACACCCAATCCTTCAAGCGTGCAAATTTTAATTGCGCTAAATGTATTACATGAAGTCGCGCAAATTAAACGTATTAATGTGGTAACCTACCAATCGGTGTCCAGTACAGGACGTCAGGCGGTAGAGGAATTGGCACGCGAAACTATCGCGTTGCTCAACGGTCGTCCCACAAAGCCCCGCGTTTATCCGAAGCAAATTGCCTTCAATGTGTTACCACAAGTAGATGAGCTATTGACCAATGGCTACACCCGAGAAGAAATGAGTTTGGTGTGGGAAATACGCAAAGTTTTGGATAAACCCGACTTATTGATTAATCCTAGTACCGCGCAAGTGCCTGTATTCTTTGGTCATACTAACGTGCTGCATGTGGCGTTTAATGAAGCTATTCATGCTAATACAGCGCGTGAATTATTAAAAAAAGCGCCGAGTGTCGTCGTAGTCGATAAGCAAGAAAATGATGTATATGCAAGCCCTGTGACAGATGCCGTTGGTCAAGATGCTGTATTTATAAGCCGAGTTCACGACGACATATCTACACAATATGGACTAAACTTATGGGTAGTTGGTGACAATGTGCGTAGAGCAGCCTTGAATAGCGTGCAAATTGCTGAACTTTGGATCAAGCATTAAGAACGCTAGCGCATTTGTCCAGAAATTCAGCCCAAATTAATTGCTACCTGCAACAATGAACCAAAAATATTCCAGCTCAATAACCGCTGGTTAATCTGGGGCTTGTCAGGAGATTGCGTGCTTGCACGTAGTTGTATATATTTGAAATGCTAACAATACTAATAAATCGCTTTTCATCCATCATTTTAATATCAAGGGCTAGCAAACACTTAGGGGATGAACAGAGATGCAACCGTCGCACCAGTAAAGGGGAATCGCAGTGAAAAAACAGGCTCTAAGTCTAGCCGTTGTGATCGCAGGCTCATATCCTGTCGCATCAAACGCATTGAGTCTTGGCGATATTCAGTCAAACTCCAATCTAAATCAACCCTTACGGGCGAAGATTGAACTTTTATCGACTACTCCTCAGGAAGCGCAGCAGCTCCAAGTTCGGTTAGCACCTGCCAATGTATTTAGTCGTGTTGGTATTGATCGGCCCGCATTTTTAGATAGCCTACGTTTTACAAGCAGTCTGCAAAATGGCAAGCCGGTGATTTTGATCTCATCAGATCAGCCGATGACCGAGCCGTTTGTCAATTTCTTAGTCGAAGTGAGTTGGCCCCAAGGTCAGTTGCTTAAAGAATATACGGTGATGTTAGACCCACCAGTCTTAATGCAACCGGGGACGGCTTTGGCGAGTAATGAAGCAGCGGTACGTGCTGAGCCACGACCTAGCGGTGTTGTGAATCGTCCGCAACAACCAGCTGCACGAGCAGCCCAACCAACACCTCAAGCACGTCAGCCCCAACAAGCACAACGTCAAGCAGAACCAGCCCCACAAGCTTCAGCAGCTAGCACTCAAGCTTCAACGCGTCCAGCCTCCGGTCAAGGCAGCCGTACCTATCGTGTAAGAGCAGGTGATACGCTGTTTAAAGTGGCTAGCCGCATGGTTGAGCCGGGTGCTACTGTTGATCAAATGATGATGGCGCTGTATCGTGCGAATCCACAAGCCTTTATTGATAATAATATTAATGGCTTAAAGAATGGTGTTACCTTAAAAGCGCCTACAGCAGGCACTGCACAATCGATTTCTCGTCCAGAAGCACGTCGCCAAGTTCGCCAACAATATGCTGAGTGGCAAAAATTCCGTAGTAATTTGGCGCGTAATACCACACCACAAGAATCGGCGGGTCGTGGTCGCCCCAGTTCCGGTACAAGCACTACCACTACCGCAGCAACACCGAGTGATCAAGCTCGTTTAGAGGTTTTGGGTAGTAAAGATAAAGCGGGTGCGAACGATCAAGTGACCGCGGCTGGAAAAGCTCGTCTGGATGAGTTGGAAAAAGAATTAGCGTTAGCGAAGGAGTCCTTGTCAGCGCGCCAGCGTGAAACAGACGATCTTAAGTCGCGTGTGGATGAGTTAGAGTCGGTTCTGAAGAAAAAGAATCGTTTATTGTCCTTGCGTGATGATCAGTTGGCACAACTACAGCAGCAATTAGGCGGTAAGGGTGTCATCAATCCACCCTTAGGTAGTGAAGGCGTTGAGGACGCATCTACTAATACAGGTGGGGCCACGACGCCACCGGATGCAGGGATGTCAGGCAATGCGCCAAGTACAACACCTGCTACCGGCTTGGAAGCTGGTACGACTATTACGCCACCGACCGATCAACCTGCTACGCCCAACACGGCCTTAACACCGCCTGAGGGAACTACCGTACCAGGTGATTTGCAAAATCACATGGGTAGTATGAACGGTGATCCCGGTTCTGTGGTGCGTACCGATCCTACTACGCTACAAGATGGTATGGCTGGTAATACACCTCCACCAGTTGGTATGGAGGGTACTACTGTAACGCCACCGGTGGGTGAAACGCCTGCGGAAACTATTCGTCCTACACCGACAGAACCGATAGCTACTGCAACGACCGATCAGCCTAAGCCAGCGTCTCCATTTGTTGAGGATGAAAAGTCTGGCGGCTTGATGGGGCTGTTAACTTCGCCCTTAATTTGGAAAATTGGTGCTGGCGCCTTACTGTCTTTACTGCTATTAGGTCTATTATATTACCTCTTAGGTAAGCGTAAGGCAGCTAAAGCAGCAGGCAAGCCGGGCGATTATCAAGAGGCTAATTTTGACCTAGACGAGTCGCGTAGTCCTTCGATGACTGCTAAAGGTTCTAGCTTTGATGCGAATGCTTATGGTGATTTGGAACAAGAGTTAGACAAAGCAGAAGGTAAGACGCGTAACTTTGGCTTAGAAGATTCATTCGATAACGCCAGCAATACTAATACTGCAGCATCAACGACCACGGTCACGACACGCAAAAATCCACAGGACGACGATGAAGTTCTGATGGAAGCTAATGTGTATATCGCGTATGGCTTACACCAACAAGCCGAAAGCGAGCTGAAGAAGGCCTTAGAAAAATATCCGGATAATTTAGATTATCGCCATAAGCTATTAGAGAATTATTTCGCGGCGAATAATCGCGAAGGATTTGATGAGCAGGCCCAGATTTTTGCCAATACCCACGGTGCACAAAAAAGCGCCTTATGGACTGATGTCATGGCTTGGGGTAGCAAAATTAGTCCGGATAATAATCTCTATCGCTCCGGTTCGACTATAAAAGCAGCTGCTACAGGCTTAGGAGCGGCTGCCGTGGCAACTACAGCGGCGGCGGCTACGAATGCCTTGGCATCTTCTTCATCCGCTGCACAGGGTATTGAGGCTGATTTCGGTGATATTAGTAAGGAGTTGGATAATTTATCGTCTAACAACCTTGGTTTAGATGATTTTGAATTCAATTTAGACGATTTAGAACGTCAGTTAGGGGATGATGCGGCTTTAGCTAAAGCCTCAGCGCCAGCACCTGTGGCTTCAACACCCGCTGCACCGGTGGCACCATCACCGGCTAGTACTGCTCATCCAGCGTCGGATGGTTTAGATTTTGACTTAGATGCGATGATGAGTGATTTACCGGATTTAACGTCTCCGGCCACTCGTCCTCAAGCGTCTGGCGTGAAATCAGCGGCTGCCGATATAGACATTGATGGTTTGATGAATGACTTATCAAACGATGATGGTTTTGATTTGCCAACGCCTGCAACCAAACCCGCTGTCGCCGCCATGCCACAAACAGGCGGTTTGGATATGGCGTTTGACGAGGCCTTGGATTTAGATTTTAGTACGCCCGCTAAACCAGCAGCTAGTAAGCCGGAGACTCCGGCGGCAGCGCAAGATAATTTGTTAGATTTTGGTTTAGATGATTTTAATATGGATGAGCTGCCCCCTGCGACGGGTAAGGTTGCAGCCGCAGCGACCGCAGCCGCTGGGGTTGCTGCAGCGGGTGTCGCTGGCTTAGCGAAGGCAGCAGAATCAACGCCAAATAATGTAACCAGTTTGAATCTGCATCTGGACAATGACACAGGTATTAAGAAAATCCTGCCTCAGGATACGTTCTATACCACACCAGAAAATACTGATCAGGATGTTGATACTTGGTTAGGGGATATTGATGATGCTTTGTCCTTCCTCGATATGCCGGATGAAGAAATTGATCTACATGAGGCACATATCAGTACTAAGCTGGACTTAGCACGCGCTTATCTTGATATGGGTGATATTGAGGGTGCGCGCAGTACTTTGGAAGAGGTCATGGTGGAAGGGAATGACAATCAGCGCCGTGAAGCAGAAACCTTGTTACACCAGACAGGTTGAGACCTAAGCACTTTAAGGATATAAAGGCCGACTTGTTCGGCCTTTTTTTATTGCTATGAAACTTGCAGCATGTGTGGAATATGATGGTTCGGCGTTTTCAGGCTGGCAGCGTTTAAGTCATGCTGTTTCGGTTCAAGCGGTGGTGGAAGCGGCGCTGTCTGAAGTAGCGAATGAAGCGATTCAAGTTATTTGTGCAGGGCGTACCGATAGTGGTGTTCACGCTACCGGTCAAATTATTCACTTTGAAACTCATGCGCACCGTCCAATGCGTGGCTGGCAATTTGGTACGAATGTGAAAATGCGAGAAGGGGTTTCCTTACGTTGGATTCAACCGGTGGCAGATGATTTCCACGCCCGTTTCTCGGCGCTATCGCGACGTTATCGTTATGTGATTCAAAATCGTTTAGCGCGTCCTGCCTTACTCAAGCAACGTGTCGCTTGGCAATACCACCACCTTGATGAACAAGCCATGCACGCTGCTGCACAAGCTTTGGTGGGGGAACAGGATTTTTCTAGTTTCCGCGCTTCGGGGTGTCAGTCAGCTCATGCTATTCGCCAGATTCATGAAGTTAGTGTGACCCGTGAGGGCGAGTTTGTGTATGTCGATATTGTCGCTAATGCGTTTTTGCAACATATGGTGCGCAATATCGTAGGTTCATTATTGGAAGTTGGAATAGGTGAACGGCCGATTGAATGGATGGCGGAATTGCTTGCGCAACGCGATCGGACTAAAGCCGGCATGACAGCCGCTGCCGGTGGTTTATATTTTGTATATGTGGAATATCCCGCTCGGTTTGGCTTGCCCACGCAATATCAGTTGCCCCAGTTTGTGTTAGGCTAAATTTTGTGCCAAGCGGATTTTCTGCCATGCTTTGCCGCTTTGTAATCCTCCCAATCACGCAAGGCTTTTACTATTTTATATTGTGCAGCATCCACAAAGGCGAAGCCTGTACCGGGGAAAAGATTGAAAGGGTTGGTGCGGCTCATGCCCCAAATCGCTAAGCGTGTACTACCCGCTTCAGCTTGTCCGCGTGCATGAATACCAAAAGTATCGGCCATTAATAAGCTATTTTTCTTCACTACAAAGGTTTTGGGCGCGGGTAATTTTAGCTGTGCTAAATCATTGGTTTCAAAGCGAAATGAGCCGCGTGCGGCGTAAGAATCTGCGTGCTTACAAGCATATTGGCTGGTTTTATGCTCCCATGCTAAGCGTTCAGGGGTGAGTTGATTCGAACTCGGCACATAGTTAAAAGGCCCTTTTTCGAGCGGTACATCATCCAAGAAAAACCAAAATTTCATAGTAGGGTGAAAAGTGTCGCTATGCAGGTTTTTCTGTGGGTCTTTACCGCCTGCTGCTACGCCATTGCGTACTTGCTCGATATACAAAAACGGTTGGCGCAAATGCCCACCGGTATAGCGCATTAAACGTTTGAAATAATCGATTTTGAACAGCGCCATGGTTTGCGGTAATTGCTGCAAGGTGGCCGGTTCAAGCAAAGTATGATGGTTTTGAGTATCACCTTGTTGGCACTCACGCACTTCGCCACGGTATGCACGAATTTCGGCCTCTAAAGCTATAAAGTGCTCTGCTGGCAAAAAATTCTCTTTTAAAATATAGCCCTGCGTTTCAAAACTTTGCCAATCTTCCGCACTAATACCTGAGCTTAATAAGCGACGCCGTAAGCGCATAATGGCATGAGCGACTTTTAGACGCGTTAGATGTAACCCCCAACGATTCAAGGTGGCATTACCTAGGATCGGATTATCTCTAAAAGATTTTGCCGTGGTGAATAATTGCAAAAACCAAATCGGTGTGTAGAGCAGGGCTTTCATCGTTAAAGGTGCTATGCTTAAAAATGGTGTGGTGATTATAACGCAAATGCACTTAGGAAACTTTGGGTGAAACTAGCATTTTTCGGCATAATACCCCTCCAGAAAGGAGGTGTGTTGTTAGAAAACCTATCTATGCAGGGCGATTGTTGCTAATGCTTAACTTGGTGACAATGTATAAGTGAAGCATAGTGGGCAATTCGGCGCTGGGAGGAATATGGAAGATTCCGATGCTGGTTTGAATTAGTCAGTATCGGAATCTTTCATTAGCCGTGACCTTAACTCGTGGATGGACGAGCTTCCGTTTCGGTGAGGATAGAATCCTTTTGCGCAAATACAGGAGAATCAGTTCATGACAACTCGCCACGAGTTAGCTAATGCCATTCGCTTCTTGGCAATGGATGCAGTACAACAAGCCAATTCTGGTCATCCGGGTGCACCGATGGGTATGGCCGATATTGCTGAAGTGCTCTTCAATGATTTCATGTCACACAATCCCCAAAATCCACAATGGGCGAATCGTGACCGCTTCGTTATGTCTAATGGTCATGGCTCCATGCTACCTTATTCAGTGTTGCATTTGACGGGCTATGATTTGCCGATTAGCGAGTTAAAAAATTTCCGTCAATTACACTCCAAAACACCCGGCCATCCTGAGTATGGTTATACCCCAGGCATTGAAACCACTACTGGCCCTCTAGGGCAGGGTATTGCCAATGCCGTGGGCATGGCGTTAGCGGAAAAAGTCTTAGCGGAGCAGTTCAACAAAGATAGCCACAAAATCGTTGATCATTACACGTATGTATTCCTCGGCGATGGCTGCTTAATGGAAGGTATTTCGCATGAGGTTTGCTCCTTAGCGGGCACTTTGAAGCTGGGCAAATTAATCTGCTTGTATGATGATAATGGCATTTCGATTGATGGTGATGTGGTAGGTTGGTTTGCGGATGATACAGCCAAGCGTTTTGAAGCTTATGGTTGGCATGTGATTCGGGATGTGGATGGTCATGATTCCGATTCTGTACGTGTAGCAATTGCGGATGCACGTATGGAACGTGAAAAACCGACCTTAATTTGCTGCAAAACCATTATTGGTAAGGGAGCACCCAATAAAGAAGGTGGTCATGATGTGCATGGCGCGCCCCTAGGTGCTGAGGAAATTGCCGCAGCGCGTAAAGCGGCTAATTGGCCTTATGAGCCTTTTGTGATTCCAGCCGACATTTATGCAGCTTGGGATGCCAAAGAAAAAGGTGCAGCGGCTGAAGCAGCTTGGAATAAGCAATTTGAAGCGTATCGTGCTGCTTATCCGACAGAAGCTGCAGAGTTTGAACGTCGTGTGAAAGGTGAGTTGCCAGCGAACTGGAAAGAAGAAGCTGAGAAAGCAGTGGCGGCTATTAATGCGAAAGCTGAATCCCCTGCTACACGTGTGGCTTCACGTAATGCCTTAAATGGTTTTGCCCCCTTATTACCTGAGTTTTTAGGCGGTTCCGCTGATTTAACGCCGTCGAATAATACTTTCAATAATTGCAGCAAATACATTAACTCAAATCATGGCACGGATCAGGATTTCAGCGGAAACTATCTTTCTTATGGGGTGCGTGAATTTGGTATGAGCGCGGTCATGAATGGGGTCGCATTGCATGGCGGCTTTATTCCCTATGGTGCCACTTTCTTAATGTTCTCCGAGTATGCGCGTAATGCACTGCGTATGGCGGCATTAATGAAGATTCGTAGCATTTTTGTGTATACGCACGACTCGATTGGACTAGGTGAAGATGGCCCGACCCATCAAGGGGTTGAGCAGACGGCTACCTTACGCATGATTCCGCGTATGAGTGTATGGCGTCCGTGTGATGGGGTGGAAACCGCCGTAGCTTGGAAAGCCGCTATCGAGAAAAAAGATGGCCCAAGCAGCTTAATTCTGACGCGCCAAAATTTACCGCATCAACCCCGTAGCACTGAGCAATTAGCCAATATCGCTAAAGGTGGTTATGTGCTGAAGGATTGTGAAGGCACGCCCGACGCCATCATTATTGCGACTGGCTCAGAAATTGCCTTGGCGATGGATGCAGCAAAGCAATTAAGCGATAAGAAAATTCGCATTGTTTCTATGCCAGCGGTGGATGTGTTCTTGGCGCAAGATGCAGCTTATCGCGAAGCGGTTTTACCGGCTACGGTGACAGCACGGGTTGCGGTAGAAGCAGGCGTAACCGCAGGTTGGTATCAGTTTGTAGGCTTGAAAGGCAAAGTGGTCGGGATGGATACCTTCGGCGAATCCGCGCCAGCCAATGTATTATTTAAACATTTTGGCTTTACTGTGGATAATGTCGTCGCGGCTGTTAAGAGCGTGCTCTAATAGTTGCACCACAGTATTCAGCGTCATTTCTCAATGAGTGGCGCTGTATTAAGTTTTTGCAAGTTTAATAAATCAGGAGTGTAGTAATGACAATTAAAGTTGGCATTAATGGTTTCGGGCGCATTGGTCGTATGGCATTACGTGCGATCACCAAAGAATTTCCGCATATGGAAGTGGTCGGTATTAATGACTTATTGGAAAATGATTATCTAGCTTACATGCTCAAATATGACTCGGTGCATGGTCGTTTCCCCGGCGAAGTGAAAGTGGAAGGCGATTTCATGTATGTCAATGGCAAGAAAATCCACCTGACGGCTGAAAAAGACCCTGCTAATTTGAAATGGGGCGAGCTGGGTGTGGATGTGGTGTTGGAATGTACCGGATTTTTCTTAGACGATGCGGGTTGCCAAAAGCACATTGCAGCAGGTGCAAAAAAAGTCGTTATGTCCGCTCCCTCGAAAGACAGTACACCGATGTTCGTCTTTGGTGTAAATCACGATACTTACAAAAGTCAGCAAATCGTTTCGGCTGCTTCTTGCACCACTAACTGCTTAGCGCCAGTCGCCAAAGTATTGCATGACAATTGGGGTATTAAGCGTGGCTTGATGACCACGGTTCATGCGGCAACAGCAACTCAGAAAACCGTTGATGGTCCCTCCAATAAAGATTGGCGCGGCGGTCGCGGTATTTTAGAAAATATTATTCCTTCCTCAACCGGTGCGGCGAAAGCGGTCGGGAAAGTATTGCCCGAGTTGAATGGTAAGTTGACTGGTATGGCCTTCCGAGTGCCAACGTCTGATGTTTCGGTCGTAGATTTAACGGTTGAATTAAGCAAGGGTGCTTCTTACAAAGATATTTGTGCCGCTATGAAAAAAGCATCAGAAGGTTCTCTGAAGGGTGTACTGGGTTATACCGATGAGAAAGTGGTGGCGACCGATTTTCGTGGTTTCACAGCACCTTCGATTTTTGATGCAGAAGCGGGTATTGCCTTGGATGAAACCTTCGTCAAGATCGTCGCTTGGTATGACAATGAATACGGTTATACCTGCAATATGATGCGCTTCGTTGAGCATGTTGCAAAAAATTAAGTAGTTCTTCACGGTTCTTGCAAGTTCCCCTTGTCGCTCCTGACAAGGGGAGCACTGGAGTGAGATTCAAATTCGTTAATTAAGCCCTTGGGTTTACTTAACTGATTTAGCTAACGAGGAGTTTTGGCATGGCTTTCATTAAAATGACCGATCTTGATTTGAAGGGAAAGCGCGTATTAATTCGTGCGGATCTAAATGTGCCAGTCAAGGACGGCAAAGTAAGCTCCGATGCACGTATCACGGCTTCTTTACCAAGCATTCAAAAAGCCATGGCAGCGGGCGCGAAAGTGATGGTGATGTCGCATTTAGGTCGCCCAACGGAAGGCGAGCCTAGTGAGGCCGATTCCTTAGCACCTGTGGCGGCGGATTTATCTGCTAAATTAGGGCGTAATGTACCCTTGGTAAAAGATTACCTAGCAACAGCACCACAGTTGAATGATGGTGATGTCGTGTTATTTGAGAATGTGCGCTTTAACAAAGGCGAGAAAAAAGATAAAGAAGATCTTGCCAAGCAATATGCGGCGTTATGCGATGTATTTGTGATGGATGCTTTTGGTACAGCGCATCGCGCCGAAGCCTCTACGCATGGTGTTGGTTTGCAAGCGCCTATTGCAGCCGCAGGGATTTTATTAACTGAAGAATTGGATGCTTTAGCTAAGGCTTTAGCGAATCCAGCACGTCCGATGGTGGCAATTGTGGGTGGCTCAAAAGTCTCTACTAAATTAACTGTGCTCGAATCACTGGCCGATAAAGTGGATCAGTTAGTCGTCGGGGGTGGGATTGCAAATACTTTCTTAAAAGCGGCTGGTTATAATGTCGGTAAGTCACTGTGTGAAGATGATTTAGTGCCAACAGCGAAAGCTTTAATGGACAAAATGAATGCGCGTGGTGCAAGTATTCCTTTACCAAGCGATGTGGTCGTGGGTAAGAAATTTGATGCGAATGAAGCCGCAATATTAAAGCCCGTGAGCGAAGTAGCCGACGATGACATGATTTTTGACATCGGCCCTGATTCATCCCAAGTGCTGGCGGAGATTATCAACAAATCCGGTACCATTATTTGGAATGGCCCTGTGGGTGTATTCGAATTTGATCAATTTGGTGCTGGCACTAAAGCCATTTCAATGGCCATTGGCAATGGCAAAGGTTTTTCTTTAGCAGGTGGTGGTGACACCATTGCTGCGATTCAGAAATACGATATTTATGATCAGGTCTCTTATATCTCCACTGCGGGTGGTGCGTTTTTAGAATACCTAGAAGGCAAAGTACTACCGGCGGTTGCGATGCTTGAGCAGCGTGCTAAGGCATGAGACGTACTAAGATTGTTGCCACCTTAGGTCCTGCCACTAATACACCGGAAGCACTCGAAGCTATTGTGCGCGCCGGTGTAGATGTGGTGCGTTTGAATTTCTCGCATGGCACTTTAGAAGAGCATCAGTGCCGCGCACAACTCATTCGGGATGCTGCTAAGAAAGTAGGGCGTACTGTAGGGATTTTGGGTGATTTGCAAGGGCCTAAATTACGTATTGCTAAATTTCGCGATGGCAAAATTACTCTCAATGTCGGCGATACATTTATTCTCGATGCAGCTTTAGCAGCGGATGCGGGGGATCAAACGCGTGTCGGTTTAGGCTATAAAGAGTTGGTGCATGATGTCGTTATTGGTGATGAATTGTGGTTGGATGATGGGCGTATTGTCTTAGTCGTTGAGTCAATTAACGGCACGGAAATCCATACACGTTCTGTCAACGGCGGTGTGTTATCGAATAATAAAGGTTTAAATCGGCGAGGAGGTGGCCTATCGGCGGCTGCACTGACTGATAAGGACATTGAAGATATTCAAATTGCAGCTGCAATTAAGGTCGACTTTTTGGCGGTATCTTTTCCACGTAGCGCGGCGGATATGCACGAAGCGCGCCGTTTGCTGATAGAAGCGGGTGGTACAGCGGCTTTGGTTGCCAAGATTGAGCGTGTTGAGTCGGTGCGTCAACCGGATATGGATGAAATCCTGTTAGCCTCTGATGCCATCATGGTGGCGCGCGGCGATTTGGGGGTTGAGATTGGCGATGCGAAATTACCCTTAGTACAAAAAAGTTTGATCAAGCGTGCACGTGAGTTAAACCGAGCGGTCATCACTGCCACACAGATGATGGAAACCATGACCGATAATCCCATTCCCACGCGTGCCGAGGTGTTTGATGTGGCGAATGCGGTGATCGATGGTACGGATGCTGTCATGTTATCCGGCGAAACGGCGGTGGGTAAGCATCCTGCCCTAGTCGTGCAAACCATGGCCGCCATCTGCGAGGAGGCGGAGCAAGCCATTGAGGTACGCACTTCAAGGCATCGTGTCGCCGAGAAGTTTGAGCGAGTCGATGAAGCGATCGCTATGGCGACTATGTATACCGCTAATCATTTGGGCGTGCGTGCTATCGCAGCTTTGACGGAGTCTGGTTCAACGCCGCTCTGGATGTCGCGGATTAGCTCAGGCATTCCGATTTATGCTCTGACTTCACGCGAAGACACAGCGCGTCGTGTGAGCCTCTATCGCGGTGTTTATCCCGTTTGTGTCAAACAACCGATTACCGATCCTAAAGTGGCTAATCGTGAAGCGGTGGAGTTGATGCTAAATGAAAAAATTGTAGCCGATGGTGATTTAGTCATTATCACTAAGGGTGATTTAATGGGGCGGCAAGGTGGCACGAATATGCTAAAAATTTTACGGGTGGGCGAACATCATAATGGCTAATAAAGCCGTGCCTGTGTCTCAAATTGTTTAAGTAAGGAGAAGTTACATGGCTTTAATTTCTATGCGCCAATTACTAGACCATGCGGCTGAGTATGGCTATGGGATGCCCGCATTCAATGTGAATAACATGGAGCAGGTTCATGCCATTATGCAGGCGGCGGATGCAACTAACTCACCCGTGATTATGCAGGGCTCTGCTGGCGCGCGTTCTTATGCAGGTGAACCGTTCTTGCGCCATTTGATTTTGGCAGCGATTGAAATGTATCCCCATATTCCGGTCTGTATGCACCAAGATCATGGCTCTGAGCCAGCCGTATGCTTCCGTTCTATACAGTCGGGTTTTTCATCGGTCATGATGGACGGTTCTTTAATGGCGGATGCGAAAACGCCTGCTAGCTATGAATATAACGTCGATGTGACGCGTAAGGTGGTCGAGCTGGCTCATGCTTGCGGTGTGTCGGTTGAGGGAGAATTAGGCTGCTTAGGCTCGCTGGAAACCGGCATGATGGGTGAGGAAGACGGACACGGTGCAGAGGGTCAATTAGACCACTCTATGCTATTAACTGATCCGGAAGAGGCGGCTGATTTCGTGCGTAAAACGGGTGTAGATGCGTTGGCTATTGCCATTGGCACATCCCATGGCGCTTACAAATTTACCCAAAAACCAACCGGCAATGTACTGCGTATTGATCGTGTCAAAGAGATTCATGCACGTATTCCAAGCGTGCATTTAGTGATGCACGGTTCTTCCTCGGTGCCTGAAGATTGGTTAGCCATTATTAATAATTATGGCGGCGATATGGGGCAAACCTATGGGGTGCCCGTCGAGGAAATTGTAGAGGGTATCAAGCACGGCGTGCGTAAAGTCAATATTGATACCGATTTGCGTATGGCTTCCACCGGCTCAATACGTAAGCACTTGCAAGAGAATCGCTCTAACTTTGACCCGCGCAAATTTTTAAAAGAATCTACCAAAGGCATGATGCAAATTTGTAAAGCGCGTTATGAGGCTTTTGGTAGTGCAGGGATGGCCGATAAGATTAAACCCGTTTCTTTAGAAACCATGTTTAAGCGTTACGCATCGGGCGAATTAGCCCCCCGTATTGCCTAAATCTCCACTTAACACATCCAGCGAAAAAGGGCGAGTAGTCGCCCTTTTTTTTGTAATTTTTTGCAAAACCCGTGAACCTTTTTGTGATAAGAAAAATTAACCCTTTTTTAACGCCAAACTTTGTTGTAGGATGACAAGCGTTAGGAGGAGAGGATTCCCGAGGTCGGGCACAAATCCCACTGAGCCACGCTCAGTGGGGGACGTGCTTGCGCTGTCTACTATATTCTTAAATGTAGTCTTCATTTATTTCAGGCTATTTCCCTAGTTTATCAAACCCACCAACATTTCCGACTTTCATACTACTGTTTGAAGCATTCATCCTGTACGCTTAATGAACAATTTTGCAATTGGTCGGTCGATAACTGCAACTCATCCTCATAACAAATGATTATGAATATATAAAAAAATAATATTAATTACATCAAGACAAGCACTAAACCAAACCAGTAATAACTAAAACAAGGGAATCAATGATAATGTCTGCCTCATTTTCCAACAGTGTTAGTACCCATGCTGCACCACGCTCTAGTAGTTTTGTTAGTAACTCCTCGAATGCTTTAGTGGCTCCAACAACACGTTTCTCTGATGCAGCCCCTTATAGTTCTAGTTTTTCTAATATCAGCCGTGCTCAAACTCAAGAAGGTTTAGCTCATATGGCAGGTGGTTTGGTAAATAGTATTAGAGCAGATGCGCAAGTGATGACTGTTTCAAGCAGTGCTCCTAGTGCCGTCGCCAGTGCAGAGACCACACATGCAGCAACCTCATATAATGCTATGTTTAGTCATTGGCACTCTATGCAGGGGTGTGAAGTAAAAAGTCATACCACATTCTCTCAAGAGTGCGACAGTGCGTCTGTAGCCCATTCATTAAGCCGTCGGGCGGGGCGTCACTTCCGCCAGCAGCATCAGACCTTTATGGTGGATAGCTATGCTTGGTTTAATAAGTTTTCTCATGCACGTGGCTAAGGCCTAGTTTCAGTTTTCGTTTCGTACTCATTCCAAAGTTTTAGGCTCACTTCGGTGAGCCTTATTTTTGGACTAATCTTCTGTGTTACTAAGATGATTTTGCAGCCAGTGCTTAATAGTTTTACGATCTGGTAAGGCATTCAGGATAAAATCGGTAAGTTTCTCTAAGTCTTGCTCTGAAATAATACTGGGATCTGCTTGCGTTTGGCGTCCCGCATCGCTAAAACGTTGCTGCATCTCAGGTCTATCGATTAATTCCCCTAATAAATCTTCTAGCAAATCAGCTCGACTAGGTGCGCGAAAGCCAATCGAACAAGTCATGCACTCATTCAGCGCTACACCATAATGAGGCACGTTTGGTGGTAGATAGAGTAAGTCGCCCGGCTCCACAATCCACTCTTGCTCTGGTATAAATTCACGCATAATGCGTAAGTCCACATTGGGAAGGAAGTTATCTTCACCACAACTGTGTGTACTGATTTGCCAGCGTCTTTTGCCTTGCGCCTGTAACAGAAATACATCATAAGCGTCAATGTGAGGACCAACCGAGCCACCCTCGACCGCATAACTAATCATTAAATCATCGATGCGCCAGTCGGGAATAAAACGAAATGGCTCAATCAGTTCGCTCAATTCAGGCATCAACTGTTCCATATCATTAATTAGCAAAGTCCAATGCGTTTCAGGTAATTTAAAGTCTTTTTTCCGCAATGGGCCGTGGCGCACTTCCCAAGGAGTTTTTCCCCCTTTTTCAATCACCAAGCGTGCTGTATCGGTATCGTAGGCTAGACCGGCGAATTCAGTGGCATCTATAGGTAGTTGCAAGTTCGGAAAAGCTTGACGAATAAAGAGCGGTTTTTGCTGCCAATAATCACGTAAGAAATCGGCAATTGGCATATCACCAAGATGAGTTAAAATTTTAGACATGGTACTGAGTGTGGTCTTGCCCAAATAGAGTGAAACGATGATTTATCTTACGGAAGCTTAACTGGGTTTCTGGCATTAGAAGAAGACCCAGTTAACTGTTTTGCGCCACAAGCTTTATTTTAAGGCTTTAGCCTGTTGAATGGCATTTCCTAAATAACTGGCCGGTGTCAGCTGTTTTAAAGCAATTTTCGCTTCTGCTGGAATATTTAAACTATCCACAAATAGCCGCAACGCCTCGGGTGTGATGCGTTGCCCACGCGTTAAGGCTTTGAGTTTTTCATAAGGCTGTTCCACCGCGTAACGGCGCATGACGGTTTGAATCGGTTCGGCCAATACTTCCCAATTCGCCTCCAAATCCGCATTCATACTGGCGGCATTGGCTTCTAGTTTGCTGATCCCTTTCAATAAGGATTGATAAGCAATTAAGCCGTGGCCAAAGCCAACCCCCAAATTGCGTAATACGGTGGAATCGGTTAAATCCCGTTGCCAGCGCGAAATTGGCAATTTCTGCGCTAGGTGGGTAAATAACGCATTCGCAATCCCCAAATTCCCTTCGGCATTTTCAAAATCAATAGGATTGACTTTGTGCGGCATGGTAGAGGAGCCAACTTCACCCGCAATAACCTTTTGTTTGAAGTGCCCCAGTGAAATGTAGCCCCAAATATCACGGCTAAAGTCGATTAAAATAGTATTGAAACGTACGCAGGCATCGAATAACTCTGCGATGTAATCATGCGGTTCAATTTGCGTGGTGTAAGGATTCCAGCTTAATCCTAAGGAAGTCACAAACTGTTCGGCCAATGCTTGCCAATTTACGTGGGGATAGGCACTTAAATGCGCATTGTAATTGCCGACTGCGCCATTAATTTTGCCTAAATACTCAGCGGCTTCCACTTGTTTTAATTGGCGCTGCAAACGATAGGCAACATTCGCCATTTCTTTGCCCATGGTCGTGGGGGTGGCTGCCTGACCGTGTGTACGAGAGAGTAGCGGTTGCTCAGCATACTGTTGTGCTAAATCATGAATCGCGCTGAGGGTTGCGCGCATATCCGGCAGTATGACTTGTTCCATGCCAGCTTTCAGCATGAGCGCATGTGACAGATTATTAATGTCTTCCGAGGTGCAAGCAAAGTGAATAAATTCGCTAACTTTGTTTAATTCTGCGTGGTCGGCAATTTTTTCTTTGAGAAAATACTCGACTGCTTTGACATCATGATTAGTGGTGCGCTCAATCGTCTTAATACGTTGGGCATCGGCTTCGTTGAAGGCAGTAATGATGTGTTCTAAAAACGCATTGGCTTCGGCTGAGAAGGGTGGAACTTCTATAATAGCTGATTGGCTAGCCAGTAATTGTAGCCAGCGAATTTCCACCAATACACGATGATAAATGAGGCCATATTCGCTAAACCAAGGGCGTAAGGCGTCTGTTTTGCTGGCATAGCGTCCATCAACAGGTGAAAGGGCAGTGAGTGCGGAGAGTTGCATAGCGAAGTTCCAAGCTAAGGCGAAAGGGCGTTATTGTAGCGCAATTGGCAAAAAAATCCTGCTTAGTGCCATTCGCCGTAAAAAAACACATAAGCTGTATTGCTGCTTTATAATAGCGCCTGTCAATCCCAATCTTGACTAGGTCATTAATTTTAATAACGAGTGTTACAGCCTACCTGAGGGAACCCCATGAGCTATGACCATTATCGCTATTTAATCGAGAAAACTGTCGATAGTTGTTCATTTGAAACATTAGATCAATTTTGCCGTGATGTCGTGTCACGTATGTTGGATCATATTCAATCGGATGAGATGACGAGTCTAAAAAAGCGCGAATTCACCTTAGTGACGAACTTGATTAGTATGGTGCAACAGAACCCACTCCCTTGGGATCAAGCAGGGGCTATTCTGGACGAAATCAGTGAATTAGAAGATCAAGCCGATATTGAAGATGCTATTGAAGGCGATTTGATGGAATTTTTATGTGCGATGGACAGTTGGCGCGATTTACAAGATAACAAAGTGCCTATTGCTGCGGCTGCTGTCTCGGAAAGTTTGATGAATATGTTGGATGCCAAAGTCGATCCTGCCAAACGCTCTGATGAATGGCTTTCAGTACCTCCTTTACGCGATGAGTTTGCACGCCAAGTCCATTTTTTGAAAGCAGCGGCTTGAAAGAAGCGTTCGAGCGCTTTGTGTAAAACAAAGCGCTTGGTAGCTAAGGAGCGCTAGCCGTGAATAATAATTGCCCCTGATAAGTACCCGCAGTGAGCGGGGTGTTATTGGTGTAGGTAAAGGTCCAGGTAGCGCTTTGGTTAGTGACTAGTCCAGCAAAACTATTCCCTACAACATTAACAGAGGTTCCTGCGCCACTATCAGGTACGAGCGGAGCAGGAAGGCTGCTATTATTAGAGCTAATATTGATTCGTGAAAAGGGAATGGTATGAGAACCATTCGCCAAAGGCGTATTAACACTGGCTCTTAGGCTAACCGTACCTGCATTGCTACGTATTTCGACTGGTAAAGCAGCACTTCCTGTAGTGGTCAAGGTCGGCGCTGTATTATTCCAGTTAACTGCTTGATTACTTCCATTGCTGGGCGTGATAGCCCCGGCTGGGATGGTATAATTGGCGTTGAAGCTAACAGTACTCACTGTACTGCTAGCAGTCGGATAAGCACTATTGCCAAGGCGGAAAAAAATAAATTTGCCCATATTGATTTGAAAATCAAGGCTAGCACTGGTAGTGAGTGATGCGCCCGAGTTATTAGCAGGAGCAGAGACTGTTGTAGTTTCAGCCAGTAGGCTCTGGGTATACAGTACACTACCTAAAAATAAAACGGTGGAAATATAACGCCATTTCATTTGAACGTTGCATTTAGTTTGAAACTGCCCTTATCCCAATCTAAATTGCCCTTGCTGCTGATTGGATAGTGAATGGGGGGGGCTTTACCATTTTGCTCGCCTAATGGCAACAACGCTAAAGATCGGGTTTGCTTAGGTAAAATCGGTGTACCTTCTGGCGATAATTGCAAGGGACGGCCTACTGCATCAATAGCCTCTAGTGTGCCTTCTAAACGTCCGTGAGCATCGCCCGAATTAGTAACAGTGACGACGGGGAGGCGTTGGCCTTTAATAGTTTTGACACTAATCTGACCTATTTTGAGTTCAGGTTCTGCGCCGTTAATAGACAGGTAAACGGCCACTGCAATACGTCCTGTCACCGGTAAACTCAGGTTTGCACCCGCGCTTTGTAATAAGGTGCGATGTGCAGGTTCTACGCCTTCAATGGCTATCATAAAGCGGCATTCAGTGCGGGGAACGTCGGCTGGAATATCGACTTGGAAGCGGAAATTATTTTTACCCTTGGCTGGTATTTTAATTAAACCACGTTCTAAGGTGACCCATTCACGGCAACTGTCTGGTAATAACTCATCATAATAAGTAATACGGCCATCTTCGGAATAAGTCCAATCCATGGTTCGGATGGCTATTTCGTTAGCATCGCGACCAATATTTTGAATCTCTAGTGATTGGCCGATACGTTGTCCACTTTTCGCGGTTAATTCAAATCGTGAGGGCGCCGTGGCAATCTCAAAGCCGGCAGCAGTACTGAGTTGGGTAAAGCTGGTTAATACAAAGCCCATTAGAGCACACAACAGTTTTTTATTATTTTTCATGGTAGTACTTCTATTTCAAAATAAGCTTCAAAGCCAAACGCTTGGTTGTCACCTAAACGTATTTGATCCAATTGCACCGTCCATTGCAGATCAAAACTTTCTTCTACCCACGGCTCTTGAATCATGCCAGACCATACTAATTGACGTTCGCCAGCGTGCGCTGAACCAGCTGTAAATTCTTTACGTGCTTGCCATTCAACCGTTACCCCTGTCTTTGAAACTAATCCTGGAATGACAGGCGGAATGACATAATAAATACGTACACTTTTGCCAAGGTAGGCGGTAGTCGCTAAACGGTAATCCACTCTGCCAAATTTAATAATTGCTTGTTTTGCATCAAAACTTTCACTCAGTAATTTGCCGCTCTCACTGAGGACTAATACCGCTTCGACATTAGCACGAGGCGATGCGGAGTCATCTAAACGCTCGTAAATCGCGGCTTGAGCCGAATAGCTTAGTAGCAAGAATAGCCCTAGAAGGGTGCGGATAATGGTTCGGATCATGGCATCGCCGTCGTGAAGGTTACACGTCCTTTATATTGACCCGCAGGATAAAGGGTTGAGTTTGAATAGGAAAAGACCAGCGCCTGAGCCGTTTGAAAACTGGCGCCACTAAAAGAAAAGATAAATAGCGTTTGCGTTGAGCCATTAAACGTACCATTCTGAATATCGTAAGTCTCATAAGGACTAGTAGCGTGATGGTAGGCGATCCAACTAATCGTGTTAAAAGGGATAATCGTACTGCCACAGCCGCTTCCACTCACACACGTCAAACCAGCGGAGGAGCTTACTTGTAGATTGAGACCGATAGCACGACTAGTATCGGTTGAACGCACAGCCGCACGCACGACTACATCAACCCCATTCGCGATGACTGGACTGAGGGTCGTGCTGGTATTAGGTACACCCGTAGTAGCACTAGGACTGGGTGCGAGATTGGCATTTTGTACATCAAAAACGACGGTATCGACCGCACTGGTATTCGACCCCACACGGAGCGTTAGTGAACGTACGGGTGCTGAACTAAACCAAGTGAATACAGCATTGGCATCGGAGAGGGGAAAAACACTAAGCGATGCTAAAGCGACTATCTTTAGCCAAAAAGCATTGGAAAAATCACAGATAGTCGCTCGCATAACACCTCACTAATGCTTATAAAGCTGACGCTGTATAAGTGGTTGTTTGTTTATGTTCACCCGCTTGGGCAGTCGCTAAAGCAGATCCTAAAATCGAATAAGTCCACGTGCCTGTTGCTAAGGTGTTCTTAGTCAATGTGGTTGCAGGACCTGCACACGAAGTATCTGTACCAGGATGCGCTAAAGTGCCTGTGCTACTGACTTTGACATCAGCAGACGTTAAGCCGTTAGTAGCAACGAACATCGTATTCGCTACGGTTGCACAGCTTAGGCTACCGCCACTGGCATTGGTCCAAGCATAAGCTGTTAAGGTTTGCCCAGCAGTATTGGTGAAACTTGGCGCTACAGCGCCACTAGAATCTCCCCAGGTTGAGGCTAGGCTATTACCCGTCGTTAAGGTAGTCGGCGCACTGGCCACACTACCGGCCGCTGTAAAAGCCAGATTGTCTACTGTGGAGCCTTCTGTACCTACTCTTAACAGAATAAGTTTGGGTACAGTCACGGTTACTTGCACTTTCGCGGTTGCTGTTACACCGCCTACGCCGGTACCTTGATAACCATAAGTACTTTCTGCAAAACTTTGTCCAGCAGCACTTAATACACAAGCAGCAGTAAATAAACCTAAAATTTTTGACACTGATTTCATGGTTCTTGACCTTATTGTTTTTTATTGTTTGGGTTTGTAAGTTTTATATTGATCTTGGGTGTGTATCAATAGTTGTAGTTTACATGGGTTTAGTTGCTATAGAATATAATTTTGTTCAATCACTCCGACTAATGGCTAATGTTTTGGGTGGCAATATCTTGGGTGACACGGCCTCGTAATGGCACGCTGAGCTTGATCTGCTGAGATTCCTTGAGACCCCAAGGTAAAGGAAGGCTATTGAGGTTCAAACTTAACTCATGCTTGCCGGTGGCTACTCGATTAAAGGTATAATTTCCAAGGTTATCGGTGGTGGTCTGATAATTGCCATCTAACGTGACTTCAACGCCACCTAAACCGACTTCATCAGCTTGTTGCTTACCGTCCTTATTAGCATCTGCGAAAACTTTGCCAGCGATTACGCCACTACCGGCTAAACCCTTGCCACCTAGGCGCTGATAGGGTTTGCCTATAGTGTCTTCCCAGATTAGATAAATGCCGCCTATTAGGTCACGGCTACGGCTGACTAAGGGCTTATTATCGAGTGGATTAGTGGCTTCTACTTTGGCTTCATTAGCACTTATCGATGCACCAATTTTCCAACTACGATTTAGGGTTTTTTCTGTCGATATGCCACCGGATAAGCCTTGGCTGGTGGACAAATTACCATGGCGCGAGCTATACCGTAGGTTGGCAGCTAAATTCCAATCTGGATTGATCCAATGCCGCATGGTGACACCAGCCGTTGGGTACACTTGGGTATCTTTTTCACTGCGATCATGCGCTACCCCTAAAGTAGTTGTCAGCTCAGGGCGCATGGTTTCATATTGCTCGCGAATCCAATTTTGTTGCCACTGAATTTCTTCGCCAGTAGAGGCTTTTGCATTGGTAGCTAAGAGATCATTACGTTTTAGAGCTAGATTCAAACGTGCGTTACCCCAAGGTTTAAGCGGAGCTTCGTAATAGATATTCGCATTTAAAGCCCGTGAGCCGGTATTATTTGCGGCATCCGTTTTTTGCTGTGAGAGACGGGCATAGCCACCCATATATTTATTATGCGTTAACTGATAACGCGCATTGGCATCCAGTCCAAGATGTTGACTGGTATCTTGATCGGCTTGGCTGTGATTATCCTCTTGTAGATCAATGCCTCCCGAGGCTTGCCAGCGTACTTGTTGGCGATCAACACGCCAATACGCGCCGCGTTTACCCGAAGCGATGGTATTAGACCCATAGCGTAAGTCGGGATCAACTTGATAAGCACCAAACTCATGGCGGTATTTACCTTTTTTCACTGATACTTCAGCGAAAATACCTTGTGATCGGTCGGTATGATCTGTTTGCTGGTAATCAGTTTTACTTTGTAGCCAGGTTACACGCGCGCGTTTAGTATCGCCGTCTATAATGTAGTCATTCGAGGCGTAGTCGATAGTGGCAGCCAGCGTATGAATATTAGCTAACGAACGCTGCGCATTGATTAGCTCTGTGATGGGCAAGTCACGTGCTTGGCTGGTTTGAACCCCAATAACCCACTGGTCATTGATGGCTTTGGAGTAGCCAAGCCACGCAAAATCACCTTCTTGCGCATCATAGGCCGGATAAGGGCCTCCGACTAAACGGCTACGCTTTCCATATCCAGCACGTAAATCGAATTTCTGGCCTTTAACTTTGGTACTAATGCCGCGTACCGATTCGCTATTCAAAGCAACTCGGCCACTACGAGTAAAAGCTGTGGTAATGGAGCTAGATTGATCACCTAAAGTGGTGTCAGCACTGATGGTTTCAGTGAGGGCGAGTGCTTCATTGCGCAGCGTAATCCGTTCATGATTATCTTGATAAGCTTGAGCACTGGATGGGTTTGCTGCGTCTTGAGTGCGGCCATCAAACTGAAGTACTACATCGCCATAGTCGCGTGTTTCGGTACGATATTCGCCGTGCACGCCCGCTTCCGTGAATTGATAGGCATCAGTGACAGAATTGCTACTTTTAAAGAAATTGACGCGACTTTCTAAGGTATAACTACTTTGACCCTCAGGCTCTGCTTGTGATTTTGCATCTTCTGCTTCGAAGCTTAATAACTCTAACGGCTGCATAAATTTATCTTTATAAGCAGGCGGTTTTTCGGCGATGAGTTTTTTTAAGCGCTCTTGTTCTGCTTCGAAAGCGTCTAAAGCCTCTATTTGAACACTCACCGTTTCATTTTGAATAACTTGTTCTTTGGGGCTTGTGTTTTCAGCCCATACCGGTAAAGCCAGCGCTAGGCTAGGTAGTGACACTAAAGCTGCTAAAGCTGCTAAAGCTTGTTGTTGGCCTCCGAATCTCTTAACACGCATAAACGTGCACCACTTATATTTTTAATTAATTATTATTAGTGCTTATTTAGCAATAAGTTTTACAACTTTTAGGTGAGCTGTCAAACTAAGTTAAGGCAATAAATTCATTAGTTTTTGCAAATAGCGCTGCTCATCTGGCATGGTATTATCGCGTTGTGCTTGCCAAATGCTTTCTGCTAAGCATTCCATCATTTCGTGTTCAGTCGTGTGTAAGTCTTTCAAAGTTAAAAGTTTCTGATAAATGGCACGAATACCCGTAGGACGATCAGTGGCAATTTGCTCACGTAGTCCTAAATGTAAGCCAAGGTGCAAAAAAGGATTGGTTTCCCCCATTTCTGGCAAAAAATTACGCCCTACACTGCGTTCTTGGGTAATAAAGGCTTGGTATTCAGGGTGTTCACTAATCACTTGTGCAATTTGTTGCTCTAAGGCATCCATGGGCTGATTAGTTTGTTTTTTCTGCCAGCACTGCTGATAGTAGCGGCGTAAACTGTCACGATCATTACCAAACATTAAAGCGTTTTCCCTTTGAAGTCACAAAGATCAGCAATTAAGCATTCTGGGCATTTAGGCTTGCGCGCTACACAGGTATAACGTCCATGCAAAATCAACCAGTGGTGCGCATCCAGTACATACGCTTTTGGAATATGACGCAATAAACCTTGTTCGACTTCCAAGACATTTTTCCCTGAAGCTAAACCTGTGCGATTGGCGACCCGAAAAATGTGCGTATCAACTGCCATAGTGGGTTGATGAAAGGCTGTATTCAAGACGACATTAGCAGTTTTGCGCCCAACGCCGGGCAAAGCCTCCAAGGCACTGCGTTCCTGTGGCACTTCACCCTGATGTTTTTCTAAGAGTAAGTGGCAGGTGGCGAGAATATGTTTGGCCTTACTATTATACAAACCGATGGTCTGAATATATTGTTTTAAGCCTAACTCACCTAAATCTAAAATCGCTTGCGGCGTATTCGCAACGGGAAATAATTTAGCCGTGGCGAGATTCACACTTTTATCAGTGGCTTGTGCCGAGAGAATCACAGCGATTAATAATTCAAACGTAGACTGGTAGTGTAATTCAGTACGCGGCTCAGGATTGGCTTCTTTTAAGCGCCGGAATATTTCCGCACGTTTGGCTCGATTCATGTGCTTTCACTAAGCTTGGCGGACTGTAATCTGGCAGTGTTGCGTTCAGCACGTTTTTGGTCAATATAGTTTTTGCCAGCGACCAAAAAACCTAAGCCGATAAAAGCTCCAGGAGGTAAAGCAGCTAATAACAGGCCTTGGTAGTCACTACCGAAAGAAATGGTAAGACCCCGTGCAGACTCCCCAAACATTAAATGGGCATCGGCAAACAACGTGCCTTTGGCCAGCAATTCCCGTATGCCACCCAGTGTCATCAGCACTAACATAAAGCCTGTGCCCATCATCAAACCATCAAACCACGCATATTGCGGCGGGTTTTTTGAGGCAAATGCTTCGGCGCGACCAATGACAATGCAGTTAGTCACAATGAGCGGAATGAAAATGCCCAAAACGAGGTAAAGTTCGTGGAAATAAGCTTGAATCAAGAGCTGAATCGCGGTAACCGTCGAGGCAATAATCAGCACAAAGACCGGAATACGAATTTCTTCGCGAATGAAATCACGTGATAAAGCAATGATCAAATTGGTGATGGTGAGTGAGAGTAGGGTCGCTAAACCTAAGCCTAAGCCATTCATAACATTGGTGGTGACCGCCATCATGGGGCACAAGCCTAATAATTGTACCAGCCCTGGATTATTGTTCCATAAGCCATCAGTCAGCATAGCGCGATAATTACTGCTCATCGGGTCTCCTGCGCAGGCATTTCATATAGACGATTCGCATGTTGCTGTTGCCATTGTAAAACGCGCTTTACGGCGCCAACAACGGCGCGCGGTGTAATGGTTGCACCGGTAAATTGATCAAATTCACCGCCATCTTTTTTAACTGCCCATTTTTCCTCGCTAGGGCTAGTTAGCGATTTATGGGTGAAGCTAAAAATCCATGAACCTCGCTCTGCTTCAATTTTATCACCTAAGCCGGGGGTTTCTTTGTGCGCCAAAATGCGCACACCGGCTAAAGTTTGATCGGCATTTACCCCTACTACCATGCGAATATCGCCACTATAGCCATTGGGTGCAGTAGTGATGAATAAAGCAGCTACTGGCTGCTGTTGTTTACGTGCGCGGTAGACTACCACCGGTTGGGAGCTTCCTAATGCCGCAGCAGGCAAACTAACACTATCGGCAATCGGATCATTATCATAGCGCTCAGGCGCGACCAAGGTGTTTATCTGCTGCAATAAGGCAAGGTGCTCATTAGCAGTAATGCGGGGCGCCGTCAGTGCATGAATACCGGCTAGCAGGCTGGTACCCGTTAATGCGAAGGCTGTTAATAATAAAGCAGGTTTACTAAGGTCTTGCAGTGAGAGTTTATTGAGCGACATCAACGCTTGCCTCGCTTGCCGTAAACCCGAGGCTGTGTATATTGATCCAGTAAAGGTGCGGTCATATTCATGAATAACACTGCAAAGGCTACACCATCGGGATAACTGCCCCAGGTGCGAATTACCCACACTAGACCTCCAATGCCAGCCGCATAAATCAATTTGCCACGGAGGGTGGTGGAGGCTGTGACCGGATCGGTTGCAATAAAAAATGCACCTAACATGGTCGCACCCGAGAATAAATGAAAGGCGGGGGAGGGATACTGATTCGGATTGATCAACCAAAAAATGCCAGCCAGTACTGCTATGGCGCCCAACATAGCACTCGGAATATGCCAGCTAATCACGCGTTTATAGATTAGCCAGAGTCCACCTAGCAGATAAGCGAGATTCACTACAGCAATCGGAGGGCTGCCGAGTCCATTAAAAGGAGGCTGTTGGAAGATCTCAGCCAAGGTTTTACCCAAGCCCAGATTGACCTTGGCATGATCCAACGGGGTAGCTTGCGTATACGCATCCCAACGGGGGATGGGGCTCGCGAATACTGATTGCAACGCTTGGATGAAGTCAATGTTGCCAAAGCCAGACTGCAGGGGGGCAGGCCAGAGCGTCATTTGCAAGGGGAAGGATACCAAGACAGCGGCATAACCTACCATTGCCGGATTAAAAGGGTTGTAACCCAAACCGCCGTATAAATGTTTGGCAATAATCACGGCGAACAACATGGCCACCAGTATTAACCACCACGGCGCATAAGGTGGTAAAGCGAGTGCTAATAACCAAGCAGTTACCGTAATGCTTAAATCTTGCAAGGCCGGAGAAATAGGTCGCTGGCGTAATTTTAAGAAACTGGCTTCCAGCCCAAGTGCAAAAATCAGGCTTAGCAGTAGATTACTTACCAAGCCCCAGCCAAAGAAATACAACACCACTAAGGTAGCGGGCACCAATGCGTAGATCACTTGTAGCATCAGTTGGCTCAGGTGATTGGTGCCAGTAATGAAGGTGGAGGTACGTGCACCAAAAATCATGCGGGTTTGTCCTCTGACACGGAAGGCGCGGGGGATTTTTTAGCTTTAACGCGATCTAAAGCCGCTTGAATCGCTACTTTTTTGCTATCCACTTCGCTGCTAGGCGCTGTGGGTTCTTGGCTGGCTTTTTTATGCTGTGCCAATTTTTCGGCTTTTTCGCGCTTTAAACGTTCCAAACGCTCTTGACGAAACTCATGACGGGCTCGTGCCAATTCAGCTTTTTCCTGAGTTTCACGCTGCTTTAGCACTTCACCTTTCGCAAAACGATAATAATCCACTAAAGGAATATGGCTTGGGCAAACATAGGAGCAGCAACCACATTCAATACAATCAAATAAATGGTGGTGTTCTAACGCATCCAAATGGCGCGCGCGCGCGTGCCAGTAAAGTTGCTGCGGTAATAAACTCACCGGGCAAACATCGGCGCATTTGCCGCAACGAATACAGGGCAGAGCGGGTGGTGGTTGGATAGCCGCTTCGACCAAAATGCAATTGGTGGCTTTCACTACGGGCAAAGTGTCATTGGCTAAATTTATCCCCATCATAGGGCCACCCATGACCAATGCCGGTTGATGCTGCGTATAACCCCCCGCCGCCGCGATGAGGTGTTTGATTGGCATACCCAAGGGCACTTCAACGTTCTGTGGCGCTTTGATACCAGAACCAGTGATAGTGACATAACGTGAAATCAAGGGTTCGCCTAGTACAACGGCGCGATAAATGGCGCGTGTGGTCGCTACATTGTGACAGAGAATACCGACATTTAGGGGGCGTTGACCACTAGGAACTTCTCTGCCAGTTAAAATATGAATCAGTTGTTTTTCGCCGCCGCTGGGATAAATAGTTGGAATAGCGACCACTTGAATGCGTGAATCTTGGCTATGCGCCAACGTCTGCTGCATGGCTTGTAGTGCTTCGGGTTTATTATCCTCAATGCCAATGAGGCAATGTAAACCCTTGGGGTCTGTATGTTCATGAAAAATATGCAGAATAATTTGAATGCCTGCGATGATTTCCTGTGCTTTTTCACGCATCAGCATATCATCGCAAGTAATATACGGCTCACACTCTGCGCCATTAATAATCAAAGTGTGTAAAGCTGTGCCTTGGGTTTCCAACTTAAGTGCTGCCGGAAACACCGCGCCTCCCAAGCCGACAATACCGGCACCGCAAATACGTTGGCGTAAGCGTTCTGCGGTGTAATCCGTATAATTGGCGAGAGGCTCTAAACGCTCTGGTGTCCAAGTATCTAAACCGTCCGGTTTGAGAATAATACAGGTATCGTTTAAACCGGATAAGTGTGGAATCGGGCGCGGTTCAATCGCAATAATTTGCCCTGAGGTGCTAGCATGGATGGGTAAACTGCTATAGCCCTTGGCTTTGGCCAATGCTTGGCCTTTATAAACGTTATTCCCCACTTTAACGACAGGTTCGGGATAAAAGCGTGCATGTTGCAATAAAGGAATAACTAATTCTGGCAGGTTTGCTGCCGATAAGCATTGCACCGGCTGTTGTGTAGAGATGGTCTTGTGCTCAGGTAAATGTAAGCCACCATGATTACGCCAAAGCTTGTTTGTTAAAGTGCTCATGCAGCCTCCGATTCAGGCTTAGGCGCATGTTGTATTTGCAGCGTATCACTGGGATAAGGCCATTTCCATTGCGTGGGTTTGCTATGGGCGGGAATCATGTCAATGCAATCAACAGGGCAAGGTGGCAGGCACAATTTGCAACCCGTACATTCTGCAGTAATAACCGTGTGCATATGTTTTGATGCACCCACAATCGCATCCACTGGACAAGCTTGGATGCATAAGGTGCAGCCAATACAGTTATATTCATCAATAATAGCCACTAGCGGTGTAGCCGGTGTTGTACCGTTTTCACTATTGAGTGGTTTGGGTTCAACCCCCATTAATTCGGCTAACGCTTGAATGGTGGTTTCACCGCCAGGTGGGCATTGATTAATATCCGCCTCACCTTTTGCAATAGCTTCTGCATAAGGACGACAGCCGGGGAAGGTACACTGTCCGCATTGGGTTTGTGGTAAGAGTTTATCGATCTTGTCGGCCAGTGGATCGCCTTCAACATGGTATTTTTTGGCGGCAAAACCAAGCAATAAGCCAAATCCGAGCGCTAATCCAGCCACCACCAATAAAGCGCTTAACATTATTGTTTGACCAAGCCAGAGAATCCCATAAAAGCTAAGGCCATCAAACCAGCGGTAATCAAGCCAATCGGATTGCCTTTAAAGGCGGCTGGGACATCGGCGACAGCCACACGTTCACGAATGGAGGCGAATAAAATGAGTACAAACGTAAAACCTAGTGCGGCACCCATGCCATACAAAGCCGACTCAATAAAGCTATGTGATTTTTGAATGTTAAGAAGTGCCACGCCTAAAACCGCACAATTTGTAGTGATTAGCGGTAGATAAATCCCTAGCACATTATATAGAACAGGGCTATTTTTCCGCACAGCCATTTCCGTAAAGCCCACAATAGCAGCAATTACCAGAATGAGGCTAAGGGTGCGTAAATATTCCAAACCAAACGGTAATAAAAGATAGCTATCTACAAGATAGCTCGCGATGGACGAAAGGGTCATGACAAAAGTGGTCGCGAAACCCATACCCAAAGCCGTTTCGAGTTTGCGAGAGACTCCCATAAACGGGCATAGTCCCAAAAACTGTGCTAGGACAAAGTTATTTACCAATATTGTGCCAACCAGAATTAGCAAATAGTCGGTCATGTCCACCCAACCTCATCGACTTTCGAACGCGAAAGCCTACTGAAAATGTTAAAACTGCACAATGATTATTGCCAATGCAATCTATCCAAATTGGTGCAATGCAAAAAAATTCGTGGATTTCTAAAAAAGCTTGAATTATGATGGATTGTGAAGCGTTTCAAAGCGCTTCACAATCCTCCTAGCGGTTGGGTGCTCTTGTTTTAGAGCACCCTTTTTTATGTCTACTGCTTTTGACGAGCTAGTGTTAAGGCTAATTGAATGGCTGTTTGTAAGCTGCCCGTGTCAGCGCGCCCTGTACCAGCTAAATCGAGTGCAGTGCCATGATCGACTGAAGTGCGAATAATTGGCAAACCGAGGGTAATATTCACCGCATTACCAAATCCTGCGTATTTCAAAACTGGCAAGCCTTGATCATGGTACATCACCAAAACGGCATCGGCTTGTTCTAATAAACGCGGTGTGAATAACGTATCCGCAGGCAATGGTCCCGTGAGGTTTAAACCTTCTTGCTGTAATTGGCGTACGGTAGGGATAATGGTATCCAACTCTTCACGCCCTAAATGGCCGCCTTCACCAGCATGAGGGTTTAGGCCGCTCACTAAAATACGTGGATTTGCTAAGCCAAATTTGCTTTTCAAATCGTGATCCAAAATACGCAGCACATCGCGCAGCAGTTTCGGCGTAATCGCTTGGCTCACTTTAGCAAGGGGTAGATGGGTGGTTGCCAACGCAACCCTTAATTTGCCAGCCGCTAATAACATGACAGGCAGCGGCGCATCAGTAAGTTGTGCCAAATATTCGGTGTGTCCGGTAAAAGGCACACCGGCATCATTGATGATACCTTTGTGTAAAGGGGCGGTAACCATACCGACGAACTCGCCGCTTTGGCAGCCACTAACCGCTCGTTGGAGTAGCTCCAGCACATAAGCTGCATTGCGCGTGTCTAAAGTACCAGGGATGCAAGGGACAGGGCAGCTTATGGGGAGGACAAATAATTCGCCCGGCTGGCAAGCACGCTTTTGTTGGTCTGGTTCGTAAGGTCGTAAACGAATGTTTAAATTCAATAAACGAGCACGGGCGCGCAAAACATCGGGGTCGCCGATGGCAATAATATCGCCGGCCCAATGAATCTGACTGGCCAACATCAGCGTTAAATCAGGGCCAATACCAGCAGGCTCGCCGGTGGTTAAAGCCAACCGTAAGCGTCGTTTCATGAGTATCCTTTATTGCAAGGGCAAATTGGGTTTTGCGACTGGAATCCGATAGTCAATATAAGCTTTGCCGCGTAGATTTTGTAGCCATGCACGATATTGTTCTTCAGCTTTGCGATCACCGATGTAATCCGCTGCTTTTTGGCGTAATGCGTCGTCTTGTACAGCAGGCGACTTATTGGTTTGGCGCTCGACAAGGCGTAGCACGTGAAAGCCTGCCGCATCGCGCATCACGTTAGACACTTGGCCCGGCTTCATGAGTGCCAGTGCGCGCGTAAAAGCAGGCGGTAGATTTTCTGCGGCTTGCCAACCTAAGTCACCGCCTTGGGCGGCTGCATTATTATCAGAGAATTCGCGTGCCAGTGCGGCAAAATCTTCACCTTTTGCTACACGCTGACGAATTTGTTCAGCACTTTGGCGTGCGGCATTGGCTTGTTGCGGCGAGGCATTCTGCGGTGTAGCAATCAAAATATGCTGCAAATGATAGCGTTCACCCGCAGTGAGCTTATTGCTTTGGCTACTGATTAAGTCTTCTACTTCACGTTCAGAAACCTTCACTTTTCCACCGACTTGCTGGTTGCGCAAACCATCAATCAAGAGTTTGCGGCGGGTTTGCTCACGAAACATCGCATAATTAATGCCTTGGCTTTCTACCGCTTTTTTGAAGGTGGCTAGATTCATTTTGTTATTTGCCGCAATCTTAGTCATCGCGGCATCTAGCCTATTATCGTCGACTTGTAAGCCGTTTTCCTTCGCAAATTGCACCTGTAAACGTTCCATAATCAAGCTATCGACGGCGGTTTGCATGAGTTCTTGTTGCGGTAGTTTGCTAGCGGCAGGATCACTGGCCTTTAAAAAACGCATTTTTTGCTGGATTTCGCTTTGCAAAATCACATCTTTATTGACCACTACGGCAATACTATCCAGCATTTCAGCTTGGGTAGGTATGAGTGCATTGAGACCGAGTGTCGTGGCCAACAGCAGAACCGCTGCCATCTTTTTACGGGTGCTTAAACTTGTTTTATTCATAACCATAAATTCGATTTTCCAAAAGATTGCGTGTGCCACTGCCGAAATTGCCCAAGCCTTTTAGCTCAAATTCGACAAAAAACGCATTATCATAAGTTTCATTATCAGATAGCAAATAGCGGCGTGATGCAAGACGGCTTTTCCAACAACAGCTCTGGTATTCTAAACCACCTAAACTCTCTAGCGAACGTCCGGTTTGTAAATCGCGTTCATAAGCACCAACGACTTTCCAGTGCTGTGAAACAGGGGCTGCAAAGGAGACATGAGCGGCTTCATAATCACCTTTACGTTGCCCATACCCGAGATTCAAGAGGCGTTGTTTGGGATCGTGATAATTAAGCCGCAATTGGCTGGCACTAATTTCATCACTACCCGTATCCAGAAAGGCCGTGCCACTTAAACGTGTTAGGGCATTCAATTCACCGGCTATTTCCATCACCACTTCGGAGTTTGTCCCGCTGGATGGCGTTTCGCTTGGCAACGTCACTTTGCGCGCATCGAAGTAATGAATTTGACCAATACTGGCTCTAAAAATTTCACGTCCCTTGCTAGGAAGTTGCAGGCGTGTGGTGAGCGAAGCGGATAAGCGATTAGCATCCGCAATCCGATCTTTACCCGAAAATAGACGATCACTGAATAATTGACTGTAATTGAAGGTGCGTTTCGCCGTGTCAAAAATAGGGATGTCACTTTGATCTTTAAACGGGGTAAACGTGTAATATAAGCGCGGCTCTAAGGTTTGGAGACGTTGACCTTTAAAAACATCGCGTTCAAAGAAAAGGCCACTATCCAGTGAGGCGGTGGGCAAACTACGCGATAAATGGGTTTTCTCGCCTTCAGAGAGTTGGTAATGCGTGTGCTCAACGCTCAGTGCAGGTGTTACATAACTATAGCTATTCCCAAAACGCTTTTTTAAACCCGCTTGTACATCCATACGCTGCCCATTCGTAGCTTTAGTTTTAGTGAAATAAGTGTATTCACCGGAAGCATAAAGCTTTAACTGATTTTCTTCCGTTTCATGCGCATAACTAAAGGCTAATTGAGGCAGTCGAGCATAGACTTCTGTGCTGTTATCAAGGATTTGATAATCTTGAACTAAACCGGATACAGTCCAATCTTCTTGGGTTTTTACATAGCTTAGGGTGCGCTCCAAATTGACTGTGCTACTAGCGGCGAGCGAGCTGCCGAGATCATTAAAATAATCAGAATCGGACACGCCACTGGCTTGTAACTTTAAGTCACCATCGGCTATGTGGCTTTGATGGTCAATGCGAAACAAAGAGCGTGTTTCGTCTTGGTAGCGCCGATCATGGGGTAGAATTTCATAATCGAGACTTCCTTGATGGCCTTCAAATAAATAACGGAAAGCCGCATCTGTTTTTAAACCACGTTCTGATAATAAATTACCAGTTAAGGTCAGGTCATAATTGGGCGCGAGATTCCAATAATAAGGCAGGCTAACACGAATGCCACTTTTCTCATCACTACCAAAATTCGGCGTCAGAAAGCCAGATTGGCGTTTGTCGCTCAAAGGAAAACTAAAATAGGGTAGGTAAGCAATCGCCTGTTGGTGGAGGGATAACTTAACTTGACGTGCCACCCCTTTATCGGTGGCGCGATCCAGTTCTAAGCTTTTTGCTTCTAATTGCCAAGTCGTATTGCCAAGTGGGCAAGTGGTATAAGTTGCATCACTTAAGCGTGTCAGCGTTTTACTGGCTTGTACAAACGTTTTGCTAGTTCCCCGACCTTGTGCATCATTAAGTAAATAGGCAACCTCGCTTAATTGGCCTATACCAGTTTGAAAATTGTAGTGCAGGGCTTGGCTATCCACTTGTGCTGTATCAGTTTGAAGATGCACGCCTTCTTCGGCTGTGATGTCTCCGGTCTGTTTATTAAATGTCGCACGTCCTGCATAAATATGTTGATTTTGTTGTGATAAATAAACCTGTCCCTGTAATTCTGAACGCCCCTTCTCACGGAATAAAGCCTGATCCGCCTCCAGATAAACTGCCATTTTATCTAAACCTTCGGGGCGCAGAATAGGACGCTTGGGTGTGCTGGGAGCTGCACAGACTGGCCAATCCTTATTAGCCGCCAATAAGCTGGGACTGGTTAAAGATAGGCCAATTGTTAGCCATCCCATCTGCCTAAAACGCATCATTATCCTTTTAAGATGTTTGTTGGATAGATCGTAACATTGCATAGGGTATAAAGGCAGTTAAGCTTAGTCTCTTAAGCTTTAAATATTTTTTAGAGTTTGAAAAACTTAATATTTTTACCTAATAGGTCAAGGAAAAGCGTTTAAAAATACATCAGGATACGATTTTACAAATCGTAACGTTTTGTGTAGTCTTTGATCTATTTCTTACTAGGTATGGTTGCATTATAACGTTAGGAGCTTCCGCAAACCCTCCTTCAATGATTGCTTTGGACAAATCCATTCAGTATGACCGATTCTATTATTAAAAAGCGTGGTCGCCCTAAAGGTGCTATATCCGCTAGTCTTGCCGAAGTGCGAAGTCGAGCCGCCGAGGATTTGCGTCAGCAAAAACTCAGCTACGAGACCCGTATTCTTGAACTTAAGGCTAGTTTAGAAGAGTGCAAGTCACGTTATAGTGCAGAAATTCAACAACTCAAGCTCGATCTGGATCTGTCTCGGCGGCGTGAGCAGAATTATCAACAAGCGTTAAGTGAACGTTTAAATGAAATGGTCGCTTATTTGCAGGAAAGCTTGATTAATTGGGGTAAGGCTGAGCTCGAAGAGGCGCAGATCGACAAGCGAAAACGCGGGCGGCCTCGAAAGACCATTAAAGCAAAATAAGCGCCTTGAAGGCGCTTTACTTTTTATAGCGTATTCGATTTGAAATAATGCGGGTTTCGTTTGAGTTATCTCGATATTCCGTGGATACTAGAAGTGCAGGAGTAAATTAGACGTTGTTACTTAAACGAGGAGTCGGTTGATGAGCGAGCCCTATAATAGTAAGCACGTGATTGATGCAAAAGCGCCGAGTACCAGTTTGTTGTTTGGCGGTGCGCCGGTGAATGTAGTAAATCCCAGTTATGTATCGAAATGGCTCAGGCAAGGTTGGCAAGATTTCAAGCATAGCCCCATGCACAGCCTAGTTTATGGTTTTATCTTTGCCATTATTGGCATTTTTCTTGAGCGTCTTAGCGATATTAGCCCCAGTTTTAGACTGTCTGCAGTCGCAGGCTTCCTCTTATTAGGCCCGTTTCTGAGCTTAGGTTTGTACGATATTAGCCGCCAGATTGAAAAGGGGCAGCCGGTTAGTTTATTTGAGTCGGCCTTGGCCATTAAACACAATATGTTTGCTTTAATCCTTTATGCCTTGGCTTTAAGTGCGGTTATGTTTGTTTGGATTCGCGTCAGTGTCGTGGTGATGGGTATTTTTTTTAATCAAGCTAATCTAGCGGGTCTTTCGTCGTTTGAATTGACCATGACCATTGCTAAGTTAGCAGGTGGCCCTGCGTATTTATTGGTGTTTTTTGCCACGGGTTTTTTGTTTGCCTTGGGTGCTTTTGTCAGTGGCGTAGTGACTGTGCCCCTCATGCTAGATCGTAAAGCTGATATCGTAACAGCAGTCAATACCAGTATCCGTGCATGTTTGAAAAATCCGAAAACCATGGCGTTGTGGGCAATGACGGTTGCAGTATTGATTGGCCTTGGGATTTTTACTTATTACTTGGGGCTTATTGTGGCTGCACCTGTGGTGGCACAGGCCAGTTGGCACGTTTATCGTGATTTAGTGGCGAATGCGTAATAAAGCATAACACCTAGCATGTTGAGATAGTGGAAATAAAAAAGGCTGCAATAAATGCAGCCTTTTAAATGTGGTGCCGGCACTCGGAATCGAACTGAGGACCTACTGATTACAAGTCAGTTGCTCTACCAGCTGAGCTATACCGGCGTTGAAGTCGCGCATTTTATGCAAACTCTTCTCGCTTGGCAAGTATTTTTAAGCATCTCGTGGCTGAAATTTTCTACCTTGAAACGAAGCCAACATGCCACGCAGCATACTCACCTCATTTTCGGTCATAGCAGCACGTCCAAAGAGTCGGCGCATACGGCGCATGAGCAAGCGTGGATGCTCAGGGTCAAGATAGCGTGTTTCGATGAGGGTGTTTTCCAAATGCTCAAAAAAGTCTTCTAGCGCTTCGTGAGTGGCAGGTAATTCCTGTTCTGCACCTAGTGGTGGGATTTGCGGATGAGTTTGTAAAACGGCCATCCGGCATTCGTAACACAGTAATTGAATGGCCGCGGCAATATTAAGCGAGAAAAAGTCAAAGGCCATCGGGATATGTACCAAAGCATGGCAATGCTCTAGTTCGCTATTAGTTAAACCTGTACGTTCGCGCCCAAATACCAGTGCCACTTTTTGTGACGTTAAACGTTCAGCGACATGTACTCCCCCTTCGCGCGCATTCATTTGTGGCCAAGGCAGACTACGCTCAGAACGGGCGCTGGTCGCCATTACATAATGGCAATCGACCAAGGCTTCACGTAGGTTATCGCAAATCCGTGCATTATCCAGAATATCATCCGCACCTGAGGCTAGTGCTTTGGTTTCGGGAGAGTTAAAACGATTGGGCAGAACGAGGCGCAAATCTTTTACGCCCATGGTTTTCATGGCTCGTGCAGCCGAACCTATATTGCCCGGATGCGAGGTGTGTACCATGACGATACACAAATTATCCAAGCGCTCAGTCATTACTTTTTCATCACTCGCGATTTTTCACGATTCCAATCGCGCTCTTTTTCAGTCGCACGTTTATCGTGTGTTTGCTTACCCTTACCTAAGCCAATTTCAATTTTGACGCGATTATTTTTCCAATACATAGCCGTAGGGACAACAGTATAACCTTTGCGATCTACCGCACTGCCTAAGCGAGCTATTTGATAGTCGTGTAAGAGTAATTTTCGGGTGCGTTTCGATTCGGGAATAATATGGGTGGAGGCCGAAATCAGTGGCGTAATCAAGGCATTAAATAAAAATGCTTCGCCCTGTTGCAGCATGACGAAACTATCGCGTAATTGCACACGCCCTTCACGAATACTTTTGACTTCCCAACCTTGTAAGACTACACCAGCCTCATAGGTATCTTCGATGGAATATTCGTAGCGAGCATTTTTATTGAGTGCTATGGTTTTACTACCAGACGCTGCTTTTTTGTTTGTTTTTGCCATATGGGTTTCTATCAATGCAAGATTCAGATGATGATAGCGTGTTCTGGGCGTAATATGAATTAGCTGAGTTGGCCGACAGGTCGAGATAAAGGAAATTGTATGCCGCATATCGTTCGTAGCGCACTGGTGCCTTATTCTGCTGAAAAGATGTATGCCTTGGTGGATAATATTCTGGACTACCCTAATTTTTTGCCTTGGTGTCGCCATACAGTAGAATTAGCACGCAGCGAAACGGAGGTAACGGCCAGTATTGAGGTGGCTAAAGGTGGTTTTGATAAAAGCTTTACTACACTCAATCGCGTTATTCCTAATCGTACTATCGAAATGACCTTAGTGGATGGGCCGTTCAAGAAATTACACGGTCAGTGGAGTTTTCAAGCGCTTGGTGACCAAGCGAGTAAAGTGTTATTAGATATTGAGTTTGAATTTTCTAATAAGCTCACGGGAATGGTGATGGGGCCAGTGTTTAATCAAGCGATTGATTCTTTGGTGGATTCTTTTGTAGCACGTGCACAAGATGTTTATGGAAAAGCAGCCGTCTGAATCGATTTCTATTGAAGTGGTTTATCCCTTGCCACAGGAACAAATTTTATGGCAAGTTCAGGTCGCGCCTAACACGACTGTGCGTGAAGCGATTCAAGCCAGTGGTATATTAAGTCGTTATTCTGAACTGGAGCTGGAAAAATTGAGTGTCGGTATTTTTGGCAAAGTAACCCAGTTAGATACGGTAGTGCGGGTAAAAGATCGGATTGAAATTTATCGCCCCTTATTAGCTGATCCGAAAGAGGTACGTAAACGACGTGCGGCAGAGGGTAAGCAAATGAAAAAAGGTTCAGGTGGCGAAGAAAAATAAGCCCTTTTGAAGAAAGGGCTTAGCTTGATAGTTAGTCGCGGCGAATCTCCGTTACTGTACCAGCATCACTAAACAGAATAGTTACGCCACTACGTTTAGGCGTGCCGCTACCGGGTTTTAAATAAAAGATATAATCCCAGCGATTTTGCCGAAAATCGTCAGCTAATAAAGGTGTACCTAAAATATCCTGCACTTCTGTGCGGCTCATGCCACGTTGAACTTTAGCGAGTTGCTCCTCGGCCAAATAATTACCTTGTTGGATATCCATACGGTAAATACCACAACTGGTCAGCAAGAGGGCTGCGAGTGAAACTGAAAGAATAGTTTTGATCATGATAAGCTTTATCTAAGTTGTTCAGTATATGTTAGTAATGCTGTGTGGCTGCCATAATAGACCATTCAGAATGGAGAGTGCAGGGTGGAAGAGCAAGATATTAAACGCGCTGGTCTGAAAATTACTCAGCCACGCCTAAAAATCCTCGATTTATTAGAACATTCGACGGATCGCCATCTCAGCGCAGAAGATATTTATCGCACGCTGTTGGCAAACGGTGAAGAGGTCGGATTGGCAACCGTGTATCGGGTTTTGACGCAATTTGAGGCGGCAGGATTAATTAACCGCCACCATTTTGAAGGTGGGCAGGCAGTGTTTGAAATTGCGTCAGAGGATCATCATGATCACATGGTGTGTTTACGCACTGGTAAGGTCGTGGAATTTTGCGATGAGTTGATTGAAAAGCGCCAAGGGGAAATTGCCGAGCAACATGGGTTTAAGATTAGCGGTCACTCATTAATTTTATACGGCGAATTTATTGAAACATCGTAAAAAAATCAGTGTCGCTTTTACATTTGGCGCTAGAGCGCGTATAATTACGCGTTTACTAAAATGCACCACCTCGTGGTGATACCTATGGATTCATTTTAAACGATTCTAACTGATTGAGATTATTGAAAATATGCCAAGTGTACGAGTAAGAGATACAGAGCCTTTTGAAATTGCGGTACGTCGTTTTAAGCGTACTTGTGAAAAAGCAGGTGTGGTGGCTGAAGTTCGCGCGCGCGAGTTCTATGAAAAACCAACCTCTATCCGTAAGCGTAAACGTGCTGCTGCGGTTAAACGCAATTTAAAGCGTATCTCTCGTGATTTGAACCGTCGCGTCAGAATGTATTAATCGGAGTAGTACTGTAATTGTTGGATTGCAGTCAACTCGGTTCACTTGGTTTAGGAAAATAAAATGAGCTTAAAAACAGAACTCACCGAAGCCATGAAAACTGCCATGCGCGCCCACGATAAGGCGCGTCTGGGTGTCATTCGTCTGATGTTGGCCGCACTGAAGCAGCAGGAAGTCGACACCCGTACTGAGTTAGACGATACAACCATCTTGGCGATTTTGGACAAAATGGTAAAACAGCGCCGTGAGTCTATCCGCCAATACACCGACGGTGGTCGTGCTGATTTAGCCGCCGCTGAACAGTCCGAAATTGACATTATCCAAGAATATTTGCCGCAAGCTTTGACTGAGGCCGAGTTAAATGTCTTAGTGCAACAGGCAATTGCTGAAACGGGTGCTAGTTCTGCTAAAGATATGGGCAAGGTCATGGCATGGGTAAAACCCAAGGCGCAAGGCCGTGCTGATATGAGTAAAGTAAGTAGTTTGATTAAAGCTGGATTAGGCAGCTAAGCCAGTCTTCCTTTTTGAGCCACAAGCTGGTGTGCTCAGTCTTTTTGGAGTGTATACATGGTTGCTACGCCGCTAAAGAATGATCGTTTTTTGCGTGCCTTATTAAAGCAAGCTGTTGATACCACTCCTATTTGGATTATGCGTCAAGCCGGGCGTTATTTGCCTGAATATCGCGCCACTCGCCAACAAGCAGGCAGTTTTATGGATTTGTGTCGCAATCCAGAGCTTGCTTGCGAAGTTACTTTGCAGCCTTTAGAACGTTTTGATTTAGACGCCGCCATTCTATTTTCTGATATTTTAACCGTTCCCGATGCCATGGGTTTGGGCTTGTATTTTTCAGAGGGTGAAGGGCCACGTTTTGAACGGCCTGTACAAACGAGAGCAGCTATTGAAGCCTTGCCTATTCCTGATCCTGAAGACGAATTGCGTTATGTCATGGATGCAGTGCGCACAATTCGCGCAGCACTCAATGGCCGAGTGCCCTTAATTGGTTTCTCGGGTAGTCCTTGGACTTTGGCTACTTATATGGTGGAAGGTAGCTCCAGCAAAGAATTTGCTAAAATTAAAGGCATGATGTATAGCGATCCTGCCACTTTACATTTACTTTTGGATAAATTAGCAAGTAGCGTCACCGCCTATTTGAATGCGCAAATTGCAGCAGGCGCGCAGGCAGTAATGATTTTCGATACTTGGGGCGGTAGTTTAACACCGACTACTTATCGTGAATTTTCCTTAGCGTATATGCAGCGTATTGTTGAAGGCTTAACGCGTCAGTACGAAGGTCAAACTATTCCGGTCATTTTATTTACTAAAGGCGGGGCACAATGGCTGGAAAGCATGGCAGCAACGGGCTGTGATGGCTTAGGCTTAGACTGGACGATTAATATTGCCGAGGCTTATGCGCGTGTTGGTCAACAAGTGGCTTTGCAGGGCAATATGGATCCTTGTGTACTCTATGCCACACCTGAGGCCATTCGAGCGCAGGTAAAGCAAATTGTCACTGATTTTGGGCAGCCAAGCGGGCATGTATTCAATTTAGGACACGGCATCCACCAACACATTAGACCCGAGAATGTGAAGGTATTAGTTGATGCGGTACATGAGTTTGGCCGTAAGGCCTAAGGCGTATTCTCCTCAGGCTGTTCTAGTAATTCTTTAAGCTTGCGATAATCAGCGCGCTTCAACGCTTTGCCGGTTTGTGGATTTAAAGTGGCGTGTGCATCGCGCCCATCATCTGGGAAGATCATTAATTCTACTTCAACATTATCGACGAAAAAGCGTAATAAAGGGTAATACTCCTGCTTTTTTCCGGAGCGCAATTTACGTTCATGTGTTTGAAACGGAATATTCTGATCCTCTAAAAAGAACATCACATCTTCAGCTCGATTGGCTTGTAGATACAGCGTCACAGGCGAATGCGGCCCGCTGGTACCCTCTAAAGCCGAGCCTGTAAGGTAAGGTTGAAACTCGTTCAGAAAATCCAATGCTTCCAGAGCGATTTGTCGATGTTGGCGTAGGCGGTTTCGTTGTTCGACAGGATCGACTAAACGCACATATTCTTGCAGAGCCGTTTCGATCTCGTCATTACTGGGTTGTTGACCGGCTTGATTTGCACCGAGTCGTTCAGCAGCTTTTAGCTTAGCCAGTCGATAATCGCGATAGCCTTCATCAAAAATTAAGCGTGCTGTCTCATCCGCGACTAGCTGACGGATATTTTTTTCATTAAAGCTCATTAGAAAATTTGCTCAGGGATTTCAACAACCTCTTTACGAATGACGCGCGGGGCTGCTGGTGTGGCGCGGTTCGCGTTTTCCGCTGGGTCATTGCCGCGTGTATCCGTAAATTCAAAACGGGGTGTCGTTTTCTTGGGCGCAATCACATCGTTTTTAGGCGGCAAGGCTTTACCTTCTTCTACTATAGTGGTGGTTTGGTCGTTAGCTAAGGAACCAGTGATAGCATCTACTTTAACCGTTTGCAACACAGGCGGCTCTACCCACGGTCTTTCGGGTACATCTTTGAGTACATTTTGCATTAAGCGTGTCCACATAGGGACTGCTAATCGACCTGAGGTTTCGCCATTGCCTAAACGTGACATATCATCAAAACCAGACCACGCTACCGCCACATAGTCAGGGCTAAAACCACAAAACCACGTGTCGCGCTCGTCATTCGTTGTACCGGTTTTTCCAGCAATATCGTCTCGCTTTAAAGCTCTGCCCGCATGAGAAGCCGTACCGATGCGAATGACATCTTTCATGACATCCACAATTTGAAAATGGGTGTGTGAATCCATAATGCGTTGGGCTGCTGGCACTTGCGGTTCGTTGGTCTGAGTCGGAGGCTCGGTTTCACTTGGCTTTTTGGCATTAATAATATTATCAGGTTGCTTGGTTACACCAGCCGCCCCTTGCACGCCGCTTTCCTGCTCTTGGGCGATACGCAAAGGGCAGGTATCGACATTATCGCCACAAACACGTTTAGTAAACGGCATCGCATCGTAAATGATTTTGCCCGTATTATCTTGGATTTTAGTAATGAAATTTGGCTCAATTTTAAAACCACCATTCGCGAAGGTCGCATAAGCGGTAGCCATTTGTAAGGGATTCGTCATGGCAGTCCCCAACGCCAAGGTTAGGTTTTGGGGCAAATCCTTTTCAGGAAAACCAAAGCGTCGAGCATAAGTAGTCGTATAAGGAACGCCAATTTCTTTAATAAGACGCACAGACACTAAATTACGTGACTTTGTCAGTGCCTCGCGTAAGGTCGTTGGGCCAATATACTTGCCGCCAAAATTTTTCGGTTCCCACGTTTTACCATCCTCCGTAATAATTGTGATAGGTGCATCATTGACAATCGAGTCAGGGGTATAGCCTTTAGAAATGGCGGCTGAGTATAAAAAGGGTTTAAAGCTTGAGCCAGGTTGGCGAATGGCTTGGGTGGCACGATTAAACTTAGTATATTCAAAATCATAGCCGCCCATGACGGCTCGTAAAGCGCCATTTTTCGGATCCATTAAAATCAACGCGCCGCCCACTTTAGGAATTTGGCTAAATTGCCATTCGGAATTTGTGATGGGAGCTTTGGTAGTGCTTGTTTTCGTCTCAGGTGTTTCCAAGGGTTTGGCTGGGCGCACACGAATGACATCACCCACTTTTAAGACATCACTTACACGCTTAGGCGCAGGGCCGCGCTTATCTGACTCAATAAAAGCACGCGCCCACGCCACATCGGCCAAATGAAAGCTGGTAGCCTGTTCATTTAATAACAACACATCCGCGCGCTCATTACCGGTTTTTAAAACAACAGCAGCCTGTAAATCACCTACTGGCTGATAAGTCGAAAGCTTGTCTAATAAATCATCGCGCTCTTTAAAGTCCGCCAAATTCAAACGCTCTTCTGGGCCACGATACCCATGACGCTGATCATATTCATCAAGGGTTTGACGTAAGGCGTTTACTGCATAGCTTTGTAAATTTGAATCGAGGGTCGTATAAACATGCAAACCTTGGGTGTAGACTTTTTCATCATATTGTTCAAATAAAGTGCGACGCACCATTTCCGCCATATAAGGTGCATAAACTTGAATATCAGGGGCATGTACGGTAGCGGTATTAGGTTCACGCACGGCCTTTGAATAATCTTGCTGAGTAATAAAACCTAATTCTTGCATTCGCTTTAAAATATAATCGCGCCGAATCATAGAGCGTGATTCATTCGCAATAGGATTATAGCGTGAAGGTGCTTTCGGTAATCCAGCCAGCATAGCCATTTGTGCCAGCGTCAAATCTTCTAAATGGTCTTTGCCATAATAAGTCTCTGCGGCGGCGGCAATACCATAAGCCCGATTGCCTAAATAAATCTTATTTAGATAAAGTTCTAATATTTCTTGTTTAGTAAGTTTTTGTTCAATACGTAAGGCTAATAATACCTCACGTAATTTACGTTGAATGGTTTTGTCATTGTCTAAAAAGGCATTACGTGCTAATTGCATAGTAATGGTACTGGCACCTTGGGAAGCTGAGCCGGTGGATACGACACTTTTCAAGGCACGAAAAACACCAACAATATCAATTCCTGCATGGTCGTAATAACGCGAATCCTCTATGGCAATAAAGGCTTGGCGTAATTTCTCAGGAATTTCATTGAGGGTCACAGGACGGCTGCGCTGGCTGCCAAACTCAGCAATCAGCTTATTATCTCTTGAATAAATACGTAATGGAATCTGTATTTCCATCTGCCTTAATAATTGTGGGTCAGGTAATTGTGGAGTGAGATATAGGTAAATACCTGTAAGGCCTAATAGGGCAAACATCATTAAGGTGAATAAGCTACTAAACAGAGCTGAGATGAGCTTTAAAAGCAAGCGCATAAGAATCAAGCCAACCTGAGTTTTTATAAGTTATATATGGTTGTTAAGGCAAAATAAGCCTAAAAAATAAGGTGATTGTTGTTTTTATCTGAGGTCGTTAAAGTCGGTCTTGAGCTTCCCCGTTTATCTGAAAACACCGCATCACACAAGAGGGCAGAGTAGACTATTTTTAAGTCGAACGCTACCATAATCACAAACTTAATAACAAAAATAAGACGTGAGAAGCCGTGTTTTCATTTTATAGCCGCAAGCCCAACTTACTGGGCATTGATATCAGCTCTTCAGCCATCAAGTTAGTGGAAATGGCGCGTCGTGGCCGTGAATACCGTATTGAAAGTTATGCGGTAGCTCCACTACCTGAAGGAGTCTGCAATGAAAAAGACATTGTCGATCCTGAACCCGTGGGTGAGGCCATTCGTAAAGCTTTGCGTGAAAGTCGAACACGACTTAAACACTGTGCTTTAGCAGTGCCTACTTCGATGGCCATTAGCAAAATTATCACCATGCAGGGTTCTATCCCGATAGGTGAAATGGAGGCGCAAATTGCGATTGAGGCGGATCAACATATTCCTTACTCCATGGATGAGGTCAGTTATGACTTCGAAATTCTTGGGCCTTCCCGTAAAAGCCCGGAGCTAGTCGATATTTTATTGGCTGGGACACGCACCGAGAACGTTGAAGTGCGCGTTGCCGCCGCAGAAATGGCTGGCTTAACCGTGGATATCGTCGATACCGAGACCCATGCCTTAGAAAAAGTATTGCGCCGTTTAACGAATGAATTAGAGCAATATGATTCGGTCGCCGTGGTCGATTTTGGCGCAACCATGACCAGTATTACGGTGTTTGAGCAAGGCCGCCTGACTTTCTCACGCGAACAAGCCTTTGGTGGTCGCCAATTAACAGAGCAGATTATGCACCGCTATGGTTTGACATGGCAGGAAGCAGGTTTGGCTAAGAAAGAAGGCCACTTACCTGAGAATTATATCTCAGAAGTCTTAGATCCTTTCAAAGACAATATGGTCGGTCAGTTGCATCGTTTCTTGCAGTTTTACTATGCCTCTAGCCAACGGGAAGGTGTAAGTCAGGTCTTATTATCTGGCGGATGTGCGCGCATTCCTGGTATTGATGAGCAAATTCAGGCCGTTATTGGAACGCCAGTAAAAATTGTGAATCCCTTTGTCAATGTGGCCTTGGGTACAAAAGTCAGCCCCGCACGGTTTACTAATGATATGCAAGCGTTATTGATTGCTGCAGGATTATCTTTGAGAGGGCTAGATTAATGGCTGGATTAAATCTCTTACCTTGGCGTGATAAAGAGCGCGAGCGTAGAAAAAAGCAGTTCCTAACGCTATTGGGCTTAAGTGGAGCACTTGCCGCAGGTTTAGTTTTCTTGGGAAATATGTATATGGGAATGGCTGTTGAGCATCAACAACAGCGTAATCAAATGCTCACTCAAGAAATTTCACAATTAGACCTGAAAATAGAAACCATTAAAAAATTAGACAATACGAAACAAGCCTTATTAAGTCGGATGCAGATTATTGAAAATCTACAAAGTACTAGGCCAGCAATTGTGCATTTATTTGATGAAATGGCAACAGCTTTACCAGAGGGGATGTATCTCGAAGGCTTAAGGCAAGATGGTACTTTGGTGAAAGTGGAAGGTAAAGCTGAATCGAATGCAAGAGTATCAAGCTATATGAATAGCTTAGATGCCTCACAATGGCTCAGCTCCTCAAATTTGAATATTATTTCTGTTGCACGGGAAAATGATGCTAATCAGCAAGGTGTTATTCCACTGCGTGATTTTAAGTTAGATGTACAGCAGCTCCTAACAGAAAATAAAAATAATCTATCTGGCAGTGAGGCATCAAAAAATGAATCTCCAAGCAATTAATAATCTTGCTGAGGATCCCGGTAATGCACCTTGGCCGATAAAATTATTAGCTATGCTGGCCATAATGGCGTTGATTTTATTCTTAGGGTACAAGCTGGTTATTACGGATGGCATTAATGAGTTGTCTTCAGCTGAAGGTAAAGAGAAAGAGCTACGTTCTACTTTTGAAACAAAGCAAAAGCGTGCTAGCCAATTATCAGCCTATGAAGATCAATTAAAAGAAATGGAGTTATCATTTGGCAATATGATGCAACAGTTGCCAAGTAGTACTGAAATTCCAGCCTTAATCTTAGATATTTCTGAGAAAGGTGTTTCAAACGGCTTGGAAATTGAACTCTTCGAACCATTAGCAGAGGAAAGTAAAGAGTTCTATGCAGAGAAACCGATTAAGTTGAATGCTTTAGGCTCTTATAAAGAATTAGCAACCTTTGTCAGTGATATATCTGCACTGCCTCGTATTGTGACTATTCATAATATTCAGTTAAAACCTGAGGATGCGAAAGTTAATGCTAATAAGGAAAAAGATCTTGTCACTAAAAAGCGCTTACGCATGGAAGCCATTATAAAAACCTATCGGTATCTCGAAAATAGTGACCTCAAAACAGCTTCTGCATCGGGCACCGGTAGCGAGACCAATAATGTGGTGAATGGCAGAACAGGGAATAGTAAAACGACTGTTAAAGTGGCTAGTGGCGATAACGAAAAAAGCTCTAAAAAATCAGGCCGCAGAAAGTGATTATATGAAAAATTTTATTAGTTTTTCCATGGCAAGTCGTTTAGTACTCTTGGCGAGTATCTGCACTCTCTTGTCAGCTTGTGATCAGGGTATGTCTGATTTGAATGCGTTTATGGAAGAAGTAAAAGCAAGGCCTGCTTCACCCATCGAACCCATTCCTCCTATGAAGCCCTATATGCGTTTTGAATATCCTGGTCATGATAAAGATCCTTTTGATGCTTCAACATTTGAAGCAAAAAAAGAAGAGCAGAAAATGCCAGACTCAGTAGAGTTAGATAAGAACCGTGAAACCGAATTATTAGAGAACTATCCGTTAGATGGTTTACGTATGGTTGGAACGGTTTATAAAGATAATGACTTATGGGCTTTAATTAAAGTTCCCGATGGAACCATTCATCGTGTCAGAAAAGGTAATTACATAGGCAAGAACTATGGAAAAATTACTAATGTCAAGGAAGTTGGTATTACCTTATTAGAGATTGTAGATAATGGCTTTGGTGGTTACAAGGAACGTGATAATGAGCTAGCAATCTCCAATCCGAATAAATCCCAATAATAATAATAAGGTTAGCTATAATGAAAATAATAAAGCAAACCCCCATCCAGTCGGTACTAGCGGCAACGCTATTACTTTATGGGCCGCTGGCTTTAGCGGGTGCTCAATTGAATAATATTAGTATTAATGAGGCCGCTGCTGGAAAAGTGGAGGTTATGCTCAATTTCAGTGAGCCAGTGACACCACCTAAGGGCTTTACTATGACTAATCCCTCACGATTAGTATTCGACTTCCCGGGTGTAGAGGTATCGGCCAGTGCTCGAAAGAATCAGACTAAGCGTGGTATTATTAGTTCAGTGAATGCAGCTAGTAATAAAGGTCAAGCGCGTTTAGTATTTAATGTTGATAAGTTAGTCGATTATAGCATTGAACAAGTAGGCTCAGATTTAGTTTTATTATTTGATGGTACGAATGGCGCTCAATCTTCTGCTCCAGAGGCTAAAGATCAAGCTGCCGCTAAAGGTCTAAAGCCGAATGAAACCTATCAATGGTATAAAGATCCCTCCAGTAAGCCTAGCGTAGGACCTAAAATTCCAGCCGATATGCCGGCCAATGTGCCAGAATTGCCAGCGCCTAAAGCTTTAGCGCAGGGGCAAGCGTCAGCCCCACCTGCTATGTCCGCACCACGACCTGCGCCACCTGTACCTGCTGCACCAGCGCCACGCTCTATGCCACCTTCACCTGCTAGGGGACAAGCCTCAGCGCATTATGCGCCGGTTTCGGTAAATGCTTTGCGTTCAGTGGATTTCAGACGTAATTCAGAGGGCGGTGCTGAAATCACTTTAATTCTGCCTAATAGTCGGGTGACTGTTAAAGATGATAGATCAGCAAATAATCTGAGTTTGTTATTACAAGACATGGATGTGCCGCCTAATTGGCAAAAGAATATAGATGTGGTTGATTTTGCCACTCCGGTTGCCAGCGTCCAAATTTCGCAGCGCGGTGCAGATGGTAAGGTTAATATTACCGCCAGTGAGGATTTTACTTATCGCACTGAACGTAAAAACAATGTTTACAAGGTTTATGTAGATAAAGTAAAGGCCAAAAAGGCGGATCCTTTAGCGGATAAAAAGAAAAAAACCTTTAGTGGTGAGAAATTATCTTTAAACTTCCAAGATATTGAAGTCCGTGCAGTCTTACAATTATTAGCTGATTTCACGAATAAAAATATTGTGGTGAGTGATACAGTCAGCGGCAATATTACGGTGCGCTTAAAAGATGTACCTTGGGATCAGGCTTTAGATATTGTTTTAGAGTCTAAAAACCTAGGAATGCGTGAAAATGGTAATGTTATTTGGGTAGCACCCAATACTGAATTAGATGCCAAAGAAGCGCAGGAGCTTGAACTCGCTAAAAAGAAAGTTGAACTTGAGAAGTTGGTGACTGAATATATTCCAGTAAACTTTGCTAAAGCCAGTGAGTTAGCGACTTTAATCGAAAAACGTGCTGCAGGTACGGATGGTGATGCAGGCCATTCATTATTATCTAGCCGCGGTAGCGTGTCGTTCGACGAGCGTACTAATACTTTATTAGTTCAAGATACTGCAACGCAGGTTGCAGAAATTCGCGAACTCTTAAAAGTTTTAGATGTGCCGGTGCAACAGGTGTTGATTGAATCTCGCATTGTCATTGCGAATGATGAATTTGGTAAGCAATTAGGCGCACGCTTTGGTGTGACGCCGCAATGGACCAATAGTGATTCCAAAGGCATGATGGGGAATTTAGCGGGAACCAATAGTTTCTATAATAACGGTTCTACCAGTACCACCAATGCAGCCGGTGTAACGACCACAACAACACCGTCTACCGTGCCTAGTTTAAGTGATCGCTTGAGTGTGAACTTGCCTGTGGCCGGTGCTGCAGGTGCGTTTGGCTTCTCAATTTTGGCTTCTGATTTCTTGTTAGATTTGGAATTATCTGCCTTACAAGCGGAGAGTAAAGGTGAGATTGTTTCCACGCCACGCGTCATCACTTCAAATCAAACTAAAGCGGTGATTCAGCAAGGTGTGGAGATTCCTTATCAAGAGGCATCCTCCAGTGGTGCAACCAGTGTATCGTTTAAGAAAGCAGTCTTGAGTTTGGAAGTTACGCCACAAATTACCCCTGATGAACATATTTCAATGGATTTGAAGGTTAATCAAGATACGGTGGGTACGGTCTATGCGAATGTGCCCAGTATTGATACACGCCAAGTTCAAACGCGGGTATTGGTAGAAAATGGTCAAACCATTGTGTTAGGTGGGGTACACGAAGAAAATAAAATCAAGAGCGGTAGTAAAGTGCCTGTGTTAGGCGATTTGCCAGTAGTAGGGCAAGCTTTCCGCAACACCAAGAAAACCGATAGTAAACGTGAGTTGTTGATTTTCGTTACACCGAAAATTATTGACGGTAAGTCCTAAGCAATTGACCTTACGGGAAGAAAAGCCACTTAGTGGCTTGATTCCCGCGCTTAGTACTGGCATAAAACTCCCATGAAAGAGAATATTATCCTAGTGGGCCTCATGGGGGCAGGAAAATCGACCCTAGGCCGACAATTAGCCAAACGTTACCATATGGATTTTTACGATTCTGATAAAGTTATTGAGGATCGTACTGGTGTTTCTATTCCCACAATTTTTGAAATCGAAGGCGAAGCGGGCTTTCGCGAACGTGAAGAGCAAATTATCCACGAATTATGTCAAATGCGTGGCATTGTGTTAGCCACGGGGGGGGGTAGCATTTTGCGCGAAACGAATCGTAAAGCACTGAAAGCTGCTGGGCGTGTTATCTATCTGAAAGCCAGCGCTGAACAACTTTATAGCCGTATCCGCAATGACAAAAATCGGCCCCTGATGCAAACCGAAAATCCACTCCATACCTTAAGACAATTATTACAGGCGCGTGAGCCTTACTATATGGAAGTGGCTGATATTGTCATGCCAACCAGCAAGCAACGCGTGTCACATATTGTGCACTTAGTCAGTCAACAGCTGAATCAATCAACAGGGACGCATCATGCAAACGCTGCAAGTTGAGTTAGGGGATCGGAGTTATCCTATTTATATTGGACAAGGCTTGCTGGCTCAGGCGAAGCATTTATTAGCACCCCATATTCATGGCAAAAGTTGTGTCACGATTACCAATACGACTATTGCGCCGCTTTACCTAGCTGCTGTAGAACAGGCAATAGCCGATAAAAAACACTCCGCTAGTATTTTGCCCGACGGCGAGGCTTATAAAACCTTAGAGACTGTGAACACAATTTATACCCACTTATTGGAGCAGCGCGCTGATCGTAAAACCACGCTCATTGCATTAGGGGGGGGTGTTATCGGTGATATGACTGGCTTTGCGGCTGCTAGCTATCAACGTGGGGTGGATTTTATCCAAGTCCCCAGCACTTTATTGGCGATGGTTGATTCTTCGGTGGGTGGTAAGACGGGGGTTAATCATCCGTTGGGTAAGAATATGATTGGGGCTTTCCATCAGCCCAATGCGGTGTTAATTGATACCAATACCTTGAATACCTTAGCGGATCGTGAGTTAAGTGCAGGGATTGCCGAGGTTATTAAATACGGTTTGATTCGTGATCTAGTCTTTTTAGAATGGCTGGATCAACATATGGAAAAATTGTTGGCACGTGATGCGGAGGCGCTAACTTATGCGATTCATCGTTCTTGTGAACATAAAGCGGCAGTGGTTGCCGCCGATGAGCGTGAAACAGGCGAACGTGCATTATTAAATTTAGGACATACCTTTGGTCATGCCATCGAAGCAGGGATGGGCTACGGTGAGTGGCTGCATGGTGAGGCAGTGGCGGTTGGCACGCTGATGGCGGCTGAGTTGTCACAACGCATGGGTTGGTTAGGAAAGCAAGATGTTGCCTTCATGCGGCAGTTATTTGAGCGTGCCAAACTCCCTACCACCCCACCCAGCCAACTGAGTGGGGATGATTTTAAACGCTATATGGCGGTCGATAAAAAAGTCTTAGATGGCTCGTTGCGCCTGATACTCATGAAAGCACTCGGTCAGGGAATCGTTACAGCAGATTTTGACGCGAGTGCTTTACATCAGGTGTTAAATCGTCCATGAGTGCTAGTTATGCGGCACACCCCAGTCATTCACGGGGACGGCGTTATGCGGAATCAGTGCCTTTATATCGCAGTGAATTCCAGCGTGATCGTGATCGGATTATTCATTCCAAAGCTTTTCGCCGCTTAGAGTACAAAACCCAAGTCTTCGTTAATCATGAAGGCGATTTATACCGTACACGTTTAACGCATTCGCTAGAGGTTGCACAAATTGCGCGCACTGTAGCACGTAGCATGGGGCTAAATGAGGATTTAACCGAAGCCATCGCGTTGGCGCATGATTTGGGGCATACGCCGTTCGGCCATGCGGGACAAGATGCATTAAATCACTGTATGAAGCCTTATGGTGGTTTTGAACACAATCTACAATCCTTGCGTGTAGTCGACTTGTTAGAAGATGCGTATGCTGAGTTTCCGGGTTTAAACCTGACGTTTGAAACCCGTGAAGGTATTTTGAAGCACTGTTCTACCCAAGATGCTCAACACTTGGGTGATGTGGGTGAACGATTTTTAGCTAAGACCCAGCCCTCTTTAGAAGCCCAATTAACTAATATTGCGGATGAAATTGCTTACAATAATCATGATATTGATGATGGCCTACGCTCGGGATTAATCAGCCTAGAACAATTAGAGCAAGTCCCTTTATTTGCTAAAACTTATGAGCTTGTGCGCCAGCAATATCCAACGGTAGCAGGACGACGCTTAATTCATGAGATATTGCGCCGCCTGATTGCTCAGATGGTGGTAGATCTGATTGAGACGAGTCTGTCAGCGATTCAAGCTTCAGGGGTGATAAGTCAAGACGATGTGCGCCAACAAACCAAACCACTGATGCGCTATAGTAATGCGCTGCGTGAGCAAAAGAATGAGCTAAAACGTTTTTTGCGCGAAAATCTCTATTTTCACCCTACAGTTTACCGTATGACATGGCGCGCCCAACGCATTATTGAGTCTTTATTTAATGCTTTTATGCAGGATGTGCGTTTGTTACCGCCCAAACACCAGCAGGCTGTACAGCAACTCGTTGCACTAGAAGGCGAGGCTGGGCAATCAAGAGCTATTGCTGATTATATTGCTGGCATGACCGACCGTTATGCGATGAGTCAATATGGTGCTTTGTTTGATTTATCGCGTGTAGAGTGAGTGCTTCTAGGGGTTTTATTTTTTCTATAAAATTTAAAAAGTGTAAACCCTAATTGACAAATTTTGCGATAGAATAGAATTTCTCTCTACATATCGACCCTAAGTCGTTGCCTAGTAAAAGTTTCTTTTACTAGGTTTTTTTGGGGCAGTTTATAAGAGATTATAGTTGATCCTTCCAAAAACAGGCATAATCCATCCTCTTTATAAATCAACTGCCTTTATGACACCTGCGATTCTGGCTATACGCAAATCGGGTTTTCCCTTTCAAGTGCATGAATACGAACATGATCCCAATAACCACGCTTATGGTTTAGAAGCTGTTGATGCACTTCAGTTGGAGGCAGCACGCGTCTTTAAAACTTTGGTTGTTACGCTAAACGATGACCCTAAGCGTTTAGCCGTTGGCATTGTACCTGTCACCCATCAATTGGATGTAAAAGCCATAGCCCGTGCTTTGGGTGCTAAGAAAGCTGATTTGGCTGATCCTAAACAAGCTGAGCGCAGTACGGGATATGTGGTAGGTGGCATTAGTCCTTTGGGGCAGAAACGTTTATTGCCCACCGCTTTGGATGAGTCAGCCTTGTTGTTTGACACCATTTATATCAGCGCAGGGCGACGCGGATTGGAAATTGAGTTGAGCCCTGAAGCCTTGTTAGATTTGTGCCAAGCGGATACGGTAGCTTTATGCCGTTGAACAAGAAAAGCGGTCGTTACGACACTAATAGTGTATAAAATCTTACAAATGATCCAGCAAGGGTAAAAACTGACTATGCTCGAGCCTTCCAAGCACAAAGTCCGCAAAGCGGTTATTCCAGTAGCCGGTTTGGGAACGCGAATGTTGCCTGCCACCAAAGCTATTCCTAAAGAAATGCTGCCGGTGGTGGATAAACCCTTAATTCAATACATCGTTACTGAATGTATTGAGGCGGGTATTAATGAAATTGTGCTGGTGACTCATAATAGTAAAAACTCGATTGAGAACCACTTTGATACCAGTTTTGAATTGGAAACCATGTTGGAAAAACGCGTAAAGCGTCAATTACTGGAAGAAGTGCGTTCGATTTGCCCCAAAAATGTCACTATTATGCATGTACGCCAAGGCGAAGCGAAGGGCTTAGGCCATGCTATTATGTGCGCACACCCTGTCGTTGGTCATGCACCCGTGGCTGTTTTATTACCTGATGTTTTAATTGATGATGCAGCATGCAATCTGCGCAAAGATAATTTAGCAGCCATGCTGAATTTGTACGATGACACAGGGATTAGCCAAATTTTAGTGGAACCAGTGCCTAAGGTGATGGTGTCCTCGTATGGCATTGTCGATATTAATGGGCAGCAGCTAGCCGCCGGTGCATCTGTGCCAATGACCGCTATTGTAGAAAAACCAGAACCTCACGAAGCACCTTCTAATTTTGCTGTGGTGGGACGTTATGTGTTATCACCTCATATTTGGGATTGGCTGAAGCGTACACCACTCGGTGCAGGCGATGAAATACAGTTAACCGATACGATTGGTTTATTAATGCGTGAATACCAAGTCAATGCATTTCACTTGACTGGTAAAAGTCACGATTGTGGTAGCAAATTGGGTTATATGGCCGCGAATGTCGAATATGGTATTCGTCACCCCAAAGTGGGCAAAGAGTTTAGTACTTATTTACGTGACTATGTGAAGACACTTTCCTAACCAGATGCCATAAAAAAGCCAGCTCATTAAGCTGGCTTTTTTTATGTCTAAGCTAGAAAAGATTAACGTTTTTTAGCTCTTAACTTAGGTGGTCTTTTACCTTGTTTTTTCATAACACGTGCTTTAGCAGCCGGTCTTTTAGCCTGTTTCTGAGCATTACATCTTGCACAGTCACGAATCACAACCACTTTTTGCTTTGGCTTTTCGGCCACTGGTTTTGGAGCTGGTGCTTCTGGTTCTGCTTTCTTTTCACCCATACATTCTGGGAATTCTTTACCCATGTTCTGGGATTTTACGCAGCCACCATTCGTAGATAATAATGGGCCGCCACTGCCAGCGCCTACAAAACCATCTTCTGCTACTGCAGTATAAGAGAAGGCAGCTAAGACAGCAGCCAATGCGAGTTGTTGCAATTTCATGTAAAAATCCTCTGCTATGAGAATAAGTGAACTTATTTAATGGCTCTAAAAGCAAAACCTGTTGTTTTAATGATACACGTAAACCGAGGTTCTATATAGTGTTTCTTGTAAATGATGTCAATTCTCAGTGCTGCCACTGGTTTGCTGTCAATACGCAGTTTTTGCTGTGTCTCTAGCATACCACACGGAGAACTTATGTCAGATTCTTGGAATCCAACTTTTTATCAACATCATCCAAGTTTTGCTCAACTCTTGCCCTTGCTTACTAGCTTATCCAGCACCGCAACATGGCCTCAATGTGCCACTTTGAATGCTGGTTTACCTGCACATTTAACCAATGCCAATCAAAAATTGATTCAATTTACGCCGCAGGATGCATCCTTGCCTTATCGCGAACTTTACTACGAGCAACGTATCTTTGACCATGGTTTAGTCTCAACTCGTGCCAACTGGCATGACTTTTTTAATGCGCTTATTTGGCAGCGTTATCCGCGTCTAAAATTAGCCATTAATGAAAGGCATGTGGCGGATATAAAACAACTACCCGATAAAGCTCGTACGCCACAACGTGATGCTTTAACCATTTTTGATGAAAGCGGCGTGATTATCGTCAGCAGTCAACGCATGGTGTTACAAAACATCATCGATTTTAACTGGCAAAAGTTATTCCAATATGAACGGCAAGCTTGGTATGAGACCTGTGCTTGCTTTGTAGTGGGTCATGCCTTGCTAGAGAAGTTTCTGACCCCTTATGTGGGTTTAACGACTCATGCGGTGCTGGTACAAGTGGAAGAGGCCTTTTTTGACCAAAGTTTTGAAATGCAGCGTTTCCAACTTGATTATTGGTTAGCGGAAGTTGTACGTGCAGGGCGGTTATATTCGCCTCAAGTTCTCAATCCATTTCCGGTACTCGGTGTACCGGAATGGTGGTCTGAGCAAAATGATTTATTTTACGCGAATACGCACTATTTCCGACCCAAACGTCGCGAGCGTGCGATTCAAATATTTTGCCCTAATCGGCATGTACCCGTTTGACTTGGTTTTCAATAATATCGCCATAAATGGTATTACTATCGCCATCGTAAACTAAGGCTGCTGCTAATTTGCTAGCCAGTACGGCATATTTAATTTTTTCTGGCAAACGATCAATGCGTTGACTAAATTCAGCATCCTCGCGAATGAAAGCGGCCATATGTTGCAAAATAGCGTTTTTGTAGGCTGGTTGTTGCACTTTCTCAGGATTGGCTTGGAAATAGGCAAACATTTTTGCGTAATGCTCATTAATTTCACGGCTAATACGATTACTAAAATCGGTATAAGGAATAGAACCACCGGCTTCCTTATGACGTTTAATAATCAGGCGTGCTTCTTGTTCTGCCATACGATTCAAGATTTGAATGACATCACTCACATAGCGATCTTTATGCGCCAGAAATTCGCTATCACTCATCATTAAATTCGCAAGAATTTCATAGGAAGAGGAAATAACACCACATTTATTGGCCGACGCATCACGCATAATAATCACACCGCGATTTTGTAAGCTTAAGCGCGCATCGGGCGTAATAAAAGAATTTGCGCCCTCGATAATAAGCTTGGCGGAAGGATTTCCATGACCATCAAAGAATTGATCGACATTATGGGAGGCAATCGTTTCTGGGCGACCGCCGGCTGGAATAAATAAGTCAGCGCTAACCGTAAACGCTAGGCTATTAAAGGTTTTGTAAAATTCATCCGTTGAAATCCATGTTTCTTTTAAACCTTCATTCGTTTGATGTACTTTACGGAATAATTCGCGCATCCCTTCTGTACGTTTCTGGCTGCGATAAATCATAAAGCCACCTACATGCAAAGCATTTACATCAAACGCATCTAAGTCAGCTTTTAAGACAATTTTTGCTAAAGCGGTGTGATCTAAACCTTCAGGATCAAAGACAGCGCCTGTGCCATCGACAATCATGCGAATTTGGACTTGGGGGCAACGCTCTAGCATTAAGCGCATACTATTGCCCGCCACATCACCGTTAGGGCCGCCCGTTAATTTCACACTAAAGGCGTCTTTGTGCATATCAATGCCCAAAGTTTCTTTCATAGTAACTTCAGCAAAACGAATGACACCAATGGAGGTCACGCCATATTCTTTGTGATTAATGCCCACTTGTTTACTCGACATAATGCCAGAGCCTAACACGTAACCGCGTTTGACGGCTTGCTGGGCGATGATCTCAATCATCACATCGTGCATATTTTCATCAGGGCCTAATTCAATCGGTTCTTCTTCCCCATAATAATCGATAATGCGTGGGTCTTTAGCTTTGCCACTAGCATCTGTGACATATAAATCTAAAAAGGCATGAATAAAACTAAATTGTAGGCGATATAAATATTGTAAAACAGTTGCGGGAGGTGTGTCGGTGCGCGTATTTAAAATGGCCACCATTTTAGATCCACCTTCATAAATATCTTTATTCTTTAAGTGTTGCGTATGCGCTAATACATAATTTTCTTTAAAAATAGTATTGGCATTATTGACATAATCGTCATGCCCTTGGGTCATTAGTGTACGCCAACCACCGCGTGCAATATCCGAAAAACCAATATGATAAGCTGCACCACTACGACCAGAAAAGAACGTTATCCGGAAAGGACGATCTTTGGGGAGATCATCTGTAAAGCTTTTATCTAATTCTTCCAAGTAAGCAGGATTTAAGCGGAAGGCTAATGCTAATTTATCAACGACAAAGAAATTGCTTTTTAAACAATTGGTAATAAAACTAATGGCACAATTAAAAATCGTGCGGCGTGTTTCATCTAGCAAGCGTCGGCCAGTATTAAAGTTTCTTACGGTCTCACGCACTTGTTTTAATAAAGCTTCATATTGCTCATTACGCTGCTCGGCACTTAAATCGGGATTAAAGCGTGCATAGAATAAGTTGACTAATTGTTGGCTCACTGCTGGGTGGTGATGGAAAGCACGCTGCACTTCTTCGGGGTCATAATGTTCCGGTTGGCTATGCGCCAAATTAGTATAGGTGAAAGTAATCATAGCCTTCACCAAATTGGCATCCATGCCGCTCATTAAACCCGTTTCGACTAAGGCAGAAAAAGTCCCTGAGTCGGAGGATAAAATTTGGGTGTTATAGAGCTCATTTTGTAGTTGTTGAAAGCGCGCAGAATTTTTTTCTAATAACACACCATCGCGGGGATTAACATATAAAGTAGCTAAAAAGGTGGGGAAAACACCATTGCTTATCGTGACTGTATACAAGCGTTTTACGCCAATATTGAGGCGTTTAAAGACCTCGAAAATTTGTAATAGAAAATCACGCTGTGGCGGGTTGCTGACACCAAATAAAATGCGGGCGGTTTCTGGGCCACTTCTTTTTTCTAGCGGCTGAATATCCAGATAAATACCACCATTATTTTGTGTTTGGTGATAAAGATTAATGACACGTGCTAAACGTTCAGGGTGGGATACGCTGACGTAACGCACATTGTTTACCCATAAGGTTTTCAACGTATCTTCGACGTGCTGGGCGTCCATCTCGGGATAAAGTGCTTTAGCTTCGGCTTGTACGGCGAGCAAAATGTCCTGGGGTAACGAGTCACCTTCTTGATTCGCGATAGCGCGAGCAATCTCGGCATCTGACTTTAAGGAGTAATCAAAACGCATGACTTCTAAGGCTTGAGCACGGCGCGGCATGGGTTGTGAAGAGGTATTCATCTCGGAATACATCAGATTATCGCGGCGTGGAATGCTGCTTAGGGTGTTGTAGATAGAGTTGGGGATTGAGGTTTGCGCTAGAAATAAACGTTCGGGGGTATCCGTCAAGCGAATATAAGGTAGGCGCTCTAAACGATTCATGCCCTCAGCCAATACTGCAAGGGCTGGGGCTTCATCTTGATTGAAACTAAAGAAAAAGGGATGCATAGCATTTTCTAGCCAAGCTGCGTTTTCGGCGCTGTGTTGGTTATTCAAGGCTAAGGTGTCGTTGATCGTGGTTAATACGGTTTGTATTGAGCTATCCATAAGGGCTCCTCTCCTCTAAGGTGGCTTGATGGTTGTTATAATTGCTTGGGACTAGCTTAACAAAATTAGGTATAAAAATACGCTATATTTTGGTGCATAAGCTATCAGCAGAAGCAAAACATAGTTTAGTGAAAATTGGATGACTTATAGGCTAGTTAACGGCGTGTGCTCGCCAAGCAACGCAGCGCCAAAACCAATAAAAATAGCCGCCAGTAATGCGACTGAACCAGAGGCGTGTATTGTTCTGGTCTAAATGGCGTTTGAGAGTAGCAGCTAGGGCAGGATATAAGCCTAAACAACTAAAGGAGGCGATGACGAGGTTGACATTGAAAAACAAGAAGGAAACTTAGACAGTCGCTTACCGAGATTTCAAGCCTCGGTAAGCGACTTAACAATCAAGCAGCGTTATTGTCTTGACTACCTACGAAACGATAGGCATAAGCACCAATCATTGCACCGACGATAGGCGCTACCCAGAACATCCATAATTGGCCGATGTACTGAGTACCCGCGAATAAAGCAACGCCTGTACTACGTGCTGGATTGACGGAAGTATTAGTGACTGGGATGCTGACTAAGTGGATTAAGGTTAAGCATAAGCCAATTGCGATAGGAGCAAAACCTGCTGGCGCGCGGCTATCTGTGGCACCCATAATCACAAATAAGAACATCGCTGTCATTACAACTTCAGTAATTAAAGCAGCCATCATGCTGTATTTGCCTGGTGATAAGTCACCGAAACCATTTGAAGCGAAACCACCGAGAGCAAAATCTGGTTTGCCGCTCGCGATCAGATACAAGACACCCCCTGCTACGATAGCACCTAAAACTTGTGCCACAATATAAGGCCCTAATTGGCTTACTGGGAAGCGTCCACCAGCCCATAGACCGATAGAAACGGCTGGATTCAGGTGGCAACCTGAAATATGACCAATCGTATAAGCCATGGTTAAGACGGTTAAGCCGAATGCGAAAGACACACCGACTAAGCCGATACCAACATCGGGAAATGCTGCCGCTAATACAGCACTACCACAACCACCTAATACTAACCAGAATGTGCCGATAAATTCAGCACTAAGTTTTTTTAACATCAACGTGACCCTTCTGACTTTTTAATATTGTCCTAATCCCTTTGGTGAGCCGATGAGCGATCAGTGAAAGCCTTTCAGCTTGCAAGGTTCAGGCATTGAAGTGACTGAGCCTGTACTCAGACCACACTTTGTAACGAAAACATGATAAACGGTTCATGAATTAAAAAAATTTCGTTAGCAAGACTCAATAATATTGAGCAAGCTAAGTGTAGCCACTGTTTATCAATCGACACAAAGTGTGGGTGAATAGCTCTCTAATTCACAACACTTATTTTTTCATAAAATTATTAAATATTCATCAGGTTATGTGGGTTGATTGCTTTTTGATTAATCATAGTGATCATGTTCAAACCGCAATCTGTTAGAAAGCAGGTGATCTTGAAAACTGAAGCTGAACTAACATATAACAAAAGTTTGTGATTATGGAGTAAGGAGCGCGCATGGCAAGCCAAGCTGAGCAAATGAAAAAATTGGATCAACTCGCTGTGTTATTGGATAGCTCGATCACTATTCCGGGAACGAAGTGGAAGTTTGGTTTGGATGGTATTGTCGGCCTGATTCCGGGGGTAGGAGATTTAGCAACCGGCGCTAGTTCCGCTTATATCTTGTTTCATGCGCTAAAGATGGGGGTTCCCTTACCTGTTCTGATGCGTATGGGCTTTAATATTATTTTGGAAAGTGTGATTGGCACGATTCCTGTAGTCGGGGATTTATTTGACATTGTCTTTAAGGCAAACCTGCGTAATGTGAATTTAATGCGTAGTTATGTATTAAACCCAGTCGGCGTGAAGCGGCGCAGTTCCTTGATGATTGGGGCAGTGATTTTCAGTTTAGTGCTGCTCTTAATGCTGATGATTTGGGGCATGTGGAGTTTGGTTAAATGGGGTTTTTCAGCGCTCTAAGTGGCATTCATGCTTAGTTTGCCACTATCTGCTTAATAAATTATTGATCTTTAAGCCTCAAAAACTACTGCAACTTGAGCAATCACAAGGCAAATGCTTCAAGTTGCAGTATGATGGCCGCCACTTACTGTTCCTGACGTTCAAGAGTTGATTTATGAGTAATGTGCAAGTCATTCAACCCAAGCATATGGTGCAACCACGCTCCATCAAAGGACGCTTCCGTAATCTCAAAACGGGCATTTTGCTACTAGCTTATGCGGTTTATTTTATCCTGCCTTGGGTGCGTTGGGATCGCCCGATAGGTCCTACTCAAGCGGTGATGTTCGATATTCCGAATCGTCGCTATTATATTTTTGACCTAGTCATGCACGCTCAGGATGTTTTCTGGCTCACCGCTTTATTATTTTTGGCGGCGGTATTGCTGTTCTTTGTAACGACTTTATTAGGGCGCGTGTTCTGCGGTTATTTCTGCTTTCAAACCTTGTGGACCGATGCGTTTCGTTTTATTGAACAATGGATTCAAGGCGATCGTGTGGCTCGGCTGCGTTTAGAAAAACAGCCATGGAACGGTGAAAAAATTCTTAAAGTGGGTGGTACTCATGCGCTCTGGATCTTTATGGCGTTTTGGACTTCCCTCACCTTCGTTTTGTATTGGGGCGATGCCTTTGCCTTAACTAAAAGTGTGTTTACTGGCGCTGCGCCTGCTGCTGCCTATGGCACCATCATCATCTTAACGGCTACTACTTATTTGGCGGCCGGTTGGATGCGTGAATATGTCTGTATGCATATTTGCCCTTATTCCCGTTTCCAAAGTGTTATGTTTGATCAAGATACGGCGATCGTTTCTTACGATACCAAGCGGGGTGAGGGTAAAGCTGGACGTGCTACGCCTATCAAAGAATTGAAAGATCATGCCACGCGTTTAGCGCAGGGACACGGGGACTGTGTCGATTGTGGTTTATGCGTGCAAGTGTGTCCGATGGGTATTGATATTCGAAATGGCTTGCAAATTGCGTGCATTCACTGCGCTTTATGTATCGATGCTTGCGATAGCATTATGGATAAATACCAATGGCCGCGTGGCTTGGTGCGTTATACCTCGGAAAATGCCCTAGAAGGTAAAAAGACCAAAATCTTAAAGTTGCGCACGGTTGGCTATGGCGTGGCAACACTATTAGGGGCTTTTGCTTTAGTGTGGAGTATTTCGACTACCAAAGAATTGGAGGCGTCGGCACAACAAGTACGCAGCCCCTTATTCGTCCTACTCTCCGATGGTAGTATTCAAAATAGCTATGAAGTAAAAATCAATAATAAGGCACAAGAACCAGCGACTTATAAATTGAGTTTGGAGGCGTTGCCCAGTGCTCAATTACATTTGGGAGCCTTGGATCCGAATAATATTAAGCTAGCGCCTGATTCCAGTGTACGCTTATTGGTAAAAGTCGTTCAGCCTGAGCCGGTGGCAGGTATCGCAAAAAACCGTGAGTTTCACTTTAGGCTAGAGCCATTGAGTGGTAAAGTGACTGAACCTGTGCAAATCCCATCGAGATTCGTCATACCCTAAATGAATAGCTATAACCTATTTCTAACCTTAGCGATTGGTGTTGCGGCATCGATCGCTTTGTTTTTTCTATTTTTCAAAGCCCTCAAGTGGAATAGTAAGCTTTCTGCCTTAGTCACTATTTTAATCGTTCAGATTATCTATTTGCCCCTAGTCCTTGCGGATTGGCCGGGTATGGATGTGTTTGCTATTCACTTTGCATTTTTTGTCATGACTGCGTATGGCCTAGCGATTATTAATAGTCGTGATGCGCGACGGGTGATGGAATTAAGTGCAGAGCGAGAGGGTACAGCCGCCACGCCTAAGTCATGGTTTCATTGGGCGCCTGCGACTATTGTGGGGTTTTTCCTGCTGTTGGCAATGGTTGATGGTTTAATCATTACCCTAGCCAGTAAAGGCGCGAGTGCGGAGTTTATGGAGCGTTTTTTGCCTCAGCCCCAAAGTGGTCAAGCCATTTCCTCTAGCTTTACTGGGCCAGTGGCGCACAATTTCCACCAAAAATACCAGCAATTTAACCATTATGTGGCACAAGTGCAGGAACAAAAGCAGCGTGGTTGGGCAGTGAGTAAGGGCTGGGCAGAGCAACCTATTGCTGATAAAAGTGCGCCCTTTGCGATTGAGGTGCAGGATAAACAAGGTACTCCTGTGACAGGGGCTAGAGTCGATGCACAATTCTTACGCCCGTCTGACCAGCGTTTAGATCAGAAATTGACTTTGTCCGAATTGCAGGCTGGCAGCTATGGTGCAGATATTCGCTTGCCTGTCCCGGGGGCATGGTCGGTCGTGTTAACGATTAAGCGTGGTGAGGAAGTGCATGAAGTGAAAGGTGATATTGTAGTCGCCGATCCGCAGTAAACTATGTCTGACCCTAGCGCTGACTGCTTTCATTGCAGTACTCCCATTCCGTCGGGTGTCCATTATACCGTTACTATTGAAGGTGCTGAGCGCTCGATGTGCTGTAACGGTTGCCAAGCTGTGGCACAAGCGATTATCGACAATGGCCTCAGCGATTTTTATAAATTTCGCACTGAAAAATCGGATCGCCCCGAAGACCTCATTCCTGAACAATTACGCAATACCCAGTTGTATGATGCTGATGAACTGCAACGCTCTTTTGTCAAAGTCAGCGATCAAAGCCAAATTCGTGAGGCATCCCTAATTTTAGAGGGCATTACCTGCGCCGCTTGTGTCTGGCTGAACGAACATCATGTGCGTCAATTGGATGGGGTGTTGGATTTTCGCATCAACTACTCGAATCATCGAGCGACCCTGAAATGGGATAATAGCCGTTTACGCTTAAGTGAAGTCCTGCAAGCGATTCAAGCGATTGGCTACTATGCTCATCCCTTCGATCCAAGGCGTTTGGAATCGCTACAAAAACAAGAAAAATCAGCCGCATTGCGCCGTATTGCAGTAGCAGGTTTAGGCATGATGCAGGTCATGATGGTAGCCGTGGCTATGTATATCGGTGCTGTCTCCGATATGGATCCGCAGATGCGCAGTTTTTTGCGCTGGATTAGCCTCGTGATGACGCTGCCTGTCGTCTTTTATTCAGCACGCGTATTTTTTATTTCCGCTTGGCGTGACTTGAAACGTGGACGTTTTGGGATGGATGTACCTGTTTCTATTGGTATTGCCATTGCGTTTAGTGCCAGTATTTGGGCCACACTCTTTGGTGGCGGCGAAGTTTATTTTGATTCAGTCACGATGTTTACTTTTTTTCTCCTAACAGGGCGCTATTTGGAAATGGCAGCGCGCCACAAGGCAGGGCAGGTTGCGGAAGAATTAGTACGCCTTGTGCCCGCCAGCGCCACGCGGATTCGTGATGGTCAACAAGAAGTGATTCCTGTGAGTCAATTAGCAATCCATGACCTTGTGCTGATTCGCCCGGGTGAAATCGTACCCGCCGATGGTGTAGTGATGGAGGGTATCAGTAGTACCAATGAATCGTTGCTGAGTGGTGAAAGCTTGCCCTGCCATAAAGCCGTAGGCGATAACTTAGTGGGTGGCACGGTCAATATTGAAAGCCCGCTAACCATGCGTGTCGAAAAGGTCGGCGAACAAACTGTGCTGGCATCGATTATGCGCTTATTAGAACGTGCCCAATCCGAAAAACCAGATTTGGCGCGTTTGGCGGAACGTGTCTCCTTGCGCTTTGTACCGATTATTTTATTGACTGCCGCTGCTGTATTTTTTTGGTGGTATCAGCATGAGCCATCGAATGCGTTTTGGATTGCGCTGTCGGTTTTGGTGATTACCTGCCCTTGTGCATTTTCTTTGGCCACACCGGCGGCCTTAACCGCAGCGACGGGACTATTAACTTCAAAAGGTGTGCTCACCACGCGTGGTCATGCGTTAGAAACATTAGCCAAGATTGATTATTTGATTTTTGATAAAACGGGAACGCTTACCGAAGGGGAATTGGCTATTGTGGCGTTTGAGCCGTTGGCAGCGTTGGATAAGCTTGAGCTACAAGCTTTATCAGCCGGATTGGAACAAGCTTCGGAGCATCCAATCGCCAAAGCGATAACAAAATTAAGTGATACACCTGTCGTTTTTAGTAAGCTAAGTTCTGAGTCAGGGCGCGGAGTGAAAGGATTCTACCAAGGCCAAGAATATCGTATTGGTACGGCTGCATTTGTGAGTGAGTTGACGCAACAGGCCTTGCCGGATAAGCCGCAACACGCCGGTGCATCCTTGGTTTATTTGGGAACAGCAGAACGGTGGCTAGCACAAATTGCTCTAGCCGATCAAGTACGTCCAGAAGCTAAAGCGGTCGTAGAAGCGTTGCAAAAGCAAGGGATTGAGGTGGCCTTATTAAGTGGTGATGCGCCATCGGTCGTGGCTCATGTGGCACAACAATTAGGTATTCGCCAAGCCTTGGGTGCTCAGCTACCCAATGATAAATTAGCCTATGTGAATAACTTACAACGCCAGCAAAAGATAGTGGCGATGATTGGTGACGGTGTGAACGATGCCCCTGTCTTAGCGGGAGCAGCGGTCTCACTGGCTATGGGAAGCGGGTCGCAATTGGCGCAGGCGAGTGCAGATATGGTATTACTGTCTGAGAATTTGCAGCAATTGCCATTTGCGATACAAACAGCACGGCGTATGTTGACTATTATTAAGCAAAATTTTGCGTGGACGATAGGCTATAACGTGATTGCAGTGGGCTTAGCGGCTAGTGGCTTGATAGCGCCTTGGATGGCCGCCATTGGTATGTCGGCTAGCTCATTAATTGTGGTATTGAACTCGTTACGTTTGCGGCAATAATGCCAGTTTATTCAGTGAGGCTTATAAGTAAATGGAAGCTCTGTATGTGCTCATTCCGATTGCGCTCGGCGTAATGATCGTGCTTGTGATAGCTTTTCTTTATACCGTACGTAGTGGGCAATATGATGACTTAGAAGGGCCTGCACACCGCATTTTGATGGATGATGATGATCCCCGCATTCCGGGAAATGCCAAAAAATCGCAGTGCTATGCGGTTAAAGTGGATGACAATAAATAAAAAAATTTATTCCATGCTCAAGTTAGAAGGTGGAATTATGCGTGTATGTAACCTTCTATCTTACTGATATGCTATTTTGTTCATCATTCTATCTCCCGTTTTAATTGATCTGGTCTATGCTATGACTAGCGTTAATAGGATGAATAATAGACAGAATTTATTGTCTGGTATTTTCTATCATGCTATTAAGCGCTATTATCCGGTAAATGGATGACCATTGGATGGTTTCAGGGACTCGTGAGATAACCCCCCTCTCGCACTTGCCTGGCTTAGCAGTGTCACAAACAAGGAGAACAGTTTCATCATGTCAGACAGAAGATTGCAGGTCTTCCATGCAGTGGCCCGTCTTTTGAGTTTTACTAAGGCTGCGGAAGTATTGCATATGACGCAACCAGCAGTAACATTCCAGATTCGGCAACTCGAAGACCAATTTGATACCCGTTTATTTGATCGAACGCACAATCGCGTTTCGTTAACTGAGGCCGGTCAGATTGTTTTTGAATACTCTGAACGTATTTTTGACCTTTATGGCGAAATGGAAAATGCCATTCGTGAAATGACCGATGACATTAGTGGTTCTTTGACCATTGGTGCCAGTACGACAATTTCCGAGTATATGCTGCCTGCATTGTTGGGCGATTTCAAAACTAAGAATCTGGACGTTAAGCTTCGCTTGCGCGTTTCTAATACTGAAGGCATTGTCTCTATGGTCGAGAACAATGTGATTGATTTAGGTATTGTTGAAGGGCCAGTGACTAATAAAAACTTATTAGTAGAAGTATGTCGTACGGATGAGTTGGTAGTGATCGCACCGTCAGGTCATGAGTTGACTAAACTTGCTAAAGTGAATGTCAACGAATTGCTCAAATACCCTTTTATTTGTCGTGAAGAAGGTTCTGGAACACGTGAAGTGACCATGGATTATCTTTATGCACAAGGAGCAGATAAGCATACTGTCAATAACTGTCTAGAATTAGGTAGTCCTGAAGCAGTAAAAGGGGCAGTTGAAGCCAGTATGGGTGTGTCTATTGTATCCAGCGTGAGCATTAGTAAAGAAATAAAGTTAGGCAGCTTAGTAGCGATTCCTTTAGATCCACCCTTAACGCGTGATTTTTCTTTCGTCCGTCAACGCCAAAAATTTAAAGTGCCCGCGATGGAAGAATTATTAGAGTTTGCTAGGGGCTACTGCCAAAAAGTTAAAAAAAATGAAGAGTAAATAATAAGGCTCATTTTTATTTGTGCAGCGAACTCCGTTAGAATAAAAAAAGCCTGATTAATGAGTGAAACTGCGTAATGAATGTATCTAGTGGCAATCAACAAGAAAAGAAACTACGCCAACTATTTCGTTCGTTGGGGCAGGCTGATCAAGAAACTCTAATCCGTTTCGCGGAGTTTCTGGCAGCCTCTCCAGCGACCGTCACCCCTGACTCAACTTTACAAGTGCCCGAAAATCTACCACGTCCTGCTGAAGAAAGTGTGGTCAAAGCGATTAAGCGCTTACGCCAAACTTATCCTATGTTGAATGCTGATAAATTACTCCAACCCACTTCTGATTTAATGTCCGCGCATGTCATTAAAGGTCAAGCGGCATCGGATGTTATTGATGCACTAGAAGCTTTATTTTCACAGCATTACCAACAATATAAAGATGCCTGTGCGAACTTCTAAGGCATTGTAAGGTCTCATCACAAATGATTAAGGTACTTAGTGATTGGTATAATCGCCATTTCTCCAACCCCCAAGTGGCGATTCTAGCGTTTCTACTGCTGGTTGGTTTTGTGGTTATCATTTATGCTGGTAAAACCCTAACGCCAATTTTGGCCGCTGTAGTCATTGCTTATATTTTGGATGGTGCAGTGGAGTGGTTACAGCGTTATAAACTTCCGCGTATAGCGGCGGTTGCCTTAGTATTTGGTGCTACTTTATTAGTATTGCTGGTAGCACTTTTGTTTATGATTCCGTTGCTGGTTAAGCAAACGACTCAATTTATCATTGCAGTCCCACAAATGCTCACCGTGGGGCAAAATGTAGTCATGCTATTGCCGGAGAATTATCCGAATTTAGTATCACAGAATATGGTAGAGGAAATCTTAAGCACTATCCGTACCCAAGTTTCTTCGTATTCACAGCAGGTGCTTAGTTTTTCCATAGCTTCTGTCTTTGATGTTGTGGCGGTGCTTGTTTATATGGTGGTTGTGCCACTTTTAGTGTTTTTCTTTCTCAAAGATAAATATTTAATCCAAGCTTGGTTTACACGGTTTTTACCGTATGAGCGTGCTTTGGTGAAGCAGGTGTGGGTGGACGTCAATATTAAAATTGCAGGCTATATGCGGGGTAAGTTGGTAGAGATTCTTGTCACGTGGCTCTCCACCTTTATCGTCTTTTTGTGGTTTGGTTTGCAATATGCCTTCTTGCTCTCTTTCGTTGTAGGTTTGTCCGCGCTTATTCCCTATGTGGGAGCGGCGATTGTTACTGTACCAGTTGCTTTAGTAGCTTATTTCCAATGGGGTTTTAACTCTGAGTTTGTCTGGTTGATGATTTGGTTTTTGGTAGTGCAAATATTAGACAGTAATTTGCTGGTGCCCCTATTGTTTTCGGAAATGGTAAATTTGCACCCAGTTGCAATTATCTGTGCGGTATTAGTATTTGGTGCATTGTGGGGGTTCTGGGGCGTGTTTTTTGCGATTCCCCTCGCGACACTGATTCATGCCGTCTTGAATGCATGGCCCAGCCTTAACCGAACCATGCCAGAAGCTCGTGTTGTTTAAGCCTTAAGCTTAAGTTGCGCTTGATGGCGATCTAATTGGTCAGCAGTTAAGAGGAAGACGCCATCACCACCGCGCTCAAACTCTAACCAGTGGAAAGGAATATTGGGATAGGCTTGTTGCAAAGCATATTGGCTATTGCCTACTTCCACAATCAAAATACCATCATCGTTTAAATAATGGCGTGCCTGTGCCAAAATGCGCCGTACAATGTCTAAACCATCTTTGCCAGCGGCTAAACCCAGTTGTGGCTCGTGGCGGAATTCATCGCCCATGGCAGCAATATCGTCAGCATCTACATAAGGTGGGTTGCTGATGATGAGATCATAACGTTTGGCTGGCATTTGTTCGAACAAGTCGGAGTGAATAATATTTACATGTTTGGTTAATTTATGACGCTCAATATTAATAGCGGCGACTTGTAACGCAGGATCAGAAATATCGCTTAAATCTACTTCTGCATCGGAAAAAGCATAGGCACAAGCAATGCCAATGCAACCGCTACCCGTACATAGATCTAAGATGTTTTGCACACTTTCCGGTTCCAGCCATGGATAAAACTGCTTTTCAATGAGTTCAGCCAGCGGCGAGCGAGGTACTAATACACGCTCATCAACAAAAAAGGGTAGTCCGGCAAACCACGCTTCTTTGGTCAAATAAGCAGCCGGTTTCCGTTCATTAACACGCCGCCATAAAACATCACTTACTTGCTTTTGTTCTGATTTGGTCAGGCGAGCATTAAAATATAAACTGGGTGTGTCGACAGGCAAATGGAGCGTGTGCAAGACTAAATAAGCAGCTTCATCCAGTGCAGAGGCCATACCATGTGAAAAATTTAATTCCGCTTCGCGAAACCGACTGGCTCCCCAACGGATAAAGTCTTGAATAGTAATCAATTCTTGACTAGAAAGTACGAGCGGATTTGAGGCCACAGTGCAATTCCTATTAATTCTTAGCGTTAATTAACGTATCATCCCTCATTTATCTTGTCATTTTAAATGCTTATGCTTAATCGTGCCAGTTTTGCTGACTATGTGAAATCTTTACCTTTTTATGTGTTACCGCATCATTTCTTATCGCGTATCGTGTTTAAACTCACGCGTGTACGCTCGAAAAAGTGGGTACCCGTGGTGATTCGGCATTTCGCTAAAGCGTTTCAGGTGAATTTGTCCGAAGCTGAACAGCCCGATCCGCAAGCTTATGAAACTTTTAATGTTTTTTTTACGCGACCTTTAAAAAAGGGACTTCGGCCTATTGTTCAGGGTGAAAAATACATAGCTAGCCCCGTGGATGGTGCGATAAGCCAATGTGGAGCAATTACGCAGGGACGTATTATTCAGGCCAAAGGGCAAGACTATACGGTTCAAGAATTATTGGGGGGGCTGGTCGAAACGGCTGCCCCTTTTATAAACGGGCAGTTTGCTACTATTTATTTATCACCCCGTGATTATCACCGTATTCATATGCCTTACGATGGGCGGTTATGCGAGCAAATTTATATTCCAGGGCGATTATTTAGCGTCGCGGGTTTTACCGCACGTGCTATCCCACGTGTTTTTGCACGAAATGAACGGGTAGTTGCTTTATTTGATACCGCATTTGGCAAAATGGCGATGGTATTAGTGGGAGCTATGAATGTGGCAGCGATTGAAACGGTCTGGGCTGGTTTAATTACGCCACCCCATCGTCATGCCATAAAGCGCGACATTTATGATCAGATAAAACTGGAGAAGGGTCAAGAAATGGGGCGCTTTAATATGGGATCGACGGTCATTTTATTATTTGAGTCAGCTAACTTGCAATGGTCTGAGGGCTGTGCGCCGGATATACCAGTGCGCTTAGGTGAGTTATTGGCTGAGTTTGCTTGATGTCTTTTGATGTCTAGTCTCTATTGAGTGTGCTTAAACTTTTGAATTTTTATGGCGATGAAGTATGAAACCCTATCAACATGCTTTTCTTGATTTTGCTATTCAACTTAATGTGCTGCGTTTTGGCGAGTTCACCTTAAAGTCAGGGCGAGTTAGTCCTTATTTTTTCAATGCTGGCTTATTTCAAACTGGCAGTGCCTTGAGTCAATTAGGGCGGTTCTATGCGCAAGCCATTATTGATTCGGGTGTTCAGTTCGACATGCTATTTGGCCCTGCGTATAAAGGTATTCCTTTAGTGTCTACGGTAGCAATTGCCTTAGCTGAGCAACATGGGCGCGATTATCCTTATGCCTTCAATCGCAAAGAGGCTAAAGATCATGGTGAGGGTGGTGTGATCGTAGGGGCGGCTTTACAAGGCAAAGTCCTAATCATTGATGATGTGATGACGGCTGGGACAGCTGTGCGTGAAGCAGCCGCTTTAGTCACTAAACAAGGGGCCAAGGTGGCCGGTGTTGCCTTAGCATTGGATCGCCAAGAAAAAGGCGTGGTAGGGGATTTATCGGCAGTGCAAGAAGTCGAGAAAAATTTAAGTATTCCGGTTATTAGTATCGTGCGTTTAAATGAAGTCATCCAGCATGTTCATGCACAACAGAGCGACCAGAAGCTTATCAAAGCCATTGCAGATTATCGCGCCCATTATGGTGTTATGGATTAGCGACTAGCATGAAAAACCCCCAGCGCTTGATGTTTTGGGGGTCTTGTTGGAATCTTAGTTCAGTCAGTAAACTAGGATTAGAGGAGGTTGTGGCGCTTCAGCTTAGTACGTAAAGTAGCACGGTTAATGCCCATACATTGTGCAGCACGAGATTGATTGCCATGTGTATATTTCATCATGACATCCAGCATAGGTTTTTCTACTTCATCCATCACTAAACGATGGATATTAGTGGCATCATGATCGCCAAGCGCGTCTAAATATTCTTGTAGCGTGCGCTCAACGGTTTCTGATAAAGAGGGATCTAAGGCGCGATTTGGTGTACTCATTTTCATGTAACCTTTTAATATTAAGCCCATGCAGCACTAAGCCGGTTCGACTAGCACCACATTTGTATGGACAATTTGTCGTGAATCTCTCTAAATTTGTTGTAATTTGATTTTTCGGTTATCCAGTCCAAAATACCATCTGATATTGTAAGGTCTTATCCGAAGGCCAGCCTCCACGCCGGAAAAATCATCCGGGGCTGTGACAAATCTTGTTACAACGATGGCCAGCAATTTAGACAAATTTTATTTCGCCCAGTTGCATTAACCTTAGGCGCTGAATGCCCATTGTTCCACCATTTTCTGTTTAACAGTTTGTCAGCCAACCGCAGGTTTGCTTGATATTAAAACACCGAAAATAAGCGGAATTTTCTTCTCTAACGCATAACCTGCATAAAAGAATACCACAGACGATAAATTCTTCGTCAATAGCAAGACGAGCGTAAGTGATGCACGGACAAATGGAAAGTTTAATAGAATTTACTAATTTATGTCCGTGCTAGAGAGGGCTTATATGCTATGAAATTTAATCAGTAGAAAGATTTTTGGCCTTAAAAAATAGCCAAATTGCATAAGTTGCTAATAAAATAAACAATGGTAAGGTAAGCTCTGGCATACTAAAGCCCATAAAGCGCCAATCTACTTCGGCACATTCACCACTACCCTTAAAGACATTGTTAATGACCGAGCTGAGCGGTAGGGTTTCTAACCAATAATCTAAGCCAGGACCACAAGCAGGCACTTGATCTTTGGGTAAATGCTGCAACCAGACATGGCGGCCAGCCACCACTACGCCCCATAATGCTGACAAAAATAATAAAACCCCATAAATTCTTTGCCCAATCAGTCTAGGATTGTGAATAAAGCCAGCCAATGCCACCAAGCCAATGCCAATCACAGCAAAGCGTTGGAAAATACACAAGGGGCAGGGTTCAAGGCCTTGTATATGTTGAAAATAGAGTGCCGCACCCATCATGGCTAAGGAGAAGAGAAATAAAATTAAGTAGTGGTAACGTATGGTCATCATAAGTCCTGATCAATAGAGCCTAGCTTTGTGAGGGCTGAATTTTAGCGCTTTTTTCAGCCGAACTGTCTTTTTCTTTTGCATCACCGTGTAGGCGCTTTTCAATGTCTTGAAACTGGTTGGTGGTGCGTTCTAAGACCAAGATATCACCGGCTTTAATAAGCATATTGGGTTCAGGGTTATCGCCGCGAATGTCGCCACGGCGCAAAGATTTCAAACGGATATTCAACTCCTCAAGCCTAAGATCGCTAATCATTAAGCCAACAGCCTTATCTTTTTCTTGGATGGTCACTGTATGTAAAAAGGTCTCCGTGCGGCGGCGTGGTGCATTAAACTCTTGGCCATGGAAAAAGCTTTTTAAAGAACGATAACCATCAGCACGTAAACGATCTACCACTTCTGTGATTTCATTATTCGGTAAATCAAGACTTTCCAAGACACGGCGCGTTACCATGACGCTAGCTGCAATCGCTTCTGGTAAAACTTCGGTTGCTCCCGCATCCATTAAAGGCTGCATGGCTTGTTCTTCACGGATCCGAACTAAGATGGGTACAGATTTTTGTTTTTTACGAGCAGCCTCGGTAATACGCTTTGCTATTTCAGGGTCAACGACGGTAACAACAACCATACGTGCACGATATAAACCGGCGGCAATTAAAATTTCGGGGCGTGTTGCGTCCGCATAATAAACCTTATCGCCTGCATCCCAAGCTGCACTCACAATACTAGGATCTAGTTCTAAACCGATATAGGGAATATTCTGTTCTTGTAAAAGGCGGGCTAGCACTTGTCCTACTCGACGGTAGCCGCAGATAATCACATGGTTTTCGATTTCTTTAACTTCGAGACTGAAGGTATGAGCTTCTTTATAACGCTGTTTTAAATATTGCGCACCAACTAATTTGCGAGTCAGTTTATCATTATAGCGAATAATAAAGGGTGCTAAAGCCATGCTAATGACAACCGCGGCCAAAGCAGCTTGCACTTCTGATTCATCCAGTAATTGATTGCTTAAAGCCAAGGCTAATAAAGCAAAACCAAATTCACCGCCTTGCGCTAACACTAGGCCAGTACGGGTTGAAGAAGCTAATTCACCCGTAAATAAACGGGTCAAGCCAGCAATTAACGTCGCTTTAACAATAGTCATGCTAAGAACTAATAATAAAATAGGCCACCATAATTGAGGAATGACGGCTAAATCAATTTTAGAGCCAACAATGATAAAAAATAGACCCATCAAAATATCGCGAAAGGGACGAATTTCACTTTCAATTTGATGCTTATATTCAGTTTCACTTAAAAACATCCCTGCAACAAATGCCCCTAAGGCGAGCGATAGACCAAGCGCTTCCGTTATCCAAGCAGAGGTTAAAGCGACTAATAAAACCGTGATATTAAAAAGTTCGACCGATTCTGTTTCAGCAATGTATTTAAATAGGGGGCGCAACAAGTAATTCGATAGCCAGACGGTAAGCATGAGCCCAAGAATACTGACCAAGCCTTGTAGCAACATGACTAATAGGTTCATATCTTCCCCGCTATTTCCACTGAGCAAAGGAATAGCGATTAAGAAGGGCACGACAGCAATATCTTGGAATAAGAGGACACCAAGGGCCAATTGGCCATGGCGAGCTTGTAATTCGCCTTGATCAGTTAATTGTTTGACAACAATAGCAGTGGATGAGAGCGCCATAGCACCCGCTGCGATGACTGCGCCTTGCCAACTAATATTAAAGAACTTTAATAATAAAAAGCCAGTTAGTGTTGACACTAGCATTTGCAGGCTGCCTAATCCTAAAATAGTATTACGCATTGCAAGAAATTGTTTAAAAGAGAATTCTAGTCCAATAGCAAATAAAAGAAAAACTACGCCAACTTCCGCCATAAAATCTATTGAGTGATTTTCGGGTAGCCAGCCCAATGCGTTGCTACTGGTGAGAGCGCCCACTAATAAATAACCTAGAATAGGCGGTAATTTAAAAGAGCGAAACAGAATGACTGCGGTCACTGACATAACCAGCAGTAATAAAATACCTTGTAATAAATTAATATTCGATTCCACGAAGCCCTCAAGTCCTAGTTTAACGTTATATTCTGGACGCCACTGCTACAATAAGTGGTTGTTTGCTTGGCTTCGACTGCTACTAAGCGAGTCGATATGATAGAGTAATTTTATTTCTTTTTGGTGAAATTCATTAAGCGTTTGCGTTTATGTTGTTGTCGCGGCGTTAAGGTATTACGCTTACCCTCAAAAGGATTATCACCCGTTTTAAATTCTAATTTAATCTGCGCACCTTTAATTTTTAATGTTTTCTGGAAATAGTTAATTAAGTAGCGTTTATAGGCAACCGGAATCTTTTCTGTTTGGTTACCATGAATAACCACTACAAAAGGATTGCTACCACCTTGATGCGCAAAACGTAATTTGATACGTCGACCTGCGGACATAGGCGGTTGATGCATACTAACCGCTGTTTCCATAATACGTGTTAGACGTGAGGTCGGTACTTTTAACATAGACGACTCATAGGCTTCATGAATCGATTTGTATAGATTACCCACACCAGAGCCATGTAAAGCAGAAATAAAATGGCGTTCAGCAAAATCTAAAAAAGTGAGTTTTAGAGAAAGTTGATGCTTAATATAATCGCGCTCATCATTTTCTAGGCCATCCCATTTATTGATGGCTAAGACTAAGCCCTTACCTTCGTCTAAAATCAAGCCAAGTAAGTGGGCATCTTGATCCGCAATCACATCGTGGGCATCCAATACCATCACAACAACATGGGCGGCACGAATAGCTTCCAGCGTTTTAATAACACTAAATTTTTCAATCGTTTCATTCACACGACTACGGCGCCGTACACCTGCCGTATCAATCAGTGTGTATTGGCGGCCATCTTCACGTTCGAAAGGAATGAAAATACTATCGCGTGTTGTCCCTGGTTCATCAAAGGCAATAACACGTTCTTCGCCTAAAATACGATTAACTAAAGTAGATTTTCCCACATTCGGGCGACCTACTATAGCAATACGAATCCGAGAATCTTCTTCTGGCTCGGCTGTTTCATCCGTTTCACTAAGCTCAGTTTCTGGTTCCGGTACATCGGTCGGAAAATGCTCCAGTACAGCTTCCATCATCGCCGTAATACCGCGATTTTGAGCAGCGGCGATTTTATGAACTTCAGTAAAACCTAAGCCATAAAATTCGCCTGCGACTTGATCCGCATCGACGCCGTCAATTTTATTGATTAATAAAAAGACAGGCTTACCCGTTTGGCGCAAGTCTTTAGCGATGGCTTCATCACCAGCATTTAAGCCTTCACGCCCATCGACCAAGAATAATAAACCGTCAGCCTCGTCAATGGCAGCTAAGGTTTGCTTAGCCATTTGCTGGTCAATACCTTCTTTTTGTTCGCTTAGGCCACCCGTATCGACCACTAAATATTCGCGCTCAAATAATTCGCCTGTACCGTATTGGCGGTCGCGCGTAAGCCCGGGAAAGTCTGCGACTAAGGCATCGCGCGAGCGGGTGAGTCGATTAAACAATGTCGATTTGCCCACATTGGGGCGGCCTATCAAGGCTAATACTGGTTTCATAATGATGCTAATTGGTAGGCAGCTAGCACGCCGCTTTTGCCAAAAGTATAAATGACTTGGTTAAAATTCACAGGTGCTACCGTGTAACCGAATAATTGCCTTGCAAAGTAGGCGCAGTAGGTTCACGGCGCGCTAAATCCTCTATTGTCTAAGATAAGTTGCTCGTTTGTGGATCAGTTTCCAGACCTGCTCTAGTTTACTTATTGAATAAAGCTGGCATTAACGCTCCGCTAGAGCAGCAGTATCTCAGGAAATGCTTAAGCTCCTTGGCCTAAATTATCCAGTTTTAGCTGAATCAGTTCATTACCGCCCGCTTGATTAGCAGCAATGGCTTTTTTATAAGCTTCACGCGCTTCATTGAGCTGGTTCTTGGTAACAAAAATATCACCCTTTAGCTCTTGCTTAAGGGACTCATACGCCGTTGAGCTAACACTATCCACCAATTTTAAAGCTTCATCCTGCTTATTTTGATCCAGTAACACCCGAGCTAAGCGTAAGGTAGTCACTAGCTTTAAATCGGGGTCTTTACCGTTATCCATCACCCAGCGCAAAGCTTTGGCAGCCGCCTCTAAATCACCCTGTTCCGCCGCAACTTTCGCGGCTTCTAAGGAGGCCAAGGCTGCATAAGGTGTTTTCGCATAACTAGCTTGCAACTCTGACACTAGTTTGTCAGATTGGGTTTTATCGGTTGTTTTAAGGAGTTTTTGATATTCCAGTGCAGCGGCTTCCGTGGTTTGTACCTGATGCTTCTGCCAATACTCCCAGCCGAATAAACCCACAATCGCTAATATGATGGCGGCAATTACGGAGGAGCCATATTCACGCCACCATGCTTTGACATCTTCGGCTTTTTCTTCGTCACTTTTGTACTCAATCATGCATTAGCCCTTTGCTACTCTGCTGTTTATTAGTTGAATTAATTAATCGTAAAACGAGCCACACTGCCTTTAATATGAGGAGCGAGATTATAGGCCTGACCATTGAAGTAAATTCGTACACCTTCAGCATTACCAATCTTAAAGCTTAGGGGCGTGCCGGTTTTAAATTCCTTCCAAGTATTGGCGGTATTCAAAGCTTCAAAAATAATTTTATTGCGACCATCACGTACTTGTAACCAAGCATCATTTAAAAACTCCATCCGCACGACAACCGGCCCATCAATGGGTTGCTGGCGCGTCGCAGGGGCAGGTGTTTTAGTACTAGCAGTGTCTGTCGCAGCACTAGCCGGAGGTGTTGTTGTCGCTGGGGGAGTAGCGGTAGCCGTAGTAGTCGTTGTACTGGGTGCAGTTGTAGTACTTGCTGTGGCATCGCTTGGCGGTGTGCTAATTGCAATAGGCTCTGTTGGTTTTGTATCAGATGTAGCTGGCGTGTTGACATCGGCTGGTTTAATGTCAGTTGATAAAGCACCTGCTTCAACCGAGGGTTTGCCAGTATCTTTCATCGCCAAGCTAGTCGCCTCTGGTGTAGTGGCCGTCGCCGTGTTACCCGAGGCTGTTGTGCTGTCAGTTGGCGGAGTGGTACTAGGAGTTGCGGCAGTTGTAGTGGCATCAGTAGTAGCAGGCGATGTATTAGTGTCCGACGCATTAGTGCTTACAGTGCTGTCCGCTGTACTGGTATTGCTAGCCGTATCGGCAGATGAACTATTGGATGTCGTACTACTGCTGGGTAGTGGTGCGGGCAGGTCCGTCTTAGCCATAGAAGCTGTTGGGTGCTTGAGTGTGGCCTTTTCTGAAAAACTTGCCCAAGTATTTTTTACCCAGTCTGCAACGCTAGGAACCATAGACAACATGGCAAATAAAGCCACGACCAATACCAAGCCAAATAAGCGCAAGCCATTGCCTGAGCCTAAATAAACACGTTTATCACGTTGTTTAGGGTCTTTTGAAGCTAGGGACGAGGTATTGGTGATAGTAGGTGTGTTGCGAATCGCAGATTTAATGGGCTTGCCTGCTTCCGCAGCACCAACACGCAATACTTCGTAAGTACGAATTAAATCCTGAGGATCGCTGCCATCTAAGCGCGCGTAGCTACGCAAATAGCCACGTACATAAGGCGGATCGGGTAGGTCTTTAAAGTTTTCCGCTTCTAAAGCATTAACAATGGCTGATGACAAGCGCATTTCACTAGCGGCTTGTTCAACATTCATATCCGCTTTATCACGAATAGCTTTGAGCTTGTGCGATAAATCCCCGGGCAGAATTACAGAAGGATCACGCGCAGGCGCTTGTGGGGTTGCTTGATGTTCAGTGTCTTGTATTGGTTGAGTTTCTGTCACGCCCAGCTCCATGGAATCATAACAGCTAGCTACCTTGATTTAAGCTAGCAGCTTCATTGCTTTTGGGGAAGCGCGCTAATAGGGTTGTTGCGCATTTCTCCGCTTGATCAGTGTCATTTAAGGCTCGGTTTATCTTAGTACACAACCACAAGGTTTCGGGTGTGTCTGAGCCTTGCTCATTATACCGATAAAGGAACGCTTGTGCTTTGGCATTTTCGCCACGCATGTGCTCAATTTCGGCCATTCGATATAATGCTAACGCAAATTTGGGGTTGCGCTCTAAGGCAAGGCGATAATGGTGTTCGGCTTGCACATAATCCCCTTGTTTTTGTAAACAAACGCCTGCATTGGTATATGCAAATTCAGGGGTAGGATACAGAGGATTACTGAAGGCCACCGAAAATGCCTTAACCGCTTCTGCATAAGCGCCCGTTTTACATAAATGCGAGCCATAATTATTTAATAATTCAGGATTACGACCATCGCGCTCTAAGGCTTTGCGAAAGTGTACCCTTGCTTGTTCATTATAGCCTAAACGATCTTGTAACAGGGCATAATAATGATGCGCTTTAGAGGAACGTGGATTTTTAACCAAGGCTTTTTGTAAGTTTTCATTGGCTAAATCAAGTCGTTCTTTCTGCAAATACCCAATACCTAAGTCGGCGTAATAATCGGCAGTTTTTGCATCACTCGTTTTTGGTTGGCTAGATGTCGTCTCGCAACCGCTCAAAGCTACACATAGCAGCAAAGCGGCTAAGCCTTTTATTGTTTTCATTATTAAAGCCCCTGTTCAAGCCGGGCGAAATGTATCTCTCTACGACTGCGATCATTCACTTGGCCTGCTAACTGCCCACATGCCGCTTCAATATCATCGCCCCGCGTTTTTCGTGTTGTTATGGTATAACCGTAGTTTGTTAAAATATCACGAAACCGATAAATCCGATTGTTACTAGAGCGCTTATAACGCGTATCTGGGAACGGATTAAAAGGTATCAGATTAATTTTAGAAGGTATATCTTTCAATAGCTTAGCTAGCTCATGAGCGTGCTGATCACTATCGTTTACCCCATCAAGCATTACATATTCCCAAGTAATATGATTGCGTTGATTGTCTTTTTTATCTAAAAATCGTTGGCAAGCTGGTAAGAGTACTTCAATCGGGTATTTGCGATTGAGCGGAACCAGCTTATCACGCAATTCATTATTAGGTGCATGTAAAGAGACAGCCAGCGATACATCAATCACATCGCCTAAGCGATCTAGAGCTGGGACAACCCCTGAAGTACTGACTGTCACGCGACGCCGACTTAAGCCATAAGCATTATCGTCCAGCATCAGTTGCATCGCGGCCACCACATTATCAAAATTCAATAGTGGCTCACCCATGCCCATCATGACTACATTGGTGATAGCGCGCGCTGATTTAGCATCCGGCTGTAAAGCGCGTTTTGCAATCCATAATTGCCCAATAATTTCGGCAACACTCAGATTACGGTTAAAACCTTGGCGCGCTGTGGCACAGAATGTGCAATCTAAGGAACAGCCCACTTGTGAGGAAATACACAAAGTGCCCCGATCATCTTCTGGGATAAAGACCATTTCGATGGCATTGCCGCTTTCTAAGCGTACCAACCACTTACAGGTGCCATCGATGGAGCGGTGTTCTGACATCACTTCAGGAGCACGAATTTCAGCGTGCTCTTGAAGGTAGTTACGCATGGTTTTGCTCAGATTTGTCATCTGCTCGATGCTATCGACACCCTGTTGGTGTATCCATTTCAAGACTTGGGTAGCACGAAAGGGTTTCTCGCCAAGGCTAGCGAAATAGTCTTTTAGTCCATCATGGCTAAAATTCAGCAAATTAGTGCGAGCAAAATCTGTCACAAAATAACCTTAGCGCAGCGCTAATCAACGTGTACGTGGGCAAAGACCATCTTTAAAGAAATAAGCGATCTCAATTTTAGCGTTTTCTAGGCTGTCAGAACCATGAACAGCATTTTCATCGATACTATCAGCGAAATCCGCACGAATGGTACCTTTGTCAGCGTTCTTAGGATTGGTTGCACCCATCAATTCGCGATTCTTAGCGACAGCATTTTCACCCTCTAAGACTTGAACCATGACTGGGCCTGATGTCATAAATGCAACTAAATCGTTAAAGAAAGGTCTTTCTTTATGAACAGCATAAAAACCTTCTGCTTGTTCCTTGCTCAGGTGTATCATTCTAGCCGCCACAATCTTCAAACCGGCTTGTTCGAAGCGGCTATAAATTTGACCAATCACGTTTTTTGCAACAGCATCTGGTTTAATAATAGAAATAGTTTGCTCAATGGCCACAGTGTAACTCCAATAAATCTTGAGTGAAGATAGAATAAACGTTTTGCGGCGCATAGTGTAATGCCTGTACCTAGTACAGGTAAACAAGATTGCTTGACGATGAGCTATCGATGCGCTTGGATGAAACGGGCTGGCTCGAAAACATGACGTTTAGTCGATGGAATGATTTATAGAAAGTGAACCTAACATTAAAATAGTGTCACTAATTATGACTCTAAAATGAAGGAATAAGAACACATGCGATTGTTTCTCAACAAATTTAGCCTAGGCTTAGTTGCTGCTTGCTTATTGGGTGCAACACCGTGGGTAGCTGCTAATAACCAAGCTTCAGCTCTGGGTTCTAATACCAATGAAGTCACTGAGGACGATTCAAGTGTGCCTTTCATTGACTTATTCCGTGCTGCTTTACCGTTTGCAGAAGCGCGCCCTTGGCTTACGGGACAAAATGTCCAAATGGATGCTGATGGTTGGCCCGCGCGTTTAAACGGTCAAATTGCGGGAACACGTTTTTTAAGTAATTTGCCCAGCGCAGCCATCCCAAGTGGCCAGTACATTGTGTTATACGATGGTCAAGGCAAAATCCAATTCGGTGGTGATGCAAAATTGGTCTCGATGGAGCCTGGGCGTGAAATTATTAGCCTGACACCGGGCAGTGATAATAAATTCGACGCGACTTTGCGCATTGTAGAGTCCAACCCTAATAACTATGTACGCAATATTCGTATTTTACCCCCTGATGGGATGTGCGCTAATAATCCTTTCAAGCGCGTACCAAATGCCGGAGCCTGTCCGGGCAATTACCAGTCCTTCGAGCAAAATTACGCACAGCAAATTTTTAATCCTGATTATTTAAACTATATGAAGGATTTCAAAGCAATTCGTTACATGAATTTTAGCGGGGTGAGTAATGACCCACGTTCTTCATGGAATCAGCGTAATAAAATGACTGATGCTACTTGGGGGGGCAAGCAAGGTACCCGTGGCGCACCGATTGAAATTCAAATTGAATTAGCTAATCGTGTCAATGCGCATCCTTGGTTCACGATTCCTCATGCAGCAGACAATAACTATGTGACGCAGTTTGCTCAGTTGGTCAAACAACGCTTGCGCCCGAATTTAAAGCCGCACATTGAATACAGTAATGAAACATGGAACTTCATTTTCTTACAAGGTAACTATGTGCGTGACATGGGCATGGCGCGTCGCTTGGACAGCAATAAGAATCGTGCAGGTTATCGCTTTTATTCCGAACGTTCAGTCGAAATCTTTAAGATTTGGGCGAATGTGTTTGGGGGTAGCCAACGTCTAGTGCGTATTTTGAGTGGCTGGACTATTGATACTCAAGTGACTGAAACCATTTTAAGTCATAAGGATGCTTATAAATATGCAGATGCTTTTGCGATTGGGCCTTATTTCTTTGGCGATCATCAATCGATTCAAACAGTACGCACCTTAGATCAAACGTTTAAATTATTAACGGATGATCAGTATCGTTATTCCATTAATAATGTTTTAGAGTTTGTGCATAAACAAGGTGTGGTAGCAGCAAAATATAATCTACCCCTTATGGCCTATGAAGGTGGTCAAGGATTGGTAGATTTTAAGACGACTGATGATATGCAAATGCCAAATCCCTTGTTGTATCAAGCTAATCGTCATCCACAAATGGCTACCTTTTATACTAGATTCTTAAATGGTTGGGCGCAAGACGGTAATACCACTTTATTTATGCACTATACTTCACCCCGCACTTATCGCCGTTATGGCGCTTGGGGGAGTAAAGAGTATGTGAGCCAGCCAACGAGCCAAGCTCCTAAGCATCAAGCCTTATTAAACTTTATTAAAAGTCGTCCATGCTGGTGGGATGGTTGTCGCCAATAATGACTTAAAGGCTCCTAATAAAAAGCCCGCTTTAGAGCGGGCTTTCTTTTATCTAATCCTTGTAGTGTTAACACTCAAGGATTATTAAAAACAGAGTTATTCGGAAAAAACGAGAGAAATACCGCGCGCCAATAAAGTGGTCACTAAGCCCAAGCTAAATCCTAGACTGAGTAGCGTTATAAACAAATGCAGTAAATGATTGACATCGGTCTGAGTCAAATTGTTAACTAATGCAGCACCTTTGGTTTCTTGCAACATGGCGATTAAACCTAAGGCTGCACCACTAATAAAACTACCTGTGAAAAGTAGTATAGATGAAGAAGCGTGTTGTGTATTCATAACAGCTATTACGCCATAATGCCTATTAATAAAAAATAAGGCTCTGTTTAATTGGCAAGGATTAGGTGATAGGTGTTTCCCATCCGTCGTGTACGGTTGAAATGGGAAAATGAACGTTGGCAAAATAGCAGCATTTATAATAATAACTGACATTGCCATGAATTTAGCCATTGTGTATAGCCGAACGAATGCTGGTTTGGATGCTCCTCTAGTCAGTACCGAAGTTCATCTTGCCAATGGTTTGCCCAGCTTTTCAATCGTGGGATTGGCAGAAATGGCGGTGCGCGAGAGCCGTGATCGGGTGCGTGCAGCCATTATTAATTCAGGTTTTAGCTTTCCGATTAAGCGGATTACGGTGAATTTAGCGCCTGCGGATATTCCCAAAGATGGTGGTCGTTTTGATTTGCCGATCGCCTTGGGCATTTTAGCGGCTAGTGAGCAGATTCCAGCAGATACTTTTCAGGATTATGAGTTTATTGGTGAATTATCCTTGGGCGGGCAATTGCGTGCGGTGCGTGGTGTGCTACCAACCGCAATTAAAGCACGAGTGAGTGGGCGCAAATTGATTTTACCAGCCGATAATGCTCCCGAAGCAGGCATTATACAGGGATTAGACGTTTTTCCCGCTCAAGATTTAGCAAAAGTTGTCGAACATTTGCAAGGGGTCAAGCGCTTAGTGCGTTGGCAACAAGCTATAGAGCGCCACAAAACCAGTTACTCGATGGATTTAAGTGAGGTAAAAGGTCAGTTTCCAGCACGACGTGCGTTGGAAATTGCTGCGGCAGGTGGTCACAATCTCTTAATGGTGGGGCCGCCCGGCACGGGTAAAACGATGTTAGCCAGTCGACTGGCTACTATTTTGCCCGACTTAAGTGAACAAGAGGCCTTAGAGGCTGCCACACTTGCTTCGATTAGTCATTTGGGTTTTGATGCAAATGATTGGGGTAGGCGTCCTGTGCGCGAGCCGCATCATACTTCCTCTGGTGTAGCCTTGGTGGGTGGTGGATCAAGTGTAAAGCCGGGCGAAATTTCTTTAGCTCATCATGGTGTGTTATTTCTGGATGAGCTGACAGAGTTTGATCGTAAGGTCTTGGATGTTTTGCGTGAGCCTTTAGAAACTGGCCGCATTACCTTATCGCGTGCGGCACGCCAAGCAACTTATCCGGCTCAGTTTCAGTTAGTAGCGGCCATGAATCCTTGTCCGCAGGGGCGTGCTTGTGATTTTCAAGCCCATTGCGAATGTACGCCAGAGCAGCAAAAACGCCATCGTGCACGCATTTCTGCACCTTTTTTGGATCGAATTGATTTACAAGTTGATGTGCCACGCGTGAAACAGGAGGATCTACAGTCGTTAAAAACAGGGGAGTCTAGTGCAGTGGTGCGTACACGAGTACTCCAAGCACGCGAGCGTCAATATGAGCGCCAGCAAAAAACTAATCATGCGCTGAGTGGAGGGGAGGTCGATCGTTATTGTACGCTTGCCCCTAAAGATCAACATTTATTAAGCCATGCCATGGAACAGTTTAAGCTTTCTGCACGTGCCTATCACCGCATTTTGAAAGTGTCGCGTACCATTGCTGATTTGGCAGAGAGTGATGCGATTCAAACGCGCCATTTAACAGAAGCGCTGTCTTATCGTGCTTTGGATCGTCTGGCTTAGTTTAAGCACTAACCCGATTGCGCAACACGCCGATCTTTTCTACTTCACACTCGACCACATCGCCGATCTGCAAATATTCCGGTGGATTACGCGCAAAACCGACACCGCTCGGAGTTCCGGTGGCAATAATATCACCAGCTTCTAAAGGCATGGCGCGTGATAGTGTGGCAATGATTTCCGCAATAGTGAATAACATAAAGCGAGTATTGGAAGCTTGCTTCGTCACGCCATTCACGCGGCAAGCAATAGTGAGTTGCTGTGGGTCGCTGATTTCATCTTTGGTAACAATCACGGGGCCAATAGGGCAAGCACCATCAAGACTTTTACCGAGGAAATATTGCTTATGATTAAGCTGAATATCGCGCGCACTAATATCATTAATGACGGTATAGCCGAACACATAATCCAGTGCATTCTCGGGGCTAATTTTTCGCCCTGTTTTGCCAATAATGACCCCTAATTCGGACTCCCAGTCTAATTGTGAACAAGTATCAGGGTCATACGGAATATCCGTTTCATGCCCAATGACGCTGGTGACTGATTTGGTAAATACAATCGGATAAGTTGGCTTTTTGGCGGTTTTGCCTGTCAAATTTAAAGCTTCTTCAATATGTTCGAAATAATTTAAGCCCATGCACATAATATTTTTGCGTGGGCGAGGAATCGGGGCAAGCCATTGCACATCTTTTGCGGCCACTCGCATATTGGTTGTGGCTTGACTTAAAGCTGCATTAAAATCGGCCTTGTGTTCAATCAGGCTTTGTAAATCGTGCCAACCCGCTTGTGCGAAAGCAGGTTCGAGCGCAGGTAAAATTAAGTGGTCGTCTTGCTCAATAAACACATACGGTTGGTTCTGATAACGACAAGTTCCTAAACGCATAAACCCTCCTAAAACCCTCGCCAACCGTCATAGAGCAACTTCAAACCAGTCAAAAATAACACTAGATAAGTAATCTGGTAAAACAATTTGTCCGAGACGCGCTTATGCAAATACACCCCCACCCCAATGGCAAGAGCCGCCAATGGCAACAGCATCAGCGAGATTTTAAAATTACTGAAGTTAAGTTGGCCTAGTATCGCATAAGGAATAAGTTTGAAGTAATTGACGATGGTGAAAAACAGTACTGTGGTTGCCTGTAGGGTAGTTTTCGCTAACTGTTGCGGCAGCAGATAAACGCTCAATGGGGGGCCGCCTGTGTGAGAAACAAAGCTCGTCAAACCAGCAATAAACGCCCAAAACCTCCCTGCATTCGGACTTGGCTTGTTTTTCATCCAACGTTGTGCCGGTTTGAACCAATTATTTAAGGCAAAACCGGTTGAGATGAGTCCAATGACAAAGCGAATATGATCAGCATTTAGATATTGGAAGGTGAAGGCGCCTACGACGGTACCAATCAGTGCAGCAGGGACGGTGATTTTAATATGTTCCAATGACCAACGCCGCCAATAAGCACGCATCGCCATCAAATCCATGGCGCACAGTACAGGCAATAAAATGGCAGCAGCCACCATCGGTGGCATGGCAAGTGCCATGATGGGTACGGCTAACATGCCAAACCCACCACCAAAGCCGCCTTTAGAAATCCCTACAATCGTAACCGCGATAAAGGTCAGCAACCACGCTTGAACACTCCACTCCATTTAGGCAGCTTTGGCGCGGCGTTGCAGCCAAATCGCTAAACCTTGACCATTCAAATCAATGTCGAGCGCTAATAACTCACGAATTTTTGCTGCGCTGAAACGGACACCATGTGCTTGTGCGCTGGCAACCAGATTTTTTGCAACTTTTTCTTGAATGCGGGCTAAGCGGCCTTCGGGTTGCTGTTCTTCACTCAAGGCAATATCCACCATGTCTTGCAAGCTTTTGCGTAATAAGGGGAAGAGGCGATCTAATTCGGTCACACGGCTATAATGCGTCAGTAACATGGCGTTGGGGTTTTTGCTTTCGTATTTGAGCAAGGTTTTTTTCCAACTTTCAGGGTCGAAAGCCACAGGGGTAGTGGTGGCGAATAACCAAGCGCCTTGCTCGGTGTCGAATTCGCGGTAGGATATGCCAAAGGTGTCACCCGTGAACCATGAGCGAGTACGTTCGTCGAAGATGCTACCGTGATGATTAGCATGGCCGGGGGTGTCATAGAAACCTAGTTGGCGGCCATTGAGATTGAACTGAAAACCATCTTCTGCGCTAATCAGGCGTTCTTTGGGTACTGGTGTTAAGGTTCCGTAATCGCGAGCAAAGACTTCTGCGCCATAAACAGCACTTGCTCCCGCGATCAGTTTGGCAGGGTCTATCATGTGCGTTGCGCCCCTCGGATGCGCAATCATGGTCGCTTTCGGGCACAAACGCATCAATTCACCCGCACCACCCGCATGATCAAGATGCACATGGGTCGGAATTACATATTGAACATTTTCTGGCTTTAAACCCACGTCTGCCAACGCTTGCATAATCAAGGGTACGCTGTGATAAGTCCCACTATCCACAAAAGCCGCTGTATCGCCTTCCACAATCAAATAACAAGCCGCAAAATCATCACGGCATAAGGCGGTGTCAATGCAATAAATACCATCACCTAAATCTTGGTAGTGAGCTTGGGGCATGGGCGAACTCCTTGGGTTTAAAAAACCGATATCGAGTGGGTGCTAAACAAGTGTTGGTATTTAAGTTGTTTATTGATTGTGCTGAGTTGTATGAAGTCGTGATCATGGTGCAATAAAATGAGACTGTGCTCAAGTGCAAAGTATTGAGGTAGTTTACGTGCTCCGCCTTAACCCCCTATACTGCTTTTTGGCGAGGATTAGTGAGTATCATCAACGTGATTACTCATTTAAAAAATTAAAGTCCTGCAATGTTAATCCATACCGATTCAAGTAGTCATGGAATATCGATCCTTCAAATATTTTAAATCATGACTGATTATCTCTTAACTATAAAATTCTGCTGACTCGATAATTGAACTGGAAAATCAGTTAAATCGAATCAAGAAGCTATCGCTAGCGCCGCCTAAATAATTGATCATCAGGATGCTAAATATATCGTAGTAGAAGTATATGCCTGATAAAGTTTTAATAAAAAACTTTTTAAAAAATTAAGATGATCCTAAAAATGGAGGGTTTCTGATCCGATAAGATTATTGTATCTAAAGTTGTAGAGTTGCACTACTAAAGTTTTAACTAATAAAAATTAGCTTGAATTTTTTTTTTAAAAGTTGTTTATATTTTAATCTTATTATTTAAAGTCAAGGTACGACATGCTATGTCACAGCAACTAAAAAATTATCCCCGCGCATTATTAGCCTTAGTCATTAGCAGTGTGTTCCTCAGCGCCTGTAACGACGATAATACCTCTGCCTCCGCCACCCCAATCACCGCCACTTTAAAATCCCCCCGTGTTACTAACCTAGTGTATCAAGGTAATCAGGGTAGTACAGGCCGTACCAATGAAGCAGGCGAATATACCTGTAAATCAGGCGAAACGATTAGCTTTAACTTAGGCAAAACGGCAATAGGTACAACGACTTGTCAAGCCGGTGACACAAGTCTGATGCAAATGGTAGGGGGTGGTCTAACGACTCAAAATGCCTTACAAGAAATGCAACGGGCTGGTGGTACGCTAGAAGTATTGCCCTATGACCAGTGGATTAATCGTTTAAGTTTGCTTGCTGAGTTGGATAGTAATGCCAATTTAAGTGATGGCATCCAGTTGCCTACAGGTTTGGATAAACTTGCTGCACTTAACACGACGAGCCTCGATTTCAAACAAGATCACAGTGTGTTTGGTTCGCAACTGGCGCAAGTCTATTATCCATCTGTGGGCGCTGGTTTGTATCAACGTCCCCTCTTAAAGGCTAGCCAAGGGGAGTTAATTAAAGGTCTAGAAGCCGAATCAGCTGGTAGCTTGAAATTTCCTGCCTATGTGCCGCTCAAGAAAACCTTGAACTCTACCAACGATTCATTTGCTTACACATGGGATGCGCAAGGTCTGCTGCAACAAATAAGCACCGCTAACGGAATAGAAAGCGCAACCTTTGATACGCAAGGTCGCTATCAGCTAGTAACTTCTCCCTCTAGTACAGGTGGGAAAATCGAATTAAGTCTAGTATGGAATAATCAAAATCAGCTTACCAGTATGGTGCAAACCACTTATGATAAGGCTGGCACTAAAACTAATATCATGAGTGACAACAAGGTTTATGATGCCAATGGTTATACGATTCAGCATAATGTTACTAACGCGGATTTAAGCACCAAAACCACACAATCTACCAAGTCTACAATGACTTACACCAATCAAGGTCAAGTGCAACAAGTCATTGAAACAATCACGACTGAAGTGAATGGTGTGGTGGATGCTACTAAAACAACACTCGTGACCATTGATTCTACCTATGATGCTAAAGGGAATTTAAGCACCTTAACCAAGCAAATTACCAATAGTGAGGGTGGTTTTGTCAGTAAGGAGTTAACACAATTCATTTATAATAATCTGGGCGCGATAGTCGAACGGACTTATCAAGACTTAGATATGAATGGTAATAGTAAATCCAGTAATAAATTAACTAATAGCTATACGGCTGATAGTTATTTATCAGGCGCGACCCGTGTTTACCAAAATAATAATCAAGTGATTGGGAGTTATAAAGATGTCTATCAATATGGTACGAATGGGCATTTAATCCGTAAGGTAAGAGCACATTATAATGCGGCCTATAATAATGCTAATAAACCTGTGCGTACTTTTGATTTAAATCTTACTTATAATGCGTTGGGTTTACGTACTGAGTCTAAAGAACAGACCACTCAATATCAAGATGGTCAAGGTGTGACACTAAGCACACCGACGGTTAATACAGTAACCAAACAATGGGTATATGATGCCAATCAGAACCCTATTAGCCAACAGATTGATAGTAATGGTGATGGTATATTTGAAACTAAAACACAATGGACATGGCAAGCGGTGGCTAGTATAGGTAATGCTGTATTAATTGATCAATATAAAGCCGATACACTGGCGGAAACCTATTCCACTGATAGTGCTTCGGAGGATGGTTGGGAGGTGGCATTAATGCCAAAGCCTCCATTGCAGCTTTGGGGTGCTATTGTTTGGGGATTAGTTGGATTTGCAGCTATAATATATGTTCTCATGTAACCAATGTCTATACAGATGAGGTGATTGCAGACATCGTTATGTCAGCATTTGATACAAGCGATAAAGCTCTTCCAAAGCCTGATTGGGCGTTAAATCATTGGGGCTTAACGCTTGCAGGGCAGTTTTAATTTTTTCGGTGTGAGCTAAATAAGCTGCTGCGCATAGCGACTCGCCAATTGATTTGCCAACGATGGTTTCACCACATTAAAGCGGCAATTGGTACATAAATCACCTTTCTTAGAAAAAGAAACTAGATTTTTCCGCCATTGACTGAGTGGTTTACCCGCGTAAATATGGAAAATCGTTGGTTCTTTTGTTAAATCTCCCACAATGGCTTGTTGGTGATATTCGACATCAGAACGGATATTGCAGCACGGAATGACTTTGCCATTGTAATCGATATATAAATGTTCAAAAGGTGAAAAACAAGGCGCTGTGCGTTGATAATCTTGGAAAATAGCTAAAGTATCACCGCGACTACAGCCGTTTATATCAAAATTGCGTGCATACTGGCGAATCGTTAAACCTTCAAAGTCAAGTTGCGCTTCTAGCCATTCATCTTGCTTTTCTTTTACAATCTTACCAGTCAGCTCTAGGCGTTCTTGAACCTTGAGCATCGTTTTTCGCATTTTCTCATGATCATAATGCTCCTGATTCGCTAAATAGATTTGAATATTTAAACTATCAAGGCCAGCTTCTTTTAATTCGTGCAAGTAGGTATTATTAAGATAATCACCGTTGGTATTAGTGTGTAAGTGGGCTTTTGGTAATAAGTGACGGGCCTGCTTAACGCGCTTTAATATAATTTTATCGGCCAATGGCTCATTATAGCGGCTATAAGATATTTTTCCATCATAGTCGATTTCGGCTAATTGCTCCAAAATAGCAATATAGAGCGCTTCAGGCATATAAATATTGGTAGATCGGCGATCAATAAAGGAGTTGGGACAGAACCAACAAGTCCGATTGCAATAAGAAAAAGCTTCTATTTCTACTAAATTGACCGAATGCTTAAACAGTGATTTAGCAGCTTCTAGATTGTCTAAAGGTCTGAAGTGGGAGGGCTTAATCTTTAAAAATCTTAGAAATTGCATTGCGTTGAACTGTGTTTGGAAGGCGTAAGGATGGCTATCTTAACGTTATTGATGTGGCAAAGTCGATTGGCACAAGTAAAGGGCACGCTATCAAGCATGAGCGTGTTCTTCGCCCTGTGAGTATGCCTATGTGGCGTGGGTTGAAAATATTAGGGCACTCAGGAAGTAACTTTCATTAGGGTCACGTTGAGAAGGTGAGGGTGTGAGAAGCAAATTTAATGATCATGTCCTCTTTATTGAGGTCAAAGGGTAGTAGAATGATGATTCTGGGTTGTGCTGCTGCGTGCTAGCAACCGCCAACAGCTAGCACAAAATCCTGCAACCTGTTACCTTATCGCCCTTAGTCAGAAGTCCGAGTCTCCCGATGAAATCAAGAAAAATCCTCATTACCAGTGCGCTTCCCTATGCCAATGCCAATATCCACTTGGGGCATATGTTTGAGCATATTCAAACGGACATCTGGGCACGCTTCCAACGCTTACGTGGGCATGAATGCTATTATGTGTGCGCGGATGATGCTCATGGCACGCCGATCATGCTCAGTGCACAGAAAAATGGAATAACGCCACAACAATTAATTGATCGTGTGTATCAAGAACATACTCGCGATTTTGCAGGCTTCAATATTAGCTATGACAATTATTACACAACACACTCGGACGAGAATCGCGAGTTTTCTGAGTACATTTATTTAGCAGCACGCAATAATGGCCACATCGACAAACGCACCATTCGCCAAGCCTATGACGAACAGGCACAGATGTTTTTGCCAGATCGTTTCATTAAAGGTGAATGCCCGCGTTGTGGTGCGCCCGATCAGTATGGCGATAATTGTGAGGTCTGTGGTGCTACTTACGCACCGACCGATTTGAAAAATGCCGTTTCGGTCGTATCAGGCACCAAGCCTATCGAAAAAGAAACCGAGCATTATTTCTTCAAGTTAGGTAATTTTGAAGCCTTCTTGCGCGATTTTTTGCAAAGTGGTGCGGTTCAAAAAGAAATTGCCAATAAACAAATGGAGTGGTTTGAGTCTGATCAAGGCTTAAGCGATTGGGATGTATCGCGTGATGCACCTTATTGGGGTTTCAAAATTCCCGATACTGAGGATAAATATTTTTACGTTTGGTTGGATGCCCCCATTGGTTATTTAGCCAGTTTCAAAAATTATTGCACGCGCAGTGGTTTAAATTTTGACGAATTTTGGAAAGTGGGTTCTGAAGCTGAAGTTTATCATTTCATTGGTAAAGATATTGCTTATTTCCATACCTTATTCTGGCCAGCTTTGTTAAAAAGCGCAAATTTTCGCACACCCACGGCGGTATTTTGCCATGGTTTCGTAACGGTAAATGGCGCAAAAATGTCAAAATCGCGCGGCACGTTTATTCAAGCCGAAAGTTATCTGCGTCATTTGAATCCAGAATATTTGCGTTATTACTTTGCCAGCAAACTAGGTAATAGTGTTGATGATATTGATTTGAATTTGGACGATTTTCAGCAGCGCGTGAATAGTGATTTGGTTGGTAAGGTAGTGAATATTGCCTCACGCTGCGCTGGTTTTATTAACAAGCGCTTTGATAATCGATTAACTGCTACCTTGCCTAATCCGGCTTTATACCAAGAATTTGCCGCAGCCAGCGAATCCATCGCTGAGGCATTTGAACAACGCCGTTATAGCCAAGCGATTCGCGAGATTATGGCGTTGGCGGACAAAGCGAATCAGTATGTGGATGAGCAAAAACCGTGGGCATTGGCGAAAGACGAAACGAAGCTTGCGGAAGTGCAGGCTATTTGTACGCAAGGCTTGAATTTGTACCGTGCGATCATTACTTACTTAAAACCAGTATTGCCTCAATTGGCCGCAGAGAGTGAGGCTTTCTTAAATGCAGGCGCGCTGCGCTGGGCGAGTGTGCAAGAGCCATTATTGGGTACGAGCATTAATACCTTCAAACCTTTAATGACACGTGTGGAACAGGCGGCGGTGGATGCGATGATTGAAGATAATAAGCAAGCTTTGGCGGCGGCACAGGCAAGTCCTGTGACCCAATCTAAGCATTTGACTGATGACCCGATCAGTGCGCCGATTCAATACGAAGATTTCGCGAAGTTGGATTTCCGTGTTGCCAAGATTGTCAAAGCGGCGGCGGTAGAAGGGGCGGATAAATTAGTGCAACTCACACTGGATTTGGGGGGTGAGACGCGCAATGTATTTGCGGGCATTAAATCAGCCTACCATCCGGCTGATTTAGAAGGGCGTTTGACTGTTATGGTCGCGAATTTAGCGCCGCGTAAAATGCGTTTTGGAGTTTCCGAAGGCATGGTCTTAGCGGCAGGTCCTGGTGGAAAAGATATTTTTGTCCTCACGCCAGATGCAGGTGCTGAGCCTGGTATGCGTGTTAAGTAATTAAACGAGGCGATTGGATATATGCTCGGAGCGCTGTTTAAGCCTAAGTGGCAACATAAGGATGCCAAAGTCCGTTTACAAGCCCTGTCCAGTTTGGAAGCCAATAGCGCTGAATTATTAGGATTGGCGCAAAATGATCCTGATGAAGCGGTGCGTTTGGCAGCCATTGCGCGCTTAATTGATATTCCTTTATTAATCAAGTTTGGCAAACAAAGTGGCAAAGTCGCTGAGATTGCGCGTGCGCGTGTTGTGGCATTGGCGCATAACACTTATGGTCAGGATAGGTTGTTCGCGGAAGTCTTTGATTGGTTGAAAGACCAAGCCGACTTAATGCGTGCTTTAGTAGAAAACAAAAAGCGCGATTCCTATATTCGCCGTTTGGCCTTGGCGCAAATTGATGATTCACAGTTATTGTTCCGCATCGCGAGTACAGAAGATAGCAGTGCACGCGAATTGCAAATCGAAGCGGCTACGCGCTTACAAGATTTAGAGTTATTACGTCAGCTTGAAAAGCATTACGGCCACAATAATAAGCGCTTGCGCCAGTTAGTCAAAGATCGTACTGCTCAAGAGCAGGCACGCGAACAAGCGAGACAAGCCCTAGAAAGCCTCTGTGCTGATTTAGAAAAGCTCGGCTCCACGGGGCAGTGGGCGCAAGATCGTACACGCCATAAAGTCTTATTGGAAAGTTGGCGTAAGCAAGCCACAGCCGAAAATCCAGCAATCTCCCCAGACTTGAGTGAGCGCTTTGCTAAAGCGGATAAAACCTTTACCGAGCGTTTACAAGTTTATGAAGCAGAGCAAGCGGTGGAAGCTCCGCGTTTGGCTATTTTTGAGCAATGCTTAAAAGATGGTCTTGCCTTGCAAAAACAGTTGGAGCAGGGTGAGCAGCTCTTATCTAGCGAGCAAATTGACCAGCAAATTGAGGCTTTGCAAGAGCGTTGGGTCAAAGCGGAAACGATTAAAGGCGAGTTACAGGCGAGACTCAATCAGCGTTGGCTTGAGCAATTTATGTATTTGACCGAGGCGCGTGATGCACTAGCTAAGCAAATGGCAGGTTTGGATCAATTGCACCAATGCTTGCAGCGTGCCGAGGTGATGCGTCAAAGCGAGAAGCCAGTGCAATCCGCAAAAGTGACTGAGCTGCAAGCGGATTGGGTGAAAATCAAGCGCCCGCAAGGCTTGCAACAGGCTATTCAACAGCTCGAAATACGTTTCCAACAAGCGATGAGTAGCTTAAATGCGCGTTTGCAAAAGCAAATTGCGCAACGTGATCAGACTATTGCTAGCCTCAAGGCCGAATTAGCGCAAATGGAGGCCGATTTAGAAGCTGAGCAATACGGGGAAGCAATCGATTTACACCGTAAATTATCACAGCTCCTGCAAGATCATACCGATCTTCCTGCGCGTGAGTTAAACGAAATGAAAGGGCGTTTGAAAGCAGCGACGCCTTTGATTTTAGAGTTAAAAGATTGGCGGCGTTGGGGCACGGATCAAGCCCGTGAACATTTGATTGAAACCGCGCAATGGTTAGAGAATGATGAAAGTTTAGACCCTCAAGTGCGGGCGCGTGAAATTAAAGCGTTGCGCGAAGAATGGCGTAAATTAGCGCACATGGAACCGGGGCAGCAGCGCAAGCAGTGGAAGGTGTTTGATAGCAAGGTGAATGCGGCTTATGAAGTCAGCAAGCAGCACTTTGCTGAGCAGGCCAATGAACGTGAAGCGCATTTAAAAGCGCGTGAAGCGATTTGTGCTGAGCTAGAAAATCTTTATGTGCAAACCGATTGGCAAGCTGCTAAATGGCAGGATATTACGCAGGCGATTAATCGTTTGCGTAAGGCTTGGAAAGAATGTGGTACGGTCGGTCATAAAGAATGGAAGCCAATCAATGACCGTTTTAATGCAGCCATGGATGCGTTGGATGGGCAGTTAAATCAAGAGCGTGAGCGTAATTTCCAATTGCGCCAAGGCTTAGCGAATACGGCGCTCGCGCTATCCGAGCAAGCGGATGTGCAAGATGCGGTGGAAAAAGCCAAGCAATTACGCAGCCGTTGGCAAATTAGCGTGCCTTCACGCCCCAAAGATGAACAGCGCATTTGGAAGCAATTCCAATCTTCTTTAGATAAGGTGTTTGAGCGTCTGCGTGAATCGCGCCAAGCCCAACGTTCTGAGCAAGATGAGCGTATTGCACGTAAAAATGCCATTTGTGCTGAATTGGAGGCTCTCCAAACACTGGAAGGTGAAGCTTTTAGTGCTGCTTATGCACAAGTTGACGAGCAGCGTAAAGCCTTTCAAGCAATTCGCGATATTCCTAAATCGGTACATATCAAGTTGGAAGAGCGTTTCCAGCGTGCTGAATTAGCCTTACGTGAGCGTGCTAATCACGTGCGTTGGCAGCGTAAGTTGGCTGAACTGGATCAATTGGCACAAGACTCGGAGCAGCGCAAACAAGCCTTACATGATGATCAAGTCGCCTTGGTAGCTCAGCAAAAGGCGGGTGAAAACCTGTGTTTACAATTGGAACTATTGCTGAATTTACCTACGCCAGAGGCTTTCCGGCAGGCGCGTATGACGTATCAGGTCGAGCATTTGTCTGAAGCGATGCGTTCACGTTCTGCGGCACAAGATCGTGAGCAAAATGCGTTGAAATTATTAAAGGATTGGTATCGTTTAAATGCCATGCCAAGTGATGCTTTAACCAGTCAGCAAGAGCGTATTGTAGCGGTGCGTAAGGCTTTGGCAGGCGCATAACACAAGGTGCTTGATACTTGTTTCGGGTCAGTATGAAGTCAATCAGCATACTGATGCTGTTGAGTTTACGATGTAAGCGTGTTTATTCTGGCGCTCGGCTAATTCAATAGTACCGCGCTCTTAAAGCTTGTTAGCTTGAAAGATCTATGCTTTACCTCATCCCAAGCTTATTTGCCTTAAAATACTAAGGACGATTTTTATGCTGAAATTATTAAAAATATTAGGTTTTTGCGTACTGTTAGCGAGTAGTCAAGCGTATGCCAAAGAGGATTTGGCAGTGGTGTATCAGCCTTCTAAAACCGCTCAGGCCATGCAGCAAGACTTGCAACAGTCTGAATCCTTAAAAGCATTATTTAGCACACTGAATGCGCATTTTAAATTTCCAAAAGGTTTGAAGGTGGTGTTTAGTGATGAGGATGATGCCGCGTATGATCCTGAGCGTAGTGAAATCATTATGTCTTATGCCTTCGTGACAGAAATAAAGGCTTTATTTAGCAAAGCGAAAGCAGATTTAGATATTTCCCCTACCGAAGCAGCAATCCAAACCTTGAGTTATATGTTAATTCACGAGGTCGCGCACGCCTTGATTGATCGGTATGCCTTGCCTGTGGTGGGTAAGGAAGAGGACGCGGCGGATGGCTTGGCGAGTGTGATTTTAAGTGAGTATTTCGAGGATGGACAAGAAACCATTTTAGATGCGGCGGGCTTCTTTGACCTTGTCAGTGCTGATCGTAAAGTATTGAATGACGAGGATCTTTGGGATGAGCACAGTTTAGACGAACAGCGTTTATATACTAGCTTATGCCATGTGTATGGCAGTGATCCAAAAAAGTATGCGGCTGTCAAAAAAATCGCAGGTTTTCCCACTGAACGTGCTGAATTATGTGAAGAGGAGTATGCGAATCTAGCCAATAGCTGGAATGTATTGCTAAAGCCTTATAGGAAGTAGTGAGTTTTTAAATCCCCTCACTATCTACTAGCGTTTGGTTGGACAAGCTCACCATCAGCAAGCTTTAAAAAAAAATTCACCCCGCTAAAACACTAGATTTAATGCGGGGTATAAAAGTATGGGAGCTTATTCAGGTCGCATATGCGGAAATAGAATCACATCGCGGATCGACGGTGAATCCGTAAATAGCATCACCAAACGGTCAATGCCAATCCCTTCGCCTGCGGTGGGTGGCATACCGTACTCCAAAGCGCGTATGAAGTCAGCGTCATAAAACATCGCTTCATCATCACCCGCTTCTTTATCGCGTACTTGCTGTTGGAAGCGTTCGGCTTGATCTTCTGCATCATTTAACTCTGAGAAACCATTGCCGATTTCACGTCCGCCAATATAAAACTCGAAGCGGTCAGTAACGAAAGGATTTTCATCATTGAGCCGTGCTAGAGGTGATACTTCTGCAGGATGCTGCATCACAAAGGTGGGCTGTTGCAATAAATGCTCAACCGTTTCTTCAAAAATGGCTACTTGCACTTTGCCTAAGCCATCGCTATCTTTAATGGGGGCATGGACTTTCTTGGCGAGTGCACGCGCTGATTCCAGCTGATCAATCTGCGCTGGGGTAACGTCAGGATTGTATTTCAGAATCGCATCACGAATCGTAATGCGCTCGAACGGTTTTCCAAAATCAAATACTTGGCCTTGATAAGTGACTTCACTGCTCCCTAATAAATCAGTCGCTAAACCTTTAAATAAAGCCTCAGTCAAGTCGATTAAGTCCGTGTAAGTAGCATAAGCTTGGTAGAATTCAATCATGGTGAATTCGGGATTATGTCGCACCGAAACGCCTTCATTACGGAAGTTGCGGTTGATTTCAAACACCCGCTCAAAACCACCCACGACCAAACGTTTTAAGTAAAGCTCCGGCGCAATCCGCAAATACATCGGCAAATCGAGGGCATTATGATGCGTGATAAAAGGCCGTGCTGCGGCACCACCCGGAATCACTTGGAGCATCGGTGTTTCGACTTCCAGATAATCGCGCTGGATGAAGAAGTTACGAATATAGCTGATGATTTTGGAACGCATTTTGAAAGTTTCACGCGATTCTTGATTCATAATCAAATCAAGATAACGCTGGCGATACCGCTGTTCTTGGTCAGTTAAACCATGAAACTTTTCTGGCAATGGACGTAGTGATTTAGTCAGTAGGCGAATTTCTTTGACTTTGACCGATAATTCACCAGTTTGGGTTTTAAAAAGTGTGCCTTTTGCCCAAATAATATCGCCTAAATCCCAGTGGGTGTATTGCTCGAATAATTCGTCACCGACTGCATTTTTCTGTACATATAATTGAATGCGTCCTGAGACATCAGACAGGGTCGAGAAACTAGCCTTGCCCATTAAACGTTTTAGCATTAAGCGACCAGCAACTGTCACGGGAATTTCAGTAGTCTCAAACCAAGGCTTATCATATTGCTCGTACTGTTCATGCAACTCTGCCGCCTTGTGCTCACGTGTCACATCATTCGGGAAAGCGATGCCTTGCCCACGTAAGTGCGCTAGCTTTTCGCGGCGTTGCGTAATGAGTTTATTCTCGTCGTGGTGTTGCTCTGGCTCGCTCATGATTACAGTCCGCTTTTCAAACTAGCTTCAATAAATTTGTCTAAATCCCCATCCAATACGGCCTGCGTATTTGAGGTTTCAACGCCTGTGCGCAAATCTTTTATGCGCGATTGATCCAATACATAAGAACGAATTTGGCTGCCCCAACCGACATCCGATTTGGTGTCTTCCAAGGCCTGCTTTTCCGCATTACGTTTGAGCATTTCCAACTCGTATAACTTGGCGCGTAATTGCTTCATCGCCGTGTCTTTATTTTGATGCTGGGAGCGCCCATTTTGACATTGCACGACGGTATTAGTCGGCAGGTGAGTGATCCTTACCGCAGATTCGGTTCGGTTAACGTGCTGACCACCGGCGCCCGAGGCACGATAAACATCGATCCGTAAATCAGCCGGATTAATATCGATCTCAATCGCGTCGTCAATTTCGGGCGAAACAAACACCCCCGCAAATGAGGTATGACGCGCACCTGCTGAGCTAAACGGTGATTTACGCACTAAACGATGCACGCCCGTTTCAGTTCTGAGCCAACCAAACGCATAAGGGCCTTCAAAACTAATGGTGGCACTTTTGATACCGGCCACATCCCCCGGTGAGGCTTCAATCAATTCAGTCTTAAAACCTTTGGCTTCGCCCCAACGCAAATACATGCGCAATAGCATTTCCGTCCAATCTTGGGCTTCGGTGCCACCGGCGCCAGATTGAATATCTAAGAAGGCATTATTAGCATCCAACTCACCTGAGAACATACGTTGGAATTCGAGCTTTTCAATATCGGCTTCAATGCTATCTATATCAGCTATGACACCATTGACGCTGGCTTCATCATTTTCGGCTTCGGCCAGCGCTAGTAATTCATTGCCATCATTAAGGCCATTGGTAAGGCGAGTAATCCCCAACACAACACCTTCTAAATAGGAGCGCTCTTTACCAAGCTGTTGAGCGTAATCGGGATTATTCCAGATAGTGGGGTCTTCGAGTTCGCGATTTACTTCTTCGAGGCGTTCGTGTTTGGTATCAAAGTCAAAGATACCCCCTCAGCGCATCCAAACGCGCCTGAAGGTCTTTGATTCGGGTATAAATGAGGTTCAGTTCCATGACTGCAATCTTCTAAAAACGAAAGGCCGAGATAATACCAAGCTCTGGCTGATGTGCCTAGCGTTGTGTGCAGCGCAAAAAAGGTTATGCTTAACGCACCTTGTTTGGAGGAGTTCGCCATGTGTTTGGCCTTATTCGCGCTTAATCAACACCCCGCTTATCCCTTTATTTTGCTGCATAACCGTGATGAACGTTTTGATCGGGACAGTGCCGCGTTACAAACGTGGCACGATAATCCAGCACTGGTAGGTGGGCGTGATTTGGAGTCGGGTGGCTCGTGGTTGGCTTTAAATCAAATTAATGCACGCCTTGCTTTTGTCACCAATGTACGCCATTTTCCAACGCAAGCAGGCGAGCGTTCGCGGGGCTGGTTGGTGACAGACACCTTAACCACACAGCAAACTATTCCGGATTATCTAAACCACATCGTTCAACAACAAGACACTTACGCGGGTTTCAATTTAATCGCGGGAACTTTGCCGAATCAGTTCTATTACTTATCGAATCGTCAAACGCCAAACCTTGAGCCATTAGCGGATGGTTTATATGGCCTTAGTAATGCGGCGTTGGATACGCCTTGGCCAAAAGTAGAGCATGGCAAGACCGCACTGAAAGCTTGGTTAGCCAAGGGTGAAAGTTTGAATCCTGATTGGCTATTAGATCTATTACTACACAGCGAAATGGCAAATGATCAGGACTTGCCCGACACCGGTATTGGTTTGGAAGGAGAGCGCTGGTTGTCACCCCTATTTATTCGCAATACACGCCATAATTATGGGACGCGTTGTTCGAGCTTGATTGCTGTCAATAAACAGGGGCAAGGGTATTTTTATGAGCGCAGTTATTTAAGTGACAAACGGTATGTTTCACAAAGGTTAAGCTTTTATTTGGTTTGATTGCGAAAAAATTTATATTGAAAGTTTTTATAGGTATTCTCCATATCTACTATAAACGTTATTATTTTTCAGATAAGCGGTTGGATTGTATTTTTAATAAAATCAAAGATGTTTTTATTTAAAATTACGATTTGAACCTCTATTAATCAGAGCTAGACTACTTACTAGGGATGGTGTTTTAAAATCATCCTGTTATCAAAAATAATCTGGAGTAGTGACTATGAGAAAAATAATGCAATACGCTCTGTTCGCGAGTGTTGTTCCTTTGGGCCTAAGTATTAGCTCTGAAGCTAGCGCTAAATCATTCTCACCATTAATTAATAAAGCTAATGATTATCGTGCTTCAGCGTGGTGCTTGAATAAACATGCACGCTCGCTTGAGAAAACTGTGGGCTATTATAAAAAACGTGGTATCAATCCTGTGGGTTTGACGCGTAAAGCACGCAATATGCGTCAGGGTGCTACCAGCCTAGCCTTACGTTCCAATCAAGTCGCCAAGCAAGTGTTTGGTATGGGTTATGTGCGCCCAGCCTACCCTGTGGCGTATTACAGCTAAGTAACGCTGTAGTCTATAAAGGAGGTCTCTCATGACTAAGTCTATCTCTACCAAACGAAATACTTACTGGGTATTGGGTTTAACTCTGCTGGGTGCTACGACCATGCTGTTTACGGCGGGCAATGCGCAGGCTAGCTCTCGCTCTCAACCCACTGTCCAAAAAGCCTTAGTGCGTTGTACGTGTATGGTTATGTTAAAACGTACACCGGTGCGAATGGTTAAAACCAGTGCGAAGCGTGGTAAGGTGAAACGTATTAAAACGGCGGGCACTTATTGCCGTATCCCAAAACATAGCCGTAATGCACGATTTATCTGGTAAATAACGAGGGAATAGCTAAGCTTAAGTTTTAGCTATTTCCGCTAACAAAACGATTTTAATGACGATTCAGATTGTGTTTAAGTGCTGCCAGTTAGTCTTGCCCTTGATCGTCATCATTCAACAGCTCTAAGCACACCTTGGGGCGGGCTGTACATGATAAATACAATAAGAAACGGCAGTCCTCGTACTCCACCTTGGCGGCATAACCATTACCGCTTTGAGGTAATCTCATCCACCTATGGCGTTACAGCGCTGCCTAATCTTCGTACATGGTTGTCCTGTGGGTATTTGGATACAAATGCATTACAGTATGAAAATGAACGTAGAACGCATTGTTAATGTCAAAATAATTGTCAGACACTTGTGTTGTTGCGATTCCACTCTATAGTCAATGGCAGGACGATATTTTCGCAGCCTGTCGGAAGGGGTTAAAAATGAGTATTTTCAGTCACTATCAGTCCCGCTATGAAACACTCAAGGAGGAAGAGTTTAGCCTACAAGAATACCTTGATTTGTGTAAGCGCGAGCCGATGGCCTATGCCACGGGGGCTGAACGACTACTTTGGGCTATTGGTGAACCCGAGTTAGTTGATACCTCACGTGATCCACGTTTGAGTCGCATTTTTTCTAATAAAGTGATTCGTCGTTATCCAGCTTTCTCAGAGTTTTACGGTATGGAAGATGCGATTGAGCAAATCGTTTCTTTTTTACGTCACTCCGCGCAAGGCTTGGAAGAAGCTAAACAAGTCTTGTATCTATTAGGGCCAGTCGGTGGTGGTAAGTCCTCCTTGGCTGAGCGCCTTAAAGCCTTAATGGAAAAAGCCCCCATTTATGCCATCAAGGGTTCACCGGTTAATGAATCACCACTAGGCTTGTTTAATCCGGAAGAAGATGGCGCGATTTTAGAAGAAGATTATGGTATTCCACGCCGTTATCTACGCACCATCATGTCACCTTGGGCCGTAAAGCGTTTGCAAGAGTTTGGCGGTGACATCACTAAATTCCGTGTCGTCAAACGTTATCCTTCACGCTTAAATCAAATTGCAATTTCTAAAACCGAGCCGGGCGATGAAAATAACCAAGATATTTCATCCTTAGTAGGTAAGGTAGATATTCGCAAACTGGAAGACTATCCTCAGAACGATCCTGATGCTTATAGCTATTCAGGTGGTTTGTGTTTGTCTAACCAAGGCTTGATGGAATTCGTTGAGATGTTTAAAGCACCGATTAAAGTGCTACATCCACTCCTAACCGCTACCCAAGAAGGTAATTACAACGGTACGGAAAGTATCGGCGCTATTCCATTCAGTGGGGTGATTTTGGCGCACTCGAATGAGTCAGAATGGCAAACCTTCAAGAACAATAAAAATAATGAAGCCTTCATTGACCGCGTATCCATTGTCAAAGTGCCTTACTGCTTGCGCGTCACGGAAGAAATTAAGATTTATGAAAAACTCCTGATCAGCAGCTCATTACATTCGGCGCCTTGTGCACCGGATACGCTGAAAATGTTGGCACAGTTTATTATCTTGTCGCGTCTGAAAGAGCCAGAAAACTCGAATCTCTTCTCCAAGATGCGGATTTATGATGGTGAAAACCTGAAAGATATCGATCCAAAAGCCAAAACCATTCAGGAATACCAAGATACGGCTGGGGTTGATGAAGGGATGTCGGGTCTTTCCACCCGTTTTGCTTTCAAGATTCTCTCTAAGGTATTTAACTTTGACGCGGTAGAAGTCGCCGCTGATCCTGTTCACTTGATGTATGTGTTAGAGCGCCAAGTAGAAAAAGAACAATTCCCCGCCGAGCTGGAAGCACGTTATATCAGCTTCATTAAAGAGTATCTGTCTCCGCGCTATGTGGATTTTATCGGTAAAGAAATTCAAACCGCCTACCTAGAATCTTACTCTGAGTATGGTCAGAATTTATTCGATCGTTATGTCACTTATGCGGATTTCTGGATTCAAGATCAAGAGTATCGCGACCCTGAAACCGGTGATTTCTTGGATCGTTCGGCCTTAAATGCGGATTTGGAAAAAATCGAAAAGCCAGCAGGCATCAGCAATCCGAAAGATTTCCGTAATGAAATCGTGAATTTTGTGTTGCGTGCGCGTGCGAATAATAATGGCAAAAATCCAAACTGGACGAGTTATGAAAAATTGCGCCGTGTGATTGAGATGAAAATGTTCTCTAGTACTGAGGATTTATTGCCGGTGATTTCTTATGGGGCAAAATCTTCCAATGAAGAGCAACGCAAGCACGATAATTTCGTTGAGCGCATGATGAAACGTGGCTACACGGAAAAACAGGTACGCTTACTCGCTGAGTGGTATTTACGGGTGCGTAAATCACAATAATCGCGTCGTAAGTTAGGGAGCACACTAGATGGCTTATATCGTTGACCGTCGTTTGAATAGCAAAAATAAAAGCTTGGTGAATCGCCAACGTTTTTTAAAACGCTATCACAAACAAATTCGCGAAGCGGTTTCAGATGCAGTGAGTCGCCGTAATATCACCGATATGGAGCGCGGCGACACGATTACGATTCCGAAGCGCGATATTTCTGAGCCAACCTTTCGCCATGGTAAGGGCGGTCAACGCGATATTGTGCATCCGGGAAATAAGGAATTCGTGCAAGGCGATCGGATTCCTCGCCCACCGTCAGGCGGTGGTGGCGGTAGTGGTTCGGGACAAGCTTCTGATTCGGGTGAGGGCGAAGATGAATTCGTATTCCAGATTTCACAAAGTGAATTTCTGGATTATTTATTCGAAGATCTCGCGTTACCGAATATGGTCAAGCGTCAGTTAATGGGGCAGGATGCTTTTGAGCATCGTCGCGCGGGTTATAGTGAGGTTGGTAACCCTAACCAATTAAACATTGTGCGCACCATGCGGAGTGCTCAAGCGCGTCGTATGGCTTTAAGTGGAAAAGCGCGGCGGCGTAAGCGCGAAATTCTGGTTGAATTAGACTTATTGCCCGCAGAGGAAACTGAAAAACGTTTGGCTTTGGAGGCGGAGTTAGCAAAGCTCAATGTACGCTTGCACCGTGTTCCATTTTTGGATGATTTTGACCTTAAATATAATCTGCATATCAAAGTGCCAATGCCGTCCCCCAAAGCGGTTATGTTTTGTGTGATGGATGTATCGGGTTCAATGACGCAAGATATTAAAGAAACTGCTAAGCGTTTCTTTTTCTTGCTGTATTTATTTTTGCAGAAAAATTACGAAAAAATTGAAGTGGTATTCATTCGTCACCATACGCAAGCGCAAGAAGTGGATGAAGAGACCTTTTTCTATTCCCGTGAAACCGGCGGTACAGTGGTTTCCAGTGCCTTAAATTTGATGGCGGATATTATTGACGAGCGTTATTCACCGAACGAATGGAATATTTATTGTGCTCAAGCCTCGGATGGTGACAATTGGCAAGAAGATAATCAACGTTGCCATAAAACCTTAGTCGATGGCATTTTACCCTTAGTGCAGTATTTTACTTATATTGAAATTGGTGATCGTGAGCCACAAGGTTTATGGCGCTTATACGAGCATCTGCAAGGCGATTATGCGGATCGTTTTGCGATTCAGCGTGTGCGCGATAATTCAGAAATTTATCCGGTATTTCGTGAACTATTCCATAAAACCATGGAAAATGCCTAAGCCACCGTTTAAAAGCCCATTTAAATGGGCTTTTTAGTCTTGGGTTTATAGAGATAAAACAGCATACCTAGCACTTGAATGCCTAAGACAATCGCAAAGGCTGTTTGATAGCCTTGTGGGGCGTAAGTTGGGCTGCCTGCGGCTGAATAAGACTTAATAATTTCACCCATACACCATTGCGTGGTAAACGCGAACACGAATACCAACATATTCAAAGCGGTATTCACCCGACCGGCTAATACTTTAGGGAAGGCTTGGGATAATTGCGCGTAGGTGAGCGCGCCCATGGTGCTGAAAAAGCCGAATAAAATCCACAGTAAGGTGGCAACCTGGGTAAGCTCAAGAATAATGCCCACTTGTACCAACATGAAACAGATCATGCCGATGGCTGAAACGCGCGCTAGGGGAATGCCCAGCCTAACTAAGCGTTCTGCAATGAAGCCAGTCATGAAATAACCTGCTATCACACCAGCCGCCATCCACGATAAAATCGCAACACTGGCGGGTCTATCTAACAAGGCAACATCGCGTAACCAAGGCCCAGCCCATAGACCCATAATTGCACCGGAGGCGCCTTGAGTAGTGAATGACCAAGGTGCGCTTTGCCAAAAGGTGGCGGAGGTGAATATTTGTTTGATACCGGCCACTTGTTCTTTAAAGCTGCCTTGAGCTGTGGAATTAGGTTTTTCCGGTACGATAAAAAAGATGAGAGCAGCTACGCAAAGGGTTAAACCAGCCAAAATCATAAATACGCCGCGCCAATCCATAAATTGTAAAGCAAATTCAACCGGACGAGTGGCGGCCAAAATCCCTAAGCCACCCGCCGCCAGATGCAAGCCATTAGCAGCCGGTAATTTTTCTGCTGGAAACCACTGCACAAAAGCACGTAAAGCGGCCATTAAACAGGCTGAGACGCCAAAACCAATCAAGGCGCGTCCTAGTACTAAACCAGATAAGCTTTGTGCTAGGGCAAAAACAATAGCTCCTATAGCAGCAAAGACTAATAAAAATGCTTCAACCCGACGTGAGCCATAGCGATCTAATAAAATACCCAGCGGCAATTGAAACGCGGCAAAACTAATTAAGTAGGCACTGGTGAGTAAGCCTAATTGTCCCGCATCAATACTTAAATCACGTGTTAAATCGCCTGCTATGACATTATTCACCACACGATAGAGAAACGATAAGAAATAGCCGAGTGCAAACGGAATGAAAATACGTAAGAGTAAATGGAGGGGAAAACGTTGCGAATCGGTCATGGTGAGCATCCACATAAATAAAAAAAGCGGCACGAAGACCGCTTTTAGAGTAAGCGTTTTAGGCTTGCTTATTCAACTACACTAATTTTCTTAATAGTAATCGTGTCAACAGGTTTGTCATTTTCAGTTTTCACATTGACGATAGCATCCGCTACATCCATACCTTCTAAGACTTTGCCGAATACAGCATAGCCCCAACCTTGTAAGGTTTCTGCGCTGTGATTTAAGAAGTCATTGTCATTAACATTAATAAAGAATTGCGCAGCGGCTGAATCGGGATCAGGTGTACGTGCCATAGCGATTGTGCCGCGGGCATTTTTTAAGCCATTTTTTGCTTCATTTTTGATGGAGGGTTTGGTTGGCTTTTCCGTCATGTCCGCTAACATGCCGCCACCTTGAATCATGAAGTTGGGAATAACGCGGTGGAAAATCGTACCTTCATAGAAACCATCTTTAACATAGCCCATGAAGTTTTCGACCGTATTTGGTGCTTTTTCAGCATCCAGTTCAACTTTGATATTCCCCTTGCTGGTTTCAATTAAGACAACAGGGTTTTTGCTAGTAGGTTTTGCGGCTGAATCGGTTTTAGTGTCAGTACTTAGCTTCTCAGTGCTTGCGCTAGTACTGCTAGCGGTAGTGCTAGTAGCGCTAGTCGTGGTGCTAGTAGTATCCGCCCATGCCGCACTGGCTGAAATGCTTAAGCTTAATGCGAAAACAAAACTCAATAGATTTTTCATGGCCCATGTTCCTTTCCGGTTATTGTCAAAAATAGGCTAGGTTTAACAAAGGGCGCATGATAGCCGATTCCCGCTATAACACAACAGAAAACACGGCTTTAACCCAGTTGTGCCTGTAAACCTAAAATACCCGCGCCTCGTTCTTTGGGAACATCCCGAATGCCACGAATTTCACGGCTTTTGGTAATCAGATCATGAATAAAAGGCATGAGAATGACTTCTATGGCATTCAACATTTGTGCACCTGGTACAACTAAGGTATCACGGCGCGTAACAAATGCACTGGGGAAACGTTTCACCAATTTAGCAATGGGGACTTGCTGCGCTACTTTTTGTAAGTGAACAATTAAGTAGCACTCATCAAGACTGGGTAATTCATCAAAATGAAAGGGGTCAGAGGTATCGACGGTTGGAACAATTTGAAAGTTAATATGGGTACGTTCGAACTGGGGCACGATGTAATGCGCATAATCATACAAACGTTCCAAAATCGTGTTACGTACTTCATGCGCACTGAAACCACGTTTGGTATCGCGATCAATGCGCCGCATCCATTCCAAATTTAAGTTCGGAATTGCGCCAATTAAGAGGTCTGGGTAACTGGAGAGATCAATATCCTCGTGAATAACAGCGCCATGCAAGCCGCGATACACCAGCAAATCATTATCAGGATCGAGCTGTTGCCAAGGTGTGAAACTTCCCACACGTTGCCCTAGTTTGTCGGCTAGCTCAGAAGCGTGTAGGTAATAACGATATTGCCCTGTGCCGGTCGAGGCATATTGGAAGAACATGGTCTCTAATTTATCTAAATGATTGCCTTCAGGCCCGTAGTGTGTAAGGCGCTGGCCCGCTTGTTTGGCTTTCTCCATTTCAAGATGCATTTGTTCACGTTCATAGCGATGAAAACCACTGCCGGGAATGTAAACCGCTTTGATGCGTTCACGAAAAAAGATACGTTGCAACACTAAGGTGATCCCTGTGGTGCTGTGATCAGACGAACCCGTAATGGCGACAATAGGATGTTCAGCCGACATAAAATCACCTTGTTCTATGCATATCGCATTAGACTAGCGGCAATCGTTAGGGGCGTCTAGCAAACAAATGTGATATAGCCTTTAGAGATAAATTGCTTAAATAAGTAACAAGTTGTATGTGGCGCACATGTTACCTAATTACTTAGTGGGTGTAACTTTTTCTGAACTCCCCAGTAGTTTACAAGCTTGCTTTGACTGGTTGTGGGAAAGCCTAGCAAGGCTAGCGTTGTTTAATTACGCTGATTAAGCAGTGGAACTTTTTGCTTTGTCCATAGTCTTGGTTTATGACAATGGATATAATCGTTAATGCAGTTGGGGCTGCTTCTCCATTTATCAATTATAAATATTTTTAGGGCAAAAATAGGGGGCTGTCATGGCTTATAATGTCGTTACTAAAAGTGGCGAAGTCTTTAGAGCAACTAAAGTGGATCATATGCCGGGCTTTGTGGTGTTTCGCTGCTGGGGCTTGGATATTGAGCGCCGTCTACCCATGGGCGAAGTGATAGAAATTTACTCTACCGAAATTCAAGATAGCCGCTATTTTATTGGAGGTTTAGCCGTTTTATTTGCAGTGGTATTCGTTGGTGCCTTGATTTTCCTCTAATCAAGACGCTTTCCATTCGCGTAACACGACATGGGTAATGATTTGCTTAATAGACGGAAGTTTATCAATGGCTTGGCGTAGTTGTTCGATTTCTGGCAGGGATGCTGCTTCCGCCTTAATGAGTAAGTCTAAATCACCGCTAATACCGTAACATTCACGTACGCCGCGCAAGCGCATAATGTCTTTTACAAGACTTTCGCAAATACCTTGATGACGTACTTCAAACCAAACATGAATCGCTTGCGTATCAGGCCGACGTAGCATGACTTGATAACCTTGGATCTCGCCACTTTCCTCAAGGCGCTTGATCCTTTCCGCGACTGCTGAGCGCGATAAACTGACTTGCTCTGCGATGCTCGAAACACTTTGACGTGCATTGTGTGCTAATACCCGCAGGATTTTCTGATCAAAAGCGTCCATAACCGGTGTGTTTGCTGGAAAAAGTCAGGGCAGTGTAACAAGACAAATTGCCGTGCAAAACGCCAAATTCACAGGCAAGAGTAATAAACTGTCGCCACGCACTCGGCTACACTACTGCTTTTTTTAATGGGATCAAACCATGTCGAGTTTAAATCCTAGCCTGACCCGTTGGCAGGGCATTGGTTTAATGGCTACTACTTTATTGGGGACTGGGGTATTTATTTTGCCACAATTAACGATTGCCAGTGCAGGGCGCTCGGCAGTCTTGACCTGGGTCTTACTGACTTTAGCGATCTTGCCGATTGCTTGGGTATTTGCCGAACTGGGGCGGCGTTTCCCCAGTGCCGCAGGGCCCGCATTTTTTGTGCAGGAAGCGTTTGGGCGACGCTATGGTTATGTGATTGGCTTAATGTTTTTCTTTGTGGTACCGATGGGTGCGCCCGCCGCGTTAATGATTACCTTCGAGTTTCTGAAGCCGATTATTCAATTAAGCCCTTTGCAATCTATTATGGGGCAATTAGTTACCTTAGGACTCCTGTTTGCTATGAATTGGCATGGCTTACGTTTGTCGGGGCGTGCACAATTGCTATTAACGCTTGCGATTGTGGTCGTAGTGGTGCTATTGCTCAGTGCTTATCTTTGGCAACATCCCAGCCCGAAAACACCTATTGCTACAGGGTCAAGCTTCGGTGTGCTTCAAGCGATGGGTTTGGCCCTCTGGAGTTTTTTGGGTATTGAGGCTATTACGCATTTATCGGCTGAGTTTAAAGATCCAAAGCGTGATTTCGTGCCTGCAGTATTGGGCGGGACGGTATTGGTGGGATTAATTTACGTCGCTTGTACGTTGCTAAGTCTATTGGATGTAAACGCGCCTTTAGCCATCGTAGCGAGTTATAAGCTTCTTTTGGGTCATGATGGACGTTGGTTGATTGCGGTATTGGGGATAGCGAGTGGTTTAGCGACCGTGAATGTATATATGGCCAGTGTCGCACGCTTAGCGTGGTCACTAAGCCAAGAGGGGGTATTGCCGAGCTTTATCAAGCCATTGAATCGTCATCAAGTACCGAGCCGTGCTTTGTTGCTAGTCCTGTTCATGTGTAGTGCTACGATGCTCGTCGCTTATGCTATGGGTGAAAACTATGAGGCGATGGTACGCTGGACGAATGGGGTGTTTATCTTTATTTATATCGCTTCCATGCTAGCAGCTTGGCGCTTATTGGGTAAACGTTATCAGCTAGCCATCTTCCTAAGCTTAATCGTCTGTAGTGGTTTTGTAGTAAGTTTAGGGACTTCGCTAGGCTATGGTGTGTTATTGGCCTTAGTCTTAAGTGTGTGGGTTCATTGGCGTAAACCTAAGCCGCTAACTGCTTAAAAAAGTCTAGCAGGCTAATTGGTATTCTGATTAGCCTGCTGAAATTTTTTATTTGCTGGGGTCAAATCCGAGCGAAACACCCGTTGCAGGACAATTAGCAAGATTAGCTAAGTTGACAAAGCCACCGTCTTCAGAGCGAATAAACGTATAGGCCAAATCAATGTTTTTTCCATTCACTTTCACCGCCCAATAGGTTTTACCACCCACTTTCTCGGTGTTGATTTGTAAGCTGCGTAAGCGTTCCACTTTCTGCTGATAAAAGTCCTTATCACCACAGGGTTCACAAAAGTTCACATACTCAATATTCGGCTTCATAAATTCCAGCATTTCGCTGGTTTGCTCAGCACTAATCAGTTCGCATTGGTCTGCCCAAACAAGACAGGGAAGCCACAAACCTAAACACAACAGGATTTTGTTAGTGAGTTGTTTCATACACGTTCATCGCGACAGTTAATTCGCTATCAGTGTAGTTTAGGCTTGGAAAAAGTTAAGGGACTGGTCAAAACTTGTATTATCCATGGTTTTGACCCAGTGGGCTCTTGTCAATTGTTTGTTGAGAGGCTGAGTTTAGCCAACCGCACGTAGCTTGATTTCGACGGGATTGACATAACTATCCGGCCAGCGTTCGCGTACTAATTCACCTGAAGTAGACCACGTATGGCAGGTATTCAAATAGCGCGGTGGTGTGGTAGAGGGTTTTTCTGATTCAGAACGCACAAAGCGTGAGCCAAAAATGGTTTGAAATGCTGTGGTAGCAAGCGGACCAAAAAGCTCGGTAATATGGGTACAACCATGAACTTTGCCAAACTTTTCTTTTAAATATTGGTTCCAACCTGGGCCAATGGTTTTGCCCACCAATTGCTTATACGTATCAACAATCTGCGGGCAGACGTTAAAAGGTGAGTCGTCGATCACTGCTTCGATAGCTTGAATGCACAAATTATCATCTACCGTCATCCGCACTTTAATATTATGCAATGCTTCACCCGCTTGAATCATGCCACCACGATCTTTATTCGCAAAAGCAAAATTTTTAGTATCAAGGAGTTGGGCTTCAATATCCCATAAGCCATCAGTACGTTCATAGCCTTGGCAAGTAATGGTACGAGTGTGGGACAGGTTGCGTTCAACAGGTGCTGATAAAGGCATAACAAAATCCAAATCGTTCAAACAAAAGCAAAAATTTCTGGTTTATTCAGCTTTGGCGTGCTGAATTTATCCTCTATGATGCAAGTTCTTGTCCGTCATGAGAGCTAGGCCATGAGCAAACTGCGTGTATTTCGAGCCGCTATTTTGCACCTGTTGGATGATCCGAAGCAGAGTTTAACATCAGATATTGCTGCAGTGCAGTATTTTTCGGATGGTTTACTGTTAGTGCGCGATGGCTTAGTAGAAAAGGTCGGTCATACGCCCGATTTGCTCTCAAGCTTGCCAGTAGATTGTGAGATCATTCATTTTCCGGAGCACTTAATCATTCCCGGGCTGATTGATACCCACATTCATTATCCGCAAACCGATATGATTGCCGCCTTTGGTGAGCGGTTATTGGAGTGGCTAGAAATCTATACGTTTCCGACTGAAAGCCAATTCGGGGATGAGACGCATGCGGCTGAGGTGGCGGCGTTTTTCTTAGATGAATTATTGCGCCAAGGCACCACGACTGCTTTGGTCTTTGGCACAGTGCATCCTGCTTCAGTCAATGCCTTTTTCAAAGCGGCACAAGCGCGCCGTTTGCGTATGATTGCAGGCAAAGTCATGATGGATCGCAATTGTCCCGCCTATCTGCAAGATACTCCAGACAGTGCTTATGCCGATAGCAAAGCACTGATTGATCAGTGGCATGGTAAGGACCGTTTGCTCTATGCGGTCACTCCGCGTTTTGCACCGACTTCCAGTGATGCGCAATTAGCTAAGGCAGGCCAGTTATTGCACGAATATCCGGATGTCTATTTGCACACACATGTGGCAGAAAATCAGGATGAAGTGGCGTGGGTCGCTGAATTATTCCCAAAAAGTCGTAGCTACTTAGATGTCTATCATCAGCATCAGCTCTTAAAGCCACGCTCGGTCTTGGCTCATAGCATTTATCTGGATCAAGCTGATCGCGATTGTATGGCACAAACTGGAGCAGCAGCGGCCTTTTGCCCTTGTTCAAATCTGTTTATTGGCAGTGGCTTATTTAATCTGAAAGCGATGCAGGACAGTGGGGTGAGGGTTGGTCTAGGTAGTGATGTGGGAGGCGGGGATAGCTTTAGTTTGCTACAAGCGACTAATAATGCTTATAAAGTATTGCAATTACAAAACCAAAAGCTCTCCGCATGGCAAGCCTTATATTTAGCCACCTTGGGCGGGGCGCGTGCACTGTATTTAGACGATAAGCTGGGTAATTTCTTACCGAATAAAGAAGCGGATTTTGTGGTGCTGAATGGTAAAGGGACGCCTTTGTTAGAGCGGCGTTTGGCGAAAGCGCAGAGCCTGCATGAGAAGCTATTTGCCTTATTGATGTTGGCGGATGATCGTTCTATCTCCGCCACCTATATTTTAGGCGAGGAGGCCTATTGCAATCCTAATACTTGAGCGGCCCAAGGCTTGTTTTCTAGAATTTCTTCTTTGGTTAAGCCGTCTAATTCATGTGGGAACACTAGCCATTCATCGGTTTCGTGCACATAGTAATCAGGGATAATATTAGTTTTATTTTTGTTCGGTTTGAAATACGGCGTTGCGATGCGAATATCATGGGGTGTATTACGACGTGATTCAGCGCGAATTTTCTCCAAAGTAGCCCGAATACTATTACCTGAGTCAAATACATCGTCCACGATTAATAAGGAATCTTCGGCGTCAGCTTGGCGAATCAAGTATTCTAAACCATATACTTTTACTTCGCGTGCTGTTTGATTGAGGCCGGTATAATACGAGGTGCGAATCGCAATATGGTCAGTTTCGACGCCGTAATAATCGAATAATTCTTGAATAACAATGCCAACCGGTGTGCCGCCGCGCCATATAGCCACAATAAAATCGGGGCGAAAACCACTGTCATAGATTTTTTGTGCTAGTTGTAACGAGCTATCCATTAAGGATTGTGGTGTCAGATAGGTTTTGCTGATAGTCATACTTCACCGCCTTGGACACGAAAAGAAGGCGGCAAATTAGCATGGATTCCCTCAATTCTCTAGCACTGCACCACTTTGCTGCTGTGCAAAAAAATATTGGTTTTTAAGCTGTTGATTCAAAGTGTTCATGATAAAGTAATTCTTTTTCAGATTTTTTTGCTGTTTTAGTTTTTAGGTAAGTGCCATGACCCAATCCGAAGCCCTGTTTCAACGTGCTCAACAAGCGATCCCCGGCGGTGTCAATTCACCCGTTCGTGCTTTCCGTAGTGTGGGTGGCACACCACGGTTTATTGCCAGAGCACAAGGCGCTTATATGTATGATGCAGATGGCAATCGTTTAATTGATTATGTTGGCTCGTGGGGGCCGATGATTGCCGGTCATGCACATCCTGAGGTGATTGAAGCGGTACGCGAGGCGGCTTTGGGCGGTTTAAGCTATGGTGCACCGACTGAAATCGAAATTACTATGGCTGAAACCATTCAGCGTATTATGCCGTCGATGGAATTAGTGCGTATGACGAGCTCTGGCACAGAAGCTACTATGTCAGCCATCCGTTTAGCACGTGGCTTTACTGGGCGTAATTTCATTATTAAATTCGAGGGCGGCTACCATGGTCATGGTGATTCCTTATTAGTCAAAGCTGGCTCCGGTCTGTTGACCTTTGGGGAACCTAACTCGCCTGGGGTGCCGGCGGATTTAGCAAAATATACCTTAACCTTAAGCTTTAATGATATTGAACAAGTGCGCAGTGTCTTTGCGCAGCGTGGCGCTGACATTGCCTGCATTATTGTTGAGCCAGTCTCGGGTAATATGAATTGTGTGCCGCCTGTCGCAGGGTTTTTGGAAACTTTACGCGACGTTTGCGATCAATATGGTACGGTGTTGATTTTTGATGAGGTCATGACGGGCTTTCGTGTGGCCCACGGCGGCGCTCAAGCGTTATATAAGATCAAACCAGATTTGACCACGTTAGGTAAAATTATTGGTGGTGGTATGCCGGTCGGGGCTTTTGGGGGGCGACGCGATATTATGAGTTGTTTGTCGCCGTTGGGAGCTGTTTATCAAGCGGGTACCTTGTCCGGTAATCCTTTGGCGATGGCTGCGGGCTTGAAAATGATGGAAATTATTTCGCGCCCGAATTTTTATGAAACCCTAAATACAAAAACAAAACAAGTCGTTGATGGTTTTCAGCAAGCCGCTGATCAAGCGGGCGAAGCTTTTACGACTACCCGTGTGGGTGGCATGTTTGGTTTATTTTTTACAGCGGAAAAGTCGATCACTAGCTATGCTCAGGTCACTGCCTGTGATAGCAAGCGTTTCAATCGCTTTTTCCATGGCATGTTAGAGCATGGTGTTTATCTAGCACCTTCTGCTTTTGAAGCGGGTTTTGTGTCTACCGCTCATAGCGATGCAGATATTGCCGAAACCTTGCAAGCAGCGCGCGATGTGTTCGCCTCGCTGAGATAGGATTAATCATTAAACTAAGATAGGTTATCAAGGAAAATGTATCGGCTTGTGTTGTTATGCTGCCTGTTGGCGGCATCAGGGTGGTTATTTGCTGCTGAAAACCGCTCGTCTAGCCTGTATTCCGAAGTCGAGAAATCTATTTTTCAGGTACGAGTAGTCAATAAAAAAACCGGCAATAAAAGCACGATTGGCTCTGGCTTTATTGTGGCTCGCCCCACTATTTTGGCGACTAACTATCATGTGATTAGCGCCTACGCGAATGACCCTGAAACCTATGCTATCGATTATTTTTCTACTAATGGTGACACGGGGCATTTGCAACTGATTGATGTAGATGTCTTGCACGACCTAGCCATTTTGAAAGCCGAAGCCCCGCTGGGGAGGCCTTTGCAAACGGCGCGAGTACCTGAAAAAGGTGCTGTCTTATATGCTTTTGGGAATCCTTTGGATTTGGGGTTTTCGATTGTCACAGGAACGAATAATGGTCTGATGACGGGTAGTGAGGATAATAATATTTTATTCTCTGGCAGCTTAAACTCAGGCATGAGTGGTGGCCCAGCCTTGAACCAAGATGGCAAAGTAGTTGGTATCAATGTGGCGACAGCGGGAAATGATGTCAGCTTCTTGGTATTAGTTGAATACCTCAATATTATGTTGGAGCGCTTAAAGCTCAGTGAATTTCAACCGGTGCAAGATTTGTTTGGCAATATTATCCGCCAATTACATGAGCACAGTGTCGAAATGCTGGACGATCTTCAAACAAATGAGTGGCAAAAAACCCAGATCGGTAAATTCGCGGTTCCTACTCGTTTGGGGCAATATATTAGTTGCTGGGATGGCAGTAGCGATGCAGAAGAACGTGGTTTAGTCAATGTTGTCTCTGCTAATTGTGCGAACGATCTTGATATTTATTTAGGTGAGAAACTGAGTATTGGTGCTATTCGTTATCAATATACTTGGTACGATAGTCAGAAAATGATTTCACCACGTTTTTACCGTATGTATGAGCTAGAGAATAACAGTGGCCTAGGAACGGTGGGCAATAAAGATGAGGTCAGTAAATTTAATTGTCATACTGGATTTACCCAAGTGGCTAGTAAAGACTTTAAGCTAACGGTTTGTCGGCGTGATTATCTACGTTATAGCGGTTTAAGTGATGTCTTAGTCACAGGAGCAATGGTGGGCGAGAAACAACAGGGCTTTATTTTTGATCTTTATCTGACAGGAACCGATTTTAATAATGCAACTAAGCTTCTAAAAAAGATATTAGAGAACTTCGAATGGACGTCCTAAAATCCACTCATGTACCTTCAGATCTGATTTTAGAGGTGCAAGCGCGGGGATTGAATCAATATCATCGCTTAGAGCGCTTTCCGGTGCGCGTTGGGCGTGCTTTAGATAATGATATTATTATTTCTGATCCCACCGTATCACCTTATCATCTACTCATTGATCTGGATGATGAGGGTAGTTTAATACTACGTAATTTATCTAAAGAAAATGGCTCACGTTTAAACTATTATCCCCTAAAAGAAGCACGTATCAATTTCTCTAGACCGATTAAGCCACTTGCTTTGCGACTGGGCGGTCGACGTTTAACGTTAATGCGGGCGGATACACCTGTTGAACAGACAGCAGTACGCAAATGTCGCGGTTTATATCGTTTGTTATGTGAACCAGTTTGGTCGGTAGTTTTAGTTATTGCCATGCTATTAGCATTTTTATACGAGAATTATCTTGATACGATTTTCGCTAAAGATGCCGTGTATTATTTTGGTAATTTAATGCCTTATGTGATGGGGTCTTTAGCTATTACCTTGGTGGTTGCAGGTATTAGCCGTCTCTCATTACAGCGTTGGGAAGTAGGTGCTGCGGCCAGTTTGGCCTCTTTATTATTACTCATTCCGCATAGCTTAGGGCAGCTTGGGCATTGGCTAAATTATTTAGTGACAGCAGATTGGCCTTTAGACTATATTTTACTGGTCAGTAATTTTTTATTAGTGCCTTTATTATTATATGCCTATATTCGCCTCATTCATCATGCTTCTTTCTTTCCAGCACTGGGTGTTGCCTTATTATTTAGTGCGCCGATTATTGTTTATCAAGCCAGTGAGCTAGCTGATAATTTGACCCTAAAAAAAGAGTTTAGTGGTGAGGCTAAGTTTAATCGCACTTTAAGTTCGGGCGATTTTCGTCTGAAACCTACTCAGTCCATAGACGATTACTTGAAGGAAATGCAGCAAAGCCTAAACGCAGAATCGAGTGAGTCATAAATCACCGAATCGATGTTGCATTAAACTCAAGGCCGAAATACTCGCTGTTTCAGCACGTAAAATGCGTGGCCCTATCGTTACTCCATGGACACCTCTATCTAGGCAAGCTTTCACTTCTTCTGAGGTGAATCCGCCTTCTGGCCCAATAACTACATCAAGGGCTTGCGGCTTATGCAGAGGCAAATCTGCTAAGGTCTGTTCCAGTTCAGGGGCTAAGATAATGCGTGCCGCTCCTGTGGTTTGGGCTAAATAAGTCTCCAAGCTAATCGGCTCCAGTATCATAGGTATGGAAGTCCGCCCTGATTGCTCACAAGCCCCTAAGGCGATTGCCTGCCAATGCTCCAGTTTGCGCGCTATTTTTTCTTTGCCGACTTGTACCACACTACGGCGGGTAATCAGTGGTTGAAAGGTGGTAATACCTAACTCCACTGCTTTTTGCAGGGCGAAATCCATTTTATCGGGTTTAATCAGTGCTTGAACCAAGCTTAGTTTTAACGTTGACTCAGGATTGGTCGGGATATATTCCTCGATGATGACACTGGCTTGGCGTTTGCTGAGTTCAGTAATGCGTGCCTGATATTCACCGCCTTGACCATTAAATAAGATTAATAGCTCATTGAGATTTAAGCGTAATACCTGAATGGCGTGACGGAAAACTGTGTCAGGCAAAAGTAGGGTATTACCCACGTCTAGGGAGTCAGCGATATAAAAACGAGGCATACGCAAGGTCTTGATCTCAGGTTGGGATGGCAGTTTTTGAAAGGGTTTGGCGAGTTTCTAATCAGCTCGTCCTTGCCTAAGCTTCATTCTATCCTTGTCATAATTCGCTAATCAATTGCATACTTCCGGCAAAATGTTAGGGAGACTAGCCACATGGGGCAGTTTGCAGTCATGGGATTAGGCCGATTTGGTTCGGCCGCAGCACTGGAGTTAGTACGTTTAGGGCATAATGTGGTTGGTATTGATAGCAACCCCAAAATGGTGAATAGGATTGCTGATGAGCTCAAGTATAGCGCGATTGTAGATGTGACTGACGAGCAGGCGATTAAGGAACTGAATGTCAAAACCTTTGATGCTGTGTTAGTCGCTATCGGAGGAAGTTTAGAAGCGAGTATTCTTTGCGTTTTACATCTGAAAAATCTTGGTGTGCAAGACATTTGGGTAAAAGCTGCCTCGCGTTGGCATCATGCCATCGTTTCCAAATTGGGCGTGAGTCGGGTCATTCATCCTGAAGTGGAAATGGGCGTCAAAGTCGCGCAATCAATGAGCTATCCCCTGATTAATAAGTTTATGCCCTTGGGTAAGAATGTTTATTTGGTTGATATTGAAATTGTCTCAGCCTTACATGGTTTAACGATAGCCGAAGTACTAGGTAAAGAAACTGCCTTAATAAAGCCCATTTTAGTTCGGCGTAATAATGATTTGCACATGCCTATTACTGAGGAATTCTTATTAGAAGGGCAGGATTCTTTAGTATTAGCAGCGCCTTTGAATGCTCTAGCGCAATTAGCCCCACGCTTGGAGTGATTCGTGCGCGATTGGGAACCTGATCTTAATGATGAACCCTTGGCGTCTACTACGACTGCTAATAAAGCTCGTCAACTTAATCCCCCTATTATTTTAGCGATTGGCTTTTTGCTACTTATTTTATCGGGAACTGTCGTATTAAAGTTGCCTATCGTCGCTAATCATCCAGTTACTTGGATGGAGGCTTTATTTACCGCCACTTCCGCTGTTACGGTAACCGGCCTTTTAACTATTGATATTAGTGCTTATTTTAATATCTATGGACAAGTCATTATTTTATTTTTAATACAGGCGGGTGGTTTAGGTTTTATGACCTTCGCGGTCGTCGGGGCTACCATGCTAGGGGCGCGTTTGGGTATGGGGCAGCAACGCCTCGCTCAAGAGGCTTTTAATGAGATTAGTTTGGATAATGTAACGCGTATTGCCAAAACAGTTTTGTTATACTCCTTGGTGATAGAGGCTTTTGGGATAATTTGGTTAGTTGGGATTTGGTCAGATGAAATGAGTCTGGCGCAAGCTTTGTATCAAAGTACTTTTTATGCGATATCAGCTTTTAATAATGCAGGCTTTGCCTTAGGACCTAATAGTTTGGTGCCTTATGCCAGTGATATTGGAGTTAATCTAGTAATAAGTGCTTTATTTATTATTGGAGGTATTGGTTTTTCTGTTTTAATAGATTTGAATCATAAGCGCTCATGGTCAAAACTACAAACTAATACCCGTATTATATTACTAGCGACTTTGTATCTAAATTTAATCGCTTTTTTATTAATCTGGATTATTGAGTCTCAGAATCCCGCAACACTAGGCGCGATGTCACTAAAAGACCAAGTTTTGGCGGCTTGGTTTCAAGCAACTGCACCGCGCACAGCAGGTTTTAATACCATTCCTATGGAACAAATGAAAAACACCTCGATTATTTTAATTTTATTTTTAATGTTTGTCGGTGGTGGTTCTTTAAGTACAGCAAGTGGAATAAAAATTGGTAGTTGTGTAGTCATACTGATGACAACGGTTGCCTTCCTAAGAAAGCAAGAGGACATCACCGTATTGAACCGCACAATTCCTATTCGCCAAGTTATGAAGGCGATTGCGATAGTAGTCTGTTATGTATTACTGATGTTTTTAGGGATTTTTATTCTCGATCTTACAGAAGAGGCGCGTTTTTTAGATATTTTATTTGAGGTCATTTCGGCTTTAAGTACAGTAGGTCTGTCGCGTGGATTGACCACTCATTTAAGTCCAGCAGGGCAGTTTGTCATGATCCTTCTCATGATCGCTGGACGTTTAGGCCCTTTAACCTTAGCTTATACTTTAGCAAAGCCCAATCGGAGTCGCGTGCGTTATGCGGAAGCGAATATTCAAGTAGGCTAATCCGCCAAGCATACCTAAAAATCTCAGCGCAAAGTTTTTGCTGAGCTTAGTTAAACACGCTAGTATGCGCAGTTCCACATCATATTTAAAACAATAGGCGCACCCATGTTACCACCACGGCCTTCGGGTCTAATTGCATTAGCAGCGGAAACCGATACGGGCGGAGCTTTAGCTCGTCTGACGGCATTGGAGGGCTTGGCGCGTGCTGTATTGGTGAGCATTATCCCCTTAGTCGCCTTCGAAGCTTTAGGGAGTAAAGAGGCTGTAGCGCGCACTTATTTATTAGCGGCCATTTTCACTTTATTTATTACCCTCAATTTTAATCGCTTAGAACAGTTACTCCAGCGACGTTGGGTTCTAACACTCGGTGCTAGTTTACTAATGCTTGCTTCCCTACTCATCTACAACGGTGAGGGCTGGCTTTTTGCTTTGGGCATTGGGATGCGATCAGCGGCGGCTTCTATTTTTACCGTCTGCATTTCGCTTTATGTGATGGACTATATTGATAAATTAGAATTTGCGCGTACTGAATCACGCCGTATGTTTCTCAATGGCATCGCGTGGTTGTTAGGGCCATTATTAGGCATTTGGCTTTGGAATAATCAGTATCCTTTCAGCGCATTTTTAGTATCTATTGCTTCCGCTGCTATGATGTTAGCTTATTTCTGGCATTTACGTTTAGGTGATAACCCTGTGTTAGTGGCAGCAAAACCGCGTAAAGCCATTCAACCTTTAGTCTTAATTCCGCACTTTTTTAAGCAAAAATTCTTAAGGATTTCTTATTTAATTACGCTAAGTCGAGCCATTTTCTGGGTGCTACTTTATGTGTATGGCCCTATTTATGTCGTAGAGGCTGGCTTGCCGAATTGGGTGAGTGCCGTATTATTATCGGCAGGCTGTGCTATGTTATTTTTCAGTCCATGGATACGCCTGTTAGCAGAGCGTTTTCAAACTAAGAATGTATTAATTTTCGGACTCAGCCTCTGTGGTGTTTCTTTGCTCATTTTAGGTTTGCTAGGTGAGGCTAAGGGTATTGGTGTCTTAGTTTGGTGGACTGGAGCATGGGGGGCTTCTATGGTAGATATATTAGGGAATATTCCTTTTATGCGTACGGTAAAGCCGTATGAACGTATTCAAATGACTATGGTATTCTCGACTTGGCGTGAAATGTCGGAATTAGTAACACCCTTGTTGATTTCTCTTATTCTTTTATTCTTGCCATTTTATACGGTTTATTATGTTTTTGGTGGGTTTTTAATTGCTGTTGCCATCTATGCTAGCGTTTTGCCGAACCGAGTTTAATAAAAAACTACAAGTTTGTTATAAGTAGGTATTTATAAGTCCTTGAATGAAATTCGCGCTTTCGTGAGGATTTATTTCTGCATGGCGAATTAAACTATCAAAGTGACGCGTTAGACTACGAATTTCTTCTAAGCTATTAATCACGACATACATATCGCCGACATAAATAACGGCGCGCCGTGACCCAAATACTGTTAAAGGAGCAGAAAAGGTCTTGCGCTCATTATATAAAAATAGACGGAAAGTCGGGTATAAATCATTCAGCAGCTTTTTAATATGATGTAGCTGTTGATAACGTACATAAGCAGGTAACTCCTCCCAAATACCAACACCTTGTGCTAATAGCTTGAGGCGCTGCAACGGCATACAAACTTCCATTTCGGATTCATTGATACGGTTATAGGCGAGCTGAGAGTTCGTTTCTAATTTGCGAACTTCTAAGGGAACTTGGGTGGATTGACGTTCATAAGCGATGACTTCTTCAATCATTAAAGAGTCAGGCAGATTGGAGGGTACATAGCGAATTTTGTAGCCTATTGCATCTCGATGCCATTGACCCAACTTAGTATGTTGTCCATTCGTCACCTGTTCAATTTCCATCGCTGAGGCAACTGCTGACACCACATGCTCATCTTGTGATAGCCCCAAAAGCCAATCAACACTGACATTATAGCTTGAGGCCATTTTGCTTAAGGTTTCTGCACGGGGTAGACGAACCTGTTGCTCGGATAATAATTGCGCTAATGCAGAGCGATTAACACCAATCGATTCAGCGAACTGAGCTTTATTAAGACCAGAGCGCTGTAACAGAAGTTTGAGACGTTGTTGGAAAGTATTGCCGGTTTCTCGTTTGGAATGAGCCATTGCTATCTGAGTTGATGCTTATGTTAAACAGTTGTTTACTTTAGTGAACTAATCTTATTTTAGTTATCTATTAATAACAAATGTAGCATAGTGTTTCATGGGCAAGTAGCGGCAGATTTTTTAGAATAACTGAAAAATTCTAAGGGTATATCTTATGCTTGCGGCGTCTAAAAAAATAGAATATTTGACACTGAATTTCATCCTCGCGTGCTATGTCAGTTGGGGAATTTTAACCGTAGCACATGCTGTGATACCGGCTTGGTTATTGCTACCTTTATTGATCGTGGTATTAAGTTTCTATGGCTCTTTGCAGCATGAAATCATTCACTACCATCCTACCCCTTGGCAAAAACTCAATGAGGCTTTGGGTTCGCCACCTTTGGCTTTATATCTGCCTTTTATTATTTATCGGGATACCCACCGTGAGCACCACGTTTTAGAAAATATTAGCTATCCTGATAAAGATCCTGAGTCGTATTACATGCAGGCCCAATCTTGGCAAACCTTGCCCGCTTGGTTACAGACTTTATATCAGTGGAATAACACACTGGTGGGGCGCATTTTGCTTGGTCCGGCTTTGGGTGTAAGTCGTTTTTTGCTCGCTGAATTTAAAAAGTTAAAAGCAGGGGATCGTTATACGCTTCATGCTTGGCTTGCTTATCTGCCTTGGCTAGTGCTAGTGCTCGCATGGTTGGTATATTGGCAGTTTCCAATCGGACTTTACTTGATCGCTTGTTATTTCTCGATTTCTTTGACTTCCATTCGCATTTTCGCCGAGCATCAAGCAGTCGCCACACCTGAACAGCGTACTATTGTGGTTGAGGCCAATGGCTTCTTAAGTTATTTATTTTTACAAAATAACCTGCATTCTGTGCATCACAAATATCCAGCTTTACCGTGGTATCAATTACGCAAAACTTATCAACAAGAGCGCGAGACCATTCTGCAAGAGAATGGCGGTTATGTGTTTAAGACTTATCTTGAGCTATTTAAACGGTATGCGTTTAAAGCGAAAGAGGGCGTGGTGCATCCTTTGTAAATCAATAGCCCTTGTGTCTTGAGTTGCGATAAACGTCATGAAGCATTAGCCATTGCTTGCTCAGTTCGATACTTATTGTTAAAAATGGATTTCGATTGGGCAATGGCTAGGTAAACTATGCGTTTTAATGAAGATACACGCGTCAAGATCCCAACGCTTTTGCATCTAATGCGCTTGGGTTATACCTATCTGTCTTTGAAAACAGCGCAATGGGATGAGGAAAACAATATTTTTCCCGCCTTGTTTCGTGATGCTATTAGCTTGCTGAATCCAGAGCTGGCCCCTGATGATGTTGAGCGTTTGCGTGAAGACACCAGCTTATTGCTGAATAATGAGGATTTAGGTAAAGCTTTTTATGAGCGACTGATTCAGCGTTCCGGCATACGTTTAATTGATTTCGATAATTTTGACAATAACAGCTTTCACGTTGTCACTGAGTTAACTTACAAAAATGGTGATGATGAGTTTCGACCCGATATAACCTTGTTAATTAATGGGATGCCGTTGGTATTCATCGAGGTTAAGAAGCCGAATAATCGTGATGGGATAATGGCGGAACGTAGCCGCATTAATGCACGTTTTCAGAATAAGAAATTCAGGCGCTTTATCAACATCACTCAGTTGATGCTGTTTTCCAATAATATGGAATACGGCAATGATGCGTCTGAACCGATGGAGGGCGCGTTTTACGCTTCAAGCTCCTATCAGCAGGCAGTGTTCAACTATTTCCGCGAGGAAGAAGCACTGAATATTGCTGCTTTGTTAAGCCCTGAAGATGATGCTAGTGAAACAGCCGTACTTAGGGATAATAACTGCCTAATCATCAAAAACAGCCCTGAATTCATTACTAATAAAGATGCGAATACCCCAACCAACCGTTTATGTACCTCGTTACTGAGTCGAGAGCGTTTGCGCTTTATCCTGCGTTACGCGATTGTGTATGTGAAAGAAAAAAATGCTTGGGAACAGCATGTGATGCGTTACCCGCAACTGTTTGCTACCAAAGCCATTGAGCAAAAACTTAAGGCAGGTAAGCGCAAGGGTATTATTTGGCACACGCAAGGCAGCGGAAAAACCGCGCTGGCGTATTACAGCACCCGCTATTTAGTGGATTACTTCCAACAACAAAAAGTTATTCCGAAGTTTTACTTTATCGTAGACCGGCTAGATTTGCTGAATCAAGCTTCCAAAGAATTTATCAGTCGTGGATTAACCGTTCACAAGATTAATTCTCGTGAAGATTTCGCGCAGGACATCAAAAAAACGATTGCGATTCACAATGACACTGGCAAGCTCGAAATGACTGTCGTTAATATCCAAAAGTTTAAAGATGACCCTGACATCATCGATGTGAAAGATTATGAGCTTAGCCTCCAACGTATTTACTTTTTGGATGAAGTGCACCGTAGCTATAACCCACAAGGAAGCTTTCTGGCCAATCTTGAGCAATCCGATAAAAACGCCATTAAAATTGGGCTAACAGGTACGCCGTTACTGGGCGCAGACACTAATTCTAAAGCCTTATTTGGTGATTACATCCACAAGTATTACTACAATAAGTCGATTGCGGATGGTTACACTTTACGCCTGATTCGGGAGGCAATTGAAACCAATTACCAACTGGCTTTGCAGGAAGCCTTGGCAAAAATCGAGGTAGAAAAGGGCAAATTGCCGATGAAGGACATTGTTGCCCACCCTACTTTTGTAAAGCCGATGTTGGCCTATATCGTGCGTGACTTTGAAAAAAGTCGTGCCACCCTGAATGATTCAAGCATGGGTGGGATGGTGATTTGCGACAGTTCCGACCAGGCTAAGGAAATGTTTGCACAGTTTCAGTCCGATTATGCGTTTAAGTCGGTTGCGGAAATGCCCAGTAACTATGACGTGGGTGTGTCGCTAAAAAATAAAGTGAAAACTGCTGCACTGATTTTGCATGATGTCGGCTCGAAGGAGGAGCGCGATACGTGGGTGGAGGACTTCAAGGCAGGCAATATTGACCTGCTGTTTGTCTACAATATGCTGCTAACGGGGTTTGATGCTAAACGCTTGAAAAAACTCTATTTGGGGCGGGTAATCCGTGACCATAATCTGTTGCAAGCCTTGACCCGTGTGAACCGCACTTATATAGTAAATCCCTAATTAAGAGCTACAAATGACTTGATCGATAGCCTCCAGCAAGGATAGACCGTGTTGACAGCGTAATAACACCTTTTGTTTCAAGGTTGCCCACACCTTTTCAATAGGATTGAGTTGAGGGGAATACGGGGGTAGATACATCAACACCTGACCATACTGCTGAGCAATGGCTGGAATACGTCCTCCTCGATGAAAGGAAGCATTATCGAGAATGAGATAATGGGTTTTACCTTGCAAGGACTGGCACAAGCGTTCTAACCAACGTTCAAACCAAGCTCGAT
>NZ_AQVE01000008.1 GCF_000371925.1 Thiolinea disciformis DSM 14473 | reverse complement strand
CTATTCATCGTGCTAAAGCGATAAAAGCGAAAATACATCAATGGTATAGCGATGGTATTATTCTGCATTTCCTGCCACCTTACTCCCCTGAACTCAATCGCNTTGAAACACTGTGGCGTAAAATCAAATACGAATGGCTACCCCTCCACGCCTATGAGTCCTTGGAGATGCTTCAGCACGAGCTACGCCACGTCTTAGACCTCATCGGACATCAATATGCGATTTCTTTTAGGTAGGTACTTAATAGATAGGCTTTAATCGTCATACTCTGCAAAGCCTTTACCTTATCTGCATCAAACACCGCACCATCAAATGCCTTAGTATCTTGGGTAGGACGTATAAAATAACGCCTCTGCAGATCATGGATTTCCTTAAACTTTAAAACCTGTGCATTGGCGTTTAATAACTGTGAACCTAATTGTAGCTGCCAGACCACATAATCAAAATTTTCATTTAAAAAACTCGCAGGCGACCATTGCCTTTGCTGGGCAATCGCCGCCATACGCCAAGCCCCAAACACAAAGACCTTACCTTGAGGATTGACTTCCGGCTCTAAGCTTAAATCGGCATTCGCCTTCACCAAATCGTAAGGTAATGCTAAACGCTCCAATACCTCTAACAAAATTTGCAAATTCTGTGGCTTATAAATGGACTGTTGGATAACGTAATGCATGGTTGTTCCTAGCTAAGGCTTCATTGATTAAATTCAGTTTAGTGATATCTGACTTAAAGCTTTTAACAGCATGACTCATTTACATCATTATTCCTGCCAAAGCATTTCCCCCTTTGCACCCACCACCCAAAACTGATGTGCCTCATCCACAGTCGGAAATTGATAAGACTCCAACTGACGATCTAATACCGCATCCGGTACAACATGCTCACGCGCTCGGTTATTTTTGCGTAACTCCGTTTCAGGCAATAGAAACACCACCAACGTAACCAAGGCATGATAATCACGTCCCAAATCCGCGACCGTGGAGCGAAAGTCTTGGCGCAAATTGGTAGCATCCCAAATCACACCACGCTTAGCGCGCAAGACTGCTTTTAATTGCTCTTTGGCTTGCTGACGAATCTCGCCGCTATGTTCTTGACTAGCACGATCACCATTCCATTGTTCACGTAATTCATCCAAAGAAATACGCTCGTATTGTGGAAAATGGTTTTGCAACCAAGTTGATTTCCCCGAGCCACTCAAACCGCAAGCGATGATCAAATGAGCATAATGTTCGCGATGCGTATAAGTGGTACTTAAGGCTTCTTCGGCCTGAGTGATTTTGCCGCTTGCTAATTCCGCTAGCGCATAACTGCGCACATAATCTTGAGCACCAGGTGAAAGTTCAGCTAAAGCGGGGCGAATAATTGCAAGCGGGTCTGAACGATCCCAGACCCCATAATGTTGGCAAAGCGCACGAAATTCTTCGAGCACCAATAAATCCATCTCCTTATCAGCACAGAGCCGACCTTGAATATCGGCACGCTCCAACCAATACAAGAGCTGCATATTCGACTGCCGCGCCAAGCTTAAAAAGGCGGCCTGATTACGTTGCCGCAGGATGAGTTGGCGCGGTATTTGATGTTCACCCACTAGATTTAAGACCGTCCATACTACGGAGAAATCGAGCTGCCATTTCATGAGCTTAGGGGCTAAATACGAACGCCCTTTATCCTCATGACCAGACGAACCAATACGTAAACGTCCTTCTTTTTCATAGGTTTTGGTACACATTGGCTTAGCAATATCATGCAAACAAGCCCCCAAAATCAGCGCTTGACGCTCAGCGCCTTGAATGTGTTGCGCCTCTGTTTGTAAGAGCTGATACAACTCCTCCAGCACCATACCCGTATGGATGTGTACGCTCCCCTCTGCGTGCCACTGCGCATCTTGTGGTGTCTCCTTAAAACGCAACAATAGCGGCAGGTCAGCGCCCAATTGTGCGACGCATTCATCAAAACGAGGAGTCGCATCTTTGGCAAGCTGTGCTAACCACGCATTTAATGTTTTCATGACACGTCCCCCTTTAAACCATTGGGAATAATCTCGGCAAACATCCAATGTTCGGTGGTCTGCACATGCTTAGCGCGTACCCATTTCGCCATATTTTGCGCAAATTGATCGTAATGAAAGGCACGGGTCGCCCGCACGACATAGCCTTCGCTAGTGGTTGTATCCACGTGAATCGCGCGAATGGCCGCCTCATTCCAAATACCTTGGTATAACACAGGTGGTACATGAATAGACCACAGTGCAAACCATTCCAAGGTTTCCGTCCAGCTCAGGCAAATGTTCTGCGCATTCCAAACCGAAAAACCATAAAAATAGCTGTCCAACTGATCATAAATCACTGAATGCTGTGCATACATATTCTCGCCGCACACACGCCACTCGGGTGGAATTTCATGCTTAAACTGGCCGTACCATTGTTTGACCCAGTCACGCGAGGCATGATGGCGACTGTCCACCGAACGGGCGTGCATACGATCACGATACAGTGAAGTATTTTCACCATCCATTTTTTCAGTCACCACGACTTCAAGACCAGCAAATTGCTCAGTATTGATAATGCGAATATCGTCACTGGCAACGCTGGCTGACCACGGTAAATGCGGCGTGCGCGGGTATTTATAAACTGACATAGCTTGTATTCCTAAATCCTTAAAATCACTAGCACGAGCAAAACCATCTCAGTGGTTACTGAGCAAATGCGGGTGCAATTTTTTGTAGTAATTTTGTTTTAGGTATTACATGGCTATAACTTATGAATTGAGCTTGCTGATTGAAGTAAACATTAAGGACTCAAGTTTAGTCTGATTCACTGGGTAATAATAGTTCCTAGCGACCAATTGCTTTTTATCATTTCTGAACTGCTGAAACGAGCAGCTTGTGACTGAAAAGTCGTGTTCGGCTCCAGTAAAGTTTCAAAGCACACAATCCAACACCGCTCTCTTGTTTCGTTAGTGGTGCTGTGTATAAAGTTGCTGATATTTGCTGACTGCTTAAGGAGGAAGACTTATGCCTATTCCCGATGCCAATAACCCTTATCCGATGGCAGGCTATCCACAAGTTTGTTTTATTAAAAATATCGTTAAAAATCCGCAAATTAGCATTGGCGACTACACGTATTACGATGATCCTGAGGGTGCAGAAAATTTCGAGAAAAACGTTCTGTATCACTACCCCTTTATTGGCGATCAATTAGTGATTGGCAAATTTTGTGCGATTGCACGTGGAGTGAAATTCATTATGAATGGCGCCAATCATGCTATGTCGGGTATTTCCACTTATCCCTTTGGTATCTTCGGTCAGGATTGGGCAAAAGTTCTTCCACACGCCATGAATACACCCCACAAAGGCGATACCGTAATTGGTCATGATGTTTGGTTAGGTTATGACAGCTTACTGATGCCTGGCGTGCACATTGGCAATGGTGCCATTATTGCTAGCCGCTCGGTGATTACCAAAGATGTCCCAGCCTATAGCATCGTCGGCGGTAACCCTGCACAAGTCCTGAAAACACGCTTTGATTCCTTCACCATTCAACGTTTACAAGCGCTTGCATGGTGGGATTGGAGTATCGAAAAAATTACTCAACATTTGGAGCTGATTATGGGGGGTGATGTGGATGCGTTGGAACGGGTTTAACTAGTTACGCCTAAGCCTTACTAGATTTATTAAACCTCTTTTATCTAAGATCACTGCGTAGCTAAGTTAAGAAATGACCAATCTATTAGCAGTGCAGGAAAAACCGACACAGGACTAACAGCTTCTAACTTGAACAACTCTGGTTTTCCATACTGTCCGTGAGCATCCAATAGGTAGATCATTACCCAGCTTTCAGTAGGTTGTACAATCCAATATTCGCGCACTCCAACTTTTTCATAGAGATTACGCTTGGTATGCATATCTTTGAAGGTAGTTGATGGCGAAAGAACTTCAATAATCCAATCTGGCGCACCACGGCAGCCCGCCTCGTCTAATTTATTCAGGTCGCAGATTACACTAACATCAGGTTCCACCACGGTATCAATCTGATCGTCCGCTTCCTGATGTTTGGGTAGGCGAACTGCAAATGGTGCAACATAAACCTCACAGGTTTTACCCTGCAAAAAATTACTAATTTGTCGACCTAATTCTAAAACGATTTTTTGGTGAATGCGCGCAGGTGCAGTCATTGAATAAGCCACACCATCAATGAGCTCCCAGTGCTCATCCTCAGGCCAGTGCTGATAATCCTTGTAAGTATAAGTCTGATTGACTTGTGGCGCAGTGGACATCTATTCGCTCTACACAATCTTAGATTTACAGATTATAGCAAATTGGTTTGGGGAATCCCCATGCTTAACATAAGCATTTAGTATACCAACCATATATGAACACTCTGCGCCTGATGATCGAACGGAGCACACTACTGTGAGCAGCTTGCACTCAGTGATAAGGTCTCACTATAGTAAACAGCATTTTTCTTGTGTCAGGTGATAACTATGTACGTCGACCCACCCGTTCAATACATTGAGCCCTTATTTCGCCCACCCAGCGAAGCAGATTCGTTGATCCTGCAAGTAACTAACGGGTGTAGTTGGAATCAATGTAGCTTCTGCGACATGTATACGCAGCCGCAGAAAAAGTTTAAGCCACGCCCTGAAGCGGAGGTTTTGGCAGAAATTCAGCGCTGTGGAGAAACGCTCCAAGGGGTGCGCCGTGTCTTTTTAGCGGATGGCGATGCGATGGTTTTATCCTTTCGCCGTCTTGAAGCGATTTTACAGGCTATTCGCACTTATCTACCCAGCGTAAGTCGCGTTTCGTCTTATTGCTTGCCGCAAAATATCGCTAATAAAACACCTGAACAATTACAAGCCTTGCGCGCCCTAGGCCTAAGTTTGGTTTATATAGGTGCTGAAAGTGGCGATGACACCGTGCTGCAAAAGGTACAAAAAAGTGAGACGTTTGCCAGCACTCGCGATGCGATTTTAAAACTAAAAGCAGCTAACATTAAAACGTCTGTGATGATTATTAATGGCTTAGGCGGTCAACACTATAGTAAACAGCACGCCATCGCCTCCGCTCAACTCATCAATGAAACCCAACCTGAATATCTAGCCACTTTAGCTTTATTCTTCCGATTCGGTGAGCGACGCTTTACTGAGCAGTTTGGCGAGGATTACTCTCCCTGCTCAACCCTCGACTTATTTACTGAAATGCAAACTTTCATCCAGCATTTAGACTTAAATCAAACTATTTTCCGTAGTGATCATGTATCTAATAATCTAGTACTTAAAGGAGTGCTTGCTAAGGATAAAGCCAAGCTACTCGCACAAATCCAAGAAGCCGTTGACTATGCACGCAGCAAGGGACCGAATTGGCACTTACCGATTTACAGTGGTTAATAATTTTTTTAAGGAATGCTAATGAACAAGGATTTTCGCAAATTTTCATTACTCGCTTTGTTATTCGTTGCTATTAGTGCGCCGAGCTTAGCAGAAGAAAAACCCGTCAGCGCTACTCCAGACTTGCATATTATTAATTTAGATGACGCGAATGATCCGGGGCTCAAGCTCATTGAATCTGAGTTAGGCATAGATGTTAAAGAATGGGTAGAAGAGCAGCGTAATTTTGAAAAACTTTTGGCTGCTAATACAGTGATTGAACTTGAAAGCGATGAACTGACTCATGTGGATCAACTCCTCACAGATGCTGAAGCAACTATTACTGATCCCACTAAAATCAAAGAGCGTTTGAAATTTGAACCGAAGCTTTTAACGGATCAAGCCAACTTCAAACTCTTATCCTTGGAGGAGTCTGGCGGCACAGATGGTGAAAAATTTGATGGCTTAACCACGATTTATGATTCGCCTTATGGAAAAATAATGCTTAGCGAGCAAGACCTCTCTTTTGGAGCGGGATCGATTTTCACCTCTAAAAATGCCTTAAATACTCAAGTAGGCGTTTATCCTGCGATGCTTGCCGTTAAAAAAGCTAAAGATAAGGAAGCATTTGAGAGCGCTTTAGATTGGGTCAATACTAAAACACATCGCGCCTACACGCTAACGCTTAATAAAAATTTACATGACGACAAACTCAAACAAGAACGTGCCGACCTATTTGAGTTACTGGGTAAAAACTATGGCGAATAAAGATTAATTCAAACGATACGACAAAGGCGCAACGCACTGGGTAGCGCCTTTTGATGAAGATTTATTTAATGTGCACTCGATTGTGCCCAAAGATTAATCCCACCATCTTGCGCGACTTGATCGATACTCACTAAGTCCTGCATACTAAAATCTAATTTATTTAAAGTACCCACATTCTCTTCAATCTGCTGCACACTGCTAGCTCCGATTAATACAGATGTTACGCGCTCATCACGCAATGCCCAAGCCAAGGCCATTTGCGCTAATGTTTGACCACGGCCTTGTGCAATTTGATTCAGATCACGCACCATCTTTAGATTCTTTTCATTCAGAAACTCTCCTAAAAATGAGCCTCCATGCGCGGCACGTGAATCCGCCGGAACACCTTGTAAGTATTTATTACTCAATAATCCTTGCGCTAAAGGTGAAAAGGCAATGCAACCCATCCCTTCTTGTTGCAAAGCAGTTAATAAACCTTGTTCTATCCAACGATTGAGCAACGAATAAGACGGCTGATGGATTAGGCAAGGAGTACCCAATTGGCGCAGGATCTTGGCCGCTTCGTGCGTCTTGGCAGGCGAATAAGACGAAATACCGACATATAAGGCTTTTCCCTGACGTACTATGCTATCCAAAGCCCCCATCGTTTCTTCCAAAGGCGTATGGGGGTCAAAACGGTGCGAATAAAAAATATCGACATAATCCAAACCCATACGTTTCAGGCTTTGATCAAGGCTAGCGATTAAATACTTGCGCGACCCCCATTCACCATAGGGGCCCGGCCACATATCATAGCCTGCCTTAGTCGATATAATCAGCTCATCGCGATATGGGAGAAAATCCTGTGCCAAGAGCTTACCGAACGCTTGTTCAGCCGAACCAGGCGGTGGGCCGTAATTATTCGCTAAATCAAAATGCGTAATACCTAAATCAAAAGCCCGACGCAACATAGCACGGCTATGATCTAGCGAACTCTGAGCACCAAAATTATGCCAAAGCCCTAAGGAAATGATAGGAAGCAATAAGCCACTGCGCCCACAACGGCGGTACTGCATCGTTTCATAACGGGCGGAATCGGCTTGATAAACCATGACAGCATCTCCTTGCTATTCAATACAATGGCCTTAGTATGAGCCTAGTCGCTTTGGTTTACTATGGGATAATTTTTTGTGAGCTAATACGCAGCACCTAAGCTGCTGCTGTTTTAAGGCAAGTATTAAACAACTCCAAAAAGCGGCTATGACATGAGGGAAGAAAGGCGAGTTAGCCTTTCCTACACCTTAAGACATTAGAGGTCAAAACTATCGGCAGGAACGCCTAAATCATTGCAAATCTCGCGAATCACTTGCTTTTCTTTTTCATCAAACGCACCATCCGAATTTGCAATGGCGACACAGACTCTCACCATCAGACGCGCTGCCTCCGGTTTATTACGCAATTTACCAATTACTTTTAACGCTTCAGCCTTACCAATTTCCAGATCAAACTCGAAGTTCGTATTAATCTTATTAAAGAAATCAATCACATCTTTAGTATCGAAAACTTTAAGCTCATCAGACTGTTGAATAAACTTCATCATCTTTTGTTTTTCAGCAGAACTAACATTGCCATCAGCCGCCGCCACTAGCGCACAACTAGCAATACACGCCTCCATAAACTCACGATTACGAAATTTGCTGACTTCGAGTGTTAATTGACTGCGTGCTTCTTGTACTTTTTGTTTTAAGCTGTCGAACAATGACATGGCTAAACTCCCTTTTCTATCTATTAGTATTAATAGCGATTAGATAGCACAGCCCTCTATCAAATACGAATAACCGTGATGAGAAGCATGGACAAAGCTTGCTAAAACTTACACTGGCTATCCGGCTGATCAAACCCCAAGGTGTCCAGATTATTGATTTGGTGTAAAAAACCTGGCAGTGGTGCACGCTCCACTACCCAATTATGCGTCGCAACGAGTAAAGGTTGGCGTAATTGGTGATCCCACGGGCGAAAACTACTCGGATTACCTTTTGCACCATCTAAACTCGTGATTGGCGCAAGTAAGTAATCGCGAATCTTCGCTAAATCACTGCTTTGAGTTTGCTGCACCGCTGCGCCCAAAGACCGCACCGCCATCCAAGCCGCCCAATCCACATCGCTCATGTGCCGATCTGCCTGTTTTACAAAGCGCTTCTCTACTTGCGGCGCACCGTGACGCTCCCAAGCCCAACTCCATGCTAAAGCATTTAAACCTTCAGAACCTATTACCGGACGTGGTAATAAAGTTTGGTAATTGGCATTGCGGGCAAACTCACCTTGGCTATCCGCAATATACACCACGTCATAATCGCCCCCTGTTAATAGGGCGATATTATTTTTTTCACGCTCACGCGGATCACTACCTAATACGAACTGACGTGTATCAGTAATCTTTAAACCATAACGTTTAGCAGCACGACTAAAGGCATCCAGTAATAATTGATCCTCGGGCAAAGATCCTTGCAACACTAGAGCATTACGCCATTTATGCGCAACCAAATACTGCACTAAGCCATCTGCTTGCATGGCTAAATTCGGAATTGTATGAAATACATTATCTTGGCATTGTGCTTGGCGTAGCGCATCATCTTTGGCGGAAATATTAAAAAAAATTAGTTCTTTGCCTTTAAAGGCTTGTGCCACTTCCACCAACTCTTTAGCAGGTAAGTCGGCTATAACAAACTTCACTCCTTTAGCCTGTAAATCGCCCACTTGTTTAATTAAATCAGCGCTATCTTTGCCACTGACTTGCTGTAAAGAAAAACTCACGCCCGCTGCCTCACCATGAAACTTGATTTCTTTTAAAGCCACTTCAGCAGCCGGATATGGCCGTCCAAACGGCGCGCCCAAGAATTGTTTGGGCATCAGTTTATCGTCATAGCGCGCATCATCGGTGAGTTCGATATAAGCGAAAGTCAGCACCGATTTGGCGATTTGCACAGGTGCGGCTTCGGTATTAGCGGGTAAATTTTGCGGAGCCATAATACCGGCTGGCTTATCTTCCGCATAAGCCGTACTCAGCCAAAGGCTTGCAACTAGCGCCATCCAGACCATTTGTTTAATCATCAACCACCACCATATAAGGCACTCGTCCGACAGGTACCGACTTCAGTACTTTGCGCGCAGGCACATCAATGATTGACACATCGTCGCTCAAACCATTGGCGACAAATAACAATGATTCATCTTTATTTAAGGCGGCATTCCAAGCACGATTCCCCACCAGAATATAAGTTTCGACCTTGCGCCCTACCACATCCACTACTGCAACACGATTTGCACGCCCAATGGTGACAAAGGCAGTTTTGCCATCTTTAGTCATCACTAAGCCAACAGGAGTAATGTCTTCTTTGCGAAAACCTTCTGGTGCAAAGCTGAGTTTTTCTTTGACGGTATTGGTTGCCACATCAATAATACTAACAGAGGCATCCAGCTCACTGGTCACCCATAACTCTTTGCCATCAGGTGTGAGTGCTAAGCGGCGTGGGCGTGTGCCCACTACAATATTGGCTTTCGGCTCATCAGCGCTGGGATCAACGACATGCACCATGTTCGCTACTTCGGAAGTGACATACACGGTTTTGCCATCTGGATTCGCCAGTACACCTTCAGGCTCTTCACCTACTTCTACGGTTTTAGTCATTTTCTTGCTGGCCAGATCAATAATGCCTAAAGCACCTTCGTCCTCTAAGGAAATATACAGATTTTTATTATCAGGACTTAAATCAAAGGCCTCAGGGTCGTCAATATCCTCAATTTGATCGGTCACTTCCAATTTAGCAACATCAATAATATCAATACTTTCACCATCACCGCAGGCTGCATATAACAGGGTCTTATCGGGATTAAATTGCAGGTGACGGGGACGTTTAGCGGTTTTAATATCTTTTACTTTGGCAAAAGTTTTGCCATCTAACACTGTCACTATATGATCATTTTCACTACTCACAAACACATAGCCAGTGCCTTTGGCAAAGCTCATCGGTGTCTGGAGCATAAAAGGGAGAGCTGCTAACACAGCTAATAGGGGTAGGCGATTCATCTTAGCTCCTCTTCTAAGTATGTATAGTCTTAACAGATTATAGCCAAATTTTGGTTGGAAAAAAGTTGGTAGCATGCCAAGCAAAAGTGCGCTATTTATTCTAAAGAGCTTTTGCATTCCAAGGAGAGGTGGTATGGCAACACGGCATTGGCCAGCCTTAGTGGCCATCTGTCAACGTGAAACCATTAAATTCTGGCATCAACGTGGACGTTTACTGTCAGCCTTAGTGCGCCCCGCCTTATGGCTGGTTGTGTTTGCGGCAGGTTTCCAGAATATCTTTGGCGTGTCGATTATTCCGCCTTATGAAACCTATATTGAATACCAAGTATATGTAGTACCAGGTTTATTGGGGATGGTACTGCTATTCAATGGTATGCAATCCTCGCTGGCAATGGTGTATGACCGCGAGATGGGTCTCATGCGTCTTCTGCTCACTGCACCACAACCACGTTGGTTTTTGCTATTCAGCAAACTAGTGGCTGGCACCTTATTATCGGTGTTACAAGCTTATGCTTTTTTAGTGCTTTGCATGGTGTTTCGTGTGGATATTCCGTGGTCTGGTTGGATCACGGCTTTTCCTGCCTTAGTGCTTTCTGGTTTGATGCTAGGCGCGTTGGGCTTATTGCTCTCAGTGTCGATTCGCCAATTGGAGAATTTTGCGGGCACCATGAATTTTGTAATTTTCCCGATGTTTTTTATTTCAACCGCGCTTTACCCCTTGTGGAAGCTACAAGAATCAGGGGCAACATGGGTTCATGCTTTAGCGAGCTTCAACCCGTTTACCCATGCGGTTGAAATGATCCGGTTTGCCCTTTACGGCCAATTGAACCTCCTCTCCTCTTTGGTCGTATTGGGCGCTTTATCTATCTTTTTCTTGCTCGCAGTTTGGGGCTATGATCCTCAACGTGGCCTGATTCAACGCACACGTCAGGCATGAGCACAGTATTGAGAGGTTGGGGGTTAAGTTTGAACAGAGCCTGTGCCGCAGGAAGGCGACGCTGGGTTGTACAAGGGTGTCTTTACTACGACTCTGAGCAAACTTAATTCCCAGCCTTCGTCACTCGTATTCAGGAGGAATAACAATGAATTATTTACGCCTACTGGCGCTTAGCCTCGCCCTCATGCTCGCCCCTAGCCTCTCCTATGCTGTAGATAAAGTAAGAGTTGGCGTATTGGAATTTGGCACCGTCAATTGGGAACTCGATGTACTCAAAGAGCATAAGCTAGATGCTGCAAATAACTTTGAACTAGAAGTCGTGCCGGTTGCCTCAGCAGATGCGGCAACCGTCGCTTTATTAGGGGGTGCCGTCGATATCGTTGTTACCGATTGGATTTGGGTCGCGCAACAACGTGCAGCAGGACAAGATTATGTATTATTTCCCTATTCCACGGCCGTTGGCAGTATGCTCGCTAACCCCAAAGCCAACATTAATACTCTTGCTGATTTAAAAGGTAAAAAGCTTGGCGTGGCCGGTGGTGCTAAAGATAAGAGCTGGTTGTTAGTGCGCGCTTATGCACAACAAACGGATAAAATGGATCTCGCCCAAGCAGCCAACATCCAATACGGTGCGCCTCCTTTATTGAATGAAGTGATGCAAAAAGGTGAGCTTGATGCGGTATTAAATTTCTGGAATTTTGCGGCACGTTTACAAGATGAGGGCTTAAAGACCGTGATCACCGTGCCACAAGTCTTAGAAGGTTTAGGCATTCAAAAAGATCTCCCCATGATTGGTTGGGTATTTAGTGAAAAGTGGGCAAAAGACCACGAGAAGGCCACCAAAGGCTTTTTGACCGCCTCGTATGCGGCAAAAAAAATCTTGCAAAACAGTGACGAAGAATGGGCACGTATTCGCCCACGCATGAAAGCCGATAAAGATGGCGTGTTTATGGCATTACGCGATGCTTTCCGCGCGGGGATTCCCGCCTGTTTTGGTGAAAAACAGCAAGCCGCTGCGACCCAAACGTTTAAATTGCTAGCTGATTTAGGTGGCAAAGATTTAGTCGGTGATGTAAAGGAGCTACCACAGGGTATGTTTTACTCAGGCTTTAGTTTGCCAGCCTGCCCTTAATTGATGAAGGTTTTTCTCCAGCCACGCGTGGTCATACTGCTCAGCTTTGTGCTGCTGTGGCAAATACTCGCGTGGTGTTTACAGAGCCGTTATTTGCCTCCCCCCAGTGCGGTATTATTCACACTGTGGGAACAATTAGTTTCCGGTGATTTATTGCGCCACTTGAGTGCTACTTTAGGTCGAGTGATTGCTAGCTTCACGCTTGCCATGCTCATTGGTGTAGGGCTTGGCATTCTGATGGGCAGCCGTGAACGCTGGAATGAGTGGCTGGATACCTTGGTGATTATTGGCCTCAATATTCCAGCCCTAGTCACGGTTATTCTCTGCTATATCTGGCTTGGCTTAGGCGAAACTGCTGCGATTCTGGCGGTGGCAATTAATAAAATCCCGATGGTAATAGTGACTTTACGTGAAGGGGCGCGCGCGATTGATAAGGATTTATTGCAAGTCGCACAAGTGTATCGCTTGTCGCCACTGCAAGGTTTTTGGCGCGTATATTGGCCGCAACTTTATCCTTATTTATTCGCAGCAGCACGCAATGGTTTAGCCCTGATTTGGAAAATTGTCTTAGTGGTCGAATTACTAGGACGTAGTAATGGCATTGGCTTTCAACTGGGCAATTATTTCCATTACTTTGATATAAAAGGTATTTTAGCTTATACCTTCGCCTTTGTGACCTTAATTCTTATCCTCGAAGCGATCTTCCTGCGCCCCCTAGAAAAACGTTTAAATCGGTGGCGTGAATGAGTCTTTTACAAGTAGCATTAGGGGATAAGACGTTTGCCAATGGCGTGCAAACCCTGTGTGATGTACATTTTAGCGTCGAATCTGGCGAATTTGTCGCTCTGGTCGGCCCTTCCGGCACTGGCAAAACCACGCTCTTGAATCTGATTGCTGGCTTAGAAACGGATTTCCAAGGCCACATCCAAGCGCCGCGCGAGGCCTTGAGTTATATGTTTCAAGAGCCACGTTTAATGCCGTGGCTGAGTGTGGAAAATAATATTCGTTTAGTACTGGATGCACCGCCTTTGCAAGCGGATAACGAGCGTTTTGCACGCATGGATAAGCTATTACAGCAACTAAGTTTAAGTGTGTTTCGTGCGGCTTTCCCTAAGCAATTATCGGGTGGTTTGAAGCGGCGCGTGGCCTTAGTGCGTGCCTTTGTGACGCAGCCGCAATTACTACTCATGGACGAACCCTTTCAGTCTTTAGATGAGCCGACCGCCCAAGATCTACGCCAATTATTAATACAATTATGGCAAAACACACGCCCGACCGTATTATTTGTCACGCACAGCTTGAATGAGGCCTTGCAGTTGGCTGATCGGATTTTATTTTTCTCGGCACGCCCCGCTCAGGTCATTTTGGATTATCGTGTGCCCTTGGCACGACCGCGCTCCCCCATCACCAGTGATCTACAAAGCGTGCAAAACCAACTATTGCAACACTACCCACAACTGCTGTCGGGCTCTTTGGCAAAGGAATAAACATGGCAACGCTTAGCGTAGAATCAGTGAGTAAATCCTATGGCTCGGTGCAAGCTTTACAGCAAGTAAGCTTCAAGCTAGATACCGGCTTTTATGCGCTACTAGGCCCTAATGGCGCAGGTAAAAGTACCCTATTCCAATTATTGACCGGTTTATTCGCGCCCGACCAAGGCGAAATTGTGCTTAATGGCCTAGCCATCAAAAAAGATTTACCCGCTGCCCTAGCACAAATGGGCGTAGTATTTCAGCAGCCTGCGCTTGATTTAGACTTAAGCGTGCAAACCAATTTAGACTTCCACGGCAAATTGCACGGCATGAATAAAACCACGATTAAAAACCGTAGCGAGGCTGTGTTAGCGCAACTTGAATTAACTGAAGTTGCAAGCAAACCCAGTCGTACCTTAAGTGGCGGGAATCGGCGCAAAGTCGAACTCGCACGCGCCTTAATGACCGAACCGAAGCTATTATTAATGGATGAAGCCACAGTCGGCCTCGACCCCGCTTCACGCGCTACCCTCTTGGCCTATGTACATCAACTCTGTGATCAGCAAAATTTGTGTGTGTTGTGGGCAACCCACTTGATCGATGAAGCCGAAGGGGCAAAACAAGTCTTGGTATTACACAAAGGTAAACTGCTCGCACAAGACACACCTGCGCAATTAATTACTCAAACCGCCACCACCAGTTTATTAGATGCTTTCTTCAAACTCTCCGGCGAAACGCGCGGCATGGAAACCAAAGTCGCCCGTTTATGAGCACTCTGCCAGTTGATCACGGCCATACGCTTTACTTCGCTGAATTCGGCAATCCACAAGGTATTCCCCTACTATTTATGCACGGTGGCCCTGGCTCTGGCTGCAATCCTGCCCAAGCCAATCTACTGTATCCAGAAGGTTTTCGGATTATCCAACTGGATCAACGTGGTTGTGGGCAATCAACACCCTCAGGGTCGATTGAAGCAAATACGACAACTGATTTAGTCGCAGATATGGAGCGCTTGCGCGAACATTTACACATTAAGCGCTGGGCTATTTATGGGGGCTCGTGGGGATGTGTTTTGGCTTTAGAATATGCCAAGCGTTTTCCTGAGCGTACTTTAGGCGTGCTATTACGCGGCGTGTTTCTAGCGCGGCGCGAAGATTGGAACTGGTTCGCCTTGCCGGATGGGGTGAGTAAACAATTTCCGGCGGCTTATCAAGCCCTCTTAGCCTCCTTACAAATTTACTACCACACTGACCCTGCCAGCGTCTTATTGGAACACCTACGGACAGAGCCAAAAAGCGCTTATCAAGCTACTTTAGCGTGGGACACTTGGGAAGCAGCAATCATGCAAACAAGTACCCCTAGTTTTAATCCTGATCCACACACTTGGCTCCCGCGTATTGCACGCATTCGAATTTATGCCCACTACGCCGCACAACGCTTTTTCTTACCATCAAATGGGGTGTTGAATGGTTTGGATAAGCTTGGTGATATTCCGGTATTGGCAGTACATGGCAGGCATGATCAAGTGTGTAGATTGGAGGGTGCAGAATTATTGCGAGGCTACCTCAAAAGTTATCAATTACTGGTGGTCGATGCAGGGCATGGAATTTATGAAAACAATCTGCAACAAGGCTTACGGCAATTAGCAAAACAATTTTATCTCCAACTTAAGCGCTAAAAATGGTGATACGACCAACCCTATATACATTAAGTTTCGCTATTAAAGGTAAGCTCTCGCTCATGGCTAGACCTTTAGGTGAAGAACATTTAGAAGAGTACATACAAGGTTTGCAACAGTTAAACATCACCACTGTAGTTAGCTTATTAGAGTCCCAAGAACAGTACGAATTAGGTTTAAGGCAACAGCCTGTTTACTGTGCTAATTACGATCTTACTTATATCCACTTCCCTATTCCTGATCGCGGCTTGCCCTCAACACCCAAAGCGCTTGAATTAGCTAAACAGTTATGGCAAAGAATTGATGAGGGTGAACATGTGGTGATTCATTGCCGCGCTGGTATTGGTCGAACCGGTATAATCGCAGGCGCTGTATTAGTCGCTAGTGGTATTAAACCACCACAAGCCTTACAACTAATCAGTGAAGCACGAGGCGTAAAAGTACCTGATACCGATGAACAAGAGGCGTGGCTCTTAAACTTACCCAATTATTTAAAATAATAAGGTGTTTTCATGACGCAAGAAATTGAAGCCATTCAAGGTGATATTACTAAATTACAAGTCGATGCGATCGTGAATGCTGCTAATTCCTCACTACTAGGCGGTGGCGGTGTAGATGGGGCAATTCATCGTGCAGCAGGAAAAGAGCTATTTCATGAATGTCGCTTGCTGGGTGGTTGTGAAACTGGTAATGCCAAAATCACCAAGGGCTATAACTTACCAGCGCGCTTTGTGATTCATACCGTTGGCCCTGTATGGCGCAATGGGCAATATAACGAACCTGCACTACTTGCCTCTTGTTACAAGCGTTCTTTAGAAATTGCGCAAGAATATGATTTAGAGAGGATCGCCTTTCCTTGCATTAGCACAGGTATTTTTGGCTATCCCATTCAATTAGCAGCTAACATTGCGCTTCGAACGGTTAAACAAACATTGCCTAATTGTCCAAATCTTGAGCGTGTGGTGTTTTGCTGCTTTTCTGAGCATGACTTACAGATTTACCAAAAACTTTTAATCCGTTAATTAGTACTATTCCTTTCAAAAGCCTGTTTAATCAACAGGCTTTCAAAAAGCATTAAGAACCCTACTCTGCGCGCTTCAGTTGGTATTTCTGCTCAAACTCCTGATCCAGTGTTTGATTATGTTTAATCATAGCCACCGTCCAATCTAGGCGCTGACTGATAGAGTCATTAGGCTGTTTGAGCTGGCTTTGCCATTGTTGCAAAGCTTGGAGCGTTAGAGGGTCTGTAGTTTTTTCTAAGCGTGCCAAAGCCATGTCAATCGCTAAGTAACTGGAGGCTTGAAATAAAGGCTCATTCGGCTTTTCAGCTCTGATCTTAGCCAAAGTTTGCAAGTCCGTTACACTAGCCGATTGATTAAAGGCAAGCACGGCTCCAGATCGAACATCCGCTAAATCATGGGCTAATAATGCTTGACCTTTTTCAAAATCCAACTGTGCCAACACATAAGCGTAATGACTGGCAAGCCGCGCATGAGCAGGTTCACTAGCCACTAATTTTTCCTGCCATGCTTGATAGACCGCATCATCTACGGTGTCTTTGGGTTGAGCATCTCGTACCGCACGCCATGTTTGGTACTCTTTTTCTAAACTTGCCAGATTCGCCTCCACTAAAGGCAACACTTCAACAGCTTTTACATCCCCCAAAAGCTGATAAGCTTTGACTTGTAACGGACTCTTATCATCTTTAGCAAACGTTAAGAGGCCATTGACCGCATCGGCATGAGAGCTGGTCGTCGCTAAGCGTTCCAAACCTTGCTCTAACGTTTCTATAGGCATATTGCTATTAGCTAACCAAGGCAGCAAATCCTTGCCCTCAGCCACTTTGAGTAGGGCATTGATTGTTTCAAAGCGAATGAGACGTTTCGAATCCTTACTCAGTTTTTGTAACAACTGCATCAGTTCTGGGCTAGCGGGGCTAGCGCTGATATTCTTTAATGCCTCCAGACGAAGCTTTACAGTATTGGTCTCATCTGCGGCTAACTGGGCTAAGGCAAGATTTTTACTGGCATCTTTCATTTTCAGCGCCTTTCTTATCCCTTGCCTTTGCTCATATGAACCGGATAGATCATTACTATAAAACCCCAATTTAGCATTTAGCGTAAAACTCTGCTGAGTAGAGTCCATGAAGTTTGTGGTACTAATAGGCTGATAATGCTTGGTTTTATTATTAATAAATGCCTGCACCTGGTCTTGCAAACGCTCTTGATCAGTATAAATGAAGGTATTGCTGCCCAAGCCATTGGCTTTTAGCAACTCTGTAATTTGTGGCGCATTAAATGACTCTAACGTCGAGACCAAACCTAACAGTAACTTACTCTGTGCGGGTAGCGCTTTCAAAATAACGAACAGCCGGGCAGGCACCGTGGCATCGTCTGAATAAGCTAAAGCAGAGATAGCCTCAATTTTTAAATTATCATCTACCTTAGGATCTGCTATTAAGGCCAATAAAGTAGGGGACGCCTCAGTTGCAGCTAACGCTCCTAAAGCCCCAGCGCAATAGATACGAATATCTAAACGCTCGTCAGGATCCTTCAGTCTTTCTAATAAAAGACCAGTACTTGTCTTGTCACCTATCAGCTTAATCCCGTCAATAGCCCCAGATCTGACCTCACTACGCTCATTAGGATCAGTTAAAGCGGTGTGTAACATCGGCAACACACTGGTATCCCCCAAATACCCCAAAGCTCTCGCAGAAAACATCCTGATTTCCTCGCGTTCATTGGGGTCTTGGAAACGTGATAACAAAGCTGAGGAAGCGTTGAGGGAATAAGTTCCTGCTAAGTATTGTATGAGGCTATTACGTAAATCGGCTGGCTGGGTACGATCATTCAGCAACTTAGTGGCTAGGATAATGGTTGGTTCGGGCTGTATTAAAAACAGACTTTGCAAGGCAGCGGTTTTAATACTGTTCGATTTATCCGCTACTAATCTAGTCAGTGGCTCAATAAATACTGGATCTCTGGTTAGACCCGCCAGTATAGCGGCTACCTCGCGTTGCTGTGCATTATCGGCCGCTAAAGCCTGCAATAAACGCGGCTGTACATTCATAACCTGCATGATTTGTAAGAGCGGTAATAAGATATCGCCTCGATCCAATAAAACTCTCACGGTATCCACAGGGGTAGCAGCTTGATTGCCAAGTTCAAATTTCGTTGGCTCCAGCAACCACTCTAATACCACTGCTATTTGCTCAGGCGTATACTCGATATATCCACTTTGCATCACTATGTGCCGTAGCAACTCATTTTTATCGGCACGTATCGGCGCTGTTAAAGGAATACTTTGTATGGTTTCGCTAGGTATAAGGTCTGGTTGGGTCTCGGCTAAGGCTTTCGCTTGCTCTAAACCCCAAGCTGTTTTGAGTGAGTTAGGAAAATTGAATAGAAAACTGTTTAGCATCAGATCATTATTTGAGGCTCTCAATTTGCTATCTTTTTTGCTTACTGGGCTTCTGGAGACTTGCTGCGGTTTATTACATCCTGGCGCTGGCTTTAATAATAATTGGCTAAATAAATCAGAATACAAGCAAAATTCGCCGTGTTGGGTATAAAGCTGTATTCGTTTATCAATAGGGTGACTACTAATCAGTTCACGCACTACGAGTGGGTAATCAAGAATATCACGTTTAGCGTAACGCTTATCTAATTCTAAATTGCCGCGTTCAAAATTAGTTTCACTAAAATAATGCTGTTGCCCAAAGGGATCTGGGAATTTGCTAGTCCCTGTATAGATTTCCACGCGATCGGTATTGTCATTGCCTAAGCGTAGATGTTTGCTAGTGGCTTGCAAATACGCCACGACGCTAAAATAAATAACTGCCAAAGCAGCTAGTGAGGCGACCGTTCCAATCACACTGCGGCGCAAACGCATATGATTTTTCCAAGCGGTGTTCCAATGCTCAATCCCGCCTGAGAACATATCATGATAAAGCTCATACCAAACCTGTTTATCGCGTTGCTGGCGGCGCAAAATACGTGCCTTTTCTAGCTTATCCATGACATTAGCCAGCTCAGCAGGTTTGAGATTTACTAACTCTGCCAAGTCTTCTGGCGTATGGGCCATTTTAGTCCCACGCCGACTAATTAAATGATCAAAGGCTTTTGAGGTCACTTGTTTCTCACGATCAGAAAATCCTTTCATCACATAATTAACATAGTTTTCTAATAAACCTTTAGCACCACCTGCTTGGTTATAAGTCACTAAACGTAGCGTCTTTTCTGGATCATTTTTATCCAGCTCCCATAATTGCGAACAAACAATTTGTAAATATGGTGGTTCAACACTATCCGCTTGCGTACCTTTAGCAAGACTCGACGCATCACGGGTCAAATCCCGACTTAATAAATCACTTAGCAATCGCTCCAACAATTCCGGTTCATAGTGATAGTTGGCTTGAATTAAAGGCTCAGTAATCGCCTGACGAGCAGCTTCTACTCCTAACTTTTCTAAACGATAATAATGACTGAATAAAGGATTCGGCAAATGTGGCTTAAACGCATTTAGCTCTAAGGCAAAATCTTCGCGCATCGAAAACACTAAAGAAACATTTAACTCATCAGATAAAATAACGGCGCTTAACTGATCAATAAACGTTTGAAAATCAGCCGCGTGATGAATAAAACGATAGCGAAAAAACTCTTCGAACTGATCTAAAATGAGTACTAAGGGCGTGGTAGTATAAGATTTAATAGCCTGAAAGAAAGCTTCAAGATTGGCAGCGTTTGTCTCAGGTATCGTGCCATAACGTGCAAGGAGTGCTTGGCGAATCGCTGCCTGCAAGCCTTGTATGGGTGGTGCTATCCAATCATTATAATAAACCACATCTAGCTTGAGCCCTTGATCTGAGCTAAGTTTTGGCAAAATAGCGGCTTGTAATAAAGAGCTTTTTCCTACCCCTGTCGCCGCGAATAATAAGGTCAAGCGATTGGCTAAGATTTTTTCAAGCAGTGCTTGTGTGTCGGCATCCCGTCCATAAAATGTCGTTTGCTCAGTGGATTGATAAGGACGCAAACCTGGATAAGGATTCGTTGCAGCTACAGCGTTTTTGAGCATTCTAAGCAATTCCTTGTGAAAAATTTGATTATTATTAGAGCAAGCCTAGTATATTTCGTTCCATTGATCTCAAGAAAATGCTTTAAAACTAAAAAAATAATGATTTTTACTTCAATATTATAAACCAAAGCACTTATATAAATTCGTCTAAACACCTATAAAATAATCACTATAAAACTACTTTAGTTTTGTATTTCAATCATCTAGCTTTGATATAGAATAGCTCATGATAAATAACTAGCAAGGTAAAGCGCCATGAATCCACAGCAGCATTGGGAATCGGTCTATCAAACCAAAAACTCCGCACAAGTCAGTTGGTATGCGCAGCATCTCGAAGTGTCCCTACAATTAATTCAGTACTTAGCCCCTCACCGACACGCTAGCGTGTTAGATGTGGGAACCGGCGCATCCACGCTCCCTGATGATTTATTAGCAGCAGGCTATCACAACCTAAGTATGCTAGATATTTCCAGCCAAGCCCTCGCTATTACACAAAGGCGATTAGGTGTTGATGCCCCCACTATCCAGTGGTTAGTGGGCGATGTGTTAGCACTAGATTTTGCACCACACTATTATGATGTTTGGCATGACCGCGCGGTCTTTCACTTTCTGACTGAAAATTCACAACGTGAACGCTATGTTCAACAAGTTCTCAAAGCGGTTAAACCCGATGGACACGTAATTATGGCGACATTTGGCATACACGGACCTAAACAATGCAGTGGCTTGGAGGTAATGCGCTATGACAGTCAAGGACTGCATAGCGCATTTGGACAAAGTTTTCGTTTATTGGATAGCTTGACAGTAAATCATCAGACCCCGAGTGGCATGACGCAAGAGTTTCTATATTGTTATTGTCGTGTCGAATAGGTTAACACGATTAGAATCAGCCACTAACTGGGCAAAATAAGTTATTTACTGCGCCATTTTTTCAAGATCATCTGCGCGTTGTTGGGTTAATTTAACCTCACACACCAGGCCTACTAGAGCGGCATTGCTGCCTGTATTACGCATTTCATACTCACACTGAGCATCTCGCATTTTAATCCAAGCTAATTGCATCTCCTTCAGTAGCTTTAGTTTCTCAGGTGAGTCCTTTTGAAGTTTTTTTAAGGCATCGTAATTATCATTTAGGTCACGATTCGTTTGCTTGACACAAACCTCGACCATATCAGTTTCCATGGTATCCACCTCATGACAATCCACCACTGTACCTGCTTGAGTTGACTGACTTAAAGCAAATAACAAGACAGCACTTGGAATAATATATCTCATAATTTAAATCTCTTTTTAAAAAAACTAAAAATTAACGAATTGTTGTTAAAAAATAACGGATAAATAAATTTATTAAACCTCCTACGAAAGTCATTTTTTTAAACAGTCTTGTAGGACAATTTTTAACCATGTTTATACAAAAATTCTATATAGGATAAACTTTAACAGAAAAAAGACATTGCTCAATTTTTGACTTTCGCAGGAGATCTCTTGAAATTATTCAAATACACCTATTAAAAATTTAATTCTTGCAAGATACTAGTTTATATTTTTTAAACCTCATAGCAAGTTTACTAAAGTAACAAAACATACCACTTTAGTCGTATTTTTAATTAAACATTGCGTCAAAACCAAACTATAACGACTTCTGAGATTAGGATTTTTATTCATATTCGGAATAGTAGAAATTAATTAAGAATAAAAAAATCAATAGATCCCGCAGGCATTTAAAAAATTAATTATAAAATAAATAATTTTTATTCTCTCTCGGTTTTTATATACCAGAATAATCAGTTGCTTATGCTAAATATTAACAAAACCTAGATAAATAATAGAAATTTAATTAGACCTCTTTCACAAATCAATTTTTAAGCAATTTAACTGTAAAATAGATAGTCAAATAAATTTCCTGACTAAGCTATAGCGGGGTTCTTTGCATAAGCTAGATTTGATTAATTTTTGACTTATGAAAGCGGTCTATTATTCATGAATGATCTAATACCGTTAAACTTCAAAAAATAGTGCATCTAACTTCCGAAGCATGGTCTACAAATGGTATCTTTGGTATCATTCCAGTTACGAGAAAAAATCATGCGTTTACTCTATCTGACTAGCCTACTAGCGATTACTACTTTAGCTAACGTCTCTGCGAATGACTCTACTGCTGCGTTTGGTGTGGGTGGCCTAGTATTCACGAAGTCTGATCACATTGTGATGCAGGAAGAGGATTTATTCATCAGCAAGGATAAGATACGTATTGCCTACAAATTCTACAACACTAGCGACAAGCCTATTACTACTCGTGTTGCCTTCCCCTTACCAGAAATAGTACTTGATGCTGATAATTCGGCCTTTCCGGATTACACCGAAGCAGACCTGCGAAAAGATAAAAACATCCTGAAATTTTCGGTGGTAGTAGATGGCAAAAAACAAGTGTTTCAAAGCGAAGATAAAAAGCGTTTTGACCAAGATGCACAAGCTTATGTACACAAAATTACCCACTATTGGATGCAAACTTTTCCAGCTAAAAAAGTCATTTTAGTCAATCACGAATATACACCTGGGGTTGGCGGCGGAGTAGGCTATGGATTGCAAGGTGAAGAAAGCGGTATTTATTGCATCGACAAAAGCACAAAAGCTTGGATTAATAATCAGCTAAAAGCGAAATATGATATTCCTACTTCAACTATTACCTATATTTTGAAAACGGGAGCTAATTGGAAAGGAGCAATTGGAAAATTTAAATTAACGATCAAAAAATCTGACAGCAATGAAAAGCTTAGCTTTTGTGGATCAGAGGTTAAAAAAATTGATGACAAGACTTTTGTGATGGAGAAAATAAATTTCATCCCTAAAAATGACCTAAATATTATTTACTTTGGCATACCTTATAAAATAGGCGAATAAATAATTCTCTTGCAGATATTATTTCCAAACTTTCAATATATAAACTGCTATGCACTGATAGAATAGATGCATTTTCTCGGTACTGTACCGAGAAAATGCTTTTTGAAGTTTAAACCGTTTCTGCTAAATAACCTTCTTCAAAAACATCCATATTAAAATAGGGTTTCAGCAGGCTTTCCATCGTATAAAACCCTTTGGGCTTCCCATATAAATTTTGTACGGCAAACAGAACTCCGTTCCCAAAAGCTTCGCGCGCAATAGACTCATGCTTAAGACGCACGGTTTGATAAGGAAATCCGAATAAAATCTCATGGACACCAATAATCCCACCGGCTCTCACGGTATTGATTTCATCCTCCGGAATGTCTAACTCGCGTGCTATCACTTTTGCCGTCCCTGATACCTGTGGTTTGGTTTTAAAATGCTGCTCTGTAATGGCAATATCCGTAAAAGGCGCAATATTTTTCAGAACTTTTGCACTAAGAATCAAGAAGTTAATCCCCAAAGTAATATTGGGACTATGCATCACTACGGTACGTTTAGATAGCCGTTTCAGCTTAACGAGTTGGAGATCAGGGTACTGAGAAACCGCACTTACTATAGTAATATGCCGTTTTGCAGCAGCATGACCATAGTAGTCAATACCTGAAGGTGAGGAAAAATCTACAATTACATCGACCGGATAACGATCTAACAGCTCTTCTGCGCTCAGTTCTTGTTTGGAATAGAGCAAACACGGTAAGTCTGACTCTATTCCTAAAAACTCTGGCACTGAACGATGCTCTAGCATGTTCGAACGGCGTACCACCCATTGCAGCTTAGTGTTTGGCGATTCTAGTAAAATGGAGGCGACAGCACGCCCAGTTTTACCGAATCCGATCAGTCCTATACGCATTTTATTACTCCTACTTGCTGCACGCACTGACTCAAACAAAGCTTGAGTCACATGGTAAAGCCAGTGTAATGGCTAAGCCACAAGGCTGGGTTACCCTTATGACCAGCTGGTTAAAAACAAAGTAACCCATTGAAATTAATATAAATAGTTTAGAGTTACTTCACGAATAGCTTAACATTATACAAAAATAACGCTACAGAGCTACTTCACACACCCTATTGGCTAGTTTAACGTTGAATCGCTGGCACACTCAGCCATAGCACTTGGTAGGGTTTAAGTTTTACACCCGATGCTAAAGACACAGATTGAGAGCTAATCAAATCGATTAGCTGTTCAGGTAGAGTCGATAAAGTCAGGGCGCTAACAAAAACATGGTTTTCACTAAAATTCGCCAATACCAATATGCGATCTTTATCGCCACGCCAATAACCCAACACGTGAGGATTGCGCGCATTGAACGACACTAACTGTGTACCACCCAAGGCTGGGGTGTTTTTACGAATCTGGATTAAGTGTAATAAACGATTAAAGACTTGCCCTGCATCGCTCGACAGATCATGACGTTGTTCATAACGCACTTTATCAGCGTGCGGGCGATGCACCCAACGGGAGTCAGTGGCTTTATCTGGATCATCGCTAAAACTATAATCATTTAAAGTGCCAACTTCATCCCCTAAATAAATCAGTGGAAGCCCCCCCGAACTTAAGGCCACACTATGCAAAAGTATGATGCGATCAATCGCTAATGGGTCATGTTGTTCTAAGCCAACCAACGAGGCACACATACCACTAATGCGGCAATCGCCCGTCACCGGATTATCCTGAAAAGGTACGCCACGTGCGAAACTACCGGCAAAACGATTTACATAAAATTGATTCAAAAATTGGCGATGGAAAAAACCATTAATGCCAAATTCCGCCGCATCTTCATCAGCAAACGTCCAGCCAATGTCATCATGACAACGTACATAATTCACCCATGCCGTATGTGCAGGCAAGTTATGGCGACGCTCTAAGGCTTGCTGGAGAAGATTAACTTCGCGGGTAGCCAAGGAATTCCATAAAAGTGCCATTTGCAGGGGGTTGTAAGAAAGCTGGCACTCATTCGGGGCGATGTATTGAACGACTTTGTCAGGGTGAACAATTGCTTCGGATTTGAATAATAAACTCGGTGCAGCAATACGCGCAACGGCATTAAACGCACGAATTAAAGCATGAGCTTGGGTCAAGTTTTCGCAATCAGTGCCAAGCTTCTTCCAGATAAAAGCCACTGCATCCATGCGCAAAATATCCACACCAAGATTAGCAATAAATAGCATTTCCTCAGCCATCGCTGTGAAGGTAGCAGGATTGCTATAATTCAAATCCCACTGAAAACTATTGAAGGTCGTCCACACCCAACGCCCATCGGGAAGTTGTGAAAACGCCCCCGGATGTTGATCTGGAAAAATTTCACGCACGGTTTGATCATAAGCGTCAGGCATGTGGCGATCGGGGAAGAAATAATAAAAATCCTGATAATTGGGATTGCCCTTCACCGCTTCCTTAGCCCAGATGTGCTCATGGGAAGTGTGATTAAAAATAAAATCGACCACTAAAGTAATGCCCGCTGCTTTTAGCGCTTGCGCCACTGCCCGCAAATCCTCAATGGTACCGAGGGCAGGATTCACCTCCCGATAACTACTCACCGCATAACCACCATCACTTTGCCCTTCAGGACATTTAAACAAGGGCATGAGGTGTAAATAAGTCAAGCCTAACTCTTGAAAATACGGAATCTTGGCAAGGATGCCCTGCAAAGTGCCTGCAAATAAATCCACATAACACACGCCACCCACCATCTTTTCCGAGCTAAACCAATCGGGGTTATGCTCATGCGCCATGTCCTGATTCTTTAGCGTGGGGGAGCGCGCTTGCCATGCTTGATAAGCCGATTTCAGTAAGGTTTCGAGGAAGAGAAGAAAGTCATCGCGTTCACCATAGACACGACTCAACTCATTAGTAAGCGCAGGTAAATACCGAATTAAACGTTGTTCAAACGCCAGCCAATCAGAACTACTGAGCTCTGGTGCAAGCTGTTCACGCGCAAAACGGACTAATAATTGGGTTTGTTGTTGTTCATTAAGCATAATGCCTCTCCCTGTGGTTGGATGAGCATTAAAACATGGGGCAGGAGTGGGAGCAATTGCTGTCTACACAACGCTTAGCGGCTATTTTTCCGACTTAATCTGGCAAACAAATTTTCGTGTGCCCCTACTCGACCACAGTCAAACTCGCCTGAATTAAAGTCATGGCGTTCTGACGTGCGAAACTGGCACGGACACGCTCGGCAAAACCGGAATCACTAGATGTAGTCATCATGCTGCTCATTATACAATTGATTGAAAGGATACAACTTTAACTTAAACATCAACTACTGCTATTGTTGGGAGCGTAGTCATTATAAATCTTTACAAGATCGGGACTACTGCCTCCAACTCGATTGTCTACCCCCGAAAAATACAGCGCCAACGCTTATTCATGAATCCAAACCTGTTTCATTAAGCCAGCCAAGGGTTTAGTAAAATGGTCTCTCAGACTTAAGGCTATAGATTTTTGTCATTTTTTAGTAAAGTGAGCACCCTTCCTAAACTCCAATAGCAGAACGACGACGCTTATGCCCCTTTTAAATAACTTGCTTATTATGCTTGCCATTTCCTTGATGATCTTAGGCTCAATCGGTGTCATGAAACCTGGGCGCATTAAACTTTTGACGCGCAAAAGATCAGTAGCTTTATCAATCATTGGCGTATTTTTAGTGATTATTGCACCACATGTTTAATTTGAATCAATCATTTTGTAGGACAGACCATGACTACTGAACTGTTATTTCGCCATGATGCTTATCAAACTCGCGCCAGTGCTAAGGTACTTGCTATTAATGAGCGTGGTGGCATTATCTTAGATCGTACGCTTTTTTATCCTACCGGCGGCGGCCAACCGGGTGATAAGGGTCAATTATGCTTAGCCGATGGTCGCGTGATCCCTATTACTACCACAGTCTGGGATGATGCTGCACATACCTGTATTGCCCACATTCCAGCCGAAGCCAATCCATTACCCACCGTGGGCGAGTCAGTTGAATTAGTTTTGGACTGGCAGACACGTTATAGCCATATGCGGATTCATACAGCCTTACATTTGCTGTCTGTGGTCTTACCTTATCCCGTGACCGGTGGTTCTATTAGCCTTGGCGAAGGCCGTTCAGACTTTGATATTCCTGATGCGAATCTCAATAAAGAAACCATCACGCAACAACTACAAGCATTAATTGATAAAGATTTACCACTCAGTGAGCGCTGGATTAGTGATGAGGAGTTGGATGCTAATCCTAGTTTAGTCAAAACCATGTCCGTGCAACCACCGCGTGGCTCAGGAAAAATACGCTTAATCCATATTCAAGATGCTGACTTACAACCTTGTGGCGGCACCCATGTACGCCGCACTGGCGAAATTGGTCGAGTCGCCATAACGAAAATTGAAAACAAAGGAAAAATTAATCGGCGAGTGAGGATTGCTTTATTGAACTAAACCTTATTAGCGCACTGGCCAAACTAAAAAGGCCACCTAGGCGGCAGCCTTTAATGGCATGAATTTTCAGAACCTTATCTGAAGTTTAGCAAGGTTTGTATTGTAATTTAAAGATGATACCATTTTGCAAATCCAGTGAATCTACGCTAATAGAGCTTTTATTAGTCTTAGTCATAATCCGGCTATTAACACGCAAATTCACATCTTCACCACACTTAGCATAACTATTACTTGAAGTAATCAAGCTATCGCGTTGCGTATATTCTTTACCAGCATTACTACTCATCGGTGTTGACAAACTTGGACCTGTTTCGCCTGCAAAAAAGTAAGAGCGACGTAATTCTGCTGAGCCTTGTACAAAACCACGATAATCAGCGGTCATTAAAGAGACTTGAAAACCATTTGGAACATGCACTGGCACCGCAATATTACAGGTCTTATTACCCGGCGCAGCACTGTAAGAATCAAACAGAATACTTAAGGTTTGACCATCTGGAGTAATGGCATAATCCACAGTACCCGCTTTGCAACCACTGCCTGCAATCGCAGGGTCTTTGAAAAAGACTGTATTTAAATTGGGAGCAGCCTGTACTGAAGTAGCAGCAATAGTCGCTAAAGTAGTAGCAGCTAACCAGGTACGTAATGTGTTCATAACTTCCATCCTTTGAGTTAAATTGGGATTCTCAGACTAATGTGTTTAAAGGTCTTATGTGACCTCATGCCAGCGTAAGGAGCTTTTTCGTTTGTCTTAGCTCAACTACTAACGTGAGTTCAGTATTCCTTAATTCACGCTAAGCGCCTATCCCCTAGTTCAAGGAGCACACGGAAAAAACCACTCACTTATTTGAGGGATGAGCTTGGTCGAGTTGTGCTAGAATCATTTATGAACACTAAAACCTTACTCATTATCGATATGCAAGTGTGCATGGCTTGGCCGCAAGCAGGTGAACAGAATAACCCTGAGGCTGAAACCCATATCACGAAGCTACTCGCGCATTGGCGGCACACTAAACGCCCTATTGTTCATGTTCGCCATATTTCACGCTCACTAAACTCCTTATTTGCCGCTGGACAACAAGGTTGTGCATTTCAAACAGCCTTTCTACCTTTAGCCCAAGAAGCGGTCTTTGAGAAAAATGTACCGGACGCTTTTATTCAATCCGGTTTGGAACGTTGGCTGCATGTGCGCGGTATTCGTGAACTTGTGATCGTGGGGGTCAGTACTAATAATTCAGTGGAAGCCACTGCCCGCAGTGCAGGCAATTTAGGATTCGCTACCCAAGTAGTGAGCGATGCCACTTTCACTTTCGCTAAAGCTGATTATCATGGCGTAGCACGTGGCGCAGAAGAAGTACATGCTATGTCATTAGCGAATTTGGATGGCGAATATGCAACGATTACGAGCACCCACGATTTACTCAATACTTAGGCGTTATATTTAACCACCCGCTGATCAATCGCACCAAAAATACTCTGCCCCTGCGCATCCTTCATTTCGATACGCACACGATCACCAAATTTCATAAAAGGCGTTTGCGGCTTGCCCGTATTAATAGTTTCAATCATGCGCACTTCCGCAATACAGCTATACCCCACACCCCCATCCGCAATCGCTGAACCATGAGCCGTCTCTTGTTTATTAGACACCGTACCCGAACCAATAATTGCACCTGCACCCAGTGGACGCGTTTTGGCAGCATGTGCAACTAATTGCGGGAAATTAAAAGTCATATCCTCCCCCGCATTTGCCTTACCAAACAGTTGCTGGTTGTACTCCACCAATAAGGGCAAATGCACCCGCCCCGCTTGCCATGCATTACCTAATTCATCAGGCGTGACCGCCACAGGTGAAAAACTGCTAGAAGGTTTAGATTGAAAAAAGCCAAAACCCTTGGCTAATTCATTCGGAATCAGACCGCGTAGGGACACATCATTGACTAATAGAATCAAACGAATCTGTTGAGCACATTGTTCAGGGTTAGCCCCCATCGGCACATCATCGGTAATCACGGCAACTTCGGCTTCAAAATCAATGCCCCATTCTTCACTGCCTAGCGGAATATCCGCATGGGGTGGAATAAAACTGTCTGAACCGCCTTGATACATAAGTGGGTCATGCCAAAAACTTTCGGGCATTTCGGCATTACGCGCCTTACGCACTAACTCCACATGATTGACATAAGCACTACCATCTGCCCATTGGTAGGCACGCGGCAAGGGTGAAGCACAATCGGCTGGGTTAAAATCAAATGTACCCTCGGCTGTGCCTGCATTTAAGGCATCGTAACGTTCTTGTAAACGTGGCGCGATGTGTTGCCAATCGTCTAAGGCGGCTTGTAAGGTCGGGGCTATGGCTGTGACTTTCACGGCCTTTTTCAGATCGTGTGATACGAGGATTAACTCACCATCACGACCTTTGTTTAATGAGGCTAATTTCATAATTCCATTCTCTTTCAATCTATGAGTATGTTAAGCACGTTGAATGTGCCTCACCCTTTAAAATGCTTATTTAAACCTGACCAACATTCAATATAGTCATTCTGTAATTCAGGTGCTTCTAGCGCAAAACGCGTCGGTTGAATCACATAACGCGACTCAAACATAAAGGCCAACGTGTTTTCATAACGTTGTGGTTTGAGTTCGGCGTGACTGGCCTTTTCAAATACCGCTGCCTCAGGACCGTGTGGGGAAAAACTATTGTGTAAGCTTGCACCACCCGCTTCAAAACCCTTTTCCTTGGCATCATAGATGCCATAAATTAACCCCATGAATTCGCTCATGAAATTACGGTGATACCAAGGCGGACGGAAAGTCTCTTCCGCCACCATCCAGCGCGGTGGGAAAATCACGAAATCGGCATTAGCCACGCCCACCTGCCCTGATGGTGAAGTTAATACCGTAAAAATTGAGGGGTCCGGATGATCATAACTGACCGTATTCATCACATTGAAACGAGTTAGATCGTATTTATAAGGCACAGAATTACCCGTCCATGCCACCACATCCAAGGGCGAATGCTTTAACTCACAAGCATAGTTTTGCCCCATAAACTTGGTAACTAATTCAAATGATCCTTCTCTATCTTCAAAGGCAGCCACAGGGGTTTGGAAATCACGATCATTGGCATAACCATTCGCACCCACAGGACCACGCTCAGGTAAAACCAAGGGATGACCGTAGTTTTCACAGACATAACCGCGTGCCGTATTATCCAATAACACCACCCGCCATTTCATGCCGCGCGGGATTACTGCAATCTCACCAGCTTTCACCTCCAAAATACCGCATTCGGTATGCAGTCTTAATGCGCCTTGCTGCGGCACTAATAACATTTCTCCATCCGCATTCAGGTAGAAACGATCCTGCATAGATTGATTCGCCAAATACAGATGGATCGCAATGCCAGACTGCCCTGCCACACTACCATTGGTGGCAATCGTGGTTAAGCCTGTAACAAAATCCTGAGCTTGCGTAGGTATCGCAAACGGCGACCAGCGCAGCATATCCGGTGGCGTGGCAATTTCAGTATTCGGCGCACTGCGTGTTAAACCATTATCCATCGGACGATAACGACCCTGTAATACCGAAGGACGTATCCGATAAAACCATGTACGACGATTATCGGCACGTGGTGCAGTAAAAGCCGTGGTATTAAACTGTTCGGCATATAAACCATGTGCCACACGCTGCGGACTAAAACGCCCTTTGGGCAAAGCACCTATTAAGGCTTCCGATTCAAACTCATTGCCGAAACCAGTTAAGTATTGTAATTCACTCATACACTATCCTTTGCTGCAACTTCCAATACACCACGCTGAATTTGGTCACGCTCCATAGATTCAAACAAAGCCTTGAAATTACCCTCGCCAAAGCCTTCGTCACCCTTGCGTTGAATAATTTCAAAAAATACAGGACCTAATAAGGTTTGGGTAAAAATTTGGAGTAATAAACGCGGTGGCTGATTAGCTTGACTGACGCCATCAAGTAAAATGCCACGTGTCTGTAACTCACTCACAGGCTGTCCATGTTGCGGCAAACGTTCGTCCAACATTTGATAATAAGTGGCAGGTGGTGCCGTCATCAATGGCACACTCCGAGCACGCAACTGATCAATGGTTTGGAAAATATCATCGGTTAACAAGGCAATGTGTTGAATCCCTTCCCCATTAAATTGCATTAGGAACTCTTCAATCTGCCCTGTACCGCTGGAAGCTTCTTCATTCAAAGGAATCCGAATTTTGCCATCAGGTGCGGTCATAGCTTTAGAGCTCAAACCTGTATACTCACCCTTAATATCAAAGTAACGCAACTCACGGAAATTAAAGTATTTCTCATAAAAGCCCGCCCAATACTGCATACGTCCGCGATACACATTATGGGTGAGGTGATCAATCACTTTTAAGCCACACCCTACCGGATGACGTTCAACATTAGGCAGATATTCAAAGTCAATATCGTAAATACTCGATCCTTCTTGATAGCGGTCAATCAGATAAATTGGTGCATTGCCGATTCCCTTAATCGCGGGCAGTTTCAATTCCATCGGCCCTGCGGGAATATCAATCGGTTGCGCACCCAAGTCCAAAGCACGGTAATAAGCCTTGTGTGAATTTTCCACCCGAAAAGCTAAGCCACAAGCCGATGCACCATGTTCGTCGGCAAACCAAGTGGCTAAACCTGGTTCACGATTAATAATGAAATTGATTTCACCTTGGCGATACAAATCCACCTGTTTAGAACGATGTCGGGCGACATGCTTGAAACCCAAGCTGGTAAATACATGGATTAATACATTCGGATCAGGTGCAGCAAACTCAACAAATTCAAAACCATTTAATCCCATTGGATTACTCAGCGTTGTATTCATGAAACCCCTTCCTGCGGTAAATCCGCCGCAATGTGCATCGCTTCCATCAGTACCGTTTGATCACCGATATGATTAGCCAGTAACAAAATTAGACGTGCATTAATACGCTGACTTTTTTCCTCATCGCCGTCACGGTGTAAATCCGCTAAAGCTGCATAAAAGGCATCGGCATTGGTGAAATTTGAATTTAAATTTAATGCACTCATACTAACTCCTTACCCAAGGCACGCTGCATGGCTTGCTGCACATCCGCCACTGTCCACTGCCGCCAACGAGCCGCCACGTGTTGATCAGGACGCATTAAATAAGCGCTATTAGGCAGCAACTCATAACGCTCACGTACTTTGCCCTCACTATCAACAAAGTCCTGATCCACCACTAATACTTTTAAATCAGGCTCTTGGCGTAAACGGTTTACAACAGTTTGATCGGCATTACGCCCATCTACGAGCAATACAAACTGATCGCCTAATTGGCGCAGCAACCATGCTTTTTCACCATTTATAGTAATCGGTGCATCTTTACATACCGAACCCACTCGTTGCTTAGGTGTAAAGCCATCTTCCACACGATCAGCAGTATTCAAACTCGAACCGTCATACACACAAGGCACAGATAAACGTCCACTATTCACCAGTGGTCTGGCAAAGGGGTATTGCTCGGCAAGCTCTAATACCGTATCGCGAAATAAACGCGTCATACGATTTTTAGGGGTAATAAAGTCAGTGGCACGACTGGAATTTAGAATATTCTCATCTGCGCCCTGACTGCGTTCTTGATCATAAGTCTTCAATAAACTGGCAGGCGCTTGCCCTTTTAACACACGGACTAATTTCCAGACTAAGTTCTCAGCCGCTTGCAATGCGCCATTCGCACCACGCGCACCAAAGGGCGACACTTGATGGGCGGAATCCCCCACAAACAGAATACGATCTTCGTGAATAAAGGATTCCATACGGCGACAACGGAAGCTATACACACTGAGCCATTCAAACTCAAACTCAATCTCCTCACCCAGCATAGCTTTAATTAGAGGACGTACTTTTTCAGGTTGTTTCCATGCATTGCGATCCGCACCTGCCCCCAACTGAAAATCAATCCGCCAGCAGCCATCAGGTTGTTTATGCAATAACACCGACTGCCCTGGGTGAAACGGTGGATCAAACCAGAACCAACGCTCGGTGGGGAAACCCGCCTTCATTAAAATATCAGCAATCAAGAAGGTATCATTAAATACTTGCCCAACTGATTTCAGCCCTAAACTTTCCCGGATGGGACTGTTTGCACCATCGGCTATCAACACATAATCACAGGTCATGCGATAAGCGCCTGCGGGCGTTTCGACGACGACTTCGACCTTTTCACCTTGGCGACGCACTTGCGTGACCTTGCTTTGCCAGCGCAAATCAATTTCCGGCACGTGTTGAATACGATTCACTAAGTATTCTTCAGGGTAGTATTGCTGGATATTGACAAAGGCGGGACGCTCATGACCATCTTCGGGCAGAAGATTGAACTCATACACTTGGCGTTCGTGAAAAAACACTTTACCCAACTGCCATGTCACGCCCTTATCGACCACTGGTTGACCGCAATCAACACGATCCAGAATCTCTAGGGTACGTTTGGAAAAACACAGGGCGCGTGAACCATAACTCACAGTATTGTCATCATCTAATACCACCGTAGGAATGCCTTGCTTGGCAAAATCCAAGGCACTGTATAAACCGGTGGGGCCACCGCCGACAATAATAATGGGATGATGCACAGGTGTAGTTGCATCCTGATCAGGACTGCGCCGAAACGCATACACAGGATTTTGATAGGTTGAAACCATGCTCCTCTCCTCCAGAAGTATGATTTCCCTTCCTCGCTGTTTGAGAAAGGGTTTGGCAATGCGATAAAACTAGGGTTTAGTGCTTAGCAACGACTTCTTGCAAGGAATGCCACATTTCCGTATCACGCTTCGCCGTCCAAATGCGTGGATGCTGGTATTCGCCTGCTTCGTCATAGCAGCGGGTAATATCAAACGGTAAGCAATGTTCAAAGATCACCCAGTGACCAAATTGAGGTTGAAGGAGTTTATAGGTGTCAGCATAAGTGCTAGCCAAATCCATGCCTTGGGCACGGCATTTTTTCACATTACCATACATTTGATTTAAGAAATTGCGTGTGCCTTCAATCGCTTCTAAACACTGTTCAGCAGTTTGTAAAGCATCTCCACGCCCTGGCACTAATTTTTCAGGTTTCATAGCAGCCAATTTATCTAAGGTCGCGGGCCATTCTTCATGATAGGCGTCACCGGTATAAGGTGTTGCACCATATTCAACCTGATCACCAGAGAATAGAATTCTTTCCTTTGGCAACCATACTACGGTATCACCTTTAGTATGACCTTTGCCAACATGCAAAATTTTCACTTCGCGCTTGCCCATGAATACGGTCAGTTCACGTTCAAATACGATATTGGGCCATGTTAAACCTGGGACAGAAGAAACATCCGCAAATAAACGGGGGAAACGCCCTAATTCTGATTCAAAGTCTTGTTGACCACGCTCCACAATTAAGTCATAGGTGTTGCGGCTGGCATAAACATTCTCAGGCTGATAGGCCGATGCACCCAGCACACGTACCGCGTGATAATGGGTAAGGACGACGTGTTTAATGGGCAGATCCGTTACTTCTCGTATGCGACGAATCACATCGGCTGCCATCGTAGGCGTGGCTTGGGTATCGATGACCATTACAGAATCATCACCAATAATAATGCCCGTATTAGGGTCGCCTTCTGCTGTATAGGCGTATACGCCGTCGGCTAAGGGTGCAAAGGTAATCTGTTTTTGTTCCAGATCCGCTACCGACGCAAATTTCTTTTCCATGTCTTACTCCTCCAAGCCACAAACTAATTTTGATCGAAACCAGTTTAGTTTCGATCAAAATCAATTGCAAGCACAATGCAAAATTTTTTACACTGCGCTAAATCAATTTTTTATTAGTCTTATGAAAAACTTAGAACTCGACAATTTTTTGCCCTATCAATTAGTTATGGTAGCTGATTCTATTAGCCGCTCCTTGGCAAAAGTCTATGCTGATTTTGATTTGACTACTCCCGAATGGAGGATTTTGGCCCACCTTCAGCAATCCGATAATCGTACCCCGACTGAATTAGGTAGGTTGACTAATATGGATAAGGCACGCGTCACACGTGCTTTAATTTTAATGGATAACAAACACTTGGTCGTGCGCACCAGTAATAGCCAAGATAAACGTGTAGTGCATATCAGCCTGACAGAACAAGGCAAACAACTGTTTCAACAAATCGAACCCCAAGTCTTGGCCTGGAATCAGAACTTTTCTCATGTCCTACCCAATAAAAAAAATCAGTTGTTATTAGACCTATTAAAGCAACTAAATCAATGGTGTCTCACCCATTGCACTTCTACTGAGGAACCACCGAAAGCGGAATAAACCGTTTAGAAGAATAGAAACGGAACATTATCTAGCATTGATCGATGTCAATCGTGGGCTTTCACACAGGTGTATGATGCTGGTTATACAATATTAATAGGGAAAAACATCGTGAACACCACCCAAAATCCTTTGAATGAATTTTCTGGCTGTCATGCTGGTATTATGGCTAATTTTCAAAGTTTAGCGGAGTTGCCCGACCACTTGCATAATGCGGACAAAACGCAACAAACCGCGCAAAAGCTTTATGAGTTTTTTCACAAAGTGGTACTGGCTCATCATGCTGAGGAAGAGGAAGAACTGTTTGATGCGGTGCGTAATCCCGTCAAAGCGGATCCCGTGGATATCCGCAATGCGATTGCCCAAGCCTCTGCGCTCACGCAAGAACACCGCCATCTCGAAAACTTGTGGTATCAAATAGAGCCTGCGATTAAAAAGCTTGCCAAGGGTAAGCTGGCTAACTTAGATATTGCTATTGTCCATGAATTATCAAGCGCCTATTTGGCACATGCACAATTCGAAGAAAATACGTTTCTACCCTTAGCGGCAAAGGTATTAGAAGGCAGTGGTTTAGCCGCTTTAGGCTTATCACTCCATATCCGCCACCATCACAGCCTGCCTTATGCCTATATTTAAGCACTAAGCAACAGTTGGGGAATCCATAGGCTTCCCCAACTTCAATCAAGCTTTTGGGCGCTTATCAATAACCCGCTGTGCTTTACCCTGTGAGCGTGCCACTTCGCCTTCACCCACTATATTGATTTTAGTACTCACCCCAATCATGACTTTAATATGATGTTGCAATTCTTTTGCAGCCATGGCTCGCTCTGCGGCATCTACCTGATTACTGCGCGCTTCCACATGCACTAAAAGGTTATCAAGATTACCGTCACGGGTGATTTCAATCAGGTAGTGCGGCGATAATTGTGGAACTTTAAGAATTTGCTCTTCGATTTGCGATGGAAATACATTTACGCCACGAATAATCATCATGTCATCGCTGCGACCGGTAATTTTTGCCATACGGCGCATCACACACGCTGAGCCGGGTAATAAAGTTGTTAGGTCACGTGTTCGATAACGAATCACTGGCATCGCCTCTTTCACTAAAGAGGTAAACACCAATTCACCCTCTATGCCATCCGCAATCGGCTCTAAGCTATCAGGATTAATAATTTCAGGATAGAACGCGTCCTCCCAAATGGTAGGACCATCTTTAGTAGAGCCAAACTCTTGTGCAACACCGGGTCCCATGACCTCAGATAAGCCATAAATATCGACCGCACTTAAGCCCATACGTTGTTCGATTTCTTGACGCATGGCATTCGTCCAAGGCTCTGCACCAAAGATACCAATCCGCAGCGAACATTTGACAGGATCTAAGCCTTGTCTATCGAACTCATCGGCAATATTCAAACAATAGGAAGGCGTTACCATAATAATATCGGGCTTAAAATCTTGGATAAGTTGCACTTGTTTTTCAGTTTGTCCACCCGACATGGGAATCACCGTACAACCTAAACGCTCTGCCCCATAATGTGCGCCCAAGCCTCCTGTAAATAAGCCATAGCCATAGGCCACATGCACTTTATCCCCTGCTCTGCCACCGGCTGCCCAAATCGAACGTGCAACCATATCGGCCCAGCGGGAAATATCGCCTTGCGTATAACCAACCACTGTTGGCTTACCCGTTGTACCACTGGAAGCATGTATACGTGACACTTGCTCCATTGGCACCGCAAAGGTGTCAAATGGGTAGTTTTCACGTAGATCTTGCTTGGTGGTATAAGGAAATTTTCTCAGATCCGCTAATTCTTTTAGATCATCAGGATGCACACCCTCAGCATCGAATTTCTTGCGATACATCGGTGAGTTGGCGTAGGCATGACGCAAAGTCCATTGCAGGCGTTTTAACTGTAAGGCTTGCAATTCATCACGGCTGGCTTTTTCAACCGATGACAAAGCACCTTCCGGAAATGAAGTGGCACTCATAAATTCTCCTCCTCAGTGCTCATCCAGCACTGCCTCATTAGTATTAAGTCACAGGGCTAGTCACCTGATCGCTTGACTCGGGAACAACATGACCTTTCAATTGATACGAGCGCCCTCGAAACACCGCAATTAAACTGCCATCTTGACGATGAATTTCCACATCATAGATACCGGTTCGACCACTACGCGAACGCTGTTGAGCCGTCGCGGTAAGCCAATCCCCTTGATAAGCAGGTGCAAGAAAATCAATCGTGCATCCCGAGGCTAAGGTCACTTTATTGCTGTTATTACAAGCATGAGCAAAAGCCGTATCTGCTAAAGTAAACATCATACCCCCATGACACACATCATGCCCATTAAGCATATTTTCACGCACTTGCATCTGTAAACGCGCATAACCCGGCAGACTTTCTACGATCTCAATACCCATCGCTAAGGAGGCTTTATCATTCCTGTGCATAGTATCACTACACAATTGCGCTAAAGCCTCAGGGCTTATGGTTTGGTTCATGCTGCAATCCTTGGGTTAATGGCCGACAAATTGCGGCGCACGTTTAGCAAAAAACGCTTGGATACCTTCCCGATAATCCACAGTGCGACCCGCTAAACGCTGCAAATCACGTTCTAAATCCAATTGCTGATCCAAGGTATTGGTGGATGAGGCTTGCAAAGCTTGCTTGATATACGCTAAGCCTTGGGTCGGTTGTGTGGCGAGATAATGTGCCATCTCAGTCGCTTCTTTCAGCAAATGCTCATCATCAACACATTTCCAAATCATGCCCCATTGTTCGGCCTGCTCAGCACTCACTTTGTCACCTAATAAGCTTAACGCCATGGCACGCGCCCCACCGACTAAGCGCGGTAAAGTCCAAGTACCACCCGAGTCAGGTAATAAACCAATCTTGCAGAATGCTTGAATAAACTTCGCCGAGCGTGCTGCTAACACAATGTCACACGCTAAAGCTAAGTTCGCACCAGCACCTGCAGCCACACCATTCACCGCACAAATCACGGGCATGGGCAAAGCGCGCAAACGACGAATTAAGGGGTTGTAATAGTCCTCAATCGTTTGCCCTAAATCGACCACTTCAGCATTCGGATCAACCATGCGGTCATTCAAATCTTGTCCAGCACAAAAACCGCGCCCCTTACCCGTTAACAATAAGCAACGCACCGCTGTATTACTTTGAACTTCGCTCAACGCTTGGCGTACTTCTTGATGCATATCCGCCGTAAAACTATTTAACGTCTCAGGCCGATTCAGACTCAACGTTGCTACGCCTTGGTCAATGGTAAATTCAATATGGGTAAATGCCATCATCGTTTCCTTGCACATTAACGATATAACACCGTGGGTAAAAACAATGAGATTGTGGGGATCAAAGTCAAGAGTGTTAGGCGGATAAGGTCAGCCACCCAAAAAGGAGTAACCCCTTTAAAAATCGTACTAGTTTTGACATCTTTCAGCACACCACTTAGCACAAAGACATTCAACCCGACTGGTGGGGTTAGCAAACTAATTTCTGTGACCACTACCACTAAAATCCCAAACCACACCAAGTCAAAACCAAGGCTTTGTACCAAGGGATAAAAGATCGGCACGGTTAGTAGCATCATGGACAAACTTTCTAAGATGCAGCCAAGTAAAATATAAATGAATAAAATCAGAAAAATTACCGCCATGGGGCTGAGGTTGTAGCTTTGTACAAATTGGAGTAAGTAGTCTGGAAACTCAGCTCGGGTAATGAAGTTAGAGAAAATCAGCGCACCAATTACGACGAAGAATAAGGAGGCAGAGGTATGTGCGGTTTCAGTCAACACTTCATATAAGCTACGCCACGTGATGGATTTGCGAGACAATGCAATTAAAAATGCCCCCGCTGCACCAATGCCAGCAGCTTCTGTGGCAGTGAACATACCGATATACATGCCACCGATAACTAGGACAAATAACGCTAAAGTACCCCATACCCCTTTTAAAGCTTCGAGGCGCTCTTTACCCGTCGAACGCTCGCCCGGAGGGCCTGCTTTAGGATTACGCCATACAGTCCAAGCGACTGCACCGACATAAAGCACAATCCCTAACATGCCGGGGAGAAAACCCGCTGCAAATAGTTCGCGAATACTTTGCTCGGTCATAATGCCGTAAATCAGCAAAATAACACTGGGAGGAATCAATATTCCAAGTGTGCCACCTGCTGCAATCGATGCCGTGGCTAAACTGTCGCTATAACCATACTTGCGCATCGGTGGCATTGACACTTTGGACATGGTGGCGGCAGTCGCTAAACTTGAGCCACAGATAGCTGAAAAGCCGCCACACGCAACTACCGTTGCCATTGCTAAGCCGCCGCGTAAATGCCCCATGAAGGCATACGAAGCTCGATACAGCTCATTAGATAAACCGGATTTGGTAACAAAGTTACCCATCAGAATAAACAGCGGGATAACGGTTAAACTATAATCGCGTGAGGTGTCAATAAGACGACGTGCGGACATGGATAAGGCAGCCGTCCAATTCCAATCATTTAACCAGGCAAACCCAAAAAAACCGACCAAGCCCATGGCAATACCAATGGGCATACGCACCATAATTAGAAACAGTAAAACCGCAAAACCCACTAAGGACACTAACATGGTTCTACTCCAAGTTTGGATTAGGTGAGTGTTGCTCTAAACGATACTGTACTAGTGCTCGATAGATGCCTAAAGTAAGCAATACTAAGGCCGTAAACCAGCACATGACTCCAAAGAAGCTAATAACCATACCCACTGGCAAATGTAGATACTCGGTTACTTCGCCGTGAGAACTCGCGCGTGCACCCAACTCCCAAATACGCATCCCAATGACAATCAGAGCAATGGCAGTCACTACATTAAATAAAACATTACGAACAAAGCTGACATGATGAGGAACAAAAGGGTCTAAAATATCCACCACTACTTGTTCATTGCGCCAAGAAATCACTGGCAAGGCCATAAAGATCATCACGCCTAATAAAACTTCAATTAGCTCTACACCACCCACTAAAGGTTTATTAAAAACATAACGGCCAATTACATCGATACAGGTGATAATCATCATCAGTGTTAAAGCACTACCTGCAATCAGGTTGAGGGTAAGAGCTAGCCCCTTGACTAGCCCTTTCTCAGAGTGCTGGGTGATTTGATCAGCACTCGTCATATTATTTTGCCCCTTCCGCCTTAGAAATTTCGCGTAACTCTTTTAAAGCAGCCGCTGCATCAATACCGCTATCTTTGACACTTTCTAAGAAGTTTTTGTCAAAATCCTTAGTCATTTCGGCAAACTCTGCCAACATTTCTGGGGTTGCTTCTTTAATGGTATTGCCTGCGGCTAAAGCATCTTTTTCACCTTCTTCCGCTTCAGCCCCCCATTTTTCACCAGCTAACGCTGACAACTTTTCACCGGAAACCTTCATAATCGCTTCGCGGTCTTTTGGATCTAGTTTATCCATGAATTCTTGGTTGAGAATAATCATGAAACTTCCCAAATACATGCCATTGGGAAATTTGATTGAGAACGGGGCAACTTCTTTTAAGCGCAAGGTTTTCTTCTCACCCATCGGCATAAAAGCACCATCTGCTACACCTTGGGCGAGAATTTCATAAACCTTCGAGCCCGGTGCTGCAACACCCTCAAGCCCCATGGCCTTACCAATATCAGCTTGTACACCGCCACCGATACGAATCTTTTTACCCTTCAGATCAGCCAGTTTTTCAATAGGTTTCGCTAAGTGAATTTGACCAGGGCCATGCGTAAATAAACCAGCTAATACCACGCCTTCATGTTCTTTCGATTTCGAAAGGTATTTTTCATTCACGCGCCAGTGCGCAATCGAAGCACCTTTGGCGCCCCCTTCAATACCCGGTAATTCGACCATTTTGGTTAATTTAAAACGCCCAGGATAATAACCGTGGAAAGTCCACGCTGCTTCATAAGCACCATCTTGAACTTGATCAAGTAAGGCTTTAGGGTCGCCGCCGGGGTATTCAATTTTGAGTTTGACGCGGCCTTCGGTAGCTTCTTCGATCCACCTCCCCCAAGTGGGCAAGACATCGGCATTCATGGTATGAGCAGGGGGTAACCAAGAACCCACTCGAATGACTGTTTCTGCCCAAGCGGCACTACTCATCAATAAAGCAACTGATACAGCAGTAGCGCGCATCACAGCACGTTGAATCGCAAGACGTTTCATAGAAAACTCTCCTCCAAGTTTTAAGGATGTCAGCCTAAGGCTGACGCAACTAGCTAATCAATCATAATGACATCTATAAATTCATCAGCGCTGATCAAAATCGACAATCACCTCGTCTGAGACCGGATGCGCTTGGCAAGTTAAAATATAACCGGCTGCAATTTCATGCGCTTCTAAGCCATGATGCAAGTCCATATCCACTTGCCCTTTAACTAATTTGGCCTTGCAAGTGGAACATACGCCCGCCTTGCAAGCATAAGGCAATTCCATACCCTGCTGAATGCCTGCATCCAAAATATTCGCACCTACCGTCGCTAATTCGAATTGCAATGCACGTCCATCCGCAATAACCGTGACCTTCGAGGTTTTTTCTTCACCATAAGTCTCAATACGTTGTTGGGATTTTTCTAAGACCTTTGCAGCATCTTCGGAAGAATTGGCAAATAACTCATAGTGAATACGTGAGTCCTCAAAACCTGAGGCACGAAAGCCACGCGATACTTCTGACATCATGGCTTCTGGGCCACAAATAAACACTTCATCCGTCGTTTTAATATTAATCAAACGACTGCGATGTAAAGCCGAGCCTTTATTATTATCAATCATTCCATTAATCAAATCCGCCCCCTGATCCTCTTGGCTCATAATATTGATCCACTGAAAGCGTGTCAGATAACGATTTTTAATAAAACTCAGCTCTTCTTTAAAGAGTACGGATTGTGTACGGCGATTACCGTAAATTAGGGTGATTCGACTTTTTGGCTCTTCCACCAGAATCGTTTTAATAATCGACAAAATCGGCGTAATACCACTGCCGGCTGCCAAACACATATAATTCTTAGCCTGCTCCGCGCTCAAGTCCGTGTAGAAATGTCCTTGGGGCGGCATCACCTCAATCACGTCACCCGCTTTAAAATGATCATTAGCATAGTTCGAGAACTTTCCACCACGCACCCGCTTAATGCCTACTTGCAATTTATGATCGTGTACACCTGAGCAAATCGAATACGAGCGGCGTACCTCCTCACCATTAATCGTAGCGCGTAAGGTCAAATATTGGCCTTGAATAAACTGAAATTTGTCTTGTAAGTCGCTGGGCACTTTAAACGTCACACAAACTGCTGTATCAGTTTCAGGACGCACATCGGCTATGGTTAAAGGGTAAAAATTCGTATCCGACATGCCGCTCTCCTCATAAAACCTTAAAGTAGTCAAATGGCTCACCACAAGCTTCACATTGAAATAATGCTTTGCAGGCGGTAGAACCAAATTCACTAATACGTTGCGTATTGCTTGATGCACAGCGTGGACAAGGCACACCAAGCTCTGGTGTGTAGCTTTGTGCGTGCATACAGCTAGTTTGTGGTGGTGCAATACCATAGGCTTGCAATTGCTTGCGTGCTTTGGGCGATAAGCAATCGGTTGTCCAAGCGGGTGCAAGCTGTGTCTTGATTTGATAAGGACGTAATTGCGCTTGCTCTAGGACTTCGGCAATTTGATCCCGCATCATATCCACGGCTGGACATCCTGAATACGTGGGTGTAATGCTTACCACGGTCAGCGTTCCATCCTCATGACTTTGTTGCTGAATATCGCATAACACCCCTAAGTCCCATAGACTGATCACCGGAATTTCTGGATCTTTAACCGCATCCAGCAAATCCCAAATAGCCGAATAAGCGGAGCCTTGGCGACGCTGCAAACGCTCTTGCCAAGCCGAAGTCACAATGGGAATCGTGCTTACACTCATGGCTTTTACCACTTCAGTCCCGGATAAGCACGGTGTAAGAACTGTAATTCTGTGAGCAAGTGTCCAAGATTTTCAGTGTGGTAGCCAACACGACCGCCACGCACCGCCCAATCATCCTTAGGCACAGTCAAGGTGGCCTCACTTAGGATTGCACTGACTTGCGCTAACCAAGCTGGACGCAAGCCCGTATTGTTTACCCCAATACCCACCTCTGCTAAGGATTGCTCCAAAGCATCTATTTCAAATAACTCATGGGTATAACCCCATAAAGCATCGACCGCACGCTGCGTACGTTTGTGACTTTCCGCCGTTCCATCGCCTAGTCGTAGTACCCACTCCTTACTACGGCGCAAATGATAGCGAGTTTCTTTAATTGCTTTGTGGGCAATCGCTGCTAAATTGGCATCGGCAGACTGTGTTAACGCCTCCAAATACAAAAGATTAAACACATCGACTAACAGTTGACGCACCATGGTATAAGCGAAGTCGCCACGGGGTAATTCATGGATGAGTAAATTACGAAACTCGCGCGCGTCACGGGTATAGGCAAAATCATCCTCAGTCTTACCGCCTCCAGCTAATTCAGCGGCATAGGTATAGTACATGCGGGCACGACCAATATAATCGAGCGCCACATTACTTAAGGCTAAATCCTCTTCTAAAAAAGGACCATTACTACACCACTCCGAAATACGGTGTCCCAAGACTAAAGCATCGTCACCAAGACGCGTGGCATATTCCAACGTTGCTGCCGTTAAATCACTCATGGCTAGCCTCACATATTGTTAACAGCGTCAGGGAGCTGATAGTACAAAGCATGACGATAAGGTTTGTCATCCGATGGATCATAGAAGCTTGCGCTATCATCTTCTTGTGAGGCACAAATATCACGTGAGCGCACGACCCAAATACTCACCCCTTCACTACGTCGCGTATAACAATCACGTGCATACTCCAAGGCTTGCTCCGCATCCTGCGCGTGCAAACTGCCCACATGCTTATGATCAAGGCCACGCCGTGAACGGACAAATACTTCGTATAACTCTAGATTAGCCATGAACTTACTCCTTTATGCCGCTTGTGCTTGGGTTTGCTTTGCTTGTTGCTTTGCGTTATAGGCGGTCATTGCCTCACGCACCCAAGCCCCTTCCTCATGCGCTCGGATGTGATGCTCTAAGCGCTGGCGATTGCAGTGACCATTGCCATTAATCACGCTATAAAACTCATCCCAGTCAATTTCGCCCGAATCATAATGCCCGCGTGCCTCATTCCATTTCAGATCTTTATCAGGATGCTCTAAGCCCAACACTTCAATCTGTTGCACGGTTTGATCAATAAACTTTTGGCGCAAATCATCATTACTTTCGCGCTTAATTTTCCAAGTCATGGATTTAGCAGAGTGCGCTGACTCAGCATCATGTGGGCCAAACATCATCAGGGCTGGCCAATAAAAACGATTTAGCGCATCTTGTGCCATCGATTTTTGCTCAGGGCTACCTTTGGCTAAGGCCAGCATCAACTCATAACCTTGGCGCTGATGGAAACTTTCTTCTTTACAAATCCGAATCATGGCGCGTGAATAAGGGCCATAAGAGGTACGTTGTAGCGAGACTTGATTCACAATTGCTGCGCCATCCACGAGCCAGCCAATTGCCCCAATATCCGCCCAAGTCTGGGTTGGATAATTGAAGATAGAGGCATACTTCGCTTCGCCGGATTGCATTGCTGCCACCAGTTCCTCACGTGAAGTACCTAAGGTTTCCGCTGCACTATACAAATACAGGCCATGACCACCTTCATCTTGAACCTTCGCGAGCAATACCGCTTTACGACGCAGGGAGGGTGCGCGTGTGATCCAATTACCTTCTGGCTGCATTCCAATCACTTCGGAGTGCGCGTGCTGAGAAATTTGACGCAAAAGATTTTTACGGTAAGCGTCGGGCATCCAATCTTTTGGCTCAATTTTTTCTTCGGCATTAATCTTGCGCATGAAGTTTTCTTCATGATTCATGAGTTTACTCCTTCACGGTGGGCTTCTTTAGCCACCAGTGTCAATACATCATAATTGGCAACCACAGCGCCGTCTTGATTCACAATTGTGGTGTCCCAGCGCACTTCGCCATAATCTTCGGTTTCGCGATTGGTTTTTTGCTTACAGGTAAATTGCACTTGCAAGGTATCGCCCGCATAAACAGGGGTCGCAAAGCGCAAATGATCCAAGCCATAATTCGCCAATACAGGGCCTTCGCCCGGCCAGACAAACAAACCGGCTGCTAAAGAAACGAGGAAATAGCCATGCGCAACACGATCCTTGAAGAAAGGATTGCGTTGTGCTGCGGCTTGATCCATATGCGCATAAAACTTATCGCCTGACAAGTCAGCAAAAGCTTCGATGTCGGCCAAATTGATCGTGCGCTTTTCACTAATGACCGCATCGCCGATTTCCAATTCATTAAAGTTCTTTTGGAAAGGATGCACACTGTCAAGATGACGCTCAGCACCTTGCAACCACATCCCTGTCACCGCGCTCAGCATATCCGGTGAGCCTTGTAGTGCAGTACGTTGCATGTAGTGCTTTACACCCCGTATCCCACCCATCTCCTCACTGCCACCCGCGCGTCCAGGGCCACCATGAATCAAATGGGCTAAGGGCGAACCATGACCAGTTGACTCTTTCGCCGCTTTTTCATCCAGCACCAATACACGTCCATGATGAGGGGCAACACCGACCACCAGATTACGCGCCACACTGGGGCTTGCGGTGACCACTGATGCCACTAAGCTACCTTTACCTAAAGCAGCTAAGGCAATAGCCTCTTCATCTGTCTGATAAGGAATCAAGGTACTCACAGGACCAAAGGCTTCTACATCGTGCGCAGCCGTGTGATAAGGGTCACGGCTGGCTAACAACACTGGCGCCATAAACGCCCCAGATTCAGGATTAGCCCCGACCACATCAACAGCATCGGCGCTCCCAAAAATAATTTCATTATTTTTAGCCAGCTCAGCAATACGTCCGCGCACATCATTGCGCTGATCCAAACCAGCCAAAGCCCCCATGCGCACACCCTCAATATCGGGGTCGCCCACGCTAATCTTGCTCAAACGCGCTTTTAAGGCTTCTGCCACTGCTTCTAATTTATCCGCAGGCACAATCGCACGGCGTATGGCTGTGCATTTTTGCCCCGCTTTTACTGTCATCTCACGGACGACTTCTTTGATATACAAATCAAAAGTAGGTGACCCCACTTGAACATCGTTGCCTAAAATAGAACTATTTAAGGAATCGGCTTCCATATAGAAGCGCACGGAATTTGCCACCACAGTGGGATGCTGTTTAAGTTTTTGTCCCGTCCAAGCCGAACCCGTAAAGCTAACCGCATCTTGGTAAGTGAGGTGATTAAATAAATCACCGGTACTACCACAAATCAATTGCAGTGAACCTTCAGGCAGAAGGTTCGACTCAATAATATGGCGTACAACTAGCTCAGTGAGATAGGCCGTTTGACTAGCTGGTTTAACAATACTGGGAACACCAGCTAAAAAGCTGGGTGCAAGCTTTTCTAACATCCCCCAAACAGGGAAGTTAAACGCATTAATTTGTAAGGCTACACCTGTAATCGGCGTATAGACATGGATACCAGTGAAAGTACCGTGACGTGAAATCTGCTCTTGGGAGCCATCGATATATAAATTGCTATTGGGGAGTTCACGTCGACCTTTGCTGGCAAATACCAACATGGTGCCAATCCCACCTTCAATATCAATCCACGAATCCGTCCGAGTAGCGCCGGTTGCTTTGGAGAGTGTGTAAAAAAGCTCTTTGCGCTCCATGAGATATTGGCCTAAAGCTTTAAGCATGAGCGCGCGTTGGTGAAAAGTGTAACGGCGTAAATTAGGGGATCCGACTTGGCGTGCATAATCCAGCATAGCCTGAAAATCGAGACCCTCGCTGCTGATTTCAGCAATAGCTTCACCACTTATCGCGTGATGAATCACTGTTCCTGTTGTTGAAGAGGCATACCATTCACCTTGCGCATAGCTTTGCAGCTTCATCCGCCGATCTCCTCCGTATTTTGATAAAAATCATCTTAATATGACACATCAACTTAGTCAAAAACTATTTTTAAGTATCACATACCCCAATAAACCCCTGCTATAGAAGGAATAATTAAGCGTCATTAATGCAGGATTACCATTTTTTTCGTGAATTTTGTATCATAAGTTCACACGATATTTGAGGAGGAGTTCACTATGCCTTACTACGCGATTGATGGCATCCGTCCTGTCATCCATCCCACGAGTTTTATCCATCCGACTGCAACGATTATTGGCGATGTGATCGTGGCTGCGGGTTGTTATGTCGGACCTGGTGCGGTGCTCAGAGGTGATTTTGGGCGCTTAATTCTTGAGGAAGGTGCTAATCTGCAAGATACCTGTGTGATGCATGGTTTTCCAAATACCGACACGGTCGTCGAGCGCAATGGACATATTGGTCACGGTGCGGTGCTACATGGCTGTCGTATTAAAGAAAATGCCTTAATTGGAATGAACAGTGTGATCATGGACGGAGCCGAAGTAGGACATTCCTCCATTGTGGCAGCCATGAGTTTTGTAAAAGCCAATATGATTATTCCGGAAAAACAATTGGTGGCTGGAACACCAGCGCGTATTATTCGCACCCTGAGCGAGCAAGAAATTGCTTGGAAAGAAGCTGGCACTTCCACCTATCAACAGCTAACCCTACGCTGCCACCAAAGCTTGGTAGAAACCACGCCATTGAGTGAAATAGAGCCCAATCGGACGCGCCTAAGCTTGGAAAATTTAGTGCCTTTGTACCAGTTAAAAAATACAGATGCTAAATTAACGTGAATCTAGCAACGTTTCACCATACCGCCAGTGAAGTCGTTGAGGCCTTCAAACGTGCCTCACCGATTCATGCTAATACTTTAATTTTGACGATTTATGGCGACATGATCTGCCCCCATGGCGGCACGATTTGGTTAGGCAGTTTAATCAAGCTCACAGAACCTTTAGGTATTAGTCAACGCTTGGTGCGTACTTCGGTGTTTCGTCTAGCTGAAAAAAAAATCCTGAGGTCTCGCCAAATCGGGCGGCGTAGCTATTATTCGCTGACTGAACGCGGCCAACGTCAGTTTGCAAGCGCCGCTCAACGTATCTATGCTGCGCAATTGCCGACTTGGGACGGTCAATGGCGCTTAGTCTTAACCCAATTGGGCGAATTGGATAATGAACAACGCGAGGCTGTACGCAAAGAGTTATTATGGCTTGGCTTCACACTTATTACGAACGGTGTATTCGCGCATCCCAGTCTTGATCTGGCCGTGGTTAAACAGATGGCCGAAGACATGCAAGTTAGCCAACATCTCGTCATGTTACGCGCTTACGCCCATGAATTGGAACATCTACCGACTGCCAATCAGCTCATTAAAAATTGCTTTAATGTGCAAGCTTTTGAGGAAGAATATGAAGCGTTTCATCAACTATTTTCCCCTGTACTCCAAGCTGCTTTAGCCGAGACTACCCCCCTAGACCCACAACTCTGTTTTTTAATTCGTACCCTCTTAATTCTAAAGTACCGCCGTATCTTATTGCGTGAACCCGAATTACCCCATGAACTCGCTCAAGCGGAATCCTGGAGTAGTAAAGCTCGAAGCCTGACCGCACAGCTCTATCAAACTATCGCACCCGCCGCTGAACAGTATTTTCTTGCTTTAAGCGAAACCGAAAAGGGTAAATTTGCACAGCCTAATGCCTCTTATTATCAGCGTTTTCTAGCTAATCACTGACTTTGTTCTCACGCGACAATTCTCCTAGGTTTATTAAGTTTTACGGCATTTTAAATCTGATTACGCCACACTAGACGCTTAGAGTTTTTGAGGCTAAGAGAATGGCAAATCTTCCCATGGATAGCTCACGCCGTCGTACCTTAATGGCCTTAGGCGCCAGTACTTTAGGTCTATTCAGTGCGACAACATGGGCCAGAACAGATACACCTGCGTGTATACTCTCTCCAGAACAAACAGAAGGGCCGTATTTTGTCGATGAGGATTTAAACCGTACCGATATTCGTAGCGATCCACGCTCTGGCAAAGTCGAATCTGGCGTGATACTACAATTGGCATTACAGATACAAGCGGTGCAATCGGGTCGCTGCCAACCCCTAGCAGGTGCGCAGGTTGATATTTGGCATTGTAATGCGCGCGGCATTTACTCCGACGTGCGTGACTCTTATGCAGATAGCACTGGACAACGTTTTCTGCGTGGCTATCAAGTGACCAATGCTCAAGGCTTAGTTAATTTCACCACCATTTATCCGGGCTGGTATCCGGGGCGCACACCGCATATCCATGTCAAAGTACGCACGCGCAATAGTGAATTTACTTCACAGATTTATTTTGACGATGCTTTCAGTGACCTTATTTATCAGCAAGCACCTTATAACGGGCGGGGACGACGTGGAACTGGCAATCGCAACGACTTTCTTTTCCAAGACGGCGGCGAAGCCATGCTGCTTAACTTGCAAGCCAACAATAATGCTTATCAAGGGCAGATCACTATCGGTGTGAGTGTGTAGCAGTTTCAACTGCTACACCTTGTGCTGAATCCTAGACACGCTCGATAATTAACGCGATACCCTGTCCAACACCAATACACATCGTGCATAAAGCATAGCGTCCCTGACTACGTTGGAGCTGATACATCGCCGTGGTCACTAAGCGCGCCCCACTCGCTCCCAACGGATGCCCTAAGGCAATAGCGCCACCATTTGGATTAACACGCGGATCATCGTCTTTTAAACCTAACTCACGCAAAACCGCTAAACCCTGAGCAGCAAAGGCTTCATTTAGCTCGATCACATCCATTTGATCGAGGCTTAAGCCTGTCAATGCTAATACTTTACGCGAAGCAGGTGCTGGCCCAATCCCCATAATACGCGGTGCAACGCCAGCGGTGGCCATGCCGACCACACGTGCACGCGGGGTTAAACCCTGTTGCTTGGCGGCCTGCTCACTAGCCAATAAGACCGCGCAAGCACCGTCATTGACCCCAGAGGCATTACCAGCCGTCACCGAACCCGTGGCACTAACCACACCTTTTAACTTCGCTAAGGCTTCCAACGAGGTCTCGCGTGGATGCTCATCCTTATTCACGATCACCGCATCGCCTTTGCGCTGCGCAATACTGACTGGCGTAATTTCCTGATCAAATATCCCCGTCTGCTGCGCTTTAAGCGCTTTCTGCTGCGAACGCAATGCCATTAAATCTTGCGCTTCGCGCTCAATATTAAAATCCACTGCGACGTTTTCAGCCGTCTCTGGCATCGAATCCACGCCATACTGTTTGCGCATTAACTCATTCACAAAGCGCCAGCCAATGGTTGTATCGTACACAGCATTACTACGACTAAAAGCGGAATCCGCTTTAGGCATCACAAAAGGAGCGCGACTCATGCTTTCTACGCCACCCGCCAGCATTAAACCAGCTTCGCCTGCTTTAATCGCCCGTGCCGCAGAGCCTATCGCATCCATCCCTGAACCACATAAACGGTTAATGGTGGAACCTGGAACATCAATCGGCAAACCCGCTAATAAGGCTGACATGCGCGCCACATTGCGATTATCCTCGCCTGCTTGGTTGGCACAGCCATATAACACATCCGCTACCTGAGTCCAATCCACAGAAGGGTTACGCTGCATCAGTGCTTTCAATGGAACAGCGCCTAAATCATCAGCACGTACCGAGGATAAAGCACCACCATAACGCCCAAACGGGGTACGAATCGCATCACAAATATAAGCCTGAGTCATGGGTTTGCCTTCTGAGATAAGTCGAACAAACTGGTTGCCTCCAAGTCCAAAACCTCCAGTTGCTCTTGATTAAACAATTGCCAACGCCAGCGTAATACGCCCAAATCAGGACGCTTACTGGAGCGACGTGCTTCCAAAACTTGAATCGTCAAAAATAATTGATCATTTACCCGCACTGGATTAGGCCATTTCACATAACTTAGCCCCGGTGAGGCAAACGATTCTGAACCCGCCAAAGCCACGCCAACCACCATGCGCATCGCAATAGCACAGGTGTGCCAACCACTGGCAATCAAGCCTGCAAAAGGCCCTAGCTCAGCATTTTGTTTTTCGGTATGAAACCATTGTGGATCATAGGCAGTGGCAAACTGAACTAATTCCTGCTCACTCAGCCCATAAGGCCCTGCTTTGAGCACTTGCCCAGCACTAAATTCACTAAAGCGCACGCGTTCCTACTCCATAAGACCATGCAGATATTGCTGCTGAACCAGCCAAGGACTGACCCGATAACGTTCACCGCGATAATGCTGATCAAGAGCATTCAGTAAACGCACCACACTCTGGCTATCCCACTGTGCCAACCACTCAAAAGGCCCCGCCGGATAATTCACACCCAACTTCATTGCGGCATCCGCACCTTCTGGGGTACACACCTGTTGTTGGACAGCATCCGCTGCTTCATTAATCAACATCGCAATGGTACGTGCCACAAGGAGGCCGGGGGTATCCGCCACTTGCTGTGCATTAAAACCCAATGCTTGTAAACATTGCTGCGCTTTATCTTGCCATTCGCGGTTGGCACGGCCTGAAATCGCCCATGCCAATGCACTCGCTGGCGCATCACTTAAGGGCAGATCAAATACCGCCACTTGTTTACCGAGTTGTGTCGCGGTTCGACCATCTGTTAAACGTAACTGTGCGCCATCCAAATCGATCCCGATCCAATCAGCATCTTCTAATTGGGTAAAATTGATCTGCAAATCTTTTAAACGTCTTGCTAATAAATCCGCAACACGCCCCTGCCCCATAACCGTTACATCTTGCGCTGTTGGCATGGGAGCCGCTACATACTCTGCAATACTGGGTTTTAGCGCAGTTTCGCGATAGTCATAAAAACCCTGTCCAGTCTTACGCCCCAATAAGCCACCATCCACTAATTCAGCTTGGACTAACGAGGGGACATAGCGCTTATCATAAAAATTCGCTTCATACACAGAGCGCGTTACCGAAAAATTAGTATCGTGCCCAATTAAATCCATCAATTCACACGGCCCCATGCGAAAGCCAACTGCCCGCAAACAGGCATCTGCTACCACAGGTCTTAAGGCGTGTTCATGGAGTAAAGCCAAAGTTTCGGCATAAAACGGGCGTGCAATGCGATTAACAATAAACCCGGGGGTAGAGCGTGCATAAACAGGAGTTTTGCCCCATGACTGGGAGAGTTCAAAAATAGCCTCGGCTATGGCTTTTTGGGTTTGCAACCCCGAGACCACCTCGACTAATTTCATGAGTGGCACCGGATTAAAAAAGTGCATCCCTACCAAACGCTCGGGATGCTTTAAACCATTCGCTATCGCCGTGACGGAAATCGATGAAGTATTGGTTGCCAACACACATTCAGGAGAAACAATGCCTTCCAATTGTTGGAATAAACTCCGCTTTACCGCAAGATTTTCAACAATCGCTTCTATCGCTAAACCCGCAGTCTTTGCTTCGGATAAATCATGAATGGCTTGTACTTTATCTAGCATCGCACTGGCTTTATCGGCACTTAATTTGCCTTTATCCACTAGCATCGTGAAGGTTTGCCCCAGTTTGGCCTTCGCCTCAGTGGCAGCGCCCTCGCGTGCGTCATACAGCAATACAGTATGGCCTGCTTGCACCGAAACCTGTGCAATGCCAGCTCCCATAATGCCCGTACCAATAATTAAAACAGGAACAGCGGTTAAAGAAGGTGTTGTCATAGGCTCGGTATCCAATGGGCAGGACGTTTATCAAGAAAAGCGGCAAAGCCTTCGCGGGCTTCCTCCGTACCGCGTACTCGGCTAATGGTTTGCGCGGTTAATTCGATAGTATCAGCACTAAACGAGCCGGGCTCTAATTGTGCGTAAAGCTGTTTAATTTCATGTTGCGCCTGTGGCCCACCGACTAATAATTCGCTTACGGCCTCATCCACCGCAGCATCCAGTTGATCTAAGCCAACCACTTGTTGTACTAAGCCAATTCTCAAGGCTTCATCGGCTTTAATACGCGTGGTGCTCAAGGCTAAACGCTTGGCTTGGCGTTTACCCAGCGCATTAATAAGATAAGGGCCAATGACAGCTGGGAGAATGCCAAACTTCGCTTCACTCACTGAAAAAGCCGCATTCTCTGATGCAATCGCCATATCACAGGCGCAAGTTAAGCCAACCCCACCACCCATCACCGCGCCTTGCACACGCGCTACTGTAGGCTTAGGACAGGTTTCAATGCGTGCATACATGGCAGCAAAACGGCGTGCATCTTGCAGATTCCATTCTTGACTAGCACTACTGGCGCGTTGCATCCATTGCAAATCAGCGCCTGCACTAAAATGTTTACCCTCGCCCGCTAACACAATAACACGCACACTAGCATCAGCCGCTAATGCAGCGAACGCTTGGTCTAATTCACCGACCATGATTTCGTCAAAGGCATTAAATACCGCTGGACGTGACATGGTAACTTGCATGACACCTGGTGCGCGTTGGGTTACGACAATCGTTTGCCATTGAGTCATTAATAAGTCTCCAAATGTAAACGGCCTTCTTGCTTTAAGCTCAGTCCTAAGCTTTCCCAAGCTAAACCTGCTTGCTGTGCAATATCTCGCAAGGCCAATACTACCCCTTCTTCCATGCTCTTCAAACCACAGACATAAAAATAAGTATTCGGATTTTTTAATAGCTCGGCAAGATCCGTAGCACGTTCACGCATTAAGTCTTGTACATAACGTTTAGGCTGATCGGGTATTCGCGAAAAGGCAAAGTTAATATCAATAAAATCTTTGGGCAAGCTTTGAAGTGGGCCAAAATACGGTAATTCCTCTTTGGTACGCGCCCCAAAGAATAGCATCAGTTTACCCCCTTCAAATTTGCCACTTTTGCGCAAGCGCCGCCGCCACTCTGTCATCGCCCGCATGGGCGCACTGCCCGTTCCCGTGCAAATCATCACAATATTGGAGCGCGGATGATTGGGCATTAAGAAACTACTACCAAAAGGACCAATGACCTTAACTTTATCACCCACTTGTAAGTCACACATATAATTCGAAGCCACGCCACGGACTGGATTACCCTGATAATCTTCCAACACCCGCTTAATGGTTAATGACACATTGTTATAGCCCGGGCGCTCGCCATTCCGTGGGCTTGCAATGGAATATTGTCGAGCATGATGAGGCTTACCTTTTGCATCTACGCCCGGTGGAATAATGCCAATCGACTGCCCCTCCAACACCGGAAAAGGCATCGCACCAAAATCCAATACAATATGATGGGTATCATAATCGCGCCCTACTTCCGTCACGCGTACATTACCCACCACAGTCGCATTCACAAAAGGCTCTTGGGATTTCACACCGTATAGATTGGTATAAGCATGAGCGGCTGACCAAGGCGGCAAACTAGCATTATATTGCGCACTATTGAACGGAGCGTCCAAATCAACAAGCGACGGAGTTGAGCTTTGACTAGCTTCAGCCGTTGGCAGACTATCAGCGCTAATACCTAAATCTGCTAGCTGCTCGTCACTTAATTCACTGGGCAAACTGTCCCAACTAAACTGTTCTTCTAGGGTATAAGGCCGTGTGCTAGGCATTTTGCGCCAATTATCAATCGAGCCGGTTGGGCAAGGTGGGATACAAGCCATACAGAAATTGCAAACTGCCGCATCCACCACATAATTGGTTGAATCGTGGGTAATCGCATTAACAGGGCAAGTAGCTTCGCAAGTATTGCAGCGAATGCAAATTTCGGGATCAATCAAATGTTGATTGATCAGGGTTGACGTAGCTATCTCCACTATCGCTCCTCCAGCATAGTTAGTCATGCTTATGCAAATTCAATTTATGCATTATGGTGCATGATTTTAATCAGCAACGCAAGCACTTTAATGCATATTGATGCAAATAATTCATTTCCGAATCAGTATCCTGCGTTATTTGCAAATACCCTGCATCCTTAGAAACAATCCTTACCACCTATCCAAGCCCTGCTATAATAGCTCTCCCATTTCTTAGTCCGCTATTTCATTAAAGGTTCTGATTGCTCCATGACAACTCCCATCTATGATGCTGCAGCGATTGAAGTATTAACTGGCCTTGATCCGGTGCGAAAACGCCCAGGTATGTACACCGATACCACCCGCCCCAATCACCTAGCACAAGAAGTCATTGATAATAGTGTCGACGAAGCTTTGGCGGGACATGCCACGCAAATTCTAGTGACCCTGCACGCTGACAATTCATTAAGTGTGGCAGACAATGGTCGTGGTATGCCGGTCGATTTGCACCCTTTGGAAAAAAAGCCGGGGGTAGAAGTCATTCTTTGCACCTTGCACGCTGGTGGCAAATTCTCGAATCAAAACTATCAATTTTCAGGTGGTTTGCACGGTGTGGGTGTCTCAGTAGTCAATGCTTTATCTGAGCGTTTAGAAGTAGCGATTAAACGCGATGGGCACATTTATACTATGCGTTTTGCGCATGGCGACAAGGCCAGCGAGTTGCAAACCTCAGGCAAAGTAGCCAAAAAAGATACCGGAACTGAATTGCGTTTCTGGCCAGATGCACGCTATTTTGATACGCCCAAATTTTCGGTAACGCGCTTAAAACACAATTTACGAGCCAAGGCAGTATTGTGCCCAAACTTATATATTCGCTTCCATGATGAAAACACCAATGAAACCGTGGAATGGCGCTACGAAGCCGGTTTACGTGATTACTTATTTGAGGCCGTACAAGGTTTTACCCTCCTACCCGAAAAACCCTTTGTCGGAAAGTTAGATGCGAACCGTGAATCAGTGGAGTGGGCCTTATTATGGCTGCCCGAGGGTGGCGAGCTGATTCAAGAAAGTTATGTTAATCTGATTCCAACCTTGCAGGGCGGTACGCACGTTAATGGCTTACGCACAGGGGTCACGGATGCTTTGCGTGAATTTTGTGAATTCCGTAACTTAATGCCGCGCGGGTTAAAACTAACGCCCGATGATGTGTGGGAAAATATTAGCTATGTCTTGTCGTTCAAAATGCAGGAACCGCAGTTTGCAGGCCAAACGAAAGAACGCTTATCCTCACGCGAGGCCGCTAGTTTTGTATCTGGTTCATTAAAAGATGCGTTTAGTCTTTACTTGAATCAAAACACGTCGATTGGCGAACAATTAGCGGATATGGCGATTAATAATGCCAGCCGCCGCCAACGGGCCAGCAAAAAAATTGTACGCAAGAAAGTAACCACGGGCCCTGCTTTACCCGGAAAATTAGCCGATTGTGCGTCACAAGATTTAAGCCATACTGAATTATTTTTAGTAGAAGGCGATTCGGCGGGCGGTTCAGCCAAGCAGGCACGTGATCGTGAGTTTCAGGCTATCATGCCTTTGCGCGGCAAGATTCTAAATACTTGGGAAGTCGACCCTGATCAAGTACTGAGTTCGCAAGAAGTGCACGATATATCAGTGGCCATTGGCATGGAGCCGGGCTCCATTGATCTTTCGGGCTTACGTTATGGCAAAATTTGTATTTTGGCAGATGCTGATTCGGATGGTGCACATATTGCGACCCTGCTGTGTGCTTTATTTGTACGCCATTTTCGAGCGCTTGTTGAAGCGGGTCATGTCTTTGTTGCTATGCCCCCCTTATTCCGCATCGATGTGGGTAAAGAAGTTTATTACGCGTTGGATGAGGCAGAAAAACAATCACGCCTAGATTTAATTAGCGCAGAAAAAAAACGCGGGATCGTGAATGTCACACGCTTTAAAGGTTTGGGTGAAATGAATCCGATCCAATTGCGCGAAACGACCATCTCCCCAGACACACGTCGTTTGGTGCAGCTCACTATCGATGATCAAGCGGCTACTGATGCCATGATGGATATGCTACTAGCGAAAAAGCGGGCGGCCGATCGTAAAGCATGGCTGGAAGATAAAGGAAATTTAGCCAGCGTTTAGTGCCTACCACCTTGTGCATGAATCACTTGGTGGATAAAACGCATTTTTTCTATCACGGGCGGATTGATTACAAAGGGATAAAGTAAATCCTGCCCCATACTGCGGTTAATCGCATTCAATGCCGTGGATAAGGGAAACCAATTATCCATAATTTGATTAAAGTCTTGCTGCTCATAGGCATTGAAATCATGGAGGCTGCTGCCAGTTTGATAGGCTGCAACAACCCGCAAATCAAATTGGCTCGCTGTTTCCAACGTATCGATAATATGCAGATAGTGCGCCCAAGTCTCCGCCCAATCCTCCCAAGGATGAGAACTTGCATAAGCACTAATATAATAATTTTGCCAATCAAGAGGCGCCCCAAACTGATAATGGCGTTCTAAGGCTTGGCGATAATTGCGGGTTTCATCACCGAAAAGCTGACGAAACCCTTCTAACCAATACGTGTGGCGAATTAAACGATCCCAATAATAATGGCCTGACTCATGGCGGAAATGTCCCAAAATCGTTCGATACGGCTCATTCATTTGCGCCCGCATTCGCTCACGTGTGACAGGGTCAGCCTCTGCAATATTGATAGTAATTAAACCTTTTGAGTGCCCAATCAAAACACGTTTGCGTCCACTAAAAGGCACATCCGCTAAAAACTCGAATGCCAAACCATTCGACGTTTCAGGGCGACGTGGTGCAATCGGCAAGCCCAAACGCAACATGGCATACACAAAATAACGTTTATCCATCTCAAGCCGATGCCACAATACCTTATTATCAGCATTGCTTAAATTGGGAATAACATGGTTCAAACGGCAAGATACGCAAAATGCCTCGTGATCATCCACTGCCACCATCCAATTACAAACCTGTTGGTGATAATAGTTAGGGCACATGCGATACCAACGCTCAGGCTGACTTTGGATAGGCTTCCATAGGTTTTCGCCACTATTTTCAAACGCTAAGAGCTTCAGTTGCTCCGGCACAAACCCTAAAGTAGCACCACAACGTTGACAAAATACATTCTCAAAATACAGTTGGTTGCCACAACCATTACAGGTATATAACTGCAAAACCACGCTCCTAAGTACTTGACCTCTGTCTGCGTAAGCGATTGTGGCGCTTTAGTTCAAAGCGCAGCAAGTCTTTGGACGAAAACTAAGGCCATTGCTAAGCGTTTAGATTATGCCCTGACTAGCCCTTACCCCCTAAAACAGCGTAGCATGACCACTTTTGTGCCTTAGGTCAGCCCTGCTATGCATGAACATAATAAAGGAATTTTGTTATTAATCCTCACTACTTTTATTTTTGCTATTCAAGATTCAGTCACCAAACTGCTAGCCGGTCAGCTTCCTGTTTTCCAATTTCTAGGCATTCGCTATTTGGTGTTTTTTTTATTTGCACTCTGGTGGACTACCCGTAAGCGCCCCCTTAAGCAAGTATTAGTCGTAAAACATCACAGCTTGCAATTACTGCGCGGCGTTTTATTAGGCCTAGAAAGCTTATTATTTGCTTGGACGCTCAAACATCTGGGTATTGCACAAATGTATAGTATTTTTGTGTCTTTTCCTTTAATCGTGACTGCTTTGTCGCCGCTTATTTTGAAAGAGCCAGTTGGCTTTTGGCGTTGGATTATTATCACGATTGGCTTTATAGGCGCCATCATTATTATTGCACCGGGTTCCATCAATTTTACTATTTATAGCTTATTTGCACTGGGATGCGCAGCACTTTATGCGCTTTATAATATACTGACCCGCTTTGTCAGCAAAACCGACCACACTGACTCTTCTTTACTATATACAGGTCTTATGGCGGCCGCTATTAATGCACCTTTCCTACCCTTTGTATGGAAACCACTTACAGGCTATACCGCTTTCTTGATTTTACTACTCTGTGCTTTAGGCTTGCTCAGCCACTATTTAATGATCGTTGCTTTAAAACTTACTCCTGCGGTTATCTTACAGCCTTTTAATTACTTTACCCTACCGTGGGCTTTGCTATTAGGGGTGCTATTATTTGGTGAGACTATACCGCTACAACAATTAAGCGGTGCAGCGCTAGTTGTCGCTAGTGGCTTAGTGGTAGCTTATTACCAAACCCAAAACAAATACACCAAATTAAGCTAATATAGTAAGATTATGATAGCTTTTAATGATCGCTACTATGCAGCCTAACCCTTATGAACCACCCAAAGCCAATTTAGCTTTACCCCAACTACCTGCAGAAAACGCTAATGTGTTAACTCGTCCCAGAATTATACCTTGGCGTGAAGCGGCTAATTGGATTCGTTTAGGCTGGAACCTATATAAAAAAGATTGGCTAATATGGCTAATTATTTTAATCATAATACTTGTATTGGCTCTTACACCACCAGTTCTGTTAGGCTATTTCAATTTCTTTTTGCCTTATGAGCGATTAGTGTTATGGGAAGAAAATTCGTCTTGGTTATCAGCTTTAAGTATTTTATATGAGGTTATTATATATACATTTCTTATTATGTTATCAGGTGGGTTATATCTAGGACTAGCACAGGTACAACAAGGGCTACCCTTAAAAGTAGCTCATCTATTAGCAGGTTTTAAAGACAACCTAATTAGCCTATTCACCTTAGGGCTACTATCCAGCCTCGCTTATCAGGGTTTAATAGGATTGTTCAATCAATTTTCACAACCTGCTAACATAACTGAAGAGCTAAGCTTTCCAATTAGCTACCTCTATTCATTATTTCTAGATCGCCCTAATATAGTAGGCATGAGCTATTTTTTTATTAATCTACTTTCCTCCATTTTTATTGATTTTACCATCATGCTGACCACCCTCAATAGAATGCCACTCCCTACTGCTATACAAAAATCCCTTAAGGGCATATTGAGGAATATACCTGTTATGCTTTTTTATTTGTTACTATCTAGTTTATTAGAAATAATGGCGACACTACCTTATTTATTGGGCTTATTTATTGTCTTGCCGCTACGCTATTGCAGCGCTTATATTGCCTACCAAGCAATTTTTCTGAAATAGTCAAACCCCAAACTCATAATATTTTTTAAAATTAGTTTTTAAGCCTAACCAGCTATTGCTATCTATATCATATAAAAATTTAATATATGCTTTGTGGTATCACCAAAAGACAACAAGTGTAGTCATCTCCTAACCAAGCTAACATTTTCTACCCGGCTCCGTGATTGCGTAGCCATGACTTAGCGATTACTCTAAATTTTTTCATTAGGACTATTCATGAAACAATCACGCGAAGTGTTGTTAGCCTTACTTGCAGGGATGCTCTTAGTCGGTATAGTGAGTTTTAATAGCCAACTGGCCAAAGCTACTACGCCATTATTTGCGTCTTGGGTCGCGCATGGGGTGGGTACGCTGGTTTCTATACTTTTTTTGCTTGGCTTCCTGCACTTTTTTCCACCCCTTAAAACCTCAACAAAAACAGTACCTTGGTGGGGCTATGCTGGGGGCCTAGCAGGGGCTATGACTGTAGCGGTTGCCTCAATGGCCGTGAATAGTCCACTGGGTTTGGCCGGAACTTTAGCCCTGAGTTTAGTAGGGCAAATTAGTTTTAGCCTTGTATCTGATCAATTTGGGTGGTTTGGCTTACTCAAACGCAAGCTGACCATTCATGATTTCATCAGTATTTCATTGGTTGTTACAGGCAGTCTATTCATTATTTATTTTCAGGCTAGATCATGAGTACCGGTATTATATTAGCCATAGTGTCAGGCATTTTGATTAGCCTCAATCGCATTGCTAATGGACGTGTGGGTCTTGCCCTAGGAGCTTTTAAAGCTTCTTATTGGAATCATCTAGTTGGTTTGGTTTTCCTTAGCGTGCTTCTGCTAGTGATGCAAGGCTTTGTCTGGGAACACGCTAGCCATGCACCTTGGTATGCTTATTTGGGTGGTGTACTAGGTACTTTTTTTGTCGCCATTAATAGTTATGTCATTCCGCGTTTAGGGGTAACGAAAACTGCTTTAGCGGTGATTAGTGGACAAATGGGCATGGGGGTATTACTTCATGCCGAACAACAGTCCCTGCCTCATCTATTGCTGCAATGCTTAGGGGTTGCTTTTATTTTAGCCGGAATTATATGGGCACAACGCCATAAAACATAATGGTAGGAATCTGTATGAATATTGCTAAACCCTATATCCAACGCATTGAAGCACTCTTAGCCAGACAACCACGTGTTTTGCTAGGTCTGACGGGTGCGCCAGGAGCTGGCAAATCCACTTTGGCTGAGGCATTAAGCCAACACTTTGCTAGTCAAGCCCAAATCGTGCCTATGGATGGATTTCATTTGGCGCAAGTCGAATTAGAGCGTTTGGGTAGGGCGGCACGTAAAGGCGCACCGGATACCTTTGATAGTGATGGCTATGTCGCTTTATTAAAACGGCTACGTGAGCCACAACACACGATTATCTATGCCCCTAGCTTTCGACGTGATTTGGAAGAGCCGATTGCTTGTGCCATTCCTATTGCTCCTGAAACACGCTTAATCATTACTGAAGGCAATTATTTATTGCTTGAACAAGAGGCTTGGAAAGAGGTAGCCACTTTGTTAGATGAAGTATGGTATGTGGAAGTCGAACCAAACCTACGCCTCGAACGGCTTGTAGCGCGCCATCAACGCTTCGGACGATCCTTGGCCGAAGCACAAGCGTGGATTGCTTCAACCGATGAACCTAATGCTCGTGTAATTGAAGCTACTAAGTCGCGTGCTAACTGGATAATTCAAGAAGCACGCTAAGCGTAATGAGGATTGTGCTTAATAACTTGCTAAAAACTGTGCAATCGCATCGTAACTTGGACTTAAGGCACGCAAAGGTTGCGCCAAACCAGCTAGTAGTTTGACATGATCAACCTTAGGATAGATCTTCACCCCTACTGCATGACCCGCTTGCGCTAAGCTTTCTGCAAAGACTTGGGTATGGCGAGGAATGACGCGATCATCGGCTGCGCCATGCAATAATAAACTGCGTGGCATATTGACCGGAATATTTATCGGCGGTTTCACTTGATCGGCTGTAACTGCGCCAAACACTTGAGACACTTCGGGTAAATCTAAAGGCAAATCATAAGGCCCTGCCATACCAATTAGACCGACCAGCTTCGCCGAGACCCCTTGAGCGCGCAAGTAATGAGGACGAGTCGCTAATAAAGCCGCCGTATGCGCACCGGACGAATGTCCCATTACAATAAAACGCTCGAGTGGCCTCCCTAAGAGTTGTGGTGCGTTGCGCTCTGTGTAGGCAAGCGCCTGAGCCAAATCCTGAACAAACGCTGGATATTGTACCTGCGGATAAAGACGATAATTCGGAATAATGACCGTATGGCCGAGGCTAGTCAGCGCATGTGCTACAAAAACATAATCCTTTTTATCACCTTCACGCCAAGCACCACCATAAACAAATAAAATAGGTGGTGCATTAGGCTTTGCGAGTTTAGGCCGATAAATATCTAAGGCTTGGCGTGGCAATCCACCATATTTTAGACTTTGCTGAGTATAGCCACTACTTGGCAGAACGGCATTTAGCGCATCTACCGGCGTAAGCGTCGAACACCCTGCGCCCAGTAATAAGGCACTTAAAGCAAGGATCGCAATCAAAATGAGCTTATTCATGCGGTCAATACCCCTAGCTTATTTCCTTAAAATCCTTCTTTAGATCAGCGATTAGCTAAGCCCTAACTTTGCAACTCCACTCTATCTTTAAATTGCTCTAAAGCCTCTGGATTAGCCAGTGCTTCTATATTCTTTACGGGTTTACCGTGCACCACATTCCGAACGGCTAATTCCACTAATTTGCCACTTTTAGTGCGTGGAATATCAGTGACTTGAATAATTTTAGCCGGCACATGACGTGGTGTAGCATTTGTCCGAATCGCTTGTTTAATACGATTAGCTAAAGTTTCGTCCAAGTTTTGATCAGGCTGCAAACGCACAAATAAAATAACCCGTACATCACTGGGCTGGTCTCTTGGCCAATCTTGCCCAATCACTAAGGACTCCAAAACCTCCGGCAAATTATCGACCTGACGATAAATTTCCGCCGTGCCAATTCTTACCCCACCGGGATTTAAAGTAGCATCTGATCGCCCATAAATGATTAAGCCATCATGGGCAGTAATTTCACAAAAATCCCCATGACACCAAATATTAAGAAAACGCTCGAAATAAGCGGCATGATATTTTTCACCCTTTGCATCATTCCAAAAACCCAAGGGCATACAGGGGAAAGCTTGGGTACAAACTAATTCCCCTTTTTCTTCGCGTACAGCTTGCCCGTCTTCATTCCAAACATCGACCGCCATCCCTAAGCCTTTGCACTGAATTTCACCACGCCAAACTGGCAGATTAGGATTGCCCAATACAAAGCAAGAAATAATATCCGTGCCGCCCGAAATGGAAGCTAGCGCCAGCTCAGCTTTAATGGACTGATAAACAAAATCAAAACTTTGAGGCGCTAAAGGACTGCCTGTAGAAAATACTGCACGCAAGGCAGTTAAATCATAATGCTGACTGGGTTCTAAACCGCTTTTCGCAAGACTTTCGATATATTTGGCTGAGGTGCCAAAGTGGGTCATTTTTTCAGCTTCGGCATATTGCCACAGAATATGACCGTCATTCACAAAAGGATTGCCGTCATATAAGAGTAACGTTGCCCCAACAGCCAAACCCGACACCAGCCAATTCCACATCATCCAGCCGCACGTTGTGAAATAAAATAAGCGATCGCCTTCACGAATATCCGCATGTAAACGATGCTCTTTAAGATGCTGCAACAAAGTGCCACCGGCGCCATGCACAATACATTTTGGCACACCTGTAGTACCAGAAGAGTACATAATATACAGTGGGTGATTAAAGGGCAGCGGTTGGTACTGAGGCTCAGTCACCCCCACATGCGGCGCTATAAAATCCTCATAAGCGATCGCTTGGTGAATCGAGCCTAGCGCTACAGCTTTCGTCGTAGTGTGCAGATAAGGCACTATGACAATTTGTTTAAGACTGGGCAAACGTTGGGAAAGCTCGGCCAGTTTATCGCGAATATCCAAAGCTTTGCCGTTATACCAATAACCATCGCAGCTAATCAGCACCTTTGGTTCGGTTTGCCCAAAGCGATCTAAGACACCTTGCACCCCAAAATCAGGCGAAGCACTGGTAAACACAGCGCCTAAACTCGCAGCCGCTAACATGGCAATCAAGGTTTCTGGTAGGTTCGGCATATAAGCCGCCACGCGATCACCCGTCTCGACGCCACAAGCTTTTAAAGCGGCTGCAAATTGTGCGACTGCAATCCGCAATTCCGCACGACTCATCCGCCGCTTAATTTTATCCTCGCCCCAAAAGACTAGCGCTTCTGGATTGCTGGAATCGCGCAACAAATTTTCAGCGAAGTTGAGATGAGCCTCGGGAAACCATTGGGTGTCGCGCATCGAAGTACCACTCTGTAGTACAGTAGTCCCCATCTCGCCTATGACACCACCAAAATTTGCGACTTCTTTCCAAAATAATGCAGGCTGTTCAATAGACCACTGATGTAAATCTTGATAAGTGCTGACCTCAACGGCATAGCGCTGTTGAATCGTTTTACTAAAGGCAGTCATGGCCGAAGCAGCTATACGCTCAGCCGAGGGCGCCCACAAAGCTGGGGTCGTGGTTATCGCATTAGTCATTCCGCTCTCCTCGGTGTCAATCACAGTATCATCTTCCTGTTTAGTAGCTTAGAACTATTTATAAATGGACAAAATTTCATCTAATTACGCCACGCCAGTACACTTCCTGGGTGACAGCTTAATAATTAACCTACTCAAACCCTTATAAAAAATATATACTCATCTATCCACTCTCTACCTCCCAAGACTCACTCAAGAGTTTTTAATGTGCATCAAGCTATGCTTATTAAGTTAGGAGGTTTATGACTACCCTAGATATCTAACCATCAAACTTTATTTTTCACCCTTTCGATTAACTTTATCCACAGATCCCTTTAAATGAATCTAAACAATTTAACCTGCTTTAATTTTTATTCTGGCTGGCGTGCTGTTAACACTATTTATAAAAACGTACTTGGTTCAGGAATTTCTCCGCAACAGGTTTATGTCTTAGAGTTATTAGACCATAACAAGCCCCTTTTATTTTCTACTATCCAAGAGCAATTAGGCATCGACCAATCTGCTTTATCGAATATGCTCAAACGGATGGAAAAATCCAATCTTATCATTAAAAACAAAGACTTAACTGATAAACGAGTCATCTTATTAAAACTCACCCAGCAAGGTTACTCTTTTCGCGAACAATTACGTGCAAAATATGATGCACTGAATAAAGCGCTGGACATTCAAATCAATGGAGATGAGTTAAATCACTTAAAAAACATTGTTAAAAATATGCACCATCAAGGCAACATGACTTTCACACAAGACCTTTAAATGGAAGGTGGGATTATAACTAATCCCACCCTAATGTTTTATCTACGTTATCTACGCATTGGATTGTGCTAATAGCGCTTTAGCAACCCTAGACTGCGGGGTTCTCCCCAAGGCTTGGCTAATCCAGTTTGCGCATTGCACTAACTGCTCTAAGTTTATCCCTGTTTCTACACCAGACTGCTGCATTAACCACACTACATCTTCAGTCGCCACATTACCCGACGCCCCTTTTGCATAAGGGCACCCGCCTAAGCCCGCCACCGAGGCATCAAACACGCTAACACCCATTTCTAAAGCAGCAAACACATTCGCTAAGGCCATACCATAGGTATCATGAAAATGACCGGCTAATTGTTCCACCGGTATAGAACGACTTAGTGTTTCAATTAATCGGCGCGTACTGAGGGGTGAACCAGTACCAATCGTGTCCCCCAAACTGATTTCATAGCAACCCATGTTTACAAGCCTTAGAGCTACCTGCTCTACGGCTTCAGGGGTAACAAGCTCGCCATAGGGGCAGCCCAGCACACAAGACACATAGCCTCGTACTTTAACCTTCGCCTGCTGAGCGGCGGCTAGAACGGGTTCAAAACGTGTTAACGATTCAGCAATCGAGCAGTTAATATTTTTCTGACTAAATGCCTCTGAAGCTGCGGCAAACACAGCAACCTCTTCCGCGCCTGCCGCTAAGGCTGCTTCAAAACCTTTGAGATTCGGGGTGAGGACTGGATAGCTAATAGTGGGCTTACGTGTGATTTGCTGCATTACCTCAGCATTATCACACATTTGGGGCACCCACTTGGCTGAAACAAAGGAGGTGGCTTCAATCGTCGATAAGCCAGCGTCACCTAAACGCTCAATCAGCTCTACTTTAGTAGCGGTTGATACCATTTGCTTTTCATTCTGCAAACCATCCCGTGGGCCTACTTCAACGATTTTCACGCGTTGCGGCAAAACCATTCGCTTTCTCCTCGTCACCCTTAAGCCGTTTTCACATCTTTCAAGCCCAAGGCTTTTTTAATTTCCTCACGCATCAAGTATTTTTGAATTTTACCGGTGACAGTCATGGGAAAGCTGTCCACAAAATGCACATAGCGCGGCACTTTATAATGCGCGATTTCATTCTTACAGAATTGTTTGACTTCATCTTCCGTCAGCGTTTGCCCCTCGCGCACGATAATACAGGCACACAGTTCTTCACCGTATTTCTGATCAGGCACCCCAATAACTTGCACATCTTGGACTTTAGGATGGCGGTATAAAAACTCTTCGATTTCACGCGGATATAAATTTTCACCCCCGCGAATTACCATATCTTTAATGCGCCCGACAATATTGCAGTAGCCTTCCTCATCCACGGTTGCTAAGTCACCGGTATGCATCCACCCTTCACTATCAACCGCTTCGCGCGTTTTGGCTTCGTCATTCCAATAGCCCAACATCACCGAATAGCCACGTGTGCATAACTCACCCGTTTCATTCGGTGCAACCGTATCACCGTCTGCATTAACAATTTTGACTTCACAATGCGGCTGAATGCGCCCTACGGTGGACACGCGCCGCTCAATCGGATCATCGGTGGCACTTTGGAAAGATACCGGTGACGTTTCAGTCATGCCATACGCAATCGTTACTTCGCTCATGTGCATCTTATCAATGACCTGCTTCATCACCTCAATCGGACAAGGACTACCCGCCATAATGCCCGTGCGCAAATGGCTTAGGTCATATTTAGCAAAATCGGGATGACCTAAGATAGCGATAAACATAGTAGGGACGCCGTACAAAGCAGTACAACACTCCTCAGTCAGGGTTTTTAAGACAGAGCTTGGATCAAAACCTTCATCGGGATAAATCATGGTAGAACCATGGGTAAGACAGCCCAAATTCCCCATGACCATGCCGAAACAATGATATAAAGGCACAGGAATACATAGACGATCGCCCTCTACTAAGCGAATCGCATCGCCTACAAAACGTCCATTATTTAAAATATTGCGGTGCGATAGTGTGGCACCCTTCGGTGAGCCCGTAGTACCCGAGGTAAATTGAATATTGATCGCATCGGTAGCCGCCAGCGTCTGCCCTAATTGCGCTAAGGCTTGTAATTCAGCTTCACTCGGAGCGACCAGCAAATCATTGAAATTCAGCATACCAGCACTTTTTTCAGTGCCTAAACGAATCACAAACGCTAAACTTGGTAATTTCGCTGCTTTTAATTGACCCGCCGCGCTACTTGCTAATTCCGGCGCGAGATCGGACAAAATACTTAAATAATTACTGGTTCTAAAGGCGGGCGCTAAGATCAAAGCACGACAAGATACTTTATTTAGCGCGTATTCTAATTCGGCACGCCGATAAGCCGGATTGATATTCACCAGAATCAAGCCTGCTTTTGCCGTCGCAAATTGAGTCAATGCCCACTCGGAATTATTCTGTGACCAAATTCCAATCCTATCGCCAGACTTTAAGCCTAAGCGTAGCAAAGAACAGGCTAAAGCATCGACTTGTTCCTTTAATTGTGCATAAGTAAAGCGCAAGTTTTGATGTCGAACTACTAAAGCCTCTTGCTGTGCATGACGCACACAGGCTTCATCAAAAAATTGCCCAATGGTTTTTTCAATCAATGGAGTATGTGTTACCCCTTGTACATAACTTTCTGTAATCATGATTCTCCTCCTAACCAATACTACAGTTGCATTTCGTTTAAGCCTTTATCGCCTCAAATTCGACCAAATCCGCCCCATCGCTCACTTGATCACCTACCGCGAAACGATAAGCTTTTAATAAGCCTGCTGCCGGTGCACGAATGGTGTGCTCCATTTTCATCGCTTCCAAAATCAATAAAGGTGTGCCTTTCTCGACTTGGCTATTAGGCTCTGCCAATAAAGCAATCACCTTCCCCGGCATCGGTGCTATCAAGCCACCTTGCAAAGCAGCTCCTTCCGCCACAATCTGTAAAGGATCAACATAATGCACTACCCATACCTGTTCATCGGCAAATAGATGGCGCTCCTGATGCAGATCGACCACAGTAGCGGCAATGCGAGAACCATCGAGTACCAGTGTTAATGCGCCTTGATCCCAAGCAATAACACTGGCAGCACTCTGCTGATCATCTACTACTAAGGTATAGCCTTGTTGAGTATAAGTGACTTGGACGGTTTTGAGGGTATCACCGAAGCGGAATTTCAACTCACGCTGTGCGGGTAAGTTTACGCGCCACGCATTAGCACTATTCCAAGGCGACACCGGCTCCGCACTCTGCTTTGCTACTTGCATTGCCGCGTGTTGCTGTTTACTTAACTCTGCCAAAGCAGCAATAAACAGCGGCTTTGCGGCTATAGCTTGCGCTTCGGGAAATAAGCTCGCTTGCTCACGTTCAATTAAACTGGTATCCAGATCGGCCTGTGCAAAAGACTGGGTGGCAATCAAGCGCAGCAAAAATGGAATATTATTCGCCACTCCCACGACTTGATAAGCTGCTAAGGCTTGGTGCATACGCGCTAAAGCCCGCTCACGATCTTTATCCCAGACAATCAATTTGGCAATCATAGGGTCGTAGAAAGGACTAATCGCATCGCCTTGCTCCACCCCAGTATCCACGCGCACATGCGCAGTGTCTGCGGGGGGACGCAAATGAATGAGTTTACCGGTGGAAGGTAAAAATCCTTTATCTGGATCCTCGGCATAAATCCGCGCTTCAATCGCATGACCCTGAATAGCCAACTGCTCTTGCTTTAAGGGCAAAGGCTCACCCGCTGCAACACGCAATTGCCATTCGACCAAATCTAAGCCGGTAATCATTTCGGTAACAGGATGCTCAACCTGAAGGCGCGTATTCATTTCCATGAAATAAAACGTACCGTCTTGATTGACAATGAATTCGACCGTACCCGCACCTACATAACCCACTGCCCGCGCTGCATCCACCGCAGCCTTGCCCATCGCCGCACGACGCTGCTCATCCATGTGCGGCGCCGGTGCTTCTTCTAGGACTTTTTGATGGCGACGCTGTACAGAGCAATCGCGCTCAAACAGATACACATAGTTCTGGTGTTGATCACCAAACACTTGAATTTCAATATGGCGTGGACGCACTAAATACTTTTCGACCAGCACTTGTTGGTCGCCAAATGCGGACACGGCCTCGCGCTGGCAAGAAGCTAAGGCTTCTTTAAAATCCTCAGCACGCTCCACCAAACGCATCCCTTTACCACCGCCACCAGCACTTGCCTTAATTAAGACCGGATAGCCAATGTCATCGGCTTGGATCTTTAAATAATCGGGGTCTTGATTATCACCATGGTAGCCTGGGGTTAATGGTACGTGTGCTTCAGCCATGAGGCTTTTTGCGGCAGATTTCGAACCCATCGCATGAATCGCTGCAACAGGCGGGCCGATAAACACAATCCCTGCTTTATCACAGGCCTCACAAAACGCTTCATTCTCGGACAAGAAACCATAACCCGGATGAATCGCTTGCGCGCCCGTCACTTGCGCTGCACGAATAATATGCTCAATCACCAAGTAACTTTCTTTAGCCGCCGCAGGGCCAATGCAAACCGCCTCATCCGCTAGGCGTACATGGCGACTATTCGCATCCGCCTCGGAATAAACCGCAACGGTTTGAATCCCCATGCGCTTGGCGGTTTTAATCACACGGCAAGCAATTTCACCCCGATTCGCAATCAGAATTTTTCTAAACATGCCTTACTCCTTGGGATTAATCCATGAGGCTGGACGCTTTTCCAAAAAAGCTGCTAAACCTTCACGCGCCTCGGGTGTACTACGCAATTGCGCAATGCGCTCAGCAGTATCGACTAGCACTGACTCAGTGACTGGTTTATGTGCCACGGCCACTATCAATTGCTTAGCCGCCGCTTGTGCTTGCGGGCCACCCGCTAATAAAGCTGCAACGATTTCTTGCACCTTAGCATCCAAGTGCTCCGCAGCCACTAACTCATGCACTAAACCGATCTGTAAAGCCCGCTGGGCATTGATACGCTCAGCGGTTTGGAAATAGCGATAGGCTTGACGCTCACCGATGGCACGTAATACATAAGGACTAATAGTGGCCGGAATAATCCCAAACTTAACTTCCGAAGTCGCAAAGCTAGCCGCCTCAGAGGCAATGCAAATATCACACGCTGAAGCGAGTCCCATCCCACCGCCCAAGGCTGCCCCGTGTACCCGCGCAATCGTCGGTTTGCTGCAAGTCGCAATGCTATGCAACATGGTCGCTAAGCGCAGGGCATCTGCCTGATTGGCTTCTACACTCGCCTCACCCGCTGCTTTCATCCAATTCAAATCGGCGCCAGCGGAAAAACTTTTACCGCGCCCGCCTAAAACAATCACGCGAACTGATTCTTCGGTATTCAATTGCTCAAAAGTGGCATTGAGATCACTAATGAGTTGGGCATTAAAAGCATTGTGCACTTCAGGGCGATTCATCCAGACATAAGCCACACTCGCTTGCGCCTCGATTTCTAAAGTAGTAAACATCGAAGCCTCCTTACATGCGGAACATGCCAAATTTAGTGGGTTGAATGGGGGCATTTAACGCTGCTGCTAAAGATAAACCTAATACCCGTCGGCTTTGGGCTGGGTCAATCACACCATCATCCCATAGCCGCGCTGTTGCATAATAAGGATGCCCTTGGTCTTCATACTGCTGGCGAATTGGCGCACGAAATGCCTCCTCATCCTCAGCACTCCAGACCTCACCTTTTGCCTCAATACTGTCGCGGCGCACGGTCGCTAAAACACTAGCGGCTTGCTCACCGCCCATCACGGAAATACGACTATTCGGCCAAGTCCACAAAAAGCGCGGACTATAAGCACGCCCACACATACCATAATTTCCCGCACCAAACGAACCACCCATAATCATGGTTAATTTAGGTACTTGAGTGGTTGAAACAGCCGTTACCATTTTTGCGCCATCTTTGGCAATCCCACCATTTTCATACTTACGCCCCACCATAAAGCCGGTGATATTTTGTAGGAATAACAAGGGGATAGTGCGCTGCGAGCACAGCTCAACGAAGTGTGCGCCTTTTTGGGCTGATTCAGAAAACAAAATACCATTATTAGCAATGATACCGACCGGATAGCCATATAAATTGGCAAAGCCTGTCACCAAAGTAGAGCCGTAGCGTGCTTTGAACTCATCAAAACGCGAACCATCCACGATCCGTGCAATCACCTCGCGCACGTCATAGGGCTTACGGGTATCCGCCGGAATAATGCCGTAAATCTCCTCAGGATCGTAAAGTGGTTCTTCACCAGCCCCTAATAAAATCTGCTGAAGTTTTTTACGATTCAGATGCCCGACAATACGCCTAGCAATGGCTAAAGCATGCGCATCATTTTCTGCAAAGTGATCGGCCACACCAGAAATGCGCGTATGAACATCTGCGCCACCTAAATCTTCACTACTGACGACCTCACCGGTAGCAGCTTTCACGAGCGGCGGGCCACCTAAAAAGATCGTTCCTTGATTTTTGACGATAATGGTTTCATCCGACATCGCAGGCACATAAGCCCCACCCGCCGTACACGAGCCCATCACCACCGCAATCTGCGGAATCCCTTTGGCCGACATATTGGCTTGATTAAAGAAGATGCGCCCGAAATGATCGCGATCTGGAAATACCTCATCTTGGCGCGGTAGGAAAGCGCCCCCCGAATCGACTAGATAAATACAGGGTAGATAATTTTGCTCAGCAATTTCTTGAGCACGTAAATGCTTTTTGACCGTGAGTGGATAATAAGTGCCGCCTTTCACCGTGGCATCATTCGCCACAATCATGCACTCAATCCCTTCAACACGCCCTACTCCAGCAATGACCCCGGCGCTCGGCGTTTCATCATTGTAAACACCGAAAGCAGCTAATTGACCAATTTCCAGAAAAGGCGAGCCTGCATCCAATAAGTGATTAATACGCTCACGCGGCAATAATTTACCACGCGCCGTATGTTTATCACGCGCTTTGGCATCGCCCCCTAAGGCAATAGCAGCGGCTTTCGTGCGCAAATCATCCACTAAGCCACGCAAGACACTTGCATTGGCTTGGAAATCTTCCGCGCGGGTATTAATTTTAGATTTAAAAACGTCCATAGGTCTGCCTCCTAGGCCGTTTCATTGAACAATTCGCGCCCAATCAACATGCGGCGGATTTCAGAAGTACCCGCACCGATTTCATATAATTTGGCATCGCGCCATAAGCGTCCTGTTGGGTATTCATTGGTATAACCCACGCCACCCAACACTTGAATCGCCTCACCCGCCATCCACGTAGCTTTTTCGGCGGAATATAAAATGGCGCCCGCAGCGTCTTTGCGTAAAGTTCTGGAGTGATTGGTTTGATCACAGGCACGACCTAAGGCATAAACATAAGCGCGGTTAGCCTGCCAAGTGGAATACATATCAGCCACTTTGCCTTGCATCAACTGGAACTCACCAATACTTTGCCCAAACTGTTTGCGTTCGTGTAGATAAGGTACAACCACATCCATACACGCTGCCATAATGCCCAAGGGGCCACCACATAGCACGGCACGCTCATAATCTAAACCCGACATCAACACCTTTACGCCGTTGCCCACACCGCCCAATATATTTTCTTCGGGAATTTCGCAATCATCAAAAAACAGTGGAAAGGTATTCGAGCCGCGCATCCCTAGTTTGTCTAAATGCGTGCCCGCACTAAAACCTTTAAAGCCCTTTTCTACGATAAAAGCGGTGATACCTTTTGGTCCTGCATTGATATCGGTTTTAGCATAAACCACCAAGGTATCGGCATCACCACCATTGGTAATCCACATTTTTGAACCATTCAACACATACCGATCCCCTTTTTTATCAGCACGTAATTTCATGGAAACCACGTCAGAACCAGCATTCGGCTCAGACATGGCTAATGCACCCACATGATCACCACTGATTAATTTAGGGAGGTATTTTTCACGCTGGGCGTCATTCCCATTACGCTTAATCTGATTGACACACAAATTGGAATGCGCGCCGTAAGACAGGCCAACCGAAGCTGAGGCACGGGAAATTTCTTCCAGCACTACAATATGGGCTAAATAGCCCATATTAGTACCCCCATACTCCTCGCTAACGGTCATGCCCAGTAAGCCCATATCGCCGAACTTTTTCCACAAATCGGCAGGAAATTCATTAACGCGATCAATTTCAGCGGCACGTGGGGCAATTTCGGCTTCCGCAAAACTACGTACGGCTTCGCGCATCACTTCAATATCTTCACCCAGCAAAAAATCGAGACTAGGAATCTGCATGACTAACCCTCCTCAAGGCATCTTAAGAGAAGAGCTTAACGTGTTTTTTCACAAAAAGCTTGCCAAAAAGGTTGCAAATTCTGCCAATTATTTTTAAGTTTAAATCATGAAATCGCTACTACTGCCACCGATTAATAATCCACTGGAAGGTAAAGCTAGAACGCCTATTGCTTTCATCCAAGCCATGGTTATAGCGTATCAGTACTATGGCATTGATCCTGCCAATGCATTAGCCTTGGCTAAAATCTCCCCTGCGCAACTCTCTAACGCTCGCAATCGTGTTACAGCAGCCCAAATGGAAATCATGTCGGCTGTGGCTATGCAAGAACTGGATGATGAAGCCTTGGGCTGGTTTAGTCGTCGCTTGCCCTGGGGAACTTATGGGATGTTATGCCGCGCTTCGCTCACCTCCACTCATCTCGCTATCGCTCTGAAGCGCTGGTGTCGCCACCATCAATTACTGACTGAAGATTTAGTATTAAAACTTGATATTCACGAAGACCAAGCGGTGCTGAGTTGTGAGCTCAACCAAGTACCCGCACCCTTACAAGAATTTTGTCTAGTTACCAATTTCCGCTATATTTTGAGTTATGCCTGCTGGCTCATTGACTCACGCATTCAACTCTTTAGCGCCACATTTCCTTATCCCGCGCCCGAACATGCTGATGTTTATCCGCATTTATTTAGTGGAGAAATCAAGTTTAATGAGCCGTGCGCACAGTTAAGCTTCGATGTACGCTATCTCAAACTACCCATCCGACGCGACGAACGTGAATTAAATCAAATGTTGCAACGTGCGATTGCTGTCACCGTTCATCCCTACCGGCGCGACCGCTTGCTGCTTCAACAAATTCGCCGCCTTTTGCAACAAGACCTCAGTAAAAATTGGACAGCCGAATCCTTAGCGCAACACTTTCATCTGTCACTGCGCAGTTTGCATCGCCATCTCCAAGAAGAAGGTGCTTCCTTGCAGCAACTCAAAGACGAGGCACGTCGTCATCAAGCCAGCAAACTCTTACATCGTAGTCAACTTCCCATCAAACACATCGCTCAACAGGTGGGCTTCAAAAACGAGAAAAGTTTCAGCCGTGCGTTTCGGACTTGGACTGGGCAAACCCCACAAGCTTTTCGCCAATTGTCCTAAATAGTGAGTAGCTCCATTTCACGCTACTATTAAAAATCCTTTCACCCTAAAGGTAATCAGCTATGAAAAGTAGTTCCCCTATTAATCCGCTGTTGAATAAAGTCTTACGTGGTCAACTCACCGCGATTAATCAGTATTTTCTCCATGCGCGTATGTGTGGGCATTTCGGTCTGGAAGGCTTGAATGAGAAGGAATACCACTATTCCATTCAAGCCATGAAACAAGCCGACCAGTTGGTTGAGCGCATTCTGTTTTTGGAAGGCTTGCCGAATTTGCAAGATTTGGGCAAGTTATACATTGGTGAAGATGCGCCAGAAATGTTGGCGAATGATTTACGCTTAAGCAATGAAATGTTGAGCGACTTACGTCAGGCGATCGCCACCTGTGAATTAGAACAGGATTATATCTCGCGTCAGCTACTGGAGAATATTTTGAAGGCCACGGAGGAACAGGTAGATTGGTTAGAAAGTCAACAATGGCTTCTGCAAAATACCGGTGCACAAAACTACCTCCAATCCATGATGCACGACGACTAACCAGTTGGGAGAGAAAATTATGCAAGGCAATCAACGTGTTATTAATACTCTAAAAACGCTACTCGCGGGCGAATTAGCGGCGCGCGATCAATATTTCATTCATTCGCGGATGTATGACGATTGGGGCTTGAGCAAACTTTATGAGCGTTTAGACCATGAGCGCCAAGAAGAAACTCAACATGCCGATGCCATTATTAAGCGTTTATTATTTTTAGAAGCTCAGCCTGATCTCAATCAGCAAGACTCGTTGAATGTAGGTACAGATGTGGTGAGTATGCTAAAAAATGATTTAGCGCTGGAATATAAAGTGGTCAAAGCCCTGCGTGATGCGATCAAAATCTGTGAAGAAGCGTTAGATTATCAAAGTAGTGCGATGCTAAAAATCCAACTTGCGGATACCGAAGAAGATCATGCGTATTGGTTGGAAAAACAATTAGGCTTAATTGACAAAATTGGCTTAGCTAATTACTTGCAATCACAAATGTGAGTCTAGTGAGCTGTCAAGGCAAACCCAGCGCGGGAACTACCCAGACAGTTCATTCGCATCACAGTATTTTAAGATAATCACAGCCAGCTTTAATGCCCATTTGTCATTCGTTGCACTTAACGCATATTGTTTTGATAACAAACATAGCATCGCTTGTCGTTGCCTTGCCGTGCCTCTATCCAGTAAATCCTCCAAAACTAACTCGCCCTGCGCAATATAATCACCAATCTGTTGTTGTGTGAAACTCGCTATTAACTGCCCTGTCCTAGTCGAATATAAGTTGATTAGAGCCTCATTACGCTCTGAATCTATGTGAACACAGAACCCCATAGCTTTTTCCTTAATATCAAGAGAAAAAACTAGCCTGGCTATGTTTGCTTTCAACATCTAGTGGCTGGGCTATAAAACTGCTCGCTGAAGAAATACTTATTTTTAGCTATAAAGTTAGGCAAGATGTATGCGGCTTAAACATGAGGATGAAATCACACGTTTTGGAGAATTCACCTAACTTTATTGAGAATAATAATCATTTAAGGAAGGCGCGTCAAGCGCTTACAAAAGTTATTGAGAATTATTTGCATTAATAAAAAACTCCAGTATGATACCGGCTAAACGTTAATAACTCTTATTCAGGTGGAGTATGTATATTTGTATTTGTCATTCGGTGAGTGATAAAGCAATTCGTGCGGCAGTGCAGCAAGGCTACACCAGCTTGGAAGCGATTCAAGATATACTCAAGGTAGGCACTTGTTGTGGGCGCTGCAAACCTGAAGCACAGGATGTCATTAGCCATTGCTTGAATGAAACATCCTGCACCAACTTTCACTTAGCACAAGAAGTAGTGCTTTAGGGAATCAGCTTAAACTCTAGAGCGCAGCAATCAGCTAACGCTTCAGGCTCGATAATGCGTTGCGTCATTTCCCCTTTGTCATAGTGCTTAAAAACATTCCCAAAGAGTGTTTTTCGCCCATCTTTGGTAAATAACACCAGCAAAGGTTTTTGAGTGAATACGGCATCGGGATGGGTGGAATTTAGCCAATTCGCAGGCACAAAATCAACCCATTCGGCCTGAGTGCGATTAAAGCCATATTGCTTGACCCAGTTCCCTTCTACTAGCGCTTCTAACACAGTGTCGCCATCATCGGCACGGCTAAGCTTGAAAGTTTCATAGCCCTGCTGAATGCTCTCCTCGAGCATATCCAAGCGCATGGGTTCACGAATACCAAAACTACCAAAACCTAAATCAACCAAGTATTCATGTCCCCCTACCTGAACTACTAAAGCCAGATGGGTGCGCGGACGACGTACTGGATAAAATAAGGGGCGTGCCGCCACAAATTCATAAGGAATATGTAAGGCCCCTAGCGCCATCGCAAAAATACCATTCACTTCGTAACAATAGCCCCCACGCTTTTGTGGAATGATTTTGTGCACTATATCATTAGGTTGAATCGAGATAGGTTTCTTGGCTAACACATCTAAATTCTCGAAAGGCACAGTCATTAATTGCTGCTGCATCAAAGCTTTAACCGTAGCGAAATCAGATTTTAGGAGGCCTTGATAGTGTATTCGCTCACAATAAGCGTTTAAGTCGAAAGTATCAGTGTGCATAGAAAAGTAATTCGGCTCAAAAAAATAAGCAGTTTAAGAAACTTAGAAGTAGAACGATAGTGCTAATGCCTCTGATCGACTCAATAGCTGCCCATTGGGTAATACTCTTATTATCCTTCTGTGGATGGTACTATCGCCTCCACCTACAATGATGAACAACGTGTCAAAAAGTTATCAGGACAGACCCACTTCCTATTCGTGGGATAATGACTGCATCATCGTTGATTATGAGTAAAGCCAGCATGGTTACAGGTTCATGAAACGATTTATCTAAGATTTATCTGATAGCAGTCATTCAAGTAAGAAAATTAACCAATTAACTTATTTCTCTATTTATTATTCAGATTAATGAATCTTCCTATAGCAATATAAGACCCTGTTGACATTTAAAAATCGCACTTAGTTAAAGCAATAGTTTGCGTCATTCCTTTGATTTCCATATATTAAAATAATCACTTACTTAAACTAAACGTCAAGAGAACCTAGGCTATTTTTACATGACAGAGCATTTCACAAGGATATCCTATTGTCCTAAATTCATATTTAAAGTCTTAATCACCCATTAAGAGAGCTTACTATAGATATACGCCTTTGATGATTAGGAGCATGACAGCTTAATTTATATACTTTAAAATTCTTTTGGTATATTATTTGTGGTTGCAAGTGATGACACTGACTTATGCTTGCTTTTAGCTATTACCCCCTAACATCATATTAATTTTATAGTAAAAAGGTCGAAATTATGTCAAACGAAAAACTCTTAAAAAGGGCTTTATTAGATGAAATAGCCATACGCTATGGTACTGATAAATCTAGTAAACAGCATGATTATATGAGGTTTTATGAGTTTTACTTCTCTTCTTTTCGTGATCAGGAATTCACCTTTTTAGAGCTAGGTGTTGGTCCAGAAGATAATAAAGGAAAATCTTTATATACGTGGAGTGAATATTTCAAAAACGCTCAGGTGGTAGGGGTTGATATTAGGCCTGATGCGAAAACCATAGAACATGATCGAATCATTGTAGAAATAGGTAATCTGAGCTCTCTTAACTACTTACAAACACTAGCCAGAAAGTTTAATCAGAACAGAATTATTTTGGATGACGCTAGCCATATGTGGAGTCATCAAATTTTAGCATTTGAAGTTTTATTTCAAACCCTAGAATCAGGTGGTCTCTATATAGTAGAAGACCTACATACTAGCTTTCGCTCATTGCATGAGCAAAGTTATGCAGATAGTCCCGTTGATGCATTCACCTATTTTAATCATTTGACCTACTGTATTTGTGGTCGAGGCGCCCAGCACCGAAATGGTGAAAAACTAACCCTAAGTGCCATGCAAATAGCGTTGGCACAACAAATAGACATGATAGCCTTTTATGGAAAAACTTTATTAATTATAAAAAAATAAGACCTCTTTCATGAACCAATGATTGATCAGTTCACGGTAATAAACCATACAAGCTGAGTACTGAATCGGAGTTAAATTTAAGCCTGACCTATTGGTGAGACTGTCCCTCTTTATTGACGCTGGGAACCCAGTACGGCCTAAGTGAGTCCAATGCGCGGCGAGTGGTAAGACGCTTGGAAGTATAATGATCTGTTGTTACCTAAAACCCTGTCGGATGATGGCGTCGAAAAACCGATTGTCACACAAGTCGATGCGACGGACATACTGATTGAGCGTCCTAAAAAATAGAAGCGCTGGTAAAGTGGTAAGCAGCAGTCCCCCATCTTCAAAATCTAAAAAGTTTCGTTCACGATTTTACCCTTTTTAAACAAATCCTAGTATGTGGCGTTATCGTCCCTACTTCGTAATGGGCAAGGGATCAGCGTACTCACCACTTCCACTTTAAGACATTAATCCCGCTCAAGAAAGCCAAAGGACACCCTTTAGCCCCAGCGCGAGAAGCCATTAATCGTGAAATTAATCGCCGACGGATGGTATTTTTGAATGAAAAATCTCAAAAGCTAATTGACTCTCCAAGCCTTATGCTTGGAGACCCCATTGCTTCTTAGCCGCTTCTGCTAATGCAAACGCCTAACTACTTCCTCAAAAATACGATCATACACGGTGTCTTAAAGAAGGGTATGCACTTACTCACTTATTCTACTGCCGCAAAAGCTCTAAAAATCAGGAATGGTAAGAAACAAATTCGCTAGTAGGCGCCCGTTCCGTCACAAGCTTATTCACGGTCGCTTCATTATCGGCATAGCCTAAAGCCATTCCACACACAACTTGCTGATGCTCATCTAACTGAAGCACCTCACTAATGATAGTATGATAATCAATCCATGCTGCTTGTGGACAAGTATCCAAACCACGCGCTACCGCTGCGAGCATGATATTTTGCAGAAACATGCCATAATCCAGCCAACTGCCTTTGCCCATGCGCCGATCAATCGTGAAAATTAGGCCCACCGGTGCGCCGAAAAACTCGAAGTTTTTGCGATGCTGAGCGCGGGTTTTGTCCATATCCCCCTTGCCTATTCCTAAAAGACTATACATATCCCAGCCAATCTTGCGCCGTCTGGCTAGGTAAGGATCAAAAAATTTGACCGGATAATAGTCATATTCGGGCTGGTGGCTAGTATCTTGCGCGTCAAAAGCAGCACAAACACGCTCGACCAATTGATTTAAGGTATTACCCGTTAAGACATGCACAAACCATGGTTGCGTATTCGTCCCGGACGGTGCGCGCGCTGAAATGCTTAATAGCTCATCCACTAAAGTTTTATCAACGGTCTTAGGCAAATAAGCTCTTACCGAATGGCGTGCCGCCATCACCGCATCCGCCTGCGGCGTTGCTAATTTAGGATCAATTTGCATGGTCTCTTCCTTAAGAAAACGCTTGGATACCCGTTTGGGCACGGCCTAAGATCAGGGCGTGCACATCATGTGTCCCCTCATAGGTATTCACCACTTCCAAATTCACCACATGACGAATCACACCAAACTCATCCGAAATACCGTTACCGCCGTGCATATCACGCGCTATGCGAGCAATCTCCAACGCTTTACCGCAGGAATTACGCTTCATAATCGAGGTAATTTCTGGCGCCGCCACCCCTTCGTCTTTCATGCGGCCTAAACGTAAGCAGCCCTGCAAGCCCAGTGTAATGTCGGTTTGCATGTCGGCTAATTTCTTTTGGATCAATTGATTAGCCGCTAAAGGACGACCAAACTGTTTGCGATCCATCACATACTGACGAGCACGGAACCAGCAGTCTTCCGCTGCCCCTAAAGCGCCCCATGCAATCCCATAGCGAGCTGAGTTTAAGCAGGTGAATGGCCCTTTTAGTCCCGTGATTTCCGGAAACTCGTTTTCAGCCGGAACAAATACCTCATCCATAACAATCTCGCCGGTAATCGAGGCACGTAAACCGACTTTGCCGTGAATGGCTGGAGCGGATAAGCCTTTCATGCCTTTCTCAAGGATGAAACCGCGAATGTTGCCTTCGTCATTCTTAGCCCACACTACAAAAACGTCAGCAATCGGGCTATTGGTGATCCACATTTTGCTGCCCGATACTAAATAGCCACCATCAACTTTTTTAGCGCGTGTGGACATCGAAGCCGGGTCAGAGCCTGAATTAGGCTCGGTTAAACCGAAACAACCTATCCACTCACCCGTAGCAAGCTTGGGCAAATATTTACGTTTTTGCGCTTCTGAACCAAAGGCTTCAATCGGTACCATCACTAAGGACGATTGCACACTCATCATTGAGCGATAACCAGAATCGACCCGCTCTACCTCGCGCGCAATCAGGCCGTAACTCACATAATTTAAGGCCGCCCCACCGTATTCCTCAGAAATCGTTACCCCTAATAAACCTAACTCCCCCATTTCCCGAAAAATAGCAGGATCCGTTGATTCATTGCGGAATGCTTCTTGCACCCGTGGTTTTAATTTACCTTGCGCATAACTAGCAGCTGCCTCACGTATCATACGCTCGTCATCCGTCAATTGCTGATCCAGCAATAAAGGATCATCCCACTTAAATTCCGCCATAGTTGTCCACTTCCGATTAGGGTTAAGTAAAGTAGCTTAGGATGCCGCTCGAATCATATTGCGCGCAATCACTAATTGTTGAATTTGGCTGGTGCCTTCAAAGATACGAAATAATCGCACATCTCGATAAAAGCGCTCAATGCCATATTCGGCCAAATAACCTGCCCCGCCAAAAATTTGTACGGCACGATCGGCAATACGCCCACAAGCTTCGGAGGCAAATAATTTGGCACAAGCCGCTTCTGTACCCACATCCTGCCCAGCATCACGTCGCCTTGCCGCATCAATTACCATTGAACGGGCTGCATAAAGCTCAGCCTTACTATCGGCGAGCATGGCCTGAATTAATTGAAAGTCGGCAATAGGCTTACCAAACTGCTTACGTTCCAAAGCATAATGCAAAGCATCGTCCAGCATACGTTCTGATACCCCCACACACAGGGCAGCAATATTAATCCGTCCCTTATCCAATACCTTCATCGCCGTTTTAAAGCCTATCCCTTCGCGCCCACCAATTAGCTGACTCACGGGCACACGGCAATTGTCAAAAATCACATCGGCGGTATGTGCACCTTTTTGCCCCATTTTTTTATCAATAGAACCAACTGTTAATCCCGCTGTGCCACGCTCAACAATAAAAGCTGAAATCCCATCTGCCCCTTTTTTATCGGCATCGGTTCGTGCCATCACTGTGAAAATACCAGCTTCAGGGGCGTTGGTAATATAGCGTTTCGTACCATTGAGGATGTAATGATTACCATCCCGTACTGCCTGTGTACGTAAACTTGCTGCATCCGAACCAGAATCTGGTTCAGTTAAAGCAAAAGATCCAATGAGGTCGCCGCTGGCTAATTGTGGTAGATAATGCGCTTTTTGCTCGGAGGTGCCATCCATGACAATCCCTTGGCTCCCTATCCCATTATTGGTGGCAAATAATGAGCGAAAGGCTGGAGAAGTATGACCAATGACCATAGTAGCCAATACCTCTTCTTCCATGCTTAAGCCCATGCCGCCGTATTCCTCCGGAATCGACAAGCCAAATAAACCGAGCGCTTTCATTTCCGTCACAATACTCTCGGGAATCTGATCACTTTCCGCGACTTCCTGCTCAAGCGGTATTAAGCGTTCGCGCACAAAACGCTCTATCGTATCCAACAAGATATTCAAAATTTCTTGGTCACGAATCATGCGTATCTCCTGTTTGAGTAACGCTTGCGGAATTGGAAGTTTATTTGACGTATTTGCGAAACTCTGGCTTACGTTTCTCGCGGAACGCATTGCCACCCTCAGCAGACTCATCCGTTTCGTAATAAAGTTTCAGGGCATGCATCGCAAAAGCCCCCATACCACGAATACTTTCGCTATCCATATTGAAAGATTTTTTCGCCAAGGCAATGGCGGTGGGGCTTTTCTCTAGGATTTCATCGCACCATTTCTTCACTTCTGCATCAAGCTGATCGTGTGGCACGACAGCATTCACTAGCCCCATTTGCAGGGCTTCTTGGGCAGTATAACGGCGGCATAAATACCAAATCTCGCGCGCTTTCTTTTCGCCCACCACCCGTGCTAATAAAGCTGTCCCAAACCCCGGATCCACTGAACCTACTTTGGGTCCCACCTGCCCTAATTGTGCATTTTCAGAGGCTATAGCCAAATCGCAAATCGTCACGAGCACATTACCACCACCGATTGCAAAGCCATTCACCCGTGCAATGACCGGCTTAGCAATATCACGGATCGCGCTTTGCATTTCTTCAATCGGCAAGCCAATCGTGCCACGTCCACCATAACCACCATCTTGTGTCCCTTGATCTCCACCGGTGCAGAAAGCTTTATCACCTGCCCCGGTCAAAACGACTACACCAATACTTTTATCAAAATCAGCATCTTTTAACGCGTGAATAATCTCTTCACAGGTTTGGGCACGAAAAGCATTGTAAGATTTAGGGCGATTAATCGTAATCGTCGCAATACCACTGTCTTTGGTATAAAGAATATCTTGAAATTCCATGACTTACTCCTCCAACAACTGTTTTCAAAAAAGACCTACAAACTAACCTGCCATCGTCAAGCCACCTGACACACTAATCACTTGTCCAGTAATAAAAGCCGCTTCATCGCTGGCTAAAAAGACTACGATTCCGGGTACATCGTCAGGCTGCCCTAAACGGCCAAAGGGAATCGCTTTCGTGAGTGCAGTTTTAAGCTTTTCACCCTGCTCTCCTTCACCCGCAAAATCGCGGAACAAAGCGGTATCAGTAGGGCCAGGACAAACCACATTCACACTAATTTGCTTGCGGGCTAATTCACGCGCCATGGTTTTTGAAAACGCAACCAAACCACCTTTACAGAATGCATAAACCGCTTCACCGGAGGAACCCACTCGTGCTGCATCAGAAGCAATATTAATCACACGCCCTGCGCCCCGCGCAGACATACCGGAAAGAACAGCATGATGCATATAAAGCGCACCATAGAGATTGACTGCAACGATTTGATCCCAAAGCACCTTATCGGTTTTCAAGAAAGGGGCTGCTTTATCCCAACCCGCATTGTTCACCAGCACATCAATCGTGCCTAATTGCTGCTCTGTGGCCGCTACCGCTGCGATGACGGACTCTTGTTTAGTCAAATCCACCTCAAAAGCCTGAGCTTGTCCTTGGCTTTCACGAATCGACGCCGCTACGCGCTCAGCACTTTGCTTATTAATATCAAAAACAGCGACTTTTGCGCCTTCCGCTGCAAAACGCTGGCAAATAGCGGAGCCAATCCCGCCGCCGCCGCCAGTCACCAGCACCACCTTATTCGATAATCCACGCATATAATTTCCTCCTCATGCTAAAGATTGCTTTTTAGGGCTAAGTTGCGTTTCAATGAAAACGATTTAATTAATTCATTAAGACTATGAAAGACTTGACGCCTGAAAAAAATTTGACTGCTGATGAAATCAATAACCGATTGTTTTTTCGCTTTTTTCAGGCAGCTAATACGCTGCACACTAAAGGCACACAGGCATTGGAAGGCTTGGGAGTCACCACACAGCAATGGTCGGTGTTGGGTGCTTTGTCTCGCCCTCAGGCCAAACAAGGTATGAGTGTGGGGGATTTGTCGAAATATTTGCTGGTCAGCCGTCAAAACCTCACAGGGGTTTTGGATCGCTTGGAACGTGATGGTTTTGTGGAGCGCGCTACTGATGAAGCAGATCGGCGTGCCCGAAAAGTACGTTTGACAGTTGCGGGTGAAGCATTGTGGTTGAAACTCGCTGATCCCATTCGTGCTTTTTACAATGGGGCTTTGCAAGGCATGTCGTTTGATGATCGGATTGAATTTATCCATTATATCAATCGCTTGCAAAAAAACATGTCGCAGCTTTAGCCTAAGCATGGCACTTAGACCGCAAAACGTTTTTTCATTTGGCGCGCAATAATCATTTTCATGATATTTGCCATTCCATCACCAATCTGTAAGCCTAATACATCACGATAGCGCTGCCCAAAATGGTAGTCGCTACCATAACCACCATGACCGTGAGTCAAAAGACACTGCTGGATAATTTCGCAGCTTAATTTAGGCGCCCACCACTTGCACATCGCAGCTTCTGCCGTATGCGGTAAATGCTGGTCTTTCAACCAAAGGGTTCGTAAACATAAGCTACGACAAGCTTCATAATAGGTTTCACACTCGGCCAATGGAAAGCTAACCCCTTGAAAATCGCCAATCGGCTTACCAAAGGCTTCACGCTCTTGGCTATAACGCCATGCCTCGTCTAAAGAAGCACGCGCTACTCCCAAGCACTGCAAACCAATCAAGGCACGGCTATAGTCGAAACCTTGCATTACTTGTACGAAACCTTGCCCCTCATCCCCTAGCATTAAATCTTGTGAGATGTGTACACCATCAAAAAAAATCGAGCCGCGTCCAACAGGGCGAGTACCTAAATCATCAAAGGCTGTGCGCGTAATACCTGCTGCATCGAGCGGTACGAGAAAAGCGCTAATGCCATGTGCACGTTCTGATTCTTCGCCCGTGCGTGCAAAGACCACTGCAATACCTGCTTGAGTGGCCATAGAAATCGAGGTTTTTTCCCCACTTAGAATGAAATCCTTGCCCTCGCGTCGTGCTTTAAGCTTGAGTTGAGCAGCGTCAGAGCCCGCATTGGGTTCTGTTAAGGCCAAAGCAATCGCCACCTCACCACGTAGCGCTTTGCCTAGCCATTCAAGTGCTAGATCAGACTTTGCATAATGCGCAACAATTTGTCCGCAGAGTGAAGTCAGGAGATTGACATACGAAACATTAAAATCACCATAAGCAATTTGCTCTAACAATAAACCACTGGTTACACAATCGACACCGAGACCACCTACTGCTTCCGGTAACTCCACACCTAAGAACCCTAGATCGCCCATTTCGCGAATTAATTCCGGTTCAATACAGCGCGCTTTCTCACGCTCACGGTAAAAAGGAGCCAGACGGTTTTTCGCAAAACGACTAGCCGATTCGATTAAGGCTTGTTGTTCATCTGTGAGACTGAAATCCATGGCAGCTCCTCATACACAGTGGCTATATACTTAATCTTAGAGAACAACTTGGATTAATGTCAATATATTTACATAATAAACAATTCAAGCTATTGGGGTAAAACTTAAAAAGTCCTAAAAAATTTTCAAAAAATGCTTATTCTCCACTAATTTTATGTAAATATATTGACTTTTATACGACACTTTCCTAAGCTAATTAGCATCACAATTTTGCTATTAACTGGTCATTGTAGTGCCATAGAAGGAGGAGCTATGCATTTTGATCCTGTACTGTTAGCCGCACGCCTACAAACCATGAAAGCAGCGGGTTTGTGGCGTGATGAAACGATCAATTTACATCTCCAACAGGCTTTAGAGCATTGCCCCGATAAAACAGCCGTGGTGGCCTATCGCAGTGGGCAAACGACACCTACCCGCCTGAGTTATCGTGAGTTAGACAATCGGGTAGAAAAAGTGGCGCGCTCGTTAGTGGCTTTGGGCGTGGGCAGTAGTGATGTAGTGACTTTTCAATTGCCGAATTGGTGGGAGTTTATTGTCTTACAATTGGCTTGTGCACGGATTGGAGCGGTTGCAAACCCAGTGATGCCGATTTTCCGTCAGCATGAATTGCGCTTTATGCTGAATTTTGGTGAATCTAAAGTTTTCGTGATCCCCAAGCTATATCGTGGTTTTGACTATGAAAGCATGGCGCGCAGTATGTTGCCCGACCTTCCGCATTTGCAACATTTGATTATTGTGGACGGTGAAGGCGACGATAGTTTTGAGCAAAAACTGTTACGCGATGATATGCCAGCCACCCCCTTCACACCGATCCAGCCTGACGATGTTATGCTCTTGATGTATACCTCGGGAACAACCGGTGAACCGAAAGGTGTCATGCACACTTCCAACACGCTTTTCTCCAATTTATATGCCTATGCTGAACGCATGGAGCTGAGTGGTGAGGAAGTAATTTTGGGAGCATCTCCTTTAGCACACCTAACCGGTTATGGCTATTTGGCTAGCCTGCCTTTGATTTTGAATACCACCACGGTATTGCAAGATGTTTGGGATCCACAACAAGCCTTAGCTATTGCACGCAACGAAGGTGTAACATTTAGTATGGCTTCTGCCACCTTTGTGGCCGACTTATGTCAAGCGGTTGAACAAGGTGTAGCACCTGCCCCTAGTTTTAAGAAATTTAACTGTGCAGGTGCTCCCATCCCTCCTATTGTGATCGAGCGTGCCTACCGCTTAATGGATTTGCGCATTAGCTCAGCATGGGGTATGACTGAAAATGGCGCTGTCACAGTAACTGACCCCGCACGCGCTTTAGAACGCTCGGGTAATTCCGATGGTCGCCCCCTACCCGGCATGGAAGTTATCGTGGTCGACAGCACAAATAATCCCGTGCCCTTGGGTGAAGTGGGCTCATTACGTGTGCGTGGCGCATCCATGTTCGCAGGCTATCTGAAGCGGCCTGAACTGAATAGTACTGATGAACAAGGTTGGTTTGATACTGGCGATCAAGCTTTTATGGATGCTGAAGGTTTTATTCGTATTGTAGGCCGCAGTAAAGATGTGGTGATTCGTGGCGGTGAAAATATTCCCGTAACGGAAATTGAAAATCTACTGTATAAGCACCCTGCTATTGCCACAGTTGCAGTAGTCGGCTTTCCTGATCGACGCTATGGCGAACGTGTGTGTGCCTTTGTTTCACTCAAGCCCAAACAGCAATTCAGCTTTGAAGAAATGAGTAACTACCTGAATAGCTTGCAAATCACCAAGCAATATATTCCCGAGCGCCTAGAAATTCTGCCGCAACTCCCGATGACACCCAGCGGTAAATTGCAAAAATTCAAATTGCGCGATATTGCCAAAAACTACACAACAGAGTAAGGGAAAACATGGAGCACGAACCACCGATTCTTTTTGAGAAACTTGAGCGCGTGGCACTGATTCGCCTCAATCGTCCCCACGTTTATAATGCACTGAATGATGCGCTGATGGATGCACTTACTGAAGCTTTGGATGATTGTGCGCAAGATGCGCAAATTAATTGCGTTGTCATTACAGGCTCAGCACAAGCATTTGCAGCGGGTGCTGATATTTCTACAATCGCCAAACTAAATTATCAGCAAGCTTATAAAGAGGATTTAATTAGCCGCAATTGGGAACGCTTAAGGACTTTTCGAAAACCCGTTATTGCTGCGGTATCTGGCCTAGCCTTAGGGGGTGGCTGTGAGTTAGCGATGATGTGCGACACCATTTTTGCGGCGGAAAATGCCAAATTTGGTTTACCTGAAGTCAAAATTGGCACTATCCCTGGTGCAGGTGGCACACAACGCTTACCCCGCTCTATCGGTAAAGCTAAAGCGATGGATATGTGTTTAACGGCGCGCAGTATGGATGCGCAAGAGGCCGAACGTTCCGGTTTAGTAGCACGCATTTTCCCGACGGCACAATTGCTAGAAGAAACCTTGAAAATAGCACAAACCATTGCTTCCTATTCCCAGCCGATCTTGATGATGATGAAAGAAAGCGTAAATCGCGCATTTGAATCTCCTTTACAGGAAGGCATTTTATTTGAACGCCGTAGCTTGCACGCTGCATTTGCACTGCATGATCAAAAGGAAGGTATGCAAGCCTTTTTAGAAAAGCGACCTGCTGTATTTAAGGATTGTTAAAAAGTACCCGCTCAAAGCGAATCCGTTACTGCGCAGCTCTTATTGGCATCAGTAAAACTCTGAAAAACCTGTTGTTATGCTGTGCATCGCTTTCAGATTTTTCGGCCTGATATCGTTTAATGTTCAAGCATTTGATCCTCTAATCTTTGAATAACTTTTTAAAATTTGGACAGGTTTTCGCTGTGACCCTACACTATGCACCATTCTAATTTAAAAAGGGCTGAGGATGTGCAGGTATGCTTGATTGGTTGGCTGATCAATTCAACAGCTTATTAAAATGGTTGCTCGCTTTGTTAGTGGTGGCTGCTGCATTCATTGCCTACCCTAGTATCAAACAAAAACTGACGACAAGTGCTAGTCCTAACGCCCCTGTAGCCACAGCTCCCGCGATGAGCCTTCATGAAACGGCTAAACTGATTCAAGCCGCTGAGCCTACTATGCGCGATGCAAAAGGCTGGGCCAATGATTTGTTAAATGCCTTAAAACAAAATCAATTAGCACAAAGCCGCGAAAATGTCTGTGCTGTTATTGCTATTGTTGATCAAGAATCCGGTTTCGTCGCTAACCCTACTATTCCTAATCTTGGTAAGATTGCCGAACAGGCTGTCATTAAAAAACTGCATAATTATCCTTTAGTGGGCGAAGGCGCAATTCTATTTCTTGAGCGCTTTCCCGATCCAGCCAGTAGCTTTTTAAAAAAAATTCGCAATGCCAAAACAGAGCGTGATTTAGATTTAGCCTATCGGCAGTTGATCACGGGTTTAGAGCAATACGCTAAAAAATATAAATTAAATATGTTACTTGATAATCGTTTTGCCTATGACTTTATCGAAAGTAATAATGATATTGACACCATAGGCTCAATGCAGGTTGCCGTTAGCTATGCTAAGCAAGTTGAAATCGAACGGGGTCGTAAATTTCTGAGCTTGGCAGATTTATATGAATTACGCGATACATTATACACTCGAGCCGGTGGTCTCTATTACGGTACGCGTTTATTGCTCGCTTATGAAACTGGCTATGATAAAAAAATTTACCGTTTTGCAGACTTTAATGCAGGCCGCTATAGTTGTCGAAATGCCGCTTTTCAAGAGATTATTGCTAATTTATCTAGCAAAAAATTAACAAACGACGGTGACTTATTGATTTATAAAGATAATGGTGAAGTGTCTATGACAGCGAGCGCCACTGAGCAGGCGCTTAGAGAATTGTCCAAAAATTTAGCATTAGGTTTAAGTGACTATCAAATTCGTCGTGACCTGCGTCATGAAAAACAGTTGGATTTTAATGACACCAAAACTTATAGAGCGCTGCAACAAACCTATCAAAGCCGTACTGGGAAAAAATCGAATTATGCAAAACTCCCGAAAATTCAGTTGAGTAGCGAGAAAACTTCACGCATTTTAACAACTGAGATTTTCGCTCAAACTGTTAATAAACGTTATCAAGCCTGTATGGCACGGTAAAAAAAATAGGCTTTAAACTGCTTAACGTACTCGCTCACCTGATTCCTTGAATAAAAATACTTTAGTAGACCAGAACAAACGCTCAGGGTTCTGGTGATGGGGATGAGCGTTGATGATAGTAATAGCATTACGGCAGGAGCCAGTTTAAAAGTCAGGTACAAAAAGACTACTTGGTCGATTGTTTTTTTAGAACGGGTCTTGCGAAAACAGGTATGATTCTTTCAAACAACTTCCCTGAGCGGCAAGACATACGATCAATCTTGTTTCTGCCACCTTACTCCGGATCTCAATCCTATTAAATACAAATGAGCACAAGCTAAGGCGCACCGACGACGAATCGGGCTGTCGGTGGAGGAATTAGTTGCACTACCTCTTTGATTATTTTGGGTACTGGTTTTCTATAATTAAGCCTAAAAGTACTACACCAAGGTGCTAATTGTTGGTGCTTTTTCATTTAACCTACCGTTTATAAACGTTTCTCTGCCTTTAGCCCTTACGTTATACTGGTATTAACCCAATATGGTGAGGGCTATTCATGGCACACACTCCTACTCCTGATATCCAGCAACAACGCTTGACGATGCTTACACAAAAGTTAGCTAAGTTGTATAAGCAATACGATCTGGAAACCGATGCGACACGTAAGTTTCAACTTGAACATTTGATCAAAGAGACTGAGGCGGAAATTCAGGGAATGCACCATATCTCCGCCCTTTCACATGATGGGCAAACGTCAAAACATTTACCATACCAAGGTATGACTAGTACTATGAAAGTAGGCTTGATCGGAGCATTGGTAGTCACAGGAATAGTAATTTCATTTATTTTTATGAGCACTACAAATAATATTAAGGGAAATTGTAGTGGCGACTTGAGTGATGTTAAAGGTAATGTACAAATCAGTTGTTATAACCAAGGCGAAACCCCAGAGGAAAAACAACAAAAAATTCAACAGGCTAAACAAGCTGTGGGTAATGAAATTATTAACAATTTACTAGCATTAGATAGTCGTTTAGGTTACATAGCTCAAGCACTAGGACAAGACAATTTATCTACTAATCTTGATCAAGTTAATAAAGAAATAGTTCCCGCAGCAGCAAAATATTTTAAAAACGGCATCACCAATCTTTTAGCACAAACCAGTATAACCTCACTGCGACAAACCATGAATAGTAGTCCATTAAGGTCTGACTTTGGGACTGCTCTTACACAAACATTAATTAATACAGGAACTGATGTAACAAACATACGTCAATTTTACGACCAGCTAAAAAATATAGAGTTAAAAACAGAAAACTTATTTGGTGACCTAGCACAAATAGCTAATCATCGAGTTAGCAATAATCCTCAGGAAATGGATTTTTATCAAAATAACCTTGAAAATACTATTAAATCCCTAAAAATTTATACTGAGCTTACTTACTATATTGGTCTTGAAACCTTAACAGATTTGAATCTTTCCAAAGAAAATATTAATACCCAATTATCGGCCTTATTACTTTTACAACCAAAAAAAATTCCCACAAAAGCCATACTCCATCAACTCAAAATTCAAAAGCTCACTGAGTTAGAGAAGCTAATACAAAAGAAGCAGGATGCCAATACTAGTGGAGAAGAAGGCTTTAACCAGCGTTTAAATGAGCTAAAAGAATTAGTAGCACAATTAGATATTAAACCTGAGGACAAACCTGAGGATTTATTTTGGAAAGCGGCTACACTAAGAAAATTAGGACAAACTAACAAAGCCAAAAGTACCCTAGACTATGTAAAAAAACACTTTCCAAATTTGGATAAATTTACTCAACAATATCTGGATACTGCCTACTATTTTACTGAGCAAGCCAGCGCATTTGGAGTAGAGGGTGGTTTATATGTAGTTGATACTAGCCAAAGTACTCAGGCATCTAAAATAGGTTTAACCAATGGTGATATTGTACTCACCTACAATAAAAAACCATTACTAGTACTTCAGGATATTTTAGATGCTCAACAGGAGTTAGGCCAAACAGCTTCGATCAAAATTACATTTTTGCATATACACAAAGATACCCATAAATTTGAGCTTCGTGAAGCTATTGTATTAGCTGGTAAACTTGGAGTAATGTTTAAACCGATATGAACTTTTATAGGGCTTACGCATTGACAGCCTCCCCATTTTGTGAAATGAGCTAAGCTTTAGCTGCCAGTGGACAAAGATAATCCAAAGACCGAGCCATCTACCAACAGTGCATTACACCTCGCCAATGTCCATGGGATTTTTCATGAGTGAACGGAAATCAACGGCCTACACCCTTGTCAGAAGTGATAGCATATTCCATGAGAGCGTGAACTGCTTTCTGTTGCAGGAAGCATATAAACCCTGTTACCTGATTGCTGAAGCCAGTCAGTCGCTGAACCTAGTCGGGGATAATGGCTAAGGGTCTGGTTACGTGAAATGGGTAAGGATGTAGAAATAGTCACTACTGCTAGCGATCAAGAAGCCGTTATTGTTAGACAAGGGCAGATACTTTATTGCGCCGCTTGTTTGGATGCTGAAGCTTATAAAGTCGTGTTTAAAAAATTGTGTAAAGAACTACAAATACCACATGTGGATTTACCGGACGGGGTAAAAGTACGTCAACTGGGGGATCGGATGATTGCTATCAACTACTCAGCCACAGCGCAAGATTTAAGCGCTCTAAAACCGCTATTTCATTTTGAACACGACAGCATGAGCGCGGCTAATGTGGCGTTTGGAAGCATAGCAGTTAGACACTAAGCACAAAGGATACTTAACGATAACTTCTAAACAAACCAATCATACGTCCCTGAATTTGTACGCTTTGTGCCGGATAAATCATCGGGCGCATCGTCTTATTTTCAGGATGCAGTTCAATCTGACCATTGGCTTGGTAATAAATACGTTTTAAAGTCGCTTCTTCGCGCTCAATCAAAGCGACGACAATCTCACCATTACGCGCTTCTTCTGTGCGTTGGATCACCACATAGTCCCCGTCCATGACACCGATATCGATCATGGATTCACCTTTAACTTTAAGGGCATATCGGCCAGGGCCTAAAAATAACTCATTGGGGCTAATATCCGCCTGATCACTAATGGCCTGAATCGGCTGACCCGCAGCGATTTGCCCTTCTAAAGGTAGGCTAGTCAATGCTAAAGGGAGTTGTGGGTGTTGATCCAATAAGGGCTTAGGCATTTGATAGGCACGTTTACCTTGACCACTGAGCAAAACATTTTTTTGAATCAAGGTTTGAATATGCTGGTGTACCGTACTGCGGCTTTTAATGCCAAGTTTTTGCCCAATTTCATCCAAAGTGGGAGCATAACCAAAATGATTATACCACTGTTGAATCACTTCCCAAATCTGTTGCTGTTTACGTGTGAGCATCACCGCCCCCTACCAAGCCGAACCAAACACGAATCTATTATAAGAACTAAATACGAACTTTTCCAATAAGAATTTATTAGTTTTGATTTGCTTTTTGTTTTAGCTTAAAAACCCCACCATCACTCAAGTTAATAAATTCATAATCGTTTCTCTAAGCCACTGACTGCCTTTATCAGCATGAAAGCGCTCATGCCAGTGCTGTTTGACCGCATAATCCGGTAATGCGAAGGGTAGTGGAAAACAGTGAATCTTATTAGATTGTGCTAATAGCTCGCCCAATTTCTCCGGCACGCTAGCGATTAACTCCGTATGCTCAATCAAATAACCAATTCCTAAAAAGCTTGGCAATTTCAAATCAATACGCCGCCGCAGTTGGCGCTTTTTCACTTCAACATCTAACAGCATATGCCCCGTGCCCGACGTCACAATCGAAACATGCCCTTCTGTTTGATAATGCTGCAAACTGAGCGATTGTTTAATCCGTGGATGGTGTTTGCTGACAAGGCAGATGTAGTTTTGACGAAATAGGGTTTGTTGATAAAAACCCGCTTCTAGTTGTGGTATAAAACCAATCGCTAAATCCACTTCACCACTTGCTAATTTATCGGCTGTCTCGCGCCCAATGGGGTAAACCTCCAGTTTAATATGAGGGGCAACTTGCTTAAGATGCGCCCAAAGCTTGGGCAATAAGACCATATGCGTAATATCCGTCATACTAATCGTGAAACTACGGGTAGCGGTTTTAGGATCGAAACCTTGTGTAAAACTTTGCACCGCTTTTAGACCTTCAAGGGCTTGCTTAGCAATCGGATAAAGCTCATGCGCAAGGCTTGTGGCTTCCATTTTATTTTTAATACGTACAAATAGCGGATCATTAAAATGCTCACGCAATTTCGTCAAAGCAATACTGACTGCGGGCTGCCCCATGGCAAGCATATCCGAGGTTTTCGAGACACTGCCTGTTAGATAAAGTCGCTCAAATATTTCTAATAAACGTTGATCTACATTCAGCACACTAAAGCTCTATTCGATTTTTTAATACATTGTATCAAAGACTATAGCTAGACGGAATAAAGCGGAAACTGCTAAGGTTCGCCCCATACTACAACGATTGAAGGAGTGAATATGCAAGCCTTAGGCACTTTACAAGATTTGCCGCCTGAGTACGTGGCTTCACTCACTGAACTGAATCTAGTGCCATTGTGGCCGAGTTTACGCAGTGTTCTCCCGCCTCATAAACCACAACCACGCACTTTAGCAACGTATTGGCCTTATCGCAGTCTCAAGCCGTTGCTCCTGCAAGCAGGTGAATTAACGCCGATTGAGAAAGCTGAGCGCCGCGTCTTGGTCTTGGCCAACCCAGGGCATGGTTTAGAAAAAATGCAGGCTAGCTCCAGTATGTATCTAGGAATGCAATTGCTGCTACCGGGTGAAATTGCGCCGCCGCATCGCCATACACCTAATGCGGTACGCATGGTCGTAGAAGGCAGTGATGCTTATACCACGGTGGAAGGCGAGCGCTGTCCTATGGTGAAAGGTGATTTAATTTTAACGCCAACGGGTTTATGGCACGAACATCATCATAATGGCAATGAGCCAGTGATTTGGCTAGATGTGCTAGATTTACCCTTGGTGTATTACCTTGAAGCCTCGTTTGTGGAAGAAGGCCAACCGCAAACCATTAAAGGTGAGGCGCGTGAGCAACGCTATCATCGCGGCATTGTACCCATGCCTTTATTTGAACGTGCTAAACCCCATTACCCTATGTTGCGTTATCCGTGGGCAGATGCCAAATCAGCACTCTTACAATTAAGTGAAAGCGATCCGCATGGTTCTGCCATTCAAATTGCTTATATCAATCCGGAAACTGGCGCCGCTTGTGAAAATATCCTCGGTTTTTCAGCTTTGATGTTGCGCCCGAATGAAGTATTGAGACTTCGCAAACGTTCACCTGCGCAAATTTTCCATCTGATTGAGGGACAGGTACACATTCAGATTGATACGAATAGTTTCAACTTAGAAGCATCGGATACTTGCTGTGCACCATGCTTTGCAGAGATCAGCTTCACTAATCAGTCTTCTGAAGCATCCTTTATCTTCATCGCTGACGAATCACCCTTGCATCACAAACTTGGCTTATATTCAGAGCGTGCTTAAGCACTGGGGAGGCTAGAACATGACAATAGCAAATTTACCGATTTTGGTAGCGGGTGGTGGCATTGGTGGACTATCAGCAGCCCTAGCCTTAGTCAATCAAGGCTATGACGTCTTGGTGTTGGAACAAGCTAGCGAAATTGGCGAGATTGGCGCAGGCATTCAATTAGGTCCCAACGCTTTTCATGCTTTTGACGCGCTCGGCATTGGCGATAAGGCCCGTGGACGCGCAGTGTACACCGATTATATGATCATGCACGATGCGCTTGATGAAGGTTTAGTGGGCAAGATTGAAACGGGTGAAGCCTTCCGGCAACGTTTCGGCAATCCTTATGCAGTCATTCACCGTGTGGATGTGCACAGTTCTTTACTAGAAGGCACGCAAGAATCCGGCAAGATCACCTTTAAAACCGCTACTAAGGTCTGTAAAATCGAGCAAGATCGAAGCTCGGTGACTGTCTATGATCAACACGGTAATACGTATAAAGGCTTAGCTTTAATCGGTGCAGATGGCGTGCGCTCGGTTGTGCGCGAGCAGTTTGTAGGTGATCCTGCGCGGGTAACAGGACATGTGGTCTATCGTGCTGTCGTTGATAAAAAGGATTTTCCCGAAGATTTACAATGGAATGCAGCAAGTATTTGGGTCGGCCCGAACTGCCATTTAGTACATTACCCACTACGCGGTGGCGAACAATATAATGACGTGGTCACCTTCCACAGTCGTGAGCAAGAAGAATGGGGTGTCAAAGAAGGTAGCCGCGCAGAAGTACAAAGCTATTTCCAAAGTATTACGCCCAAAGCACGCCAATTAATTGATTTACCTAAAAGCTGGAAACGCTGGGCTACTGCTGATCGTGAACCCATCGCACAATGGACCTATGGGCGAGTGACTTTGCTTGGGGATGCTGCCCACCCAACCACCCAATACATGGCGCAAGGTGCTTGCATGGCGATGGAAGATGCGGTCACCTTAGGCGAGGCTCTGCGGACTTGTGAGCAAGATATTGCCAAAGCTTTCGATCTTTATCAGCGCGCGCGAGTAGCTCGCACGGCTCGAATTGTTTTATCCTCCCGTGAAATGGGTCGTATTTACCATGCCAAAGGCGTTGAACGTTTGGTGCGTAATGAATTATGGCGCGGACGTTCACAAACACAATTCTATGACGCAATGCAATGGTTATACGGCTGGAATGTCAGCAACTGCCTCGATGCAGCCCAATATGTGGAGTCAACCCTTTGAAACTCTATAGCTTTTTTTCCAGTGGAACATCCTACCGCACACGTATAGCCTTGAATTTGAAAGGATTGAAGTACGAATATATTCCAGTAAATTTACGTGCCGCAGAAGAATCTAGCACAGATTATAAAACTCTCAATCCACAAGGCTTAGTACCCTCCTTAGTGGTAGAGGGTAAAGTCTTGACTCAAAGCCCTGCCATCATTGAATGGCTAGAAGAACAATATCCTGAACCGCCTTTACTCCCAAAAGATGTCAATCAACGCGCTCATGTACGTGCCTTAGCAGCGCTGATTGGCTGTGATATCCACCCGATTAACAATAAGCGTATTTTGGATTATCTACGCAAACACTATGGGCAGGATGAGGCGGGTATTAATGCATGGTGTGGCGAGTGGATCCATGCAGGGTTTGCAGCTTATGAGCAACTGTTATTGGCTCATACTAAGCGCGGCAAATACTCATTTGGTAACACCCCGACGCTTGCCGATGTTTATTTAATTCCGCAATTATTCTCAGCACGGCGTTTTAAGGTAGATTTGACACCCTACCCTAGGATTTTAGCCATTGAGCAACAGTGCCAAGTGCTGAAAGCTTTTGCCGATGCAGCGCCCAATCTGCAGCCGGATGCTATTTAAGATTTCTTGGAGCTAGTCATGACAAATTTTGTATTTAATCCGGTGGAAACCGTGGGCTTGCAGGTAGCCGGTACAGAGGCCAAATTTCCAGTACGCCGCATTTATTGCGTAGGGCGTAATTATGCGGCGCACGCGCGCGAAATGGGTTTTGATCCTGATCGTGAACCACCCTTTTTTTTCTGCAAACCCAATGATCCTGATTCTGTGGTTCCAGTAGGCCAAGAACCGGTCACTATCCCCTACCCCAGCCTCACCACGAATTATCACTATGAAGTCGAATTGGTGGTCGCGATAGGCAAAGCAGGCAAAGACATTGCTATTGAAAACGCTGCACAACATATTTTCGGTTATGCAGTGGGCTTGGATATGACTCGCCGCGACCTTCAAATGAAAATGCGCGAACAAGGTCGCCCGTGGGAAATCGGCAAGGCCTTCGATTATTCTGCCCCGATTGGCACCTTGACTACCCTAAAAGATGCGGGCGAATTAAACGATGGCAAAATTGAGCTCTTAGTCAATGGTGAAGTGAGACAATCTAGCACCATAAAGCATCTGATTTGGTCAGTCTCTGAAACGATTGCGAATTTATCGACGCTGTTTGAGTTAAAAGCGGGTGACTTGATTATGACAGGGACACCTGAGGGGGTGGGAGCCGTGCAAAAAGGTGATCGTTTAGAAGCATCGATCGAGGGCTTAAACCCAATCACCGTCAATATTGTCTAAGTCCACACACCTATAAAGCGCTCAATCACTTTGGGCGCTTTTAACCTAAGCAAGCTTCTGGCGACCAGTCAATCACTGCTTTATCACTCCACACTTGCAAACTCGCTAGTAATAAAGGCTGCTCGTAGCAATCATAGTGCTCATCAAAAATAGTAGTTAATTCCAGCATCTGCCACTCAGAAAAGCGTACCCGTTTGCTATCTAATAAGCACAGTACACGCCACAAACCCGCTTTCTGATAAAACGTCGGCTTGGCTAAAAGTGTGGTCACTAATTGAAATAAATCAGTCTTCAAGAGCAGCTTATTATGGTTGGGCAAAACGACTTCTAACTCATCAACCAAGCTTTGATAAGCCAACTCAGATTGAATTTCGCTTGAACTTGTTGCTATGGTTTGCAAAAAAGAATGCAAAGCTTTCATACGCTACCCAAGGGTTTAGAAGATAGCCTTAGGGTGTAATTTTTTCTGGAAGAAAACGAGCGATTACAAGAATAAATAGGACTTATTTCTTATAAGCGGCTAGTGTTCAGTTTACAACAAAACTAAGCTGCTGTAGCGCACAGCAGCTTTTTGACCTGCAACAGTATCGCCGCTTCAGGCTAGAGTTTTGCCGTCAGTTCAGGAACAATAGTGAATAAATCGCCGACTAAACCATAGTCTGCCACTTGGAAGATCGGGGCTTCAGGATCTTTATTAATGGCGACAATGACTTTCGAATCTTTCATACCAGCCAAATGCTGAATCGCGCCAGAAATACCGACTGCCATATACAATTCTGGTGCAACCACTTTACCGGTTTGCCCGACTTGCAAGTCATTCGGTACATAGCCTGCGTCCACCGCTGCACGTGATGCGCCAACCGCCGCGCCCATTTTATCCGCTAAGGCATAAATAATAGCGAAGTTCTCTTTTGAACCCACACCACGGCCACCCGAGACGATTAATTTAGCAGAGGTCAGTTCAGGACGATCTGATTTAGCGATTTCCGCCCCCATAAATTGGGTCTGTTTCGCTTCAAATAGATCACTAATCGCTTCAATCGCTGCACTCCCGCCGCTAGTCGATACGGGATCAAATGCCGTCGTGCGCACACTGAGCACCTTGATCGCATCAGAACTTTGTACCGTAGCAATCGCATTTCCCGCATAAATAGGACGTTTAAACGTATCTGCACTCACGACCGCCATGACATCGCTAACCATATTAACGGCTAATAAAGCAGCAGTGCGTGGTAATACATCTTTGAAAGTGGTGGTAGCAGGTGCTAGAACGTGGGAATAAGCTGGGGCTAGCTTAGCGATCAATTGGCTGGTATTTTCGGCAAGCTGCTGTGCATAGACCGCATTATCGGACACTTTGACTTTGCTGACACCTGCTATCGCAGCCGCTTGCTGCGCAACTGCTTGGCAATTGCTGCCAATGACTAAAACCTCAATAGCACCGCCCAGTTGCTGGGCTGCGCTTAAGGCATTTAAAGTAGCTGGTTTGAGGTTTTGATTATCGTGTTCGGCAATTACTAATACTGTCATAATTTTCCCCTTTACAGCACTTTCGCTTGATTTTTTAGGCTATTAATCAAAGCATCCACATCAGGCACCATAATGCCCGCTTTACGCTCAGAAGGCGGTTCTACTTTGATCATTTTCACTGAATTATTCAGCGACACACCTAAAGATTCTGGAGTCTGGGTATCCAAAGGCTTTTTCTTAGCCTTCATAATATCTGGTAATTTCACATAACGCGGCTCATTCAAGCGCAGATCGGTCGTCACCACCAACGGCAATGCTAATTGTAAGGTCTGCAAACCGCCATCGACTTCACGCACTACAGTAGCTTTGCTATCAGCAATCGTCACTTTAGAGGCAAAGGTTGCTTGGGGGTAGTCACACAACGCGGCTAACATTTGGCCGGTTTGATTATCATCCGAATCAATCGCTTGCTTGCCCAACAATACAACGCTTGGCTGCTCAGCTTGTACGACTTTTGCTAATAATTGAGCAATCGTTAAGGGACTCAGAGCCGCTTCACCACTGTCAATCCAAATACCACGATCTGCACCCATCGCCATCGCAGAACGAATGGTTTCTTGTACCGCTTTCGAGCCGATGGAAACAACAATAATTTCACTGGCCACACCCGCCTCTTTTAAACGTACTGCTTCTTCAACCGCAATTTCGCAGAATGGATTCATAGACATTTTAGCGTTGGCTAAATCGACATCACTATGATCGGTTTTAACACGCACTTTTACGCTGTAATCCAGCACGCGCTTTATTGCTACCAGTATTTTCATGCTGCTTTTATCCTTAAAAAAAGAGTAGCCTTTAAAAAAAGCTACTCTGGTATGGCTAGAAGGAGAGGTCCTTCAGCCCGTTAGTGAAGATAATTAGTTTGCATCCCGCGCCCATTGACGCAGTACGAATTTTTGTACTTTACCTGTGGAGGTTCGTGGCAAATCCACAAAGATTACTTTTTTAGGCACTTTATAGCGCGCCATATTGTCGCGACAATACGCGATGACCTCGTCTTCCGTCAGGCTTGCACCATCGGCAAGTTTAATGAAAGCACAAGGAATTTCACCCCACTTTTCATCTTGTTTGGCGACGACGGCAACGTCTTGTATGGCCGGATGTTTATACAGTACATCTTCTACTTCAATACTGGAAATATTCTCACCGCCAGAAATGATAATATCTTTCGAACGATCCTTGATTTCGATATAACCATCAGCGTGCCACACTGCCAAGTCACCGGAGTGGAACCACCCTCCTTCAAATGACTCATCGGTGGTTTTAGGATTCTTTAGGTAACCTTTCATAACGATGTTTCCACGCATGAAAACCTCACCTATGGTTTGCCCATCTTGCTCGACAGGCTCTAGGGTAGCAGGGTCAGCGACCATTAAATCTTCTTGCATAGGCGCTCGCACCCCTTGACGTGCTTTTAGGCGCGCGCGTTCTTCTATGCTGACGCCATCCCAATCATCCTTCCACACGCTCACCACACAAGGGCCATACGTTTCAGTCAAACCATAGACTTGCGTAACATCGAAATTCATCTCTTCCATGGTTTGAATCACTGCCGCAGGGGGGGGCGCACCGGCTGTCATCACTTTAACAGGATGCGTAATGCCCGCTTTTACGGAGTCTGGTGCACTGCCAATCATACTTAATACAATCGGTGCACCACACAGATGATCCACTTTTTCGTTAATAATTAACTCAACAATTTTCTGAGCACGCACATGACGCAAACAAACATTCACACCCGCAATAACCGCCATAGTCCAAGGGAAACACCAGCCATTGCAATGGAACATCGGTAAAGTCCACAAATAAACCGTACCCGTTGGCATATTCCATGACAAAGCATTACTCACCGCATTCAAATATGCACCACGGTGATGGTAAACCACACCCTTTGGGTCGCCCGTGGTGCCAGAAGTATAATTTAGGCTAATAGCATTCCATTCATTGCTAGGGGCTTGCCACTGAAAATGGGGATCACCTTCTTGTAGCAATTGCTCATAAGTCATGCTACCCAGTAATTCACCTTCTTGAAAGCTAGGATCATCAATATCAATAATTAAAGGTTTAACTTCCAACATATCCAGCGCTTTACTCACTACCGCATTCATTTCGCGCTCGGTAATGAGAATCTTGCTTTCGGCATGTTTCAAAATAAAGGCAACAGAAGGCGCATCTAAACGGGTATTAATCGAGTTCAGCACTGCACCGGCCATCGGAATGCCAAAATGAGCCTCAAAGTGCTCCGGCAAATTCGGGCAAATAATAGACACCGTATCGCCTACCTGAATCCCGCGCTTCACTAAAGCACTGGCTAAGCGACGACAGCGGGTGTAGGTTTCAGCCCAAGTACGACGCACCTGATGATGTACCACCGCCAACTTATTCGGGTAAATCGAAGCAGCACGCTCCAAGAATGTGACAGGGCTTAATGCTTCATAATTTGCCGCTACCTGATCCAAGTGCTGTTCGTAGATATTCACCTGCGTCATACTATTCCTCCTTGCCGCTAAAAATTATTTTTCAATACCTTATTAAGCTCGCCTACGATGCCATTCCTGAAGAGCAACACGCAGACAATAAAGATCACACCCATAATAATATGAATATAGCTCCCTAGCTCGCCACCAGAAAATAAGTTTTGTATGCCAATAATCACACTTGCGCCAACTAAGGGTCCAAAAACTGTTCCCATGCCCCCTAATAAGGTCATCAGTACCACTTCACCTGACATATGCCAGTGTGCATCGGTTAGTGATTCTAGTTGAAAAACTAAGGCTTTGGTTGAACCTGCTAAACCCGATAAGGTCGCCGAAATAATAAACACCATTAATTTATAATGACGGACATTGTAGCCTAGCGAAATAGCACGCGGCTCATTCTCGCGAATTGCCTTTAAGACATGACCAAAAGGTGAATGAATAGTGCGATGAATAAACCAATAACCTGCTAAAAAGACAGCCAATACGAAATAATACATCACCATATTATTCGATAAATCGACTACACCAAACAGTTTGCCACGTGGAATACCTTGTAATCCATTTTCACCCCCCGTAAATGGCGCTTGTACGTATAAGAAAAATACCAGTTGCGCCAATGCCAAGGTCACCATAGCGAAATAAATACCTTCGCGCTTGACCGACAACTTACCAAATACAAAGCCTAATAAAGCAGATGCGGCTGTACCTATTAAAATACCTAACTCAGTGGTCAAGCCATATTCACTCATCACATAGCCCGTCATATAACCGCCTGTACTTAAAAAGGCGGCATGACCGAAAGAAAGCATTCCAGCATAGCCAATCAGCAAATTAAACGCAGCGGCGAATAAACCGAAACACAATATCTTCATTAATAAAACAGGATAAACCAGCCAAGGAATAATCAGGGCTAATACAAGAGCAGCCAGCAGAAATAAACGGCTCTGGAAAAATTGAGTCATCATATTCTATAATTCCTTGCCAAAGAGACCAGCGGGTTTAAAAAGTAAGACTAACACCATGACTAAAAAGATGACTGTGGTAGACGCTTCGGGATAAAAATATTTCGTTAAACCCTCAATAATGCCCATCAATAAGCCAGTCAAAATCGCGCCACCAATCGAACCCATCCCACCAATGACCACGATCGCAAATACAACGATGAGGATATTGGCCCCCATATCAGGACTAACCGAATAAATCGGCGCCGCTAAAACCCCTGCGAAACCTGCTAAGGCGACCCCAAAGCCAAAGGTTAGAGTGATCATTAAGGGTACATTGACTCCAAAACCTTGCAAAATTCGAGAATTCTCGGTGCCTGCACGTAAATAAGCACCTAATTTAGTCTTCTCAATCACCCACCAAGTAGAACCGCAAACCAGTAAAGAAATAACAATGATCCAAGCGCGGTAAGTGGGCAAATACATAAATCCTAAATTAGCACCGCCCTGCAAGGTTTCAGGAATAGAATACGGTAAACCCGACGAGCCAAATAAATGTGTAAAGATACCTTGTAACACTAAAGCCACCCCATAGGTTAATAATAAACCATAAAGGTGATCTTCATTAGAAATTGGGCGAATCAGAATCCGCTCAATCAATATCCCAATAAACCCTACACTCACTGGCACAACAATTAATGCTAGCCAATAGTTAATCCCCAAATGCTGTAATCCTAGCCATGCAAAAAAAGCACCGACCATATACAAAGCACCTTGAGCGAAATTAATAATCCGCAGCAAGCCAAATATAATGGCCAAGCCTAAACTGAGTAAGGCATAAAATGAGCCATTAATGAGTCCAACCAGCAATTGGCCAAATAAAGCCACTGGATTAATGCCAAGGAATGAATCCATAACACACCTATGCTGAGCAAATGCATTCGCAGGGATGAGCTTATTCATCCCTGCCCCAGATTTAATTACTTCTTAGCAAAATCACACGTTTCTACCATCGGTAGGAACACTTGATCACCGGATAGGGTTTTCTCAATTTCAAAGATGTCATCCTCGTTTTTACGCTCATCCGCTTTCTTAACACGTACTTGGTACATGTCATGCACCATACGCCCATCCGAACGCAATACCGCATTACGCGCAAAGAAATCATCTGGTTTGATTTCCTTCATTTTTGCCATGACAGCCGTACCTTCGTCAGTGCCAGCTGCTTTGACCGCGTTCAAATAATGCATAGTCGCAGAATAAGCGCCTGCTTGACTCATACCCGGCGTTTTGCCGAATACTTCTTTATAGCGCTTCGCCCATTCCTTGGTTTTATCATCCATGTCGCCATAAAACGCTGTCGTCAAGCGCATATTGGCAATAACTGCTGGATCAATAGCTTGCACTTCAGAGGCAAACACAACCAGCCCGACCATGGTAGCTTGCTTATCTAAGCCAAACTCATGTGCCGCTTTTAAGGAGTTAATGAAGTCTTTGCCTGCATTCGCGAAGGCAATGGCATCCGCACCTGAGGACTGGGCTTGCAAAATATAAGAAGAGAAATCGGTAGTACTCAGCGGAACTTTCACGCCCCCAACCACTTCTGCACCGTGTTTTTTAATTACATCCGTGGCAACCGTTTCGAGTGCTTTACCAAATTCATAATCCGCCGTAATGAAGAACCACTTCTTCTTACCCGCCGCCACCAAAGGATTCACCGTACCATTGGCTAAAGCCGCAACGTCATAAGTCCAATGCGCGGTAAAAGGAGAACATGCTTTAGTGGTAAAAGCCGTACTACCAGCCGCCGCAATCAATAGGGGTTTTTTCGCTTCGGTTAAGACTTTACTAATCGCTAAACCAACTGAAGAGGCGACTACACCACCAACAGCATCAATTTTCTCTTTAGCGACCCATTCACTGACAATGGCGGAGCCAACATCTGGCTTATTTTGGTCATCCGCAGAAATCACTTCGATAGGCTTATCCAGCACCTTGCCACCGAAATCTTTGACGGCCATTTCTACGGCAGTGACACAACCCTTGCCACATACATCTGCATAAGTCCCCCCCATATCAGCCATCACGCCAATACGGACTTTGCCATCAGAAATGCCTTCCGCCCACACGGCATTTGCACCCAAAGCCAATGCCATAGCACTCGCTACCACTGTTTGTTTTAAAATCATGTTTTCTCCTCCAATAAAACCCTTAAACACTCAAATAGGTATCTAACAGCCCGCGCTTTTCCTCCAGCTCAGACTGATGAATTTCCTCTACAATATGACCGTGCTCCATGATGTAATGCCGGTCTGCAATGGGTGCCGCAAAATGAAAATTCTGCTCGACTAATAAAATGGTGAGGCCACGCTGTTTAAGCTGCACCAATACTTCGCCTAGTTTTTTCACAATAACGGGCGCTAAACCTTCCGTAATTTCATCCAGTAATAAAATATTGGCGCCAGTCCGCAAAATTCGCGCTAAAGCCAACATTTGCTGCTCACCACCGGAAAGACGTGTTCCTTGACTCGCGCGCCGCTCTAACAAATTGGGAAACATGGAATAAAGCTCATCCAGCGACATGCCATCACTACGCACTTCTGGTGGCAATAAAAGATTTTCTTCCACGCTTAAACTAGCAAAAATACCACGCTCTTCTGGGCAAAAGCCTATACCTAAATGTGCAATACGATGCGCTGGCATCCCCAGCGTTTCAGTGCCATTAATCATAATGCTGCCCGAACGACGCCCCACCATATTCATAATTGATTTCAAGGTAGTCGAACGGCCTGAGCCATTACGGCCGAGTAAAGTCACTAACTCGCCGCGATTCACATATAAATTAATGCCATGCAGAATATGTGACTCGCCATAAAAGGCGTGCAAATCCCGTAAGCGGATTTTTTCATCCATTGAGCTGGTCATGCAGCCTCCTCCGTAGCAGCAATACCAAGGTAGGCTTCTTTGACCCGTGGATCAGCGGATACTGTGGCGTAGTCGCCCTCCGTTAGGACTGCACCACGTTGTAATACAGTGATTCGATCGGCTAAGCGTGACACCACATGGAGATTGTGCTCCACCATTAAAATAGTGCGATTCGCTGAGACCTTCTTAATCAAATCTGCCACTACGCCCACATCTTCATGCCCCATACCTTGCGTGGGTTCGTCTAATAACAACATTTCTGGTTCTAATGCCAAGGTGGTAGCCAACTCCAAGGCTCGCTTACGCCCATAAGAAAGATCCAGTGTTTTGGCATGTGCAAAACTGAGTAAGCCGACTGAATCCAATAAGCGCTCAGCTTGCTCATTCAAATTATTCAGAACTTTGTCTGATTTCCAGAAGTGAAAACTATTCCCTTCTTTGCGCTGCAGGGCGACGCGCACATTTTCCAACACACTGAGTTTGGGAAATACTGCCGAAATTTGAAAGGAACGCACCATCCCCATACGTGCAATCGTTGAGGCTTCGATGGGCGTAATGTCTTTGCCATTCAGTAGAATTTGGCCGGAGGTAGGAATCAGGTATTTAGTGAGGAGATTGAATACAGTGGTTTTGCCCGCACCATTCGGGCCAATAAGGGCATGGATATGGCCGCGCTGAATGCTCAAATTAACTTTATCAACGGCGGTAAAACCTTTAAAACTTTTGGTCAAGTCACGCGTTTCTAATATAACGTCAGTAGTCGCCATTGAATCCTCCTCCAAAGATTACTGATTTTTAGTATAGCAAGGCAATTTTGCACAAGTATTGCGAGAATGTAACGAATTGTACAAACCCCATACTTTCGTAAAAGCTATGCTATAGTTCGGAAGAATTTCTGTATTCCGAGGGAGAGGTCGAGAGTGCGTCGCTTATATCCGCTGCGCTCCCAATTGTCACGCCAATTTTTATTCATGCTGACCGGCATTTTACTCGCCGTTTTCGCCAGCATGTATGCCTATTCCGTGCCTTTAATTAAGCAGCAAGTGTTTGAAATCGAGCGTAACTCAAGCCGCTTAACACTGAATAATGTGTTTGAAATCGCCAATCGCATGTATGCGAATTTAGAAGATTACCGAACCCAAGCCCTGCACTCGCATCAGCAACAATTAAAAGTCGCGGTGGCGATGGCTGAATCCTATCTGCGCTCTGCCTATCGTGAAGGCTATACCCAAGGTTTGTCAGAAACACAAATTCGTCAACGCGCTTTTTCAGCCTTGCGCGATTTTACCTATGGCAATCATGATTATATCTGGATTACAGGTTACGACGGTATGATGCTCTCACACCCTGATCCGCGCTTTCATGGCAAGGATTCGGCACAAATGCTAGATAGCGATGGGCGTGCCATTGTACCCAATATTGTGCATAAAGTTCGTAAGGAAGGAGAAGGCTTTTATCAGTATTCGTGGCAGCGTCTATCCGGTGATAAGCCTTTGCCCAAGGTGTCGTATGTAAAAAATTATCCTGAATGGGGCTTTGTCATTGGCTCAGGCGTCTATATGGACGATGTAGAAACTGAATTTCAGCTACGCAAAGAACGCTCACTCGCCGAATTACGTGTCGCCTTGCAAAACATCAAAATTGCCAAGACTGGCTATTTGTATGTATTTGATTCTGAAGCACATATGCTATTTCACCCTAATAATAATATCGACCGCACTGAATTTAAAAACTTGCAAAACCCAGTAACCAAACAATCTATTTTCAAAGACCTTATTGCGGTCGCCGACACAGGAAAAGAGCTTTATTATCAATGGGATAAGCCGGATGATCCGGGTAACTATATCTATGAAAAATTAGCCTTTGTGCGCTATCTAAAAGGTTTCGATTGGTATATTGGCTCTTCCGTCTATCTGGAGGAGCTGCGTAGTAGCGCTGCCATTTTGAGTACGCGCTTAATGGCATTAGCGGCTTTGACGATTTTAGCTGCCTTAGGTTTAGCGTATTACTTCATCACTCAAATGACACGCCCGCTAGAACAGCTGGCTAATACCGCTTTACGGGTCAGTCAAGGTGATTTAAGCGCCAAAAGCGGCATTCAACAGGATGGTGAAATCGGCATTCTGGCCAAAAGTTTCGATGGCATGGTCGAGCAACTGAAGACCAATATTGATAGCTTGGATACACAAGTCAAACAACGGACTGACGCTTTATTAGAAACGAATGCCAAAGCGCAGCGTATGAAGGCCGTAGGACAATTAGCGGGCGGATTAGCGCATGATTTTAATAATTTACTCTCGATTATTTTAGGCAATTTATTATTACTCCATGAGCGTCTTCAGGATAAAGAGCTCGCGGCTTATGTTAATCCAGCGATTCGCGCTACACGACGTGGCGCTGATATTACGCAACGTTTACTCGCTTTCTCACGACGTCAGCCCTTACAGCCCGAAACGGTCGATGTGGGACAACTGACCGCCGAAACAGTGGAATTATTGCGTGGCTCTTTACCCAGTCATATTAACTTGAGCTATCTACCTGATCCTAAGACCCCACTCTTAGCAACCATTGACCCCAGTCATTTAGAGAATGCCTTGATCAATTTAGCACTCAATGCCCGCGATGCCATGCCCCAAGGCGGACAACTGAGCTTTGCCGTAACAGCGCTTCAACTGACCGAGGGATTGATCTTCGATGAGTCTGTTCCAGCAGGGCGCTATATTCAAATTCAGGTCATGGATACCGGTACAGGGTTTAGTGAAGATTCGCAGCGCCTAGCCTTTGAGCCTTTTTATAGTACCAAAGTCGGCACGACTAATTCTGGCTTAGGTTTAAGTATGGTTTATGGTTTTGTGAAACAATCGCACGGTTATATTCGCATTGATAGTCAAGCACAACAAGGCGCCACTATTACCTTATTATTACCAGCAGCCTTAGACTATCCCGCACTCGCGGAGCGTGGCAAAGACGATGCCATATCACTTGCTAGCCTACAAGGCCAACTATTCTTATTAGTCGAAGATAATGCCGATGTGCGTGCCGTGGTGCGCCAACAATTAATCAGCTTAGGCGTGCAGGTGGTGGAAGCGGAAGATGCTGAAGAAGGTTTAAGCCTTGCCCAAGCCTTGCCATCATTAGTAGGTCTCGTCTCCGATATTATGTTGACGGGGAAAATGGATGGCTATCAATTGGCGCAACACTTTGCAGCACTTAAACCACTGCCTATCATTGTCTTAATGAGTGGCTATGCTTATCCTGCTGCGCTACACAAATCAAATCTAAGTTTTATACAGCTTCACAAACCTTTCGACCTACAACAACTCAAGCAAGCCCTATGGCAGGCCAGTCAAACGAAGGAGGCTGGATTATGCAAAAACTAATTTATGTGGTGGATGATGAAGCCGATATTTGCCAATTAGTGTGTGCTGAATTAGAACGCTACGGACATCTAGCGCAAGCTTATGGCACAGGTGCTCAGGCACATCTTGCCTTAAAACAAAAGCAGCCCGACTTATTGATTGTGGATTTAGGTCTACCGGACATGGATGGATTGAATCTAGTTCGCCAATTGCAAGATGCTTGCGAAATGGGTGTCATCATTCTATCGGGACGCAATAGCATGACCGATCGGGTCTTGGGCTTAGAGCTCGGGGCAGACGATTATATTAGTAAGCCGTTTGATCCACGTGAATTAGTCGCACGCGCTAATAGTATTTTGCGCCGTATTAATAAATTAGCCAGTGCTTGGCAACAGCAGCACACCCCAAAACGTGCAAGCTTTGGCGCATGGCAATTTGATACGGCGACCCTAACCTTAGTGAATGAAACCGGAAACGCGGAGAGTTTAAGCTCTTCCGAGGCACAACTGCTGCTACAACTGCTCAAATCACCCAAACAAATCCTTTCGCGTGAGCAACTCATGAAAGACAAAGAGGAAGCCTTTGATCGCTGTATTGATGTGCGTATGTCACGCATTCGGAAAAAACTAGAGGATGATCCAGCCGCGCCGCGCCTGATTAAAACCGTCTACGGCGCGGGCTATATGCTGACCGCTGATGTACAGTGGCATTAGCCACTCAGCAAACGAGGTATGAGTAGGGTAATTATCGGCAAGGCAATAATTAAGCTAACCCGAAAAAACTCTACCATTAAGAATGGCACAACACCTTTAAAGGTTTGGCTCATCGGTACATTTTCCGAAAGCGACGAAATAATGAAAACATTCAAGCCCACTGGTGGGGTAATGAGCCCTAGCTCCACCACAATGAGCGCCAGAATACCAAACCAGATTTTTAGATCGTCCGTACTCAAGCCATAAGCTGCATCCGCTGCAGTGACTGCATCTCCCCCATTTAAGTTCACTAAGGTGGGCCAGAAAAAGGGTAAGACCACTAAAATCATCGCTAGTGAATCCATAAAGCAGCCTAAAATAATCAGAATCACCAACATACAGAACAAAATCGTAAAAGGTTCTAAACTGGAACTAGCCGCCCATTCCGCTAAAGCAGAGGGCAAACCAGCACGGGTAAAAAAGCCTTTTAAGACTTCAGCGCCAAATAAAATCAAGTAGATCATCGCGGAAGTCACGGCGGTTTCACGTAAGGATGTCAAAATCCCTTGTGTTGATAGACCTGTGCCAGTACGCCAGCGCATATAAAGACCATAAATAAAGATGACAAACACCCCAACACTGGCAGCCGGTGTAGGGGTAAATAAGCCAAAACCTAAGCCTAAAATAATGCCACCGAAGATCACTAACACCGGAATTAAACGACGATACGCGTCACGGCGCTCCTCGGGTGACATAGGGTGTGGCTCAGGCGCTAAGCTAGGCTTGAAGCGCACTTGTAGAGCAATCACCGCAATAAAAGCAAAAACCGCTAATAAGCCGGGCAAAATAGCGGCTTGGAACATTTGCAAAATACTGCCTTCGACAATAATGGCATAAATAACCAAAGCGACCGACGGTGGAATCAAAATCCCCAAAGTACCACCGGCTGCAAGGGCACCGGTGGCAAGGCTTGGCGCATACCCAAGGCGTTTTAGCTCCGGTAGAGCTACTTTACCCATCGCCGCCGCTGTGGCTAAAGAAGAACCGCAGACCGCACCAAAACCACCACAAGCACCTATCGCTGCCATGGCAACACCACCACGCCGCTTACTCATCAAGGCTTCTAAACCACGAAATAAATCGCGACTTAAATTTGACTGGCTCGCTAAATAGCCCATCAAGACAAATAACGGTACAACAGACAAGTCATAATTGGCCATTGTTGACCAGAGCAGGGTTTTGAATTGCTTCAAATAAGGCTGAAAGCGAATATGGGACGCTACTAAACTGAGCGCGTAGGTACCACCAATACCTACCACAATCATACTGATCCCAACGGGCATACGTAGCATCAGTAATGCAAATAAGATAATCAGGCCAATAATGCCGATCATTTCAGGACTAAGCATGGGTCACCTCGAGCGGTACAGGATCCAGTATTTGCACCAAACACGCGACCGCCCAAAGCAAAAGCGACAAAATGCCCGGAATATAAAAAGGCCATTCCGGCCAACCCAAGACACCTGCCACCGAGTGATCACTGCGTACTTCTAACATGCCTTGTACCATCCACCAGGCTAAAAACAAGACTAAGCAGAAGGTTAAAGCTGCCCAAAGTTTTTCAGTCAAACGCTGTAAACTGGTGGGCAAATATTGGATAAAAATATCAACCGCGATATGCCCGCCTTTGACCTGACATAAAGGAAAAAATAATAAAGCGGCGGAACTCATCGCAAGCTTTACAAAATCTTCATAGCCGGACAGACCCGGAATAGTAAAGCCAAAAGGACTGAGTAAACGGTGTAAAGCGAAAGCGCCTACATTGGTGCTGGTCACTAAAATAATGGCCAATAATAAAATTCCGCCTACTAAAGCAAAAACATCGGCTAGTTTATAAACTATTGCGCGCATAGGCTTACCTGTGATGAATAATCTGTCTTTCGCCTTCCTTGGCAAAAGTAAGATAATTATAAAAGGCGATTATTTGGCAGCAGCGGCAACGGCTGCACGTGCTTTCTCGACTAAAGCAGCGCCATCAAAACCTTTCGTTTTTGACTCTTCAATCCAGCGTGTCACCACGGTTTCATTAGCTTTATCGAACTTTGCTGCTTCTTCGGCAGGTAAGACGATAGTTTCAACTTTGGCAGAAGCCAAGGCATCCACTCCCGTTTTTTCAAAGTCCTCCCACATTTTGCCAATATCAGCGGCCACTTTAGTGCCTGAGTTATCATCAATTACTTTCTTTAACTCATCTGGCAATTCTTTATAACGATCTTTATTCATAGCAAACATGAATATTGCCGTACCAAAGCGCCGTCCTTCTGGCAACTCAGAAATCGACTTATCCATTTCCTGTAATTTCAAAGCGGGCACAATTTCTAAGGTCGTCAAGGCCCCATCAATCGTTCCTTTCGATAAGGCTTCCGGTAATTCCGGAATAGGCATGCTGACTGGTTCAGCGCCCATTGCCTCAATCACCCAAGCGCCTGTCCGTGAAGGGGTACGCAATTTCATTCCCTTCACATCATCAAACGTGCGTACTGGCTTTTTAGCGGAGTGAATCACATTGCCATCATTCGAATGCAGAAATAAAACATGTACATCTTTAAAATCTTCCGCCAATAAATCCATAGAATTATTCAGCGCAATAGTGGTTGCAGTGGCAGAGTCTTTATGCACAGTGGGTAATTCAAAGACCTCGGTACGGGGGAAAGTGCCAGGGTTATAACCTAATAAAGTCCAGACAATATCTGCTGAACCATCACGCACTTGACCGTATAATTCTGAAGGCTTTCCACCCATGGACATGGAGGGGAAAATTTTGACTTCAATACGACCATTGCTTTCTTTGCTGACTTTATTGGCCCACGCCTCAATCATTTGAATATGGGCATTCGATTTAGGGGATAAAAAATGGTGGACTGTTAACGTCACCTCAGCCGCCCAGACACTCGACATTGTCATCACAGTCGCCAACACTGTACGACCGACAAAACGCCATGCTTTCATAACCTCTCCTCTTAATGAAATAGCAAACCGACTTAAAACCGCTATTGATGTAGCGTCTTGATCCTAGCGCTTAAACCAAGCCACCAAGCCCGTTAGCGCTTAAACACTCTCATAAGCTAAGCCCACATATTGTTCAGCAATCACACGGCGCCCAGCCTCCGATTGCAGATAGTAGTTTAATTCAGACTCCATAAAGCGCTTAAAGGTCAAGCTTCCCATATCCGCGACTGGCATACCTTGATAGTTGTGCAGCATATTGCTCATCCACCAAGAAAAACGCTCACCATTCCACACACGGCGTAAAGCAATTTCTGAATAACGCGACGTACAAGCCTTATCCCCTTGCTGATACACCCGCGTCAAAATAGCATACAGTGTAGCAACATCAGAAGCCGCTAGATTTAAGCCCTTAGCACCGGTAGGGGGCACAATATGCGCCGCATCACCCACTAAAAATAGCTGACCATATTGCATTGGTTCGCACACAAATGAACGCAAAGGAGCAATACTTTTTTCAATACTGGGGCCTGTCACCAATTGCTCGGCTAGCTCAGCAGGCAAACGACGCTTTAACTCTTCCCAAAACGCATCATCAGACCAGTCCTCGACTTTTTCAGTCAAAGGAACTTGCAAATAATAGCGGGAACGCGTAGCAGAACGACGGCTGGCTAAAGCAAAACCACGTTCGTGATGACAGTAAATAAGCTCCTCACTCACGGGCGGCGTATCACTTAACACACCTAACCAGCCGAAGGGATAAACACGCTCATGCTCAGTGCGTAAGGCTTGAGGAATGGTTTGACGTGACACACCATGAAAACCATCGCAGCCTGCAATATAATCACAGCTTAGGGTATAGGCTTGACCTTGATAGTTAAAGGTGACACTGGGCTGCTCGGCGTTAACATCATGTAATGCGAGCTCAGACGTTTGATAGTAAGTGCTTAATCCAGCGGCAGCTCGTGCTTCCATCAGGTCTTTGGTAATTTCAACCTGACCATAACACATGACCGTTTTGCCACCGGTTAAACCTTTCAAATCAATATGGGTTAGCTTACCGTTGACCGCAATAGCAAACCCTTCGTGAATCTCACCTTCACGATCCATACGCGCTCCCACACCCGCTTCGCGTACTAGATTTACAAAACCCTGCTCCAAAATACCCGCGCGTATTCGACCCAGCACATAATCACCGGTAACACGTTCCAGAATAATATTGGAAATACCCTGTTTGGCAAGCAATTGCCCCAACAATAAACCTGAAGGACCTGCACCAATAATAGCGACTTGAGTTTTGATCGTTTGCAAGAACACATCCTCCTATCCATTTGGAGAAATATCTTGCGGTAAACAAGCTTGGCTCGCTATTCACTTGTCAGAGGTTTTCTTGTACTTTTTTAACTTAAATAGCGGGTAATAAGCATGGATATTGTAAAAATTAGCGCTATTTAGTACAAAAATACTAAGTATGTTTCTTGTGAAGTTTGCTTTTAGAAAGCTTCAATCTAGTTTAAATGGCACTGGTTCAGTTTTGACTAAAGTTAACCCTGCTTCTTTCCAACCGTCTACACCCTCTTTGTACCAATAAACACGGGTATAACCATAGTCGCGCACGCGCTGCACCGCGTTCCAAGACATCCAACAATCGGCTACACAGTAAAATACTAAAGGTTTTGCCAAATCTTTATTGGTGAGCTTCTCAAGCTGAGCTTTGAACCATTGATTAAACGGTGGTTCTAGGGTGCCATAACCCACATTGGGCAACCAAACACTATTAGGCAAACTTTCATGCGGCTCACTCACCAACCATTCCGAACCAAATCCTTCATCCACCCGCAAATACACTGCCCATACATCAATCAGGATAGGCTTTTCGCTTGCAAGTAGTTTTTGTAGTTTCGCTGTGTTTAACGTAATGCCATTGGGCACACAACTCGGTGTAGGGCTGCGATAATGATCCAGTTTTAAACCCACTGGCATATCGGCAGTGCGAATACATTCATCCGCCTGACAACTGGCCATACTCAAGCATAATAAAAGCAAACACCAAAATTTCATTCGGCTTGCTTTGCGGGCTTTAATTGTTCGGCTTCCAACGCAGGATATAAATGCGCAACGGAGCGCCTTAACTCGCTCTGCGCCAAAGCTAGATCTTTAAACTCTGCTGGAATAGGCGTTGCCATGACTTCTGTCATGTCTAAGCCACTTGCAGCAGCTTCTTGCAAAGTGGTCTGTAGCCAGACTAAATAAGCGCGCGTTTGGGCAATAGGGGCTGGATCTTTAGTGACTTTACCATGCCCGGGCACTAACACCTTAAACGGAATTTTTAATAAAGTCTCCAAGGAATGTTGCCACTGTTGGATATTCGCATGGGGTGTGGTAGCAGCACGATTATGAAACACCAAATCACCACTAAATAAAACACCGGTTGTTTTATCAAAAAGCACTAAATCGCTGTGCGTATGCCCTTGAAAAGCGAGCACCTCTAGGTCGTGCCCACCAATCGTTTCCGTCCCTAATTTAGCGGTTTGTGTTGGTGGAACGAGATGGGTATCGCGCATCCAATCGCCAATCATGCGATACATATTATTGCTAAACATTTCACCTTCTTGTTTTGCCGCTTGAATGGTTTCTGGCAAAGCATAGATGGGCACATCTCTGAAAGCTTGATTACCTAAAAAATGATCGGGATGATGATGGGTAATATAAACACGTATGACTTTTTTACCGGTCTGCTTCTCAATCAAGGCACGTTGCTGTTCACCAAAGCGGCGTGAAGAACCCGTGTCAATGACGATGACACCCTCATTAGTGATAATATAAGCCGCATTAACAATAAACCCGCCATTTTCTTTGGAAAAATCTTCGGTTTTCCCTTCTAATACATAAGTATCCGGCGCAACTTGCTCGGGTGTGAAAGGGTATTCAAAATTCGCTGCCTGCACGGTCACACTGAATGCCAAGCAAGCTAAACCCCATAAGTGCTTCATGGACTAACCTCAGCCTGAATGCGGTTGCCATTATTATCACGCCCTTCTAATTTAAATTGGCTTTGATTGGCCACATCAAAACTCAGCATCGGGTTTTCACTAATCGGTTCGAATAAATCTAATTCTGCGAGTACTTGCCCATCAGCCCCCAACACATTCAGATTCTCAATATGGAAGGTCGGTATGCCAGAGGCTAAGCCTGTATCCATCGGGTGCATCACGCGCACGCGCAAGCGATTTGAGCCATCAGGCCGTTGCCAAACATTGCCTGATACTTTACCCAAGGTTTTGGTCCAATCGCCTGAGGATGTGCCCACACTAGGTAGGGTACACCCGCCACCCGCTGCATTTACCCAAACGCCGCCAACATGCCAAATGCCATCCGGTGTTTTGGCAGCCACATGAATCGGACTGCCCTGTTGTAATTTCATGCGAAATGCTAAATGGGGGCGCATAGCCTTGGGGCGAAAACGCAATACTTGTTGGATAGGATTAAGATCAGCCACCACGACCACTTCTTGGACTTGCTCCAAGCCCTCGACCTGAAAAGCAATGGGTACATTTAGCGAGTCCTCAGCTTCTGGCGGTGCTTCTACTTTAACCTTGCCATCAAATTGGTAAGGCTCAGCTTTTAGAAAGCGCTGATGGACAAAATCCCATTGGGGGGAATTAAAAGGGTCTGGTGGATTAGCCCATCCCACAGGACTGAGCAAAGCCAAGCATAAAATAGCTGCGCGGCGCATACTTAACCTCAATTTTGTGCAGTTGCCTCCGGGGGAGTGGCCGGTGGCGTATAAGTCACTTTATAATTGTCAAAAATTTGCTTGATGTTACCCGCTTTCACTAACTCAGCCATCGCCGCATTCACAGCCTTAGCCAATTCTGCATTGCTTGCTTTGACGGCCACACCCATAGCCCAATTAGTACGGGATAAGCCCGGCGTTACTAAGGATTGAATCTGTAACTGAGCGGGACGCTCCACTAATAAACCCTCCAACTCACCACGTGGCCCCATCACACCCGCAATCTCACCGGCTTTAAGAGCGTCTATCGCCTTAGTCAAATTCTCATAATGTTTAAGTTGCTCGCTAATTTTACCCTGCATGGCTTGTAGTAAATAAAAATCACTTAAGGTATCAATCTCCACACCAATCGGCGCACTCATGAAGCTGGCTAAGGTGGGCTGAGTACCTATCTTGTCAGTATTAAAGGCAAACGCGAGATTTTCGAGTTGATAAGGAGCGACAAATTTGACTTGATCTACTTTTTCAGCAAAGGCGTTATCCACTGGCATATGCAGCATGACATCTGTAACACCACCACCTAAATAATGGCCTTTCCACACATTATTGCGTAGATCATCCTCCACATTTTCGTCCGCTCCGACTAAACGCACCTCACTTTTCACACCGAGTTTAGTAGCCAAAGCATTAGCAATTTCAATATCAATCCCCTGCTGCTTACCATCTTTGACATACGAATAAGGGGGAAAATCTTTATAAACAGAAACGCTTAACACGCCTTTGGCTTTGACATCAGCCAAATCCGCCCATGCCATTGGGCTCGACATGACTAAAGCTAAAACACCCACATTTAATAGCTTTTTCATAAACTCTCCTCTGGATAGGCCACCCTAAGGTGACCATGTCTACATGCCCAAGACGATATAGCAATTTTTAGTAAAACTTTAATAAGGTTAGCTTAGCTAATGTTTTACATACTAGAAATCGGTGTACCAGCTGTAGCAGGGGCTGGACTGCTAGGCGTTACGGTAGTAGCTACATCAGGGCTGGTCGTCGTCGTTGCTGTAGCCGCTGGTGTCGTACTCGTGCTAGTCGCAGAAGCTGCCGCCGCAGGTGCTGGTGTCACAGGTGTAGCAGAAGCTGCTGGGGTTGCTTCAGTGCTAGCCGGAATCGTCGTCGTAGTTGCGGGTGCAGATGTAGCTGCTACGGCTGGGGCATCCACAGAAACCGTCTCTAACCATGAACGAATCGCCCATAGACCTTCTTGACTAACAATACCATCAAATTTCGGCATATAGGTCACGCCATTGCGGATGGCGCCATTCACCATACGCTCTTTAAAAATATCATCACCTTCTTGGCCTAAGGGTAACTTTTCACGCAAATCAGGCGCAATGCCACCTGATACCGCATCAATACCATGACAGCGCGCACAGTTCTGGGCATAAGCATGATGCCCAATCTCAACGGCACGTGGATTACCAGAATAAGGATTGGTATCCACCCATACAGTGGAGTCTTTTAAGGCTTCTAGGCCTGTAATATCAATCGGTTGGGGAGTGACATCGCCGTGGGCAAACACCTGACTTGTTACTAAGCATAAGCCTAAAGCTAACGTTAAAGAAAACGTCTTTTTCATCTAACTAAAACCTCTGATCATCTTTGGACAGTAAACAGCGCGCCAACATCCATAGAACGCGCTGTACTTAATAGTTCGCTTATTGCTTAGCGGCCACAGTAGCAGTATTTGGCAACTTAAATACCCATAAGCTGCCGCCTTGGTTTAAGTTTTTAATACTTTTTGCTACCTCACCGCCCCATAATGGAACAGCACCACCCCAACCGGATGGAACAGCCACAAATTGCTCACCATCTTGTTCCCAAGTGACAGGGCAACCAACTACGCCTGAGCCAGTCTGGAATTTCCAAACCTCTTCGCCTGTTTGAGCATTAAAGGCTTTTAAGTAACCTTCTGGCGTTCCGGTGAAAACCAAATTGCCTGCCGTGGTTAAGACACCACCCCACAGTGGTGCTTTATTTTTGGCTTCCCAAACGATCTTGCCGGTTTTAGGGTCAATTGCACGTAAGGCACCGATGTAATCCTCATTAAGTGGTCTGATGGTAAAACCAGCCCCTAAATAAGCTGCACCTTTTTTATAGCTAATCGGTTCATTCCAAATATCCATGCCCCACTCATTTGCAGGCACATAGAATAAATCGGTGGTTGGACTATAAGCCATCGGCATCCAGTTTTTGCCGCCCAAGAAAGAAGGAGCGGCAAACACCGATTCACCTTTACCCGTATCGGTATTTTTCCCTGGACGATTAGCATCGATATACACGGGGCGACCTGTAGCTAAATCAATTTTCTCAGCCCATGTGATTTTATTCACGAAAGGAGAGGCACTAATTAACTTGCCATTGGTACGATCTAAGACATAGAAAAAGCCATTACGATCAGCGTGAGCACCCGCTTTAATCACTTTTCCATCTGCTTGCTTTAAATCGAAGGAGATAAACTCATTAACCCCGTCGAAGTCCCAACCATCATGCGGTGTCCATTGGTAGTGCCATCTAATCTTGCCATCCGCAGGATTAATCGCGAGTAAGGAAGAAGAATACAAATTGTCGCCGGGGCGTAAATGTGAATTCCAAGGCGATGGATTGCCCGTTCCGAAGAATAAAGAATCCGTTTCGAAGTCATAAGTGCCACCGAGCCATGTGGCTGCACCGCCCGTTTTCCATAAATCGCCCGGCCATGACTTATTCACCTCGCCCGTAATACCGTTGTCTTGACCATTTAACGTACCCATATGGCCTTCTACGGTGGGGCGTGACCACACTAATTTTCCTGTTTTCGCATCACGGGCTTCGACTTTCCCCACCACACCGAATTCACCACCCGATACACCAGTAATGACTAAACCTTTCACTACAATAGGTGCTGCGGTATTTGAATAGCCCGCCTTGTAATCTTCCATTTTCTCTTTCCAAACCACCTTACCGGTGTCTTGATCAAGTGCTACTAATTGTGCATCTAAGGTCGAGAAAATGAATAAATTTTCATACAATGCCCCGCCACGGTTTACCACGTCGCAGCAAGGTAAAATACCATCCGGTAAACGGTGATCGTATTGCCACAACTCCTCACCTGTTTTGGCATCCACGGCGAAAGCACGTGAGTAAGAGGCCGTTACAAAAATTTTGCCATTATGAATCAAGGGTTGGGCTTCTTGACCACGCTGTTTTTCATCGCCATAGGACAATACATAAGCTGGAACTAGATTTTTAACGGTATCAGTATTTAATTTAGTCAAGGGGCTGAAACGTTGCCCTTGTAGGCCAAGGCCATAGCTCACGACGTCATTAGTCGTACCTGGGTCATTGGCAATATCTTGATCTGTCACAGCAGCGAATGAAACGGAACTTGCTAGTGCAGCAGTAATGGTTAAAGCCAGCAAGGCCTTGCGAATAGGATGGTATGCTTTCATAAACCGGACTCTCCTCTAATCGGCAGCAACTTAAGGGATTAGCCATCAATGCCTCCAACGCAAACAATGGCTAGGTGCAGAGGAGCTTATTCAGAGGCAGGTTGGAAAAAGGTTGGACTTCTTTAGCAAAAATCAAAATTTTACGGAGAGTTTGGCATATTTTTAGAAAAGAAATAACCTTGACATCCACCTCTCCGAGGATGTCCGACATCAATGACTATAATTCCATCAAAAGCGCCGAATAGTCACCAACTCTGATAAACGCTCCCGCACTAACGCACTACCGGATGGGCTCTTACACAGCTTATCCATCAATAAAACAGGATCTTGGCAAGAGTCTAAAGTCTTACCCATCACTGCATCGATACAGTGCCGCCACTCTTCCAACTCAGGCGATACCGACTGTGGTAAGAAACTACCTTGGTATAAAGCAAATGCCTCATCCGATTGCCGACTGCGTAATGCCTGCCAAACTTGGATAAAGTCCGCCCACACTGACATTTGCAAACGATAAGGACGCGAGCCAATTTTTCCTTCTAAGAGACGACGTAAATGCGAAAGTTCAGCTTTCAAAGTGGACATGGCTATAGGTAAATCACCATATAAAGCCGCATGGAAGCTCTCTAAGGTCAAACCTTGGGGATTTAACGCGAGCAAACACAAGATTTCTACTTGGCGCATCGGTAAATTCAGAGGTTTACCTTGGAATAAAATGCGCGGCTGACCTAAAGCATGTATTTCTAGCTCGGCCTTGGGCAAATGTTGCGGTAAAGCACGCGCAATGGAGCGGGCTAATTCAGTAACCGCCGCTTGACCTAAGGGCGTATGACGCTTCCAAGTCGTGGACATATCCAATACACCCACTAATTCGCCAGACTGAGGATGCAGAATCGGTGCGGCATAACAAACCCAGTCATGCACAAAAGGTTGATAGTGTTCGGATGAAAAGACCGTCACAGGACGCTTAACATTCAAAGCCAAGCCTACTGCATTGGTACCAACTGAGCGCTCGTCCCAGCAGCCACCGGCGGTAAAATTAACCGACTCCGCACGGCTACGCATATGACGACTAGCAAAAGTCCATAATAAACGCCCTTGGGTATCGGCAATGGCTGCGACTAATTCACCCTCTTTGGCTAACTGCATCATTTGTTCTTGTTCACGTTGTGCAGCTTGGCTTAATAAAGAGCTTTTCCACAGACTTTGGGTTGTGTAGGCATCTTCAGCGGGTGCATGGCCTTGACGCGGCTTCGTAAATTGCGCACTTCTTTGCCACGAGGAAATAATATCTTCGCGGATGGGTGCTTGCTGAGGAATAGATAAGCCTGAAACAAATCGGTTCCATTGACTATCAAGCATACTGCGTCGCTGTAGTAACGACCCAGTAGTGGCTGTACGCTCCATAACGCCTCTCCTAACGTTTTACTAGGCTAATAAAGCCCTAGTTTGGCAATGCGTGATTTAACCAATCCACTGGAATAGTTAATTTTATTGAATATGCGTAAACATATAATATTTTTCAAATTCTTGCAGTTTTTTTAGTAATACTATTTTGTCGATTTCTAAATAAAATAGGCTGTGTCGGCTGCATGCTCAACTGTCTGGTATCAATCGCCTGTTCAATTAAATGGTGATGCGGTGATTTTGCACAAGTCGGATCTGCATGAGTCGGATCACCGGTTAACTTAAACGCTTGGCAATGACACCCGCCAAAATCTTTTTCACGCTCATCGCAACTACGACAGGGCTCTTTCATCCAGTCCTCACCACGGAAATAGTTGAACGCTTTAGACTCATACCAAATCCAATCTAGGTCGTGATCACGCACATTATGTAATTCTAAATTGGGCAAGCTACGTGCCGAGTGACAGGGCAATACCAAACCATCAGGTGCGACCGCTAAAAACACCCTACCCCAACCGGCGACACAGGCTTTCGGGCGCTTTTCATAATAATCCGGCACGACGTAGTAAATCTTCATCTTGCCTTTTAGTTTTTCTTGATAGTGATGCGCCACACGTTCTGCTTCGCGGACTTGTTCCAAGCTAGGTAATAGATGATCACGATTCGCCAAGGCCCAACCTTCAAATTGTGTGGTCGCCAGCTCCACATAATCCGCCTGTAATTCGGCAGCTAAATCCAGCATTTGTGCCACACGATCAGTATTTTGGCGATGAATCACAAAACACAGCACCATCGGATAGCCGTTTGCTTTGACCGCACGCGCCATTTCTAATTTATGCTGGAAGGCATTCGTGCCTGCTAAATAATCATTTAAAGTAGCATCATCGGCTTGGAAGCTGACTTGAATATGATCTAAACCCAGTTCACGGAATTTTTCGACCCGTGCAGCATCCATGCCTATACCGGAAGTAATCAGATTACTGTAATAACCGAGCTTGCGCGCCTCAGCAATGAGAATCTCTAAATCCTTACGCACCAGCGGTTCACCACCAGAAAAACCTAATTGCGCTGCACCCATCTTACGAGCTTGATGCAATACTTTGAGCCAAACCTCGGTATCTAGCTCAGCTTTTTTCGGTATTAATTCTAGTGGATTACTGCAATAAGGGCATTGCAACGGACAGGAATGGGTGACTTCAGCCAAGAGCCATAGTGGCGGCGGAATTTTAGCCATATTTAATCCAGCCCTGCACTTCAGCTTCCACTAAGAATTGCGTCACATCCTCAGCCAAGCCTTCGGTTTCATAATCTGCTTCTAGCTGCGCAATCATGGCCTCCACCGTGCGTTTACCATCGCATAGGGACAGCACTGCAGCGGCAGTATCACTTAATTTCACCATGCCTTCCGGATAAAGCAGCACATGATTTTGCTGAGCCTCCTCCCATTGAAACCGATAACCTGCCGCTAAACGCGGTATAGCTTTGAAATCAACACTCACGCGGTTTCCTCCACATTAAAATACGGCGGCATATTTTGCACATAGGCGAGATAAATCGCATCTAGCATGGACCAGAGCACATCCAGCTTAAATTTCAGAATCTTTAACGCACGTTGTTGTTGCTCATAAGTGGTGAAGTGCTGCAACGTTAAGGCGAGCCCATGATCAACGTCACGGTGTGCTTCGGTTAAGCGATTGCGGAAATATTGCAAACCCGCATTATCAATCCACGGATAATGATCCGGCCAACTTTGTAGGCGTTGTTTATGGGCGGTGGGAGCAAATAATTCGGTTAAGGACGAGCATACCCCTTCGCGCCAATCAGCGGTATGCACGAAATTAATATAGGCATCGACCGCAAACCGCACGCCAGGCAAAACATGACGCTGATCTAATAATGCTTCACGCGGCACGCCACAGGCTTCACCCAAACGAATCCAAGCCTCAATGCCACCATCGGAAATATGCCCTGCACTGGGGCCACCATCATGATCAAGAATGCGTTGAATCCACTGGCGGCGCACCTCACGATCAGGGCAGTTGAACAGCAAAGCCGCATCTTTACGCGGAATCGTCACTTGATAATAAAAGCGATTGGCGACCCAGCCGCGCAATTGCTCAGCAGTGAGCTTGCCTTCATACATCATGACTTGGAAAGGGTGATGAATATGGTAGTAGCGCCCTAAAGCGCGTAATTGTTGTTCAAATTCGGCGGGGGTCCATGCGTTGGTCATGCACTAAGCTCCTCTTCTTAAGGCACTAAAACTAATTCTAGCAGAGCTGGGGGTTGGTATAAGGTTGGTGAGTAGTGTTTAGGCTAAGCCTAGCGAAAATTTGTTTTCTAGCACCCAGACATTTGGCTAGCACGATGCCCTGATTTCCTACACCTTCTTACACCAATAACAAAAACACCCTAAACAATCTCTACAACTGCCACTTAGTTAATCAGAGTAAGCAAACTCTTCTCAAGCAAGGCGTCGACTCCCGATTAAAAACAAACCCCTGCACATAAAATAATATTAGTATAGGGTGTTGCTTCGCCAGTACGCACAATAGCCTTAGCTTGTTGGCTTAATATTTTAAAATTTTCGTGCGACGTCGTTTCAAATTGAGCTGGCAAGCCCTTTCCAATCAAGCTTTGATACCATGCTGGGGCAGCAGTATTAATTAGAGCCTCTTGTGCCAGAATGGCTCGTTCCACCTCCATTTCACTTAAGATAACGTTTAAGACCTCATGAAAACGCGGAATACCCAGACTGAGTGCTAGATCAATGCGCTTTACCTGCGCGGGAATCGGCAAGCCCGCATCAGCAATCACTAACATATCACCATGCCCCAAACCAGCAAGACAATACGATAACTCGGCATTTAGCAATAAGGTCTTTTTCATAATCCTCTCTAAAAATTCTTAAGCCATGCATTTGGCAGTAGAATCCCGCACACATAACTCGGGTGTTAATAGCAAGGTTTGCGTATCACTGCGCCTACCTTTAATACGTTCCACCAACATATCGACGGCATGAATACCCATTTCTTGTTTGGGCTGGCGCACAGTGGTGAGCGGCGGGCTGGTAAAACGTGATAATTCAATGTCATCGAAGCCCACTATCGACAAATCACGTGGCACTTGTAGACCTTGCTCATGTATCGCCCGTAATGCACCAATCGCCATTAAATCATTACAAATGACCACGGCACTTGGCTTATCCCTAGGAGCACTTTTCCAATAAGACAACAGCTCCAACATGGTGTCATAACCGCCTTGACTCGTAAAATCACTGTGTAACAGCACTGAGGGTTTCATAGCGGCCCATTGTAAAGCAGCCAGCCAACCGTTTACCCGCTGATCACTAGCACTTAAACCTTGGGGGCCTGCAATACACGCAATCTGACGATGATGTAAGGCTAATAAATGCTGGGTAGCCAATTTAGTGCCATGCTCATGAGCGGTTTCGACTAAATCGCAAGTTTTATTGTTAACCTCACGATCCACTAGCACGACTGGAATATTCAATTTTAAAGGCAGGCGCCATTGATCGGGCTTACTGGCCGTAATGAGGATGAGGCCATCGACGCGCTTTTCCATGAGAATTTTTAAATATTTAGTTTGGCGCTCTGGATTATCGTAGGTATTACACAAAATCAGGTTGTAGCCTAGCTCAAAACTACGCGCCTCAATACTACGCATAATTTCGCTAAAATACGGATTCGAACAATTCGGAACCAACATCCCTAGGGTATGGGTATTTTGACTTTTTAGGCTGCGTGCTACGCTACTGGGGACATAGGCTAATTCTTTGATCGCCGTTTGTACACGCTCAGTGGCTTCAGAACCGACAAAGCGTGTTCCATTGATCACGTGTGAAACCGTAGAAATAGAAACTTGGGCATGTTTGGCTACATCTTTAATGGAAGTCATAGAACAATTAGTGTGCAGTTTGTAGGCGACGTTGGCGCAGTGTATCAATAATGACCGCCACTACAATCACTACGCCCGTAATAATACGCTTACTGGGTTCGCTAGCACCAATCTGCGCTAAACCGGCTTCTAACACGGCAATAATCAACACACCAAAAAACGTAGCCACAACTGAGCCACGCCCCCCCATGAGGCTAGTGCCACCGATCACGACCGCTGCAATGACTTTTAACTCTATCCCGACACCCGCATTGGGATCAGCCGCTTCTAAGCGCGCCGCCTGCATTAAACCCGCTAACGCAGCTAATAAGCCCATGGCAGCAAATACACTAATACGAATGGGGCGGGGATCAATACCGGCTAAGCGCATCGCCTCTTCATTCGTGCCAATGCCAATCATATAACGCCCGAAAATAGTCCGAGTCAGCAATATATGCCCCAACACGACTACCATTAAAGCAACCATAAAGGCGAGTGAAATACCGCCGAAACCCGCCGAAATGGGTTGTGCCAAGCCTCCCATTGCACTACCGACATATTGGGTACGCGAATCAGTGACTAGATAAGCACTACCGCGAATCGCTTCTAATAAGCCTAGGGAAACAATAAACGAAGGTATTTTCCAGATAACACTAATGGCACCATTCACCGTACCACAGACCAAGCCCACACTTAGTGCAAATAAGCCCGCTACTACAGGTGACCAACTCCATTGTAAAATCGCAACGGCACTGACCGCAGCACTGAGCGCCAACACCGAGCCGACTGACAAATCAATGCCAGCAATAATTAATACAAAGGTCATACCCACTGCCATCACAGCCAAACCCGGAATTTCATTGGCAATGGTGACAAAAGTGTCAGAACTCCAAAAATATTCGCTTTTCAGACTAAAAAAAGCGATTAGGGCTAATAAAACCAAGAAAAGACCGAGATAAGTTGCCCATGGGGATTGCCAAAAGGAAGTTTTATGCTTATCCAATTCGGGGCTGGCTGGAGCTGGCTGGGTTGCTTGCATAACAATACCTATGGAAGATAAAAGCTTGATCAAAAGTTTTAAGCTAAGCTTGCGTAAAGGCAGCCTCTAATAAGGCTTGTTCTGTCCACTCGCCACGCTTAAATAAGGCCACTAAGCGCCCCATACTCATAACGCCAATCCGATCACTCACCGCCATTAATTCACGCAAATCGCTTGACACCATCACAATAGCTTTGCCTTCGCTTGCCATTTGATTGATTTGCGCATAAATATCTGAGCGCGCCCCCACATCCACACCCCGTGTTGGCTCATCTAATAATAAAATATCGCAGTCTTTTTCTAGCCAGCGTGCAAATACTACTTTCTGCTGATTACCACCGGATAAAGTAGCAACCGCTTGTTCCGCACCAAAAGAACGAATAGCAAGGGCTTTAATCCATTTGGAGGCAAGTAGTTTTTCACGTACTCGCGCCACAAACCCACCCATGGTAATGCGAGCGGTATTCCCAAGGCTGATATTATGAGCGATTGATTGGGGGAGTAATAACCCTTGGGATTTCCGATCCTCAGTCACTAACCCCAAACCCGCTTGTATGGCAGTTAAAGGATTAACCCAATTAGGGGTAATAGTGAGAACTGGTTTATGGTGACGATGAATATGCAGCTTCCCGCTATCAGCTTTATCCGCACCAAATAATAAACGTACCAACTCTGTGCGACCTGAGCCCACTAAACCGGCAATTCCCAAAATTTCACCATGGTGCAGCGCAAAACTTACCGACCTTACCGCTTTAGCACGCGACAGTTGCTCAACTTGTAAGGCAATGCTTCCTTGCGGACGCGCTGCTTGTGTATTTAAATCATCTACCTCCCGCCCCACCATACGCTGGACTAAATCTTTTTCTTGCACGCCCGCCATGGGGCGCACATCCACCAAATGCCCATCACGTAATACGGCAACAGTATCTGCAATTTTCTGTAGCTCTTCTAAACGGTGCGAAACATAAATAATCGCAACACCTTTGGCTTTTAATTCAGCAATTTGTTGAAACAGATGGGTCGATTCGCGTGGCGTAAGCATCGCGGTAGGCTCATCCAGTATCAATACTTGCAAGTTGTCTTGCAAATTGCGGGCAATCTCAACCATTTGCTGCTGTCCGATCCCCAACTCAGAGACTAAGGTGTCAGGATTAAGTTGCTCCAACCCCATTTTATTAAGTTGTTGAACAGCTCTTTCGCGTAATACGGTTTTATCTAACCAACCTAGATGATGGGGTAAATGTCCCATCAACAAATTCTCGGCTACTGTCAACGTGGGAATTAAACCTAACTCTTGCAACACCATGCGCACGCCCTGTGCTTCCGCATCGCGCCGTGAAGAGGGCGTGTAAGTTTGCCCATTGAGTAACAGTGAGCCACTCGAAGCGGAGGTAAGACCGCAAATAATTTTAGAAACAGTGCTTTTACCTGCACCATTTTCTCCGGTGAGTGCTAAAACTTCGCCACGCCTTAGGCTTAACGTAATGTCCTCTAACACTAAGGTTTGTGCGTAAGATTTACTAATAGCCTTTAAGTGCAACACAGGAAGCGTCGAATTAGTGCTCATATTGGATGATGCAAAACTAACAGTCATAACTCGCTCGCTGATAGTAACCAAGTACTACCCTCATTGATAAAATGAAGGTAGTTAATGCTTCGGTGTAGTCTTATTTAGAGTCTTTAGTCACTAAAACCACATCGGTTTTCACTTGTGCTTGCATATCATTTTGCGTTTGTTTGTCAGCAATAGCTTTTAGCGCAACTTCAATACCAAACACAGCCTGTTTAGAACCGAATTGATCCGCTGTTGCTAACAAACTACCATCGTCCAATAAAGGCTTCACTGCACTGATATTGTCGTAACCACCCACCAAGACCTGACCTGTTTTATTAGCGGCCTTGATCGCTGCGACAGCACCAATCGCCATGCTATCATTACCGGCTAATACTGCTTTCAAGTCAGGATGCTCACGTAGGAAAGCGGAAGTAACTTTATTACCCCCTTCAATTTCCCAATTGCCCGATTGCACGCCCACAACATTCATTTTGGCGGCTTCCATCGCATCTTTATAGCCAGCGGTACGTTGTTGAGCATTGAAAGTTGTAGACACACCCTCAATAATCGCCACTTTATCATTTTCTTTTAATTGCTTAGCCACATAGTCACCTACCAGCTTGGCACCCACGCGATTATCTGGCCCTACAAAAGGCACGACTAGGTTTTTATCTTTTAAGGCCGCTTGATCCAGTTGATTATCAATATTGACCACCAATACACCTTTATCGACGGCGGCTTTAATCGCTGGCACTAAAGCTTTCGAATCAGCGGGCGCAATCACAATCGCATTAACTTTTTGTGCCACCATCTGCTCAATAATTTTGATCTGTGCTGCGGTATCGGTTTCATCCTTAATACCATTGGTAACTAAAGTGTATTTAGCCGCATTGTCTTTTTGATGGGCTTTCGCACCCTCTTCCATAGACTGAAAAAATTCATTCGCTAGGGATTTCATGATTAAAGCCACTTTAGGTACATCTTCAGCCCAAACAGGGGTAGCCCAAATACTACTCATTAAACTCAAGCTAGCTAGCATAGTGAATGCGAATTGACGACGTGAAATAGTCATAATGATCTCCTCCAACTGACAGTTTATTTCCTTGCACTTTTGACAGCCTACTCTAAAAAAACGTTTGCGCAAACGTTTTTTTCATAAAAAGTACCAAGCCACTGAAAATAAAACCGATGAATCTCGCAGAAATAATTTATAAAATTTGGAGGCAAACTGTCTAAGTCATTAGCCAAGCGCAGTCAGAAAAATACGAAAGTTTTAAGTCTTAAACAACTACTTAGTGCTTCTTTTCCAGATGTCCACCAAAACCGTAACGCATCGCAGACAAAACTTTATAAGCATATTCTGCTTGTCCACGTGATTCGAAGCGTGAATATAAAGCAGCGCTAATTACCGGCACAGGTACACCTTCGTCCACCGCAGCTTGCACCGTCCAACGGCCTTCCCCTGAATCTGCCACCTGTCCCGAAAAACCATCCAATGCTGGATCACTTTGCAAAGCTGCAGCAGTTAAATCTAATAGCCACGAGCCGATGACACTACCGCGTCGCCAAACTTCGGTAATATCCTTAATATTAAAATCATATTGATAGTGTTCGGGGTGACGTAGTGGTGTGGTTTCGGCATCTTTAGCATGGTCTTGCTTACCCACATTCGCGTGATGCAGGATATTTAAACCCTCCGCAAATGCTGCCATAAGTCCGTATTCAATACCGTTGTGCACCATCTTCACAAAATGTCCAGCACCACTAGGGCCACAATACAAATACCCCTGTTCAGCCGTCGACACCGGCAAATTCTCTAAAGCCTTGGTACGTGGCGCAGTGTCCACACCGGGCGCCAATGCTTGAAAAATAGGCTCTACATGATCGGCGGCTGTTTTATCGCCCCCAATCATTAAGCAATAACCTCGCTCCAAACCCCAGACACCCCCACTGACACCAACATCCAAATAATGAATGCCCAATTCGGCAAAAGCCTGATGACGACGAATATCATCGTGGTAATACGAATTACCACCATCTATGACGATATCGCCTGCTTGCAATAAAGGTTTTAATTCTTCCAGCACCTCATCAACAATGGCCACAGGCAACATCAAGCATAAAGCACGTGGTGCTTTCAACTTAGCCACATACTCAACCAAGGATTGGGCTGGAATGCCACCTTGTTGTGCCAGCATTTGCAAGGCTTGTGGATTACGATCAAAACCCACGCATTCATGACCCGCACGCATAATCCGTGTCGCCATATTCGCGCCCATTCGCCCCAAACCAATAATGCCGAATTGCATGGAGTACTCCTGTTATTCAAAAAACAAGTTATGTCTTTAAGCATAGCTTGAAATAACGGCATCATCCGTAGAAGCTTATTGCCGAGCTAGTAGACTCAACTTCACTAGGGCAAATCATTTTGCAAGTGATGAGGAGTAGTCGTGCAAGCAATGGGTAGCGCGATTCAAAGACAAAGGTAGAAGATTTCAACTAAACCAGTAGTGTAAGCCGCTTCATGGCGCTCATTCAATCACTCAAATCACAAGGTTGAAATCATCACACCTTGTGATTTGAGTCTGAAACTAGCTAAACACTAGCCGCAATAGGGGGGCTGCCTACTCGGGATTTATTGAGTAAAAATGGGATAAAGCCCAGCAAAAGTCCACCAATACCGATCAAGTTAGTAGTTAAATCAAAATTGATGGCACTATAAACCGCAATGAAGACCATAAAAGCAGCAGCTAATGCAGGCCAAATGACATAAGAAATGGCTTTCCATACCTCAGATTTTATTTTATCGCGATAGTACCAAGCACACGCAAATCCCGCCAAACTCATATAAAAGCAAATCTGAAATCCAATCGCCATCACCGATGTATCCAAAATTTGTTTAACTGACTCCATATAAGACGAGCTAAATAATAAAGTCACGCCTAACAACCAAATTACTAAGGTAGCTACCCACGGTGTTTGCCATTCGGGATGAATTTTGGAATAACATGGATGTAAAGCTTTGTCGCGTGACATAGCAAACATACTGCGGCTAAATTGCAAAATCTGAGTCTCAATCGTGCCAACGGTACTCAAAATGGTGGATAACACCGCGAGATAACTCCAAGGCTTTGGGAATAATTTATCAGCAATTGCATACAAGACATTAGTATTAGCCGCTGCAATTTCTTCGTCAGTCAATACAATTAATACGACAATCATCATAATGATAAAAAACAAAATCAGGTTCACCATCGCCCAAAATGCGCCCTGCCCCGCTGGTTTAGGCTCACCATCTTCTGTTTCCTCGCCTAAATTCATGGTGACATCCCAACCCCAATAGAAAAAAATCGCTGTTAACGCCCCAGTAGCAAAGGTTGCTGGTGTAAATGAAAACGGTGAGACCCACGCCCAAGATGGTGGGTGCCCGGGATTGTTACCGTACTTAATAAAAGCACCAATAATGAGGGCGAAAATAATGACCGTTTCAATCACGGTAAGGATTATTTGGGCATAACTTGCATGTTTAATGCCCTTAGTCACCACTATTGTCACCAAGGTTAGCCAAATCGCAGCCGTTAAACTCACCCACCCAGTGCTTTCAACAATAGCCTTATCAAGGCCAAAGGTTTCTGACAGAATCACGAGCGTTGAGGTCGCTGCGGGAATGGTGGCCGATACCATAAAAACCACTGAAGCCACTAATAGCCCCCAGCCCGCAAAAAATCCCCACGATCGTCCAAATACCTTGCCGACCCAAGCATAGGTTGCTCCTGCGTTTGGGCTCATTTCATTGAGGTGGGTAAATGCCAACATAATACCGAACATAATCAAGCCACAGTACAGAATACTGCCTACTGATAAGGTTCCAACAGCGCTAACAATCACCGCCGTGGTGACCGCCACGCTAAAAGCGGGAGCAGTCCCTGCTATTCCCATGACAGCCGACTCCAGAACACCTAGAGAGCCGGCCGCTAAACTTTTTTCTTCTGACATTACCTCTCCTTAATTAGCAACATAAAAGAAATGAAAGCAATTTGTAGCACAAAGCCTCTACATCGTTGCAAACATTGTGTGCTTTTTTCAAAGAAGCTGCTAGCTAGGGAAAAGTGGAAAAATTAACAATATCTAAATAAAGAAAGAGCATACAGCACTGTATGCTCTTGGAAACCGAGAAAGTAATTGGCTACGCGGTTTTAATCGCTTTTTTATCTATACGCCAGGACATGATACCGGCGGTGAGTAAAGTAACGACCACGAACCCTAGTGAGAATGCAATAGGAATTTTGTAAACCTCGAGCAACAACATCTTGATCCCGATAAATACCAAAATAATGGCCAACGCATAAGGCAATAGTGACATGCGATTAGCTAAATCGGCAATCAAGAAAAACATGGCACGTAAGCCCAAGATCGCCAACAAGTTTGCGGTTAAGACAATAAAGGGATCGGTGGTTACCGCAAAAATGGCTGGAATCGAATCAACGGCGAAAATTAAATCAGAAAATTCAACCAAAATAAGTACGATCATTAAAGGCGTGAAAAATAACACACCATCACGACGTACCCAGAATTTCTCACCTTCTAAACCTTCGGTAATACGTAGATGCTTTCTGAGCCAGCGTAATAGCCATCCATCCTCGGAATCCACTTCTTCGCCATGGTTGCGCCACATTTTTATGCCCGTAAACACCAAAAATGCACCGAATACATATAATATCCAATGAAATTCTTGAATTAACCATGCACCCGCAAAGATCATAATAGTGCGCATAATAATCGCGCCTAGCACACCATATAAGAGCACCTTACGCTGCATATTCGCAGGAATAGCGAAAGCTGAGAAAATCATTAACCAAACAAATACATTATCAATAGCCAAAGACTTTTCAATTAAATAGCCGGTAAAAAACTCTAAAGCACGCTCATTGGCAAGCTCAAGCCCTACCTTATTTTTCAAATACATCCAAAGTCCAGCACCAAATAACAAAGCAACAGCGACCCAAACACCACTCCAAATGGCGGCCTGTTTGGTAGAAACTTTCGCTTGCCCACTTTTATTAAACGCAACAATATCAATCAGCAATAACACTGCGACTAGCGCAAAAAATATACCATATAAACCAATATTTCCTATGCTCTCCATAATGATCCCAAGCTTAAGGGTTAAGAACAGTTAAAACTAACCTAGTACAGACTTTGGCTAAATTTCCTAGGACTCCAGTAGGGATAATTTGACTAAATTTTAAGAGCTTATTTGGAGAAAATTACAAGACGCTCAACCCCGTACAAGGCTCATTGACCTCATAAAAAAGGCGGCAAGCCTAAGCTCACCGCCCTGCCAGGAGGAGAAGTATTAAGCCTCAACCAAACTGACTTTAGGTTCTGGTTTTAGTAATTTGAAGTTGAGACGGAACAAGGTGGCAATCGTTTTTAATTGTAGTAACACCAAGGGTGCTAACAATACAAAGTGAACGATGGAAAACTTTTCTACCAAACCAGACCCGACTAATCCTACATGGATGAAGAAAAACGCCATCACAAAGGCTGCAACGCCGGGACAGACTAAAGAAAATGCACCAATACTTTTTGCGCTACCGTATAAATAATCCTTAAAATACCCCAAACGTTGCATTACCACATACCCCAGCAAGGCAAATAAGACTTGGATACTGACAAACATGGTAAACATCGCTAAGTTGTAGATTGGCTCAATATGTGTGCCAAAATTATGATGCATTCCCATCAGCAGGCGATAAATCGCAATACCCGCTAAGGTAATAATCGGAATAATAATCCACAAAGATACCGCCGCTTCACGATCTACTCCTTGCTGTAACATGCCTCTAAAACCTAAGACCAAGACAATCATGCCCAATAAAGCAGCAAAGCTTAAGAACATCAGCGCCAAAATCATAGCCATACCAGAAGTGACAGCAACCTGACTCATGGCGGCTGAGGCCGAGAAACCCACCCCGACCATGGTTAAGGCAAAGACCGCTAACAATTGGCTTAAGCTATTGTTGCGTGAGCAATCAAATGTACCTGTACTCAAAGCACGCGCCATAAAGCGCAGTAAAATTTTCAGCGCGTAGAAACCTGTGATCGCAAATGCCAAAATGGCAGCGGGGAATAAATATTCGACCACTGACCAAAGCTTCGGTACAAAGACCGCGCCTAATGCAAAACCGACATTAATGGTCATGGCAAACGTCAAAGGCAGTGCCATTAATTGCACTTCGCCATTCGATTGACGCAAACCTTGGTAAGTGTCTGTACGCTGGTAACGCAGATATTCCACACTATTCCACACCAAAAGACGCAGGTGTAACAGGGCAAAGAGTGCTAATCCCACTAATGACACACCAATCAAACCTTGCATCCACGGGTTACCCACTTGGAACGCCGCCACTAGGGATTCCCAAGTCGGAATCGGTGTGTTAGGGTGTGGAGTCAAAAACATTAAATAGATGAAAAAAGAGATACTTAAGCCGCCCGCGCCTAATGCGGATAGAAAATACAAAGGCGAGTAGCTAGCACCTAAGTGGCTAGGTAGTTTGAACATGATAAGCTCCGCTAGTTTATTATTACGAATATATTAGCTAACTCTAATATTTCAACATTGATATTTAGCAAAGCTAAAAATTAATTATTAGGCAGTACGGATTTTGCGCATAGCGCATAGCACTTAGCACAGCTTCAAAATCCTTAGGTAATGAAGCACTTATGCTTAATTCATGCCGATAGACCGGATGAACAATACGCAAAGTACCAGCATGTAGCAGCAAGCGTTCGCAAGCGAATTGCTCGCGAAACAAGCGATTTTGCTTACCATCGCCATGCGTAGTATCTCCCAAAATAGGGTGAAAAATATGCTTTAGATGACGGCGTAATTGATGCCTACGCCCCGTTTTTGGCTGCAATGCTAAGAGTGAATAGCGGCTGCTTGGATGCTTAACGGAAGCAAAGGGCAGCTCAAATGACTCAAGGTTTCGATAATGCGTAATCGCAGTTTGAGCAGGCTTATTAGGATCAGCTTTAGCATCAGCGATCTCGTCCAGCTCTTCTTTTAACGCATAATCAATCACACCTTCAGGTGCACAGAAACCACGCACTAAAGCCCGATAAGTTTTCTGCACTACGCCTTGGGTAAATTGCTCAGTTAAAGCACGGGCAGTAGCAGTATCTAAAGCAAATAACAGAACACCTGAGGTAGGTCGATCTAAACGATGTACAGGATAAACCTTCTGGCCGATTTGATCGCGTAATAATTGCACAGCAAATTGGGTTTCGTGCTTATCAATCAGGCTACGGTGCACTAACAAACCGGCTGGTTTATTGATCGCGACCAACCAGTTGTCTTGATACAGAATCGGAAGCAACATTAAATCTTAAATAGCTTGCATATCCATGCTACCTGCTTCGCGCTCAACTGCAATCACTTGCCCACGTAAAGAATTGGGCAAAGCTTCGCTAATCTGAATATCGACAAAGCGCCCAATTAAACGTGTATTGCCATCGAAGTTCACCACACGGTTATTCTCGGTACGACCCGCTAACTGATTTGGATCTTTCTTCGCGGGACGCTCCACCAACACACGTTGTACTGTACCCACCATACTTTGGCTAATCGCGTTGGCACTGTCCAAAATACGACTTTGTAAGGTTTGCAAACGCTGCTTTTTAACGTCCATCGGGGTGTCATCGGGCAAACTGGCGGCAGGTGTACCTGGGCGTGCGCTATAGATAAAGCTGAAACTATGATCAAAACCAATCTCATCAATCAACTTCATGGTATCCGCGAAATCTTTCTCAGTTTCCCCCGGAAAGCCGACTATGAAATCCGAGGACATACTAATCGTCGGGCGCAGTTGGCGAATCTTACGAATTTTGGATTTATATTCCAGCACCATATGATTACGCTTCATCGCCGCCAAAATCCGGTCTGAACCACTTTGTACCGGCAAGTGCAAATGGCTCACTAGCTCTGGTACTTGCGCATACACATTAATCAAACTCTCGCTAAACTCATTTGGGTGCGAAGTCGTAAAGCGAATGCGGTCAATCCCATCCACCGCCGCCACATATTGAATCAAGAGCGCTAAATCGGCGACTTCACCATCGTGCATAATGCCACGATACGCATTCACATTTTGCCCCAATAAATTGACCTCACGCACACCTTGCGCTGCCAACTGTGCCACTTCAGCCAAAACATCATCAAAGGGACGAGACACTTCTTCACCACGGGTATAAGGCACAACACAGAAGGTGCAATATTTACTGCAACCTTCCATGATCGACACAAATGCTGTGGGACCTTCTGCCCGTGGCTCAGGCAGATAATCGAATTTCTCAATTTCAGGGAAACTAATATCCACGACAGGTTTACGCAGCGTGCGCACTTGATTAATCAAGTCCGGCAAACGGTGTAGGGTTTGAGGGCCAAATACCACATCCACTAAAGGCGCTCGCTCCCGTAAAGCTTCTCCTTCTTGACTGGCAACGCAACCCCCTACCCCAATAATCACATGAGGATTTTTTTCTTTAAGCGCGCGCCAACGACCCACTTGAGAAAACACTTTTTCCTGCGCTTTTTCACGGATCGAGCAAGTATTCAGCAACAGCACATCCGCTTCCTCAGGGTTGCTCGTTAACTCCATACCTTCGTGTGCATGAAGTACATCAAGCATTTTCGCTGAATCGTACTCATTCATCTGACAACCATGCGTTTCGATGAAAATTTTACCGGCCATATCCTTTCTCAATCACAGTGTTAAAGCAATCGACGATTATGTCTGGCAGATGTTCCTCGGGCAACAGCTAGCTTAGTAAATAATGGTTTTTTCAGAAAAATCCTTATGCCAAAACACCAGTCCTAGTCTTGGTGGTAGGTCGTGAACAATCGTGACTTACAGTGCAGTTCTTATGGATTTAGGAAATGTCACCCTATATTCTAGCTAGAACGCGGGTCTTAACCAAAAACTATATTAATCGAATAGGCTTAGTAGGAGACGCAATGGAGTTGAGGATTACTTGCACAAGATTAAAGAGCGTCATACAGGCTGTAAAAAGCCAACAATTTGAATAGACTGTAAAAAATACCATTAAACTATCAAAATAATTTAATGGCATAGGTTTGTTTGTACAGATCACGTTAAAACTTTAACAAATCTCGCATCTAGTTAGACGCCTAATTAAAGAGGGCATTTTCCCAAACGCGATTTCGTAATCAGAGCTAGCCCAACGCGGAACTGAACCGGGCATCGGACGACTAAACGCAGTTTCGTAATCAGAACTAGCCCAACGCGGAACTGAGCCAGGCATCGGACGACCAAATGCAGTCTCGTAATTAGAGCTAGCCCAACGCGGAACTGGGCT
>NZ_AQVE01000007.1 GCF_000371925.1 Thiolinea disciformis DSM 14473 | reverse complement strand
AGGCGGTGTTGTGGATCCTGCGGTCGGGCAGTCAGTGGCGGAGTTTACCGCGTGAGTACGGTCACTGGAATAGTGTGTTTAAACGGTATAATCGTTGGGCGGCGATGGTTGTATGGGATACCTTATTTCAGGCCATTCAAGTAGAGCCTGACTATCAAGAAGGCGGTATCGATAGTACCGTGGTGCGGGCACATGCCTGTGCAGTGGGACAAAAAAAGTAGTGCCACAGCCGAAGCTCTTGGTCGTTCAGTTGGGGGTTTTAGCTGTAAAATCCATGTGTTAACGGATGGACTAGGCTATCCGCTACGCTTTTTGCTAACGGCAGGACAAACAGCCGATATTACTCAAGCTCAGGCACTCGTCTCCTCCACACCACTGAAGGGGTTACTGGCCGATAAAGGCTATGACTCACCAGTGTTAGTGGATTATCTTCAGGAACGACAGATTGAACCCATCATTCCTTCACGTTCGAATGCCTTGAATCCTCGCGTTTATGACAACGTGAGATATAAAGAGCAACATCTGATTGAGTGTTTCTTTAGCAAGATCAAACATTATCGACGGGTCTTTGCACGTTTTGATAAGAAAGCTCAAAACTTTATGGCTTTTCTTCATTTCGTCGCCTTCTTAATCTGGTCTCGCTAAATGTCAACAGAACCAAAAAAGGCGAGCGCCTTCTTAGCGCGAGAAATGTATTAAAGTATCGTTTTACTAAACGGTTACCGAAGTCTTATCCAACCCACTTAGCCTGTCGTGTAATGGGTGTTAGCAGTAGTGCCTATTATACCTGGCGGACATCGTTAGCACGGTCGAAGCCGTTGAACTTCACCGTCTGGCGTTTACGTCTTCGATTGAAGACCTTATTTGACGCGAGTCGGGGCAGTTTGGGTTCTCGTGTTTTAGTAAAACGCTTGCGCCCAGAAGGCTTTACGGTGGGATACTATCGGGTTCGTACCCTGATGAAAACGTTGAATCTGACGGTTCAGCAACGACGGAGGTATAAGGTAACGCCGGTGTGTGAGTCGTCCCACGGGGTAGTCGATAACCCTCTGAATCGGGCGTTTAATCCTACCCACCTGAATCAAGTGTGGACCGGGGACATCACCTATCTGCGTACCCGTGAAGGCTGGTTATACCTAGCCATCGTGATGGATTTACACTCCCGACGGATTATTGGCTGGGCACTGTCCACACACATCACCACTGATTTAGTCTTACAAGCGTTACAGAACGCTTTAGTGTTACGGCAACCTACTCAGGCATCAGGGCTGATGTTTCATTCCGATCGTGGCTCTCAGTACACTAGTCAACGATTCCAGAAAACCCTAGCCTTACATGGTATTCAACCGTCCATGAGTGGCAAAGGGGCTTGCTATGATAATGCCGTGGTCGAACGTTTCTTCGGCAGTCTGAAACACGAGTGGTTCAGACATTTCACCTATCTCATACGCGCTGACATGACTCAGGATGTACAAGCGTATATCCGTTCAACCATCAACGCTTACACACCGCTAATGGCGATTTAGCGCCCGTGACCTTTGAACCAATGACTCTTAAAAATGTGTCCTAAATCTCTTGACCAGAACATTACCCCAGCGCTCAAGGTTTTAAAGTAATACCCATCTCAAAAAACCATCTCAATCGCATGATGCAAAGTACTACGAATATCCGCATCATCGGTAATCGGGCTAACCAAGGCCATACGACACGCATCTTTTTGGTCAATACCATTATTCATTAGATTGGCGGCATACACCAATAAACGGGTAGAAATCCCTTCATCCAAACCATGCCCTTTCAGATTGCGGGCGGTTTGTGCGATTTGTACCAGCTTTTGCGCAATATCCAAGTCAATTCCTGCTTCTTTACTTAAAATGCTGGCTTCGGCTTCAGGGGCAGGATAATCAAAATCAAAGGCGACAAAACGCTGTTTGGTGGATTGCTTTAAATCTTTCATCAGGCTTTGGTAGCCCGGATTGTAAGAAATCACCAATTGAAAATCAGGGTGGGCTTGTACCAATTCGCCCTTTTTATCCAACGGCAAAGTGCGCCGATGATCGGTGAGCGGGTGAATCACCACCGTTGTATCTTGGCGGGCTTCGACGATTTCATCCAAATAACAAATCGCCCCCAAACGTGCCGCCGTAGTCAAAGGACCATCCAACCAGCGCGTACCATTGGCTTCCAATAAATAACGCCCCACCAAATCCGATGCGGTCATATCCTCATTACACGCCACGGTAATCAAAGGCTTGCCCAGTTTCCATGCCATATGTTCAACAAACCGCGACTTACCACAACCCGTTGGTCCTTTCACCATCACAGGTAAACGTGCTTGATAGGCAGCCTTGTACAGTTCTACTTCCTTGCCGAGGGCTTGGTAAAACGGTTCGGTGTCAATGCGGTATTGGTTGATGTCGGTCATGGCAAACGTCCTAAACGAAAGCCCTTCTCCGAACAGGAGAAGGGTTGAGGATGAGAAATTCTTATTTATGCACGCCTAATTTTTCGCGCCAGCCAGGGAATAATTTATCCGCGTCATTCGGGAAGGATTCAAACGCACGTGCAAATTCACGGTGGGATTTAGCAAATTCAATCGGGTCAGCGCCTGATTTCCAGCATTCATAGGCTTGACGTAACGAAGTTGCACCCGCCGCTGGGCTATCAATGTGACCGTAAGAGCCACCACCTGAGGTATTGATGACATTACCATGCCCTAAGTTCGCAAAGAAGCCCGGCAAACGTAAGGCATTCATCCCACCAGAAATAATCGGCGTGGTTGGTTTCATGCCATACCATTTTTGGAAGTACACAGGGCCTTGGCACTCATCACGCTCAATCATGTAAGCAATAATACGATCATCCGCCTCACCTTCCATTTTACCGTAGCCCATTGTACCCACGTGGATACCAGACGCCCCTTGTAAACGTGACATTTTGGCTAAGACGAAGGCTGTGTAACCGCGCTTAGCCGAGGGTGAAGTCACCGCACCGTGCCCTGCACGATGATAGTGTAAGTACTGATTCGGGTATTGGCGACGTGCCGTAGTCACCATACCAGGGCCACCGACATAACCATCCACTAAGAATGCCACTTTATCCGCATCAGGGCCAAAAGTTTCAAGAATATAATCCGCACGGGCACACATTTCATAATGGTCATCGGCGGTAATATTTGCCGAGAAGATTTTGGCTTGTCCCGTTTCATCTTGTGCGCGTTTCATCGCATCTGCCACTAAAGGCATGACTTTTTTCATCGGCGCAAATACTTGATTGCCTTGAGGCTCGTCATTTTTAATGAAGTCGCCACCTAACCAGAATTGATACGCTGCGTGAGCGAATGGCTCAGGACGCAAGCCTAATTTTGGCTTAATAATAGTACCCGCAATATAGCCGCCGTCTTTTACGGGACGACCTAAAATACGCCACATGTCAGAGATGTCTTTGGAGGGACCGTCGAATAATTGAATCGCACGCTCAGGCACAAAAAAGTCGATCATTTTGGCGTGTTCGATGTCACCCATGCCTTGGTTATTACCAATGGCGAGGGTGAGGAATGAGACAATCATCATGCGCCCATCAATCACATTGCGATCAAACAAGTCCAAAGGATAAGCAATGCGCATATCTTCAGTGGCTTCATCGATGTAGTACACCAACGCATCTACACCCTTAGTGAAATCATCGGTAGTGCAAACTTCAACGTTTGTACCCGTAGATGATTCAGCCGCAAAATGCGCCGCCGCTTCTAAATAACCGTGACCTGCTTTGGGTTTCATTTTGTAAGCGACCAGAATGTGCTTACCTGCCGCCATGAGTTCGTCTTCTTTCAAACTCAAATCGGAATAACGTGATGATTGATCTAAAGCCATGTTCCTCTCCTGAAACAAGAATAATCGGGCAACACCTAATTTAATGGATTAAGACTATAATGATTTATTAATATAATAAAAACTCATTTATTTTTACCAAAACATAAGCAATCATTATATTTAACCCTAAGCCTTACCTTAGCGCGATTTTCTATCGATCAGCATATCCCGAAAGGCAGTTATAAGTAGCGTATGCATATCTCAATGCGGCAGATGCAAATATTCCAAACCGTGGCACAAACCGAGAGTTTTACCCGTGCAGCCGAAATCCTACACATGACTCAACCCGCCATTTCTATGCAAGTGAAACAGTTAGAGGAGCAAGTGGGTTTAGCCTTATTTGAACGCCGAGGCAAACGCATGGCATTAAGTATGGCGGGTCGTTCCATGCAAACATTTACCGGTGAAATCCTCACGCAATATCAAAGCCTGATTGAAAGTTTGGAAGAATTAAAAAATGTTCACCATGGACATATTCGCTTATCCGCTGCCAACACAGCGGTCTATTTTGTCACACACCTACTGGCAGCATTTTCCCGTCAATATACTGGCATTACGGTGTCGCTCACCATGACCAATCGCCAGGCGTTAATTGAGTCTTTGCATAATTACACAGCGGACTTAGTGATCATGGGCGAGCCGCCCGCCCATTTGGAACTGCACTCGCAACGCCTAATGCCTAATCCACTTGTATTGATTGCCCCACCTCAACACAAACTGGCGCGGCGCAAAACGATTCACTTTGCAGAAATTTTAACAGAGCGCTTTGTGGTGCGTGAGCAAGGCTCGGGCACGCGTTTAGCCATTGAGCGTTTTTTTAATGAGCAAGGCCATACTTTTACTAGCACCTTGGAAATGGGCAGCAATGAATCAATCAAATGCGCCGTGGTCGCTGGATTGGGTTTGGGGATTGTGTCGCTACATAGCATCCAAATGGAATTAGCCGCCAAAGCGTTAGTGATATTACCTTTGGAGCATTTTCCCTTACAACGTTATTGGCATATTGTCACCCGTGCAGGCAAAGCACTTTCGCCTGCCGCGCAAGCTTTTCGTGACTATGTGGTTAGCGAAGCAACACACTATAGCGATAAAACAACACTTTAATGCGGTTTAAGTCATTTTTGATTCAGGCTCGATCGCATAAGGTATGGCGTTTTTGCTAGTACGGCCAATCCATCAGCTTAGGCAGAGCATAGAATTTTAAGCAAAGGCTGATTTTTACGGGCTTACAAGCTGATTTTTCCCATTAAGCGGGTTATGCTGCAGGTAGGATGATAATCAGGATGATGAGGGTTTAAGCAATGACTAGAGTAATTCGCCCAGCAAGTGCTGTTTTATTGGCAGTCAGTGTAGTAAGTTCTTTGGCTTGGGCACAGTCTACTGCGCAATTTCCGTCTGACTTACCGCATATTAATGCCTTAACGACGGCTCCTGCTACCACCGCTCGGCCAACAACCCAGCCCCTAGTAGCACCACTGCCGCAGTACCCGAATTATATGCCTTATTACGCGCCGCAGATGATGCGCCCGATGCCGATGCCTTATGGTTATGGCTACCCTATGCCATATCCCCAGCCCTATCCTCAGTATAACCCCTATCTAACACAAGGTGGCTCTTATCCAGCGCGGATCGCACAAGCAACACAACCTTATTATGCTAGTCCGTATAATCCCGCCCTCCCTGCGACGCCAGGTCCTAAAACTAAGCCAGCTCAGCCTAAACAAGTAAAGAAACCAGCCAAGGCTTGGGGGGACACACGCCATATTTGGCCGGATTTTTATACTTCGATGACCGATACTATGTGGGATAAAATGATCAATGCGCCTTATGACATGGGACGTATGCCCGGTGGCTGGCGTTTTCCATCTTTAAGCGTGCCTGATCCCGTAACGGTGGGCGATGCAGTGGCCAATCAACTTCCTCCTATCGCTGAGGAAGTTCCCAATTTTATGAATTTCACGCGTTGAACAAGCCTATTTAGGGCAGGCATTCAGCGCTCTGTTCTCACTTTAATAAGTTTAATAAGTAAAAATTTAGGAGTTTTGAATGAAATCGGGCCAGTGGCTGTTGAAAAGTATTGTGCTAAGTAGTTGCATGGGCTTATTAGCCGCCTGTAGCACGGTTCCCAAAGATGAAGAGCAAAGTGGCTCTATAGTCGGCGCAGAAACTGAGACGGCAACCGAAGCAGTAAGCGAAGCGTCTGAAACGGCTGAACCAACAACAGTTTATAAAGCCCAGCCCTTGCGTCAAACAAGTCCTCAGCGCCGTTCAGCCTCTATCAGTCGGCGCAGTGTAGCTCAGCCGCAACGCCACGCATCAGTCGTAGCGCGCCAAAGAACACAAGCGCCAGCCGCTCAAGTACGTCAAGTAGTACCAGTACAACGTCCAGCAGCGGTTCAACCACGCCGTGCTGCACAATCGCCGAATCAAGTTCAGTCGGGCGGAAATCCCATCAATATTACCTATGGTGGCAGAGGAACTGGCAATTATTATGCGACTTCGCTGACAGGGGACTTTGCAGGTGATCCGCGTTTAATTTACTTTATTGAAGCGATGGCTAAACGTTACGGCTTTGAACGTAATTACTTATACGGTGTCTTCTCCCAAGTGCGTAACCGCGATGAAGTAGCCCGTTTATGGGCAGGCAATAACGGTGGCAGTACTACCCCAGGTGGCTGGTATAATTATCGCTCAAAATTCGTTACACCTGAAAATATTCAGCGCGGCGCTCAATTCTGGCGTCAATATGCTCCGCACTTACAACGCGCTCAGCAACAATATGGCGTCGACCCTGCTTACATTGTAGGGATTATGGGCGTAGAAACACGCTGGGGACGCATACTTGGTAAACACCGTATTATCGATGCCTTAACTACCTCAGCTTTAGTCAATGAGCGTCGCAGTAAATTCTTCTTCAATGAATTAGAAAACTTCATGCTGATGACGCGCTCCGAGCGTATGGATCCCTTAGAGCCAAAAGGTTCTTATGCAGGTGCGATGGGTTATGGGCAATTCATGCCAACCAGCTTCCATTCTTATGCAGTCGACTTTGATGGCGATGGCATTAAGGATTTATGGAATCCGGTCGATGCGATTGGCAGTATTGCCAATTATTTCGCGCGCCATGGTTGGCAATCTGGTCAAGCGGTCGCTATTCCAGCCTCCGTCAGTTCGGGTAACTTTGAAAATATGCCGGATGGCTTCAAAGTACCCTATGACCCCAATACTTTAGCGCGAAATGGCATCATGCCCCAGAATGGCCGTTGGGCTAATACAGGTCAAATACATTTATTAGCACTTACTACGGTGCCAGGCGGCCCTAAAGAACCTTGGATTGGGTATAAGAACTTTTATGTTATTACCCGTTACAACCACAGCAATTATTATGCCATGGCGGTACATCAGTTAGGACAAGGCGTACAGGCTGCGATAGGCGGTCAAAAATACGCCAGCCGGTAATCAGCAAAATGCTGTATTTTAGTAGGTTTAGGGTAGAATTTTTTCGTACCCTATTGACAAAAAAGAATAAATAATAAGCAGTTGGTACAGAGGGGGGCGTATTTGTGGGGAATTTCGGTTATTTTTGTAACAATTGAACAAAATTTAGACAAATTGTTATAAAAAAATAATGTTATTCTTTATACGCCTAATTTCCACGATAGCTACGATGATGGTTTGTCTATGAATGCACTCACTTTTCGTGAGGCTCGTCATCTTGTGTCCCGTACGGGACTAGGTGCTGAGTGGAGTAGTATTAAAAAGCTTGAAGGGCTAGCTCAAGCACAAGCTGTAGAGCATGTGATTAATCAATCCCCTTCGCCGCTTCGTCCTACTCCGCGCTTTTCACCTTGGAGCAAGTTGGAGCCCATGCGCGATGATAGTACTCAAGGGCGCAAAGATGCTTGGGTTATAGCCCAAGAAGAAGGAAAACGTTTACAAGGATGGTGGATAGAGCAAATGATGGCGACACAATCGCCGTTCATTGAGCGTATGACCCTATTCTGGCACGGCTTTTTCACTTCCTCGATTCAAAAAACCCTGCAGCCTAGTTTATTACTAGAGCAGAACCTAATGCTGCGTACACAAGCCTTAGGGAATTTCAAGACCTTGTTACATGCTGTATCGCGTGATCCTGCCATGTTGGTTTATTTAGATGGCTACGAAAATATCAAAGGTCGACCCAATGAGAATTTCGCACGCGAATTACTCGAACTCTTTACGATTGGCCCGAAAGAATACAGCCAAGCGGATGTCAAAGCAGCGGCTATCGCCTTTACTGGTTGGGGGCTTGATCCACATACCGGTGATTTCGTGGTGCGCCCTGACCAACATGACAAACGCCCCGTCACCTTTTTAGGTCGCACTGGCAGTTTCGATGGCGCCGATATTATTAATATCCTCTTAGAGCATCCCAAAACCGCCGAACGTTTAGCGGAGCAATTTTGGAAAGCTTTTGTTAGTAACTCACGTCCTAGCTCAAAAACAATGCAAGCTTGGGGCGCTCAAATCCGGCGTGCTGATTATGATATTAAAGAAGCACTCAGGATGGTATTGAATAGCCCTGAGTTCTGGGATGAGCACAATCGTGGTGCGATTGTAAAATCTCCGATTGACATTCTGATTGGTACAGCACGCATGGGTAATTACCCACGCGAAAGTACTGGTGAGTTGGTTAATTTATGTCGCTTACTGGGCCAACAATTGTTCGATCCGCCCACGGTAAAAGGCTGGGCAGGTGGGGAACATTGGATCAGCACTCAGACCTTATTAGTTCGCGCATCTTATTTGGCGAAGATTGCTAGAGGGAGCATGGATCGCAAAACTGATGGAGACGCTGGCTTCCCTGTCAGTAGTTCGCGTGAATTAATAGATTGGCTGGTTGCCGTTCCACCCGTTAACCCGCCGCCTGAAATTCCCGGCAATCGTCGCTTAGCTCATGCTTTGCTACTTGATCCGGCATTTCAAGTCGCTTGAGTCGAAATAATAATAAAAATTTTATGTGTAACGCCCACCACTTTGATGGGACATTAAGGACAATGTGAGGGAAATCTATGAATCGACGTGGTTTTTTGAAACTAGCTAGCCTCGTGCCTGCCGCAGGATTAATGCCAAGCACTTTATGGGCCGCTTCTTCGAAAAAAACAATAAGCGCTAGTTCAACGCCCAGTCCAACCAACACTCAAGAAACTGCCGTAACTGCGCCTAAAACAGTGCGGCGGCGTAATATTGTTTTAATCAAGTTAAGTGGCGGAAATGATGGTTTAAATACACTCGTTCCTCTTAAAGACTATGCAAAATACCAAAAGTTCCGCCCAACATTAAGCCAACCTGCACAAGCTTATAAATTAGCATCTTTGGATGGCAGTGGCATGGCCTTGAATCTTTATATGTCACACCTATCTAAATGGTGGAATCAGGGTAATGTGGCATGGATTCAAGGGGTCGGCTATGAGCATCCCATTTTATCGCATTTCCGCTCTAGCGATATTTGGGATACCGCAAGTGATGCTTTCGTAGAATCTGAAATTGGTTGGCTCGCCCAAGTACTGCCTCAATACAAATCCGGCCTGCATGGCATTATTGTCGGCGAGGGTTTAGGCCCCATGTCCGGCAAAGATTGCCACACCATTGCTATGCAAAGCCCTCAGGTCTTTCTCAATCAAATTAGCTTAGTAAAAGATGCCAATCCTTTGAAAAATGCGAGCCCAGCATTAGCGCATATCACCAATATTCAGCATCAACTGCACGAGGCTGGTTTGCAAATTAAAGAAAAGATGGGGAATCCTCGCCCTATTCCGGGTTTTGCCAATGGTGTTTTAGGCCGTCGTTTGGAATCTGTTGCGCAAATGATTTTGTCAGACGTGGATACGGCGGTTTATAAAGTTGAACATAGCGGTTTTGATACCCACGCTAACCAACTCAATAAACAGAATAATTTGTTAAATGAACTCGCTATTGCCTTGGATTCTTTCGCTAACACCATGCAGGCGAATGGCCGTTGGGATGATGTTCTAGTAGTGACTTATTCTGAGTTTGGGCGGCGTGTACAGGAAAATAAAGGTGGCGGTACTGACCATGGTGCAGCTTCCGTACAACTTGTGATGGGCGGAAAAGTTCGTGGCGGTGTGTATGGTGAACGTCCGAACCTCAATGAATTGGATAAGGACGGCAACTTGCATATGACAACTGACTTCCGCCAAGTCTATGGTACTTTGGCGAGTCGTTGGTTTAATGTGAATAACCCGTGGTCACAGTTCAAAACCATTCCGTTTGTCTGATCAAGCTGATTGCTTCATAATCGCCTTCCCAATAGCGATATGAAGCCGACCCTATGTGGTTTAAAAACCTCTATCTGTACCAATTACAACAAGAGTTTCCGTTAACGGCGGAAACTCTCCACGAACGTTTATCCTCCAAGCCTTTTGCGCCCTGCACGAAAGAACAACGCGAAGCAAGCGGTTGGGTAGCGCCACTCGGTAAAGATTCTGAAAATCTCGCTCATGGCAGCGGTGGTTTTATTCTAATCTCCATGGCACATCAAGAACGCATCCTGCCTTCTACCGTGATTCGCGAAACCTTGGAAGAGCGCGTTGAAGATATTGAAGCGCGCGAAAATCGTAAACTTGGCAGTCGTGAGAAGAAAGATTTACGCGAACAAATCGAATTTGAACTACTACCACAAGCCTTTACACGTACACGCCAATTGGATGCTTGGATTGATACGGAAAAACGCTGGGTCGTCTTGAATACCAGCTCAGCCAGTCAAGCCGAGCGCTTAACCAGCTTATTGCGTAAAACCATTGACTCTTTTCCCGTGATCACGCCGGATACCCAACAATCGCCGACGTTTGTGATGACGCAATGGCTGAGTAGCGGTGTCTTGCCTGCGCCATTTGAATTGGGTGAAGAATGCGAATTACGTAGCCAAGGTGAAACACAATCCGTTGCCAGCTTTAAAAAGCACGAATTGCTCAGTGATGAGGTAAAGACCAACTTAGCCAGCGGCAAATTCGTTTCCAAACTGATGCTCACTTGGGATAAGCGCATTAGCTTTGTATTGACGGATGCCCTACATGTTAAGCGTGTCAAGTTTCTGGATATCTACGATGAGCAACTTGAGGAACAAGACCCCCAATCTCAGGCTGAACGTAAAGATATTGAATTTACGCTGATGACGGGGGAGGTCGCACGCTTGATTGAGGATTTGATGCAGTGTTTTAATTCAGCTAAAACAACAGCTTAAATTTGAAACGAGGGCTTAGTGAGAATGACCTTCTGCGCTGTTTTTCGGATTCCTATCCAAACCAGTAATAGGCTCACACTCCAACCAGTTCGCTTTTTTTGTGAGGAAGGCCATCCTCACTAAGCCCTACGGCATTAAGTATAGTCAATTTTTTCAAACGCGTTGCTTAACTGAACAAAATCATGCAAAAAAATTTCTCATCTGTTCAATTGGTCACTTGCGATGAAGCAACTTATGCGAGCGCCATAGTAGCCATCTTGAATGACGCTATCGTGACATCGACCGCGCTTTATGATTATCGCCCACGCCCGCCGGAGGCCATGAATACTTGGTTTCAAGCCAAACGTCAGGGCAATTTCCCTGTGTTAGGCTTAGTGGATGATAGCCAGCAATTACTGGGCTTCGGAAGCTATGGCACATTTCGCGCTTGGCCTGCCTATAAATATACAGTGGAACACTCTATTTATATTCGCGCTGATCAGCGCAGCAATGGCTATGGGAAAACCTTACTGAAAGCGTTGGTTGAGCAAGCTAAGCAGCAAAACTATCACGCACTTATTGGTGCTATTGATAGCCAGAATCAAGCTAGCATTGCGCTCCATCAACAATTAGGCTTTCAACAGGTCGGACTTTTTCCACAAATCGGCTTTAAGTTTGGGCACTGGCTCGATGTAGCCTTTTATCAATTGACCCTGAATACGCCGCTACAGCCACAAGATGGCTAATTTATGGCCACTTTACTGACATCCCTTGCCTTATTGCTCTGTGGCTATGCGCTTTTTAGTGCAGTAGTACTGGGCTTAACTGAATTTCGCCTTCATAACACCAACCCAGTACCCACTGTTTTAGCAGGCTGGGTTTTATTAATAGCCTTAGCGGGTTTGCAACTGAGTCATTTTGCGTATCTGGCCTCTGAGCGAGACTGGATTCACAGCGCGCCTTATCGGATGTTGCTTTTCACCGTCGCACCCGCTTTTTATTTTTTCAGCCGACCTTTATTACAAGCCAATCATCAACTGTCGCCGCGACAAAGCTTACACATCTTACCAATCCTAAGCGCTGCGTTTATGCCTTACGCTTGGGCACTGCCATTAGCTTTTGCCGTGGGAGCCGGTTATCTATTGTGGCTTGCTAAAACCATTTATGCCTTACGCGCCCAACGCAGCCAATTCCAATGGGAATTAATGATTTTAGGCGGTGTTTTTGCCCTAGCCTTAGGCGTTATGCTCTTAGGTTTAGCACTACCTTTGCTGTCAGAACCTCTTTTTTTCAGTTTATATGCTAGTGCGATTGGATTTGCGTTTGTACTGGTCAATCTCGCCTTAAGTCGTGCACCACAACTCAGTAGCCAAGTTGAAGAAGCAGCCCGTGCTACTTATGCTAACTCCACCTTAAATCATGTGGATCATAACGCCGCCTTACAGCGTTTAGATCAGGTGATGAAGGAACAACAAGTATTTCAATCCCCTGACTTTGGTCTTGATCACCTAGCACAACACCTTCAACTCTCCAGCCACCAAACCTCTGAATTGATTAATGTCCATTTAGGTAAGGGTTTCTCGCGCCTCGTTCGTGAATATCGGATTGAAGCCGCCAAGGCTATGCTCATCGCTGAACCGAGTGCTTCAGTCTTATCGGTGGGTTTGAGTGTGGGCTTTACGTCACAATCGAATTTTTATGAGGCGTTTCGAGAAATTACGGGCACCACTCCCGCCCAATATCGCAAGCTCAACGCATCGAATCAGACTTAGTCTGACTAAAATTACTTCCCACTGATCTTTTCATAAGCTTATTCTAGTTCTCTTCGATCAAACCGGAAGTCAGAACCCCAGAAAGTCCTTAATATTCACTCAAGATTTTAAGGAGATAGCCACATGAATATTTTACTCACGGGTGCTTCGGGATTTATTGGTGGGCATATTAAAAAAGCACTACAAGCCGCAGGACATCAAGTCAAACCTATTTCACGCACACAAGGCATAGATTTTAATACCATGCTTACCCCAGACGCGTGGTTACCACACTTACGAGGGATTGATGCTGTTATTAATAGTGTGGGCATCATCGCAGAAACGGCTGGTCAAAGTTTTGAGAACCTGCATTATCGCGCCCCTGCGGCCTTATTTCAGGCAAGTGCAAAAGTAGGGGTAAAACGCGTGATTCAAATTTCTGCCTTGGGGGCAGACGCAAAGGCGTTTGCGCCTTATCAGCTTAGTAAGAAAGCTGCTGATGATGTTTTACGTGGCTTAGCTTTAGATTGGTTTATTCTGCGTCCCTCTTTGGTATACGGGGAAGGCGGCAAAAGCTCGGCGATGTTTAAACTCATGGCAAGCTTACCCATTATTCCGCTAGTGGGCGATGGCAAGCAACGCATTCAGCCGGTACATGTCAGCGATGTAGTCGCAACGGTTATGCAGGCCCTGAGTGCAACACCGGCACAACGTACCTTGGATGTGGTAGGGGCTTATCCGCTGAGCTTTATTGATTGGCTTCAAACGATGCGCCAGCGTGATGGCAAGAAAAATGCGCTAACCTTGCCTATACCTTTTAGCCTCATCCTAAACAGCGCAAAACTAATGCGCTATCTCGTACCGATGATGCACCCCGATAATTTACGTATGTTGCAGAATGGCAATGCTGCGTCGGTTGAGCCCTTGGCAGAGTTTTTGGGGCGAATGCCTTTGAGTGTGGAACAAGCACCATGATGTATTTAAGCTTGAAATACCTGCATATTTTAAGCATGGTACTGTTATTCGGCACCGGTCTGGGCAGTGCTTTTTATAAATGGATGGCCGATCGCAGCGGTAATATTGCTCATATTGCAGTCACTAATCGCCATGTGGTATGGGCTGACTGGATTTTCACCACACCCACGGTCATTTTTCAACCTTTAAGCGGCCTTTGGATGGTACATATCCTGCATTTGCCACTCAGCACTCCATGGATTGCGTTGAGCTTAGCTTTTTATGCTATTGCGGGTCTTTGTTGGCTGCCAGTGGTGTGGCTACAAATTCGGATGCGCCAACTTTCTGAGCAAGCCATACAAGAGCAAAGCGCCCTACCCGCTTTATACTGGCATTATGCGCGCATTTGGTTTTGGCTGGGTGTACCTGCCTTTATTGCCATGCTCTTAGTCGTACTCTTAATGGTGTTTAAATCAAACTTAGGATAGTTCGAATGAGTCATAGCACTACACAAACCCCCATACAACAAGCCTTGGGGGCGCAATGGGAAACCTTGCCTAGCGCACTTAAACGTCATTATGCTAAACATCCCGAGGGCTATACGCACCTCGAACAAGGTCACTTGGATATTAATTACCCAAGCTGGATGCAAGCTTATTTAAGCTTTATGCGCTTAATGGGTGCATTAATTAATCAACGCGGCACTGCGGTTCCTACCCATGTCGAACGTTTACTGGTAGAAGGCAAAGAACAATGGCAGCGTAGCCTGCAATTTCCCAATGGTCGCAGCGTTCAATTTAAAAGTCAGGTGGTTTATCACAACGCGAATGAAATCATCGAATACACTAATGCCATCATGGGTTTGAAAATGGCGGTGCACGTGGAGAATGGTAAACTCTATTACAGCGGCAAAAGCTTTATTCTAAAACTCGGCTCATTGCGCCTGCCCATTCCCGAGTGGCTGATTCTTGGACATAGTACGATTGAAGAAAACGCTATTGACGACCAGTCGTTTGAGATGGACTTTCGTATCAAACACCCTTGGTTCGGCGAAGTTTTTACTTATAAGGGGACGTTTAAGGTCTTGGAAGCACAACGCTTAACCAGCTAGTCCTGCATGAAAACATGCAGGAAATTATAGCTTTTGCATCATTTAAGCTGCTTTAGGCGTAGTATAATGTTGATTAGCTGCTTCAGCCGTGTTGGTTGGAGCGCTGGCTTGCCAAGTGGGCACGTTCACCATTTCATCCAAGGTCCAAGGCATACCAGCCTTACCTTGCAATAATTTCTGGCGTGATAAATTTAAGCTAATCAACTGCGCATCACTCATTCTCAGTAATTCACGCGCCGCACGCTCATAGCCAATCGATTCAAATGCACTTAAAGCTTTGCTAAAAAATCCGGGTGTCATAAAGGTATCCTCGCTTGTTGTCATAATTGCTGCTATGCAACAATTTTGCGCTTCTACCACTACGACCACAAGCGACGATTTATACCGAAACCCGTTAGGAAAGCTTACTTGAAGCAGGCACTTGACGATAAGCCCAAGCCATGACACCTAAGCCAAATAAAATCATGGGCACACTTAATAATTGCCCCTGAGTCATCCAGTCAAATGCGACATAGCCTAATTGAACATCCGGTTCGCGCGCAAACTCCGATATGAAACGGAACAAACCGTAGCAAACTAAAAATAATCCAGCGACTGATCCTGTAGGGCGAGGCTGACGGGTAAATAACCAAAGTATCAAGAATAACAGTGGTCCTTCTAAAGTGGCTTGATAGAGCTGAGAAGGATGGCGCGGCAAATTATCAACCGCTGGGAAAATCATTCCCCATGCGACATCAGTAGGACGCCCCCACAATTCAGCATTAATGAAATTACCTATCCGTCCTGCACCTAAGCCAATCGGGATCAACGGTGCGACAAAATCAGCAATGTTGAATACACTGGTACGCCATTTCAATGCTAATCCTAGCATGACGAGAATCACGCCCATTAAACCACCGTGGAAACTCATCCCACCGTCCCAGACTTGAAAAAACGACATGGGATCTGACAAAAAACCACGTAGATTATAAAACAACATATACCCAACACGACCGCCCAGCACAACGCCAATAGCGCCCCAGAACATCATGTCATCGACCTGATCAGGCGTGAATAAACTACCCGCCTTTTTAGCACGATGTTTACCGATTAACAGAAAGCCCAAAAATCCGACCACATACATCAAACCATACCAATGGACTTTTAACGGGCCGAGCGAAATAGCAATAGGATCAAATTGCGGGTGAGTTAGCATAATAGATTCTTGAAACCCTTGAGAAAACGCGCGAGCTAGCCTAACGCGCACTAAAAAACAATTGATGAAGTGCTTCTCCTGGATCAGCGGCACGCATAAAGGCCTCGCCCACTAAGAAAGCATTCACCTGATGTTTGCGCATTAAAGCAACATCAGCTTGGGTATGTATAGCACTTTCCGTGACCAATAAGGTATTGGCTGGCACTTGTGCTAACAAATTAATAGTCGTATCCAAGGTAACCGTGAAAGTACGTAAATTACGATTATTAATACCCAATAACGGCGGATTTAGTTTCAAGGCACGCTGCAATTCTTCTTCATCATGCACTTCAACTAAAACATCCATCCCTAAATCATAAGCTAAAGCATAAAGCTCGGCTAATTTTCCATCATCCAAAGCGGCTGCAATTAGCAAAATACAGTCCGCCCCTAATACGCGTGCTTCGTAGACCTGATAGGCATCCACCAAAAAATCTTTGCGAATCACGGGTAAAAGACAGGCTGAACGCGCTGCTTTTAAATAGTCTTCATGCCCTTGGAAATAGTGCGCATCAGTCAAAATGGATAAGCACGCGGCGCCGGCTTTTTCATAAGCTTTTGCAATTGCAGGCGGATCAAAATTTTCACGAATAATACCTTTACTCGGTGATGCTTTTTTGATTTCCGCAATAACCGCAGGCTGTCCAGCCGCTACTTTCGCCTGCATAGCGTTCAAAAAGCCACGTACCGGCTCGGCCTGCTGCGCTTGTTCACGCAAGGTCTGTAACGAGACTTGTTGAGAACGCTCGTTAATTTCCTGCCATTTGGTGGCAATAATTTTTTGTAGAATATCAGGAGTGCTCATGCTTGGCTCGGTGGCGTAAATTGTTGAGTCATATCGGCTAATTGCTGCATACGCTGTAAAGCACTGCCATCAGCCATCGCCTGCATCGCCCGCTCAATGCCTGCTTGGTGCGAATCAGCCAAACCCGACACATATAAAGCCGCACCCGCATTTAAGGCCACAATATCACGCGCTGCACCCGCTTGATTACTCAAGGCTTGACGGATTAAGGCCAAGCTTTGTTGGGCAGTATTCACCCGCAAATCGTCTAAGTGTGCACGCTTCAAACCAAAATCTTCTGGTTTAATTTCATATTCGCGTACCGCACCATTTTTTAACTCGGCAACATAGGTAGACGAAGCAATACTAATTTCATCTAAGCCATCCGCAGCATGAACCACCATGACATGGCGACTACCCAATTGCTGTAATACCTCAGCCAACGGTTTCACCCACGTTTTACCAAACACGCCCAATAATTGATTCGGGGCATCGGCTGGATTGGTTAAAGGGCCGAGCAAATTGAAAATCGTGCGCACCGCCATTTCACGGCGTGGGCCAATGGCATGTTTCATAGCATTATGATGCTTTTGGGCAAACAGAAAGCCGACACCCAATTGATTGATACACTGGCCTACTTGATCGGGAGTAATTTCAAGATTTAAGCCCAAGGCCTCTAAAACATCCGCACTGCCACATTTACTGGAGACGGAACGATTGCCATGTTTTGCCACACGCGCACCTGCTGCGGCGGCGACAAAGGCACTCGCGGTAGAAATATTGAAAGTACCGGAGGAATCGCCACCTGTCCCACAGGTATCAATCAAGTATTCGGGATTAACCTTAACCTTGCTGGATAATTCGCGCATTACACTAGCTGCGGCGCTAATTTCGTCCACTGTTTCACCGCGCATCCGCAAACCCATCAAGAACGCACCGATTTGCGCTGGCGTTGCCTGCCCTGTCATCAGTGAACGCATCGCATCCGTCATTTGAGCGCGAGTCAGGGGACACTGCTCAAGTAGTATTTTTATGTATTCTGAAAATTCCACGTCGCGCTTAGCCTCAAATTTGAATGGTTAAAAGCGTATGAACGCACAAGTTTACAATCTTTTTGCCAATAACGCGTACTTTAATAAAAAACTGCTAAAGATGTGGGGGATTTTCGCGGAGCTGAGAGAATATACGGATAAACACGAACACCCCGTCCATAAACGGACAGCTAGCCTACTTGTGCTTTTAGCTTGACCATTAGAAACTATAGAGCCTCAAGCCATTTGAGTCAGCTAGCGTGGCCTTTACCCTGCGTCAATTGCATTACTTCACTGTTACTGCCGCTCTAGGCAGTATGTCGCAGGCTTCTCAGCACTTATCGATTTCGCAATCAGCCATTACCGAAGCCATTAAAGAACTTGAATCTGATTTAGGGATTATTTTATTCGAGCGCCATGCACGTGGCTTGCGCCTCACGCATGCTGGTCAAAAGTTTTTGCGCCATGCCCAGCTTATTTCTGAGCAAGTGGCCGACGCACGGCAAGCCTTTAGTGAAAAGCATACCGATCCTATTTTGGAAGGTGAGTTTAATTTAGGTACCAGTCCCTTAGTATCAGGTTATGTGCTCTCCGATATTTTGGCGCGTTATCGTCGTGCTTATCCCGATGTTAAAGTGAATGCCATTGAAGATAGCGGTGAATATCTGGAGCATTTACTGATTGGTGGAGAACTAGATGCTGCGGTTATGGTTTTGTCGGATATACGTCCGCGCATGGGTTTGGAAATCGAGATTTTGCAAGTCTCTCCCTATCGTTTGTGGCTCCCCCTTGGCCATGCGTTATTGGAAGTTGAAAGTGTTTCACTCACTGACTTGGCGCAAGAGCCACTGATTATTTTGACCTTGGATGAAATCGAAGAGGCGACGCATCGTTTATTGAGAGGCTTCAATACTCGTCCTAGTGTGGCGTTCCGAACCCGCTCGGTGGAAGCCGTGCGCAGTTTAGTCGCCACCCATGCGGGCGTAGCACTATTACCCGATTTAGTGTACCGCCCTTGGTCTTTGGAAGGTGATCGGATTGAGTCACGTGATATTTCGGGCTATTTGCCAGTGATTCAAGTTGGCGTGGTGTGGCGTAAGGGTACACGCTTAGCTGAACACGTACGCCATTTTATTAGTATTGCGCATTGGCAACATCAATTTCGTTGGCGTAACTAAGGAAATTTTCTCACGGTTGACCATAAGAACAACCTCAGACAGTCCTCAACTAAATCGAATTCTGCGAGCCTTACTGTTGCTGTACTAATCCTTAGATAATACTGTGCGAATTATAAAAACCTGCTAGTTTGCTGGTAGTTTAACATAAACAGTTAAGCCCGCTAATCGCTGAAGAACTCAAACATAGTCCAAAACCTTACCTGCTTGTATTACTGCCAGACCACCCTTAAAGGCTCTCGGCCAATGATTGACTAACTGGAGAGTTTGTTCGATGACTGAGATTGCACATACTGGAACGCCGCTCCTCTATGCAGGTTTTAGTATCCTCGTCGTGGTTTTACTGGCGGTAGATTTTTTGTTGCTGCGCACACAGGGCAGCCATAAGGTTTCCGTGAAAGAAGCTGCAGGGTGGTCAGTCGTATGGTTTATGGCCGCTGGAGCCTTCGGTGCTTGGTTCTGGTGGCACCTCCATAGTCAATTCGGCTCAGACATTGCAGACCAAAAAGTACTTGAATATGCAACTGGCTATCTCATTGAGAAGGGTCTTGCTATCGAGAATGTATTCGTGTGGATTACCATCTTCACCTATTTTTCGATACCCTCCGAGCTTCAGAAGCGCGTACTGCTTTGGGGGGTTATTGGCGCAATCCTGATGCGTGCGGTACTCATCTACCTTGGCGCTTTGCTCATTCAACAATTTTCATGGATCTTTTATGTGTTCGGCGCGTTTCTAATTTTCACAGGCATCAAAATGTTCCTGTTCACTGGCAAGAAAAGTGATCTTGGTTCTAACCCGCTGTTACGCTGGCTTCGCAATCACTTACCGATTACCAACGATCTACATGGGGAACGCTTCGTAGTCATTGAGCATGGCAAAAAGGCACTTACACCACTTTTCCTAGTGCTTGTGTTAGTAGAAGTCACTGATCTTATTTTCGCTGTTGACAGTATTCCTGCTATCTTCGCCGTGACGAACGATCCGTTCATCGTATTCACAGCGAATACCTTTGCCATCCTTGGATTACGCGCTATGTACTTTTTGCTAGCTGACGTAGCCGATCGTTTTCACCTGCTAGGTTATGGCCTTGCTATCATCGTTACACTGGTAGGGGTCAAAATGCTGATCATGGAATTCTATAAAGTGCCTATTCTGTGGATGCTGGGCACTGTGGCATTGGTACTAGCCGTTTCTATTCTAGCCAGCCTTTTCGTGAAACCACCTGAACCTCAGGGTTCTTCAAAGCCCTAAACTATTAGCGGCTAGATCTTTTTTAAGCACCTAGCGCTATAGCAGTGCGCAAGCGCGGAATCTTGAATAGTACTTAGATACTAAGCTAGCCATCTTTTTTTCCGATAGCTCACTTCTGTGTAATTAACTGGTTATAGCTCACTATATTTGTTCTAATCAGGCTACAGCAGTCAATAATCAATCTGAGCTAAGGAGGAGAGCTTATGAATGGGGTGACGAAATTTAGTCTAAGTGTAGTAATAGGTACGGCGCTAGCGAGTTCTGTAGCCCAAGCCGATATGCTGCAAGAACTTGGCAAAAGTGAAGGCAAGCTCAATATTGTCGCTTGGCCGGGCTATATCGAACGCGGCGAAACCGATAAAGCCTACGACTGGGTAACCAAATTCGAGGAAAAGACTGGCTGTAAAGTCAGTGTTAAAACCGCGAATACTTCGGACGAAATGGTCGCCTTGATGAATGAAGGTGGCTTTGATTTGGTTACAGCCTCAGGCGATGCGTCCTTGCGCTTGATTGCGGGTGAACGCGTCCAGCCGATCAATCCTAAATTAATTCCCAGTTGGTCGACTATCGACAAACGCTTGCAAGATGCGCCTTGGCATACGGTCAATGGTGTGCATTACGGTACGCCCTATATGTGGGGGCCGAATGTCTTAATGTATAACACCGAAGTTTTCAAAGAAGCACCGAAAAGCTGGAAGGTGGTATTCGAGCCGATGGATTTCCCTGACGGCAAACCGAATAAAGGTCGGGTGCAAGCTTACGATGGCCCAATTCATATTGCCGATGCAGCGAACTACCTGATGGCGCACAAGCCTGATCTTGGTATTAAAAGTCCTTACGAGTTAAACGAAGATCAATACAAAGCAGCGTTAGATTTGCTGCGTCAACAACGTACCCTCGTGTCGCGCTATTGGCATGATGCCATGATTCAGATTGATGACTTCAAGAATGAAGGTGTGGTCGCTTCAGGCTCATGGCCTTTCCAAGTGAATTTATTGCAAGGCGAGAAAAAGCCGATTGCCTCAACGATTCCGGAAGAAGGTGTCACCGGCTGGGCGGACACCACCATGTTGCACGCTAAGGCTGAAAATCCGAATTGCGCCTATATGTGGATGGAGCACAGTCTATCCTCCAATCTACAAAGCGACTTAGGTGTATGGTTCGGTGCCAATCCGAGCGTGCCAGCAGCCTGTACCGATAAGCGCGGCCTGTTGGATGAAGCGACTTGCAAGAAAAATGGCATGGAAGACTTTGAGAAAATTAAGTTCTGGGTCACCCCTGCTGCAAAATGCGCCTCACAAACCGCTTGTGTACCTTATTACCGTTGGGTTTCTGATTATATTGCAGTGATTGGCGGCCGCTAATCCTGCACTACGGCGAGTTTAAGTTTTTAAGCTCGCTGATTTTTCTTGCTTTAGATCAGGAATACCATGACCACACCCACGGCTGTGCTATTTGAGCAAGTCTCGCGTCATTTCGACCAAGTAAAAGCGGTCGATGGCGTCAACTTATCCATTCAGGAAGGCGAATTCTTTGCCATGCTGGGACCTTCTGGCTCTGGAAAAACCACCTGTTTGCGTTTAATTGCTGGATTTGAACAGCCTAGTGCTGGACATATTGAAATCTTTGGTGAACGTGTTGAAGGCGTACCACCCTATCGCCGACAAGTGAATACTGTTTTCCAAGACTACGCGCTTTTCCCACACCTCAATATTCTCGATAATGTCGCCTATGGCTTAATGATTCGCGGCATGGATAAAAAGGCACGTCATCAAGCGGCTGAAAATGCGCTGGCTTTAGTAGAACTCAAGGGCTTTTCTAGGCGTAAACCAGCCCAATTATCTGGCGGACAGCGTCAACGGGTTGCCTTAGCACGTGCGCTAGTAAATCAACCCAAAGTATTACTGCTGGATGAACCGCTTGGTGCTTTGGATTTAAAACTGCGCGAGCAAATGCAGGAAGAGTTAAAGGCGCTGCAAAAACAGCTCGGTATCACTTTCGTATTCGTTACTCATGATCAAGGCGAAGCCCTATCAATGGCGGATCGGATTGCGGTGTTTAATCAAGGCAAAATTATCCAAGTTGATACGCCCCAAGCCTTATACCGCCATCCCAATTCACCCTTTGTAGCGAATTTCGTCGGATCGTCCAATGTCTTGTCGCCAATTTTTATGCAAAGTTTAGGCTTGCCTGTACGCTGGGCTAGCTTGCGTCCGGAAGATATTCAAGTGGTGCAAACCGGTGGTTATAGCGCGACTTTATTGAGCCGCAGTTATATGGGTAGCGCCAATCGTGTGCAGCTAATACTCAACGACCAACCACTACAGGCATTAGTACCACATCATATTCCCTTACCCGCCGATCACAGCAGCGTACAAATTGCATGGCAGCCCAGTAATTTGCATTTGATGGAATCGGCATGAACACACTGGTCACACCACATACCTATTCACGTTTGGCACGCTTATCCGATTACTTGTGGCATCACCCTAAACAAGTATTGATAGCGATGTTAGTTCTGCCGGTGTTGTGGTTAGGGGTGGTTTATTTAGGTTCACTCGCGACTTTATTGATTCAAAGCTTTTTCTCAATTGACGAATTTTCTGGTCTGATCAAACACGAGTGGACACTAAAAACCTATCAAGAGCTCTTCGTCCCCGCCAATCTCGATATTATTCTGCGTACAGTCTTGATGGCAGCCCTAGTCACCATCGCCTCAGCCATTCTTGCTTTTCCGATTGCTTATTATGCAACGCGGTATGCTAAAGGTGTTTGGAAGGCGCTGTTCTATATCGGCATCATGCTGCCGCTGTGGTCGAGCTATTTAGTCAAAATCTATGCGTGGAAATTGATTTTGGCGCGGGAAGGCATCTTGAATTGGCTATTCACCAGTTTGCATTTAGATGGTTTATTGAATGTGTATTTAGCGCTACCCGTGGTAGGGGGTAGCTCGCTATCGGTGAGCTATACCGGCACTTTTTTAGTGTTTGTGTATGTGTGGCTGCCTTTTATGATTTTGCCCTTGCAAGCCGCTCTAGAACGAGTGCCCAGCAGTTTATTGGAAGCTTCTGCTGATTTAGGTGCTAGTGCTTGGCAAACCTTTCGCCATGTTTTATTACCACTCGCCCTGCCCGGTTTAATTGCCGGTTCGATTTTTACCTTTTCGCTCACCTTAGGCGATTACATTATTCCGCAAATTATTGGTTCCTCGCGTTTGTTCATTGGCCAAGCGGTATATATGCAGCAAGGTACAGCGGGCAATATTCCCTTAGCAGCAGCTTTTTCGGTAGTGCCGATTGTGATTATGGGCATTTATTTGTGGCTGGCAAAACGCGCGGGGGCTTTCAATGCACTCTAAAGCGCCTTGGAGCTTAAAAATTGCGGCTGGCTTAGGATTGGCCTTTTTACACTTGCCAATCCTATTGATCTTTGTGTATGCCTTCACCACCGAAGAAAAAAGCTATCAGTGGCCGCCACCCGATTTCACATTAAAGTGGTTTGGGGTCGCGTGGGAGCGCAGCGATGTGTGGGAAGCGTTAACGCTCTCTGTAAAAGTCGCCAGTATTTCCACCTTAATTGCGTTAGTGCTAGGTACTTTATGCGCCGCTGCGGTATCACGCACGCGCTTTTTTGGCCGCGAAACCATTTCCTTGTTGGTCATTTTGCCCATTGCCCTCCCCGGCATTATCACCGGTATTGCGCTACGTTCAGCTTTCAATCTGGCGGAAATTCCTTTCTCGTTTTGGACGATTGTATTGGGACATGCGACCTTTTGTATTGTGGTGGTTTATAACAATGCAGTGGCACGTTTTCGGCGACTTTCGGGTTCATTAATTGAAGCCTCAATGGATTTGGGCGCGAATAGTTTTCAGACTTTTCGTTATGTGATTTTGCCGAATATTGCCACTGCATTATTAGCAGGCGGGATGTTGGCATTTGCGCTCTCATTTGATGAAGTCATTGTCACTACTTTCACCGCAGGGCAACAAAGCACTTTGCCGATTTGGATGTTGGAAGAATTGGTACGCCCACGCCAACGCCCCGTGACTAATGTAGTCGCAGTGATGGTGGTGTTAATGACGTTGCTGCCGATTATCGCGGCGTATTACTTAACTCGTGACGGCGAGCACAGTGCTGGCCAAGGTAAATAAAGGAGCAGGTATGGATACTCAGATGTTAATTGGTGCAAGCTTTGAAGCGGGCACTGAAGCAGAAGAAACCATTTTTAATCCTCGAACTGGCGCTAAGATTTTAGGCATCCCTGAAGCCTCACCAGATCAAATTAATCGCGCAGTGGCTGCTGCCGAAAAAGCTTATGATGCTTGGTCACGCACCACACCCGCGCAACGCTCAGCTTATTTATTAAAAATAGCCGATCGTTTAGAAGCCGAAGCGGATGAGTTTGCGACACTGGAAGCGCTCAATTGTGGCAAGCCGATTAATGCGGCACGCAATGATGAATTGCCCGCGATTATTGACTGCTATCGTTTTTTTGCCGGTGCAGTGCGTTGTATGCCGGGAAATGCTGCGGGTGAATATTTACCCGGCCATACTTCAATGATTCGGCGTGATCCAATTGGTTTGGTGGCCTCCATTGCGCCTTGGAATTATCCTTTAATGATGATGGCATGGAAACTTGCCCCTGCTTTAGCGGGTGGCAATACCGTTGTATTCAAACCTTCCGAGCAAACCCCACTCACCGCCCTCAAATTCGCCAAACTCCTTGCTGATATTTTGCCCGAGGGGGTAGTGAACGTGGTATTAGGACGTGGTGATAGCGTTGGTAATGCCCTGATTAACCATCCAAAAATCAATATGATTTCTATTACGGGTGACATCGCGACCGGCAAGAAAGTCATGCAAGCGGCTGCAAAATCGGTTAAGCGCACCCATTTAGAATTAGGTGGTAAAGCGCCAGTCATTGTATTCGATGATGCTGATTTAGAAGCGGTGGTGAATGGTTTACGAACCTTCGGGTTTTATAATGCCGGACAAGATTGCACGGCTGCTTGTCGTGTGTATGCAGGCCCGAAAATCTATGAACGTTTAGCAGCGGATTTGTCCTCTGCGGTCAGTTCTATTCGCTATAACCAAGCAGATGATAGTGCTAATGAAATGGGGCCTTTGATTTCAACGCGCCAACGTAATCGCGTGGCTAGCTTTGTTGATCGTGCGGCTGAATTGAAACATATTGAAGTGACTACCGGTGGCAAAATAGCAGGTGAAAATGGTTTCTATTATGAGCCTACGGTGGTAGCAGGCGCTTTACAAACGGATGAAATTGTTCAGCGTGAAGTCTTTGGTCCTGTCATTTCACTGACGCGTTTTACCGATACGGACGAGGCAGTCAATTGGGCCAATGACTCCGATTATGGCCTAGCCTCTTCGGTGTGGACGAAAGACGTCAGTAAAGCGATGGCAACTGCTGCACGCTTACGTTATGGCTGCACGTGGATTAATACCCATTTCATGCTGGTGAATGAAATGCCTCACGGCGGCTTAAAACAATCGGGCTATGGAAAAGATATGTCGCTGTATGCACTGGAGGATTACACCACTGTACGCCATGTGATGATTGCGCATTAACATTGCCACTCATAAAAAAGCCCCTAAAAGGGGCTTTTGAGGTATTAGAAGGGAATATCATCATCAAAATCTTCGAAGCCACGATCAGCAGGTGGTGGCGGTGGTGCGCTAGCACGAGGTGCTTGTGAGGCGGTGGTACGAGCTGGTTTTTGTGGCTGTTCTTGATCAACTGAAGGCGCATTAAAATTCTCGCCCGACGCCTCAGATCGACCACCCAGCATTTGCATGGAATCGCCTACGATTTCTGTCGTATAACGATCCTGTCCATCTTGGCCTTGCCACTTACGCGTTTGAAGCTTGCCTTCAATATAAACCTGCGAGCCTTTGCGTAAGTATTGTGCTGAAATTTCAGCTAATTTATTAAATAAAACAACACGATGCCATTCAGTGCGCTCTTGTTTTTCATTAGTATTTTTATCGACCCACTGTTCGCTGGTCGCAAGACTTAGGTTAGTCACCGCGCCGCCGCTCGGCATATACTTGGTCTCTGGATCGCGACCCAATGTACCGACCAAAATAACCTTATTTACTCCACGAGCCATGTAGTATTCCTCATTAATAATGACAGCTAATTTTACGCGGAAGCCCCCGAAATTGCACGGAGCGCCTGCTCATTTAACTCAGACTTTTTCACCTTCAAATAAGCCACTTGCTCCTTGGCGACAATTTCGACTTCATACACGCCAGGGGTCTCTTTGAGCTGCTGATAAATCTGTTCCCAATCCTGATTTTCACCATCCAAACGGATCACACGGCTGGTGTAAAAGGTCGGCGGTGGCAAACGCAAGCTCACTAATAACCACAATCCCGCAACCAGAGCACTCAGTAAAAATACACCGAGTGCTTGCCAGTGGGTATTGACCCAGCCGCCTAAAGCGCCGCCCGCAAAAATACCCAAAAATTGCGTGCTGTTATAAATCCCCATCGCCGTTCCCTTAGTCTCAACGGCTGAATACTTAGCCACCAAGGACGGTTGAATGGCCTCTAAAAAATTAAAGCCTAAAAAAAATAATGAAAAGGCGAGTAACAATGAATATGCGGCTTGATAGCCAAAAGCCAACAGCAGTTCGGCCATCATTAATAAACTAATCGCCGCCAGTAACAAGGGCTTAATTTTCTGTTTCTTTTCCGCCACAATAATCAAGGGAATCGCACCCAAAAAAGCAATTAAAAACACTGGTAAATAAATCTTCCAATGCTCTAAGGTTGGCAAGTTGAGTTTTTCGCGGAACAAGGTTGGAATCACTAAAAAGTTTGCGGTCATGATGAAATGCAAAGCAAAAACACCGGCATTCATGCGCAGCAATGCGGTATTTTTCAGAGCCTTACCCAGATAATCGCTTAAAATCCCAGCATCACGATGCGCTCGAATATGGAGTGGCGTAGGTACAGCAAAAATCACCAACAAAATACCGCAGATAGCTAAGCTAAAAGCAAACCAGAAAATCCCTGACATCCCCGCTTTAGCGTACAAAATCGGCCCTACTACAATCGCCACCATGAAAGACAGACCGATGGTCATACCAATGAAGGCCATCACACGAGATCGGTTTTCTTCGCGCGTTAAATCGGCTGCCAAAGCCATCGTCGCGGCGGCAATTGCCCCCATGCCCTGCAAAGTACGCCCCACAATAATCATCTCAATTGATTGTGCGAAGGCGGCTACCAAGCTCCCTAGCGCAAAGATTAATAAGCCACCAATAATCACTGGCTTACGTCCTATCCGATCTGAGGCAATCCCTAATGGAATCTGGAAAATGGCTTGGGTAAGGCCATAAATGCCAATCGCAAGTCCTGCTAGAAAATCAGTCGAATGCGGTAAACTGTGCGCATATAAGGCAAACACCGGCAGAATCATGAATAATCCGAGCATCCGAACCGCATAAACTGCGGATAATGAAGCAGCAACACGCCATTCCAGAGCATTCATAAAAGCATCGCTATTGTCAAAATCATTGGGGGCTGTATGGTAGCGCTTCTCAACTAAAGCGCATAGCGTCTTGTGCGCTGCACTAAGCTAGACCGAGTTTTTTTAGGCGATAACGGCATTGGGGACCGCTGATTTTTAATAAGCGTGCCGCCTCTAAAACATTACCCTGAGCGCGTCGATACGCGGCTTCTAATAAGTGATGCTCGATATCTTCTAAACTATGCTTGCTCGCCATTAATTCATTCAACAGGGTATTGGCATTATTATCCAAGATGGTATGAGGCTTCAGTTGCCCATCTTGGTCAATGACTAAGAAATTATCCTCTGGTAACGGCATTCCCAAACACACATGCTTCGATTCAATCCGCCCTTGTGTATCCGCCAAAATTACCCCACGCTCCAATAAATTCTCTAGCTCGCGAATATTCCCCGGCCAATCATACGCATTAAAGCGCTGCAAGGTTTCATCGCTAATTCCTTGCACTTGCTTGCCGTATTTTTCGTTATAGCGCTGAATAAACTTACGAATTAAACCCTGCATATCGGCGCGACGTTCCCGCAAAGGAGGGATGAGAATCGGAAATACATTTAAACGATAAAACAAATCAGCCCGAAAAGTCCCTGCTTTAACACGCGCCTGCAAATCTGCATTAGTAGCAGCAATCAAACGCACATCGACTTTTATCTTTTCTGTTCCGCCAATCCTTTCAAATTCACCGGTTTGAATCACGCGTAGTAATTTAGCCTGAGCCTGCTCACTGAGCTCACCGAGCTCATCTAGGAATAATGTACCGCCATTAGCACGTTCAAAACGTCCCGCCCGTGACTTATCGGCACCAGTATAGCCGCCTTTTTCTACGCCAAATAATTCAGATTCAATCAAATCACGGGGCAAAGCGGCACAATTTACCGCAATAAAAGGCCCTTGTTGACGCTTACCCATTTGATGCAAAGCATTGGAAAAGATCTCTTTGCCCACGCCCGTCTCACCGAGCATTAATACGGTCACATCCGTTTCAGCCGCCTTACTCAATAGATACATAGTGTCACGCATTTCAACCGAATCGGTCACAATATGCTCAGGGCGGGCATGGGCGTGCATTTCACCACGTAATAAACGTACTTCTTCTTCTAACGAATGCAGCTTATCCGCTAAGGATTCACGACTAAATAAATCGGCCAGTTCATCAGCATCTTCCCATGCTTCCAGAGGCTTACCGATAATGCGACATTGCGCATCGCCCTTGCCGACACACTCGACTTCTTTAAAATAAACCGGCTTACTCATAAACGTGCTGGTATAGCCTGTCGCATACCCCAATAAATTCCAACACACCGGTTGACGCGAGAGACCATATAAACGCAGATGCTCGGCTGCCTCAAAAGAGTTTTTCCAAGTAAATTCGCCATAAAAGTGCCCTCGGGGTTTATCCATATCGACGCGGACAGGTTTGACACTGACGACACCTTCTAAGGCATGAAGCTGGGGGCCAACCAGAAACATATCCATGATATCATGGGCATTAGCACGAATTTGCTGGGCTAAATGCGCATCCGAATCACCCGCCGCATAGCCCATGCGCATTAAGACACCGCGTGCATAGTCTTCACCAAACGATTGAATAAGTTCACTACGCATGGAGCCAAAAGCGGAAGCATGGAGCAGAATCATGCGCTGTTGCCCTAGCCAAATATTGCCGGACTCTCCCTCGAAACGAATCATCGCTTTTAAGTCTTGATCTGAGGGATAAGTCGATTTTTTGCCGCGCTGACTCATGGGCAACTCCTGCTCTCACTGGGAGTGCCTAGTGTAACTGATACACACTAATTTTTATCGATATTTTTTAAAATAGCGATATTTTAACTAGAGGCTGCTGAAGTAGAGCTGACCATTTAGCTCCAGCAAATACCAACCCTCCCACGCCATTAAAACCGCAAACAGCCATAGCAGCACACCCAAGCTACGGATCATGTAAAGATAAAGTGAACTGCTTAAAAAATGGCGGAAACGCCCCGTGATCAGGGCAAGAACCATTTTCGAACCCACTAATAAGGTATAAAAGGCGACTAAAAAGCCGAGCGCCGCCCACCAAGAATAGTGTGCAGCGCGATAGACTAAAGGCGCTCCCACTGGCAGCCAAAACAAATAAGGGTGTGGATTTAACCAATTCGCTATCATGCCCTTTTTAAGCGACGCCCCTGCTTTTGCTGGTTTGGTCAAATCTAAAGCCTCTGTGCGCAAGGTCTCATAGCCCATCCACAGCAAAACACCCGCGCCCAATAGCGAAATAAGGCCTAAGGCAAAATCCATTTTACTCAGTTGCCCAACTAACAAGAGCGCTACTACAACAATGGGAATATCGGTAATCAAAGGACTCAATGCTATTTGAAAACCAGCTCGTGTGCCATGGCGCAAGGTTTCTGATAAGACTAAGGTGAGGGTTGGTCCTGGTACGAACCCCGCATAAAACCCCAACATTAAACCTGCTAAAATAAATGACATCCCGACAACTCACTAAAGGCTAGTGCGGTATTTTAATAGAAACGCTTTCAGCCTTACTATAATCTTGAGAAGCCAGTTCCCATCCTAAAGGAAATGCTGTTATGACCAATTCAGTTAGAGTGGCTACCTTTAACAGTCTTGCCGAAGCTGAAATCGCACGCGGTATTTTGGAAGCGAACCATATTCCATGTGTGGTTTATGGCTACAGCTCTGAACGCCCACACTTAAACCTATCCATGGGTGTGCCTATTGCTGTAGCACCTCATGATCACGCCAAAGCCTCGGAACTATTAGCCATTAGTTTCAATGGTAGTCTAGCGCAAGGTGCTCAATGGGCGTGCACCCAATGCACCGAAACGATCGAAGCACAGTTCGTTCAATGCTGGAATTGCGGCGCGAATCGCCCGATTTAATCCCTTTATCAATTAGGTAGACTAACCCTTCCATTTGTCAAGAAATGCAACCTTTTTCCATAAAAACTCATCTAATGTAACAAACATAGTATTTAAAAAACGATTTAAAAACGTAGATAACCAAAATCCCGTTTTAATCGCTGGAGTTGCCAAGAGCGCTCCGCATCTTCGCCCTCTTTAGATCATGCGAGCCTCTTAGCTTCCCAACGCGACCAACGGGAGGGAGAGGTAGGAGAGCGGATTATGTTAAGAAAAACACGCGATTGGCTATGGCAAAAAGGCATTAATTGGCTGAATGCTATTCCCCCTAATGAACCCGACAGCAGCGCCTATTGCAATTTTGATTTCCTAGAGCATACGGTACGTCCTGGTGATGTGATTTTATTTGCAGGTAAAGCACGCGTCAGCAAAGTCATTCAAATGGTAACGCTTTCACCATGGACGCATGCCGCCATTTATATTGGGCGTATTGCTGATATTCGTGATCCCATCGCCCGCGAAAAATTACAAGCGCATTACCATGGCGACCCTAATGAGCGCTTAGTCGTTGAATCGTTGCTAGGCCAAGGCACCATTGTTAATCCTATCAGCCATTATCGCCAAGAACATTTGCGTATCTGCCGCCCCTCTGGACTCGATTGGCGCGATAGCGAGCATGTGGTAAATGCTGCGATTGATCACCTTGGCCTAGATTATGATGTGAAACAGCTATTAGATTTAGCACGCTTTTTATTCCCTTATGGCATTTTACCTAGACGCTGGCGCTCTTCTTTGTTTCAGCATAATGCAGGCAAGCCCACGCATATTATTTGCTCCAGCATGATTGCACGCTGTTTCCAGCAAGTGCGCTATCCGATTTTGCCCGTGATCCGCTCTAAAACGGATAAGCCTCTTAGTTTTGCTGAACGTAATTTTAGATTGGTGATCCCGAGCGACTTTGACTTTTCACCTTATTTTGAGGTTATCAAATACCCCGCTTGGAATTTTAGTGAGCAGCCCGTGTATCGCTCCTTACCTTGGCAAACGGAGGAAGATGTCGAAGTCGCACAAGTGGTTCCGGCCAGAACATTTTTGCCAGCACCGATGCGTAAACGTTTTACTGCCGTATTTTTTAGCTAGACACTAACACCCAATAGCCTTTTGTTGTAATATCGTTCTGAAAAATAGATCAAGAGGCTACAGGTTTAATGGGGGTTCATCAACTATTGGCAGCGACCTCTAGTTCTACAGGGCTGGTTTCGTTAAAACATTGGACGCTACAGTACGATGAGCGAGGGATTGCTTGGCTAGGCTTAGCAGTGCACCAGTCCAAAGTGAATGTTCTACATCAGGCGATGATGTTGGAACTTGAACAGATCTGCCAGCATTTAAAGCAAAACAAGCCACTAGGCTTTGTTATTTTCTCCAGCAAGCCAGATAGTTTTTTGGCAGGCGTTGATTTGCGTTTTTTCGAGCTGATCAAAGACCAGCTTGAATTTAGCCGCCTTGCACAACAAGCACGTGATATTTTTGCTTGCCTTGCTCAACTACCCATCCCTTCGGTGAGCTTGATTGATGGCGCTTGCTTAGGTTCAGGCATCGAGTTAGCGCTTCTTACTACTTACCGTATTGCTAGCGATAGTCCTAAAACGATTTTTGGTTGTCCTGAAATTGCCTCAGGCTTTCATCTTGGTTTTGGAGGTACAGTGCGTATCATGGAGCACATGGGGGCTAGTGCTGCTATGGATATGATGCTAAAGGGCTATCAAGTCAGCGCCCAAGCGGCGCTACAGAAAGGCTTGGTGGATGCGATTTGTCCAGCCTCTCAATTAAAAGCCAGTGCCACGCACTATTTACTCAAACGCCCGCGCCGTGTATCAGCCGCACCTTTTTCCTTATTACTCGATAATATTTTAGTGCGACCTTGGTTAGTTGCGAAGTGGCGTAAAAGGCTTATCGAACAAAACATGAAGCCGGAGCATTATCCAGCACCCTATGCCCTACTTCAGTTATGGTCTAGTAAGGGGCGTGATTATAAGGCGATGTATGAAGCAGAAGCTAAATCGGTTCATGAGCTGGTTTTTAGTGAGCAGTCTCACAATTTAATCCGCCTGCAATTCCTAAAAAGCCGCCTCAAAACCTTTAGTCGTCACAGTGATTTCAACGTCGGTCACGTGCATATCATTGGTGCAGGTATGATGGGACGTGCCATTGCCGCTTGGTGCTTAAGCCAAGGATGCCGCGTTAGTCTGCAAGACACGACTGAAACTGCCCTTACTCAGGCAATCAGTTATGTACATGATTTTTTGCAGAAAAATGAACTCAATACTGAGAAAATCCCCAATTTCTTGGCTCAACTAAAAGCTGATCCAAAAGGTACAAAGATTGCGACAGCGGATGCTGTTATTGAGGCTTTGCCAGATAAATTAGCCGCTAAACAAGAAGTTTTAGCGTGGATTGAAGAGCAAGCACGACCTCAAGCACTGCTTGCTACTACAACGTCGATACTTCCCTTCGATAAACTGGCTGCGGTGCTATTAAAGCCTAAGCGTTTGGTGGGATTACATTTTCTTAATCCGATTGAGCGTTTATCCTTGGTGGAGGTGGTCTATCAGCCACAGCTTACTGATCAAGAGGCAATTAATAAGGCCAGCACTTTTGTCAAACAAATCAATAAGCTCGCTTTGCCCGTTCAAAGTACAGCGGGTTACCTGATTAATCGCATTCTTTTTGCTTATATCCTCCAAGGAATTCGCTTATATCAACAACATGTACCGCATACTGTGATAGATAAGGCAGGTATTGACTTCGGTATGCCAATGGGACCTTTGCAACTCGCTGATTTATATGGCTTAGACTATTGCAGACAGCTCGGTGAATTATTAGCCAAGACCTACCAAGTGAAATTACCAGAATTAGTCATCACGATGGCGAATAGTGGGAAATTAGGCCAAAAATCGGGCACAGGTTTTTACCGTTACCGTTATGGCAAAATGATGAAACCTGAACGCGAGGCTTGGGATGGCAATGTTTCTGCTTTACAGGATAAGCTGATTAATCAAATGCTTGAGGAGGCGGCTTTATGCTTGGAGCAAGGTATTGTTGAAGACCAAGACTTATTGGATGTGGCTGTTGTTTGTGGCACTGGCTTTGCACCATTTCGCGGTGGCCCCTTGCATTACGCCCTAACGTTACGTAAAGATTCCCTGTTGAAGGAGAGCGCCCTTGAATCTCCCCACCGTTAAACAATTACGCTATTTTATTGCGCTAGAAACGTATGAGCATTTTGGTAAAGCAGCGGAAGCTTGTTTTGTATCACAGTCGGCTTTTAGTACAGCCATTCGCGAATTAGAATCCACTTTAGAAGTTCAGTTAGTCGATAGAACAAATAAAAATGTTACCGTGACCCATATTGGCCGTCAATTAGCGGTTGAAGCGCGCCGGTGCCTGCGTGATTTAGAATCCTTAGTTGAATTAGCACGTAGTAATCAACAACCCTTAACTGGCGAATTACGCATTGGCGTCATTCCTACCGTCGCTCCTTTTTTATTGCCAAAAATTCTGCCTAAATTACGTGAGTCTTTTCCGCGCTTAAAAATATTTCTTACTGAAGATATTACTCAGCGTATTTATGATAAATTGATGGCAGGCGAACTGGATTTAATGCTTTTAGCGCTACCTTATAATCTACGCAATGTCGAAGTTTTAACGCTTTTTGAAGACCCTTTTTACCTAGCCTGCCGCGAACCTTCGGAACACATTAACCCTACTCATTATACTTTTGATGATTTAAAGCCTGAAAGCATTCTATTACTAGAAGATGGTCATTGTTTACGAGATCATACTTTATCGGCTTGTCATTTACAGGATGTCGAGAAAATTAGTCGTTTTGAAGCGAGTAGCTTATTAACGTTAGTGCAAATGCTGGATGCCGATTTAGGGATTTCTTATTTGCCTGAAATGGTCGTAGGCTCGCCTTTATTAGCGGGGACTGAGGTTAAGTTATGGCCGCTTGCTGAACGTAGCTTTCGTGAAATTGGCTTAGCTTGGCGGCGCGGAAGTGCGCGTGAACAGGAATTCCAACAATTAGGCAAGGCTATTCAAAACGCTTGGCTGACGCCGCCAGTTGATGACGATAATAAGTCATAAACGGCGGATTGCGTCCCGACAATAAACGAATAGCGCGTTGCTCACGATAAACTACATCACTATTATTTGCTTTCACCGTCAATTGCAATCGATAGCTTGAGGATTCGCTCGAGTCCATTAAATCACTCGTAAACGAAGGTTTTATCCACCCGCCTTTAGCATCCAAGCGCTCCTGCAAATAAGCATCGACTGCCGCCGAATCGCCATCCGCTAGTAGCATTAAAACATGGCGCGGTGCTAACATAGGATTTATTACTGATCCATTGGAGTAAACTGAAAAATAATCTACCAGCGTATTATAGACATCGGGCGTCATCGCTAATACTTGCTGCAATTCTTCAATGGTCTCAAATGGCGCATCTTTCGCACCAGCAGTACGCCCTGCCCGCTCATAATCCTCATCTTCAGCGCCATTAACACGCTTTAATGGATCTGCATCACGAAAATCCTCGATTTGATCGAGCAATACTTCACTATCGGCATCCGATAACTTAGCAAACTTTAAGCCTCTTTGAATCAAATCACGTGGCGCTGTATTGAGATTGATTAAACCATTCTCGCCCACCACACGAATTTCGGTTTGAAAGTCCTGATAAGGCCATAGCAAAACTTGATCACCGCCAAGTTTTAATTCACGCTGATCCGGCGGAAGTGAAAGTTGCAACACCGTATAATGCGCGGCAGCCTCAGCGATGGCTCGTGCTTGTGCGGTTTCACGGGCATAGCTCATCATATTGCTTTCTGTTTTGACTGTATAACTTAGCGTCACGGCTAGGCTCAGCATGACCACAATCATCCATAGCACCATAATGAGGGCGACACCACGCTGCTTAACCACCAACATAAGCATCTACTTGTGGCAAATCGACGATCAGTTCCGGCCACACTTGCTTATCCTTGCCTTGGATGCTGGCTTTAAATAACAAAGGATAAACAGGCTTATCTAGCCACTCATCTTCCCAAGTCGGCTCTTCTTCGCTACTAGCTGCTGCATAATAGGAAAAACGCAGCTCAGCCAGACCTTGATAAACCGGCACCGCTTCAACTTGACTAAGCGCATCTTCCCAACTCTGATCGGGACGATAAGGCGCATAACGCATTTCTAAGCTTTGTTCTTCACGGCTTTTAACCACTTTCAATTCAATAAGGTAAATACCGCCTTGTTGTTGCAAAGGCTGAAGCGGGGCAGCATAACGCACATAATCTTTTGCACCATCAAACGCAAAACGATAGCCCTCTTTCGTTTGTAAACGTACCACCATGGCTTGGCTGAGTTGATTGCGCAAAAACTCACTTACTAAACGTTGATCGCTAGTTGCTAAAATACGCCGATCCACTGCTTCCCATGCACGGCTTAAATTATAAAAACTAGAAAAAAGCGCCACAAATAAAGTCGCTAACAGTGACAAAGCAATCATCATTTCCAACAAAGTAAAACCTTGTTGCTTAGGCCGACTCATGGTTTTTCTTCCCCAAAACGCATAGAGTTCAGTTGAAACGCGCGGGTTTTCCCTGCGCTATCCCAGCGTACCTGCACCGTGACTTGAAAGGCTTGAAGCGATAAGGAGGAGGCTTCAGGATTTTTTAATAACTTCAACGGCACCATGTCCACGAACCACTGATAGCGTGTTCCTGTCACTTGGCCACTCAGCTTGCCTTGTTGTATAGGAATTTCTTTGCCGAGAGTTTGGAGTTGGGATTCAGCTACTTGAATCGCAGCACTATATTCTTCGCTCAGCGCTGCGCTTTGCATGGCGCCACTAAATAATTGAATTAGGCTACCAATCACAAGCGCCATTAATACGAAGGCGACTAAGATTTCGAGTAAGGTAAAACCCGAGGAGTAAGACCTAGCGCGTACTAACCCGCCCACTGATCCACTCCACATTGATGCGATAGGTTTCACCTTTAACCGTCAGCTCGACTGAACCGCCGGTAGAACTGCCATCTGGATAAAAACGAATATTAGCTTGCTGTGTAGAAATGACTTCGCGTGTGGCGGTATTAATTTTAGGGCTAACCCCATCAGACAACTGATGCTTTTGCGGATGCCCCTCTAGCCAATATAATTTCGCGCTCGTGTCCATCGCCCAAACCGTTTCCCGTTGACGTAAAATCGCGACGCTACGTGCGTGGCGCAAGCTAGTAGCCAGCTCTTGCGCCGCATTCCGCAATACGGGGCCTTCGTTTAAGTTAGCGGCCACAACCCCCATCATTAATCCCACAATCGCCAGTACCACAATTACTTCTAATAAACTAAAGCCCTGTAGTTTTTGCATAGTTTAATACGGATTATTTCTTCCAAACTGAAATATCAGCATTTTCACCTTCCCCACCAACCGCTGCATCAGCCCCTAAAGACACGACATCATAAGGCTCATCGGCACTCGCTCCTGAACTTTTATATTGATATTCATTATTCCAAGGATCGATAGGCAATCCTTTTTTCAAATAGGGACCATTCCAACCGCGAGCCCCTGAAGGCGCTGCTACCAACGCCTTTAATCCTTCCGCTGTCGTCGGATAACGCCCTACTTCAAGGCGATACATCTCCAAAGCGGCGCTAATATTTTCGATTTGAACCTTTGCTGACTGGCTTTTCCCTTTACCCAAGGTTTTCATAGCCTGTGGGGCAACAATCCCTGCAATCAAGCCAAGAATCACGAGCACAATCATTAATTCCATTAAGCTAAAACCACGCTGTGAAGCCACAGTAGGCTGGCTATAAACAGTGAACATATCAATCAAACTCCAAGTTTATTTTTATGATTAAGGATTTGGCTATGTATCAGTGAACTAAATTCGTCATATTAATCATCGGCAACAAAATCGCGAACACAATCACTAAAATCGCCATGGCCATCACTAAAATCAGCAGCGGCTCTAATAAGGCTAAGAGACGTTTTATGGAAGTTTTCACCTCATCATCATAAATGACCGCAATGTCATTTAATAACTCTTCCATCCGTCCCGTTTCCTCCCCCACTCGCATCATGTGCAAGGCATAAGCCGGAAAAACTTTCTTGCTCAATAAGGTGCGCGTGAGGGTTTCGCCTTGCTTTAAGCTTTCGGCGGCCTCAGCGACCGAGCGCGCCATAATGCGATTACCCATCGTATTTTTTACAATATGCAACGACCCTAATAACGGCACACCATTATGTAACAACGTACCAAGGCTGCGTGAAAAACGCGCCATTTCTACTTTGCCCACCAAAGCACCGATCAGAGGCCAGTGTAAGATCGAACGATCTAACCATAAACGGGCTTGCTCATGAGTGAATAAAAAACGTACCAATAAAACTAAACCCAAAGCCACGCCCAATACCACCCACCAATACTGTTGTAGTATTTGCCCTAACCCCACCACAAGCTTAGTGACCGTTGGCAGTTCGGCTCCCATATCACTAAACATTTGTGAGAATTGCGGCACGACAAAAAACAATAAAGCAAAAATCGATGATAAGGCTACGACCAATAAAATCGTCGGATAAATCAATGCTGAAATGACGGTTCCACGTAATTCTTTGGCTCTCAGCAAATAATCGACCAAGCGTGCTAAGGCATCACCAATCGAACCGCTCGCCTCCCCTGCTCGCACCATATTCACGTAAAAACGATTAAATTGCCCTGTGGTTTCGAGGGCATCAGCAAAATGAACACCGCTACGCACACGGGTTTGTAAATCACGAATTAAATTGGCTAAGGCTGGGCTAGATACAATTTCTAATTGAATACCCAAGGAGCGATCTAGTGGCAAACCGGCTTTCAACATAGAGGATAATTGCTGGGTAAAGGCCACAATCTCATCTTGGTTGACTTTTTTCGTAGCAAACCAACTGCTACGCGCCATGGGTGTAGCAACAACAGCGGCTGGCTGAACTTGTGCACTTACACGAATCGGCATTAAACCTTGCTGATGCAATAGCTCCAGTACTTGCGCCTCATTACTGGCCTCTAGCGAACCTTGTTTAGCCTCACCCGCAGCACTAATCGCCTTATACTCAAACGCTGGCATTCGGTGACCCCTCAGCCACGCGTAACACCTCATCGAGGGTGGTCACACCTTTTAACGCCTTAAATAAACCATCTTCGTATAAAGTACGCATTCCATTCCGTCGTGCTTGCTCTTGGATCACGCCTGCGTCTTCGTGCTTTAAAATAAGGCGACGTAGCGCATCATTCATCACCAGTACTTCATGAATAGCACTACGCCCTTTATAACCAGTAAAACCACAGGCCGAACAGCCTTTTGCCTGCCACAAACGCAAATCGCCTTCCGTTTGATACTGGCGCAACCCCAATTCCGCTTCAAGCTCAGGCAGTACAGGATAAGACTCGCGACATTGTGGGCATAAACGACGCACTAAGCGTTGGGCGAGAATGCAATTGACCGTTGAGGTAATCAGATAATCCTCAATCCCCATATCCATCAAACGCGTAACACCGCCTGCTGCATCATTGGTGTGGATAGTGGATAAAACCAAGTGGCCGGTGAGTGCCGATTGGATCGCAATGCGCGCCGTTTCCACATCGCGCATTTCACCGATCATAATAATATCGGGGTCTTGACGTACAATAGAGCGTAGGGCATCAGCAAAATTCAAACCAATTTTAGGATTAGCTTGAATCTGATTAATGCCTTCTAGCTCGTACTCCACTGGATCTTCGACGGTAAGAATTTTGTTTTCAGCCGTATTGAGTTGCGTAAGCGCCGCATAAAGTGTTGTAGTTTTCCCAGAGCCGGTAGGCCCTGTCACGAGTATAATACCATGGGGCTGTGCCAATTCACGCTGCAAACGCTCATAGTTTTCTGGCGAAAACCCTAAACTATTCAAATCGAGTTTGACGCTATTTTTGTCCAATAAACGCATTACTACACTTTCACCGTGCATCGTTGGCACCGTAGAAACACGCATATCAATCTCTTTGCCTTGTGCTTTTAATTGAATGCGCCCGTCTTGTGGCAAACGACGCTCAGCAATATTTAAACGTGCCATCAGTTTAATACGCGACAAAATCGCGGCGGTCATTGCGGCGGGAGGGGATTCCACTTCATGAATCACCCCGTCAATCCGATAACGAACTTTCAGCAGATTCTCGAAAGGCTCAACATGAATATCAGAGGCACGCCGTGACATGGCTTGGGTCATAATATGATTCACAATTCGAATCACGGGCGCTTCGCTCGCCATATCTTTTAAATGCTCAATATCATCCGTATCGTGATCAGTATTAGCAATCTCAAACTCATCTTCCTCCACTTTGGTTTGGGTATTGCTATATAAACGTTCGATTTGAGTGCGAATTTCAGAGGGCAAACCCAATAAGGCTTTAATCCTTTTCCCGGCTGCCAATTCCAAAGCCTGTAGCGCAAAACGATCACTGGGATCAGCCATTGCCAGCACTAATTGATCACCTTCTACCCGTAACGGCACCACGGCCGCTGTCCGCATATAATTTAGCGAAATACCCACCTGCTCCAAGGCGTGTTCAGGGTAATCACGGGTCGTGGCCAACGGCAAACGAAGATGGCGTGATAAGACTACTGCCACTTCTTGCTCGGTCAATAAACCAAGGCGTACTAAGACGCTACCAAGGGGTTGATGGATTTCATGCTGGGCGCGCAAGGCACGTTCTAAATCGGCCGGTTTAAGTTTGCCTAATTGAACGAGACGTTCACCAAAACGTTGATCGGGAGGTGTCGCAGCAGCAGCCAGCATAGCGTTTTCTTTATAATAATTGTGGCTCAACAACAGCAAAGCGCTGTATTTTGCGTTTATGTATCTTAGGGGAACTACAAGGATTTTAAGAATAGTAGCATTAAATGCAAATTTCAAAGATGAAAGGCTGATGTCTTCGAATAAACATCAGCCTTAACACTTATGGCATAGTGGGTCCCATCACCGCTAACCCAATGACCATCACGAGATACAAGACAACACCAACTAAAGTCATAATGCCTGCTAACTTCCAAAAACTGGCTTGTGCTTCTAAAGCAGCCTCTACATCAGCCACATTTAAACCCGTAACAGCACGCTTAATAGCGCCTGCATAGCGCAATAGATATAACGAAACGAAAAAATAAATTAATGCCATTAGAAGCATCATAATCCCAAAGCCGATCATTCCTCCCATAGCGCCTGACATGCCGCCCAGTTCACTTTGAGTGCCTAACATACTACCGCCAGCCAACATCCCTACCGCCCCAAGCACACTGAAAGCAGTGCCGATAAAACCTAAAACGGCAAATAATAAAACCCAAGGGCGCGTTTTACGCAATGCCGCCAAAATACGATCTGACACTACCCCTGTACCTCCACTCACGTCACGTACCATTGAACTTGGTGGAGCATATGCATTTTCGACAGCCATTCTTTTTCCCTTTGATTAACGGATTCAAATAAATTTCAAGCATAGCCCAAATCCCTTAAAAAAAGTCAGTCAAACATCATCATTTTTTATGTAAGGCTTTTAAAATACCATCCCATAAATTTAAGCGTGCTTTTATCGCAACTTGTGCTGCCGTGATAGCTTGTTGATATTTAAGATCATCATCGGCACAGAGATTATTTAATAAACGTAATGACAAGGGCGCATGAAAATCTTCATCTAAATGAATATGGCGATTTAAATAGAAATGGAAAGTAGGCGCTTGTTCAGGTGAAACGCCTGTTTTTTGTAAAATTGCGCGAAACATGGCAGGAATAATATGCTCACGACCTAATGCTAAGGCTGCGGCTACTTGATGCGCTTGATTAGATTGAATAAACGCGAACGTTTGTTGCGTAAATTGGCGTGATGGCGCTGGCACGCTCGGCAAAGCCAAGGCTTGATCAATGCCTTGGTATTGAACCGCTTCAAGAAAGCCTAAGAAGGGTTCAGGATTCGCACCGACCTCATGCATGGCACGTATATACAATTCTAAATGACTAGAAAACTCACCCTCTTGATTAGTCGCATCCGATTCTTCTTCTAATACCAGCTCATTAATAAAACGTCTAACAGCACCATCCCCCACGGGTAGCCAAGGTGCCTTAGCAGGCGCTAATAAACCTTGCAGTTCTTTAATCAATGACATGAAATCCCATACTGAATACACATGGTGTTCCATAAAACAACGCAAATCATCTAAAGTTTGTACCGCTTGGTAAATGGGATGCTGTTCCAAACGCGATTGGAAACGACTAATCACAGCTTGGTTAATAGGCTTTGAACTTGTCATAAAAAATTTCGACACGGGTTATTGAGAATTAAGACTTTATTGGGACATGATCCCTAGCTAGCGTCTATATCTCTTTCTATTGAGAATGGCATTGACTTGACAAAAGTGGTTCTCAAGACCATCGCTTAGAGTAATATACGGCTAGGAAGCTGCGACAAACGCGTTAGTTTGCGGCTAGGCCGTCATTAAGGGAGTAAATTTTATGAGTTTTGCTGGAACTATATACACCATTGCTGCTGCTGGAGTTTTTGCTTTTATGATTACACGTCCGCCCATGGAAATGACCAGCGCTGAGCCGAAGCCTGCGTTAGAAAGTAGTGTGAACTCAGCGGCTGACGTCAAAGCAACAGAAAGCTCAACCAGCAGCACAGGCACTATCGCCCCTAGCTCACCTCTGAAAGCCACCGATCCAGCAGCGGGTGAAAAACCAGCCGAAACCAGTCCCTCCGCCCAATAATTCCATCAACTTCTCATAAAAAAAGGCCGCAGATGCGGCCTCTTTTAAATTAAGTAGCGTAGTCTATTAGCCAAGGCCTTTAATAGGGAAACGGCACGCCCCCGGAATACGGCCAAAGCCAATTAAACGATCTTGCCAATAACCTTCAATGGTACTGGTTGTAATCGCCTTGCCAGAACGTGGCGCATGGATAAATTTATTATTACCCAAGTAGATGCCAACATGGCTAACGCGATTACCGCGTGTACGGAAAAATACTAAATCTCCACGGGTTGCTTGGCTGCTGCTAACTTTTACTGAGGCCGCATACTGTTGCGCTGCGGTACGTGGCACTTGTACATTCGCACCTTGCTTCAATGAGTGTTGCACCAAACCACTGCAATCAAAACCTGTTCGTGGGCTAGAGCCACCCCATACATACATCGAACCAATATTACTCGCCGCCGTTTGAATAACATTTTCAACTTTACGTTCAGCTAGCTGCAGCGTTTCGCGCTTTTTCTTAACGACTCTTTGTTTGTTGACAGAGGCTTGTGCTGCACGACGCTGATTGATCGCTAACTCCGCTAAGCGCTCCCGCTCAGCATTGGCTAGCTGCATCATACGTCTTTGTTTGGCTTGCTCTATTTTAGCAATACGCGCTTGCTCAGCCGCTAATTCCTTACGTCGCTGTTCAGCCTCAAAACGTTGCTGGTAATATTCGCGGCTCAAGGCTGGCTTAATCGGTGTAGCGGGTTGAGTAGCGGCAGAATTAGTCAGCGCACGTCTTACACTCGCTTTTCTGAAAACCGGTTGGCTAGAAGGGCGGCTCGGAATATAGCTAGGGGTATAAGCATGAGAAGGACGCACAGCCCTAAAACGATCAGAAGAAGGAGTACGAATGGAAGCACGTTGTACAACGTATTTAGGTGAAGCATTAGTGGCTAAGGCCGTTTTTTTGGGTGCTTCCGATGAAGATTCGGTGTTATTGGCTGCACATCCTCCTAATAGCGAAGCCAATAAAGCCAGAGAACAAAGTGTTGTAGTTTTCAAAAAAAACGGCGTTATAGTTACGTTCATGATGCCCTCAGATACAAATGACCTAGGAGTCCCTTCCCCTAGTCCCATGTGTCATCCCGATACATGCGCATTTCGATAGTCTATCCACTTACGGAAACTAACAAAAACTCAAGTCCATTTCCACGAGTTTCGTCAGAATTGTTACAATGTGCATGATCAGTCCCAGAATTATTATTTTTTTAATCATTTAATCAGAATCAAGTCATAATCCACCGGTATTACGCCCGTAAAATATCTCAGACATTTCCTTGCGCAAACGTTTCTCAATCTGGATTAACTCATTTTCTGTGTAATCAGATTTACCCATACCAAACAGATAGTTGTCAATTTCAAATTGCTTCAGCAGCATTTTTGTATGAAAAATATACTCCTGATAGACATTCACATCGATCATAGAGTAAATGCGCTTGGTATCAGGCGCAATAAAGTCTTGTATAGAGGTAATGTTATGATCAATAAAGTGTTTTTTGCCTTTCACATCACGCGTAAAACCACGTACACGATAGTCTAGCGTCACAATATCTGAATCAAAACAATGGATAAGATAGTTCAACGCCTTCAAAGGCGAAATGCGTCCACAGGTAGATACATCAATATCGGCACGGAAAGTACTGATACCATTATCAGGATGACTTTCTGGATAGGTGTGCACCGTAAGATGGCTTTTATCAAGATGAGTTACTACATCTGCTGGTAATGGACCTGGTCTAGCACTGGTGTTTAACTGCTCTTCCGTCAACACAGGCTCTTCTGACACTAAAATAGTGACGCTAGCCCCTTGAGGGTCATAATCTTGCCGCGCTACATTCAGGATATTAGCACCAATAATGTCTGCTACATCCGTCAGGATATTGGTTAAACGATCCGCGTTATACTCTTCATCGATATAAGCCAAATATTCTTCACGATGCTCAGGTTGGCTTGCATAACAAATATCGTAAATATTAAAGCTCAAGGTCTTGGTTAAATTATTAAAACCATGCAGACGAATTTGCTTTTTATGGCGGTCGATCAACGTTCACTACCCTCATTAAAACCATTATTCCAAATACTTAAGCTAGCCAAAAAAACCAGCCCAGCATCTAGAAAGATGCGCACTATGCAGAACTCTGCGCTACGAATCAAGATTATTCGGCATTTGGACAAGTCAACAAAACTCACCTACTCGTTGATGACCACAAAATCATGAGTAATTTCAGCAGTTTTACCTAACATCATGGAAGCTGAGCAATATTTATCCGCTGATAATTTAATCGCGCGTTCCACCTTAGAATCCGCCAAACCTTTACCTTTTACAATAAAATGAAGGTGGATTTTGGTGAATACTTTGGGATCTTCAGCAGCACGCTCTGCCTCAATCGATACCTCACAATCACTAATAGCTTGGCGTGATTTTTGTAGAATCATCACCACGTCAAAGGAAGCACAACCACCTAAACCAATCAAGAGCATTTCCATCGGACGAATGCCCAGATTTCGACCACCTGCTTCTGGCGCGCCATCCATCACAACAGAATGTCCACTACCAGACTCGCCCACGAAACTCATATGATCCAGCCATTTTACGCGTGCTTTCATAATTTACCTTGTCAATATGACTAATACATTAAAGGGTTAACGAGTTACTTGCCTCTTGATTTTAATCAACTAACAGATTTGCCCCTACTAATAACGCTTGTTACCATCAAACTGTCTGTAGAAACTTTAGGTTTGGGGAGTCAATGATGTTTGGTGAATCACACGATTTAGTCCATGAATTTCCAGAGCATCGTGAACGTATTCACGAGCTAAAAATTAACGACCATCATTTTGCACACTTATTTGAGCAATATAATGAGGTCGAACACCATATCCACCGTATTGAACAAGGCATTGAAACCCCTGAAGATGCGTATGTTGAAACACTCAAAAAACAGCGCCTTCATTTAAAAGACGAGTTATTAGCAATTATCAATCGCCATTAATGGCGCGGCAGGGCTACTCGCTGGGCAATGGCATCCATCAGTAGTCCTGCAATATTTGCCCCATATTGCTGATCCAACTCACGAATACAGGTCGGGCTAGTGACATTAATTTCCGTCACATAGTCACCAATCACATCCAAACCCACAAATAATAAACCCATCTCTTTTAAAACAGGCCCAATGGCGGCACAAATTTGCTGTTCACGCTCAGTCAGTGGCTTACCGACACCGGTTGCTCCAGCGGCTAGATTACCACGACTCTCCCCTTCAGCCGGAATACGTGCCAGCCCATAGGGGAAGGCTACTCCATCGATCACTAAAATACGCTTATCACCTTGCTTAAACTCGGGTAGGAAACGTTGTGCCATGACAGTGCGCTGTCCGTTATTCGTAATAGTTTCCAAAATAACATTGCGATTCGGATCAGTTCCGTGCACCTGAAAAATCATTGAGCCGCCCATGCCATCCAAAGGCTTGACAACAATATGTTTATGGATTGCCAAAAACTCTCGGATACGCTGCATATCACGCGTCACCCGTGTTTCGGGGGTAAATTCAGGAAACCACGCCGTGAAAAGCTTTTCATTCGCACTGCGTACACTATCAGGGCGATTGACCACTAATAAACCTTGACGTTGCGCTAATTCCAGCAAATAGGTGCTATAGATATATTCCATATCAAAGGGCGGATCTTTGCGCATCAAAACGCCATCTAGCTCAACCAATGGACGTGTGACTGGCTCAGCTAAGCGATACCATTGCTGCGGATTATCCTCAACCTTCACCGGATGCATGCGAGCATGTACCGCGCCATTATCAGCATATAAATCCTGTTGGAGCATATAAAACAAAGACCAACCGCGCCGTTGCGCTTCCAACATCATGGCAAAAGTGCTGTCTTTTTTAATATTGATCCGCTCAATCGGATCCATTACAACACCAAGCTGAAGGGTCATTTCGTACTCCTTACACTAAAATTCGGACTTGAGATCACGACCAATCAACTCTTGTACGGCTTGTCGGGGTGGCAATTGCTCATACAAAATACGATAAACCTGATGGCAAATTGGCATTTCAACGCCCATACGCTTCGATAATAAGGCAACCGCTTGCGCTGTCTTTACACCCTCAACGGCTTGACCGATATCGCTCATCGCCTTTTCGAGCCTATCACCCTTACCCAACGCTAAGCCTAAACGCCGATTACGCGATTGGTTATCCGTACATGTCAGCACCAAATCCCCCAAGCCTGCCAAGCCCATAAACGTTTCCGAGCGTGCCCCCATGCCCTGCCCCAAGCGCATCATTTCAGCTAAACCACGGGTAATAATAGCGGCACGTGCATTCGCACCAAAGCCCAAGCCATCCGAAATACCCGCGCCAATCGCTAGCACATTTTTAATCGCACCACCCAGCTCCACTCCAACAATATCATCGCTGGTATACACCCGATAAGGTTGACCATGAAAGGCTTGTGCGACTTGTTGTGCGAGCACTTGTGAAGTAGCTGCGGCGGTCATTGCGGTTGGGAAGCCCTGTGCTACCTCACTAGCAAACGTTGGCCCCGATACTAAGCCATAGTCTCGATGCTCAGGGATTTCCTCTAACAACACCTCATGCAGTAATTTACCACTGTCTAATTCCAAGCCTTTGGTCGCCCAGAATAATTTATCGCCACCTTTGAAATGTGGTTTCAGTTGCTGGAGTAAAGTACGAAATCCATGGCTTGGCACAACTATTAAATGTGCATCATGCTGGCCTGCTACTAGCGCAAGCTTAGCTTGAAAAGAAAGATTAGCGGGCAAAGGAATGTTGGGCAGATAACGCTGATTTTCACGCCTAGCCGCTAGGTTATCTAAATGCTCGGGATTAATATCCCATAAGGTTACATCTAATTGATTGTGCGCCAATTGTAGCGCTAGCGCTGTGCCCCATGAGCCAGCGCCATAAACGGCAATCGAACGAATACTCTCAGACACTAAGCAGTAGCCGTATTACGACTAGCTTGCTCTTGTAAGCGCTTAGCATATAGAGCATCAAAATTGATGGGCGAAAGATGCATTTCCGGAAAACTACCCTTCGATACTAAGCCAGCAATCACTTCACGCGCATAAGGAAATAAGGTATTTGGACAATAAGCAGCTAATAAGTGGCTTAATTGCTCTTGTGAATAACCATTAATAAAAAATACACCTGCTTGTTTAACCTCAACCAAGAAAGCCAAATTCTCATTACTTTTTACCGTAATGGTTAGGGCTAACTCCACTTCGTAATTATTATTTTGCAAGACGTTGACATTGGTACTTAAATCCAACTTGGTATCCGGTGTCCACTCTTCCGTAAAAACGGCGGGAGAATTGGGCGCCTCGAAAGACACATCTTTTAAATAGATGCGTTGGATAATAAATTGTGATTCTGGCTGTGTATTAGTGTCAGCTTGATCCGCCATGACGGCCATTCTCCTGATTTGTTATATAAAAATTAGGCCAGATGTTGTTTTACCCAGCTTTCTATTTGAGCGGTATTCATCGCCCCACTCACCCGCGCCGCTTCTTGCCCACCCATGAATAGCACCATGGTGGGAATACTGCGAATATTATAAATCATACCCGCCTGTTGATGGTCTTCGGTATTAAGTTTTGCCAAACGTGCATAAGGGGCTAAACGTGCTGTCGCCTCGGCAAAAGACGGCGCCATCGCACGACAAGGACCACACCAAGGCGCCCAAAAATCAACAAGGAGGGGAACTTCACTTTTCTGAATATGCCGCTGTAAAGCATTAAAATCGAATTCAGGTGGCTTATCTGGAAATAAAGGCTCACGACATGCACCACAGCTGGGTGTTGCATATAATTTATCGTCAGGAACACGATTTATTTTTTGGCAATGTGGACAAACAATATTCATATCACACCTGTCCTCAGTAGTTGATCTAGCTCACCAGCACGTTCAAGCGCCGCCATGTCGTCGTAGCCACCTACATGATGTGTTCCAATATAAATTTGTGGCACTGTATCTCGCCCACTGAGCTGAGATAATTCTGACCAAGACACACCATCCGCACTACCCACCAGAATTTCTCGAAAGGCTACACCTTTACGCGTTAATAAAGAACGAGCGCGCATACAATACGGACAAAACCGCGTTGCATAAACTACCACATCGACAGAGTCTGATGTATCTGTGCTCATCATTAACGCTTGACAACCGGTAGGTTGGCCGACTCCCACGCAATAAAACCACCCGACAAATTATTTACGTTTTCAAAGCCTTGCTTGACCAATTGTGAGCAAGCCTGCGCAGAGCGATTGCCTGAACGACAATAAACCAATATAGGTTTAGCTTTGCTTTTCTCAAGCTCTACTAAGCGTTTTGAAAATTGCGATAAAGGCAGATGCTTTGCACCTTGAATCTTGCCTTCCTTCACCTCGTTATCTTCACGTACGTCTACAATCACCGATTGTTCATTATTCATCAGTTGCACGGCTTGATTTGTATCTAGGTTCTTGAATTTTTGCGTAAAACGCGAATATTCTGTCCAGATAATCATCCCCAATACAGCTACAAAGCCCAATACCAGAAAAGTATGATTTTGGGCAAACTCCAAGTATTCATTCACGTTTAGTAGTCTCCGACAATGGGAGCTAAAGATATACAGATGTGTGCAAAGCGTAAACCCCTTTGCACACTGTATTCTGCGGAAAAATTAATCTTATTGAACAAACTTCGATCTAATCTTGTTTAAACCTAAGAACATTAATGTGCAGGACAGAAAACTTCCTGCATCATGCTAATCAAACGCAATGTGCGATAGTCGCCGACGCGATAAAATACACGATTAGCATCTTTGCGCGAGGTCAGGATGCCTTTATCACGCAAAATGGCCAAATGCTGAGAAATATTACTTTGCGAAGTACCAACGCTATCCACGATGTCTTGTACATTGACTTCTTGGTCGCCTAATACGCAAAGAATTTTCAGGCGTAAGGGGTGAGAAATAGCTTTTAGCGAGCGAGAAGCGCGATCAATATCCTCTTCTTTCGCCAGCATAGAATGGGTAATGTCGCAGGTATTACCCATGGTCATTTCGTTGGATTCTTGTTGCATAGAATACCTTTACTGAACAAAGTGGCTTGTATTATGTAATTATTCATCACAATTCTAAGGTGAGATGCGCCTATATTAGCATACATAAATAAAATAATATACGAAAATACCCAGCCTGCGCAGGCTAGCTAAGTCAGGGGCACTAAGACTTAACCATCATTTATCAATCGATTAATGCGCACGCTTGGGGTTTGACTTAGTCTATCATGTGAAGTTTAAAGCTCATGAATCCAACGCTAATGAAACACCTTTCTACTGCTACACGCCATTTGATTAATGTCAGCTTGGTTAGTTTGACGATGACCTATTCTGCGTTTGCCTCCCACAGTGTAAACGCAGAAACCCAAGATCAGCAACGCCTAAACAATGAGATCACACGTTTATCTGATCAGCTTGCGGATCAGCAAAAACAATCCGAGGCGATTAATAGTGAAGTAACACGTTTAGAAAAGCGCGTGGGCGAGATAGACAAAAAACAAAATGCGACCGAAAACCAGCTTGAGGCATCGGTAAAAAAACTAGCGGATGCTAAAAAACAACGCGATGATTTAGAACAAGAGTTGGCGAAACAACGTTCGGCTTTAGCCCAGCAATTGCAAGCAATGTACACCGCCGGTGAACAATCGCACTTACGTTTATTACTTAAACAAGATAATCCTGCCGATCTTAGCCGCACCCTACATTACTTTGAGCATCTTAATAAATATCGCAGTGAAAAAATTCAGGATGTGGACAAAACACTCTTAAAGCTCACCCGCTTAACCGAGTCTATTGAACAGGATCAACTTGAATTTCGTAGCCTACAAACAGCTCTCGAACAACAAAAGAAAGAATTACAACAAAATCTACAAGCCCGTGAAGTCGCTCTCAACTCGATGAATCGCGATATTAAAACACGCCAAACCCAACTCGATAAATTACGCCGCGAAGAAGCTGCTTTAGATACCACGGTAGATACCTTGGCTACTAATAGTTTAGCCACGACGAATGAAACACCTAGTGTTACCGATGTTCCCACTAGCACTGAAGAAGTACCATCGGCTGATGATCCTTTAGTAGTTGCACGGAATCAACGTAGCATTGCACGTGGCCGTTATTTACAGCCCTCTGAAACCCCGACAGGACGCTTTGCAAATCTAAGAGGTAAACTTTCAGCCCCTGTGAAAGGACGGGTGCTCTACAATTATGGCGCAAGACGCAATGAAAAACAGGTTTGGCGTGGACTTGTGATTGCGGCTCCCGGTGGTTCAAAAGTACAAGCTGTTGCTGCAGGAAAAGTACTTTATGCCGGATGGATGGATGGTTATGGCCAATTAATTATTATTGAGCACGACTCAAATCACATGAGTTTGTATGGTTATAATCGTGCGGTCTATAAACGCGTTGGTGACTATGTAAAAGCTAATGAAGTGATTGCTTCCGTAGGCAATTCCAGCGGTCAAAGCCAAGATGCATTATACTTCGAAATCCGTTATAAAAAAGCGACGCAAAATCCTGCACGTTGGCTACGCTAAGCTGCTAAACTGGGCAGATTTAAAGGGATGTGTTTCTAAGTTAAACACTTGTGCGCTTATATAGTTAAAAAAATGGCAATCTGGCCTGGAGAAGAAATTAATGCACTCAAAACACCGCCTTACTTTGGGCATTTTAGCTGGGACTGTGCTAGGTGCCGCAGCGAGTGTTAGTCTTAATGTGTTTGCCTTTAAGCAAACTGTTGCAGATGAAGTCACTGATATTCCGGTTGAACAATTACAAAAATTTTCTGAAGTCTACACACGTATTAAAAAAGACTATGTGGAAACGCCTGATAGCAAAGAGCTGATTAACAATGCGATTCGCGGCATGGTTTCTGGTCTTGATCCACACTCTGATTATTTAGACGAAGAAAGCTTCAAAGAACTGCAAGTGGGTACTACTGGCGAATTTGGTGGTTTAGGGATTGAAGTCGGAATGGAAGATGGCTTTGTTAAAGTTATCTCGCCTATTGATGACACCCCAGCCAAAAAAGCAGGCTTAGAAGCAGGTGATTTAATTATTCGTTTGGATGAAAAACCGGTTAAAGGCATGTCACTCAACGAAGCTGTGAAGCTCATGCGCGGTAAGCCGGGTTCGAATATTGATCTGTTAATTGTGCGCGAAGGTAAGGATAAACCTTTTAAAGTAACGATTACCCGTGACATTATTAAAGTTCAAAGTGTTAAAACCAAGATGCTTGATCCGGGTTATGCTTATGTCCGCATCTCAAGCTTCCAATCCAAAACCACCGATGATTTGCTCGCAGCCGTTGAAAAGCTAAAGCTCGAGAACAAAGGCAGTCTGCGCGGTTTAGTGCTTGATTTGCGTAATAATCCAGGTGGTGTGCTGACCGGTGCGGTCGGTGTTTCGGATGCGTTCTTAAATGATGGCAAAATTGTTTATACCGAAGGCCGTGTTGAAGATGCGAAGATGGAATACACAGCACGCGACGGCGATGAGCTAGATGGCGCACCCTTAGTTGTCTTAGTGAATCAAGGCTCAGCCTCAGCGTCCGAGATCGTATCCGGTGCATTACAAGATCATCATCGCGCTTTAATCGTAGGCCAAAAAACCTTTGGTAAAGGTTCAGTACAAACCGTTCTGCCTTTAGATGAAACCACGGCGTTGAAATTAACCACAGCACGTTATTTCACACCATCGGGCCGTTCGATTCAGGCGGAAGGTATTGTACCCGATATCGAAATTAAGCCATTAAAAGTCAGTGAAGATACCGCGAATGCAGATGACTTACAGCCCTTATCTGAAGCTGATTTTGGCCGCCACTTAAGTAACCCAACAGCCAAACCTACTGAAAAACCAGCCGAAGCACCTGCGGATACCAAAACAGAAGAAGTTAAACCTGAAACGACGCCTGAAGAAGCAAAACCAGAAGCTTCGCCACAATCTAATGGGGTGACTGAGCCTGCTTTGGATCAATCACTAATGCCATCGAAAGAGGCTAAGCCCAAGGATCAAAAACCTAAAACCTTAGCCGAAGAAGATTATCAGTTGTTTGAGGCCCTGAATATTCTCAAAGGTATGGCTTTAGCAACTAATCGTACTAAGCCCGCTCCAGAACCTGCTGCTAAGCAAGAATCTGGGCAAAGTATGTAATTGTTCGTAGGGCTAGCTGATCTAGGATGAGCTAGCCCCTTTATTTGGAAATATTGACAACCATGTCTGGTCTTACACATTTCAATGAGCAAGGTCTTGCTCACATGGTCGACGTTGGTAATAAAGCGTTTACACATCGGACAGCTATCGCCCAAGGTCAGATAGAAATGCTGCCATCCACCCTCGAAACCATTCTACAAGGTAAGCATCGCAAAGGTGATGTATTAGGCATTGCGCGTATCGCTGCCATCATGGCTTCGAAAAAAACTGCTGAGCTAATCCCTTTATGCCACCCGCTTGCGCTAACGCGAGTTGACATTGAGCTAGAGCCCATTCAAGCGGATTGGTATGGTGTAATGTGTCGCGCCACAGTAGAAACCAGTGGTCAAACTGGCGTAGAAATGGAAGCATTAACGGCTGTACAAATCGGCCTACTAACCATTTATGATATGTGTAAAGCCGTTGATCGCGGCATGAACATTACACAGGTTCGCCTTCTTTATAAAGCTGGTGGAAAATCTGGCGTTTGGCAAACGTCATAGTATTTTTCAGGCAATAAATTTAATCTATTAAATTATAAAATCAATTCATCAGATAATAAGTTCCATTTATCCCTGCTGCTTTCGATTTCTCAGTATACAGCCTCTATCATTAGCCTTAATTCAATACAAACCGTTTGAATAAAAAATTTTAATGCTAATGCCAGCCTAAATAGTTAGCAATCAACAATAAACATAGGAAAGCGCAAACATGTTAAACACCAGCTATTACAGTCCTACTAGCCGTTATTATTCTGGCTTACCTAGTTACTACGGTGGTAGCTCTTCGTACAACCCTAGTTATTCTAGCTATTACAACCCCTATGGCAGCTATGGTTCATTTGGTGGTACCGGTACTAACAGCTATTTCAATAACATGATTCGTGACTTATTAAGACAAATGTACGGCGGTGGCTGGGGCAGCACTGGCAGCACTGGCAGCACTGGCAGCACTGGCAGCACTGGCAGCACTGGCAGCACTGGTAGCACTGGTAGCACTGGTAGCACTGGTAGCACTGGTAGCACCGGTAGCACTGGTAGCACCGGTAGCACTGGTAGCACCGGTAGCACCGGTAGCACCGGTAGCACTGGCGGCAACACGTTTAGTACACTTACACAACGTGTACTCGATAATCTGTATGGTAACTATGGTTCCGGTACCAGCGCAGCAGTTCGAGTCATTAACGCTAATGATACTAATCGCGATGGTAAAATTTCTGTAGGTGATCAGGTAAAAGTATTAGATAACAGCGGTAATACCGTTTCTACACGTACCTTGACCCAACAAGATGTCTATGACATTACTTTCCGTGAAAATATGTTGAAAAACACGGAATCGATTGGCCCAGGCTGGGGATTCACCAGTCAATTGGTTCAGTTACAAAATAATTCATTAAGAAGTTCGGAAACACGCTCTTATCGCACTGCAAATGGCCAAACTGGTCAAGAAAAAGTGATTGAGCGTAATAAATATTGGGAAGTGGTCGAGCGTGATTCCAATCGTGTTATGGTGATGCGCACTACGGATGATAGTGGCCGCCCCATTAAACCATCGGATGCCTTAAATGATGTGTTCTCGAACCGCAATAGTTATCGTTTTGATTGCGCAAGCCCAATGACCTTATTGAATCTAAAAGCGACTTTAGATGCCATTGGAGCGGATAAATTTAACTCCAAGGCTGGACAATTAACCGTTTCATCTTGGTATGACCAATATGACAACTCAGATTTTGATGGTGGCTATCAAACCTCGGTGCGTACCGCTGCGGCCGGCTCTATTAACGTCAATGGTGTTAGAAACCTAGAAGGTGAGGCAGCGATGTTCGATCCAAGCCGTGGCGATAAACTACAGGTGGGTAGCTCTTATTACTTTGAACACCCCGGTAATAATACTGACGCCTCGCAAGGTTGGAATACAGTTTACTTAGGCAAACAGGCAGACGGAAGTTATAACTTCTGGGCTATTGGTCAAGGTAAGGTTAATGTGAAATTTAATGAAAATAGTAGCCAACCTTGGGTATCTGGTACAGGTTTCCCAGGTCATTATCTCGGCGCGATTATCTCCAACCCTAACTCCGCTCGCTTAGCAGAATGGGGCGCATAAACGCGAAAAACTTCAGCTAAAACCAAGGCAGCCAATTTTTTGTTGGCTGCTTTTACCACGTTTCTTGGCAAGTAATACCATTTTCATGGTATTCAGAGGCCACATGCAAGGTAACAATTTTCTTGCCAGTTACCGATTCAGTGACCCCATCAATCAAACCAAAACCAAAATGGCATAAAGCATGAGTGCCAGCCTGAATCCCTCGCTCACGCAAGACTAAACCAATACGACAACCGCTTAATTCAGCGTTCTCGCCCACTAGCACCACATCATCCATAAACTCCTTTTCGCGAAAAAACTGGGCCACAATACTACGCGCTAACTGCTCATCGCCTTGTTGATTAGCGCCCATGCGCTTACCCATTTGCTTACCCGCATAACGAAATACACTCAAAGTCCCACGACGCCCAATCAGTAACTCAATCTGCTCGGCTAAATCCGCTAGCAGATTCACAAAGTCCCTTGTTGTCATAGCAGTTGATTTTTGATCACTCATAGGCTCGCATCCTTGGCTAATACTGTTTCTTGCCCTATCTTATAGTAGGTCAAATTAAAACGAAGTTATCGACAGTAAATTTTTGTACGCATTTCAAGGTCGAATAATCTACCCTAATGCAGTCTATTGCATTCGGGCTATTGGACAAGGGCAAATTGCCATGAATAATGCACCAATGCTTATTCAGACTGAGAACCACCATGCCCTATTTTGTATTCAGCATTACCCAACCCAACCCGCTGGTTAAAAACCTTGAGTTGAAGGCTAGTTTTGAAGGTTATGCCGATGCGCGCCATGCAGTTCGTTCCTTACGTATTAATGCCCAACCGGAAGATCGGGCTAGCTACAAAATGGTATTTGCCGCCAATCAATTAGAAGCCGAAGAACGCTTATTAGAGCAACGCGAAAAGCCTGTGCTAATGGAGTGGGAAAAGTAAGCTCACTTCTTAGCCCAAAGCCAAACTTATCTGGAGGATGTTGTGGAGCGTTTCCCTATCTTTTTATGCTTAAAAGATCGCCTTTGTGTCGTGGTGGGCGCCGGTCAGGTCGCGCTACGTAAAGCTCAAGCTTTAGTAAAAAGTGGTGCAAGATTACAAATTATCGCGCCCGACCTAGCCCCTGAAATGCAAGAGCTAATCGTGCAACACCCGACTCAAATAAAATACTTAGCCCGCACTTTCTCCCCGAATGATCTAAATCAGGCCTTTCTCATCATTGCAGCTACCAATAATAGGGCTGTCAACCGAGAAATAGCGCAACTCGCACACGAACGTAATCTTTTAGTCAATGTGGTGGATAATACTAAGGCCTGTAGCTTTATTGTCCCTTCGGTCGTAAACCGTGATCCCGTACAAATTGCGGTTTCCACAGGCGGTGCATCACCTGTTTTAGCACGACAAATTCGCATGAAATTGGAAACCATGATTCCGTCTTCATGCGGCGAATTGGCGACGATTACCGAAGAATACCGCGACACAGTCAAACAACGTTTTGCCGATCCTGAACAGCGTAAACATTTTTGGGAGCAAACCCTGCGCGGACCTTTTGCGGAATTGGTCTATGCCGGCAATACGCAAGCCGCGCGCCAAATGTTAGATGCAATGCTGGCAAACCCATCGGCTGAGCCTAGTGTGGGGGAAGTTTATTTGGTCGGCGCAGGTCCTGGCGATCCTGATTTATTAACCTTTCGCGCGTTACGTCTCATGCAACAAGCCGATGTGGTGGTCTATGATCGCTTGGTCGCCAAATCGATCTTAAACATGGCTAGCCAAGATGCAGAACGGATTTATGTAGGCAAGGAAAAAGCCAATCATGTCGTGCGCCAAGAAAAAATTAATGATTTGTTAGTCGATTTAGCGAAACAAGGCAAACGTGTACTGCGCTTAAAAGGCGGAGACCCCTTTATTTTTGGGCGCGGGGGTGAAGAGATTGAGACCTTGGCGGAAAATGGCATTCCCTTCCAAGTCGTTCCGGGGGTTACCGCCGCTTCAGGATGCGCATCTTATGCAGGTATTCCACTCACTCACCGCGATTATGCACAATCCTGTACGTTTGCCACGGGACATTTGAAAGATGGCACAATTGATTTAGATTGGGAAAAACTGGCGCAACCGCGTCAAACCGTAGTGTTTTATATGGGTTTAACCGGTATTCAAGTCATCAGCAAACAATTAGTGGCGCACGGTATGTCACCCGAAACACCTGCTGCTTTAGTCGAACAAGGCACAACACGCAATCAGCGCGTACATATTGGTACATTAGCCACTTTACCAAGCTTAGTCAGCGAACGCGCGGTACGTGCCCCCACCTTAACTATTGTGGGTGATGTGGTTCGATTGCATGAAAAATTGCATTGGTATCAACCTGAACGTCACGTAGCAGCCAGTGAATTTAGTCGCAATCCAGTGATAGAGGATTAAATATGGCCGAAGTGCGTATTGCTGTTAGTGATATTTTCAAAAAAGACATTAGCAGCGCCTTACAAGAAGGTAGTAGCTGCTCTGAGGCCGAACCCTTCGCCTTACAAGTCACCGATAATAGTATGGAGCCTGAATTCGACCAAGGCTGCATTATTATTATTGACCGCAGCGGCATTGTACGCGATGGCGCATTTGTATTTGCTAAAGATAGTCACGACGAGTATATTTTCCGCCGCTTGCGCATTCGTGATGGGCGGCATTATTTGGAAGCCTTAAATCCAAGTTATGCTAGCTTTGAAATTCAGCCGCAACAAGTCGAAGGTGTCATCACCCAACGTGCAGGCAAGCGGCGCTCTTATCACAAATGGTATGATTAATGACCATCCTGTATGGCTTAAGTAACTGCGATACGGTGCGCAAAGCACGCCAATGGCTCGACGAGCGCGGCATTCCCTACACCTTCCATGATTTCCGTAAAGATGGCCTCAATCCAGTCCAATTACGTGCGTGGGTTGATGAGTTGGGTTGGGAAGCCATGCTGAATAAACGTGGCACCACGTGGCGCTTATTGCCGGAAAAAACCCGTGAAAACTTAACTGAAACATTGGCCTTAGCGGTCATGGAAGATCAACCAGCGATTATTAAACGCCCCTTGCTAGATACAGGAAGTCGACAGGTACTTGGCTTCGATCCAATGACCTATAAAGCTATTTTTCAACATTAAATACCTAGCACACCATGTCCGCCACCTTAGAACTTGCCAAAGATTTAATCTCACGCCCTTCTGTAACCCCGAATGATGGTGGCTGTCAGCCCTTAATAGCGGAGCGCTTGGCTGCTTTGGGTTTTGAAGCCGAATTCATGCGCTTTGGTGATGTCGACAATTTATGGTTGCGCCGAGGTCATACATCACCGGTTTTTTGCTTTGCTGGACACACAGATGTTGTTCCGACAGGGCCTTTAGACCAATGGACTAGCGCCCCCTTCCAACCCGAAATTCGCGATGGCTTGTTATACGGACGCGGTGCGGCAGATATGAAAGGTAGTATTGCCGCCTTTGTTGTGGCTTGTGAAAATTTCGTGCGTGCTTACCCTGATCATCAAGGCTCGATTGCCTTTCTAATCACCAGCGATGAAGAAGGTCCTTCGATTAATGGTACGGTCAAGGTGGTTGAAGCCTTAGAAAAGCGTGGTGAAAAAATTGATTGGTGTTTAGTCGGCGAACCTTCTAGTTCATGCTGTGTCGGGGACGTGGTAAAAAATGGGCGACGTGGCTCACTAAACGCTAAATTGCTTGTCAAGGGTAAACAAGGTCATGTCGCCTACCCGCAATTGGCAGATAATCCCATTCATCGCGCTGCGCCCGCTTTAGCAGAATTGGCGGCGGAAATGTGGGATCAAGGCAACGAGTTTTTCCCGCCCACGAGCTTTCAAATTTCTAATATTCATGCTGGCACAGGCGCCAATAATGTCATTCCTGGGCAATTAGAAGCATTGATTAATTTCCGTTATTCTACTGAATTAACGCAAGAAAAAATCAAACAGCGCACCGAAGCCATTCTGGCGAAACATCAGCTTGATTACGCTTTAGAGTGGAGCTTGTCGGGACACCCCTTTTTAACAGGGCGTGGTGATTTAGTCGCCGCTGGACAAGAGGCCATCAAACAAGTGGCAGGCTTAGAACCGGAGTTATCCACGGCGGGTGGTACTTCCGATGGACGTTTTATTGCACCGACTGGCGCCCAAGTCTTAGAGCTTGGCCCTGTTAACCGCACCATCCATCAAATTAATGAATGTGTATCCGTTGCAGATTTGGACACTTTAACCACTATTTATCAACGTATCCTTGAGCAATTATTAACTAAATCATAATAAGTTTATGAGGGACTTAAATGATTTAAGGGAAACATTCCTCCAGCGTGGCAAAAAACCCTAACCCGTAGGGCTTTTGCCTGTACCAAACTAAACTTTTGCAAAGCTCGGCAAATCTGCCAAAGAGGCTTTAATAGCTTCTTCGGGATAATCAAAGTCCGTTAGTTCCCCTTTCAAATAACGATCATACGACGTCATATCAAAGTGACCATGACCGGATAAATTGAAGAGTAAGGTTTTTGCTTCGCCGGTTTTCGCGCATTCTTTGGCCTCACGAATCATCGCGGCAATCGCGTGGCAAGACTCTGGTGCTGGCACGATACCCTCACTCTTCGCGAACATCACACCCGCTGCAAAGGTTTCTAATTGACCGACTGAAGTGGCTTCGATGAGTTTTTCATTATACATCTGGCTGACTAAGGCTGATGCGCCATGATAGCGTAAACCACCTGCGTGAATACCGGGCGGCATAAAGTTATGACCCAGTGTGTACATTTTCATCATTGGGGTTAAACCTGCGGTATCGCCAAAGTCATAGGTATACACGCCTTTGGTTAAAGTCGGGCAAGACATAGGTTCAACCGCCACTAAGCGCACTTGTTTACCGGCCGCATTATCTGCATAAAAGGGGAAAGCAATACCACCAAAATTCGAGCCGCCACCACAAGGCGCAAACACCATATCAGGATAGTCACCGACTAATGCCAATTGTTTTTTCGCTTCCAAACCAATAATAGTTTGATGCAATAACACGTGATTCAAAACCGAACCCAGTGCGTAATTGGTATCAGGACGGCTAGCCGCTTCCTCCACCGCTTCCGAAATCGCAATCCCCAGTGAGCCATTCGAGTTCGGGTCAGCCGCTAAAATAGCTCGGCCTGCATTCGTCATATCGGTAGGGCTTGGGAACACCTCTGCACCCCAAGTAGTCATCATCGAGCGTCGATAAGGTTTTTGCTCGTAGCTGATTTTCACCATGTAAATACGCACATCAATACCAAACATTTGTCCCGCTAAGGCTAAGGAACTCCCCCACTGCCCTGCACCAGTTTCTGTAGTCAGACGGCGAATCCCTGCCTCACGGTTATAGTAAGCTTGCGGTACAGCACTGTTGGGTTTGTGAGAGCCTGCTGGACTGACGGCTTCGTTTTTGTAATAAATTTTTGCGGGTGTACCTAGCATTTTTTCCAAACGATGCGCACGGTACAAAGGTGAAGGCCGCCACATGGTTAAGGCCTCGCGCACTGGCTCGGGAATGGGAATCCAACGCTCTGCACTCATTTCCTGTTTTAAAATTTCCTCAGGAAAAATAGCAAGCATCGCCTCAGGTGGAACCGGCGTTCCATCGGGGCCACAATAAGGTGCGGGGGGCGTTGGCAAATCCGCCGCAACATTATACCAATGGGTTGGCATCTCACTTTCAGGCAGGTAAATTTTTGTTGGTGTCGTCATTCGCGTCCCTCTCCTTACATGTGTTCATTCGATAATAGAAAAACAAAATTATAAATTATTTAAACTGAGTGAGTTCTACCACTTGTCTAGTGTCAGAGCAATCGCTGCGGCTGATTGATGGCATGTACTGGCAAAGTCTTGAACGATATGATTGAATGCGTGCTTCCATAGCACACCAATAATGAAACTTATGCCGTCCAATCTCGACTATCGTAGCCTTGCCGTGAAAGGCGTTCAAAAATTGCATCCCTATCAGCCGGGCAAGCCAATCGAGGAACTTGAGCGGGAGTTGGGTGTAAAAGACATTATTAAACTCGCATCCAATGAAAATCCCTTAGGCTCAAGCCCCAAGGCCAAAGCAGCCATGCAAGCTGCGCTTAATGATTTGGAACTGTATCCAGATGGCAGTGGTTACCAATTAAAATTGGCCATCGCCGGTAAATTCGATTTGCTCCCACAGCAAATTACCTTAGGCAACGGCTCCAATGATTTATTGGAAATCGTGGCACGTGCCTATTTAACGCCTGGACGTGCAGCAGTCTTTTCACAATATGCGTTTGCGATCTATGCCTTAGTGAGCCAATCCGCCGGTGCTGACTTATTAACGGCAGAAGCCTTTCCGCCAGAACATGTAACGATGCCTTACGGGCATAATGTTGATGCGCTGCTGAAAACCATCAAGGACAATCCACACACAGCCTTAGTCTTTATCTCCAACCCGAATAACCCGACCGGCACTTGGATTGCACGTGAGGAGCTGTATCGCTTCCTGAAAAATGTGCCGCCTCATGTGGTCGTGTTGCTGGATGAAGCTTATACCGAATATGTGCAAGATCCGGCCTTCCCTAATGGCATGTTATGGCTAAACGAATTCCCGAATCTCATTGTGACACGTACGTTTTCTAAGATTTATGGCTTAGCCGGTTTACGGGTTGGTTATTCGATTTCCAGTCCTGAAATCGCCGATATTCTGAATCGCGTGCGCCAACCCTTCAATGTAAATAGCTTAGCCCTAACAGCAGCATCGGCAGCTTTAGAAGATGATGCGTTTTTACAAGCCAGTGTTACCACTAACGAAGCCGGTTTAAAGCAATGGTATGCGGCTTGTGCCGCGCATGGCTGGTCCTATATTCCAACGGTGGGTAATTTCATTACCGTCAAAGTGGAAGGCAAAACAGGTGCACAAGTCTATGAAGCCTTATTGCGTGAAGGTGTGATTGTACGTCCCATTGGTGGTTATGGTTTGCCGCAACACCTGCGTATTACCGTTGGTACAGAGGCGCAAAATACGCGCTGCATCAAAGCGTTAGACAAGGTACTTAAAGCGTGATCGGTCGCTTAGTTATCTTTGGTGTCGGTCTGATTGGGGGTTCGCTTGCGCTAGCCTTGCGCGAAGCTAATTATGTGCGTGAAGTTATAGGTTGTAGCCGTAATACCGTGCATTTGCAGAAAGCGGTGGATTTAGGCGTAATTGACGCCTATGTCACTGATCCACAGGAAGCCGTTAAAGACGCCGATGTGGTGTTGCTAGCCGTTCCCATGGGGGCGATGAAGCCTTTATTAGAACAAATCCGCCCTGCTCTACCCACTCAGGCAATCCTCACTGATGCAGGTAGCACCAAAGGCTCAGTGGTTGCGGAAGTGAACGAAGTGTTCGGTCACGATTTTACGCGCTTTGTGCCCGGCCATCCGATTGCAGGGCGTGAAAAAAGTGGTGTGGAAGCAGCCGTTGCGGACTTATACCATAAACGACGCGTAATCCTGACTCCACAAACTTATACTGACCGTAAAGCCTTAACGCAGATTGCTCAAATGTGGCAAGTGACCGGTGCTTTAGTCGAAGAAATGCCAGTGAAGTTGCACGACGAAGTATTAGCGGCCACCAGCCATTTACCACACGTACTCGCCTTCTCATTGGTGGATACGCTCCTTAACTCGCCACAGCGTGAAGATATTTTGCGTTATGCAGCGGGTGGGTTTCGCGACTTTACGCGCATTGCCTCAAGTGACCCGATTATGTGGCGTGATATTTGTTTGCATAATGGGGCGGCTATTTTGCCCATGATTGAGGCGTTAAAACAAAACCTAACGGAATTTGCTGACTTCATCCACAGACAAGATGGAGAAGCACTGCGCCAACGCATGGAAAAAGCAAAAACCGCGCGGGATAACTATATTGCTCGTTTTGAATCAGGAGCTAATTCGTGAGTCACTCTGCATTACGTTTCACTGTCCAAGCTGGTGGTAGCCTAACAGGGCGCATTCGTGTCCCTGGTGACAAATCTATTTCACACCGCTCAATTATGCTCGGCTCCTTGGCTGAAGGTACAACACAGGTCAGCGGCTTCTTACAGGGTGAAGACTGCTTATGCACCTTACAAGCCTTTCGGAATATGGGTGTACACATTGAAGGCCCCAGTGCCAATGGCGAAGTCACTATTCACGGCGTTGGTTTACATGGTTTGAAAAAACCGACTGTTGATTTAGACATGGGTAATTCCGGTACTTCCATGCGTCTCATGTCTGGCTTAATGAGTGGACAAGCGTTTGATGTGACCATGACGGGTGATAGTTCTTTATCAAAGCGTCCCATGAAACGCGTGACCGTGCCTCTAGCACAAATGGGAGCAAAAATCGTAGCGACCGAAGCAGGCACACCACCGCTACACGTGCAGGGTGGTCAAAAACTGAAAGGTATTCATTACGATATGCCGATGGCTAGTGCGCAGGTGAAATCCTCACTCTTGCTAGCAGGACTTTATGCGCAAGGTGAAACCTCGGTCACTGAGCCTGCACCAACGCGTGATCATACCGAACGCATGTTGCGCGGTTTTGGCTATGAGGTCATCGTTGAAGGTAATACGATTCGCTTACAAGGCGGTGGAAAACTAATGGCCTGTACGATTGACGTACCCTCCGATATTTCATCGTCGGCCTTTTTCTTAGTCGGTGCAAGCATAGCGCCGGGTTCCGATTTGATTATCGAGCATGTGGGCATTAATCCTACTCGTACTGGCGTCATTGATATTTTGCGTTTGATGGGTGCTAATTTAGAACTATTGAATCAACGTGAAGTGGGCGGTGAGCCGGTTGCGGATATTCGAGTGCGTTATGCCCCTTTGAAAGGTATTCGCATTCCCGAAGCCTTGGTGCCACTGGCGATTGATGAATTCCCTGTTTTATTCGTAGCGGCGGCTTGTGCGGAAGGCGAAACTATTTTAACCGGCGCGGAAGAGTTACGTGTTAAGGAAAGTGACCGCATCCAAGTGATGGCCGATGGCTTAATCGCTTGTGGCATTGATGCACGCCCAACACCGGATGGGATCATTATTCAAGGTGGCAAAATCGGCGGCGCAACCGTGACGAGCCATAATGATCATCGTATCGCCATGTCGTTTTCGATTGCAGGTTTGCGTGCCAGTGAAACGATTTATATTGATGACTGTGCCACGGTGAACACCTCCTTCCCCGGCTTCGTTCAGTTAGCCTCAGGCGCGGGTCTCCAGATTACAGCGGGTTAATTGCTAAGCCTTTGAATCTTTGCTATTAATGCCTCGAATGGCTCAACTTCGGGGCTTTAATAGTAAAAAATAAGGAGTTCTGCATGCAAGCTTCTGCATCGTTTCAGCACAAACATTTAGCCATGGTTTTCAAATACGCCGGCATTAGCTTTATCGCTGGTTCAGTGAGTCACGGCGTCTTTTCTGGCTCACGCTCGCTACTTACGGCTGGCCTAGGCATCATCGCTTTCGTGATAGGGACTGTGCTGGAATATCGCTATACGCCTGCTGAGGAACGCTCTTCTTTGTGGAGCACATTAATGGTGGGCGCTTTGCTCTCGGTGGGTTTAGGCTTCTTCACCGGCAGTTTGCAGCATTTTCCCGACTCACCCGCCCGCAGCCTGTGGGCTGTACCTTTAGGCTTTGCGCTTTCCTTAATCGCCTTTGCCCTGATAAATCGTAATCATTTTCCCCCCAATGCCAAGAAATATGCCGCTGCATCCTTGATCAGCGTGGCTGCACTATCCTTTGGCGCTTATAGCTATTTCTTGAACAATCCCGTCACCGGTGGACATGACCACGGTTCTCATGCCCATAACGATTCCATGGCAACTAATGCTACGCCAACGGTTTCCGATACTGCTCATGACCATGCAGCACACGATCACGGTACACCCACACCAGCAGGTGATGCTAAGGCTAGCGCCGCAACAGCCAGTGCTGATAGCCACGCCGATCATTCTCACAGTACCCATTTAAGCGCTATTGGCAAGCCTGCCAACGCCGATCAAGTGCAGCGCGTGGTGGAAGTGCGGATGGATGACAACATGCGCTTTACCCCTGATAAATTGGATGTGAAGCCGAATGAAGTAGTGAAAATCGTGGTCAATAATAGAGGAAAAATCAAACACGAACTCACCTTAGGCGACGCAAAAGCCTTGCAAGAACATGCCCAAGCTATGCTGAAACATCCAAATATGGAACATAATGACCCGAATATGGTAGCCTTAGAACCCGGTCAAACGGGCGAAATTATTTGGCAATTCACCCAAGCTGGGCATGTCGATTTTGCATGTTTGCAACCCGGACACTTTGAAGCAGGTATGAAGGGTGTGGTCAATGTAGGCCATGTGCATTAAGGAAACACGATGAAAACCGTTTACAGTGGAAGTTGTTTGTGTGGCGCAGTGACTTATGAAGTGGATCACATTGAACCCTATATGGCACATTGTCATTGCAGCATGTGCCGAAAGTTTCATGGTGCGGCCTTTGCTACTTATGGTGAGGCAAAAGCCGAAGATTTTCGTTGGACATCTGGTGAAAACAAACTTAAAAGCTATTTCGCGCCCAATGGAACCACACGTCGTTTTTGTGAGCAGTGTGGTTCGAGTATGACTTTTGAGCCTGCCAATTCAGATCATCAACTGGTTGAATTTTCGCTAGGCACGCTCGACACAGCTATCGAACAACGCCCTGATGCGCATATCTACACGAGTTACAAAGCCGACTGGAGCAGTATCTGCGACGGCTTAAAGCGCTATCCGGAAGAACGCACTGATTAGCCAAAACGAAAACTGGATACAGTAATACCGCCAAAGAAATCATTTTGGTAGTAAACACATTGCCCTTTATCGTGCTCGGCCGCACCAACCGCCACCATTAACGGCACTAAGTGGTCTTCACGCGGATGCGCTAAGCGTGCTGCGGGCGCTTCTTGCCAATGTAATAAACGTTTTGTGCGTTGCTCTGGCGCAGTATGCAATAGCGTCTCTTGTAGCCAATCATCAAACTGGCGCGAAGGCTGCTCTGCATTGCGATTGAATTGACGCAGGTTGTGATAACTCAAGCCGCTGCCAATAATCAATACACCCTGTTCGCGTAAGGGTGCCAATGCGCGTCCCATCTTGAGATGAAAGTCAGGATCATAGTTCTGCTGAATCGAGAGCTGCACGACCGGAATATCCGCCTCCGGATATAGTGGATACATCAAACTAAAAGTGCCATGGTCAAAACCACGTTCAGCGTCCAATTCAACTTCAAAGCCAGCAGTTTTTAGCAAACCTTGGACTTCAAGCGCTAAAGCTGGCTCACCGGGCGCGGGATACACCACATGGTAGGTATAATCTGGAAAACCATAATAGTCATAAACCATCGGTGGATTGGCTGAAGCGGAAAGCTTGAGCGTATCAGTTTCCCAATGCGCCGTAACCACTAATACAGCCTTGGGACGTGCCCCTAATTGCTGTGGAATCGCCTTGAGCGACTTCTCTAGCGCATCATAAGTCGTGCCCATTTCAGCTTTCATATAAGGCCAAGGACCACCGCCGTGGGAGAGAAAATAAGTAGGTAAACGCTGCATCACCAGCTCCAAAATATGGATTAGATTAATCCGCTAATATGGGGTAGTTTCTTGGAAAAAGTAGAGAGCACTCAAATTTTCATGCCAATTATTCAAACCCAACGTCTCATCCTACGGCCATGGCAAACCCGCGATCACTTAGCTTTTGCTGAACTTAATGCTGATCCTGAGGTTATGCGCTTTTTTCCCAAAACCTTATCCTCTCAGGAAAGTGCTAGCTTACTTGAATACATTGATAACCACCTAACGAGCCATGGCTGGGGCATTTGGGCGGTGGAACTTAAACAAACACAATCATTTATTGGCTGTGTTGGTCTACATAAAACGAGCGCAACACTACCCTTTCCACCCAGCATTGAAATCCTGTGGCGCTTAGCAAAAGATTATTGGGGATTTGGCTATGCCACAGAAGCCGCTCGTGCAGTCATGAGCGTTGGCTTTGACTCCTTGAGTTTAGCTGAGATTATAGCGTTTACTGCGTTAGTGAATAAACCATCACAAGCAGTCATGGAACGTTTGGCAATGCAGCGTGATGAAAATACCTTTGAACATCCTAGCCTAGTTGAAGGACATCCTTTGCGCTCGCACTGTTTATATCGCATGGCGCGAACTGCTTGGCTGCTTTAGTTCATTAAAAAACCATGCTTACTCTCAATCCGGTAAAACTGCCCCTCCTAAACCACTGCAAACCAGCACTTCATGAGATTCAGCTCAATTACTTGAGAAGGGCGAAAAGCGCTAGGCATTAGTATATAATATTCCGCTCAAACCGCCCTGACGCCGTTCTGACTACAAACCACAGCCCTCGCACATGACTGATTTAAACACTATTGGCCATCACACCCCGATGATGCAGCAATACCTGCGGCTTAAAGCCGAGTACCCTGAAATTCTGCTGTTCTATCGCATGGGCGATTTTTACGAGATGTTTTATGAGGATGCGAAGCGGGCAGCGCAATTATTGGACATCACCCTGACCGCGCGCGGCAATTCAGCGGGCGAACCTATTCCAATGGCGGGTGTCCCTTATCATGCGGTGGAGCAATATTTAGCGCGTTTATTAAAGGCTGGCGAATCGGTGGCGATTTGTGAGCAGATTGGTGATCCGGCGAAATCAAAGGGGCCAGTGGAACGCAAGATTACCCGCTTACTCACCCCAGGGACGCTGACTGATGATTATTTGCTGGAAGATCGCCGCGATAACCTATTGATTGCGCTACATCAAGATAGAGAGCAATTCGGGTTAGCAGCCATTGATTTAAGTAGTGGACGCTTTACGGTACAGCAAATTGATAGCTTAGCTTCATTACAAAATGAAATCGAGCGCTTGCAACCGGCTGAAATTCTGCATCAGGAAGATTGGCGTTTGGATTTTATTCGCGGGCGAGTCACGACAGCGCGCCCCCTATGGCATTTTGATTTAGAAACTGCCACACGCTTATTGCTTAAGCAGTTTGCAGTGCATGATTTAAGTGGGTTTGGCTGTGAAAATCTCCCGTTAGCCATTGCTGCTGCGGGGGCTTTGCTCAATTATGTGCAAGAAACCCAGCGCACAACCCTGCCCCATTTGAATAACCTTAAAGTCGAACAAAGCGAGGATGGGATTATTCTGGATGCGGCGAGTCGGCGCAATTTAGAACTGGAACATAGTTTAAGCGGTGAGCATAAAAATACCTTGGTGTCGGTGCTGGATAAAACCTCCACTAGCATGGGCAGTCGTTTATTGCGCCGTTGGTTGAATAAACCGCTGCGTAATCGTCATGAATTGCGCCTGCGCCATCAGGCTGTTGGCACACTACTCGACAATTATCGCTACGAAGCTATTTTAGCTACGCTACGCAGCGTGGGTGATATGGAGCGCATTGCCTCACGTATTGCCTTAGGTACGGCGCGCCCACGCGACTTATCAACCTTGCGTGATTCGCTTGCCGTCTTACCACAACTTCATTCAGCCCTTGTACCCTTGGACGATCTAAAGCTCGCGCAATTACAACGCCAACTCGATACGCACCAAGCACTGCATGAGTTATTAAAACGCGCCATTATTGAAAATCCGCCCGTGGTGATTCGCGATGGTGGCGTAATTGCCGACGGTTATGATGCCGATTTGGATGAATTGCGTCATTTAAGCGAGAACGCCGATCAATATTTATTGGACTTGGAAACCCGTGAAAAACAGCGCACCGGCATAGATAAACTTAAAGTCGCCTACAATCGTGTGCACGGATATTATGTGGAAATTCCACAAAGCCAATTGCATCGCATCCCTGCAGATTATATTCGCCGCCAAACCTTAAAAGGGGTGGAGCGATTTATTCTGCCTGAGCTAAAAAAGTTTGAGGATAAAGTCTTGTCGGCGCGTGAACGTTCCTTGGGGCGCGAAAAAGCTTTATATGAATTGTTGTTACAGCAATTAGCGGAGCATCTGATTCCCCTGCGTCAAACCGCGCAAGCCGTCGCTGAATTGGATGTACTCGCCAATTTCGCCGAACGTGCCAACACCTTGAATTACAACTGCCCAAAATTGGTGGAAGGTGCGGGTATTGAAATCATTGGCGGCCGCCATCCAGTGGTAGAGCGCACGCTGGATGCTCCTTTTGTACCAAATGATCTGTACATGGATGCACGGCGCCGCATGTTGATGATCACCGGGCCGAATATGGGCGGCAAATCCACCTATATGCGCCAAGTCGCGTTAATTGTACTGATGGCGCATATTGGCAGTTATGTGCCCGCCGAATCCGCGCGCTTAGGCAATATCGACCGCATTTTTACCCGCATTGGCGCACATGATGATTTGAGTACGGGACGCTCCACCTTCATGGTCGAGATGACTGAAGCGGCAAATATCCTGAATAACGCCACGGCACATAGTCTAGTCTTAATGGATGAAATCGGGCGTGGAACCAGCACCTTCGATGGCCTATCACTCGCTTGGGCTTTTGCTGATTACCTCGCACGCGAACGCAAAGCGTTTACCCTATTCGCCACCCACTACTTTGAACTTACTCACCTTGCTGAACAGATCAGCACGATTGCCAATGTACATATTGATGCGGTCGAGCATGGCGACAAAATTGTATTTTTACATGCAGTAAAAGACGGTCCGGCTAATCAAAGCTATGGTTTGCAAGTCGCACAATTAGCCGGTGTCCCCAAAACGGTCATCGCACAGGCCAAGAAAAAGCTTATTTCACTCGAAAAAAACTCAGCGAATACACCCCAAGTCGGACAAAGCTTAGCATTGCAGTTCGGTACGCCAACAGAACTGAAAGATGAAATAGCGTTAAAAGTGAAAGCGGCTTTGCAAGCACTGGAGCCAGATGAAATGACGCCACGACAGGCTTTGGAAGAACTTTATCAGTTGCATAAATTACTAAAAACCTAAGCTTATTTTTTGTCAGCTAGTATTTGTTGCACTTGCTGTAAATAGCTTTCTGGTGTTTTACCACGCTGATAAGCCAAACTTAATGCTTCCAAGCCGAGCAAGCGATAAAGCTCGGCATCTACGCCATTCTTAGCCTGCAGGGCTGCTAATTGCTTAGCCACTACTGCCGCATCGCCACGCGCAATCGGCCCTGTTAAGGCTTTGGCAGGTCCTAGTGTAAATAGATTAGCTAGCGTTTCTTGCACCATCGGCTGAATAATTTTAAGTGCTAAGTCTTGCCCAACCCCAGCCTCATTAAAAGCTCTTAGGCTAATACTTTGCAAAGCCACCACATAATTACAAGCTATGACGCTGGCGGCGTGGTACAAAGTTTTCTGCTTGGCATCAAGCGCAAAGCAAATTCCACCAATCCCCTCGAACAAAAGTTTAAGCAGCTCTAAGGCAACTGGGTCACCCTCGACACCACAATAAGTAGGTTGAAACGAGTGAATAGCACGCATTGGATCAGCAAAGCTTTTCACGGGATGCACACTGGCAATCAATGCTCCTTGCACTTTGAGTGACTTAAGGATTTCAGAGCTAATCGCCCCACTACAGTGAAATACAATATCATTTTCACGTAATAAATTGGCTGAGGCTAAGGCTGCACTACATACTTCCAAGGCTTTATCGGGGCAAGCTAATAAATAAATATCGGCGACTTGCATGTCATTAATGGAACTAATCGCTTGCCCAGCCCCAATAAACTCCACAGCAGTTTGGCCACTCGCTAAAGAGGTATTTAGTACCTGAGCTACTTCAACTGAACCCTGCTTAGCCCACAAATACGTTAGAGTTTGGCCAACGTGACCGCAGCCGATGATGTTTAAGCGTAGTTTGGATAAAGACTGACCCATCACCATACCTAGAGTTGGAATACAAATAGTGAATATGAGGGTGAAGTAAAAAAAATAGCTTAGAAGAAGTTTATAGGGAAAATATAAGTGGTGCCCAGGGCCGGACTCGAACCGGCACAGTATTACTACCGAGGGATTTTAAGTCCCTTGCGTCTACCAATTTCGCCACCTGGGCAGGTGGAATAGTTTTAAAATGGAGGCTAGGGTCGGAATCGAACCGGCGTAGACGGATTTGCAATCCGCTGCATGACCACTCTGCCACCCAGCCTAAACCTAAAACATTGGAGCGGGAAACGAGATTCGAACTCGCGACCCCAACCTTGGCAAGGTTGTGCTCTACCACTGAGCTAATCCCGCTCTGTCGGCATGTTGCCGGATAAAAAAAGCCCCACAGGATTTGGAGCTTTTAGCAATTTTTTGGAGCGGGAAACGAGGCTCGAACTCGCGACCCCAACCTTGGCAAGGTTGTGCTCTACCACTGAGCTATTCCCGCGTAACAGGCTGCGAATATTAATAGCGCTGCTAAGTTCTGTCAAGCATAAATCTATAATCCTGTAAGCGAAGATGATGACTTTATCAAATTGGCCGATAAAGCCATGCGACAACCTAGTTAACGGCGGTTGCTGCGCTCTTATCGCCCGCTTTAATATCATCAAGAATCTTCACTAACTCCGCCGCTGTGCGATAGCCCGGAATCATAATCCCAGCATCGGTCACTAATGCGGGCGTTCCATTCACGCCAATGCGTTGGCCTAACTCAAACTCTTTTGCCACTGGATTGTCACAGTCTTTTGTGGCAACCGTTTCGCCACGCTTAGCTTTGGTCATGGCCTCTTGGCGATTATCGGCACACCAAATATTGACTAACTTTTTATAGCTAGCGGTGCCAATACCAGAGCGCGGATAGCCAAAATAACGCACTGTAATACCAGCTTCATTTAGCTTAGGAACTTCGTTGTGAAGCTTAACGCAAAACGGGCAATCAACATCGGTAAAGACACTTAATACATGTTTTTCTGTGCCCTTAGCCTTAAACTCCACCGTATCACTAGCATTGACCTTAGCCATCTCTGACTTGCGACCTTCAGTACGGGCATTTTCGGTTAAATTTGTGCGTGTTTGACCATCAATCAAGTCACCGCTGAAGAAATAACGGCCATCTGCACTCACATACAATGTTTCAGGGCCAAAATTGACCTCATAAATACCAGCCACGGGGCTTGGTTTAATACTGTCCGGTTTGTCACCAAAAATCGGTTTCAACTTGTCACCCAAAGCAGCTACCTCGGGGGAAGCTGCGGTTTCAGCGAAGCTAGAAGTCGCAAATACAGCGCTAATCAGTGCGCCTAAGATAATTTTTTTATACATGACTACAGGATTTCCCGATTAATAACATAACAATACGCTAACATTAGCGCCTATATTGCACTAAATACGCCAATTTTTTAGACAATAGCATAAAAAGAATTATACGCCCATTGCCCACACTGGGTGAGCCAAGTGCGTGCTCTTAGCATTAGAAACGAATTGAATCAGAAAGTTGCTAGGTATTAAGCGTTAGTAGGGTCAAACCATACCTGTACCTGCTCAGCCTCAAGACGTATGGGTAGGCCTTGAAGGCTTTGGCCACGACAAGGGCCATACATACAGAGTCCATTTTGGGGCTGAAATAAAGCACCGTGCATTGAGCACATTAAAAATTCACCTTTAATATCCCAAAACTGATGCGGCTTCCAATTTAGTGGTGCATCACGGTGTGGGCAGTGATTTTGGTAAGCGTAAAGCTGTTCTTCTTTAGCCACCACAAATCCTTCTAAAGCTTCATCTTGGTACTCTAAAACGAAACCATAAGCACCTTGTTGCTTAAGCGCTTGCCAAGCAATCAAGCTATGCCACATTTAGATCACACCCTGCATCAAAGCGGCCAGCTTTTCTGCGTCAGGCCGTAGAATAACGCCCTTTTCGGTCACCAAGACATCGACTAATTTAGCCGGTGTTACATCAAAAGCAGGATTCCAAGCTTGCACATTTGGTGCCGCAATACGGTGATTATTGACACTTAATACTTCGTCCTGCGCACGCTCTTCGATCGGAATAGCAGCGCCTGTAGCGGTCTTCATATCAATCGTACTGGTAGGTGCAACAACCATAAACTTTACGCCATGGTAGCGTGCATTCACGGCCAAACTATAAGTGCCAATTTTATTGGCAACATCGCCATTAGCCGCAATCCGATCCGAGCCAACAATCGCCCAAGAAACTTTGCCGGACTGCATTAAATGTGCAGCGGCGCCTTCGCATAATAGTTGCACAGGAATTTTGTCACGCTGTAATTCCCACGCGGTTAAGCGTGAGCCCTGCCACCAAGGACGCGTTTCATCCGCATATACTTGAGTGACTTTACCTTGCGTAAACGCACTGCGAATAACCCCTAAAGCCGTACCATAACCACCCGTTGCCAAGGAGCCAGTATTGCAGTGGGTAATAATGCCATGCGGGACTTTGATCAAGGCACTGCCAAGCTTGCCCATTTCATAATTCGCTTCAATATCTTCTTTATGAATGCGATCGGCTAAAGCACTCAGCAAGGCAATCGGATCTGCTACTTCCTCATGCGCTGCGCGCATCATGCGCTCTAAAGCCCAATGCAAATTGATGGCGGTAGGGCGAGATTCGGCAAGCACATTCTTTTCAGCAATCAGACGGCTACGCCAATCATTCGGATATTGTTTATAGCATTTGCGTGCTGCCATCAATAAGCCGTAAGCAGCGGTGATGCCAATAGCAGGTGCTCCTCGCACTACCATGTTGCGAATGGCTTCAGCGGTATCATCTGCACCATAAAGCTCAACATATAGCTCAGCTTGTGGTAATTTGCGCTGATCTAGCAACACCAGATGATTGTCTTTCCATTGTACCGCACGGATTGTATCGTGTTGGCTCATCATGTGATTCAGGCTTATTGTGTTCAAATTAACAATTTTACAGCACTCTTATGAAAATTGAATTATTAATTAAACCGCGTTGGATCATTACCGTAAATGCCACGAATCAAGTGCTTGAAAACCATGCCATCGTGATTCACCAAGGGCAAATTATCGATCTATTACCCGCCACAGACAGTCAGCGCTATCAGGCTGAACAAGTCGTGGAGTTAGCCGATCATGCGTTGATGCCCGGCCTGATTAATGCCCATACTCACTCAGCTATGGCTTTATTAAAAGGTTTAGCCGATGACCTGCCGTTGATGGAATGGCTGCAAGAGCATATTTGGCCTGCGGAAGCGCGCTGGGCCGATGCAAACTTTGTGTATGACGGAACCCAACTTGCGATTGCCGAAATGATTCGCTCCGGCACGACCTGCTTTAATGATATGTATTTCTTTACTGACGCCAGCCTCAAAGCGGTACAAAAAGCGGGAATTCGTGCTGCTTTAGGCATGATCTTGATTGATTTCCCTACAGCTTATGCGAATGACCCTGATGAGTACCTTGCTAAAGGTCGCGCCTTACACGATAGCGTACAGGATTTACCCTTAATCACCACCCTCTTCGCACCCCATGCCCCTTATACCGTTTCCGATCAGCCTTTATTAAAGCTACACGCGCAGGCGCAAGCGCTAAATGTACCGATTCATATGCATGTCCATGAAACTGCGCACGAAGTGATGCAGGCGCTGACTGAACAAGGTGAACGTCCTTTAGCACGCTTAAACCGCTTAGGCGTACTGGATAATCACTTTCTCGCCGTACACATGACACAATTAGACACCAGCGACATTACACTACTCGCTAACAAAGGTGTGCATGTGATTCATTGCCCTGAATCCAATTTAAAGTTAGCCAGTGGTTTTTGTCCGGTCGCAGACCTGCTAGAAGCAGGTGTGAATGTGGCCTTAGGCACGGATGGGAGTGCCAGTAATAATGATTTAGATATGTTAGGCGAAATGCGTACAGCTGCTTTAATTGGCAAAGCAGTGGCTCACAATGCTAATGCGGTTTCAGCCACACAAGTCTTGCGTATGGCCACCATTAATGGAGCAAAAGCCTTGAACTTAGCTGAGGTTACTGGCTCTTTAGAAGTAGGCAAATCAGCCGATATGATTGCGATTGATTTAGGCAGTATCGAGGCTTTGCCCGTCTACGATCCAGCCTCACATATTGTCTACTGTACCACTCGTGATCAAGTACGCTCGGTTTGGGTAGCTGGAAAATGTCTTATGAATGAGCGTAAACTGCTGACCCTTAATGAAACTGAGCTTAAAGCAACTGCCAAAGCATGGCAGCTTAAAATTGGAGAGTTTGCATGATTAATGCTGACCCACAAGAATTACGCAAATTTGAAGCCATTGCGCATCGTTGGTGGGATACCCATAGCGATTTTAAACCGCTCCATGCGATTAATCCATTGCGCTTGAATTACATTGATGAACGTGCCGCCTTGCGCGGTAAACACGTGCTGGATGTTGGTTGTGGTGGCGGCATTTTGTCAGAAAGTATGGTGCGACGCGGTGCAAATGTACTAGGTATTGACTTGGGCGAAGCTCCCTTATCGGTCGCCAAATTACATGCTTTAGATACACAAATTGACATCCACTATCGTTGCATTAGCGTAGAAGATTTAGCGCAAGAAATGCCAGAGCAATTTGATGTCGTCACTTGCATGGAAATGCTTGAGCATGTGCCTGACCCAAGCTCTGTCGTACGGGCCTGTGCTAATCTAGTCAAGCCTAATGGGCATGTGTTTTTTTCTAGCATCAACCGCAATCCCAAGGCCTTTCTGATGGCCATTGTCGGTGCAGAATATGTGATGAATATGTTACCGCGCGGGACACACGAATACGCGAAATTTATCAAGCCCTCCGAGCTAGAATTTGCCGCGCGTCAGGCACAACTCACAATCCGTGACGTTAGTGGCTTGACTTATAACCCGATATTCCAGAATTATCGGGTCGGTAAAGATATTGATGTTAATTATATGATGCATTTCACAAAGGAAGCTTAAAACAATGAATCTTTCGGCACGACTACTCATGACTGCCAGTCTTGCTTTAGTGCTTGCGGGTTGTACCGTACAAACTGCTCCGGTCATGATGCGACCCGATGGCCGACCACAACTCTATAGTATGAAGCCAAGCATGGATCGTGACATCCAAACTTTAGCAGCAGCTTTAATGACGTTGGGGCCGAATATTAATCGCCAAGAAGCTATTGATGTGGCACATGATGCTTATGTCTATCCCCTGTATTTAGCTAAACAGTGGAATTTAACATGGCCGCCTTTAATGCATAATGTACTGCGCAATGCCAAGATGCGCCCCAAAGGCTTATGCACGGACTGGGCCAGCGCTATGATTGAAATCATGCGTCATAAGAGCTTGAAAAGCTTCGATCTTTATTGGGGCGTATCCAATAAAGGGAATCCTTGGCGTGAGCATAGTACCTTGGTGGTGACAGCCAAAGGCTCTCCCTTTGAAACCGGTATTATTCTCGATCCATGGCGTAATTCTGGCGAATTATATTGGGTGCGTCATCTCGAAGACCCTACCTATAAATGGAACTATCATGCAGGTCCGTTTGGCCCCCTACCTCCCATAAAAGCGCCCTTCCAACGCTTACCGGGGTATTAAAAAATACTGCACCTACTAACAAACTTAGTAGGTGTATCCCCTTCGCCTAGTCGTATTCCCCACGCAGCGTTTTTATACTAAGTCTTGCTTGATCAATAAAGGACACGCGATGCGCATTCGTCTCAAAACTAAATGGAATAAACAAGAACGCGAGGTTTCATTGGAAGATACTGTCAGCGTTCTCGCGTTTAATGCGTGGAAAATTGGCATGCAAGCTCTATTAGAGATTGAAAAGCAGAATTTCCAAGTCGATACCCAACTGCAACGGGTTGCCATTATTGAAGAAATTATGGCCTTCTTAGTCCATGTTTTAGACCGTATTAGCTACGAAGCCTTAAATGAAGCAGATCGCGGCCAATTAATTGCTAGTTTTGCTTTAAAGCTTGCGGATCATGTACAGGACAATGCGCGTGATTTTGCAGGCGCGGGCGACTACCGCAACCCTTTCATTAATAAGCTCAATGCCCGTATGGAAAATTACGCGGAAGATGGCTGGACTAGCATCGAACAAGAACCCGCTTTTTCCATGAGCTTAAATTTTGGTAACTTTATTGCGGCTGCCTTGGGGCCTCGCGATCAACAGTGGGTATTAGATTATATCCAGCGCGTATTGATGCCCGAGATTTTAAAAACGTATAAAAGCGTGCTGGGGCGCTTAGGATTTTTAGCGCCCCGTGCAGCGTGATTAATGTCCCAAAATCTGACTCAGGAATAGTTTTGAGCGCTCGTGTTGTGGATGATTAAAGAACTCATCCGGCGTATTCATTTCAATAATTTGACCCGCGTCCATGAAAATCACGGAGTCGGCTACGGTTTTCGCAAAGCCCATTTCATGCGTCACGCACAACATGGTCATACCACTTTCGGCCAACTCAATCATGGTATCCAAAACCTCCTTGATCATTTCAGGGTCAAGGGCTGAAGTGGGTTCATCGAACAACATAATCCGTGGCTTCATGCACAAACTGCGCGCAATCGCCACGCGCTGCTGTTGACCGCCGGACAGTTGCCCTGGATATTTCTTAGCTTGATGCGGAATTTTAACCCGCTCTAAGTATTCCATGGCAGTCGCTTCCGCCTGCTTACGTGGAATTTTTCTGACCCACATCGGCGCTAAACAGCAGTTTTCCAACACGGTTAGGTGCGGGAATAAATTAAAGTGCTGAAATACCATCCCCACTTCACGGCGGATTTGGTCGATATTTTTCAGGTCATTATTTAACTCAATGCCGTCCACAATAATCTGCCCCGCTTGGTGTTCTTCCAAACGATTAATGCAGCGAATCATGGTGGACTTGCCTGAACCGGAGGGGCCGCAAATAACAATCCGCTGCCCACGCTCTACATCAAGATTCACATTTTTCAACACATGAAATTCGCCATACCATTTGTTGACATCACGTAGGCTGACCGCAATTTCTGGTTTTGCATTCGTAGCGTTAGCGTTTTCCATACAATTCCTCAATCTGTTAGGCTGGTTAGTGAGTGGTTTTCAGACTGCGTTCTACATGTTGGCTGTAACGTGACATGCCAAAGCAGAAAATCCAGTAAACCAACGCGGCGAATAAATACCCTTCAATCGCATAACCTAACCATTTCGGATTAGAGAATGCGCCTTGAATAGTTGCCAACAAATCAAACAAGCCAATGATTAATACTAAGGAGGTATCTTTAAATAAAGCGATAAATGAATTCACAATACCTGGGATAACGATCTTTAGGGCTTGTGGCAAGATGACCTTATACATGCCTTGCCAATAGGTTAAGCCTAAGGCATTGGCAGCTTCAGTCTGGCCTTTAGGAATGGCTTGTAGACCACTGCGCACCACTTCCGCTAAATAGGCCGCTTGGAATAAAGTAATGCCGACCAAAGCCCGCAATAGTTTGTCGATTTCCATCCCTTCCGGTAAGAACAGCGGTAACATCACCGACGACATGAATAACACGGTGATTAATGGCACGCCGCGCCACACCTCAATAAACACCACACAAATTGCTTTCACAATGGGCATGGAAGAACGCCGCCCTAAGGCTAACAAAATGCCTAAGGGGAAAGCAGCCACAATACCTACAATCGCAATCACCAAGGTCAACAGTAAGCCGCCCCAGAAATTAGTTTCAACATGCGGCAAGCCAAAATAACCGCCTGACAGTAGAACATAGGCCACGATCGGGAAGAAGAATAAAGCGAAGATTTGAATATACTTTTTGAGGGGAACACCCTTAATCATTAAACCTGCGAGGGTAAGCACGAGAATGCCACCGACTAGCAGCGCACGCCATGTTTCAGCCTCTGGGTATAAACCCAGCATGAATAGCTTAAAATGGACATAAACGAACACCCAACAAGCACCGCCGCTGGTGCAATCATCACGGCTCGTACCGACCCAATCGGCCTTGATGAAAGCCCAATTCACAAAAGGGATCAACGCAGCCAGTATTCCAATCACCAACACTACGGTGATAGTGCCATTGATCCAATTGGAAAAAAGATTTTGGCGCATCCAAGCAGCAGGGCCTTGTAGCCCTTTAGGCGGTGGTAAGCTAGGTAATGTTTCCGTATTGACATAGGCAACCATATTAACGCTCCACCAACGCCATGCGTTTGTTGTACCAGTTCATGAACATCGAAATCACCAAGCTGATCACTAAATAAACCAACATGGTCATAAAGATAATTTCGACCGCTTGGCCGGTCTGGTTCAAGGTTGTTCCGGCAAAAACGTTAACTAAATCTGGATAACCGATTGCCACGCCCAAAGAGGTATTTTTCGTTAAGTTCAGGTACTGGCTAGTGAGTTGGGGAATAATAACGCGCATGGCTTGTGGAATAACTACCAACTGCAAGGTGCGGTTGGGACGTAAACCTAAGGCTGAGGCTGCTTCCGTTTGACCCTTATAAACCGATTGAATCCCTGAGCGCACAATTTCCGCAATAAAAGCAGCGGTATAGATACTCAGCGCTAACAATAAAGCCGTCAGCTCTGGAATCACGGTTAAGCCGCCTTGGAAGTTAAAGCCTCTCAAAGCGGGAATATCCCAATTTAACGGACTGCCAGTCAAGAAAAAGACTAGCGTTGGCAGGCCAATAATGACTACTAACACTGTCCAGAACACCGGAAATTGCTGACCTGTCGATTCGCGACGATATTTAGCCCAACGTGCAATGAGAAAAGCTAGCACTAACGCGCCCAACACAGCCCACAGCGTCCACACAAAAGCAGGCTCAGTTAAAGGTGCTGGAATCGTTAAGCCCCGCTTGTGTAAATAAAATAACTCCGCTAAGGACATACTGTCTTTAGGCCCTGGCAGCAAGGGTAAAATCGCACGATACCAAAAGAGAATCTGCAGTAAGGGCGGAATATTGCGAATGGTTTCAATGAATACTAGGGCAATGCGTGAGATCAGCCAGTTCGTGGATAGGCGTGCAATACCAACGGCAAAACCCAATATAGTGGCGAAAATGATGCCCAGTCCCGCGACGAGTAAGGTATTTAATAAACCAACAAAGAAAGTACGTCCGAAAGTACTGGCTTCCGTATAAGGAATGAGGGTTTGGGAAATACCAAAGCCTGCTGGACGAGATAAGAAATCGAAACCGGTTCTAATACCGCGTTTCTCTAGGTTGTGTAGGGTGTTACTAAAAATAAACCACAACAGTATGCCAATACCAATAACTAACAAAACCTGAAACACAAGCGCGCGCTTTTGTGGGTCGTTCCAAAATGAAGGTTTGCTAGGCACGGTAGACAGAGTTTGTGGTGTAGCAGAGAGGTTTGGATCTGTCATAAGCCAGCCTTTCTATCGAAATTTGCTAAGGTGGTGATTGACAGTTGCTAAGCAAACCTAACAACTGTCTAAAAGCCAGACCTAGCCAGTAAAACGTGCTAGGCCAGTTAAAAACTCAGTTCTTGAATTAACGGAAAGGCGGAGAATATTGCAAACCACCATCTTTCCACAGCGCATTTAAACCACGCTTAATTTTTAAAGGTGAACCTTCACCTACGCTGCGCTCGAATGACTCAGCATAGTTACCGACTTGCTTAACGATGTTATAAGCCCATTTTTTATCCAATGGCAAATTCGCATCACCACCTTCTTCTAAGCCTAAGAAGCGCTTAATGTTAGGATCAGTTCCTTTGGCTTTTTCATCGATATTAGCTGAGGTAATGCCTAAATCTTCGGCTTCCACCATGGCATAATAAGACCAACGCACAATCTTCATCCACTCATCATCACCTTGGCGAACGAAAGGTCCTAAAGGCTCCTTAGAAATGACTTCTGGCAATACCGTGGCAGAAGCTGGATCTTTCAGAGTAATACGATTGGAATAAAGTTGAGATTGGTCAGAGGTTAAAACATCGCAACGGCCTTCGTCGAAAGCCTTAGTAACTTCGTCGAGCTTTTCATAAGTGATAGGCTCAAACTTCATATTGTTAGCGCGGAAATAGTCAGCTAGGTTCAATTCAGTAGTCGTACCAGATTGGATACAAACAGAAGCCCCATCTAATTCTTTAGCACTTTTAACATTCAGTGAGTTTTTAACCATAAACCCTTGGCCATCATAATAGTTGGCACCAATGAAGGTTAAACCCATACCTGTATCGCGTCCCAATGTACCGGTTGAGTTACGTGACAGCAGGTCAACTTCACCCGATTGCAAGGCAGTGAAACGCTCTTTTGCTGTTAATGAAGTGAATTTAACTTTGGTAGCATCGCCAAAGACTGCAGCAGCGACTGCACGGCATACGTCAATGTCTAGACCGGACCAATTACCTTTTTCATCCTGATTTGCAAAGCCCGGGAATGGTGTGTTGATACCGCATTTTACCGCACCATTTTTCTTGACAGCATCTAGCGTAGTACCTGCATAAACGGCAGAAGACGCTACCATCGCTGTCAGCACGGCGGCTGAAAGTAGTAGTTTTTTCATAGACTCCCCTTCTCTCTGATTTAAGACATTTTCAATGTTGGAAAACAAACTTTAACTTTTAATGTAATGCCATCATTAATAAAGCTGTTTCAACCAAGTTAACTGAATGCTTCAGAAAATACAACCGTCAGGCTTGGAGGCACCACGGATAAACCAATCAACTTTCAAAACCCAACCTATAAGTAAAACTTGAACATTCAAAACATACTTTGCTAAGCACAGCCGCTAGTGATCACTAAGTGCGCATCAAACCGCCATCCAATAACATACTGCTACACGCTTCTTGCAAACCACTGGCAAACCTAACATAAGATTTACCGAACCCTACTAAGGCGTGGCATAAAGCTTGGTAAGGTTTTCAGAAAACACTAGCTTAATGACCAGCTCTCTAGTCAAGCTTGCTAAGCTAGTATGCAAATTAGTTGCCAATCCGTCGAAATCGTGCGTTAAAAGCTCAGTTGCGTTTAGGGAAAACCCCACACAGTTTTAGCACTAAACATTAGGTTTGATAAATTAAAGGAACGCGGCGGGTAATACCTGTGAATAAAGTATAAGCAATCGTACTGCTATGGGCGGCGACTTCATTCGCGCTAATCATCTTGCCCCACAACTCTACGCGGTCACCTAGCTTAATCTCTAGTCCCGTGACATCAATCATCATCATATCCATCGAGACACGCCCAATAACTCGAGTACGCTGGCCGTTCACGGCGACTGGTGTTCCATCCACAGCATGGCGTGGGTAGCCATCCGCATAGCCCATCGCTACCACCCCTACTTGTGTTGGCTTATCGGTAACAAAACGCCCACCATAGCCAATGGGCTCTCCCGCAGGCAAACTCCGGATAGCAATCAAAGCAGACTCCAAGCTCATAGCTGGCTGGAGCTGTAAGGAGTGAGCGTTCTCGTGATCCAAAGGCGATGCGCCATACAACATAATACCCGGCCTTACCCAATCGTGATGCATCGCGGGCCAAGCTAAAATAGCAGGTGAATTTGCCAAACTACAGCTTGCATTTAACCCTTGGGTTGCACGCTGGAAAATTTGGTATTGCTCAGACGTTCTAGGCAATTGGGTTTCATCGGCACGTGCAAAATGCGTCATGCAGACAAGATCGCCGACATGCGCACAAGCGCGTAAACGCTGATAAACCTGTTTCACTTGCTCAGGGGCAAAACCTAAGCGATGCATGCCCGAATCTATTTTCAGGAATACCTCTAATTTTTGAGCGATACGCGCCTCTAATAGCCACGCTAATTGCTCCTCACCTTGCACCACAATTGTCAATTGCTGCTCAGCAACTGTGCTTAATTCATCCGGCGTAAATACACCTTCCAACAGCACAATACGATTTTGAATACCTGCTGCGCGTAATTCGAGCGCCTCCTCAATACAAGCCACCGCAAAGCCATCCGCCTCTGGCGCTAAATGCTGCGCAATGCGCACAGCACCATGCCCATAAGCATTAGCCTTAATGACAGCCAAGGCTCGCGAGTTTGGCGCGCAGGCTTTTGCCAAACGATAGTTATGTTGGATAGCATCCAAATGAATAATCGCACGCGCTGGTCTTGCCATAATGCCTCTGCTTACTAATTATTTTTATTAAAAAATTTGGAGTCTGTCTTGCATTTACAACGCAATAATACCTTCAATCTCTACCATCACATTTAAGGGTAAAGAAGCAACGCCAATCGCGGCACGCGCCGGAAATGGAGCAGAAAAATAACGTTTCATGACTTCATTCACAGTAGCAAAATTGCTTAAATCAGTGAGAAAAATATTCAGCTTTACAAAGTTTGCACAAGACCCACCGGCTGCCTCTGCCACCGCCTTCAAGTTTTTGAAGACTTGCTCAGCTTGCCCTTCAAAGTCTTGCGCTTCAACCTTCATGCTAGCGGGATTGAGCGGTATTTGACCTGAACAATAAACCATATTGCCTACTCGTACCGCTTGCGAATATGGACCAATCGCAGCCGGGGCGTGTTCAGTATTAATAATTGTTTTTTCTGTCATGAGATTATCCTTTTTCAACTATCAAAACGGGTTTTATTGGCGTAACGATAACGCTCCATGCCTAAGCCTTCTAAATCAATTTCAGGCGGGCGTCCACTGATGAGATCGGCCAGCAACTTGCCTGAGCCACAGGCCATCGTCCAGCCTAAAGTACCGTGACCGGTATTGAGGAATAAGTTACGATAAGGCGTTTTACCCAGTACGGGCGTACCATCGGGTGTCATCGGACGTAAGCCCGTCCAGAAATTATCCTCAAGCAAATCCGCAGCTTTAGGAAACATATCAGACACCACAAAACGCACGGTTTCACGCCGATCCTGACGTAAACTCAGATCAAAACCGGTTAACTCTGCTGTGCCCGCCACTCGCACCCGATTACCTAAACGGGTAATCGCGACTTTATAAGTTTCATCCATCACCGTCGACACGGGTGCGTCAGCTTCACTAATAATCGGCACAGTAATCGAATAGCCTTTCACAGGATAAACCGGAATATCAATCCCTAAAGGTTTCAAAAGTTGTGGCGAATAACTACCTAGCGCACACAAAAATTGATCCCCTTGAATCAAACCTTGGCTCGTTTCAACCCCAGTGATTTGATTAGCTTGGTATTCCAGCCCCTTGACACTGGTGCCATACAAAAACTTTACGCCCTTGTCCTCGCACAACTTGGCTAAGACTTGGGTGAACATGAGGCAATCTCCTGTTTCATCCAAGGGTAAGCGCAAACCACCTGCCAATTTTTCACGAACATTTTTTAACGCAGGCTCAGCCGCAATGCAGCCTTCGACATCCAATTTTTGATAAGGAATTTGACAAGCATCGAGCACATCCGTGTCTTTTTTAGCATCCTCTACCTGTTTTTGGTTACGAAACACTTGAAGTGTGCCTTGGGTACGTTGCTCGTATTGAATGCCCGTTTCTCGACGCAATTCATCAATCGTCTTACGACTATATTCTGCCACACGCAGCATACGACTCTTATTCAGGTCATAACTTTTAACATTGCAATTCGCCAACATGCGCATCATAAAACGCAACATCGGCAAATCCATTTTTTCGGCGCGAATCGCCAAAGGAGAATGTTCACTCATGAGCCACTTCATGGCCTTCAGGGGCATTCCTGGACCAGCCCAAGGCGCAGAATAACCAGGGGAAATTTGTCCCGCATTAGCAAAACTGGTTTCTAAACCAGACTGGGTTTGCCGTTCGAGAACCGTAACTTGATGACCTAACCGTGCTAAATAATAGGCTGTTGTTGTGCCTATCACGCCACTACCAATAATAACGACGTGCATATTGCCACTCCTTCCTTAAATTTTTTGGTGGGCTATTGTTGTTCATCGGCGAACTATCGCTCACCTAAGAGGAGATGTTAAGGGAGAACGGGGATAGCGTGCTTGCTTTTTTTAAACAAAAACGTAAAAGCCCTTGAAAAATCAAAATCTACTTGGTTTTTCAAGGGCTAATGCAACTGAAATACTAGCCTAAACTTTTATAGCTACGCAGCAGAATCTGGCTTAGTACCTAGTAAAGGGGGATGATAACACTCTTCAAATACCCGTAGAGGGCATTCGTGGCATTGGCGATGATCGAGTACAGTAGTGGTAATGCGATGAATCGCTTCTTTTTTGGCGCTAAAGAAATATTCTGCGCCAATATGCTCATCAAAATGACCTTGATGAATAAAGCTATTTACTTTTTTCTTTAGCTCAGCGAAATACAAACCACCGCCTTTGGCTTTTAAACGATCTGACTCTTGCTCTAACATTTCAGCCCCGGTCAAATCGACAAAATTGACCGCCGAGCCAATCAATAAAATGTGCTTTATGCCCTGCTTCTCACTCACATCATGCAAAGTATTTTGAATATGCGTTGATGAGCCAAAATAAATCGACATATCCACGCGCAATATTTTGAGCTGCGGGCATTCTTTCAAATCCTTAGCGCTATTTTCTCGTACTAAAGTATGCTTGCCCGTTTCAGGATCCCTATCAGGCGCTAAGGTCACAACATCGGGTGTAGAGGTTCGCGCCAAAAATAAGACTAATGAAAGGAGCACGCCCAAGTAAATTGCAAACTCCAGCTCTAAGAATAAGGTAGCAAAAAATGTTGTTAGTAAAATACTGGTTTCAGCTTTACTGGTTTGAATAATTTTTCGAATGTGTTTTTGATCAATTAAATTATAAGATACTAAGAGAATAATCCCACCCATAGCTGCCACGGGTAAATAAGCGGTTAAAGGTGCAACCAGCAAAACAATTAAGGCTAGTAAAACGGCTGCAAAGATGGCTGAGAAGGGTGTTTGTGCACCTGCTGTATAATTTACTCCAGAACGGGTAAACGAGCCAGAACCGGCATAACTAGAGAAAAAACTACCTATAACATTCGACAAACCTTGACCGAAAAACTCCTGATTGCCATCAATTCGCTGATGTGATTTTGAAGCAATCGCACGACTAATAGAAACTGCTTCAATTAAACCTAATAATGCGACTGCAAAAGCCTGTGGTGCTAATTGCTTAATCGTTTGTAGTGAAAAATCCGGACTAGAAAAAGGCGGTAGATGTGCCGGAATCTCACCAACAAACTTAATTCCTCGACTTTCGCCACCCATCAATACCGCAATAGCGCTACCTATAATCAGAGCAATCAACATATTCGGCAAACTGGGGCGCCATTTTTTTATCAGCATCGCTATTGCTAAAGTTAGCATGGCGATTAGAAATACAAATCCATTTATATTGGGCAAGTGCTGAAATATATTGATCCAAGTACCAATAAAGGACTCACCACGTGGAATATCAATACCCAAAACCTGCTTCATTTGGCTGGTAGCAATTAATAGCGCCGCACCTGCTGTGAAACCTATAACTACCGTATGAGACACAAAATTAACCAATACCCCAAGCCGTGCAAAAGCAAATACTAATTGGTAAACACCGGCTAAAAAGGTAATGGTCAAAGCATATTCAATAAATTCTTTTGAGCCGGGATCGGCATGACTACTTACCGCAGAAAAAATCACAATAGAAATAGCGGTGGTTGGCCCCGATATTAGATGCCACGACGAGCCAAAAATTGCCGCAATAATCGGCGTAATCATCGCGGTATAAAGTCCATATTCGGGCGGCAATCCGGCAATGGTAGCAAACGCGACACCTTGCGGTAGTACGATGACCGCTCCAGTGAGTCCGGCTAGCAGATCAGCACGCAAGGTCTGCCGATTGACTTTCGGCCACCACGTCAGGAAAGAAAATAGGTATTGAGTAAAAAAGTGCATAACCGCCCTACTCTACGTCTGCTATGCAGGCGAGGCATGAAATTGTTATTGAGGCGCCATAGTATAATTTCAGCTAACAAAATTATAACTGACCAAGAGAGATAAGGCATAAGTAATGAACTGTGCACTCTTAGCTCCACGGTCTTTCCTTATAAATTTATTTTATCGAAATAACTTGCTTTTATAGAAGGCAGTGCGTAAATTTTCACGCTGAAAAGTCTAGCGTTTGATCTTCGGATCGGGTTGGCGTTGCGCCAACTATGAATTAAACCAAGCATTGCAACACAAGGAAGACTGTTTCAGCCTCGCTATTGCCCTAGCTAACGTCCCTGCAGGGGTACGATCTGGGTCAATCGCGCCTTCGCAATTTCGTACCCCCGCAGGGACGTTAGCTAGGGCGCGAGTCAGTGAGTCTTCCATGTACCAGGTAGTCAGGTAGATTTTTTATGTAAACAAGGCGTTAGTAGTTAACGCCTTGTTTGCTCATAGAGTCATAGAAAAAATAATGAGTTTTGTTCGTATTTTGTTTGGTTTTTTCTAAAAATTGGTCTATAAATAGCTATAAGAAAAGTCTAGCGTTTGATCTTCGGATCCGGTTGGCGTTGCGCCAACTGTGCGTTAAACCAAGCATTGCAACACAAGGAAGACTGTTTCAGCCTCGTTTATGCACTCAATTTGTTATGGAGAGTGCTACGAGCTGGGACAATTGCACCACTGCAATTTCGTAGCACTCTCCATAACAAATTGAGTGCACGAGTCAGTGAGTCTTCCATGTACCAGGTAGTCAGGTAGATTTTTCTGCAACACTGAAGGGGATAAACATCCCCTTAATTTTCAAGCTTTAAAAGAACAACAATACATGCGGCTTAGTTCATTAACTCTCTAAAATTCTTACAACTTTACTTAAATAAAGCAGGGGTCAATATCCATGCAACTCACCCTTTCTGATATTGAAAAAGCTTGGGCGTTAAAAGACCCTGCCTTAGTGGATTATATTGTGGCACTCGCTAGCCAGCCTGACCCCCTTCCCGATACGCCGCTTCGTGCTGAAGCACCCACGTTCCAAAAATTTCTTGCTACAATTTTTAGCCCTAATTTCTTACTTAAAACACCTGAAGAGCAAAAAGCTTGGCGAGTTGAGCAATTACGTTTGTTAGAAGCGCCGGATGCAGAAGTGCCCTTAGCCGAGCGCTTAAAAGTATACAAAATTATCCTACTGCTCTGGACTGATAAGAGTTTTTATGCGCGGCATGTCTTACTCGAAGTGATTGCCAAAGTTCCTTTGGTTTATGGCCCTTGGCGCGCCCTCAAACACATCTTCAAAGCGGCTGAGGCTGACAATGACTACCCACTTTTAGGCGCAATTGCTGCACACTGCGATATGGCGACCAAGCCTGAATTTAGTCTAGCGACTTTGTTTTATATACGCCGTCGCGCTTGGCGTTATTTGCGCAAGCTGGGGCAAACCCTGCCCGCTGTGTATCCTGAAGCCGCCACCCATTTTCTAGCAGCCTATACCGATGACACCCCGTGGCAACAAACATGGATTGCGAATCATATTTTCTATCATGAAACCCAAGCTTACGGTGCAGCCCAGTTTGGCTATGTTTCGCCAAAAACCAATTTATTAGAAAAACGTGCATTTAAGGCGACGTGGCAGCGTTCGCCTGAACCTTTATTACGTTTACTGAGCATGGCGCGTGCTGAATACATTCGGAAATTTGCTTGTGACGCACTCAAAAGCGACTTTGCCGTGATATTGCGTGATGTCAACGCCCAATGGATTATCGACCTAGCACACTTACCAACGCGCAGTTCGGCGATTGATAATTTTATAGTTTGGCTGTTACAGAACTCCCCCAAGCTTGAGCAACAACAATTCCGCCCACTCGGCTTACACACCGTCGTGATTGGCCTTTTGGAATCAAATGATACCGAGGCACTCCATTACGCGATTCAATATGTAAAAACACAGGCACGTGATTTGCCCGTCAGTGAGCTTTTACGTTTAGTCTTTAAGCCCAATGTCGAACTGGTCAAGTTGATTCGCCAATTAATCAGTGAACGTGATCCACGTACGGAAATTGGTTTGGAGATGTGGGGGCAATTATTAGCACTACCTAACTATTATGAGTTCGCCGAAGCCGCATTACGCAAGCATTTTGGACGCAAAGAATTAAGCCCCCTCTGGTTTCAGCAACTTTTGTTAAATGCCAACACAGGCTTAACATTTGCTAAGCAATATTTACTGGAATTGCATCCGCTTAAAACCTTAGATGCCGCGTATTTTCAAAGCATTTTAGAACAGCTCGATACGCATAATGACGCGCATCGGGAGATTGCGCATTTTGCCTTGACGCAATTAGCGCAAATGGATTTAAAAGCACTATCACCAGAATTTATTCAAACCGCCCTTTTTCATCCTTTCTTAACCACGAGCTTCCGCGAGTGGCTGCAAAATGACAGCATCAAAACCCAGCAAGTGCCGCTCGATTTTTATCAAGCGCTTGCTTATGAGCCAGATTGGTATGCACATCCGTTTATTCACCGTTTGCGCCAATCCCATTTACCGTGGACTAAGCATCTGAGTTTTGATGCAGGTCTTGCGGAACAAGTACGCGGGTGGTTGTCGGATGTAAGGCGCTTTTCGCCTGCGGATATGGGCTTTGAGTGGTTGATGAGGCTAGTAAATCGTGAAGAAGCGGCTTATCACGATTTCGCAGTAAAATTAATGATTAAGGCGTTTACTCCTGCCGATTTTGCACCTAAACCAGCGACGTTACCCAGCGCAAATCCAACAACTTCTGCTGATACTGATACACCCATCGACTTGGCTAAACAAACTTTCTTGTTTACCGGTAAGCTGAGCACCATGACCCGTGCTGAAGCCGAAAACAAGGTCACGGCTGCGAATGGTAAAAATGCGGGCAGTGTAACTGCAAAACTCGATTATTTAGTGATCGGTGATGAAGGTTCACCTTTATATGGCAATGGGCGCAAAGGCAGCAAGCAAGTTAGTGCAGAAAAACTTATTGCGGATGGCGCAGGCATTAAAATCATTTCTGAAACCGCTTTCCTACAAATGCTGGCGGGCAAGCAACGCGAGTTTTCAGAAGATAGTTTATTCGAAGGCTGCAAAACGCTTTGGGCAATGGCCGTAGAGAAACCCGATACCCCGATGAGTAAGTTCGCGATTCAATATCTGCGTTATCACCATCCGGAATTGTGCTTAAAGCTTACTGATCGCCCCGTTGATCCCGGCTCAGAAATTCCTGATAGCTTCGCGACCTTCGAGCAATTTAAGCCACTTTTTAATCACCCTAATCTGCTGCTGCGGAATATGGCCTTGGATTATGCACAGTATGAATTTGCTCGTTGGAATCCCAAGGTAGCGGATTTGCTGGCGTTAACCGAATCCAAATACAGCGCTATACGCGAATTTGTTAGCAAAGCGCTTACGGAAGAAGCGAGTCAAGAAAATCGCCATTACCGCTTAGACGCTAGTTTATTACCCGCAAGCGATGTTTATACCTTCTGCGAAGCACGTTCCGCGCAGACTCGGCAACTAGGTATGCAATTGATTCAGCATCATGAAAAATTCCAATTGCCTGAAGCACTATTCCAACTCACTGAAAGCCCTGATCGTGAATTACGTGGCTTTGTGGTGCGCATCTTATGGTCACTGTATCGCCGCTACTCCACCACCGCGCATTGGAAACCGAGTTTACCAGTGATGGCAAACTTAAGCAGTGTAGATAAAACCAAGCGTGACGCCGCTTTGAAAAAATTGGGGACGGGTTTACCAAAACATCCGGAGCATTTACCTGCGGACAAAGAAGCGTTACAACAGTTATTACGCCGTTGGCTATACGAAATTCCGCCCGCACGCATGGGGACTGAGCGCTTGACGACGCGCCTAAAACCGTTGTCGGCCAGTCAAGCAAAGAAAGCTTTGATTGAAACTTTCCGCGATGTGGCGCTGGATGATGTGGAATTTGCACAGTTGGTGCTCCCCCTGTTTAAACATTTCACGCGTTCAACTGGACGAATGGAACAAGCAGCCTGCTTGGTTGCGGTCACTCGTTTACAAACTGCCCATCCTGCTTTGGCCGTATAAGGAAGCGTCATGATTAATTTACTGCATACCTATCGCGGTCACATTCAGGGGCTTGTGTGCGTCGGAAACCACAGCGTTTTTGTGACGAAACATCCTGAAAATCAAGCAACCGAACTGTATCGCTTAAATACCAGCACTGAATATACTAATTTACAGGCTGAAGCTTTGCCTTGTGGCGCGACGGCTTTAGTTGGCAATACCGAGCAGATTTGGCTCGCTGGTACGGATGGCAAACTCTACAACAGCGGAGTGAAAGACGGCAAAGCTAAAGCGGTAGGCAATGTGGATTTTAGCCCAAGCGAAGTCTTAGCACTTGCACTATTAGCGCACAATCGTTTAGCCGTCTTGCAAGCCAAGCAGATACAGATTGTTGATTTAACAAGTAATAGTATTACGCAAAGTTTTGAGCACACGGATACTGCGACCACCTTAGCCAGTAGCCCGGATGGCTTATGGTTTGCAGTGGGTTTCCGCCAAGGAAAGGTGGCGGTTTATCACGCTGAAACGCCTGCTAGTGAATTTGCGTTATCAAGCGAAGGTGCAATCCATCAAGGCCAAGTAAGCGCTTTATTATTTTCCCAACATGAATTGCAATTCTATTCTGCGGGTGCAGACAAAAAGCTGTTTCTAACGCACGCACGCGGCAGCTTACAGCCGCTGGATAAGAGTAAAAGCAGCAATCATGAAGCGCCGATTACTGCCTTATTACTTGGTAAAGAGCGTTTATTTACCGGCGCGTCGGACAAAAGTATCAAAGCGTGGGCCTATAGCGGGGGGCAGCCGACTAGCCTAAAACAAGGTTTGCCAGATATTGCTTATTTAGGCTTGATTCAATACTTGGATAAGCCTGCACTCTTGGTGGCTGGAACGGATGCCTCGCTAACCATAGTCGGCTTGAGTGAAGAGGAAAAATTCACTGAGATTAAAGCCACGATTCATGATGGCTATGCGTGGGCGAAAAACTTTGCTGGACGTACTGACCCATTGGAGCGCGAAAAAGCCTTAGCGTTGCTGGCACATTATGATGACAAACGCGCTTTTGATTTATTGGATAACCAGCTTAAGAATGAGCAGGATCGGGGTTTGCGCGAGCAGCTCATTAAGCTGGTGGCTAAAGCCAAACATCCACGTGCTTTAAGTTTATTAGAAGCCGCTACCAAAGATACACGCCACGACACGGTACGCCAACAAGCGTTCAAGGCTTGGGAAAGTAAAGTACCCGCCGATGATTTACGCCCCTATGAAGTGGCACTTGCAACCAATCAGCTTGATATTGGCAAAGAAGCGCTAAAAGTTTTGGCGGTACTGGCAAAAGATCAGCCCCGTGCTGAGCAACTGCTGGTGCAAGCACTGGGGCATAAGCAGGCCACTTTACGTTTGACGGCTTTGAGTTTGTTAGAGGAAGTGTATGGCGCTTCGCCGAAAGCTTCCTTACAAGCATTAATGCTGGAACAAGCGGATTTGCAACGGGCGGCTCTGATTCGTTTATATCAGCGTCAGCTGCTGCAAGATATGGAGGTGCAACGTGCGCTATTGCTGGCGCAATCCGCTAATGATGTGAACTTGCGCCATACCGCTTTTTTGGTTGCGATTTTAAGTCAAACGAACCTGACCCAAGCTTTAAAAGCACTCGAACCCGATCTCGCCCGTCAATTGCAAGAATTAGAAGATTTTGAATTGCTTGGCGACGGAACGGTGCAAACGCCCAAGGCGAGTAAGACTTCCAGTAAGGATAGAGCCAAACTCCTTAAAGCCTTGGAATTCGCAGATTACAATGTGCTCTTGCAAGGGATGAGCAATCGCCACGCGGATATTAGTTTCTTGGCAGCCTTTGCCTTAGCGGTGCTACAAGATCAGCGCGCTTTTGGCATGTTATTAGTGCTAAGCCAAGAGCCGAATAAAGCGATTCGCGCGGGGGTTGGACGTGCTTTTGCATGGCTTAATCAGGCCGATAGCATTCCTAGTTTAGAAATTTTACTGAACGATAAAGAGCCAGAGGTACGCGATGCTGCTTTCACGGCTTTAGAGAAACTGCAAGCCAATGCCTTGCTAACGACAGAACGTGGCTTTTCCTCCCAGTATCAAGATATTCATGCGCGTAGTTTAAAAAGCCTATTGGATATTTTGACCGCCCCCGAAACGGGCGATAAACCGCAAAAATCCTTATTAGGCTCACTAAAATCAGCGTTATTGGGTACACAGGACTCTAAAGCTACTCCCACTAATGATGCTGAACACGCCCAGCATTTATTACAATTAGCCCTGAATGATCCGTTTGAGCCAATTCGCCAAGAAACCTTTAAGGCTTGTTTGAATCGCCAATTGGGTGGTTCAGAGCTAGACACCCTGCGCTTATTACTCACCAGCCGCTACGAAAATCTGCATCGTGAAGTGTTGATGGAGGTGTTAGCCAAAGCCCGCGTTTTGCCGCCTTTAGCATGGGTTGAGCCGCTGTTATTGGAATTATTCAATAATCGCTTTGCTAAGATTCGCCTGCAAGCCTTACAGTTCGCGTTAACAGAAAAGACGCGCATTAATACCCAAGCGGCCTTGGCTAGCGCAGTCAAAAGCGCCTTTACGGATGTCAAAAGCGAAGCCTTGTTGTATATTCAAAAGAATGCCAGCAAAGCGAATCAAGCGCATTTACCAGTATTGCTAAATGATGAGCACGAATCACTACGCCATTTAGCGATTAAGTTATTAGTGGATGCCGATCAGCAAAGTGTTTTAGTACAAGCCTTAACTAGCACTTATGCGGATGTTCAAGTCGCTGCTGCTAATGCTTTGGTCAAATGGGGGCATCTAGAGGCGTTTAAAACCTTAGAATATCTACTGGCTCGTCCCGAACCAAGTCTCAAAGCCGAACAAGATCAATGGCTACAGATTACGGCACAAGCTTTATCAGGCTTAGCGTCTACCGGCCAAGCACAAGCCTTCTCAACTATTCAAGGCTATTTACAGTCAAAACACCCCTCACTGGTGGAGGTAGCAGCCAAAGCGTTACCTTATGTAGTGAGAGCTGAACACCTGCCGATTTTATTGGATTTACAGGCCGATGAACGTCCAGTGGTACGCGTAAATGCAGGCTTAGCTTTAGCTTTATTAGCAGAGCCCCAAGCTAAAGTAGTCTTGGCAGAAACTAAATTAGTCGAGCAACACTTAAACATCCAACAGCGTTTGGCTGCGCAATTAGCTTTGGAAACCGCTACACCGCTTAACCTGCAAGGCTTCCTGCAGAACCCACAAACTTTTATCCCAGCAGTGTTAGCACTGGCGAGCCACGAATTTCTCTTATATGGCACTGAGCCTGAATTAAGCACTTGGGCTTTGAGTTTACATCAGCCTGAGTTGCAGCAATTCTGTGCGGATTTGTTAGTACGCTATAGCGATGAAGCTGCACGCTGGACTTATGTAGAACGATGGCTGCAACAGCAACAAGGCACCGAGGCTAAAGATCATGATAAACGCTGGAATATCAACACGGCGACACTGCAACAGATTGCCGCGATTTTGGTGTATGGCAGTGGTCATTTAAAAGCTTATCTACTTGATATTTTAGTGCACTTACCCCGCATGACCGGCAAAGAATGGCTATTGCATTTCGAGGCTTTCGATAAGCGTTTTGCCACTGAGATCAAGGCGGCTGAAGCAAAAATGGTCAAGCCTGCGACGGCGAAACCTCAACAAACAATCTGGAATCAATGTGCTTTTGGCGCTTATTTAGGTTTGGTGCGTCAAGATAACTCGCCAGCCACACGGCTAAAAGCATTGCGCAGTCTGCACGATTTGGCTCAAGGTGATAAAGCTCTGCATGAGAGTGTCGTCAGTAGCTTTCTGACCTTACTTAATCATGAGCAAGTCGACATACGCTTATTTGCTTTCGAAACCCTGCAAACGATGGGGGTGGATGTGGCTGTTTTGGGTAATACCGCCACCACCTCACCGCGTACTGATATTGCGCGCAAAGGTTTAGAACTGCTGATTCAGCATTATCCGCTTAAACAATCACATCAATTATTGCAAAACCTGATCGCTAGTAATCACGAAATTCTCGCGCCTGAAGCATGGAAATTGTATAGCAGTGATGTCGGTTTGGTGAAAGCCGCACCCTTTGCCCTGCACTCGAATTATCAAGCTTTACGCTTACAAGTAGTGGGGGACTTAGCGGCGCATTATCACGATGCAGGCGTGCAGCCTTTGTTAGTGGAAGCTAGCAGCAATAGTGTCTTAACAGTCGCCTTGAAAGCCGCAGAAAGCTTAGCCCAACACAACCATCCTCAGGCCTTCAATGCCTTGCTGGGTTTATTTAAGCGTGGCAGCGATGCCCAAAAACGCACTGTCTTACAAGCGATGCGCTTATTAGCGACTGCAGAACCTGCCCAGTGGTTAGTCCATTATCTCAATACCGAATTCATGAGCGCTGATTTGCTGAATCACGCTTATGAAGTCATTGCCAGCCAACGTCCGGTCGAAGTATTTAAGCCACTCTTGAAACGCTTAGAGCAGCAGCCGAAAGAAGCTAAAGCGATTATTAAAACCTTGCTTAGTATTACAGGCTTCGATCAGCCGATCGAAGACTATCAGGATGAGTCAGCCGATAAACGTTGGCTAACGTTACAATTCCCGCGTCATGAAGATTTGTTGATTCAGCTATTTAACCATCTGATTCGTTTGAATCATTTAGATGATGCGACGCGCTTAGCTTATGCACTGGGTTGGGTGCAAAGCAAAGACGCTGATAAAGCTTTAGCGGATGCTTTGCCAGTTTTGGATACCACCCAAATCACGCCCGTGTTACAAGCGATTTCACACCGCGCCCTGAAACGCGAGGGTCGCGTGAATGGCTTACTGACCATGCTTACGCATAAAGATTTGAATGTACAGTTCTTGGCCGCCGAAGGTTTGGCGAATAGTGGTCATCAGCAAGGCTTTAGCATTCTGATGGCAGCATTGGATTATCAGAAAAATGATGAATTCCGTAAGCGCGCGGCGCTCGCTTTAGGAAAATCTGGCGATGAGCGCGCCTTAGATAAATTGCTGAAATTGGCCGAAGACAAGGAGCATTTCTTACACGAAGCCGCCATTGAAGCGATTGGTCATTTGGGCAAAGCCGAGCAAGGGGAGCGCATCTTTAAGCAGATTAAATCGCGTTTATTGAATGCCGACTATTATTCAGACTTGGCTAAACATGCTTTGAATGGCTTGCGCTGGTTTAATACCCAAGACGCTTGGACGCTGATCCAAGATTATGCTGCGGATAGCGCGCGCTACAGTGAGTATCGCGTACATGCGGTAAATTTGCTGCAATACCACGATACCGAAGCCACACGCGCTTTCTTACTGAAAATCTTGCGTGAAGAAGCTAACGAGAGCGATGTCGTAGAAACAGCCTTTAATACGGCGCGTTTGCTATGGAAAGTTGATCAAGATGCCGCCAGTGAAGTGGATTATGCCTTGCTCCAAGGTTTCTATCCAGAAATCGATGATAAACTACTCAAGCGTATTATTGAGACAGCACCAACCACCATCTTGCTGACATTGATTGGCGTGGATTACTCGCATCAGGATGAGGAAGCCCTGCCTACGATTATTGCTCAATTAGGGCAAGGTTTACTCAGTCGTAGCGATTACCAGATCACTGATTTAGAGCATTTATTAGCAGCGAATAAGCCAGAAGTCGTTGAGTGGGTAGCACGCTTGATTGGACGTATGGATAAGATTCCCAAACCCTTGAGCACTCGTTTGGAGCAAACGCTAGAAATCTATTTTGTGCGTTGGCAAACCGCTTATCAGTATTTAGAGCAAAATCCCGCTGATCAGAACCGTCAAGCAGCTGAAGCGGCCTTAGTGAAAACCCTCGATCAGCTGTTATGGACTTTGGTTCAACACCAGCAACAAGCCTCGCGTTTACTACAGTTACTGACGACCACACAGCAAGCGAAACGCCACTTCCAAATCCAAATTCTGACCGCACTCTTAGCTGTCGATAAGCTTAGTGATCCTTCGCTATTAGAAAGTTTAACTAGCTTACAAAACTCACCGGTCTTACCCGTTAACACCTTAGCCAATCAGTTACTCGCCAAACATCAGCCCAAAGCCAAGATTGATTGGCAACGTTTAGTCGCCCAGCCGGACATTTTATTACAAGAGCATTTTGCCAATACCTTATCGGAAGCCGCTGCCAGCTCAGCACATCAAGCGCAAGTATTGCCGATCTTGATTGCAAAACAAGAAGTGCAAACCTTGGCACAAATTGCCAAGGATAAACAGCAGCAAGAAGCTTTGCGTTTGGGTGCGATTGAAGGTCTAGCACGGATGATGACACCGGAAGCTGAAAGCGCTTTACAGGCCATTAAAGACGCCGCGAATACGGCGGATATTAGCAAAGCAGCCTATCGTGCCTTACGTCGCTGGCAACGGAGCCAAACCAAGGCCACTACTGGAGCATCTGCATGAGTACTGAAACTAATCCCGTGCCAGCGACTGAAAGCTTTACTCTGCGCTATCAGCAGCCGAGCGATTTTCACCAAGACGCGGTGGAATTATTCACGCATTTAGAGCGTGATGCAGTGCAGTTTGCCGGAAAGGTCAAACAGCCTATTGCCTTTCGCGAAGGTTTAGCCACTTTATTTGCAGTTGTGAGTAGTGATTATCGCTATGTGCCAAAAGATCGCGCCGCTTATACCGCATTCATGCAAATGCGCCGCAGCTCACAAAATCAAGGCTTAGCCAAAGCTTATCGGGCTTATTTCGATTGGCTCTTACGCAATGACCCGCAAGCATGGTTAATTCTCGACCCGATTATTAGCGTGCATCCCGATGGTTTATTGCTCGAAGTCTTCAGTAAAGACGAAGGCTGCTATGCTGCACTTGCCTTAGATAATGCGTTTTTCGAGACCCAAGGCCAGACTCAGTTTGGTACAACGCATATCGATTTCAGCCAAGAGCTCGCGCAGGGCATTGAGCAGATTCGTAGTTTTCGCGACACACATTTTACCGTGGGTAAAGACGCTGTAAATTTTAAAACGGAAACCGCTCCTGCTTTGCCCGATACCGAAGTCATCGAAAAACGTATTCAAGTCCCACACACGTGGATTCGGGGTTTGTTACAAGTCCAATCCGCCTCACAACTACCAAGCGACACCTTTTTCCTAAAGCCGATTGATCTGTATAACGCGTTACGCCATTTACGCCTACACGCGGATATTAAAGGCAAGAAACGTGGCTTGCGCATTGAATTAGTCCCCAATCAGCCGCCCCGTTTAGTGTTAGAGCCGAAGGATGTGGTAATCGAAGGCAGTGCTGAGCCTTATCAAGGCAAACAGGCAAAAGTCATTCGTTTATGGGGGCGGCGACGTTTGAGCTTATTGAAGCGCTTTTTACCCTTTGCTGAAACGATTGAAGTACAAGTGTTGGGCAATGGGATGCCAAGCTTCTGGATCTTAAGTGGTGCAGGGATGAGCTTAACCTTAGCTGTAACAGGTTTCACTGCCAGTAACTGGTCACAGGCTTTGAATTTTGACTTACTTTTACCGCGTCGGACTGAAACCCTAAAAGAACTAAAAACGGTCGTTGCCGCTTTGCAGAAAACCTATGTAGCCACTTTAGAAGATTTAGCGGCAGACACGCAATTATCAGAACAAGTGTGTCGTACCGCTTTACAACAGGCCAGCCAGCAAGGTTTGGTGATTTATGATCTGGCACATGATGTCTACCGCTATCGTCCGCTCACCCAAGAGCCTTTGGATATGGCGCATTTCCAATTCCGCCACTCGGCTGAAAAACTCGCTTATGATTTAGTAGCACGTCAAAAAGCGATCCGTCCGTTGCAATTAAATGTGATTCCACTGGAAGGCACGGAGATCGCGGCAGACATTACGGTAAAAGAAGACAAGCGCGATTATTTAGCCAAACTCAAACTCACCGAGGAAGGTCAAATCAGCAAAGCCTCTTGCTCGTGCCATCAGATCATGACCCACGGTTTGAGCCAAGGTGCTTGTAGTCATTTGATTGCGCTGCGTATTACTTATGCCCAGCAGCAAGCTAATCGCAATTTGAGCATTATTACCCACGAAACGCGCCTACTTACGCGTCGCCATAAGCAACAACAAGAACAAATTCAAGTCACTTTAAATCAAAAGCGTTTGTTGATTAGCCGTGAGTTAAATCAGCAAAACAAACAACAGCAATTCGCCTTCAATTCCGTGCAGGAAGCGCGCCATGCGTATCTAGGCAAAATCGCACAATTGGAACTAAGCGGCTTTATTGAGGGCTGAAGCATGAGTGAATTAAGTCGTTACGAACAAGTTTGGCAGGCGATTGAAAAAGCCGGCAGCGTGAATGCCTATGTGCGCGAGCAGATGCAGAAAAATGGTTTCATGGTAGCGCGTCGTCCCACCGATAACATGAACAAAACGGAACTAGAAAAATACCGTCAAGAGCTGAAAAAAGAAGCGGCTGAGCAGCGCCGTCTGAATAAAGAGGCATGGCAAGCTTACAAAGCCAAGCATATTGTCCATTTGGGCGAAGGCATTTATTGGACAGATGATAGTAGCGAAGACCAGTGGGATGTGCCCAATGCTAATAAGCGCCTACTGGAAAATCAATTGCCCGCCATTACCAAGGTGCCGCAATTATGTGAAGCCCTTAAGCTCTCGGTGAATGAATTGCGTTGGCTGTGTTATCAGCGTGAAGTCGCCGATAAAAGTCATTATACCCGCTTTGAAATTCCGAAGCGTTCCGGTGGGCTGCGCGCGATTTGGGCACCGTTGCCGAAATTAAAACAAGCTCAGCATTGGATACTGCATGAAATCCTCGACCGTTTAGTCGTACACGGTTCAGCGCACGGTTTTATTGCTGGGCGCTCGATTGCTACCAACGCGGCTGAGCACACGAATAGCCAAGTCTTAGTAAAAGTTGATATTAAAGACTTCTTCCCAAGCATTAGCTGGAAGCGTGTGAAAGGCGTATTTCGTAAAGCAGGCTATCCAGAACAAATCGCGACACTGCTGGCGTTGCTCTGTACCGAATCACCCCGTGAAGTTGTTGAACATGCAGGTAAGCAAGTGTATGTGGCTCTCGCGGATCGTTGCTTGCCACAAGGTGCGCCAACCAGCCCCGCATTGACCAATGTACTGTGCTTGCGTTTGGACCGGCGTTTGACTGGTTTCGCACAAAAAGCGGGCTGGCGTTATACTCGCTATGCCGATGATTTAAGTTTCAGTTTGCCTGCAACTAGCAAAAATCCCGCTGAGATTAGCCGTTTATTGGGAACCTTAAAACGTGTACTAGGTGAAGAGGGTTTTGATTTAAACGACAAGAAAACACGAGTCATTCGCCAAGGCGCTGTGCAAACAGTAACGGGATTAGTGGTAAATGGCGAACAGTCTCCACGTGTTAGTCGTGTGTTGAAGCGACAAATGCGGGCGGCTGTTCATAACCTCAAACAAGGTAAAGTTTTGCCAGAAGGAGAAAGCCTCCAGCGTTTACGCGGCTATGCCGCTTATATTGCAATGACGGATAGGGAATTAGGTCTAGGTTTGTTGGGGCAATTGCAACAAGAACAATAACCATAAACGCTGAGACTTGGAAAAAAATCGTAGAATAAGCGCTAAGCGATGCACTTATTCTACTTTTAAGATTTTGCTATTTAATGTGCCAATTGGTTAACGGAGCTGAGCTGTAAGGGGCGATTACCTAAAGGCTTAAAAACAGTCACCGCATAACGGCCACCATTACTTAAGTCTATTAGTAAGCGATAATTCTTGCCAGCCACTACTTGGGACTTGGCTTGAATAACACGCTTGACTGTAGCTTTCCCACGGCTGATTTGTTGTGCTGCAAAATTAGCGACTTTACGCACTTCAGGATCACTGGTACTAATATTGTTAAAACTGCCCGGTTGGTTAGGTCTAACCGGCTTAGACTTAGCGGCAGGACACTGGCCACGGAAAAATGCCCATTCTTCACATACCGTTTTATCAGGCAAAGTACAATAACCTACTTGGCCCTGCGGGGTGTCGGCAATCTTAAGTGTGCCACCTTTGTTGATACAATGAGTACTCGCTGGGTTTGCTAAAGCATAAGCGGCATTAAAACTCATTAATAAACTTAACGCAGCAATAGTTTTTACAAATAAATGAACACGCATAAACTGTTCCTTCAATAAAAGGCCCAGTTTAAACGCTTAGGCACTCTTGCGTATAGACGTTTACTCTAATCTCAGATTATTCCAACCATTCCTTATACGCATTGGTATCGCGGGACTTTCCGGCTTCATAGCCCGCTTCATAAGCCTCATTTAAACGCTGTTCTTCGCGCATAGGGTTAAATAAATAACCATTTTGCCACCCTTGCACAAACTCTGGGTTGGCGCCTGCTTTTTCCATTGCTACTACAGCATCATAATATTGCTGATTCATAATTTCCTCTCTTAATTCATGAAATGGCTTGATTTAATTAAGCCGCCGCTCGAAATAGCTTTAAAGCTTTACCGCTATCTAAAACAACACGTACTGCATTGGCAGCTTCTAATAAAGTTTCATAGTGCTGTAAGTGTAATAAACCAATAGCACACACATAAACTAAACTGTCATACATTAATCCGCGCTCACCTGCCAAAGCCGCAAGTCCTTGTTTAGCTGAGGATTGAGCCAGTGCGGCACTATCCACCATACTAGCAATTTCATCACTAATCATGGGGGCTGCTGGTAAATTTTCTGGCAAAGGAATAGCACGAGTAGTGGCTTCAATACCAATGGTTTGTGGATCGATATTTAATTGCTGTAACGCCTCGTCAGGATTCCGATAGTAGAATAATTTTCCAGCTTGTTGTAAAGAAGGAATAACCCCACCTTCTACACCCCGAATAAAAGCAGCACTAGCAAAACCGGCTTGTTTCGCTAAAGCGGCATAAATGGGCGGATAAGCTTGATGCACATAACCACTAATATAATGGGTTTTTTCGCTCCCACGAATAGGTGCTAATAAGGTCTCAACAGTCGTTAAGACTTGTCGTTTAATCATACGCTGTCGTAATGGCACCAGAGCATATAATTGAGGTGCAAATTGTGCCTGATCAATATAAGTCCAACCAATCTTTTCTAATTGCTGCTGAGCCTGATCGGGTGTTAAATCTACACTTAATCCAGCAGCTTTTAGAATCAAATGGTGGGTCGCACCATATTTTGGCCCCACTTGTTTTAAACCATGCAATACCGTTGGAATACCTAAAGCTGCAAATACGGCAGGTGCAAAACTAGAAGCTGGAACGCCACGCGCATAACCATCATAGGGATCGGATAAATCAATGATTTCCGCGACTTTCGCAATTCTAATTTCAGCCGTATCAATTAATGCCTGAAGCGTGCCTCGATTTTCTTCATCGGTTTCACGTTTCATGCGTAGCGCAATTAAATAAATAGCTGCCTGAACCGGATCAACCTCGGGATCAAGCAAATGACGCATCGCATAATAAGCTTCATCATAAGTTAAATCTTTGCTGTATTCGGGGCCAGTCGCGACCTTTTGAATACATTGGCGTAGATGTAATTTTAAGTTTGTATCATTCATTACTGAGTCCATAGGCAGGCAGTTTAAAAATCAAGTCTCTAATAAAAAATACCTCTGTTGAGGTACGACTTGACTAAATTTCCTTTGATCTTAACAAGCACACCGACAATCTTTCCCAGAACACCTTATACAGTATTAATAGCCGTATGCTGCACACACGAACGCTGGATGTTCGCCCCTTTTATTTTAAGGACACAAACCACTATGAGCACTTACTATACAGAACAACCGCGCCTATCTCGTCGTTACGAGTTAGGCGAGCCTTCTCGTTATTCAAGCCGCGAACTGCCTTCCAGATATACTGGCCGCTCTAGTAGTCTTTTTGACGAAACCCCTGCGTCAAGCTCGCCTAGCAGACAAGAATTAATGGGCATTATTCGTGAGCTAGTCCAAAGATTGCGCTCTGAACAATCTAATAGAGAACAATATGCTAACCAACTCCGTGCATTACAAGGGCAAGGTGGCGCTCAAGATATGGATCCGCGTCAACTGGCTGCGATGATGCAACAACAAGGTGGACCTCAAGGCATGGATCCTCGCCAAGCTGCCATGATGCAAGAACAGGGGCAAGGTGGCGCTCAAGATATGGATCCGCGTCAACTAGCTGCGATGATGCAACAACAAGGTGGACCTCAAGGCATAGACCCGCGTCAAGCTGCCATGATGCAACAACAAGGCGCTCAAGGCATGGATCCACGTCAAGCTGCCATGATGCAAGGGCAAGGCGCTCAAGGCATGGATCCACGTCAAGCTGCCATGATGCAACAACAAGGTGGACCTCAAGGCATGGACCCTAGCCAAGCTGCCATGATGCAAGGGCAAGGTGGTCCTCAAGGCATGGACCCGCGTCAACTGGCTGCAATGATGCAACAACAGGGTGGCCCTCAAGGTATGGATCCACGTCAAGCTGCCATGATGCAAGGGCAAGGTGGCCCTCAAGGCATGGACCCGCGTCAAGCTGCCATGATGCAAGGTCAAGGTGCTGGCGCTCCTCAGGGTATGGATCCTAGTCAAGCTGCCATGATGCAGAATCCTATGATGATGGGAATGGGGATGATGAATCCTATGATGGGAATGGGGATGATGAATCCTATGATGATGGGAATGGGTATGATGCCTAGACTTCGTCCTTATCCCATTTATGTTCCTATTCCACCCGCTACCCCTACAACAGCAGGTTAGAGTCTCATTGATAGAATTGGCTTGTTGACAGGATGCATCAGGGTAGCTTGTCATGAAATTACTGATTAAAGCCGGATATAAAATATATCAACGCCTACATGGCAGAAATATATTAAATCTCGTGCCCACCTCGTTTGGCTGGCGCTACCTATTGAGCAATACTAAGCTAATCTTAGTACATATCTAAAAATGATGAGATTATGTAGATAGATTGATTGTAGGGTCGGAGTTTTTAAGTAGATAATTTTCAGGAGTGCAAGTCGAGAGGGACTTAGCTTGCACTCCTAAAGTTTTTAAAGCCTTACTTCAGACTAACTTATTTTTAAGAACGACGACTTTAATCGACCAGTTTAACAGGCGACACAATAATCCCATCTTCATCCGAATAGATGTACTGACCCTGTGTAAAGGTCACATCATGAAAATGCACAGGCTCACCCTTCACGCCAAAACCACGCTTTACGCTTTTTAATGGAATAGTACCTAACGCTTTCACGCCAATATCCATTTGGCTGATATCGACGGAATCACGGATTAAACCGTAAACAATCACGCCTTCCCAACCATTTTTGGCTGCTTTCTCAGCCAACATATCGCCTAATAAAGCACAACGAGTTGAGCCACCACCATCAACTACTAGTACTTTACCCTTGCCTTCCATTGCTACGAATTCACGGACTAAGGAATTATCTTCGTGAATTTTAATAGTAACGATTTCACCCGCGAACTTATTGCGTCCACCAAAGTTATGAAAGCCAGGTTGCACTACTTGTAGTGGTTTATCTTCGTGATCGTCTAATAAATCAGCCGTTTTAAAATCTGTCATAGTCAATCCTTTAAACTTTTAGCTTAGGGGTAATAAAAAAGCCCGACAGTGAGCCGGGCTTTTTTCACAGCGAATGCTTATTCAAACCGGCTTGGCTTGAATGTAGGCATTTTAGTGGAATTGTTCTTCTTCAGTAGAACCTGTTAAGGCTTTAACGCTAGAAGAACCACCTTGGATAACGGTTGTTACGTCATCGAAGTAACCAGCGCCAACTTCTTGTTGGTGAGATACGAAGGTGTAACCTTTGTCACGAGCCGCAAACTCTGGTTCTTGAACCATGTTCACATAGTGTTTCATACCTTCGCCGCGTGCATAGTTGTGCGCGAATTGGAAGGTGTTGAACCAGTTGATATGGATACCAGCTAAGGTAATGAATTGGTACTTATAACCTAACGCTGATAATTCATCTTGGAATTTAGCAATAGTTACGTCATCTAAATTCTTCTTCCAGTTGAAAGAAGGTGAACAGTTATAAGATAACAATTTACCTGGGCAAGCAGCTTGAACGGCTTGAGCAAACTCACGTGCAAAACCTAAATCAGGTGTACCTGTTTCACACCATACTAAGTCGGCATAAGGCGCATAAGCGATACCACGACTGATGGCTTGCTCTAAACCGTTTTTCACACGGTAGAAGCCTTCTTGTGTGCGCTCACCCGTTAAGAATGGTTTGTCGTTTGCATCGTGATCAGAAGTTAACAAATTAGCTGCTTCAGCATCAGTACGCGCTAAAACGATAGTAGGAACACCCATCACGTCCGCTGCAAAACGTGCAGCAATTAATTTCTCAACCGCTTCATTGGTTGGAACTAATACTTTACCGCCCATGTGACCGCATTTTTTAACAGCGGCTAATTGGTCTTCAAAGTGAACGCCCGCAGCACCTGCCGCGATCATGTTCTTCATTAATTCAAAGGCATTTAACACACCACCGAAGCCCGCTTCAGCGTCAGCCACGATTGGTAAGAAGTAATCAACGAACTCTTTATCGCCTGGGTTAATACCACGAGACCATTGGATTTCGTCAGCGCGTTTGAACGTGTTGTTAATACGACGCACCATAGTAGGTACGGAATCGTATGCGTATAACGATTGGTCTGGGTACATGGTTTCAGAGGTATTACCATCGGCGGCAACCTGCCAACCAGAAAGATAAACCGCTTCTAAGCCAGCTTTAGCTTGTTGCATCGCTTGACCCGCAGTGATCGCACCGAAAGCATTCACATAACCTTTCTTAGCTTCACCGTTAACACGCTTCCATAATTTTTCAGCGCCTTGCTTCGCTAAAGTATACTCTGGTTGCATAGAACCACGTAAGCGCACGACGTCAGCCGCACTGTAACCACGCTTAACGTTTTTCCAGCGTGGATTGGTTGCCCAATCTTTCTCTAAAGCAGCGATTTGCTCTTGACGATTCATGATGCAGTTCCTCAAATCAAACATTCAAAAATTTATCTACTTGCTGAATAGTATGTGAGTTAGATTATGTCGACAATCAATAAAATTCGATTGTATACATAAGAAAATTCTATTAAGAGAAAGTTTCACTAAGAACTTAATTTAAACCATTTAAATTATTGATTAATATATTTATTTTTTTTGATAATTCTCAATTTGTGTGATGCAGCAAAAAAATAGCTTAAAAAAAATTGTAGTACACTTTAGAACTTACTAATAAATGAATACACTAATTCAGGCAAGTGGTTAACATAAAAAAAAGCCTTGCTAAACGTTTCAGCTAGCAAGGCTACTTTAAAAACAATAAGTTATAGAGTAAACATCTCCTTAGATAGGCTGAACCGGCGCTAACTTTAGAGTAGATAAGGTGTATTGACGTACAGTCTGCAACAAGTCTTCATCATCTACCAAGGACTTGCCATAGGATGGCACTAATTGATGAAGCTTATCCTGCCACTCAGGTGTCGCCAAAGAGGCTTTGAAACAACGCTCAACAATTTGCATCATGGCTTGGACGGCAACCGATGCTCCTGGCGATGCCCCCAGTAAAACCGCCAAACTATTATCAGAAGCAGTCACAACTTCTGTACCGAATTCAAGTTTTCCACCTTTTTTCGGATCTTTCTTAATAATTTGTACCCGTTGACCCGCGATTTCTAATTTCCAATCGTCGGCTTTGGCACTAGGGTAGTACTCGCGTAAGGCATTGACACGAGCGGCATGGGTTTGCATAACCTCTGTCACCAAGTATTTGATTAAATCCATACTGGTCAAACCTACGCGCACCATCGGCACGACATTGGAAGGACGAATGGATGCAAATAAATCAAAGATCGAGCCTTGTTTAAGGAATTTGGTGGTAAAACCCGCAAATGGTCCAAATAAAAGTGCGCGCTTGCCGTCAATGATGCGTGTATCTAAGTGTGGGACAGACATAGGCGGCGCGCCAATAGATGCTTTGCCATACACTTTAGCATAATGCTGAGGGACGATGTCCTCACGATTACAGACCAGCCATTGCCCACTCACTGGAAAACCGCCGTAGCCTAAGCCCTCTTCAATGCCAGACATTTGTAAAAGATTCAGCGCAGCGCCGCCGCCACCTAAGAATACAAATTTCGCATTAATCGAGGCAGGAGGCTCGGCACTGTTACTCCGTGGCCTGATCAACCAAGAACCATCGGCTTGTTTATCAATACCTTGCACTTCATAATTCAGATGCAATTGAAAGTCGGGTGACTTCTGAAGGTTTTGTACCAAATAGCGCCCAACAGCACCAAAATTCACATCTGAGCCATGATCTATGCGCGTCGCAGCGACTTTCTGATGGGGATCACGCCCCTCCATCACTAACGGAATCCACTCACGCAACACGGCTGGATCGTCGCTAAATTCCATGCCCTTAAATAAAGGATGTTTTGATAAATGCTCGTAGCGCTTGCGTAAGAAGGCTACATTTTCCTCACCCCACACAAAACTCATATGTGGTACAGGGTTAATGAAATTGGATGGCTCCGGCAAAGCTTGTTGCTTTACTAAAGCAGCCCAAAACTGCAAACTCATCTCAAAAGCACTATTAATAAAATAGGCTTTGTCATAATTGATTGAGCCATCGGCAGCTTGTGGGGTGTAATTTAATTCGCAATAAGCCGCATGACCGGTTCCCGCATTGTGCCAAGCGCTACTACTTTCCTGCATAATGTCGGCCATTTGTTCGACCATGGCCATTTTAAAGGAAGGATTCATTTGCTTGAGTAAGGTGCCTAAGGTCGCACTCATAATACCAGCACCTACAAGCAAAACATCTACATGATTAGTGGTCATGGTTGGGGATATCCTAGCCGACGAAAGTCCAAATAATAATGGCCTAACACCTTAATTTCTACTGATAGAACCATTATTTTTCAATAAATTGTCGACAATAATAATGCATCTTGACAAGAACCTGTGTAGAATGCGGCATTGCAGCATTGCCTCTTTAAAAAACCCCTCACTTCCTAAGAGCTTTATTGGTCTAGCAATGCCTGCTTGACTTTATAAAAACCTTAGCATTTTTCGGAAAAATCCACCCACCCTGCTTAGACTCCAACTTAAGCTAATTGTCGACATTAAAGACATGCCACACTGAGTCTTTAACAGTAGAGCCTCCGATGGATTTATGATTTATTTGATAAGCGAATCAAGAAATTTTAGCCAGCTACAGGGTGAAACTGCTGAGTATTGTTTGCCATAATGACGCCCTTCATTGATAACGGTTTGGGCTAATCTTATGTTCACGCGTTTGCTGCAAGTTCTGAGCTTATTGCTCGTCATCTCCTCTGCCAATGCCACCACCCCGTATGTAGGAATGAATACCAACGAGGCAGTTCACTTTGACTCAAGCCTGCCCTTTGCTGATTTATTTCGTACCGCTGAGCCTTTTAATGAAAATAAAGAATTTACCCGTGGTGGCATAGTCTACGATGCGCAAGGTTGGGTAAAAGATTTGCGGGGTGGTCAGGCGGGAACTTGGTTCGTGCGTTGGATGCCAGCGAATGCCTTACCTAAAGGTGAATATACCGTGAGCTATGAAGGCTCTGGCAGTATTCGCTATGAAGAAGGCGCTACTTTAGTTAAACAAAGTGCAGGACGCGATATTATCACCTTGCGCCCTACTGACAAGAATGAGATTTCTGGCGCTTTAGTAATTGAAAAATCTGATCCCAAAGACCCCATCCGCCATATTCGCGTCACCATGCCGGGCGGAATTTGTGCCAATAATCCTTTTCAGCGTGTCGAGTCCGCTAATCAATGTGGCGGTGGTCAATATCGCTCTTTTGCCGATCACTCGGATGAGATTGTCTTTAATCCCGACTACTTAAACTTCATGCGCCAGTTCAAAACGATTCGCTTCATGAATATGTCGGGCATTACGCGTAACCCCATACAATCGTGGAATCAACGTCCACAAATTGATCAGGCGACTTGGGGCGGCTCAGAAGGCAAACGTGGTGTACCGTTAGAAATTATGGTGGATTTGGCAAACACCTTAAATGCCGATGCTTGGTTTAATATTCCCCATCGTGCTGATGATGCTTTTGTTCAGCAATACGCTCAATATGTAAGCACCAATCTCAAACCTAATTTAAAAGCTTATATTGAATATACCAATGAAGCATGGAATACAGTATTTAGCCAAGCGCAATATGTGCAACAAATGGGGCAAGCCGAGCGGCTTGATCCAGTGCCATTAAATGCGGGTTTAAAATATTACGCCAAACGCAGTAAGGAAATTTTCCAAATCTGGGATCAAGTTTTTAATAATCGCCAGCGTTTAGTGCGTGTCTTAAGTGGCTGGTCCGGTAATCCAGCAACTACCCCTTTAATCCTTAAATCCTTCGACGTTTATCAATCAGCGGATATGTTTGCGCTCGCACCTTATTTTTATGCGGATCAAGCTTCATTAATGCGCGTAAATAGTGTGGATGATATTTTTGCCTTATTAAATAGCAATCAACGTTACTCGATAGAACAAACCTTGCGCCAAGTCGATCAGCACATGCAATTCCTCGATACCTATCGTCTAGGTTTAATCGCTTATGAGGGCGGACAACATTTAGTCGTGCATGGAACTAAATCGCGTGACCAATATCCTAACCCCTTAATTATTGAAGCGAATCGTGACCCACGTATGGAGCAAGCCTACAGCCAACTGCTAAAAGGTTTCCGCCAAGCGGGCGGTCGCTTGTTTATGGCTTTTTCTTCGCCCCGCGCACCCGCTCACTACGGCTGCTGGGGAGTGAAAGAATACATTACACAATCACCTGCTGAAGCGCCGAAGTATCGTGCTTTGACACGTTTTTAATCATCCGCTAGTCTAAGTAAAATTTATTAATTAATAAGGATAAAAAATAGATGGGCAATGCTAATAATTCACTAGCACCACCACCAGCGTGGAATGACACTGCTAATACAGGCATGGGGGCAACACAAGGTTTTGATCCTACCAGCCTTGCACCAGACTTTTTGTCTGCGCCTTTCCTGCTGGGTAATGTTGGTGCGCCCTTTGTGATTGGCCTAGCAGTGGGCTATTTTGCTAAAAAGGTGTTGAGAATGGCCTTATTTTTGGCTGGTGGCGCCATTGTCCTGCTTTTTATTAGTGAATATTACGGGATCACCCAGGTCGCTGACGCGCAACTGCAACACGCTGCTGAAACTGCCACGACGATGGCGCGTGACTATGGCTCTGCCTTACAACACCGCTTATCCCAAATCACCAGCAAAGGTGTCAGCGCTACCGCTGGATTTTTGGTGGGATTAAAATTCGGTTAAACGCCAACAATCTACTAACACCTTTAATGGCTAGTGATTAAAGGTGTTTTAACTCCTGCGCCGCAGCCAGCCTGTCACACTCAAACGCTCACGCTGTGCGGGTAAGACTTCATGCGAAAAACGCTCACTTAAGAAAACTACTAAACTCCCAGCCTCTGGTGCAATGTCTATAAATGCCGCATTACTCGTATAAAGGCGCAATTGTCCGCCGTCTTCTGCTTGCCAAGCATGGTTTAGATAAGTAATTACTGTCACTAAGCGTGTTGAGCGCCCCCGAAAATTATCAAGGTGTTTTTTATAAAAACTCGCACGAGGGTAAACCGCAAAATGCGCTTCGCTTTCAAAGACGCCTAAAAATAACTCACTATTGAGCGCTAAACGTAATTGCTCGAGGAAATCCAGATAGTACGCAACCGCCTCACCTTGCGCTGACTCCAGCCACAATACCGAATCGTTACGAATATCAAAATTTTGTAATTTATTAGCCCCCTGCCCAATCGCGGCTGGGTGAAACTCTCCTGCTTGCCAAGCACTTAATGCTTGAGCACGCAAAGCTTGAACGTGGTTAGTCGGAAAAAATTTTGGCAACACCAGCCAGCCTTGCTCGGCCAAAGCTTGAGTGATCTGAGTTAAGGCAACTTGCAGGGAAAAATCGGGCATGGTTTGGCTTTGTTAAACAAAATGCCAAGCTAAAGTTCAATCCGCTACTTGTCAACCTGTGAATTCAGACACTTCTTGACGGATTTGGCGCATGACGGGCAATAAACGCTCGAATAGCTTAAATAGCTCAGGGTCAAAATAACGTCCTGCCATATCGCGCATCATACTAACCGACTCGTATTCGGGAATCGCTTCTTTATAAATGCGTTCGTGCAATAAAGCATCATACACATCGACAATCGTCGTAATCCGCGCGGGTAAGGGAATCGCTTCACCTTCTAAGCCTTCGGGATAACCGGTACCATCCCAACGTTCATGATGACTACGCGCAATTACTTGTGCCATTTGTAACACTGGAATCGTCGAGCCACTCAACATACGTGCACCAATTTCGGTATGCTGTTTCATCACAGTAAATTCGGCATCGTTTAAAGAACCATTTTTTCGCAGTACCCGATCAGGAATCCCGATTTTGCCAATATCATGCATGGGCGCGGCAATACGAATAATATCAATCTGCTCTTCACTCCAATTGAGCGCCTTTGCCATCGCCGCTGCATACAAACCAATACGCCTGACATGCGTGCCCGTTTCTTGGTCACGATAACTGGTCAAACTCACTAATTTAATTGCCAGCTCTTCTTCACGGCGCCGAATCGCTAAGGTTCGCCGCTGTACTTCTGTTTCGAGCATTTCCTTAGTCAGCAAACTATTACGTACTTGCTGATAGCGTTCCAACTCTTGGGTATAGCGCTTACCTAGATTTTGAATCAATAAAATACGCTTACCTTGGCTACATAAAGCACTGGCCTCAAAAGCGATGGACTGCTCCAAAGCATCAATTTCAATCCAAGGGCCAGAGGCCAAAGGCTCGGTCTTGGCTTCTTGCCAATGAAGCTCAGCATCTTCCTTAAAACAACTGAGATAGGCAAAACTATCAAATAAAGGATAGCTATCATTTTCAACATGCCCTAGAAAAAATAATAACCAATCCGGCATATCAGATAATAATTGAAATTGCTGGTCGGCTTCATAACTAAAGGCGACGATATTTAAGGAATTATAGATATCCTCCAAAATGCTACTCATGCTTAAGCCCCTATATGAGCAGTTACTAACTGTCTGGCTAGATTAGTAAATATATTCTCGACACCCTCACCTGATAAAGCGCTCGCCTGCACTACTGGAAATCCCAAATTAATCAGCCGATGTAAATGCTCGGGTGTTAAGCGCCATTGGTCTTGTAAATCGGATTTATTTAAAACAAATACAGTAGAAAAAATGCCATAATCACGTTGAATGCGTAAATGAATATCTAAAGCAACATCAAAGGAATTCGGGCGCGTTCCATCAATAACCACAATATAACCCGCTAGCCCTCGCAAATGCGCGGGGCGAATTTGGGTAAAATCGTCCTCACCTGCCACGTCCCAAAGCATTAGATTTAATTGTGTATCGTCCACCACCACAATTTTCTTATCGATTTTTACACCAACGGTGGTTTGGTATTTCTCACTGAATAAGCTATGTACATAGCGCTGAATCAGACTGGTTTTACCTACTGAAAAAGCCCCCACTAAACAAACTTTTTTTTGTAACACTAACTCATTCACGTGCTTTGACTCATGCTGCTGAGCCTCTCTTAATAAAATTGAATCTGATAATGCACACTGCGTTCATTGCGTGTCACATTAGCTTGAGTGGGTAAACTATTGATTAATGCCGCTGGCACACCATTTTTAATTAAAGCTTGAGTCACCGTTTTAACACGCTCAGTGATTAAACGATTATTAGCTTCCACCGTTCCCGTATCATCTGCATAGCCTGATAAATTTAATTGAATATTTTTTTGATTCTGCCGTGCCAAACTAATTAATTCCAGCAAGCTGTCGCTAGTTTTTTTAATAGCGCTTGGGTCAGTAATTTGGGCATCATTATTCGCAAACTTTAACGGTGTCTGCTGAATCTGATCGACTAAATGGTTAAGACGCTGCTCGCGCTCCAGTGCCTCATTATCATGAATAGTCAGTGCTTCACTGTCCAAAGCTTGTACATTGGGTAATAGTGACCAAGTAGTCATCAACTGTTGTTGCCACAGCTTATCGGTCGAGCCACTCACGTGTAATACGCCCGCTTGGTAGTCTAGTTTTACACTAGGCGGTGGTTTTAAGAGTTGCTGGGCGCGCGCCAAACTTAACGAGTCATCCAAAGACACAAAAGGACGCTCGTTCACTTGAATAGTCAGTGGAATGGCACTGAATAAGCTATTGATTCCTCGCGCTAAAGGATCACGCAATACCTCGATGTGATAATGATTGGCGTGCGCTTGTGTCGCTGTCACCACCACACCAGGCTCTTGTTGTAATAACTGAACGGCTGTTTGGAAGATTTGGTAATCACGATAATACTGATAAGTCCAAACGCCAATACCAGCTAACATTCCGGTTAGGACAAGCATAGCCAGCCATGGAAATCGGCGTTTTTGCACCTGCGATTGACTTTGTAAGCACTGCGTCAATAAGGGCTGGGTGCGGTCAAAGGCTTGTACATCACCTTGATAAGCCTGCAATTCATCATGCAACTGACTATGCAATGCCGCTAAAGTATCCGCTAATAGAATGCGCAAATCCGCCGGTGGATTGCCACGTACTACCGCGGCTAATACCGCATAAGGCCCTTGTTCAATAAAAACACTGACATCACCCAGACTCAGCTGATTGAGCGCCTCATCTTTCTGCACTTCAAACGAGTCGCGCACGAAATCTTGAATCGCTGTCAACATTCCAGATACTAAATCAGGATCTTTAGACACGGCATTGGGTGACACCACATGTTGTAACAATAAACCGGTTTCACGATGAATCAAAAAGACCTGTTCAACACGATAAATCAGGGTTTTTAATAACAAAACCTCGGTATAACTACGTCCAGTGCGCCACGCATCAAAACGCCACAATAACGAACGTGGCGACAAACTCTGCTCTAATAATTGATTAAAGGTTTGTAGGGTTTGCGCTAAGACTTCGTGGATGGATTTACGAATCGCTGGCCCCATTACAGGATAAAGTGCATTCGCTAGACGTTGTGGGTCATTATCAATCGACTGGGTGAGAACCTTCTCAACCGTGGGGGCTAGTGCTGAGACCAGAGCCTGATCTTGACCAGCGCGGCGTTTGATAGCCTCTGCTAATACATTCGCAGTATGCTCAGTATGTGCCTCACGATCCAACACTAAACGCTGCAAGCGCGACCAGCTTGCCTCATCAACCCCCAAGAGTAGCGCACGCAACTGCACTAACTGTTGGTCATTGAGAGAGGATGTTGAGGCAAGCGGCGCAGTCATAGGCTTATGGGTTTACACCTGTTCAGGATCAAATAGTTGCTGTGCCATACTATTGAGTAAGCCCGCAACCGCTTTACGATCCGCCTTATCGTGGCGCAATTGATCGCTAGCTTGTTGTAATTGCTGCAGTAAATCCGCACGCCATGTTTCTATCTGGCTAGATAGCATTTCGACTTCGCGTGTCACACGCTCATGAATTTGGGTTTGCTGACTTTTTGCACGCTTACTAAGCTCATCCAATTGTTGGTCGTGTTGATCTAAACGCTTACGCAGCACGGTTTGATCTTGACTACGTAGGCGCACTTCTTCGGCTAATTGATCTTTCAGCGCCAATAACTCTTGGGTCACGCCATCAAAACGTTTTTGCGTATCAGCACTTAATTGACTCAAAGAAACACGTAATTGACGATCTAAGGCCGCTTGACGGCGCTCTAACTCACGAAATTGCTCGCCAAATAAAATATTACGCACGGTATCCATATGCGTGTCAGTGGTAGGCAATAAACTAGCAACCAACGCAGCATCTGCTGCATCATTCGCTTCTAGGACAGCCGTATCTTGGGTTTGTGCTTGCATAGCTTGGGCTCACATTATTATTAGCATTACTCTACCCTATTGGGATTTAAGACATTTTTTCTAATAAGGGCAAGTCTTCAGTACAGTCCCTAGCCTAGCACTTATGGATTAAGCGCTATAATTTTTCGGATAGGAGGAAGCGGCGTTTTTTCTGGAAAATCAGGCCTAAATGCCATCTTTCAGTTACCCTTACGCAAGAAAGACTAGTCTTTATTAGACCAAGCTAGTATGGAAACTGGTAAACTTTTCCGCTACCAAACGAGGCTACTCTTTACTAAGACTAGCCCTAACTTGCTATTAAGGACGCTAAAACTTTATCCGCAATGAGGGAAATTTGAATTGCCAGTACAGCGCTGCCATGCGTAATGCGAAAATCGTGAACATTCCAATACACATGGCTAACACCTCAGGTAAAAACGCTCGGATAATCACATAGAGCACAGCGCCAATAATAACCGCGCTCGCGTAGAACTCACCGCGCATTACCATGGGTGTCACCGGCGTTAAAACATCGCGAATCATGCCGCCCACCACGCCAGTAACCACCCCCATAATCGGTGCAATACTCACTGGCACACCATATTCGAGCGTTTTTGATGTCCCTAAAATACCAAATAATGCCAAGCCAGCAGCATCGGCAATATTTAATAGAGCGCCTAGATGTTTTTGCGGCACGGTAAAAAAGCGCATGGCAACTAATGTGATAAAGGTGGTAGCCAAAATTATCCAAGGATAACTAAGGTCGTTAATTCAAAAGACGGGAATCGCGCCAATCAATAAATCGCGCACACTGCCGCCGCCTAAAGCCCCCGCAAAGGCCATCACCAAGCCACCAAAAAAATCCATTTGATAATGTGCTGCCTGCAAGATAGCGCTAATCGTAATAGAGACCACCGCCACTAAAGTGACTGCATCTATAAACGTCTGGAAATTCATACGAACAACCTTGCTGGCACCATAAAGCAGCGAGTATAGAGAAATATTGCCAAATTAGAGCTAAAAAATAAGGCTCAGTGGGTGTTGAGCCTTTCAAAGCTAGTGAGTGACAAAATGCTTAAACTGCCACGCCTTTAGGCGTTGCATAAGCCCCCGCAGGATGGTCATTGGGATCCATTGCGCCAGTCATAATCGCAACCCCTTCAGACATGGTGTGTGTATCCGGTTTAATCACCGCATGGCGCTTGCCCAAGCGATGCACATGAATACGATCAGCAACTTCCCACACATGCGGCATATTGTGGCTAATTAACACTACCGGCATCCCGCGATTACGCACATCTTTAATCAAATCCAACACACGGCGCGATTCTTTCACACCTAAAGCGGCGGTAGGCTCATCCATAATCACCACCTTGCTACCGAAGGCTGCTGCACGTGCTACCGCAACGGCTTGGCGTTGACCACCGGATAATGATTCAACCGGCTGGCGAATCGTCTGAATCGTTAACAAGCCTAATTCCGACAGTTTTTCGCGAGCAATCCGCTCCATTTCTTTATGATCTAGCATCTTAAGCCATTTGCCTAAAAAGCCGGGCTTGCGTAATTCCCGTCCCAAAAACAAGTTATCCGCAATATCCAGCGAAGGCGAAACCGCTAAGTTCTGATAAACCGTTTCAATCCCCGCCATTCGACCATCCATAGGGTTCTTGAAATCGACTTTTTGCCCTGCTAAATACACTTCACCCGTATCCGGCGGTGCAGCTCCGGTGAGCGCTTTAATCAAAGATGATTTACCCGCGCCATTATCACCAATCACAGCCAAGACTTCGCCCGGATACAAATCAAAATCCGAATGATCTAAAGCCGTGACACGACCATAACGTTTAACTAAATTACGCCCTGCTAGAATGGGTTCGAGTTGTGTTGCTGCCATGACTATGCCCTCCGAATCCATTGATCAGTTGCAACAGCAATAATGATCAATAGGCCAATCGCAAATTGCTGCCACAATACCTCAACACCAGCTAAGGCTAGACCATTTCGGAACACACCTACCACTAACGCACCAATCAAAGTACCCATAATCGCACCGCGTCCACCAAACAAACTGGTGCCCCCAATAACGACGGCGGTAATACTATCAAGGTTTTCCAATTGGCCGGCATTCGGACTAACCGAACCCACACGACCGATCGAGGCCCACGCCGCTAAGGCACAAATCAAGCCTGCGACCACATAAACGGACAAGAGAACTTTATTGGTATCAATACCCGCTAACTGTGCTGCTTGTGGATCGTCCCCTGTCGCGTAGATATGCCTTCCCCATGCGGTATATTTGAGCATGTACCACATGAAGACAAAAAGCAGGAGCATGGTCACTGTACCGAGTGTAAGACTAGCACCCCATATTTCGAATTGATAACCAAGGAACTTTAGGAATGGTGCTTGAGCATCGATGTCTTGTGAGCGAATAGACTCGCTCTTGGAATACCAAAGATTCAAGGCTAAAAAGATATTGAGTGTACCTAAGGTAGTAATGAAGGGTGGCAAACGAAATCGTGTAATCAGAAAACCATTAATATAGCCACAAATAAAACCTACCATAAACCCAAGCATAATGGCGAATACAGCGGGCACGCCCCAATGAATCGCCATCCTGCCCATCACGACCGAACTCAATACCATAATCGCGCCGACCGACAAATCAATACCAGCCGTTAAGATCACTAAAGTTTGTGCAACACCGATAATACCGACTACCGTAATCTGTTGCAGAATCAAGGATAAGTTAAATGGGCTTAAGAAGCGTGGTCCAGCGGCTATATAAAAACCCAAGATAGCAATAATCAAAACGAAAGTGGGTGCAGCAGTAGGATAATGGTGTAAAAAACGTTGCAACTTTTCGAGAAAACTTAGTTGTTTCTGTTCAAAGGACGCAACTGGCCCTGTGGCGCGTGCGGCGACGGCCTCAAAATTATCGCTAGCCATGACAGAATCTCCTCACAAAACTGCGGCGCAGTTGTGCTGTTTTGGGGACGTGGAAACTGAGCGGAATAGCCCGCTCAGTCATTTAACAGTATAGGAAAGTTAGTGGGTGTGGTGGCTTAGCCCCAACATTTTTTCAAGCCATCTTCAGATGTCATAGACTTAATACCACCAGCTGGTTTATCAGTAATTAACTCAACACCGGTATTGAAAAAGTCTAAACCCTCGGTATTAGCTGGTTTTTTACCAGATTTAGCGAATTCAGCAATCGCTTCAACCCCCATCGAGGCCATTAACAGTGGGAACTGCATCGAAGTTGCACCAATAACACCTTCTTTGACGTTCTTAACACCTGGGCAACCACCATCCACTGATACAATTAAGACATCCTTATGTTTACCCGCGGCTTTCAATGCCTCATAAGCCCCAGCAGCAGCCGGTTCATTGATGGTGTAAACCAAGTTAATGGCGGGATCCTTCTGCAATAATTTCTCCATTGCAGTACGCCCGCCCTCTTCATTACCATTCGTACTATCACTCCCCACAATACGTGGATCCTCTTCATCGCCCATTTTCTTGGCATCTTTCAGGTCAATCCCAAAGCCTTTTAAGAAGCCTTGATCACGCGCTACATCGACTGAAATTTGATTAGGATTTAAGTCCAATAAGGCAATTTTTGCATCTTTCGCTTTGTCGCCCATGGTTGCAGCCGCCCATTGCCCGATTAACTCGCCCGCTTTGAAATTATCGGTTGCAAAAGTCGCATCCGCAGCTGTAGCTGGCTCTAATGGCGTATCCAAAGCAATCACTAAAATGCCTGCTTTACGTGCCTTTTCAATAGTAGGAACAATCGCACTAGAATCATTAGGGGTAATTAAAATACCTTTTGCGCCCGCAGAAATCAGGTTCTCTACAGCTTGCACTTGGGAGTCATTGTCGCCGTCAATCTTGCCTGCAAAACTTTGCAACTCTAAACCTAATTCTTTAGCTTTGGCTTCTGCGCCCTCTTTCATCTTTACGAAGAAAGGATTGGTATTAGTTTTAGTAATTAAGCCCACGATATCTTTCGCTTGCGCCAGTGCAGGAATCATAAAGCTTGCTGCAACAGCAGCAACGATAGCGGTTTTCTTGAACATAAGTCAGTCTCCTCCAAGGGTGAATTAGGTCGCACACGTGTTAGCTAAAGGGTTCTGCCTCAACACTCTAGCACTTGTATGCTGATAAGCTTAGGTGCTAAATCTGATACTGTCAATAATTAATTCAAATTGATTTATTAATTATTTGCAGCTAGTCTTCAACGTATCAACTTAGTAGGAAGGAGTGGCAAAACATGGCGATTAAACCCGTATCAGCGAGTGGTGGCAGTAATCTCACGGGTATTGCGCAATACAATGAGCGCCTCATCCTGCAACTGATTCGCCGCAGCGGGAATCTCACCAAAGCCGAAATTACACGCCTAACCAATCTGAGTGCACAAACCGCCTCGGTGATTATTAATCGATTGATTGATGAGGCGTTGCTGTATAAGCAAGAACGGCGTTATGAAACGGGCAAAGTCGGACAGCCTGCCGTACCGATTGCGTTAAATCCTGAAGGGGCTTACTCCATCGGCGTAAAAATTGGGCGACGCAGTTTGGATATAGTGCTGATTGATTTTATAGGCACGATTTTAAAGCGCATGACACATGCTTATAGCTATCCTGACCCGAATTTTATTTTTCCCCATATCCATCAGGCCATTGATCAACTCACCCGCGCACTCACCGCTAGGCAATTAACACGTTTAAAAGGTATTGGCGTAGCGGCACCTTATGGATTAGGTGGCTGGCAACAAGAAACCGCAACCCCCAGCAACATTACCCAAAGCTGGAATAGCATCGACATCCGCCACACCATTCAACAAGACCAGCCCTACCCTGTTTGGTTGGTGAATGATGCAACAGCAGCTTGTATTGCTTCACTCGAACTCGGCAATCCCCATAAATTTGATAATTATTTGCACATCTTCGTGGGCACCTTTATCGGTGGTGGATTAATCATGAACCACACGCTTTATACGGGCTGCTTTAATAATGCGGGCGCGATTGGTTCCATGCCTTTACCGGCTGATTATGCGGCTGACCCCCAACGTACTGGCAAAACCGTGCAACTGATTAATTGTGCTTCACTCTATCTCTTGGACAGATCGTTGCAAACCCTAGGCACCAGTACAGAACAAGTCTGGCAACTCCTCCTTAAGGAACGAGCTTTAGACAAGCGTATTGAACAAGTGCTCAGCGCTTGGATTAACCAAAGTGCTCATGCCATTGCCTATGCCATTACGGCCACGATTAGCGTCATCGATTTGGAAGGAGTTATTATTGATGGTTCCTTACCGGCCACAGTAGCACAGCAATTAACCGAAGCCGTACAAGCTGCACTTTTGCATCACAATACCGAAGGGCTAATCCTGCCTAACCTTGTTGCTGGCGACATTGGCAATGATGCTCGCGCGTTAGGTGGGGCTTTTTTGCCCTTTTATACTAACTTTGCCCCTGAGCGAAGTTTATTAATTAGTAGTGCTAGCAATAGCTTCGACCACTTCAATACGGCCTCTATTGTCTAATGAAGCGGAATACCTTGCTAAATTCATGCGTTATTCGCCTGAAAACTTGACGTTTTCACCACAAAATCGACTACAATCTGCGCCGTAGCAAAACTAGGCAAATTTTAATAAATGATGTCCCCAAGACGCAAAGGTATTATCTTAGCAGGTGGCAGTGGTACACGCTTATACCCACTCACGCAAGCGGTTAGCAAACAACTGATGCCGGTTTACGATAAACCAATGATTTACTATCCCTTAACCGTGCTCATGCTAGCAGGAATTCGGGATATTTTAATTATTACCACGCCACATGACGCCCCACAATTTCAACAATTATTAGGTGATGGCACACAGTGGGGTATTAATTTGCAATACGCCGTACAATCTAAACCAGAAGGCTTGGCTCAAGCGTTTTTAATTGGCGCTGATTTCTTAGCTGGTTCATCTTGCACTTTGATTTTGGGTGATAATATTTACTACGGTGAAGGTTTATCCTCACGTTTACAAGCAGCGGCTAAGCAATCAGCAGGTGCAACTGTTTTTGCCTATTTTGTCAAAGATCCTGAGCGTTATGGGGTAGTAGATTTTGATGCGCAAGGCAAGGCGCTAACTATTGAGGAAAAACCTAAAAAACCGCGCTCGTCTTATGCCGTAACGGGTTTATATTTCTACGATCATACAGTGGTTGATGTCGCACGGCAGGTTAAACCCTCCGAACGGGGTGAACTCGAAATCACCACCGTGAATCAACTGTATTTAGAGCAAGGTCAGTTACGCGTGGAAATCCTTAAGCGCGGTACAGCTTGGCTAGATACCGGCACGCACGCGTCTTTATTGGATGCCTCTAATTACATCCGTGTGATCGAGGAGCGCCAGGGTTTAAAGATTGCGTGCCCTGAAGAGGTCGCTTGGCGCATGCATTATATTGATCATGAACAATTATTACGCTTAGCCGAACCACTCAAGAAAAGTGGCTATGGCGAGTATTTAGCAGGGCTATTACCGTGAATGTGATTACTACCGCCTTAGCAGGCGTCGTCATTTTAGAACCACGGGTATTTGGTGATGAACGTGGTTTTTTTATGGAAACGTGGAATCAGAATACCTTTGCTAAACTAGGATTAGACTTGTCTTTCGTACAAGACAATCATAGCCGTTCGCGCCAAGGAATTTTACGTGGCTTGCATTATCAATTACAAAACCCGCAAGGCAAATTGGTTCGTGTTACCCAAGGCAAAGTTTATGATGTAGCAGTCGATATCCGACGCAGCGCAAAAACCTTCGGCCAATGGGTTGGTGTAGAGCTTTCTGCCGAGAACCATCGCCTGTTCTATGTGCCACCCGGCTTTGCACATGGCTTTTATGTGATGAGCGAATCGGCAGATTTTCAATATAAATGCACCGATTTTTATGCGCCTGAACATGAACGTTGTATTCGCTGGGATGATCCAACGCTCAAGATCGATTGGCCGTTGGTCAATAATGAAATGCCGCTGGTATCTGCTAAAGATGCTCAGGGCGCCTTGCTACCCATGGCTGAGGTATTTGCATGACCCCTACTACAGTTTTGCTCACCGGTGCGACCGGACAACTCGGTTATGAGCTAAAACGTTCTTGTCCAGCGCATATTCGCCTCATCGCGACCAGCAATGATCAGCTCGATATTACACGCTTGCACCAAGTCCAAGCGGCCATAACCGAATACAAACCCGATTGCATCATCAATTGCGCCGCCTATACTGCGGTTGATAAAGCTGAAAGCGATCAGGCCGCCGCTTATGCCGTCAATGCTAGTGCAGTACATCAATTGGCGGAAGCCGCTTTGGTGCTCAGCAAAAAACCGCCGCTTATCATTCATATCTCTACGGACTTTGTCTTTGATGGCCAAGCCAGCACACCGTATAGCGTCGATGCTGATACAGCGCCCTTAAGTATCTACGGTGCTAGTAAACTGGCGGGTGAACAAGCTTTAAAAGATTATCCACGGGCGTTGATTGTACGGACATCGTGGCTTTATTCTGCGCATGGCGCGAATTTTGTTAAAACCATGCTGCGCTTAATGAATGAGAAAGATGCACTCAATGTCATCTATGATCAAATAGGTTCACCCACTTGGGCCTATGCGTTGGCTGAAAGCTTGTGGGCCTTACAGGCGGCAAATACTACCGGCATTCTGCATTGTTCTGACAATGGCGTAGCCAGTTGGTACGATTTCGCCCTAGCTATTCAGGATGATGCGTTAACCCTCGGCTTATTGACACGCGAAATTCCGATTAAACCGATTCGCACCAGTCAATACCCGACACCCGCCAAGCGTCCCGCTTATAGTGTGATGGATAAATCATTAACGGAAGAAGCCTTGGGCAAAACCTTGCCTTATTGGCGCGATAGTTTACGTATGATGTTGAATGAATTGAAACAGGCGCAAACCGCATGAGTACTTACCATCCCAAACATGTATTAGTCACTGGTGGCGCTGGCTTCATTGGCACTAACTTTGTTCATTATTGGCTTAAACAATATCCTGAAACACGTGTTATTGTCTTAGACGCTTTGACTTATGCGGGGCGCTATGAAAATCTGCAAAGCTTAGAAAAACAAAGTAACTTCCGTTTTATAAAAGGCGATATTTTAGATCAAGCCCTCGTTGAACAATTATTGCGTGATGAGGCCATTGATACCTTGGTACACTTTGCTGCCGAGTCACATGTTGATCGCTCGATTTATGGGCCTGATGCATTTTTACGTACTAATATTGATGGCACGCATAGCTTATTAAAAGCAGCGAAAGCGGTTTGGTTGAATGGCCAATACCAAGTCCAACACCGTTTTCATCATGTTTCTACGGATGAGGTCTACGGCACACTAAGCGCAACCGATCCTGCGTTTACCGAAACAACGCCCTACGCTCCCAATTCGCCTTATGCGGCTAGTAAAGCAGCCTCCGATCACATTGTGCGGGCTTATCAGCACACCTATGGCTTAAATACAACCACTAGCAATTGCTCAAACAATTATGGCCCTTATCAGTATCCAGAAAAGCTTATTCCATTAGCGATTTCACGCTTATTACAAGGTGAGGCGGTACCGATTTATGGCGATGGTCAACAAGTACGCGACTGGCTCTATGTCGATGATCATAATCGCGGCATTGATCTCATTATTCGCCACGGTAAAGTGGGTGAAACCTATAATATCGGCGGCAATAATGAGCAAACTAATCTTAATCTCATTCATACCTTATGTGCTTTATTGGATGAGCGCTATCCGAACTCGCCGCATGTACCCCACCAACGCTTGATTACTTATGTGACGGATAGACCAGGACATGATCGTCGCTATGCGATTGATAATCGTAAGATTTGTACTGAGTTAGGCTACCAACCGGCGGAAACCTTTCAGTCTGGACTAGGAAAAACCTTAGACTGGTATTTAGCCAATCCAGAATTTTGGCAAGCACAAGGTATTAGTCTATTTGGTCATCATGCGGAGAAAGCTTAATGCCAATTTGTCGGATTTGTTCAAGCGAGGCTGAGCATCCAAGCTTTCGGGTACGTGAAATGATGTTAGGTATGCGCGATGAGCATTTGTATTTTCAGTGCACATCCTGCGGTTGCCTACAAATTACGGAAATACCCGCTCAGCTCGCGGACTACTATCCGACAAATTATTACTCTTATGTTCCACCTAAAACCGATACCGGCTTAAAAAGTCGGCTTATTCAAGCCCGTGATCGTTATGCCGTTAGTGGCAAAGGTCTCGTAGGGCGCTTACTGCAGGCCGTTATGCCGAATGCTAAACTAGCTACTTTGCGCTCACTCACTTTAACACCAGAATCACGTATTTTAGATGTAGGTTGTGGCGCAGGCTTGCTGCTGCACGCTTTACGCGATCTTGGTTTTCACAAGACCTTGGGCATTGATCCTTTCAATACTAACACCATTCGCTACCCTAATGGATTGGTGATTGAAAAGCGCGATATCTTTAGCGAAACCGGTCAATGGGACTTGATTATGTTTAATCATTCCTTCGAGCATCTGGTGGAGCAGCAGCAAACCTTGCAAAAAGCCTTTACGCTGTTAAGTCCTCAGGGTAGCGTCATGTTACGTGTCCCTACCGTATCTTCATACGCGTGGCAACATTACGGGGTAAATTGGGCGCAATTGGATGCACCGCGCCATTTATTCCTGCATTCGGTAGACAGTATTAACAAGCTGGCTGAACAAACCGGTTTCACAGTATACGACTTGCGTTATGATTCAAATGCTTTCCAATTCTGGGGCAGCGAGCAATACGAACAGGATATTCCGTTGCGTGCTGAACGTTCATGGGCGGAAAATCCAGATAAATCCATGTTCAGTGCCGCACAGATTAAAAATTTTGAAAAACGCGCCCGCGAATTAAATGCGCTCAATCAAGGCGACCAAGCCGCGTTTTATTTGAGAAAGGCAAGTTAAGCATGACCATACGCCGCAAAGTTCTAGCCATCTCGTCCCCAGGCGGACATTGGATACAATTAACGCGTATCTGTGCTGGCCTTGAGGCATCACATGACTTGGTTTATGCGATGCCCGACAAACTCTTTAAAGCACAAAAAAATAAAGTTTACTCTGTCCCCGATGTGAGTGCAGACGACAAATGGAAATTGCTCCCCTGCGCTGTAAAAGTAGCCTATATTTTACTCCGCGAACGCCCACAAGTCATTCTATCTACAGGAGCAGCACCGGGTGTTGTTGCTGTTTTTTTGGGTAAATTATTGGGGATTCGTACGATTTGGGTCGATAGTATTGCCAATGTACGAAAAATTTCACGCTCAGGGGAAATGGTGCAAAAGCGCGCCGATATTTTTTTAACGCAATGGGAACATCTGGCACAAAGTAATGAGGTTCGCTATCAAGGATCAGTGTTGTGATCTTTGTGGCAGTGGGAACACAATTTGCTTTTGATCGCTTGGTACGTTGTGTTGATGAATGGGCAGCTATAAATCAAGTGACGGTGCAAGCACAAATTGCAGAAGGTGAATATATTCCGAAACATGCGCAGTGGGAACGCTTTATGACCACTGCGGTGTTTAATCAACACTTGGAAGCTGCTAGCTTAATTGTCTCACATGCGGGCATGGGCAATATCATTACCGCTTTAGAAAAGCGCAAACCTATTATTGTCATGAACCGCCAAAGTGTACTAGGCGAACACCGCAATGATCATCAAAGCGATGGCCTAGAATGGATGTCCCAACTCCCCGGCGTTTTTACCGCACGCAGTTGCGAGGAGTTACGCAGTTTATTAAAACAAGCCAGCACCCTAACCGCCTCTGATGCTGCAACCAGCAATGAACGTCGCGCTCGCTTAATTAGCTTTCTTGATCAGGCCATCCGGTCATGAAACTCAATAATCCATCACTCCTCTGGCAAACCGCATTTTCGACTATTGCACGTTTTGCTGGGGTTGGATTAAATTTTTTAGTCGCCATTATTATTACGCGCAATTTACCCGTCAATGAAGCGGGTATGTTATTTATGCTAATGACTCTAGTCACTGGCGTAGCCTTATTTAGCCGCGTAGGTTTAGAGCAATGGATCGTAAAAGAGGTTGCCAGTCTGCCCGAAGACAATCTAGCAGCCACACAGTTGTATTATCTAAAAAGTGCCTACCGACTACTAGCTATTACTACCTTTATCAGCGCCTTATTATGGTTAATAGCCAGTCCTATTTTCAAGCCTACACTATTTGATAATGAAATTCATTTAAGCCTATTATGGACAGCTGCACTAGGGGTTGTGTTTTTTAATATTGTTATTATTCACTCTGCTTTTTTAAAAGCAACCCATCATATTTCAGAATCATTAATTGTGCAGAATGCACTACCTGCTGTTACTATGCTTATTAGTATAGGGGTATTCTGGCCACTATTTGCTAAACAGCAAAACTATTTATGGATTTACACTATTTCACTCATTTTAGCAGGCCTTATTTCTTGGTATTGGCTGCGTCAATGGCGACCGGTCATTAGCCAAAGTCCTAGCTCACAAGCAATTAAACAGGTTCTCGTAAAGTCTCTTCCTTTGGCGCCTGTTTCCATGTTTGCTTTTTTAATGCTTTGGGCAGACACTCTGATGACAGGCTTACTCCTTAAGAATGAGGATGTAGCCCTTTATAATGTGGCTGCACGTTTATCCTTCGTTAGCGCTTTCTTTTTAGGGGCCCTAGATGCCACTATCTATCCACGCTTATTAAGACTACATAAACAAAATCCAGCAACACTAAAGGCATTTTTCTGGAAGGCTACTTTATTAGTCATAGTTATTCTAAGTGCAGTAACACTCCTTTTGATTATCATTGGCAAACCAATTCTAGCTATATTTAGTGAGACTTATATAAAAGCTTCACTGACTTTAAGCATTTTATTAGTAGCTCAATTAGTTCGCGGTTTTAGTTTGACTTTTTCTTTCATGTTTATTATGCAAGAAAAAGTTAAAATTCTAAATGTTTTATTATTTCTAGCTTTGCTTATTAATATAATAGCTAATTTATTTTTGATCCCTCATTACGGTATAGAAGGCGCAGCAGCGGCAACCCTACTAGCCAACATGGCTTTAACGGGTTCTGTCATTTTATTTTTTACTAAACAGCGATTGCTGCATGAAGCCCTATGATTAGAATTCTGGCTATACTTTTTATTATCTCCATTTTCATACCCGTTGAATTCTATTTCATGATCGGCACAGTACGTATCGAGACTTATCGAATCGTATTAGCATTAGTTATTATTTATGTCATATTCAATCTGAAAGAAGTTTTGGATAGAGCAAATATTACTGACTTATTGTTATTTATCTTAGTTACTATTGCATTTTTTAGCTTTCTCTATAATCACAGTTTGCAAAAAGCCATTCAATCAACGGGCATTTATCTATTAGAAACCCTAGGTGCTTTCTATCTAGCTAGACTTTACATTATTACGCCCCAACGATTCTTTAGAGTTAATATAGCCTTTATCACGATAATTACTTTATTATTAGGCTTCACCATTTATGAGTCTTTGTCACAACACCGAATTTTACATGAGTGGGCTGAAAAAATTACTGGAAATAAGTCTTTAGATTATCGCTTATATACCGACTACTATATTCGAAACGGCATTATGCGAGCAACTAGCCTGTTTGCCCATCCAATTTTATTTGGCACATTGGCTGCCATGTTCACACCCTTTGCCTTAATGCTAATGTGGCGATTTCGTAGGCCCCTCTATATCGTTAATGTCATTGGTCTTGCTATTTCTATGCTGATGACTTTATCTTCTGCCCCATTATTATCCCTAATTTTTCAAGCAATAACCGCTGTATTAGTAAAATTCTGGAATAGTGCGCGACGCTTATGGGTAGGTATATTCTTTGGTGGTTTGGCTAGTGCCATGTTAATTGAACTGCTTTCCAATCGTGGATTTTTCGGAATACTTATTTCTTATCTAACCTTTAACCCCAACACAGGCTATTTCCGCATGCTACAATGGGAAAATAGCATGGATGATATTATTGAACATCCTGTCCTCGGTATCGCTCATAATGATTGGACACGCCCTTACTGGATGGATTGGATGAGCGATAGTATTGATAGTTTTTGGTTATTGGTCACCTTACAATATGGTGTTTTTGCTTTCTTAGTTTTATTTACAGCCTGTATTTATGCAGTCTTTCACGTACTTAACCATATTGATCAACATAGTGATGAAATACGTTGGATGGTAACTTCATGGATATTATCCATGATGTCATTAGTATTAATCGGCTTTACTGTTCATTATTTTGATAAATTACAACCCATGTTTTTCTTTATGCTCGGCGCTTGTGGATGGGAAGTTTATTATCGAGTTACACAAACTTATATCATAGATAATGACTCATCAAATAATATCTCATAGATACATGGAGAGATATTTATGAAACCTCGTTTTGTTAGTCCAAAAGTTTTTCTAGGCATTATTCACTTACGACATAGTATCTTGTGGATATATAACTGGTATTTACGTAAGTTTTACGGCATGAAGCTAGCACCTGACGTGCGTATTTCCTTAAAAGCACGTATGGATAAAACTAATCCAACGCATATTGATATCGAGAGTCAGACATTAATTGCTTTCGATGCGATTATTTTATCTCATGACTACTCCACACAACGTCATGCAGGCAATTATACTACTACTACTAAGATTGGTAAGCGTTGCTTTATAGGCTGTGCGTCTATCATTATGCCTGGCGTGCAGATAGGCGATGAATGTATTATTGCCGCTGGCAGTGTCGTTACTAAAGATGTACCAGCTCATTCTATAGTCGCTGGCAATCCTGCCAAAATTATCCGGAGTGGTATTCATACCTTAGCTTATGGCCGACTCATTCAAGACACTCCTACACAAGCACATCCATGAACGCCCCTACCTTAAGCATTATTTTAGTTTCTTACAATACAGCACCTTATACTATCCGTGCGCTTGAATCTGTTTACAATCAAACCAAAACTAATTTCGAACTTATCGTAGTCGATAATGCCTCAAGTGATGATTCAGTAGCACAGATTAAGCAATATTTTCCACAATCGACATTAATCGAATCTAAGATAAATAAGGGTTTTGCAGGTGGGGTTCAGCTAGGTGCTCAGCTAGCTAAGGGACAGTACTTCCTGCTACTTAATCCAGACACTATTGTATTAAATCAAGCGATTGATCGCTTACTGTTATTTGCTAAGCAATATCCTAATAACGGCATTTGGGGTGGGGTTACTTTAAATAATGATTTATCTATTAACACCCAACATGCTTGGTCCAAGCCCAGTTTTAGAAACTTACTATTCAGCGCTTTTGGTTTAGAAAAAGCATTTAATAAGAGTTGTTTCTTTAATCATTCGAATTATGGTTGTTGGCAGCGTGACTCCATTAAAGAAGTCGATATTTTATCCGGTTGTTTTTTCCTTATTACCCGTGAACTGTGGGATAAACTAGGTGGTTTAGATACTAGCTTCTTCATGTACGCAGAAGAAGCTGATCTTTGTTTAAAAGCTAAAAACCTAGGCTACCAGCCCATTGTTACACCTGAGGCTCGTATTATTCATCACGGTGGCGTCAGTCACTCCCATTTCTCGAGCAAGCAGATAAAGCTGTTAAAAGGAAAAGTTGAGCTTATTAATCGACATATTCCAGCTTGGAAACGGCCTATATATAAATTCCTGTTATATATTTACGTATTCAATAAACATATCTCACACCTGCTACTAAAGCGTGGTAGCGAACAAAGTGTAGAGTGGAAAAAAGTTTTTGATCAGCGCCACCAATGGATGAAAGGGTATTCGTAAATGGCAACTATTATTGTACCCGCACATAATGAAGCTACAGTGATTAGAAAGTGCTTAGATAGCTTAAAAAAACAAGCTGGCGTTGATTGTATTATTGTGGCTTGTAATGGTTGTACTGATAACACAGCCGCTATTGTGCAACAAGAATATCCCGATCTAATTTGCTTAGATATTGCCACACCGTCCAAAGTTAATGCCTTAAATGAAGCCGAAAAGTATATAGTCTCTTGGCCGGTTTTTTATATTGATGCTGACACACAGCTCTCTGAAAATGCCATTCAGATCATTACGCGCGCCATGCAGATTGGCCCATTACTGTTGGCCGCCCCTGAACCTGTGATTGATACGAGCCAATCGTCTTGGTGGGTGAAACAATACTACAGAATCTGGCTATCACTTCCTTATATTCAAGCCGGTGTCGTAGCCACTTGTAGCTTTGTAATCGCTGAACAAGGCCGCAAACGTTTCACTGAATTTCCACCTGTTATTAATGATGATGGTTTTGTACGTTGCCAGTTTAGCCCTCATGAGCGTGGTAATGTGTCTGGCGCAAAAGTCTACATCAATGCACCTCGTACCCTAGCATCACTCATCAAGATAAAAACGCGTGCTCGTCTAGGTAATATGCAGTTAGCCGCTTCTAATCTGTGTACTCGTCCTGATGCTAAACCTTATTCCCGCATTTTGAAGCAAAAGCTCTTTAGTCGTGAATGGTTAGCCGCTGGGGTATATATCGCTATTGCCAGCCTAATCCGCGTGCGAGCATGGCATCAGTACAAGAACTTGAATCAGTACCGATGGGAAGTAGATAAGACTTCACGTCAGTCAAGCTCTACTTAAATTAAACAATTATCGTGAAAATAACGACAGTTGTATTTTTTTTGCGACAAAATTAATAAAATTACGCTATATTTAGTGAGCAAAAGTAGAACTCTTGAGTGTCAGACTAACCGTCTAAAGATTTTTTACTTTAAAAACATGCAAATAAGAGTCGTCCTTACTCTAAGCAATCTCAACTTAGGCAAGGGAAATCTGTTGCTTTTACGCTAACTAAATACAGTGGTGTAATGCCGCATGTTTGACAATAAAGCTTTTGAGCACAGTTCTGGTGCGTGCTAAAGCAATAGACTATGTAGATGGAATACTAATGGCAGATAATAGACTCAGCTCCGAAATCATCTATCGCTGTGCTGACACGGTAATGATTCTTAGCGTTGTTTTAATAGCATTACTCTATACTAGCACTTATAACCTTTCTGGTTACTTAGCAGCAGGTTTAGGCGCTGCCTTGGTTTTTGGTTTAGTTGGCCGATTTACCGACATTTATACCTCTTGGAGCGGCCGTCCATTTTTGCGTGACGAGGCTATGCGCACCGTTGTCACGTGGCTTGCAACATTTTTCATCTTAGTCTTTTTAATTTTTATTTTTAAAAGCTCGACTAAATTTTCACGTATTGTCTTATTGAGCTGGTTGTTTGTAACCCCATTCTTACTACTCTCTAGTCGCTACTTATTACGTGCTGCTTTAGCACACATTAAGCGTTTAGGTATTCGCAATCATCAAATTGCCATTGTCGGTGCGACAGAGGCTGGCATTAAATTTGCGGATTCTTTAGAGCAACAACCTGAATCTGGTTTCCAATTAGCAGGGTTCTATCATATAGATGAAGATGACAAAGCATTAAATCCCTTACCCTCAAAATACAGCTATATTGGCAACACACAAGATGCCTTAGAGGCAGCTCGTAAAGGACTTTGGGATCAACTCTACTTAGCGCTGCCAGCGGATCGCAAAGAATTTACTGCTCGTTTAATTAGTCAGTTTGCTGACTCCTTAAGTCCTGTGCGCCTTATTCCAGATAATTTAACACATTCTTTATTGAATGCGCGTTTTGTGGAAATCGTAGATACACCCGTACTCTGCCTTTATGATGCTCCCTTATCATTAAAAAATACTTTGGTGAAACGGATAGAAGACTTAGTGATTGGATCTATCCTTTTAATGCTTAGTTTACCCGTCATGGCAGTGATTGCCGCTGCGATTAAATTAACGTCACCAGGGCCGATACTATTCAAACAGTCGCGTCATGGATTAAGAGGCGAAACCTTTTCTGTCTGGAAATTCCGCACGATGACTGTGTGTGAAAATGGTGACTCGATCCGCCAAGCAACCCGTAATGACATGCGCGTTACCAAAGTTGGGGCTTTTCTACGCAAAACCTCTTTAGATGAACTGCCTCAATTCTTTAATGTCATACAGGGACATATGTCTATAGTTGGCCCACGCCCCCACGCAGTGGCGCACAACGAAACCTATAAAGAGCTTATTCCAGGATATATGATGCGCCATATGATGAAACCTGGCATTACCGGTTGGGCACAAATCAATGGCTGGCGCGGGGAAACCGATACCTTATACAAGATGCAAAAACGTGTTGAATGCGACATGGAATATATTCGCTCATGGAGCTTATGGTTAGATTTACGCATTATCTTTGTGACCGCATTCAAAACTTTACATGATAAGAATGCTTATTAAGCAAGGTTAGTGCGCTTTTGAAACTCGAGCAAATTACTTTTACCCGTTTTATAGCTGCATTAACGGTTGTGTTCTTTCACTTCGGTACTTTAAATCAGGCTAGTCCTACTACTCACCCTTTTTGGGGATCAGTGATTACGGCCGGCCCAATCGCAGTGAGTTATTTTTTTGCACTGTCTGGCTTTATTATGGCCGTTGCTTACTACGGCAGTACTCGCTCAATAGATGCCAAACAATATTGGGTAGCTCGTTTTGCTCGTATTTACCCCGTGTATTTAGTAGCACTATTATTGGTCTTAGCCTTTGCTATGCTGAAAAAGCAGAGTGTTGGCCTTAGTACCATTGCATTTAATGTATCGATGTTACAGGCTTGGCTGCCCCCTTATGCCATGACTCTAAATACGCCGGGCTGGTCACTCTCCGTTGAAGCCTTTTTTTACTTATGCTTTCCTTTTTTATTAGCCCTGCTCCACCGTCAGTCTAGGCGACAAATGCTACTGATATTCAGTATTGTGCTGTGGTTTAGTACACAATTATTGCAAATTTATTTGGTTCAATCGTCTTATTACACCCACCCATCAGCATTCCATAATTTCATTTTCTATCACCCACTCATGCACATAAGTACTTTTTTATTAGGATTACTCGCTGGTGCTTATTTTTGTGATGGAGCATTTAATCGCTTCCAAGTAGTTTGGAATGGCGTTGCCATTCTCATTTTATTAGGCTTAGTGATTTTTGCCTTAGCCTATCAAGCTAAGTTAAGTGCATGGCTAGGATTCACGGTGCACTACGAAAATGGCTTAATTGCCCCTTTGTTCTTAGCCATTATCATTTTATTAGGGCTCAATACGGGCTGGACACAAAAAGTATTAAACCTGCCTTTGTTGGTACTCTTAGGTGAAGCCAGCTACTCGCTTTATATTTTACAGCGCCCGATCTACGGTATTTATGATCGGCTAATTGGACAGGCCCTACTCAATTCGAACCTACGTTTTTATCTGTTCCTTTTCATATTAGTCGGTATATCAATAGCATCCTTTTATCTGCTAGAAAGCCCATTAAGACGTTTTATCAATCGTTCTTACTTTTTATCTAAAAAAAATGGCTAGTCTTAATCCAAGTGGGCAGACTAAGCGACAATGTATTGAAGTTTGTTAACGTAGCGGTAAAGAACTGCTAGAATCCGTAACCCAATTGTCTCATGAAAAATTAGCCCCAAGAATTTAGGACTATGCCAAACACATATACAACACCGCCTACATCAGCATCCGGCAAAAATCTTTATGTTAATGTGGCTAAACCGCAAGACAATCTGGATTTGCGTGAATTTTGGCGCGTAATAACTCGCTGGAAAAAAACCATACTTGGAACCTTGTTGGGGGCTTTATTGGCATCTCTGCTATTGACCCTGCTGAGTAGCCCAACTTATCGTGCAACCGCTACTTTACAAGTCGAACGCGAAGTTGCCAGAGTAATGAAAGATATCCAAGTAGTCGAAACCGGTGATATCCGTGATACCCGTGACTTCTACCAAACGCAGTTTGAATTAATTAAAAGCTCTAGCTTAATTGAACGAGTAGTTGACCAACTCAAACTTCAACCCGATGTAGTACGTACTTCTTTGTTTAAGCGCGCTCTGAATGCCCTAAACCTTGGAACGGCTAAAGATAAGAAAGCTGAGTTAGTTAATGATATTACTGACAATCTTACTATTGAGCCGATCATGAATTCGCGCTTGGTAAAGATTAATTTTGATGGTTCTAGCCCTGAAAAGGCGGCTGAAGTTGCCAATGCAATTGTTGATACTTTTACCAAAATGAACTTGGAGCGCCGCTTCCAAATTAGTGATAAAACACAAGATTTCTTGCGTACTCAGTTGGAATCCGCCAAAACCAAGCTCCAGGAATCTGAGAAAACTCTGAATCAATACGCGCGTGAGAATGGCATTATCATGCTCGATAATAAGGATACCACCAGCACTTCACATGCTATCGTCAGTCTGTCTGAAGAATTAGTTCGTGCGGAAAGCGAAGTAGTTCTTATCGAAACTGACCCTAAACGCAAGGGTGAACTGAAACAAGCTCGCGAACGTGCTGAAAAATTGCGAGACCTTATTAGCAAGGAAGAAGAGAAAGCGCTTCAATTACAAGACAAATCAAGCACTTATAATACACTAGAACGCGAAGTTGCCACAAATCAAGCCATCTACCAAAGCTTATTGCAGCGTATTAAGGAAATTGACGCGGTTGGTGGTGGCGAGACGAATAACTTGATCGTGATTGACCGCGCTAAACCCCCTCTCCAAAAGTACAAGCCTAATTTGCCGACTAATTTAGCATTTGCAGGTTTATTTGGCTTACTCCTAGGCGTTACCTTAGCTTTTATTAAAGAGTTTTTGGATGATAGCGTGCGTGATGTTGCCAAAGTTGAACAGAATACCCAACTCCCTGTTTTAGGTTTAATACCTGCTAGCCAAGATAATGATGCACGAAAACTAGCACAATTGACCTTGAATGCACCCAAATCGCCGATTGCTGAAGCATTCCGATCGTTACGCACTACCCTACGCTATAGACTAAAGGATGATAATAATTCCAACATTATTTTCATTACCAGCTCGCGCCCTAATGAAGGAAAAACGACCACCGCGATGAATCTCGCCAGCACCTATGCTAATAGCGGTAATCGCGTCTTATTAATTGATGCAGATCTTCGTAACCCCTCTTTACATCAATTGATGGGCGTAAGACCGCAGCGTGGTCTGGTAAGTTACTTATCAGCAGAACATAGTTTGGATGGCGTTATTCAAGCCTCTAATGTACAAAATTTAGATGTGATTCTGGCAGGCAATCCACCGCAATCACCTTCTGAACTATTAGGCAGCCCTAAAATGGAGGCCTTACTCCAAATTGCAGCCCGTAATTATAATATCGTGATTTTGGACGGCCCGCCGGTACTTGGCTTAGCCGATGCGTTAATCTTAGCGTCTTTAGCTAATATGACTATCTTAGTTGTACACGCGGGTCAGACTCGTATGGTCACGGTAACCCACGCGCTCAAACGCCTACGTGAATCAGGAGCGACCATTGCTGGTGTATTACTGAATCAAGTTAAAGATACGGCGCGTTTAGGTTATGGAGAGGATTACTACCACTATCCTAGCCGTAAAAATGCCGCTTAAGCGCTTATGGCGTTAGAAAGCTCCGTTCTCTTAGTTGAAGCCCTATCTAGAACAGGGCTTCATGCCTTATTAGCGGCGTATGGATTAAAACTAGAATGGATTGAACTAGGACAAGAGATTCCGGGGAGCTATTGGGGTGAGGCTGAGGCAGGCATGATTGGCCAGACACTCTATGTTCGTTCTGATACCCCTATCCACTCTGCCCTTCATGAGGCCTGCCATGTGATTTGCATGGACGACGCAAGGCGTTCTGTTTTACACACTGACGCAGGTGGTGACTATGCTGAAGAAGACGCTGTCTGTTATTTACAAATTATTCTCGCTGACCAATTACCTGAGTTTGGGCGTAAACGTGCCTTGATAGACATGGATCGTTGGGGCTATACCTTTCGTCTAGGGTCTGCTAAGCGCTGGTTTGAGGAAGATGCAGAAGATGCACGCCAATGGTTAATTCAGCATAGCTTACTCACAGAAACGAACCAGCCTATTTACCGTTTGCGCGCCTAACACAACAACGGCAGCCTAAGCTGCCGTTTGTGCGTCTATGCAAGATGATTGCGGAAAATTATTTTCCCGGCGAGCTGAGCGATGCCGTACCACGAGCGATACCCATGCTGCCTGAGCGCACCACTTCTATAATCCGAGCTTCACTTAAAGCTTGTAAGAAGCCATCTAACTTGGAACGACTCCCTGTGACTTCAATTGTATAAGTTTTATCACTGACATCAATGATACGTGCACGGAAAATATCTGCTAAGCGCTTTACCTGATCGCACGAACCTTGCTTATGAACATCAACCTTGACCAGCATCATTTCACGTTCAATGTGTGAATATTGATCTAAATCCATCAACTTCACCACATCGACCAACTTATGCAGTTGTTTCATGATTTGCTCGACAATATCGTCATTCCCAATCGTCACCAAGGTTAAGCGCGACAAGGTATTGTCTTCGGTAGGCGCTACGGTAAGCGATTCAATATTGTAGCCACGCGCTGAAAATAAACCAGAAACCCGTGACAGCGCACCTGCTTCATTTTCCATCAAAATGGAAATAACATGCCGTTTTACTGTACTCATGGCTTACACCAGTATCATTTCATTGTGGCCTGCATTGGCAGGAACCATGGGATAAACATTCGCCTCGCGCTTGGTAATAAAATCCATAAACACCAGACGGTTTTTCATGGCCATCGCTTCTTTCAATGCACCCTCCACATCCGAAGGCTTTTGAATGCGCATCCCCACATGACCATACGCTTCAGCCAATTTCACGAAGTCTGGCAAAGCATCCATGTAAGACATCGCATAACGTCGTTCGTAGAAAAACTCTTGCCATTGCCGCACCATGCCCAAATAACCATTATTCAGGGTAATAATCTTGATGGGTAATTGATATTGCATACAGGTGGACAGTTCTTGAATATTCATCTGAATACTGCCGTCACCCGTTACACAAGCTACTGTTGCATCAGGATGAGCGATTTGTACGCCCATGGCTGAAGGCAAACCAAAGCCCATGGTGCCTAGCCCACCCGAATTAATCCAGCGATTCGGTTTATCAAACTGGTAGAACTGGGCGGCCCACATTTGATGCTGACCCACGTCAGAACAAACATAAGCCTCACCACCAGTTACTTCCCACAACTTTTCAATAACATATTGCGCACGAATTTCTTGGTCGTCTTGCTCGTACTTCAAACAATCTGTTTTACGCCATTCATTGATCTGATCCCACCACAGTTTCAAAGCAGCGGGTTCAGGCCGCTCCGTGCGACTACGCAACTCTTCTAATAAATCCTGCAAGACATGCTTCACATCGCCCACAATCGGCACATCAACCTTAATGTTTTTCGAAATGGACGCAGGATCAATATCAACATGAATGACCTTAGCATAAGGGCAGAATTTTTCGATCTTGCCCGTAACACGGTCATCAAAGCGCGCTCCAATGGCAATAATCAAATCGGATTCATGCATCGCCGTATTGGCTTCATATGTGCCATGCATCCCTAACATGCCGATAAATTGCTTATCAGTAGCAGGATAAGCCCCCAAACCCATCAAAGTATTGGTAATGGGAAAGCCGATTTCACGTGTAAATTCGGTTAATAAAGCGGGAGCACCATTCGCTAAAATTACGCCACCGCCGGTATAAAGCACAGGACGCTTAGCTTCGAGCATTAGGTCGATAGCGCGGCGAATCTGACGCTTATTTCCTTTGACGGTAGGATTATACGAACGAATGTGAATGGTCTCTGGGTACGAGAACTCACATTTCGCCGTGGTGATATCCTTAGGAATATCGACTAATACCGGGCCGGGGCGGCCTGTACTGGCGATGTAAAACGCTTTCTTAATGGTGTTTGCTAAATCGTTAACATCGGTCACTAAGAAATTGTGTTTTACACAAGGCCGCGTAATCCCAACAATATCAACCTCTTGGAAAGCATCATTTCCAATCAAATGACGTGGCACTTGTCCGGTGAATACCACTAAAGGCACCGAATCCATATAGGCGTCTGCAATTCCCGTCACCGCATTGGTAGCACCAGGACCTGAAGTCACCAGCGCCACGCCGGGCTTATTGGTTGATTTTGCATAGCCTTCGGCAGCATGTACTGCGGCCTGTTCGTGTCGGACCAGAATATGGTTGACATGCTCGGCTTCTTTGTAGAGCGCGTCATAAATGTATAACACCGCACCACCCGGATAGCCGAAGATGGTATCAACCCCTTCTGCCTTCAGACACTCGACGAATATCTCGGCACCGGTTAGTTCCACACTAAACTCCTGATTAAGGGTTCATAAAGAAAAGAGACGAATCATAATACGAAATGTCGGTCAATACATCACTATTCCGCAAGGCTGGCATAATTTTAAGAAATCCATAGGAGAATCAAGGGCAAACTCATCATCGACAATACGGTTTGTCCCGTGATCATGGCTGCCATCAGGGGTGCATTGCCACCCAATTGGCGTGCCAAAATATAACTGGAGGACGCAGTCGGCAAGGCTGAAAATAAGATCAATACACTACTCGCTAGCGCGTTTAGTCCTAATAGATAGGCCAACGCAGTCGCTATCAAAGGCATAAGACTTAGCTTTAGCATAGCGCTCAGCGCAAAAGCAGTTCCCGTTTGGCGCAAACCCTGAAATTGCAAACCAGCGCCTACGGCCAATAAGCCTAAAGGCAAACCCATGTGCCCCAGTTTTGCTAATAAATCTAACAAAGGGCTGGGTAAACTCCACGGCAATACATTTAAAAAAATGCCGATCATACAGCCCAGAATTAAGGGATTTTTTGCCAACGAACGTGCAATGGCTATCGGGTGAATCATACCTTGGATAAATACAGCAAAAACTAAGATACACAGCACATTAATTACCGGAATCATCACCGCAAAGACCACCGCTGCATAAGTCAAAGCAGGTTTAGGTAATACAGCAGCTAGCGCTAAACCTATGTAGGTATTGAAGCGTACAGACGCTTGAAAAAAGGAGGTCAAATCAGGCGCATTGAGCCGCAATAAGGGTTTAAAAGATAGGCTAAGCAGAGACGCCACTATCGGCAATAAACACGCACCCAGCATCAGAGGCAAGGTGTTATGCCACTCCAATTTAGCTTGCACCAATTGCGAGACTAAGAGGCAAGGAAACAACACATAATAAGTAGCTTTTTCAGCCTGCCCCCAGAACGCATCATTCAGAAACTCGCTACGATGTGCCCAATAACCCAATAATAACAAAGCGAAAACCGGAAAAACTGCACCCAGAATAATAGCCATGAGCCATTAACCCAAAATCAGCCACTTTAACATAGGGCGGTTCTTAGTGCTGTCATCACAGGTAGCTGATACCTTTTTTTAAAACCCACAATCCAAGCAAAGCCGGTAGCCCAAAATTTAGCGCCAAAAAAGGCAATTCACTTTGTAAGGAATAGCCGTGTTGTAGACCAACCGTTAAATGATAAATGCAGTAAGCCAACCAGATAGGGAAAAAAATAAAAATAGCATTACGAATACCTTTATGCCCCGCCGTACCGCGCCCTAGAAAAACAAAAGCACCTAATACCGCTAAGCCAATCAAAATCGTTTGCACCGTGGGGAACATAACCGCTCCTTCGCTATAAGAAAAGTCCATAGCGTCGATAATAGAGGAAGCGCTATGAACTGCCTAGTATGACACCCTGAACACTTTAGCAGTATACTGGTTGACTCTTTAAACGTTGACAGCGCTGTTGAATGCACATACAAACTCGCCCCTTGCCCGATAATTTCGCCGAACTTACTACGCTGCCAGAATCAGCGCTGATTCAGCGTGTCTTGGCAGCGCGTGGCATTTTTCATGCGGATGACTTGCAATATGCTTTAAAACAATTGCAACCGGTGCGTAGTTTGCGGGGCGTCTTGGAGGCAGCGCGTTTACTGGCCGATACGATTGAAGCCAAGCAAACTATCTTAATTGTGGGTGATTATGATGCGGATGGCGCAACGGCTACGGCGGTGACTATTCGTGCCTTGCGTATGATGGGGCACGATGCCCATTTTCTCGTACCTGATCGTTTTAAATATGGTTATGGCCTAACACCAGAAATTGTCGAGTTAGCTAAAGCCTACCAACCGCAGTTGCTAATGACGGTCGATAATGGCGTGTCCAGTATTGAGGGTGTAGAAGCAGCACGGGCTTTGGGCTATAAAACCTTGATTACTGATCATCATCTACCGGGGCAAAAATTACCTAATAGTGACGTGATGGTCAATCCGAATCACCCTGATGACGGCTTTCCATCTAAGCATTTGGCCGGAGTAGGCGTGGTATTTTATGTCATGCTGGCGCTACGCCAAGAGCTGATCAATCGCGGCTACTTCAAAGCACATGATCTGCCTGAGCCCAATCTCACCAGTTTATTAGATTTAGTGGCGTTGGGCACTGTGGCCGATGTCGTGCCACTGGATGCCAATAATCGTATTTTGGTGGAACAAGGCTTGCGTTGTATTCGCTCAAACCGTGGCAAAGCCGGTCTTGTCGCTTTATTAGAAGTGGCAGGACGCTCAACCCAGCGTGTCGTGAGTAGTGATTTTGGTTTTGCTTGCGGCCCACGTCTGAATGCGGCGGGGCGCTTGGCGGATATGTCGGTGGGTATTCGTTGTCTCTTGACGGATGACATGGAGGAAGCTCGGCGCTTGGCGGCACAACTCAATGCGCTCAATAATGAACGCAAGCGTATTGAAGCGGATATGAAAGATGACGCTGAAACCATTATGCAGTCATTAGGTCTCGAGCGCCGCCACAAAACCCTGCCTCCTATTATGTGTATTCATCATCCTGACTGGCACGAAGGCGTAATTGGCATTCTCGCTTCACGCCTCAAGGATCGTTATTACCGCCCAACCCTAGTATTTGCTAATAGCGAAGATGGATTAGTCAAAGGCTCGGGACGCTGTATTGAAGGCTTGCATTTGCGCGATTTAATTGATGAGGTCGCCTCCCAACATCCGGGGCTCATTCTGCGTTTTGGCGGTCATGCTATGGCGGCGGGTTTGACCTTAAAAGCAGAGTCTTTAGATACCTTCAGTGCGGCAATCACACAAGCTGTCGAACGCCAGCTCAGACCAGATACTTTTCAAGAAACTATCTTCACCGATGGCATGCTGGCAGCGGATGAATTTAATTTAATCAATGCCGAGCGATTGCGCGATCTAGCACCTTGGGGACAATGGTTTCCTGAACCTCAATTTGAGGGTGAATTTCAGATTATGCGCCAAACCATACTCAAGGATTTGCACCTAAAAATGGAGTTAATGCCCTTAGGGATACGCTTGCGTCAGACTTTGATTGCTATGGACTTTTTTGCACATTTTGATGAGTGGCCTCCGGTAGGTTCAAGCGTGCGATTGGTTTACAAATTAAGTGTTAATGAATTTCGGGGACAAAAAAGTTTACAATTATTAGTTGAGCATGTAATTAGCTAAATCATGGCAAGCTCTCCCAGACGGCGCTATAGTCTGCGCAAGGCATGACTAGGATACTCCGCAGCCGTGAAGGGACTCCCGACTGAGCAAGGATTAAATCAGCTATGATATTTTTACAGCGCATCAAGCGTGCATTCTTTCCCGTGTTAATGTTACTGTGGCTGTTTTATTTACCGCTCGCTTTAGTGGTATATACCCCCTACTCCTACTGGATTTATTGTCATTGGAACATTCGCTGTACCTATTTAGATGCTGCCACGCTCGACAAAACCCCCCGTGAACTCAGCGCGTTTTTCCGCCACCAACGCCCTAGCTTAAACCCACCATGGTCAGCTAAAGAGACACAACATATGCTCGAAGTGCGTAGCATGTACGATTGGGCTTTACTGGCTTTCGGCTTGATCAGCGTGATTTTCGCGCTCGACTTAGCAACATCCCGACGCCTCCGTGACTATCACGTCTACGCAAAATTCAGTTTGCGCTGGTTACTCGGCTTAGCCTTGCTCATGATCTTGATTGTGCCTGTGTTCGGAGTATTCTGGATGAAGGTGTTTCACCCGTTATTGTTTGCTAATGACTTATGGCGTACTGACCAAACGGACATTTCGTGGTATTTGATGCCAAAGCATTATTTTTTATCCGTGATTTTTGTTCTGTTTAGTCTAAGCCTGTTATTCAATGCCCTACTTTTACGCTTGCTAAGACCTAAGCTTGGCGTGAAAACGCCTGACACGGCACCGAGCTGCGTAAATATCCCCAAAGATTAAGTTAATTGTTGGGCAAGGCTCTGAGTTTTGCGTATTATAGCCTACCCCAAAATTGGTTGATCCGTCCCTTATGGCATTCAATACAACTGAAGAGATTATCCAAGACCTTGCCGCTGGCAAAATGGTCATCATTGTCGATGATGAAGATCGCGAGAACGAAGGCGATTTAGTGATGATCGCTTCGCTGGTGCGCCCTGAAGATATTAACTTCATGGTTAAAGAAGCACGTGGCTTGGTGTGCTTAACCTTAACTCGCGAACGCTGTAAACAATTAAATTTGCCCTTAATGGTATCCAGCACTAACGAGCAACAGACCACAAATTTTACACTTTCGATTGAAGCTGCCGAAGGTATTACCACAGGCATTTCGGCCTATGACCGTGCGCATACCGTGCGTACCGCCGTTGCACCAAATGCGCTGCCCAGTGATATTTCACAACCAGGTCATATTTTTCCTGTCATGGCACAACCCGGAGGCGTTTTAACGCGAGCGGGACATACCGAAGCAGGCTGTGATTTTGCCCGTTTAGCAGGGTTTGAGCCAGCAGCGGTAATTGTGGAGATTATGAATCAAGACGGTACGATGGCACGCCGTCCCGATTTAGAGCTTTTTGCTCAGCAGCACAAACTGAAAATGGGTAGCATTGAAGACTTGATTCGTTATCGCGTCCAAAATGAAAAAACCGTGGAGCGCGTGTTGGATCGTCCTATTCAAACCGAGTTTGGTGCGTTTCATTTATACGCCTATCAAGAATACGCCCGTCACGATGTGCACTTAGCCCTCGTGTATGGACAAATTGATAGCACGCAACCGATCTTAGTGCGTGTGCATTTAGAAAATGAGCTGTGCGATTTATTAGCCTTGCAAGAACCTCACTGTGGGTGGCCTTTGCGCGATGTCATGCGCCGGATTGCTCAACAAGGCTCCGGTGTGATTGTTATTTTACGTAGCCCAAATGCTCAAACGGATTTGTTAAAACAGTTAAAAGCATTTGAAACTCAAAGCGCGGTGCAAGAAAATAGACCCTCTTCGCCTGCCGAGTTAAAAACTTATGGGATAGGCGCCCAGATTTTGGCGGATTTAGGTGTACAACGCATGAGCGTAATGAGTGCGCCGAAAAAGTTTTTAGGCATAGCGGGCTTTGGCTTGGAAGTCGTTAATTATATTCAAGAGTAAGGGGAAGTGAATGAATAATGTGAAAGTGATTGAAGGCGATTTTGTTCCCCAGAAGGCTCGTTATGGCATTGTAGCAGCGCGCTTTAATGGCTTTATTGTTGAAAGCTTAGTCGCCGGTGCGGTTGATGCCTTAAAACGTCATGGCGTGGAATTAGACGATATTGAAATTGTGCGTGTTCCGGGAGCTTTTGAATTGCCTTTAGTGACACAGTCTATGGCGGTCAATGGCGATTACGATGCGATAATTGCCTTAGGGGCGGTGATTCGTGGCAGCACACCGCATTTTGATTATGTAGCCGGTGAAGCAGCCAAAGGCTTGTCTTCCATTGCTTTAGCCCATGATATTCCAGTGATTTTCGGGGTCTTAACCACCGATACTATTGAGCAAGCGATTGAGCGTGCTGGTACAAAAGCGGGCAATAAAGGCGCGGAAGCGGCTATTAGTGCTATTGAAATGGTTTCCTTGCTAGGCAAATTGCGCACTTAAGCGAGACAAATTACTCCATGTCCACCAAATCCTATAAAGCCCCGAATGAAATGCAGCAATTTATTGCGCGTCGCCGCGTGGCTCGCCGCCTAGCGATGATTGGTACTTACCAATGGCTCATCACTGGCAACTCCTTTCAAGATATTTATCTTAACTTTCAGCAAGATCCTGAATTAGCAGCAGATTTTCGTAAAAGTGATGCGGCTTTTTTCCATCAAGTCTTACGTTTTTCGATTGAAAATACCGAGTCGTTAGAGGCGGTCATTGCGCCCTATTTGGATCGTAAATTAGCGCAAGTGGATGTGATTGAACATGCAGTGATGCGGATCGCTACGACGGAATTGCTGAATCATCCCGAGACTCCCTACAAGATTGTTGTTACCGAAGCGGTCAACCTCACGAAGAAATTTGGTGCCGAAGAAGCGCACAAATTTGTTAATGCGGTACTCGACAAAGTAGCCAGTCAGACCCGTAAATCTGAATTTGAAGCCAGTCGTCCAGTGACTAAAACCTAATATTTTCCCTGTCTTTATACTTTAATAACTACCTATTTATTTAGCGGTAGCGGGTAGTTATTTATTTGATCAAAAAACCAATAAGGAATAGATATGCAAACTCATCAAGAACAACATCAAGCTACTCAGCAAGCACAACAAGCATTATGCTATCGTGCTACCTTGCACCACCAAACCGAGGGACACACGATTTATGCAGATAATGCAGATCAAACGCCTTTAGCACATAAGCAAACTTTAAAATTTGGCAAAAAGCGGGGTGAATCGATCCAAATAGGACAAAGCACTACGCAACAAGCCTCGTAATTAAGTATCAACTCATGCAGCCTTATCTTGAATTAATGCGTCATGTGCGCAACAACGGTTTTGAAAAATCAGATCGCACAGGCACAGGGACTTTATCTGTCTTTGGTTATCAGATGCGCTTTGATTTAAACCAAGGTTTTCCGTTGGTGACCACCAAACGTGTTCATTTGCGTTCGATTATTCATGAATTACTGTGGTTTCTAAAAGGTGATACCAATATTCGCTATCTGAAAGAACATGGCGTAAGCATTTGGGATGAATGGGCGAATGAGCAAGGCCAACTGGGGCCGGTTTATGGTGCGCAATGGCGCTCATGGCCGACCCCTGATGGTCAGCATATCGATCAAATCCAACAAGTTATTCAACAACTTAAACACAATCCTGACTCTAGACGGATTATCGTCAGTGCATGGAATGTGGCGGATATTGATAAAATGGCTTTGCCACCTTGCCATGCTTTTTTCCAGTTCTATGTGGCTGACAATAAACTCTCTTGCCAGCTTTATCAGCGCAGCGCTGATATCTTTCTAGGCGTACCCTTTAATATAGCCTCGTATGCTTTATTAACTATGATGATTGCCCAAGTTACCGATTTACAATTAGGGGATTTTGTGCATACTTTGGGTGATGCACATTTATATTTAAATCATTTAGAGCAAGCTGATTTGCAGCTAGCTCGTACCCCTTATCCCTTGCCACACATGCAGTTAAATCCTACTATTAAAGATATTAATCATTTTCACTTTGATGATTTTGAATTAAAAAATTATCACTATCACCCAGCGATTGCTGCACCCGTTGCTGTATAAATCATGACACTTGAAACCTTTGCTATTTTTCTGCCTACGGCCATTTTTGTTTCGATTACACCTGGCATGTGCATGACCTTATCACTGACACTCGGTATGTCAATTGGGGTAAAACGCAGTCTTTATATGATGTGGGGCGAATTAATTGGTGTTGGTCTGATTGCAAGTCTCGCTATGCTTGGTATGGCCGCTATTATGCTCCAATATCCCGCCGCCTTCTCATTTTTAAAAATCGCAGGTGGTTTATATTTAGCTTGGCTGGGAATTGAAATGTGGCGCTCACGAGGGCGCTTAGCTTTACCTGAAGAACTTGATAGCTCGGTTTCCGTAAAACCTTGGGATCTAGCTACGCGCGGTTTTATTACCGCCATTGCTAATCCTAAAGGCTGGGCTTTTATGATTTCTCTGCTGCCACCTTTTATTCAAAACAGTCAAGCATTGCTACCCCAAATTGCCGTTATACTCTTGATTTTATTAAGTGTAGAATTCTTAAGCTTAGTCATTTATGCCAGCGGTGGACAAGCCTTGCGCCACGTACTTTTACAAGGCAATAATGTGCGTTTATTAAATCGTATCGCGGGTAGTTTAATGATGGGCGTGGGTATTTGGCTCATGCTGAGTTAAGCAATTATTTTTTAGTTATTAGCTAATTGGATTAAGAAAATGTATTTGGAGGAGTTTCATCGCCGCTCAGGGGATTCAGTTCACATTAGTGCTGATCAAGCCAGCCGTTTCGCTAAAGAAATCGCGAATGATTTCAACCCTATCCATAATCCTGACTCCAATCGCTTTTGTATTCCGGGTGATCTTCTATTTGCCTTGGCTTTAGCACAATACGGCATTAGTCCCTCCATGACCTTTGTATTTACTGGCATGGTGGGCGATAACGAAACGCTAAATTTCCCAACAACCACTGCTGACACACTAGAAATCACTTTTCGCGATAAACCCTGTATGCGGATTGAGCGCTCTGGGATAATTAATCATGATGAAGCCTTAATTGAAGCTTTCAGCCGTCGCTATGTTGCCTTTTCAGGGCAGAACTTCCCCCATATGCTGCAACCGCTACTGGAAGCACAACAAGTCATGCTCAATCCCGAACGTCCTTTAGTGATTTATGAGCGCATGAGTTTTCACTTGGATTTAGACCAAGAAAACCTTGATCCAATCTTGGAAGTGGCTAAAGCAAAGCTGCAAGTGAATGGCAAACGTGGCGAAGTCAATTTAGCCTTTATCATTCAATCTAATGGAAAGCAAATCGGGCAAGGGTCAAAACGTTTAATAGTCAGTGGTTTACGAGCTTATGATGCAGTGATTGCACATCAATTAATGCAAGAATATTTAGACGCCAAGGCTGCTTATCAAAACAGACTTTAAGCGAAGGACCAGCTTAATACCCTAAGCTGGTCATTAATGGCTATTACTCCGCCTTAGGTTCTTCGTCTTTGGACGCTTCGCCTTGTTCTTTAGGCATATTTTGCAACTGCTTCAGCAATTCAATCGTTTCTGGGCTAATATCATCACTTTCTTCAATTTGCTGCATAATCTCAGGCGTCACACCTTTTTCTTCAATTTGCTTCATAATATCGGGTGGCAAACCTAAGCCATTATCTTCCGTACCTAAAGCAGGGCTGGACGGCATTTGTGGCATAAATTGCGCAGGAATCTCCGCAAAAGGAATAGCCTGACCATTAACTTCAGCTTGTTCGCCTAATAATTTTAGGCTTACTTTGTATTGATTGCCTGCATCCACTACCCCTTTCTTTTCTAAGGCATAAGCAAACATCATTTCAGAACCTGCTGGCAACGCTGCTTTATCGGCTGTTAAGTCGACAGTGCCACGCACTAATTTACCCCAATCATTAACTTGATAAGTCATCATATCGGTTAAAGTAGGCGGTGTTGCTGCCCCTGCATAGGTTAAATCTGCAACGCCATTCACCTTGCCTTTCTGCAACTCAACATCTATGACATATTTTAGCCGCGACTCATTAGCTTTTAAGACTTTAGCAAATAAGGTTTCTAGCATCTTTGTGCCAAGCTCTTGGGCTTCGACTTGTAACTGAGCCATATTTTGGCGGCCTTCAGGCACTTCGGTTTCATCCATATTCCAAAGCATTTGTGATTGCAGATTCTGTAATTTCTCCTGCAATTTCTTCATTTCTAATAAGCCGTCAGTATTAAAACCGGTATAGTCTAATTTTAGGGAAGCATTCTTAACTTCAGCACCAGGCCCTTGAATATTACTTGCACCTAAATTTATATTGCCTTCTAAACTTTTTTCTTTTTCATGTATATCGGTATTCATTGCTAAATCTAGCGTAATAGGCTGAGTAGCACCGGCAGTTAGAATCTGGATATTTGGCGCTTTAAGATCAACCTTCCCTACACCTAGCTCACTATGAACATCGCTCTGGCCTTCGGCTTTTATTTCAGGCACGGTAAAAGTCACTGCATTATCTTTAACCTCTAAGCCACTGAGATTAAAAGTACCAGGACTCATTTCACCCTTAGGTTTGACTGAGCCACTCGCCTCCACCTTAGCAATTTTGAACGTAGCGCCACTTTCTGCTTTAGAGGCAAGAGGATTCAATTGAAAATGATATTGCGCATTCCCACCAAAACCGACGTTTGTTTTTAAGCTACCCGGCTCTTTATTGGCAAAGGCTTCTTTAATCCAAGCTTGCTGCGGCTCCGGTAATTTGGCTGTGTCTAAGGTCGTAGTCCACTGGGAAGTCCCAACACTTAGACCGTTACCCAATAATAGTGGACCATGCTGAATAGTATGATTGAGCTGAATATCTTGGACTAAATCTTTCAGAATAGGCTGATCAGTGACAAATTTAGTAACGGCTTTGGAATGAAATAAAGAACGTTCATAACTCACTATTTCTTGTTTAAAATTCGCTGGCAAGACCGAGTTTTCTGAAGCTTTACTCAGTTGTTCACGCACAAAACTTTCTGTTTGCTTGCCTATCCACCAGCTTGCGCCTAGCCACACACCAATGAGGGCAATAACTAGCCCAAGTAGAGAAAATAGTAATTTTTTCATGAGATTCTTTACTCCGTGATAGGTTTAAGTATTTTTAAAATTATTAACGGCCTAGCATTTGGCGCAATGGCATTCCCGATAAACTCAGAGTGCTAAAATAACTTACCAACGAGGCGATAATGAGTGCGATGAGCCAAGCAACCCGCTCAGTGGTAGGAGCATCACGCCACCATAACCACTCTGGTTTAATTAACCATACTAGCACAACCATCACTAAGGATGCTAAGGCAATACGTGCAACATAAGCCCACCAACCTTGGCTAGCACTGAACATACCTTGGCGCCGTAAAGTCATAAATAACATTCCTGCATTAACATACCCCGCCAAAGCCGTTGCAAGTGACAAGCCTGCATGTGCACCGATAAATCCAGAAAAATACCAAGGCACGACGATAATGATATTCAATAGCATATTGGCGATGACAGAAATTACACCGATTTTTACGGGCGTTTTAGTATCTTGACGCGAATAAAAACCGGGCGCTAGTACTTTAACTAGAATAAAAGCGGGTAGCCCTAACGAATAAGTCATTAAACTCATAGCGGACATCTGTACATCGCCCCATTGAAACTGGCCATGCATCATCACCGTCGCTAAAATCGGCTCAGCAAGTAAAATCAAACCCAGTGTAGAAGGTATAGCAATCAATAAGGCTAAGCGCAGTGCCCAATCTAACGTTTTTTGGAATTCGCTACTATCCGCGCGAGCATGATCACCCGATAGTTTAGGTAAAATCACGGTGCCTAGTGCCACTCCAATAATCGCTAATGGAAACTCAATAAAACGATCGGAGTAATAAAGCCAAGAAATACTGCCTACTACCAAGAAGGAGGCAATAATCGTATTAATCACTAAATTAATTTGTGCAACCGATGAGCCAAAAATAGCCGGTAACATTAATTGCATGATCCGCTTTACGCCTTCATGTGCCTTTTTAAATTTGAATTTGGGCATTAAACCTAAACGAATCAAACTAGGCACTTGGAATAAAAATTGTGCGAGCCCTGCGAAAAATACTCCCCATGCTAGAACCAAAATGGGCTGTCCAAAATAAGGCGCAACCCAGACCGTAGCAATAATCATAATGATATTGAGTAAGGAGGGTGTAAAAGCTGGAACAGCAAATTTTTGGAAGGTATTTAAAATGCCGCCCGCCAAACCTGCCAGTGAAATAAATAAAATATAAGGGAAAGTAATACGCAACATTTCGGCTGCTAATTCGGGCTGTGCGCCTGCTTGCTTCGTAAAACCGGGTGCAAATAGATAGACTAAAATCGGCGCAGCCACCATGCCGATAAGACTAATGATTAAGAGTAATAAGCCTAGCGCTCCCGCCACATGATCAATTAAGTCACTTAACTCTTCGCGACTACGTTTTTCTTTGTATTCGGCCAACACGGGAACGAAAGCGAGGGAGAAAGCCCCTTCGGCAAAAAAACGACGTAATAAATTAGGGATTTTGAAGGCCACAAAGAAGGCATCCGTGGCACCGTCCACGGGAAAATAGCGCGCCACAATCATGTCGCGCACTAAACCTAGAATACGGGAAATTAAAGTCATTGCGCTGATCACAGCGCCAGAGCGTAACAGGCGACTCATAGTCACGAGCATCCGAAGAAAGAAGCCGCCGATTGTGCCTTAAAGCTGTGCAAAGGTCATGCAGATCACTGGGAAAATTTGTTAATTCACCGACCACAATCGCATTTTTTGGAGTATCGCTTGAAACAACTCCCATTCAATCAGTTGCGTTTGATAAGCGCCAGCTTGTCCCGTGAAGTGTTGACCATAACAATGCAAACGGTAGGCCATCGGGGCATAAAATGCATCCACCATGGTGGGTTTGCCCCAATAAAATGGTGTTTGCGCCTCGCCCCACAAACGTTCTAAGCGCTGCACTTCAAAGGACAAACGCTCCGAAGGCTTCGGTATTTTCCAATCACTCAGCTTAAAAGGGCACTCGGTACGTAAAGCCATAAAACCAGAATGCATTTCAGCAACCAAACTACGCGCTTGTGCCCGCTGCATAGCATCTTCCGGTAATAAGCGTCCCTGTACTAATTCATTAACATACTCAGCAATCGCTAAAGAATCATGAATTTTGACTTTACCAACTTTTAAGACTGGCACAAGACTTGAGTCTGAATAATCCGGCATGTGCATAATCGTATTGGGCACTAAACGCAGCATCAACTCATCAAAAGGTAGGTCAGCTAATTTTAAACAGATCCAAGCACGTGCTGACCACGAAGATAAATCACCGATAATGAGTTGATTCATACAGGCTGCCTCTAGTTAAGGACAATCTAAAATCATTTGTACCAATAAGCTCTTAAGCGTCATTAACATAGTTATTGACGCGTTTTTATAACATAAGTATCGCTCCATTTGTCATGCCAACCCCGACCGGTTGAACCCAAAAAGGAAAATGGCTCAAAGGGAACTATACGAGTTAAGGTGCGCCCTACAATTTGCATAAAGCTAGGTCTTTCACCATGTTCATTCACTAGCTTGGTGCCTGTGATTAACTTTCCTAAGGTTCTACCGGTGAAATATTCGAGAGGAATATAATAAAATGATATGACTACAATACCAATAATCCAATCTACCCAAGGTGCACCATTCTGACTTGATTCCACCTCCCCATCTAAAATCCCTAATAAGTATAAAACAATGCCCAGTGCAAATGCCAAAATATAATAACCCACCGTATCGATTAGCATATTAAAAAAGCGTTGTGATTTAGAGGACAACACAAAATTCTTATCATTTTCATCAGTAATATCTTTTACAACGCTTTTAGGTGGTGCATAAAGTGATTCTTGATTACTCATATCTCTTCAACTGTAAAATTACTAAAATAGCGTTATAGCACAAAGTATATTCATTTATAAAAATATTTTCCTTAATGGTAGTATCAAGAAAATAACCTTTATTTTCATAACGTTAAAAACTATCTAAGCTTCACATTCCCCTAACTCACAAACCCACCTATAATGCGCGCTTTCACACCGAATACTTGAGATAAGAATCATGACACCATCCGTTAAAAAAGTCGTCCTCGCCTACTCTGGCGGCCTCGACACGTCCATTATCGTTAAATGGCTACAAGAAAATTATCAATGCGAAGTGGTCACCTTCACGGCGGACATTGGGCAAGGCGAAGAAGTGGAGCCCGCACGTGCCAAAGCCTTAGCCATGGGCATTAAACCTGAAAATATTTTCATTAATGATTTGCGTGAAGAGTTTGTGCGTGACTTTGTATTCCCCATGTTCCGCGCGAATACGATTTATGAAGGCGAGTATTTATTAGGTACCTCCATTGCACGCCCTTTGATTGCAAAACGCTTGGTAGAAATTGCCAATGAAACTGGCGCGGATGCCATTTCACACGGTGCAACGGGCAAAGGAAATGACCAAGTGCGTTTTGAGTTGGGTGCTTATGCGCTGAAACCGGGCGTGAAAGTGATTGCCCCTTGGCGTGAATGGACCTTGAATTCGCGTGATGCGCTGATGGCGTATGCGGAAAAAAATAATATTCCAGTCGATTTCAAAAAAGCAGGCAAAAAATCGCCTTACTCGATGGATGCGAACTTACTGCATATCTCGTATGAAGGCGGTATTTTAGAAGAGCCGTGGGCAGAAGCCGAAGAGGATATGTGGCGTTGGAGTGTGTCGCCGGAGTCCGCGCCTGATCAGCCTACTTATATCGAATTGACCTATGAAAAAGGTGATCCGGTTGCCCTGAATGGCAAGCGTTTAAGCCCAGCCGACATGCTCACTACCTTAAATAAATTAGGCGGGGAAAATGGTATTGGTCGCTTGGATTTAGTCGAAAACCGTTATGTCGGTATGAAATCACGCGGTTGCTATGAAACCCCCGGTGGCACGATTATGTTGCGAGCACATCGCGCCATTGAGTCGATCACCTTAGACCGTGAAGTCGCGCATCTGAAAGACAGCATTATGCCGAAATATGCGGAGATGATTTACAACGGTTATTGGTGGAGTCCAGAGCGTAAAATGCTGCAAACCATGATCGACAAATCCCAAGAGCACGTGAATGGTGTGGTGCGCGTGAAACTTTACAAAGGCAATGTGATTGTTGCGGGTCGCAAGTCGGATGACAGTTTGTTCGACACCAAAATTGCCACCTTTGATGATGATGGTGGCGCCTACAATCAAAAAGATGCCGAAGGTTTCATTAAGTTGAATGCCTTAAGAATGCGTATTGCTGCATTGAAAGGCCGCTAACCAGAAATGGAGTAATGGGCACTAGAGGGTGCTCATTACTTGCGACGCGGATGTTTCCCAGAGGGGTCACTAAATAACTTTTCATAACGCCAATCGCGCATCGCAATTAATACAGTCGCCCCCTTCCGCTCCCCAATCGCAAGACTCGCATCTTCTCGACTCAAGGTATCAAATTCTTTAGCCAACTGCTGCATCTTGCGTTGAAATAATTGATTATTGGCATCGCTTAACATGCCGTTTAATACCAATAGTTTTTCACTCGATTTGCTAAAATTAGTATGAAAATATTCGCTTTCAATCCGCTCACGAAATAATTGCATAATCGGGCCATTATCACGCCATTTAAAGTTCGCTGCCACCAATAAGCGAATCCGATTCGAGGGTAAAAACTCAATGATACGCAAACGGTCTAAATGCGCTAAATGGCGAATGACTTGTGGCTCAGTAAACTGATAATGCTTTAATAAATCGGCCATGCTCCAACGATTGAGAATACAAACCGTAATCAGCAGCAAGTCCAAATTATCGGCAATTTCTTTTTCCTGCGCATGCGTTAATTCACTAATTGGTTGCGTGCGCTCAGCTTGCATTTCACGCACTAAATCAGAAATTTCCAACCCTACTAAATTACAAATGGCATCCAAACGTTGCAGCGACAAATTATTTTCTGCAAATAAACGCTTCACGCTAGCTTCCGATAAGTCCAAACAAGCCGCTACATCAGCATAAGTACGATTATGGCGTTTGAGCAATTTTTTTAAAGTTTGAATCAAATCAGAACTTTGTGGCATAACTTGGCCTTTTTGAGCTAATCCTAACTAGCATTATAGCTGGGTGCGCAAGTTCGCCCACTGCTGTTTTAGCGCCTTTAGTTGCTCCGTGCGATGCTGCGGTGGCTGATAACAAATGGCTTCATAGAGACGGTTAAAAGTATAAATGGCCTCCGCGTGATGGGGCAATTGTTGAGCCGCTTGTTGCGCAAATGCGCTCGGCACTTGCCCTGCTTCACGTTGGATACCGCGCTTGGCTAATAAAGCACAAAAATGCTGATAAATACGATGTTCTAGTGCTTCACGCTTTGGTTTGCGCCAAATACCTAATGATAAGAGGCTGATCATGAAAATAGCACTCACGCCCCCCATCAGCCAGAATGCAATTTTTTGCAGCGAGACCTCGCCCATTAAACGCTGCAAAATCTGCAAACGCATACTATCGTCATAATTTAATACCCAGCGTTGCCATTGGTACTGCATCGCATCCCAACGCAGTGCCATGCCATTTAGCCAAGGCAAATGTTTATCCACAAATTGCTGAGTGCTTAAGAAACCTTGCTCGCTGGCCAAGGCTTCGCGTGCACCTTTTTCGACACGCTCCGGTGCAACAGCGGCGGTAGGGTCAATTTGCACCCAACCTTTTTCAGGCAACCAAATTTCAGCCCAAGCATGAGCATCATATTGATGAACAAGCAAATAATTACCACGCTCATTCCATTCACCCCCTTGATACCCCACCACAATTCGCGCTGGTATTCCCGCAGCTCGCATCAAAAAGACAAAACTGCCCGCATAATGCTCACAAAAACCGTGGCGCGAATCGAATAAGAATTCATCAATCGTATTCGTACTGTTCAGGCGTGGTGGATTTAGCGTATAAAAAAATTGAGCTTCACGGTAATGATGCAGAACTTTTTCTAAATAAGCCTTGTCACTACCCACCTCCTTGCGCCAGCGTTGCGCTAAGGCTCGACTACGCTCATTATTCTTCGGTAATTGCAGTGCGCTATAAAGCGTTGAGCGCTTGATGCGCACTTCACGTAAAGCATCCGGATAACTGGTCGCTTTTAATAATAACGGTGCTTGTAGCGGATCAGATGCCATGACACGATAATCACTGATGCTTAGTGCTGTACCTTCAAAATGCGCGACGGGAGATAAGGTAAATAACCAAGGTTTACCGCTAGGCTCATAAATGGCCTCATACTCAATAGGCTCGCCCTGTATAGTCATTTGATCATCTTGTAAGGCCGAGGCCTCAAGCCGCGAACGCATATAAGGCATTGGCAGGTCTTCGTCAAACTGCCGCCATTCGCGCCCATCAAAATGATTTAACACCAAACCCCGCCAATATAACGTTTGCTGTGTGGGCCGTTTATTTTTGAAGCTGACCCGAAAAGCTAATTCGCTCGATTGACTTAAATTACCAATTTCCCCCGGTGCCATACGATCAGAAATACCGGTACGCGCCTGCCCCATAGTCATCGGCAGTGACCATAAAGGGGGTAAGCGTGGCATTAATAGGAAAATCACCAACATCAAAGGTAGGGATTGCAGCAGTATTTGCAAAGCAACCCGTAAATTAAAGCGCACTTGTTCAGCGGTATTAAACTCACTGACATGCTGTTGATTGCCAATGAGCGCTCCGACTAGAATCAATAATGATGCAAGGCTATATAAAGCAGCAAAGATGGTTTGATTATACAAAAAATATAAAGCCACTAAGAAAAAGCCAATAAAAACAATAATCAAAGCATCACGACGTTTGGCAGCCTCTAGGGCTTTAAATGCAAAGCCCAGTAATAATAAAGCAGCCATGGCATCCAAAGAGGGGAAGACTAAGCCACTCAGCAATAACACGCCCAAACCCAAAGCCAGCAACAAGGTTTTAAACAAAACGCTGGGAGGTGTAACACCAACTTTCAAAATACGTAAACGCCAACCTGCTGAAAACAACATAACCGGAATCAACCAAATCGGTAAGTGCATGGCAAAGGGAAGCATGACCATGCACTGCGCGATGAGTAGCCACCACATACCGCTATAGGTAATTTGATTAGGCATCGCTTAAACCATATAAGGCCAAGGCCCGCAAACAATGCAGCTTGTGCGCTTCACCCTTATCAGGTGAAATCGTGATTTGCGGAAGCCTCAAACCATAACTGTAATCGAGTTGATGTAGCTCCAACACACGTGTGCACAAATAAGATAAACGCTGTTCGGTATCAGAAAAAGGTGTGTTATCCCAATCGACCCAACGCTCATCGCTAGTCGGATCAACAAAGGTTTTGCTATGCAATTGACCGGTTTGCGCGTATTTTTTCCAATGCAATTGGCTCAAAGCATCACCGTCACGATAACTGCGAATCCCCGCAAAATCGCTCGTGCCTTGGGCTATATCTCGCCCATCCTCACTCACTTCGCCACTCGGTTTAGTTAAACCACTATAGCTATGCGCTAAGGGCTTAGGATATACCAAACCTTTCACATCAAATGCTACCAAGGACCAAGCGATGGCTAAGCCGGTTGGATAACGTGTACTGACGCGTAACCGTGGTGGGGTAAAATAACCACGTTGCTGAGCACTATGCGAAATAAATACGGTTTGCGGTGATTGACTTAATACATTCACTTGCACCGCATCTTCATCACGCCATTCGAGTTGCACGGCTAGCTTTTGCTGCTTGTTAGGGCAGGCTAAAGACAATTGCAAAACTGCTTTTTCACCGGCAAAACATGGCTCAAGTTGCACAGCGGTTATAGTCAGACCCGCTAAATTTTGATAAGTATGCAAAATATTAATCAGTATCATGGCAACGAGCCATGCACACACCGCATACACCAAAGTATTTTGGAAATTGACGCCCAAAATAAAGAGGATCAGCACCATCACCATTAAAGCTAAGGCGGTTTTACTGGGAATAATGAAAATGCGCTTACGATCTAGGGTGGTCGAACGTGCCCAAGGTAGACGTTTTTTTAGCCACTCCTCGGGCAATAATGAACGTTTAGCGCTGAGTAGTGCCACTGCCAACCACCTCAACACTCGATAAAATACGGCGCGCCAACTGATCACCACGACTATCTTGTTTGCCAATAATGCGATGCCCTGCCACGGCAATGAAAACCGCTTGTACATCTTCTGGCAGTACATATTCACGCCCTTGTAATAAAGCCCAACTTTGGGAGCTACGTACTAAGGCTTGTGCACCCCGTGGTGATAAGCCTAATTGACAAGTATCCGCTTGGCGTGTTTGCTCAATAAGACGCTGCACATAATCTAACAAGACATCCGTTACCGTCACTTGCGGCACAACCGACTGCAAGGCTAATAAACTATTCGCACTCAATACTGGTTTTAAAGCCTCCAAACTGGAACGGCCTTTGCCACCGCGCAATAACTCCCGTTCCGCTTGAGGCGTTGGATAGCCCATGGAAACGCGGAATAAAAAACGGTCAAGCTGCGATTCTGGTAATGGGTAAGTCCCCGACTGGCTCTGTGGATTCTGGGTGGCAATCACGAAAAAAGGTTTTGGTAAGGGATACGTGGTCCCGTCCACACTTACCTGCTGTTCTTCCATCGCCTCCAATAAAGCACTTTGCGCGCGTGGTGTCGCACGATTTAATTCATCTGCCAACAGCATCTGACTAAAAATCGGGCCTTGATGAAAACGGAAAGCACCTTGATTCGGTTCAAATATGGATGCCCCCACCAAATCGGCGGGCAATAAATCACTGGTGAATTGCACACGCTTATATTGCAAACCACACACCTTAGCTAAAGCGTGCGCCATCGTGGTTTTCCCCATACCAGGTAAATCCTCCAACAGCAAATGACCACGCGCCAACAAACAAGCAAACGCTAATTGTACCTGTTGAGGTTTGCCTAGAATCACCTGATTAAGTTGCGTCAAAGTGGCTGAAATAAGCTGCGGGGTCGCTACAGTCATGCTTAAAATCACTTATTGTTATAATTGGGTTTGCGGACTACTCTAGCGCAGAAACTAAGGTACAGCCACGAACACACGATGATTGGCAGCTTGTCATCCTGCTAGCGCTTATGTTGTAGCCCTTTATGCACACTACTGAGAGGAATCTATTATGCCCGCCGAAACGTTTTCCTGTGATAGTCTGCCATCAGGAACACTATCTGTTGAACAAGCCCAAGAGCGTATTTTACAGGCTATTGCGCCGATTACTGCCACCGAAACAGTAGCTTTGCGTGACGCTTTAGGGCGTATCTTGGCACAAGACCTCAGCGCCCCCTTGAATGTCCCCGCTTTTACCAATTCCGCGATGGATGGTTATGCTATTCGCCATACTGATTTAGCACGTCAGCCTTTGAAAGTTATTGGCACTGCCTTTGCGGGCAAACCATTTTTAAGAAACATTAATGCGGGCGAATGCGTGCGTATCATGACGGGTGCTGTCGTGCCTGATGGCGCAGACTGCATTGCAATTCAGGAAAATGTGCAACGTGAAGGCGATTTCATTCAGATTCGCGGCGACATAGCGTTACAAGAATATTTACGTTTTAGCGGCGATGATATTAAACAAGGCGAATTACTGCTAGCCAAAAACCGCCGTCTGAACGCCGCCGATTTAGGTTTATTAGCCTCTCAAGGCATTGCTCAAGTCCCTGTATTGCGTCGCCCTAAAATAGCGTTTTGCTCGACGGGCGATGAGCTAAAAAGCCTTGGGGAAGACTTAGGCTTAGGCGATATTTATGACAGCAATCGTTATACCCTCTATGCTCTATTAAAAAAATTGGATGTCGAGATCCTCGATTGGGGCGTTATCAAAGACACACGCGAAGCGGTGGAGGCTTTGTTCCAACAAGCTCGCCATGACGCCGATCTTGTCATTACGAGCGGTGGTGTTTCAGTCGGCGAAGCAGATTATATAGCCGATACCTTGGAACGCTTAGGCCAAGTCAATTTTTGGAAAATCGCTGTAAAACCCGGCAAACCCCTCGCCTTTGGTAAAGTCGGCAACTGCCACTTTTTCGGCCTCCCCGGCAATCCTGTCTCCGTCATGGCAACCTTCTTATTATTCGTGCGCCCTGCTATTTTGCAATTACGCGGTGAAGCGGTGACTGCTTTACCCGAATACACTGCGATCTGTGAGACCCCCATCAAAAAAGAAGTGGGTCGTAAGGATTATCAGCGTGGTATTTGCTGGCTGAATGAGCAACAGGAATGGCGAGTTCGCACGACAGGCGGGCAAGGCTCACATATCTTACGCTCGATGAGCCAAGCCAATTGCTTTATTCCGATTCCCTTGGAGTTGGGGAATCTCGCGGCTGGCAGTAAGGTGAACATTATTCCCTTTGAAAATTTGCTTTAAATCATTACGCTCTGTACAGTAGAGCGCTATGCTTTTTATAACATATCGAAAGGAATGTGATTTGGCTCAGCATTACCATCTTCGAGGGCGTTTTTGGATAGAAAGCCCACAAGGTACTTTTTTAGGTCAAGGCCGTGTTTTGCTCTTGGAGCGGGTACAAGAACTTGGCTCTATTAGTGCTGCGGCACGTTCTATGAAAATGTCCTATCGCCAAGCGTGGGGGCTAATTAGCCAAATGAATAGCCATAGCCCTGAGCCTTTAGTGCTTAGCTCAACCGGTGGACAAGGTGGCGGCGGCGCACAACTTACCCACGTGGGTAAACGTGCCATTCAGCTTTATCACGAGGTACTTATCGATTTTGAGGCATTTCTGAGCCAACGCGCTCAAACGTTGAAGCTGTAAAATTTTTTTAACTAGCGTTATGCTTAAAAAGGAATAACCCAATGAAATCATTTCAATTCGCCATAACTTTGTTATTAGCTGCAACCATCGCACAGCCCATTTATGCAGACCAAGTACAAATTGCCGTGGCCTCAAACTTCTCGAAACCCTTAGAAGAAATCGCTGTTAAATTCAAAACTGAAACAGGGCATGAAGCAAAAATTTCGGCGGGTGCTACGGGCAAGCTTTATGCACAAATCGAACATGGTGCGCCCTTCGAGATTTTTATTTCAGCCGATAGTAAGACACCTAAAAAATTAGTCGATGCTCAGTTAGCTCTCGCCGAGAGTCAATTTACTTATGCGGTGGGTAAACTAGCCTTATGGAGTAGTCAAGAAAATAGGGTCGATCAGAACGGTGAAATTTTAAAAAATGCGGATAAATTCACGCATCTTGCGATTGCCAACCCCAAAACGGCACCTTACGGAGCAGCCGCTATTGAAGTCTTAGAAAAGTTAGGTTTATTAAAAACGCTAGAACCCAAATTCGTGCAAGGTGAAAATATTACGCAAACGTTTGATTTTGTGTCGACCGGCAATGCTGAATTAGGCTTTGTCGCAGTCTCACAGATTGAAAAAGACAAGGTGCTTACAAACGGTGGCTCGGTTTGGTTTGTGCCGACTGACCTGTATAAACCCATTTCACAAGATGCCGTCTTATTAAATAAAGGTAAAGATAATAAGGCTGCTCAGGCGTTATTGGATTATTTAAAAACACCTGATGCGCAAGCTATTATCACCAGTTATGGCTATGCCTTGCCCCAAGCCGAGAAAACCCCCTAAATGTTTACGCCAAGCGACTGGTCAGCGATTGGATTAACACTCAAACTAGCCACACTCACCACGCTAATTTTATTAGTGCTGGGCACACCTTTAGCTTGGCATTTAGCACGGACGCGCGCTTGGTGGAAAGCGCCTTTGAGCGCTATTGTTGCTTTGCCTATTGTGTTACCGCCGACTGTGATTGGTTTTTATTTATTAGTCGCACTCGGCCCTAAAGGTGTGATTGGGCAATGGATGCTCAGTTTAGGCTTAGATACCCTACCCTTTACCTTTAGCGGTTTAGTGGTTGCTTCCGTGTTTTACTCCTTACCCTTTGTGGTACAACCGATTCAAAATGCCTTTGAGAGCTTGGATCAACGCTTGCTAGAAGCGGCTAGCACCTTACGTGCACATCCTTTGGATGTATTTTTTAGTGTTGCCCTACCTTTAGCGCGTTCTGGCTTGCTAACCGCCACGATTTTGGGCTTTGCACATACGATTGGTGAATTTGGAGTTGTCTTAATGATCGGCGGCAATATTCCCGATAAAACGCGCGTGGTTTCAGTGCAAATTTATGATCATGTGGAGGCAATGGAATATGCGCAAGCCCATCAGCTCGCCGCCTTAATGCTAGTATTTTCTTTCACCATTTTATTCATGATGTATCTCATTAACAGCCGCTCCCATTTCATGCAAAAGTCATGAACAACCTACACACACGCTTTCATTTAACCCTCAAAACCTTCAGCTTAGCGCTAGACTTACACTTACCCGCTACAGGAATTAGTGCTATTTTTGGGGTTTCGGGCTGCGGTAAGACGACGTTTTTGCGCTGTATCGCGGGTTTAGAAAAAGCCGCTCAAGGCTATTGTGCGATAGGTAATACTGTTTGGCAGGATAGTTCGCGCCATTTATTTCTGTCAGCTCACCAACGTGAAGTCGGCTATGTATTTCAGGAAAGCTGCTTATTTCCGCATTTAAGCGTGAAACAAAACCTGCATTATGGTTTAAGGCGCAGTTCAAAACATCCCAACGCAAACGTCCTTGCACCAATTATTGAATTATTAGGCATCGAACATTTATTAGATCGAATGCCAGCCAAGCTCTCAGGGGGCGAGAAACAACGCGTGGCAATAGCACGCGCCTTAGCAGTAATACCACGCGTCTTATTGATGGATGAGCCCTTAGCGGCGCTCGATTTAGCGCGTCGTCAAGAAATCCTACCTTACCTCGCGCGCTTGCCGCATGAACTCCAGATTCCGATTGTCTACGTTACCCATTCGCCGCAAGAAGTAACGCAATTAGCCGATTATTTAGTCGTACTGGAAGCAGGACAACTGAAAGCAGCCGGTCGTTTAGAAGAAACCCTAACCAATTTAGAGTCACCCTTGGCAGTCAGTCGGCAAGCCTCGAGCATTATTCAAGCTCACGTGAGCGGCCATGAAGCACATTATCATCTGACACTAGCAAGTTTTTCGGGTGGCGTCTTAAGCCTCCCCTACCAACAACAAAGGACAGTAGGTACGCCTTTACGTTTGCGGATTTATGCACGTGATGTGAGTTTAAGCTTACAAAAACCACAACAGACCAGTATTTTGAATATTTTGCACGCCACCATTGCTGGCATGATCCATGATGGCGAAGGCCGCACGATGGTACGCTTAAGACTCGGTGATAGTGCTTTATTAGCCCATATTAGCTATAAATCGGCTTGCGAATTGGGCTTACAGGTTGGGATGGCCGTGTTTGCGCAAATCAAAGCCACGGCCATTTTATAAGTTAAATTCCGGGTTGACCGAGCACCATTAAGCCCATACGACTAGGGTCACGCCAAGTGGTATCCGATTGGCTGGCCCATGCAAGCTTCCCATCACGCCCTTGCCCATCATCATCGTCATTCACATGCACATCAATGCCTAAAGTATGACCAGCACGGGGTTGGACACCGAGTGCAGTCCAAGGAATAGTGACATCCACCATGAACTTGCCATCGATGCGTTGACTACGAAACTCGGCTGGAACAGGCGCCGAATTGGGGCCGAGGGTCAGGCGATCATCTCCCCAACGGTACTGTAAGTGCAGATCATTACGACGATCATATTGAGGAGCTAAACTCGCATCGCCATCTAAGAAAATTTCAACGCTATCGTCATCCCACAAATTACGTGAATCGCGTTGATTTTGATCGTCGCCAACCACGACACGCAGATAAAGTTTATTACTGTCCCAACTGGCCTGCCATACAGCCGCTAAATCTTGCTTGCCATCCACCCGACCCAGCAAGAGCTTACGTAGCTGGTAAGTCGAAGCTTGGCGCAAAGGATCAGCTGGATTTAACGCTGGAAATGCAATGGCTTTATTACCAAATACATACTTTTCAGCCGGTGGATTAGTGACGGATACCAACAAAGGCCGATAGCTATCATTCCGATTGAAATTAGGTTCACGCGGAGTCTGCCCCACGCTTGGGGCTGTAGTAATAGGATCAAGATTGGGAATCTTGGGCACATTATTTAAGGCCGCTTTTTCATTCAAGCTATTCGGCAAGGGCACAGGCTGATCCCCATTTAACTGCGCTAATTCCACCATACTTAAAGCACGCGGTTTCTCACGCCGCGTTAAGGTATTACTGGAGCACCCTGTCCACCAGCAAGGATTTGCTTTGATAAAACTGGCAATGGCCTGTTGTTTAGGCGCTTGAGCATCCGGCTGAGTAATATATTCCTTAGTACCGACATAGCCAAAACGCCCATAAGTACGGGGTGAGGAAAAGTGCACAAACATCTTGCCACCTGCCTGCTTCCAGCCCGCTAATAATTGCTTATAAATACTACCCATTTGCGGATGACGATTCGCTTGCGCAAACAAAGGATTGGGGTGCTGTGTATCGGTCTTGGTGGCATCATCAATTAAATGCTGCCCCCCTTCATAGGCAATCAAATCCACGCCAAATTTTTCCGTTAAAGCAGACTGCTTGCCAATAAATTCCAAAACGCGCGGTAATGAATGTCCCGCCTTTTTATCCATCATGGCACGGAAAATATCATTCACATTTGTAGAGCGGCGCAAATCATTGATATTCCCCGTAATATAAGGCGCAATCGCAAAAGCATCCGTGTGACGGAAAGCATCTTTATGCGCCAGCATGGTTTGAGTCATTTCAGGATTTCCCGTTAAACCAGCCATTAAACGCACCAAACGCTCTTTTCCACCAAACACTTGCTCAAAAATCCCGAAAATTTCGACCGAGCGCTGGGAATAAAACTTATAGCCCGCCACGTGTGGTACGGGATCGAGATTCAATTGCTGTCCCCCTTGTTTCATATAGGCATGTTGGCTAAAAATCCCGTTCCATGTCTCATTACTGTATTCAAGATAGATTTTTAAATTAGGATTTAAATGAGCACGCACATATTCTGCATAACGCCGCACATAATCATTATCAGCCGCATGAGGAATATTAAACCAAGGATCAGCATTAAGGCGGTTAGCTAATTCCACCATTACTTCCAACGGTGCACCACGCACCCCCTCAGACCCGCCCCAAGTGGCTTGCTCCACTAAATTACGATCTGACCAAGCGCGTGTAGGATTGCGCGTAATGCCGCTCATATTCATAAAGCGAATGACTTTATAATCCTTCATAAAGGTTAAATAATCAGGATTAAAAATGATTTTGGCGTGGTTATGTTCAAAGGTAAGATAATCCCGACGCTCACATTGACTGGCACCACTTACGCGGCGGAAGGGATTGCTGGCGCAAATCCCACCTTCAGGAACCACGTGAATATTGCGAATATAGTTATTGGGGTTGGTGGCTTTGATTTCTAATTTGACGCTGTATTCATTATCCTTACCGGGATCAATTAAGATCACATCGCGCCCCGGCTGGGATTCGACTAAGGAGGCATCAAGGCCATACTCAATTTTACCTTCGCCTTGATAAAGCACAATATAATAGCCGCGCGGAATAGTACCCGCCGGTAAGCGATGTACTAAACGAGTACCTGCTTGTGCGCCGGGGGCAATATATTTAGGCCAGCCATAATCGTCGTATTCAATTTGCCCCTTCGTCAAAAAAGGCACAGACTCGCGAAAGGGTAATGAAGCCTTGAATAAGTCGATAAATGGTACACTGGAGTCATACTCCAACACCTCATTGGTATTACTTCCCATGGCTGAGTTGGCATTGTAATAGCCGTGCGCTGTTGTGCCCAATAAAGCTTGTAGCACTATCAGCACCATGGCAGCCGCCATGCGCCCCCGTTGGCTAATTCCCCTGCTTATCATTTTTATACCCTAAACGCTTTTTTTTAAGTTTGTTATTGCTTGTACCGCTACCGTGCCCTCTGTAGCAGAGACAGTTGTTCTAGCTTAGCCAGTCTAAAAGTCGCCAGCTTAGCCTTAGCTGAAACAGCTATGAACGGTCAGATAAAGCGTTAGAAATTCAATATCTTAATAAGTTCCACTTATAATTATTTTAATTAATTAGTAGGACTAATAGCGGGGGTTGTAGGGATAATAGTTAGGATTTTTGGGATAATAATAATCGGTGTTGATCTGAACGCCTTGCTGCTGCAAGTAATCCAAAGCACCACTCGCTTGTAAGGCATATGCAAAGATAATCGTTAAAATGATCGCCCCCAACACCGCGAAGATAATTTTCACCTTACTATAAGGACGCTGCCCCTGAGTTTTACCATTTCTTCCATTGATGACAAAGCGATAAGTTTCACCCTGATAGCGAAAGGCAGCCGACCAAACAGGCAATAAGATATGCTTATAAGTCGTGTCAGAATAACGCGTATTGACCGCATTAATTTGCTGCTGATCGCCGCCAATATCCATACGGATAGCACGATGAATCGCATTCTCCATTAATACCCGCGCTTGCTGAAAACCTTCATCAAGATCCACTTGATAAATTTCACTGCGAAATCCACTGAGGTACGCTTGGTTATAAGCGACCAAGTGATTCATATCCCAAGGCTCAAGCTCATCCAAGATACTACGCGGTAGCGAGCGGGTAGCGCCCACTAATACATCATCAAAGGTTTGATAAACACGTCCTGAAACGGGTGTCCAACGAATGCGCGGTACATTGATTTCACGTTGTACATACCGCCCATTTACCAGCTCAGTGACTACTTGGCGTTCATAATAAACGGTGCCACGCATTCCATCATAGTCACTGGCCGTATGGCTATCATAGGTCCAATAAGGCACATAAATGCCTAGCAAACGCTCGTCACGCTCTGCCTTATTTTTTAACGCCGATGGGGCAAACCATAGCCCCGTGATCCACTTGTCAAACGAAGCGCGGGCTTGTTGCTCAGTAATAGCAAAAGGCAGTAAAGCTTTAGGCTGGAATAAACGCTCTTGCTCAGTGCTCGATACCACGGGCGTGCCACAAAACGGACAATCCCCCGCGTGTTCATTGGTTTTTAATTCAAACGCCGCCGCACAATTCGGACATTTGATAACTTGTGTACTATCGAGCGGCTGGAGCTTGGAGCGCGATAAAGCTTTGAGTGCCGAATTAAAATCGTACTCACGAATCGTGACGGGCTCATCAATAATCGGATTTTCGTGCCCACAATACTCACATTTTAAAACGCGCACGCCGGGTTGATAGATTAAATCAGCCCCGCATTCTTGACAGGGAAAATGCTGCTGATTCACCTGTTCCACACGAAAAGGTGCTTTGCCCGGCGCTGCGTTCATAAACTTATTATGCCCGTTTTTTTAAGGTAAAGGTGGCGGCGTCACGGAAGCAATTAAAGTAGCCACTTCAGGAACAGTACTAGCGGCTTGCCAATTCGCCATCCCCGGCTGCCACACTAAGCTTGTCGCTTTCAAAACGCCGGTACGCACAAAATTTTGTAGATCACTTAAGGTATGAGGGCCGCTTTGCTCTTGACCATTCGCGATATGCCATGACAGATTAGGTAAAGGCGGCGGTGCTGGTGTTGGCGCTGCTGCGCTGGCGGTTTTGGTATTTAAAACCTCCGCCATTTTACCCGCTACCGCAAAACCCATACCCATGTCTAAGGAACTATTACCACCCGACTTCCCTAAGCTTTCAGCCGTCTGGTATTTCAGATAATTATCTAAATTCCCGACTACGCCCATGCTAGTACGCTTGTCTAAAGCCTCTTCCACATTTTCCGGCAAAGAAATATTCTCAACCAAAATTTGCGTCAGCTCTAAGCCATAAGCTTTGAATTCAGGGGCAATTTTCTGAGTAACAAACTGCCCTAATTGCTCATAATTTGAGGCCAAATCCAAGACGGGAATATTAGCTTGACCAATGACAGTGGCAAAACGCGACACGATCATATTGCGTAATTGATCGCTAATTTCATCTACCGTAAAGCGATTATCCGTCCCGACAATTTGCTGCATAAATTGGCGCGGCTCAGTGATACGCGTGGCATAAGTTCCGAAAGCACGTAAACGTACCATATCGAAATCTTTATCGCGCAACATAATCGGATTACGCGTGCCCCATTTTAGATTGGTAAATTGGCGCATATTGCAGAAATAAACTTCTGCTTTGAACGGGCTATTAAAACCGTGATCCCAATGCTGCAAGGTCGAGAGCAAGGGTAAATTACGCGTTTCTAACTCATATAAACCTGGGCCAAGCACATCGGCAATCTGGCCTTCATTGACAAAAATCGCCATTTGCGATTCACGCACGGTGAGCTTCGCGCCATATTTGATTTCATTGTTATAGCGTGGGAAGCGATACACCATCGTATCGGTATTGTCGTCGGTCCATTCAATGACATCGACGAACTCACCCATTAATTTATCCCAAAGACCCATATCAGACTCCTTTTATAGCTGAAACAGCGCCGCCCACTTTTGCCTTTGCCGCCACTAAGGTGTCGCGCAATTCTTTTTCCATGAGTTTAATTTCTTCTTCTGCACGCGCACGCATCGCCTTACCTTCATCGGCAATACGCAAGGAATCATTGATGGTTTCAATCAAGCTCTGATTCGCTTTCTTCACCGAAGCCACATCGAATACGCCACGTTCCATTTGCTTACGCACTTCCGCATTCCCCATGCGCAAGGTTTCTGCATTCTTTTCCAATAACTCATTGGTCAAATCCGTCGAACGCTTTACCACTTCTGCTGCATCATTCATGCGGAAAATTGTCACTGCTTGTGCCAGTTGGTTTTTCCAAAGCGGAACCGTATTAATCAAGGTTGAATTAATTTTGTTAATCAATGTTTTATCATTTTCCTGCACCAAACGAATGCTCGGTAAGCTTTGCATAGCCACTTGGCGTGTTAGGCGCAAATCGTGTACGCGGCGTTCTAAATCATCGCGTGCACTACGCAAGTCGCGCAAATTCTGCGCCAACTCCATATCTTCTTTATTCAAATCCGCCTTAGTGGCCAAGGCTGGAATATCTTCCTGATCTAAACGACGTAGTTTTTCTTCGCCCGCAGCAATATAAACCTCTAAGCGATGGAAGAAATCTAAATTCGCTTCATAAAGCTTATCGAGTGTTACCACATCCGTGAGTAATTGGGTTTTGTGACCTTCCAATTGATCAGTAATCGTGTCAATTTGCTTGCGCACATCTTCGTATTGACTGAGGAAGCGCACCACTGGTTCAGCCTTGCCAAATAATTTCTGCCACCAACTGAGTTTTTTATTGGGATTGAGCGCATCAATATCAAAACCGCGAATCGCTGTAATCATATTCGTGAGTGAGCCACCTGCTGCACCCACATCTTTATTCTTCACACCGTCGAGCATTTTTTCTGAAATTGACGTCATTTGCTCTTGGGTTTTGGTGCCAAAAAACATGATGCTGCTGCGATCTTTGAGATCAATTTCACCGATGGCCGCTTCGATTTCGCCTTTTACCTTAGGCTCAGCTTGGGTATAAGCTACAATTTCCTTAGCAGGCGCTGCTAATGTCACTTCAGTACCCGGCACGACCGCCAAAGCTGTTGTTGTCGCGGTTTGAGTAGCGGTATCGCTCATGGTTTCTCCTGAATTAAATTTTTGTTGGACTTAATGTTCAATTACACACCTTCACGTTTTAATTGCTGTTGTAACACGGTAATTTGCACATCAAGATCGAAATGATCGTTTTCTAATAATTTAGTATGTTGTTCGTCAAAAGTCTGCTCGATAGAGTTCAACACATTACCAAAATCCGTTTTCAGCGCCTCCGGCATCACTTGCTGACTATTTTGCCCTTTCACATAGCCTTCAGTTACTTTTTGTGCACCATCCAAATAAACTTTTAAGAATTTGCGTGCATTGGACAGACGCGTAGGATCATCTTCAATCGTGCCTAAGATTTCACGTGCTTTAGCGGTAATACGGCCGAGTTGTGCACTGTACTGTGGCTCGCGAATGGCTTGTTTGGCCTGATCCAAAGCATTAATGCGTACATTCGCAGCATCCAAAGCTTCTAAAACATCCTGCAAATCAATACCTAAGGTAATATTGCCCGCCTTATCACGACGCGGATCAAGACCATAGGATAAGGCATAGCCCAAAACGGCGGACGCACCTAATAAAGCGGATGCAATCAAGGTGTAATCAGCACCCCACCACGCTAATAGACCGGTGGTAATACCCGTGAATAAAGCGGCTACGGTTTTATAAGGAGTGCGCGGTGCACGAGCGAGTTTGCGCTTGAGATATTCACGCTCAACCAACAAGCCTTTACGGGTCATTGAGGCAATCAGCATATAAACCGCAAAAGCGCCGCCCGCCACCAAGGCTTTAGTCACATGACCTTCCGCCAACGCAATCAATGCACCCGGCAATAAAGGCAAGGGTAATAGGTAAAGCAGAAAACCTCTTAATCCTAATTTCGAGTTAGTAGAACCAGAACCTTGGGCTGGAGGATCATAACGCCGCACGTTAGCCATTGAGCTATCTCAAACCATTACGTTAAAAAAGGAGGACTTGCCAACTAATCAAGCCGATAGTGGTGCTTAGTAGCAAAAAACCAATGGTTCGTTTAAAGGATTCATTCATGCTATTTTAACCTTCATGTTACGCTATCAAGCTGGTAAATTTTTATTGTGTTTTGTCGCTATATAGGCACAAGTTATAAAGAATACTAGGTAAAGCGCCAAGAAACCACAAGCCTCTGTCTGAGAATCGCGATTATTTTATGAGCAATACGCCCAGCATCCATTTAGTTATCCCCTATTTACGCAGTCCATTAGCACTGTGGGAACATGACTTCGGCTTTAAGCCGCAATCTCAGTATTTACTACCATTTATTAACACTAGTGTAGCGCAAGCTGTTCCTGTGCAGGGTTTAGAAAAAACGTTACTTTATATTTCCGGTTATCCGGATCATGACAACCTACCGTGGGCAGCCATTCGCTATGCGTTTGATACCGGGATACGCCCTGAGTCAGTCACAGAGGCTTTATTGTGTGCTGATCCGGTCTACTTGGAAAGTCATTTAGAGGGTGTCAACTTAAAGCAAGTGCTTAAGGCAACACCCGAAGAAGCTAACGCACTATTAAACACACTCAATACCCATTTAGCGCAAGATAATTTACAACTGATTACAACACGTCCAGAACATTGGTATCTAAAGGCCTTAAGTGAGACTATCGACTTTCCTAAAACTAGCCCAGCTTCGCAAGCACTGGGACAAAATATCCGCGATTACCTCCCCCAAAGCACTAATCTCTATTGGCGGCGCCTAATCAATGAACTACAAATGCTACTTTATACCCACCCTATCAATCAGCAACGTGAACGACTTAAGCAAGTACCTATTAATAGTGTCTGGTTGTGGGGTGAAGGCAGCGTTCAAGTCTCGCCACCTTCCCTACGCCTGGTGCAAAGTGGTGGTATACTTGGACAGATTATGGCTTTTTATAATGGCTGTGCCAGACAGCCCGAACTTGGTCCGAGTGACGCCCTGAATCAATTATTGCTAGTCCAACAATTGACGGAGTTTGCTTTGAAGGATGATCTAGAAAGCTGGCAGCAAAGCCTAAATCAACTAGAGCAACAACTAGCCTGGCTGTGGGAAAAGACACAAAATAGTGCTTATCAAATTACACTGTATGATACCCTAGGAACTTGCTGGATCTCGCCACCTAAGCAGGCAGAACGTAGTTTTAGGCAAAAACTTGCTAGTTTTTGGGCACATAAACACTAATATTTCATACTATTATTTTAATTGAAAACAATCACACCATGAAAATTGCTATTGCGGGAACCGGATATGTGGGTTTATCGATTGCTATGCTTTTGGCACAGCATCATGAGGTAGTTGCTTTAGACATCATGCCTGAAAAAGTAGCTTTACTCAATGACCGCAAATCTCCCATCGCTGATGCTGACATAGAGGATTTTCTGAAAAACAAAAAACTTCATTTTCGAGCTACTTTAGACCAAGAAGATGCTTATCAGAATGCAGATTTTGTAGTTATTGCCACCCCGACTGATTATGACCCGCAAACCCACTATTTTAATACGAAATCCGTGGAAACAGTGCTCAAAGACGTCATTAGGATTAATCCGCATGCAACTATGGTCATTAAATCGACCATACCTGTGGGCTATACTGCCACTATCAGTCAACAGCTTAATACCCAAAATATTCTTTTCTCGCCCGAATTCCTACGCGAAGGAAAAGCGCTTTACGATAATCTTTATCCTTCACGGATTGTTATTGGAGAACGTTCTAAGCGCGCAGAACAATTTGCTAAATTATTACAAGAAGGCGCTTTAAAACAGGATATTCCTTTACTATTTACCGAGCCCACTGAAGCGGAAGCCATTAAATTATTTGCCAATACCTATCTTGCTATGCGTGTTGCTTATTTTAATGAGTTAGATACCTATGCAGCTTCACATGGCTTGGACACACGCCAAATTATTGAAGGCGTCTGTTTAGACCCGCGTATTGGTCAACACTATAATAACCCCTCTTTTGGCTATGGTGGATATTGTTTACCCAAAGATACCAAGCAACTACTGGCTAACTACCAACATGTACCACAAAATTTAATCCAAGCGATAGTGGCCTCCAATTCAACGCGTAAAGACTTTATCGCCGACAGTATTATAAAACACAACCCACAAGTAGTAGGTGTCTATCGTCTAATCATGAAAAGCGGCTCAGACAATTTCCGTGCATCCTCCATTCAAGGCATTATGAAGCGGATTAAGGCGAAAGGCATTGAAGTCGTTTTATATGAGCCAGAATTAAAAGAAAGCGAATTTTATCGCTCAAAGATCATAAATGATCTAGATGCCTTCAAAAGTAAAAGTGATGTAATTATTGCTAATCGCTTAACAACGGATTTGCAAGATGTTTTAGACAAGGTCTACACGCGAGATTTGTTTGGTAACGACTGAACAACCAATGAACCTTTTTCCTATCTTCCACGACTTATAACTAGACTCAGTTTTAGCTTGAGTTTTTGGAGCCATACATGATTGACCTACATAGTCATATCTTACCTAAACTGTGTGATGGATCACCTAATCTTGAAACGTCAATCCAAATGGCGCGTATGGCGGTGGCTGACGGTATTACCCACTTAGCCTGCACACCCCATATTTACCCACCTGTTTATAATAATAATACACATATTATCTCAACTGCTATTCAACAACTTCAAACTGAGCTCGATCAATTACAAATTCCGTTAAAGTTAATGATTGGAGCTGATACCCATTTATTACCAGAAACGATGCAGGGTTTAAAAACAGGATTGATTCCTACTTTAAATTACTCGCGTTATTTTTTACTAGAGCCATCACACCATGTGCCTGTGAACAATTTTTTGGATCAGATTGAAAATTTCCTTAATGCAGGCTATATACCCATTATTACTCACCCTGAGCGCTTAAAATGGGTGGAAAACCATTATAATAACTTTATTGAGGCTGCGAAAATGGGGGCGTGGCTACAATTAACCGCTGGAGCTATCACTGGACACTTTGGTCGAACGGCTAAACGATTTGCAGAACGCTTTTTACAAGATGGTTATGTGCATATTTTAGCAACTGATTCCCATGGCACTGACAATCGCCCAGCAATTTTATCAGAGGGCAAGCAAGCTGCCATTCAATGGGTCGGTACAACAGAAGCTGAACATTTAGTCTATACGCGCCCTCAAGCCATTATCAATAACGTAGCACCTGAGCAAATTGTCCAGCCACCTGCGCTAACCTCCCTAATCAGGGATACTTCATCTCAGAACGTATCTACAACAAAATCCAATTCTTGGTTGAAACGTTGGTTTAATTGATTTATTAAAAATATGCTAAAATCCCATAAGCATTCATAACCCCTACAGAGTCAGTATTAACTATGCTCAAAAACTCATTCACCAAACAAATACCTGTGTTATCACTAACACTAGTAATAGCAGCGTGTAGCTCGACAGGCCCAGCCCCAACTGGTGCAGCCAGTACTCAAACTCCCGATGGCAAATCTATTTTCTCTGATGTTGCTGAGCTTGACTTTAATCCGCCTAAGGAAGATTACCGCATTGGCGCGAATGACTTGATTGATATAAAAGTCTTCCAAGCACCTGAACTGTCTCAATCCTCCCGCGTAGATCCTCAAGGCAATATATCCCTACCTTTAGTAGGCACTATTAAAGCAGCTGGCCTCACTCCTTCAAGTTTAGAGCAAAACATTGCTAAGTTGTTATCAGCCAAATATTTACAAGACCCTCAAGTCACTGTTTTTATGAAAGAATTCACCACACAACGTGTGACGGTTGAAGGCGAGGTTCAAAAGTCAGGCGTATTCCCTATTCAAGGTGAAATGACGCTATTACAAGCCGTCGCACTAGCAGGCGGCATGAATCAATTGGCTGACCCTTCAAAGACCGTATTGTTCAGAAAACAAGGTAATGCTTTAAAAGCATACAATATTAACTTAAACTTCGTGCGTGATGGTAAAATGCGTGATCCTTATATTAGAAATGATGACCGTATTATTGTGCATCGCTCTGATACACGTTTCTGGCTCAGAGAAACAGGTTCTCTGCTGAATCCTTTGCGCGCTTTAATACCCTAATTAACTTGTAATACTGCAAAACTAACTATGACCAATCCTGCTGGGGCTATTCCTCACTTTGCCGAAAACAAAAATGACCATTTGCCCATGGTCATTAATAACTCAAATGCCTTGGCCACCCAAGACTATCGCGATTATAGATCAGACCCTGACTCGGATGGTGATGAAATAGATTTGCGTCAATTGTGGCAGATTATTATGCGCCGCAAATGGCTCATTTTAAGCATGACATTAATTGTATTAGCTTTAGCTATTTTAGCCACCTTGATGATGACACCCATTTATCGCGCTAGTACTACCATAGAAATCAAGCCTGAAGAGACCAAAGTACTGGAATACGATGTTAATACCCAGCAGCAAAATTTTAATAGTAAAGACTTTTATCAAACGCAATATGAGCTATTAAAAAGTCGTAAACTAGCAGATCGTGTTATCGCCCAATTAGGTTTGGAAACAGAGTTAAAAGGTGACAAACTCGCCAAACCTTTTTTCATTGAGCAACTGGACTCATTAAAAGAAAGTTTCAATATCTTGAAGTCAGACAATAAGCAAAATGAAAATAATATAGATCAGACTACCAATGATACAGAAACTCAAATACCTAGCCCCAATAAATCAGTACTGGGCGAAAGACCTCTAAGTCAGGGGTTCCTTAGTGGTCTTACTGTTTCCCCTGTTAAAAACTCACAAATTGTCACTATACATTATGACCATAAAAATCCAGAGCGAGCTGCACTTATTAGCAATGCTATTGCTGAAAATTTTATTGAAATGAATTTAGAGCGGCGTCGAAATGCAGCTGAGTATGCTGAGAAGTTTCTATCCCGAGAATTAGAAACTGCTAAGAGCAAGTTATTTGAAGCCGAAAATAAACTTAATAACTACGCTAAGCAAAAAGACATCATTCTCACCAAAGACGATAATTCTCTAGTCGCTCAACGCCTAGAAGACCTGAATAAGTCTTTAACTGAAGCCGAGAAAGACCGTGTGCGAGCCGAAAGTGATTTTCAACAAGCTGGGCAAACAGAAGGTGCCAGTAATACACTTAAAAATGCCACTATTCAGGAACTTAAAAAGAATCTGGCTAAACTGCAAGGCGAATATCAAGCTGAATTAAGCTCCTCACGTTCATTTGACAATCCAACTATTCAAACCATGAAACGGCAATTAGCTGATCTTCAGAGTCGTTTAAGTGGCGCCATGTCCTCCTCCGGTGCTTTTGACAATCCTACAGTGCAGGGTTTAAAACGAGAGCTAGCTACCCTAGAAGCAGAATACCGTGAGAAAGCACAGATCTATAAACCTGCCTACCCTTTGATGGTACAAATTAAACAAAAAATAGATAGTATTCGGTCTGAAATTAGTCAAGAAACCAAGGCTTTGAACACTAGTAATCAAGGTAACTTACGCCAACAAATTAACGAGCTACAAACGCAAATAGCGCGTGAGACACAAGCATTAAATGCGAATACTTCCGCCAATTTAAAACAGCAAATCGCTGAGTTACAAGCTCAAATAGCGCGTGAAACCAATACGATTAGTAATACGACAGCAGCCGACTTAAGAGCGAAATACCTAGCCGCCAAGCAACGTGAAGATACTTTACGTGCCCAAGTGCAAGCGCAGAAAACCGAATTTGAAAATTTGCGCGACAAAACGGTGGGCTATGGAGAGTTAAGACGCGAAGTCGAAAGTAACCGTAATATCTATGAAGGCTTGCTAAATCGCCAAAAACAAGTCGGCGTCGCGGCTGGAGTAGGCTCGAATAATATTTCGATCGTCGACGAAGCGACTATACCTTTCTCTGTCTATAAGCCCAATAAAAAGCTGAATGCAGCTTTAGGTTTAGTTGGTGGCTTATTCTTGGGTTTGGTATTGGCCTTTCTTTTAGAGTTTTTAGACGATCGTATTAAAAGCCCTGATGATGTTGAGCGTTTATTGAGCCTTCCTATTTTAGGCATTATTCCACGCTCTAAGAATAAAGATACTAAAAAACTAGCTATCATGACACAAAGTGACCCACGTTCAGCCTTCGCTGAGGCGTTTAGATCCTTACGAACTAATCTTATGTTTTCAACCCGAACAGGTGTACCTCGCACTTTGGCCATTACTAGTGCCTCCGCCGCAGAAGGTAAGACTACAACCGCTATTAATTTGGCCACTGTTTTTGCACAATCCGGTAAAACTATTTTATTAGTCGATACAGATTTACGGAATCCTTCTGTGCATAAGCGCTTAGGATTAGATAACTCTAAAGGACTCACTAACTATTTAACGGGACAAGATCACGCAGAAAACGTGACCCAAAGCTGTCAAATTCCAGACGTCTATGTAATTACTGCAGGCCCACTTTCACCCAATCCTGTTGAACTACTGTCTGGTGAACGTTTAGACGAGTTACTGACTTTAGCTAATCAAGGCAGTTTTGATATGGTGATTCTAGATATGCCACCAGTACTTGGACTTGCTGATGCCCTAATCGTATCCAATCGCGTTGACGCGACTATCCTCAGTGTTATTATGGGTGAATCTAAAAAGCAAATTTTGTCCGGAGCTTTCAAGCGCTTACGCCAAGCAAGATCCAATATTATCGGCGTAGTGCTGAGCAAAGCTAAACAAGGTAGTGGCTATGGCTATCACTATGATTATAATTATTATACTTATGGACATGATAACAAACTGCCTAAAGCAGTATAGTTTTATATTTGGACTTTCTATTAGGGAAAACATTTGCTATAAGCCAAATGTTTTCGATACTCAGGATCAACCATACTTATGGCCGCACTGTTAGCGCTTAAACAAGCTGAGAACTTTGATAACTATAACCATATTTTATTAGCTGATCGCTTCCAGCCAAATACTCTACAAAGCAGCACAGCACTAGCGGAGTTTTATTGGGGCCAAGATCTAAAAACCTTAAACGCTGATGGCTCCTCAAACGAAGTATTCATTGTTCTCATTCATAAACATTTAACCCAAACGCATGAGCACACTTTAGTATTTCAAAGAGTTCTCAATGAGTTTCACCAGCGAGAAGATCTTTCATTAAGCGTTCTAGAATATGGTCGGTATCAGGGACAATTTTGGTATGTCTTGCCTTCTCTAGAAGGAGAATTTTTAAGTGAAAAAATTAAGCGTGTCGGGAGGAATGGTTTAAGCCTCACAGAAACTTTTGATATTACTGAACAAATAATAACTGAGCTTAAGCACACACCTTTGAAACAAGCCTATGGCTATTTAGAAGCTGGTGCTGTTTTTTGTCAAGCCAAGCAGTGTCATTTACTGTCTACACCGATAGCCTCTGCCTTGTCCCTCATTACCTCCGTAAAGCGCAATACCATTGGCTCTTTCACTTTACAGTCCAGCTTTATTAGTCCTGATGCCGCGATGGGAGAAGCAGCAAGCTCAGCTGCTGATACTTTTTCAATAGCCGCGATTATTTATTACATGCTTAATGGGCATCTTCCTTTTGTTTTAGAAAGTAGTTTAGAAGCCGCTTATAAGCAAATTATACCTGCCACTGTATTAAAATTAGAGCCAGAGCATTGGGAACATTTAAAGCGAGCCCTATCCTTCAAAAAAGAAGAGCGTCACACAACACCAGAGGAATTATTATATCAACTTCAACAGCTCATTATTAATAAGCAGCGATTTAGTAGAACTACTATTTTACTAACTAGCCTAGTCATTAGCGTACTGACTGGCTATGCAGCGTATCAAGCTTTTAAGCCAGCATCTCGGACTGAGGCAGTCGAGAATCAGGCTAGTTCGATAGCTCCTAACAGTACAATGTCTACTGCAAACACATTAGAGCAATCGATGCTCATTAACGCTAAAGCGCTTGAACAACAAGCTGTAACAACTACTAATCCTGCAATACCGGATCAGGTTATAAGTAATAGCCCTTTGAATACTATACCGACAGTGGTAGGCGATGCGATTGCAAATCCTCCCTCCAAACTTATGCTGGAAGATCAAACACCTCCGCCTAATAATGAACTCTTAGCTCAACAGCAACAGTGGGCCGCAGAATTAGAAAAACAACGTCTAGAAGCCGAGCAAAAACAACGTGATCTTGAAGCCAAAAACAAAGCTTTAGCCGAAGCAGAAAAGCAGAAATTAGCCTTAGAAAAACAATTACAATTATTAAGTACAGCCAATACACCAGAGCCAATGCCGAGCAACTCATCTTCACGTGAAAACAATACAAATACAGCTCCCCCTCCAAGTTTGGTAGTACCACAAGCACCCATCACTAGACCGCAGTCAGATGCATCAATACCCAAACCATTAAATTCCTCAGACAACATAGTTCAGGTATCAGTCGGCCAAGCCCAAGCAAACAGAACAATTACCGCGTCAGTACAACGCCCCTCTAACAACCCAGCTATAACTCATAACTCCCAAACAGCTATGTTGACGCCTAAGGCAGAAAACATAGAGCCCGCTAAAAAACAAAGTGAATCCCCCATACGTCCATCGTATCCCCCTCCCCGAGCTATAGAAACAAGACAAGCTAGTAATAGTGTAACTGAGCCTCAACAGGAAATGGCACGGCTCATTTATAAAACCGTGGCAGGTCAAGCACGCTTTCCAAATCCAAGACTTTTTGGCCCTATTGCCCCCGAAGAGCAGGCTGATGCAGATCGCTCTTGTCGTCAATTAGGCGCTATTAATGCTATTGGTTATCATCCACGAGCTATTAATTTAGAAGGAAAACCCTTTTCCTCTTATTATTGCCATTTTTCTGATGCGCCAACAGATGAGATAGATTTAATTGGGAGTCAACCCTCAGCTACATCACCTAGGTTAACACAACGAAAACTCTTAGCTTGGGACAAGCCACATTTATTCGGCCCCATACCTGCTAACCTTCAAACGGTTGGTAATAATATTTGTCAAAAAGCAGGTTTTCGTTTTGCAACAGAATATTATCCGTATGCTCTTGATGAGAAAGGTCGCCCTATGCCACAAGGTGGATATATTTGTGATAATTAAAGCTAGAGTTGTGAAATTAATTAGGCAAATCCTTTGGATTATTATCGTCTTACTATTCTGTAGCGGTATCATCATCAGCAGTGTATCGCTGCGTACCATAGGCTTTGTGCCAAGTGACTTTATTGACGCTAACCCCACCCAATACCCAACTCAGTGGCAAACCCCTTCATCAGTCACCCTTCTAAACTTAGCTGAAGAAGCTATGATTGATAACAAATTAACGGCAAGTGAACCACTAGCCTTAAAAGCGTTAAGCCATAATATAACCAACGGTGGTACAACAACATTATTAATGCGCATCGCTAGCCAGCTCAAACAATCCGATAAAGAAAAAACATTGGCAAATTTTTCCGATAAACTTTGGCCTGCCCATGCTTATACACGTGCTTATCTTGCCGATTATTGGGTGAAACAAAATGACCTAGAAAAAGTATTACGTGAGTGGAATACACTATTAATTCATAATCCGGCTACTCAAGAAAAGCTTTTTCCTATTTTGCAGCAACTTGCTAATGATAGAGCTAGTGCAGAACTCTTAAAGCCTTATTTAAAAACTCCACCAAACTGGTGGAAAGCCTTCTTCGCCTATCTTATTAATAAAAATACCTCTATTGAGCCTATTGGTGCACTTTATCAAGCACGTTTAGATGCTGGAGGCACTATTGACCCATATGAAAGACGCCTATATGTCCAACGCCTGATTAAAGAACAGCGCTGGGAGGATGCCTATATAGCTTGGTTAAGTGGACTTAATGAACAACAAATTAGGCTAAGTGGTTTTCTCTATGATGGTGGCTTTGAAGATGGTGTATTAAACACAGGATTTGATTGGACTTTTATCAAAAATAGAAATATTACTCTAATAACCGAATCGACTATTGGCATGAAGGGGATGAAAGCATTACACCTTACTCTCAGTAATAGAGAGCCGGTGAATTTCGCTCACCTATTACAATACCTAAAGTTAGCTCAAGGTAAGTATCTTGTTAGATTTTCTTCACGGGTTGACAATATCCAAAATCCTGAAGGGCTAAAATGGCGAGTACGCTGCTACCCTAGTAACAAATTATTAGGTGAAAGCAGTGCTATTAAAGAAAAATCTCAATGGTCTAATAGTGAATTTAGTTTTAATTTACCTGATCTAGCCCCTAGTGAATGCGGTTTACAACTCTTACGCTTAGAAGCCAGTTCAACTTATAAACATCAACAATCTTTTCGAGGTTCACTATGGTTTGATAATATGTCTATAGTTAAAGCAAACCCTTCTGAAAACTCCAAACAAATACCTAATCAGCCTAGTGAATAAATCTCTTTTAAATTGGATGTGTGTCATCCTGATCACTTTATTATTTTTTTTAAGCCAGTATTTCTCTGGCGGTAAAGAATATAGCACTCTGCTGCTCATTGAAATATTAGGTAGCATACTACTACTTATAACACTGTCTTTAAGAACTTATCAATATCGACTCTCGAAAGCAATTTGGGTCTGCATAATCACCGGCTTTCTGATACCTATTTTATATTTGATACCAATTTCTTTAGAATTTTGGCAAAAACTTCCTTATCGCTCCCATTATCAGCCCATATTGGAATGGGTAATACAGCAAACTGGAGAACTACCTTGGCTTGGTCTTAGTTTAATTCCACAAAAAACCTTTCATGCCTTGATAGCTATCACCCCATTATTAGCAATTTTTTTAGCAACGACTGGTCTAGAGCGAAAACAATTAAAAGCTATCATCTACATATTCTTATTAGCCGCCGGTTTTCAAGCAGCGTGGGGCATTATTCAGCATTCTAGTGGATCAGCGGCATTCTATAGACTGGAAAGGAGCCCTATAGGAAGCGCGATAGGTGGTTATTTAAATCGCGATCATTTCTCCGTATTACTGTATCTAGCAACACCGATTAGTATGGGTTTATTGTTTAGCTCTTTTCAGCACCATGCCGATACAGATGACGATAAGAGCACGGCTCCTATGATTACTAAGCTCTTATTAAGCATTTTAATTATTATGCTGATTGCGACAACAATTCTTGCTGCGTCTAGAGCGGGTATTTTTCTAATCTTCTTAGCATTTATAATCTCGCTTGTTGTTTTTTCTAAGAATTTAAGTATTTTTAAAAGTGCTGGCATCGCATTTGTACTTGCTGGTATAGCTTCTGTTATTCTGTCTTCTATTGGCATTATCCCTGTTATTAATCGATTTATTGCCTTGGACCCATTTGAAGATGGACGCGCTATTATCTTCAAAACCACTATTGAAGGCATTAAAGCCTTTTTTCCTATTGGCTCTGGGCCCAGTACATTTCAAGAAGTGTTTCGAAATTTTCAAGCTTATGACGATGTAGGCTTTACTAATCATGCTCACAATGATTACTTAGAATTACTTTTTGAGACAGGTTTAGTTGGCGCTGTTTGGGGCAGTATGGCTCTAATTGTTTTTCTTTCGGGATGGTGGTTTATTCTAAAAGTAAAATGGGATGAGCTAAAATTTATAAAAATGGGTGCAGGGATAAGTACAACATTATTTCTACTACATGGGCTAGTTGATTTTAATTTCCACACCCCAGCAAATGCTTTGGCATGGTGTTTTTTAGCTGCGATTTTTTTAAGAAAAGAAAGTAAGCAATGGAACCTAGGTCGTGATTTAAGGGAGTTGAAAACGCTTTGATGGAGCTTTATCGTTAAAGGCATTTGATCTGAGGAAGAGGTGTGTATGGCCACCGTACCAGTCGACTGCCGCTACTGTCAAAGTGCATCGATTTACAAACACGGCTATGCGCGTAGTGGTGAACCGCGTTACCGCTGCCGTGATTGCCAACGTAGTTTTCAACTTTACTATCATAATGTGGGCAACCGCGACGGTATTCCCGAAAAAATTGTTGAGATGGCGATCAATGGTTCAGGGGTTA
>NZ_AQVE01000006.1 GCF_000371925.1 Thiolinea disciformis DSM 14473 | reverse complement strand
GTGAAGGAGGCTTGCTCCACAAACCTTTTAAACGCGTCCCAATCCTGAATGGTATGCCGACGTCCACGCGACCACACCTCCGGCTTTAAACGTCCTTCCGCCTGCCAGCGTATCCAGTCATCCAATGTCGTTCGCGCTATTTGAAACTCGCGACACACTAAACTTTTATTCTGATGCCGTTCATAAGCCGCCAACACGCGTTCTCGTAATTCTAAACCATACACACCCATCGCGGAGCGTCTCTTGAGAATTGACCAGTATTAGAGTGTAGCTTAATTAGCAGAATTTACTATATAAGCGCCAAACGCCACTAGCACCTGCTCAAGAATGACCATTCCCTACACGCACAGCAGGACGTGGTGTATTGCCGGTATCGAAACGCAATACCACGCGCAAACCGGGTTGATTATCCTCCAAATGGATTGTCGCTCCGTGCAAATCGGTAAACGCCTTCACCAAACTTAAGCCTAAACCATTGCCCACAGAACTACGGGCATTATCCAAACGCACAAAACGCTCAAAGACCCGCTCATGTTGTTCACTGGGAATGCCGGGACCATTGTCATACACACTGATTTCGACTTTTTGTCCAAGCTGGCGTGCTTCAAGACCAAGCTGTCCACCTGTTGGTGTGTATTTCACTGCATTATCCAGCAAATTCGTTAAGGCTTGTGCCAATAACTGGCGATTACCATAGATTTGTAAACCCTGTTCTGCATGATAACTGAGGTGCAGGTCTTGCTCTTCTGCCACCGCTTCATATAGCTCGCCTAAATCACTGACCAAGGCACTAATATTCACCATTTCCCAATCATCCCGATGTACGCCTGACTCGGCTTGGGCAATGCTCAACAAAGCATTAAAGGTCTTGATCAAATCATCGACATCTTGCAGCGCATCTTGTTGCGTTTGCTGTAAAACTTGTACATCCGGCTTATGAAAACGATTAAGGTCTAGGCGGTTACGCAAACGATTTAAAGGATTACGCAAATCGTGTGCTAGGTTATCGGTCACTTCGCGCATCGCCTGCATGAGCTGCTCAGTACGCTGCAACATACTGTTCAAAACTTCGCTAAGCCGATCAAATTCATCATTGCGATTAGTGACCGTCATGCGCTGACTCAAATCACCCTTAATAATACTGGTGGCGGTTTTGCTGACACCATCGATGCGACGCAGCACGTAATAACCCATTAACACGCCACCCAAGATCGCTGACGCCGCAATCACGCCAATCGCCGCCCAAATACTGCCACGCATTTTTTCCAATAGGGCACGCTGCTCACTCAAATCAGCCGCCACCAAAAGCTGCCAACCGCCTTGTAAATCGGTTACTAGAGTACGTGCTTTATCACTTTGGCTGGCATAGGCAGGAATACTGACTAACCGTAGAACTTGTGCATAGGTCAAGGTAGCAAAAGTCAAACGGCCTTCTTGAAAATAATCTTCGCCCTTTTTCAGACTCTCCGACATAATTTGATCGGTGAGTGCATAAACGAAAAAGCGCTTATCACCGCGTGCACTATCGCGATTACGCAAGCGCACGGTTTCCTGCAAAGATCCCATCGAACCCGTGCGATAGTGCTCTGCTAATACTTGGCTTTCAAGGCGTAAACGCGTATCGGTTTGTTGCGCAATATGGTCTTTAGCAACCCAATAAATAAAGCCCATGGCAACCGCAGCCACTAAACTAAATAGCAGTACATACACCAAAGAAAGGCGGAATACTGTGGTATTAAGCAGCTTCAGGGTCATATAACAAATAGCCCGCCCCACGGATGGTGTGCAAAAGCGGCACTTCAAAATCCTTATCTAATTTGCTGCGTAAGCGACTAATGTGCACATCGATCACATTCGTTTGCGGATCAAAGTGATAATCCCATACTTTCTCTAATAACATCGTGCGCGTCACCACCTGACCTGCATGACGTAATAAATACTCAAGCAAGGTAAACTCACGTGGCTGTAAGTTAATGGGTTGGCCAGCTCGCTTGACTTGGCGCTTTAATAAATCCATTTCCAAATCACGCAAGCGCAACACACTTTGATCGGGTGTGGGCTGGGAGCGACGCAGTAAAGCCTGAAGCCGTGCTAATAACTCGCTGAACGCGTAAGGTTTTACTAGGTAATCATCGCCACCCGCACGCAAACCTTCCACACGATTATCGACTTCGCCTAAAGCACTAAGAATTAGTACGGGCGTGTCAATTTGACGTGAGCGTAATGTTTGTACTATCGACAAACCGTCGCGGCGCGGTAACATACGGTCGATGATGAGCGCATCATAACTGCCGGTAAGCGCCAGATGCAGACCATCTTCACCATCCACCGCGTGATCAACGATATATCCACTTTCGCTTAACCCTTTCTGGATAAAGCTCGCTGTCGCGCTATCATCTTCAACAAGTAATATATTCATGCGAAATAGCATAAACCAACTAGCCGCTTGATTTAATGAACTTTTGTTAATGGAACAGTATGACTGAGCCGATTCAAGCTTCACACCCATTCAACAAACCTTTGCCCGCCATTTTGGCAGGCCCTATTTTGCGTCATGTTAGCCAAGATACGCTGATTGTCTGGCTAGTGTGTTCTGAGCCTTATCCGATCACCCTACAGTGCTATGAACAGGGCTATCAACAAGACAGCCTGCTGGCCGAAAAACAATTTTCACCGCCGCATGAGGGCTATATTAAACTGGCTGAGCATGTGCACTTACACTTGTTGGTACTCGAGCCAAAGCAACCTCTGCCACAAGATAAATGGCTAAGTTATGACCTTGGTTTAGAGCACGACGGAAAGCTGGAGTGGCTACAAGCACTAGCGCCACATATTTTGTATGACGATGAACCACGCCCTTGTTTTGTTATTAAGTCCTACCTCAATCAGATTTTACACGGCTCCTGCCGTCGTCCCCATTATAAAGGCCCAGATGGCTTATTAGAGGTGGATCGCGCTTTACATTTAACGCATAGCACGCGCGATGACTTGGCCGAACAACCGGCTTTATTATTGCTGACTGGCGATCAGGTCTATATGGATGATGTGGCGGGACCTATGCTATTGGCTATTCACCAAGCCCTGAAACCATTAGGGTTTCCGCGTGAATACTTACCGGGTAGCCGCATTAAAGATAGTCATGAATTGCATCGCAATTTAGACGCTTACTATCATCGTGCAAATTTATTACCTGAGTTAAATAGTGAAGGTCACGAAATTAAAAAAACCTTTTTTAGCGCTTCGAAAAAACCGATTTTTACCTCCTCGAGTGCGGATAATCATTTAATCAGCTTAGCCGAAATGGTGACTATGTATTTATTAGTTTGGTCACCACAATTATGGGAATATACCAATCTTGAGGCGATTAAATTTCCTGATAAAAAACGCCAAGAGCGGTATGAAAAAGAATTAATTGCGATTAAACGCTTGCGCTCTGAAGTAGCCACGGTGCAAAGAGTGCTTGCTAATTTGCCGGTTTATATGATCTTTGACGATCATGATATCACCGACGATTGGAATTTGAGTCGTCGCTGGGAAGAAAATGCCTATAGCCACCCCTTTTCCCGACGCATTATTGGCAATGCCTTGATTGCTTATCTGGTTTTTCAAGGTTGGGGCAATGCACCACAAAACTTTTCTCCAACCATGCTGAATAAAATTCGTCATGTGGTAACCGGTAATGCGATTAAAGTACACGACGAATTAGTGTCTGATCTGATTGCTTTTAATGGTTGGGAATACAAAGTTAAGACCGAACCACCGATTGTAGTGATTGATAGCCGCACACGTCGTTGGCGCTCAGACCGTAAGCCCAGCCATCCTTCAGGTTTATTGGATTGGGAGGGCTTAATGGATCTACAGCAAGCGCTGTTAGGGCATGATAAAGGCGTCATTTTAGTATCACCTGCGCCCATTTTCGGGGTCAAAATTATTGAAGTAGTGCAACGTGTGTTTACGTGGATTGGTTACCCTTTGCTAGTTGATGCTGAAAACTGGATGGCACACCGTAAAGCGGCCTACACGATTTTGAGTATTTTTCGCCACCGTCGTACACCTCATAACTTTGTGATTTTATCCGGCGATGTCCATTATTCCTTCGTTTATGATGTGCGGATTCGTCACCATGAAAAGACGCCGCATATTTGGCAAATCACCAGCTCAGGAATTAAAAACGAATTTCCTCCTAAGCTATTACGCTTTTTCGATCGCATTAATCGTATTTTATTTTTCACCTATTCACCGCTCAACTGGTTAACGCGCCGCCGTGATATGCGCATTCGCCAACGCCGCCCTGGGCAATTTCCAGGACGATATAAACACCAACGCCTGTTAACCCGCAGTGGTATCGGGCGCGTGTGGTTAAATGATGAGGGAGTACCAGTACAGATTGAGGAATTGCAAGCGCCCGACTTATGCATTCCTTTTCACCAAGGCTATGCGACCGATTGGGTGGATTAGAAGGCTAATAAAAACCTTGCATTAGCGCTTTTAGTACGGCCATGACTTGTTGTTGGTAGCGCGCATACGCCTGCTCCCAGTCGCTACCCGACAAGTTGGGAAAATGGCGTGGTTCACAATCGTGAGCCACATAGTCGACCTGACTAAGCCGATAAGCCTTGCCCTCATAACGCCAGCTTAGCTCTGCGCCACCACATTGCAGCGTATGGTTTGGAAATTCGCGCGCTAGCATGATTTTACTTTCTAGGGCTTTATAGCCTGAGGATGATTGATTAATGATGCTCAAACTCCCATCGCTTTCCATCAGCACACGATAAGTGCCGTTCGCTTTTTTTTGTAACAGTACATAATGAGGCTGGTTATCCGCTTGACGCAAACGCTCTGTCTCATCCAAGTCCAAGCAACGTAAACGCGAATAAGCAATCCAATACTCTTGCGTGTCCGCTTGATTATCTAAATCAATGCTTGTCATAACCATTGGGCAATTCGCTAAGCCAGCACGCGCTTGATAAAGTTTAGGCAAGCGCGTGCGAAACGGGTTCTCGGTTTGAGGCGCTAACAAAGCCTGACGCATTGAGGAGGAAATTGGTGTGAATGCGCTATCATCCGTTTGACTTAATGCATTATCTTGATAAATCAGCAAACGGCTCAGCGGCGCTGCATTCGGTGGAAAAACAAGCTGCGCACTGATTTTTTGCCAATTGGCGGCGCTACTCGATTGCATCATTAAGCAACCCAGCACCAAGCCGAAAATCCTTGCCGACATTATTTCCTTCCCTGATGGATTGTTAAGGTACGCGCACCGCCGCTTTTAAGTTGATCAATTCTTCCATCAGACTCAACCAACTGGTCGCACGCTTCAGTTGATCATCACGCCGCACTAAACGATGCAACTCCATCATATCGACATCGGTATAATAACTCGCATTTTTGGCACTTGAGGTTTTCGTGCGACGCAAATCCGATCGCGGATCAAGCCCCTTAATAGCTTCATACTGATAATAAGACGCCCCTGCAGTCGGTAAGTTCGGCTTATTTTTAAAGCCTAAAACATAAATATTAGAAGCGCCGCCCAGACGCAAAGGCGTTAATTTAATTTTGTCTGCGGCTAAGGGAATACCATTAAGATCCGTATTGTTGGACACTTCTCCACTCAGCATGCCACTAATGTGAATCGTATGTGCTCCACCAACCCGCAGGTGATTGCCGGTTATACGCAAATCTTTGAAAGCGCCATCCGATGCAAAAATACCCTGTAACGCTACAGGCGATGCAATGATATTTCGGCTAATGCTTACTTGGCGCATCATGACCCCAGCTAATACATCGACATTATTTTGCCGCTCTGGAATGAGCTGAATCCCATCGCGGTGAGCCATGTTTTCGTAATTAAACACACGCCGTGCAAAACTTTTCTGTTTTAGTACCTCATTTACGGCAATAACCCAAGTATTAAAATCTAAAGCAAAAGGTGAGTTATTCGTATCATCCTGAATAAGCAGATTTTCAATCGTTATGCCACCAACGCTATAAATCTGCGTATAATCGCGGATAAAAAAACTTTCTGCCATGCGTTTAGAAACCGTCACCAATTTAGGATAGGCTTGTTGAATACTAAGCGCAGGAGGTTTCAATTGATGAATCAGCGTCGACATTTGTTGGGCATTGCGAATAATATACAAAGGACTATTTAAAGCCCCTTCTGGCGTATTGCCGCGCATGACCTGATACGCACGCTGTTTCGGATCTGTCGCATGAACCGCATTGACTCCGTATTTTCCGAATACTAACTTATGGAGAATTTTATTGTGAATCAGATCTTGGCTTTGATTTTGCGTAAAATTGGCGGCAAGGTCTTGTACCCACAGCATTTCCTGCGCAGTCATTTTAGCAAGATTAGTCGCGGCTGTGCTCAAGCCAGCAGCAGGCTCTAGTGTTTCTGGCATGATTATCTCCCCGTATTAGCCCGTTTAAGTGCCAGTTCTGATGTGTCTGTTGACTAAACTTGATTATTTTTATTTTGATGTCGATGAATTACTTTATAATAAGCGAATAAACTGCTTAATAAATAACCAATTTATAGCCAGCCTAATTATTAGAATAATAAACTGATGAATAGCTACTGAATAAACTCTACTAACTTATAATAATTTTCCAAGCACTCTAAAAACCCTTAATTCATTGTGCTTTTCAAGCCTAGAAAATATTAATTTTTCTTAATCATTTGGAAAAACAGCGGTAAGGTAACTTGATTCATGATACAGGCATACCAACATGGCTTACTGTCGAGGACGCAATATGAGACGTAAACATTTTTTAATGGCTGCACCACAGCAAGTGCGTTTAGCCACCCCTAAATCCTCTGCTGTCTTAGCTAGTGCTTTGGCTTTAGCCATCGCCCTGCCCTTGGCTAGCCTACCTGCACAGGCAGATAATTCAGCAGCTCCAGCTACAACACCAGCTACGGCAACGTTACCACAAGCCATGCCAGCTTCTAGTGCTACGTTGCCGCCTTTAACGCAGTTGATTAAGCAAAATCGCGATGCGGTTGTGCATATTTCTGTGGAAGGTGATGCGGGCGCTAATAATCCTATCCCCGGCTGGGATTTGGATGGAATGCCAGAAGAAATGCAAAAATTCTTCCGCAATCTGCCCAAACAAATGCCACGCGGTCGTAGTACCAATTCCATGGGCTCCGGTTTCATCATTTCACCTGATGGATATATTGTTACCAATACCCATGTCATTGATGGTGCGAAAACCATTACAGTGACTTTAAATGACAAACGCGAATTGACGGCCAAACTCATTGGCAAAGATAGCGAGAGTGATATTGCTTTATTGAAGGTAGAGGCCAGTAACCTACCGGTCGCTGAGTTTGGTAACTCGGATGGCTTAGAAGTCGGTCAATGGGTCTTTGCGATTGGCGCACCCTTTGGTTTAGATCACTCTGCAACCCAAGGCATTGTGAGTGCGTTATCGCGTAGCCTCCCCGATGGAACTTATGTGCCCTTTATTCAAACCGATGTTGCGGTCAACCCCGGTAACTCCGGTGGCCCCTTGTTTGACTTAAATGGCAAGGTGGTTGGGGTGAACTCGCAAATTTATAGCCGTAGTGGCGGCTATATGGGCATTTCCTTTGCCATTCCGTCCAACTTGGTCAAAAACATCACCGAACAATTAAAAACCAGTGGACAGGTCAGCCGTGGTCGCTTAGGCGTAGGCATCCAAGATTTGGATCAAAGTTTAGCGAATTCGTTTGGCATGCAAAAACCGACGGGTGCGCTGGTGGCTAGTGTTGAGCCATCCAGTGCGGCCGATAAAGCCGGTGTGCAAGCGGGTGACATTATTATTGGTTTCAATAATACCGAAGTAACTTCCGCTAGCCACTTACCCCTGTTAGTTGGCTCAACACCAGTAGGTCAGCAAGTGCCTTTGAAAATACTGCGTAAAGGGGTTGAGCAAACCCTAAGTGTTACGGTTGACAAATTTGTTAGCAAAGACGCGCCACAGTCTCCTGTTGCCAATGCAGAGGATGCGGCTATGACTGGCGCATTAGGCCTAGCCGTTTCACCCTTAAGCGGTGAGGAACGCTCCAAAGCATCCTTAGGTGAAAGTGGTGTCCGTGTTGAACAAGTGCGTGCAGAAAGCCCAGCGGATAAAGCAGGGATTGAGGAAGGTGATGTGATCATCACTGTGAATAATCAGGAAGTAAAATCGCCGGAGGATTTAAAAACCAAGGTCGAGCAAGCGCCAGCGGACAAACCGTTGGCGGTATTGATCCTGCGCAATGATCAAAAACGCTTTGTAGCGATCTCTCGCTCGTAGTGAGCATTTGGTAGGTGACCCAGAACACTTACCAAACTAAATCGATCTTGATCTCTTTAAACCGCCTTGCCTCAGGGCGGTTTTTTTTACGGGTTAAATGACACTAGCCAACCTGATCCAGCATACTCCTGTTCTGTAAAACCAAGCGCAACGACTTACTATCCCCGCTTAGAACATGTTGCAATGGGTGGATTCAAGCGTTCTTAAGTATTATTTGCAAGAAGGTAACGGGATAAACTGTTAATTGTTAATCACTGGTTGCGAACGTTAATATGGGTTTAACTGTTTCTGATGGTGTCATCACAATCCCTCGATCTTCTATTTGAGAACGTATATCAACAAAAGCATCCCACAGTAAGCCTGAATTCTGCGCTGGCGCTTTATAAACGAACAGGGTATTTTCGGGTTTAGCCGCCTTGTTCCTAAATAATTGCTCCATATTAGAAAGCCATGTAAGACCATGCTCCATAAGCTTTTTAGAGTGTTGATGCATGAAGTGAATAGGCTTGATGACCTTTGGATTCTGCTTGTTTTCATTTACGAAGGGTAATGTGACCTCAAAGTATTCTCTTCCAAGCTTGCGTTCCTTATAGTGCTCATCCAACTTTTCATGGCGCAATAAATCTTTAATACGTTGCTGCATACGCTCTTCATGCCCCAGTTCTACAATAAAATTGCGTTGAACGTAATTATCATAAAGTTTATCAAGCTCACCTTCAGGATTTTCCGTCACCAAGAACCGTGTGTTACTATACTGGACAATATCGTTGGTAGGTGCAACAAAGCTATTATAGGTTTGATCGATATAACGGCCATCTGCAATAATTTTATTGAGTGAAAGAAGCTCCACCTTTGCAATTTGTAGTGCATTTTTAAAGATTGCAACATCCAATTGATTAAAAAAACCAGTAATGCGCTTCGTATTATTAAGAGGCATTAACTTAAAAAACAACTCTTTGGTATCAACTGAAAAAAGCATGATACCAATATTTGCAAACTCCTCCGTTTCAACATAAGGTTGAAAACGAATGATATTGTATTTGCACGCATGTATCATGACGCTAACCTCTTCCAGAATGTTCCTGCGGTGACATCCTCATCCAGTTGATGTCTTATGCCAGTTGCATTAAAAAGTTCAGTTTCTTTCCAATCGCTTGGTGTCCGCCGCCAAGCCAAATCCCAGCTTTGTAAGGCCAATTCTAACAACTTTAGCCAACTTTCTCGCTTAACCATATCACTTTGTAGCACATCAATCGCCTCAGCGAATACATAAGTATCCCTAAATTTTTCTATATCGAAGTGCTCATCAAAAATTAAATTATGATCAATGATGTATAACTTTCCGTTTGCAAATAGCAAATTAGGATTTCCCGCCCTAGTATTAGGTCGTAGAGTTCTATCCTCATTACGAACCCACAAGTCAAAAAGTGTAACGAGTTGTCTTTCTTGTTCTGGAATCATAGCCACGTGATCCCATCGTAAATCTTTAGCATAAGGAATTGATTCTGATAAAAACAACTCAGAACGCCCCAATGCTCGCTGCACTTCCTCAGGTAATATTTTGAACAAGGCATCATTGACATAACCTATAGCAAAGGCAGGTATATTTAAGCCTAAGGATGATGCCAGAGTTCCCCCCATCCACTCGCAGATCAGACTTCTATAACCAGCATTTTTCCTTTGACATAATAGAGCTTTCCATTTGTAGCCTTGAAAATAAAAGGATTTGTTACCCCTTTTTCAGATCGTTTAACAAACTCAACTAGCTCTATCATTTATTCATTCTCATCCAAGTAACAATGCACCGAACTTGACCATTTCGCTGCACCCTAACGCGACTCTTTTTTATACTGCTATATAGGACTTTATACTGCTATATAGGACGTTATAAAAAAGCTTGTTGGAGCGGGTGAAGGGAATCGAACCCTCGTATGCAGCTTGGGAAGCTACCGTTCTACCATTGAACTACACCCGCGTGGCAGAATGATGAGGAGAGCCGTATTGTAAAACGAAATGTTTGCCACAACAATCTCACTATTCAGATTTTGGAGCAGGTAATGGCGGATAGTTTTGATTTTGCGGCGCGCGTTTTGCAGTGGTATGACCGTCATGGGCGTAAGTCTTTGCCGTGGCAACAAAATCCCACGCCCTATCGTGTGTGGATTTCCGAAATCATGCTGCAACAAACCCAAGTGACCACCGTCATCCCCTACTACGAACGCTTTATGCAGCGATTTCCCGAGGTAGTAAGCCTTGCCAATGCGCCGCAAGATGAGGTGTTGAAACTGTGGGAAGGTCTGGGTTATTACACCCGTGCGCGCAATCTACATAAAACCGCACAAATCATTCGGGATCAATACGCAGGCGAATTTCCACAAACACTGGAACAAGTTGAAGCACTCGCAGGCATAGGACGTTCGACGGCGGGTGCGATTTTATCCCTTGCACTCAATCAAAAACATGCGATTTTAGATGGCAATGTGAAACGCGTGTTGGCGCGCTTTCATGCGGTTTCAGGTGATCCGACCAAACCTGAATTCACCAAAAAACTCTGGCAATACGCGGAAAGTCATCTGCCCAACACACGCAATCATCACTATACCCAAGTAATGATGGATTTGGGGGCAACACTTTGTACCCGCTCTAATCCCACTTGTATGCTTTGCCCCTTACAAGAAGCTTGTCTGGCGTTTAAGCAAGGCAATCCGCAGGCTTATCCGAATGCAAAACCCTCAAAAATCTTGCCTGAAAAATCAGCCATTCTGCTGGTGTTGCGTAATAAAGATGGCGAATTTGCCCTACAACGCCGACCACCCACTGGAATTTGGGGCGGGTTATGGAGCTTTCCAGAATTTCCTGATCAGCAAAGCGCCTTGACTTCGCTGGCAAAAGCACCTAACACCATAAGCTCACTGGCCGTTATCAGTCATACTTTTTCTCACTTTCGTTTGCACTTGACTCCTCTGTTAATTGAACACGCCGATGACTTGCTCGCAACGGGGGTTATGGAAGGTGATGGCTGGGTTTGGTATAACAGTGAATCAACATTTAGCGGCGGGCTTTCCAGCGCGGCGCAACGTTTGTTAACAGCTTTGAAGGAGAAAACATGACACGAATAGTTAACTGCGTACTGCTCAAGCGCGAAGCAGAAGGCTTGGAGCGCCTCACTTACCCAGGGGATTTGGGCAAACGTATTTATGAAAATGTCTCCAAAGACGCTTGGCAAAAATGGCTTCGTCAGCAGACTATTCTGTTGAATGAATACCGTCTAAGCCCCATCAATCCGCGCGATCGGAAATTCTTGGAAGAAGAGATGGAAAAATTCTTTTTTGGTGAAGGCGCGTCGCGGGTCGATAATTTCAAGCCAGTCGAATGAAAAAAGGGAGCTAATGCTCCCTTTTTTAAAACCTAGATAAACTCAGCTTGGCGCTTTAGGCGTTTTCCAAATCATCGCCTCTAATTGCCAATGAGCTAACACATCAAGCGGTGGCATCTGACCTTGTGTGCCATCCCACTCACCCGCAAATAAATACATAATATTGCTGGATTTAGGTGCATAGCACATGACTTTGCCAGCCCATTCCTCCAACGCGGGAGCGCATTCTTCCGTATGACCCGCCTGATAAATCTCGTTAAACTTATCGCCGATTTTATTACCGAGCTGATTCCCTACTAAATTATCCTGTACCACTATCGAAAAAATACGCTCTTGCTTGTAATCCGGATTGATGCTCAAAATCGGTTTAACTTGCTGACGTACCGTGATAGCAGGAATTTCACCACCTTTTGTAAAACTGGTTTCTTGCGCCACATTAAAGTTCTGGAATGCATCGCCAATTTTTACCAAATTAAAAGGTGTTGCAGGATTTAATGGCCCTACGCCCTCTGTAGAAAGCATGAATAACGGCTTGGTCTGCTCTTTTGCCACCTGCTCCGTTTTGCCCTCCACATCACAACCTGCCACACCAAGCATGACTAAGCAGACAAGTCCTACTTTACTCCAGCCTAGTTTATCCATTGTTAGCTCCTTAGCCCTCCTGAATGGCTATATTTTGCACCATGCTTCTCGAATGCCTGTGTTGTTGCCAACAGCGTAATATACTTCTCTATTCTACTCGCTTCTGAACGCAGTGCAGCCATTTGTCAGTCTTTTTTTACCAGATAACATAAAATTTCCACCGAATAGTAAAGATGGGTCTATAAATAAACTGAACCGTAGCTGAATACTAGCTCTAACCAGTGGCGGTTCGAAAGACGTTGATGATGTGATGATCAAGGAGATAATGCCCAAGTCTTTTGCCAGAATGTTAAAATAATAAGCAGGCCTATACCAACAGCAAATGCTCCCAAGCCAAGGCCATTAAGGTAAAAGATTTCTCCTCCATTAAATCGCCGCCTCGTGCGGCGATTTTGCTATGCTAAGCCGCTTTACCGAGACTCAGCATCATGACTAGCCTATTAGACCACTATCACGGCACGCGTATCTGGCTAGTCGATGCTAGCATTTATGTCTTTCGCCCTTGGTTCAGCCGCAAACAAGTGGTATTCGATACAGCAGGCAATCCGGTTCATGCAGTACATGGTTTTTTGCGCTTCGTGCAGCAATTAATCATTAGCCACGAACCGCAATACATTGCCTTCGCCTTCGATACCAGCTTACAAACGTCTGTGCGCAAGCAAATTTACCCACCTTACAAAGCCAATCGTGCTGCTGCGCCGGATGAATTGAAATACCAATTCAAATGCTGCCGTGATTTCCTAGATGCCATGGGCTTGGTGCAAACCGCAAGCTTAGCGCACGAGGCAGATGATTTAATCGGTGCTTGGGTAAAGCAACAACGCCAAACGGATCGTCAATTACTGATTATTAGTGGTGATAAAGATCTTGCACAATTGATACAAGCGCATGATTTATGGTGGGATTTTGGACAACGTGCTCCCTTAAATGCGGGCGGTGTCAAAAGCACCTTAGGGGTTTGGCCTGAACAAATCGCAGATCAATTAGCACTGGCGGGGGATAAGGTGGACAATATTCCAGGTGTACCCGGGATTGGTATGTCGATTGCCGCTAAGTTACTGAAACGCTTTGGCACAATCGATCAACTGTTCGAGCAGCTCGATCACGTCGGGCAAATGCAAATTCACGGCGCCAAACGTGTACAAAAACTCCTAGCGGAGCACCAAGCTACTGTGCGGCTCTCGCGCCAACTCACTGGCATTGAATGCAATATTGCCAATATACCCAACGATTTAAAAAGACGCCCCAAAGACTTAACTAAACTCCAAGCCTTATGTGAAGTACTGGGCTATTCCGAAGAACAATACGAGTATTGGGCGATTATTTAATCGGATGACAAGCCTGCTTCATATTCCTCACTCAAAGTCATCCAGTCCATTTCTACGCTTTCCAATTTGGCCTCGAGCGTACTTTTATCTAACAATAGCTGCTTGAGTTTATTTTTATTCGCTTCACTGTAACTCTCAGGCTCAGCCAAAGCGGCTTCTAATTTAGCTTTCTGCGCATTGAGCTTATTCATCTCCTGCTCTAACTGATCGACTTTGCGCTTTAAAGGTTGTAACTGCTTACGCTTTTCAGCCGATTCGCGGCGTTGATCTTTGCGCCCCGCCGCACTATGCGAAGCAACTGACGCCTGTTGTGGTTGTTGTTCCGCTTCTTCAGCACGGAAACGATTCTGTAACCACACCGAATAATCTTCCAAATCGCCATCAAACTCCTGCGCCCTACCACGATCAACCAGCATTAATTTATCAGTAACTGTTTTTAATAAATGGCGGTCGTGCGACACAATAACCATTGCACCACTAAACGCTTGCAAAGCCATACTTAAGGCAAGACGCATGTCTAAATCTAAGTGATTGGTCGGTTCGTCAAGTAAGAGTAAATTAGGGCGCTGATAAATCAATAACGCCAAGGCTAAACGCGCTTTCTCACCACCCGAAAAAGGCGCTACAGCCTCCTCCACACGCTCACCATGAAAAGCAAACCCACCCAAATAATTACGCAAATCTTGTTCGCGGGCTTGCTTATCCAATTCACGCAAATGTTGAAGTGGTGATTGATCGGCTTTTAATTGCTCCAATTGATGCTGGGCGAAATAACCGATTTTTAAATCTTGTGCCTGCCAACATTCTCCTTGCTGTGCGGGCAATTGACCCGCCAAAAATTTAATTAAGGTTGACTTACCAGCGCCATTGGGGCCAATCAAACCAATCCGGTCACTGGGTAGAATTTGTAGCTTTACACCACTGACAATAGTTTTATCACCATAACCGACGCTAACCCGATCCATATTCCATAAACGATCCGGTAATTTTTCAGGATCACGAAATTTGAAATTGAAGGGTGAATCGACATGCGCAGGCGCAATAACCTCCATGCGCTCTAAAGCTTTAATACGACTTTGAGCTTGACGTGCTTTGGTGGCTTGAGCGCGGAAACGATCAATATATTTTTGAATATGCTCACGTTCGCGCTTTTGCTTTTCATACGCGGATTGTTGCTGAGAGAGTTTTTCTGCACGTGTGACTTCAAACGTCGAATAGTTACCGCTGTATAAAGTTAAGCGGCCTTGCTCAATATGGGCAATATGCGTGCAAATTGCGTCCAAAAATTCGCGATCATGCGAGATCAAGATCAGTGTGCCACGATAAGCCTTTAGCCAATCTTGCAACCAAATGACTGCATCTAAATCCAAGTGATTGGTCGGTTCGTCAAGCAATAATAAATCCGAGCGACACATCAAAGCCTGCGCCAAATTCAAGCGCATCCGCCAACCACCCGAAAAACTACTGACGGGGCGACGAATCTCGTCTGCTTTAAAGCCCAAGCCATGTAATAAAGTAGCAGCACGACTTTCGGCGGTATAACCATCAATCGCATCTAAACGCGCATGTAGCTCGCCTAAACGCACGCCTTCAGCCACCGCGATTTCTTCCTGCAAGCGAATATATTCTGCATCGCCATGCAAAGCATATTCCAAAGCGGTTTGCGAACTGGAAGGTGTTTCCTGCTTAACGTGTGCCAACACCCATGCAGGCGGCATGGAAAAATTGCCCTTATCCTGCCCCAATTCGCCGCGAATTAAGGCAAATAAGGTCGACTTCCCGACGCCATTCGCCCCAGTCAAACCCACTTTCTGGCCAGGGTGAATACTAAAAGTGGTATTGTCTAACAGGGCTTTGGAGCCGCGCCGAATCGAAATATCAGAAAAGACTAGCATGAAATACTTTTAATCATCAGGCTAAAAACAAGTTGCGCAGTATAGCCGATTTGCAAAACATTTTAGTATTTCCTCAAGCTGAATCGAACCACTCACGCTTCTAGCTGATAAAGCGGCTTATCCGCAGTCAAATGCACGGTACTAATTAAACGCTCCTGAAATCCGCCTGCGCAATAATGTAGATAAAATTGCCACAAACGATAAAACTGATGATCAAGCCCCAAACCCGCTAGCTTGTCTTGCTCGGCCTGCAAGCGCTGCGACCAGTGCTTCAAGGTCAGCGCATAATCCAAACCAATATCATGCAAACTGCTGATTTTCATATCTGTAAAGGCCGTCAGGTGCTGACTCATCACGGTAATCGAAGGCAAAAAGCCGCCGGGGAAAATATAGCGCTGAATAAAATCGGCCTGTTTACGATAGCGGTCATAACGTTGATCACTAATGGTAATAGCTTGTAGCAATAAGCGCCCATTTGGCTTTAGGAGTTGATTACATTGCTTAAAGAATTGCGGCAAATGCTGATGTCCCACTGCTTCAATCATCTCAATCGACACTAGCTTGTCGTATTGTCCGCTTAATTCGCGGTAATCTTTTTTCAATAAGGTAATCTGCTGTTCTAAGCCTTTGTCTTGAATCAGTTGCCGCACATAAGCGTATTGTGCATCCGAAATGGTGGTCGTGGTAACTTTGGCTTGACAATGTTCGGCAGCATAGACTGCTAAAGCGCCCCAGCCTGTGCCAATTTCCAATAAGGTGTCACCTTGTTTTAACTCCAAACGTTCGCAAATCAGCTTCAATTTATGGCGTTGAGCTTCGTGTAGGCTGCTGCTAGGGCTCGGGAATACCGCACTAGAATAGAGCATGGTCTCATCCAGAAACAGTTGGTAAAACGCATTGCCAAGGTCGTAATGTGCGACAATATTTTTCTTGGAGCCTGCCTTGGAATTGGGGCGTAAAGCATGGGCCATGCGATGCCCCATTTGACTAAACCATGAAAACCCGTGATCCAGTTGATCAAGCATGTGTTGATTGCGCACCAACACCCGAATCACTTTGGTTAAATCCGGTGTATCCCATAAACCTTCAACATAGGTTTCACCCGCCGCGATCGTTCCGCCTCCCCATAAGACTCTCGCATAGCCCTTGAGATCATGCACGGTAATATGCGCTTGCAAAGCGTGTTGTGGATTGCCAAAGGTATAAAAAGCTTCAGGGTCTTGAAGGGTCAAATAACCATAATTCAGTTTGGCGAGTAATTTTAAAAATAAGGCTTTCGCGAAAGCGGCTGAACCGAAGCTAAGGCTTTTACTGAATTTAACAGTGCTAAGGGTGGTCATACATTACTCTCCTTCGAAGGCGTTGGGTGCGGCACATAGGGCACCTTTTTCCAATACAGCTTGAGTGCCTGCCAATAAATACTGGCAACCGTTTTCATCGTCATAGCGGGAATCCGAAGCCATTGCGTTCTGAGCTCAGCTTTAGTGAGTGGTTTGCGCTCTAGCCGCAGCGATGCATCAAATAAACGCTCTTCGGCTTGATTGGTTATTTGCAGGTTTAAAACCTCACTCAGTGCACTAAACCGCCAGTGATAACGCATGTTCAAATTCATAAAGGGCGAAACGTGAAACACCTTTGGAATCGGTGCTTGGGTGCGTGCATCAATCAAATAACAGTGGCGCTCATTCCACGGCGTATTACTGACTTCCGCGAGCAAATAGCGCAACGTCCCATTGGCTTCATGGCAGTAATAGAAATTCACCGGACTAAAGTAAAAACCTAAGCAGCGCACTTGCCCGACAAATACGACTCGACCATCCAGATTATCCCCCCCTAAACTCGCGACTTTTTGCCAGACATCTTGGCGAGTGAGTTCAGACTTATGATCTAAATAATCGCTAGGGCGAAAACTCATTAAGGCCGAACGCTTGACCTTAAACCACCAGCCTAAATCAGCTAGGCTATTTAATTCATCCAAATCCAGCGCGAAGAGAAAAATCGAGTATTTAAAGCGATGTAGAGTGGGTTTATAGCGACAGTGTCCAACCACCCCACTATAGAGACAAGCGTTTAAAGCGCTCATAGCTGCACTCCTAAGCGGCGACAGACATCCACCGCGCTTTTCACCCCATCTTCGTGGAAGCCGTTATACCAATACGCGCCGCAAAAATGGGTATGTTGTTTCCCGCAAATCTCACTACGGCGGGCTTGCGCCTGCACCATGCTTTGACTAAACACCGGATGACTATAACGGTATTCGCCGAGAATTTTGCTAGGTTCAATCGCTGGGGTATTATTCAAAGTGACACAAAATGGCGGCGCATCTTGCGGCAAACGCTGCAAAATATTCATGCTATAGGTGACAGTGGCAGGCTGAGTCACTGACTCGCTTAAGTGATAGTTCCAACTGGCACGCGCTAAGGGAATGGAAGGCAATAAGCGTTCATCGTGATGCAAAATCACTTCATTTTTACGATAGGGAATCGCACCTAAAATACTGCGTTCTGCTTCAGAGGCATCACTCAAAAGCGCTAAGGCTTGATCGCTATGACAGGCTAAAATCACTTCATCAAAGCGCTGCGTAGCCTGTTCGGTACTAACTTGCACCCCTTGTGCAGTCCGCTGAATAGCTTTAATCGGAGTATTGAGATGAATATTCCCCGCAAACTGGCGTGTGAAATACGGAATATATCGCTTAGAACCGCCGGTGATGGTGTACCACTGCGGGCGATCTTGAATATTCAAGAGGCCGTGATTGTGGAAAAATTGAATAAAAAATTTGAGTGGAAAGGCTTCAATTTCGCCTATACTTGCCGACCAAATCGCTGCGCCCATCGGTAAAATATAATGCTTAGCAAAAAACTTACTAAAGCCTTCCTGCTTGAGAAATTCGCCTAAAGTTAATTCGGCTGAAACACCTTGTGCCGCTAGCGTTTTGCAGCGCTGGTTAAAGCGTACAATCTGCTGCAATAAACCATAAAAGCGTGGGTTCCACAGATTCGAGCGTTGGGCAAATAAACTATTTAAAGAGTTGCCGTTATAGACCAAACCCGTTTGCGCATTGGTGACACTAAAACTCATTTCAGTCGGCTGATAAGCCACGCCTAGTTCATGTAAAAAACTCTGGAAATAGGGATAAGTACGGTCATTGAAAACAATAAATCCGGTATCAATCGCCCAGCTTTTTCCCTGCACATTCACATCAATCGTGGCAGTGTGCCCACCGATATAATGATTAGCTTCAAATAGTTGCACTTCATGTTCGCGACTCAATAAATAACCGCAAGTCAAGCCCGAAATCCCTGATCCAATAATCGCAATTCTCATGAGCGCACCATCCTTTGACCCAACCACAATTGCAGGTTATAGGGGAAGCGATTTAATAAGCGCAGCATAAATACGAAGCTAGCAGGCGTGCTAATTAACTTTTTGCGCTTGGCTAAACCGCGCCGAATATCGCTAACCGCTCTAGTGACTGGAATGCGCATCGGCATAGGGAAATCGTTTTGGTCGGTAAGGGGAGTTTGCACAAAACCCGGTGTAATCAGGCTTACGTCAATCTGATGAGCTTTTAAATCCAAACTTAAGCTTTGTGCTAAATAGGCAATTGCTGCTTTACTCGCACCATAAGCCTCAGCACGGGTAAATGGAAATAAATAGGCACTGGAACCGACTAAAGCCAATTGCCCACCTGCGGGAATATGACGGGTGAAAGCTTCTAAGCAATACGCCATACCGAGCAGATTAGTTTGCATTAAACGGCTAAAGCGTTCGCTATCGAAATGCTTAGCATCGTCAATGTAAAGACTCGTGCCCGCATTCAAAATCACTAAATCCAAACTCTGGGTCAGACTTTGCCCTGCAGCTAATACCGCTTCACGATCAGTAACATCAAAGCTTAAGGTTTGGCAATGCGCTGGATTTTGCGCCTTTAAGCTAGCCAGCTTATCCGCATTGCGCCCGCAGGCTATCACTTGCCAGTCATCTTTGAGGTAATCGAGGGCGAGTTGCTGACCTATACCCGAGGTCGCACCTGTAATAAGTACCGTTTTCATGCTATAGCTCGCTTTTTGACGGTGCGAATCACACTGCCTAACACAGGAATATGCTCGTATAGCATTTGTCCAAGATCAGCATAATCGCGATGTTTTTCAATGTAGTGTTCATTGAATTGCAAATGGCTGGCACCTTCGACCTGAACAGCTTTACCACCATTCAAGCGCGGATGCACAAAGGTCATTGTCCACGTGACACAAGCTTGATTACTCTGATAAAACAGGCCTTTAATCACAAAACGACAGGATTCTAAGTGGGTGTAGAGTGCAGCAAAATAAGACTCAAAGGCCGCATAACCTTGTACGCGGTGCAGAGGATCTTGAAATTCAATATTAGGGCTATAAACGCTTTGCAAGGCTGACAAATTATCTTTCGCCAAACGCTCATATACTTGCTTAAAACGTTGTAATACATCAGGCAGCATCGCTATCCTCCAAGCATCCTTGTGGACTTCATACTGACTAAATTAGCAAGGTCAATGTCAAACTAACGTGAAGATGAAACGCGTTTAGGCTTAGTTGAGTAGCAACCATCCAACAGCCTATACTGTGGTCTATAGTGAACTAGGATGTGGCAAATGTTTGGCATTCACGATTTATGGTTATTTATTATTTCTGGCATTTTATTAAATATCACACCCGGGCCAGATACCTTATTTATCATGGCCAAAAGTGCATCGCAAGGCTGGAAAGCTGGTATTGCCGCGAGTTTAGGCATTTGTTCGGGTGTTTATGTGCATGTATTTGCGGCTGCTTTCGGTTTGTCCGCATTACTTGCAACTTCAGCCACCGCCTTTACCGTGGTGAAATTAGTCGGTGCTGCCTATTTGATTTATTTAGGTTGGTTGACCTTAAGTCAAAAAGCCCAAACCACTTCAATAACAACGTTATCACAGCAGCCTGCACAATCCTTGATGGCCATTTACCGCCAAGGATTTCTCACTAATATGCTCAACCCCAAAGTCGCGCTATTCTTCTTAGCGTTTGTCCCACAATTTATTTCTACAAGCGCTGAAAATACCGCGTTGGCTTTTATTACTTTAGGAACAATCTTTGATATTAATAGCCTGATTTGGTGCTTCCTAATAGCGCTTACCACAGCCTTCGCCAGAGATCATTTAAAAGTTAGTCAAAACGCTAAAGCTTTTTTAACTAAAGTAGTAGGCGCTTTATTTATTGGCTTAGGCATTCGCTTGGCAGTTTCGACACAGCATTAAGGTTTTTCAGCAATATTACCACTGGCTAGCTTCTGCAATGATGGATAGTAAAAACTATCCATTGCTCTTAAAGCAGGATAGTCCCTAAACCTTTAATTTCAATAAATATTAGGCAGAGGGCTAAGTATGATTAAAGCGACTTGTAATAGAATTCCTGCAATCAAGGGTGATAAATCAAACCCACCAACGAGACCCACTTTTTTTCGTATAGGTACCAAAATGGGATCTGTTAGATCATCTAATAAGGAAGCTAAGGGATTAGCACCATAATTTACAATCCAACTCAGCAACACCCGCACAAAAATAGCCGCAAATAAAATCCAAATAAGACTGCGTGTTAACTCAGCAATAGAGGCAATGACTATAATGGGTAAGGGAAAACCAATACCTCTAAGAAAATATACTAAGCTTATGGCAATAAATTGTACCGCAAACGCTAATACCAGCGAGGATGTATCTATTTTTCCAATCGCTGGAATAAAACGCCGTAAAGGTTTTAGTATAGGTTGAGTAATAGCCACCAAAAACTGTGAAACCGGATTGTAAAAATCCGCACGATTCAAAGCGAGTAAGAAACGCAATAAAATCGCACTAATATACAGCGATGATAAAGTGGCAATCAGAAAAATCGCAATATTTTGCAGCATTATTTTATCCTTTAGTGCTTGGCTTTGGCTAACTCATCAGCGCGTTGGGTAGCAGCGTGTAAAGCCTTGTGAAATAAGTCCTCCAAGCCACCTTGATTCAACACCGTTAAAGCAGCCTCGGTCGTGCCACCTTTTGAAGTCACTTGTTGGCGTAATTCAGCAGGCGCTGTACCGCTCTCAACGGCTAAACGCGCTGCACCCAACGCAGTTTGTAAAACTAATTGGCGGGCAGCATCAGGGCTCAAACCTAAACTTTCACCGGCTGCCTGCATAGCCTCCATGACACGGAAAAAGTAAGCGGGACCACTGCCTGACACTGCTGTCACCGCATCCAATTGCGCTTCATTATCAAACCACAACGCAATGCCAACGGCCTCCAAAATACGCTGCGCTAAAGCACGCTGCTCGCCTGAAACTTGTGCATTTGCATACAAGCCAGTTGCCCCACATTTTACTAAAGCAGGGGTATTGGGCATACAACGTACAATCGGCAAATTGCCACCTAACCACTGATCCAAAGCAGCAACACGGATACCCGCAGCCACCGAAATAATCAAGGGATGGGTTTGTTGTACTAACGCTTGCAACGCTTCAGCCACCGGCTTCATGACTTGTGGCTTGACGGCAAGCACGACCACCTGTGCCGCTTTTAACACCTCCAGATTATCGGTTGAAGTGAAAATAGCAGGCCATTGTTGTTGAATCTTGTTGAGTTGATCGGGTACCGGATCGGCAACACGCAAAGGCAAATCGGCTACTAAGCCCGCAATCAGGCTACGTGCCATATTGCCAGCGCCGATAAAAGCAATGGTTGGGGTTGTCATAAGCAAAGCCTCGATAAAAAACTGCGCTTATTCTAGCAAGAGCCGCGCCCAAGCCCTACTGCGATTTCAAATCATCCGCATAGCCTTCATCAGGACGAATAATTCCCACAAATTATTACCCTTGGTGGAAGAAAAATAGACGGGGATATGCCTACCGTGGAACTTCCTTTTGTGCGAAATATTACCCTGAAAGGGATAAAGGAAATTTAAGTTTTTGTAAGCGTAACGCAAGGCTTTCATGGTGAATTCATTGTGCGTGAAGTGTGCGCGCAATACATACAATGGCATTAACCCTAAAGAAACTTTACGCACCCCCTCTTTCTCAAAGGTTTTAATGGCCTCTAAAATAAGCGAAACACTCGTACCATTCGGCGCATTAACCGTCAGGCGATCAAAATTGTGGTAATAGCCAATGATCCTATTATTTTCATATATCGGATCAAAAATGGCCAAGCCGACTAATTTGCCGTTTTGCCTTGCCCAAAAACAACGCGTGTCTGGCTCATCGTCACGTACAAAGGGACGTGTTAATAAAATTAATTCTTTGCCACCCTTTTCTTGCATCCACTCTTTAGAAAGCGAGTCGATCTCAGCCGCAGCAAGTTGCGATAAGGGTTTTTCTTCAATCAGCACGTTTTCACGTACGCATTTATTACGCCACTGACGCAATTTGGAACGATCTTTACCCTCCAACGGAAAGGGTATAGGCAATTCGCAATCCTGCCCCATGTGATTCACGTCGTAACCAAGCTTTTCTAACACCTTGCCAATCGGCGCCGAGCATTGCAACACAATCGAGCGAGGGTGTTTGGCGATAAATCGCTGCAATAAGCCTTCCGCTTGATCCAGCGCACAGACTGGATCACTGAGCACAATATCACGCCCCCTAGGTGCCAATAACCAATGGCGGAAGGGATAATAAGCAACAAAACCAATATTCTCTTCGAGGTGATATTGCATCCCTGCTTGCAATACCGAATAACTCAGGCAATTACGCCCATATTGGCGCAGGTAGGGCATTAAGTTTGACAAATGTGGATTCACAAAATTATAAGGAATGGATTTTAATGATAAGGAACTTTGCGCTCATCAACGACTGTTGATAGGTAGGTTCCGGGCATTTGGTAATAACGGAAAAAGGTATCGACATAGTCAAAAGCTTTGTGTTGTGTATATTTTTTAGCAGGCTTAAAGAGCACATTGCTTAAATCCAAACCGATTCCGACTTGTAATTCTGTTTTCTTCTCAGGATACACTTTCTCTTCATCTTTCTTGAAGCCTTCCGTATGGTAGCTTAGGTTCAACTCTACATATTTCAAGGGTGTTGTTTTGAGTCTTTCAAATCCACCCAATTTCAAGACGCTTGAATAGGTATACCCTGAGTAGTCAATAATCGGATGATCACTATGTGTCTTAGTAGGATGATACTCTACACGTAGATCAAGCTTATCATCCAAGCCCTGCACCGTATTTTTCAGATAAGAAATACCGATGCCTGTGCTATTCATAAATAAATCTTCTTTTGAAAATCCATGATCAAGCGAATAACCATCAAACAACTCAACCCAAAACATTAAGCCTGCTGAAAACAAGGCGCTTTGTTTAGCGGAGTCATGAATATTGCCTGTTTTCTCGATCAAGCGTTTAGTCAGCACTTCATTAATTACATAAGAGCTATACAGATGCCCTAATTTATCAGCGCCTGCACTCCCTGTATCCGTACCAAACCAACCCTCATTAACCACCTTAAAAGAATGATTGCTACCCCAATCCCATGTCTTGAAGCCTAGATAATTAATACCAGCAAAAATAGTACCTAGCTCCCACTTCAATGCTTTAGCCGCATCTACAGTAGTTAAAGTAGGTTGTATGGTGTATTGGGAAAAAGGCTTGGGCGCTTGCTTAGGTTTAGCTTCTGCATAGACGCCGCTGCTTAAAAGCAGAGAAACGCCTAGTAATACAGCTAACTTCATAATATACCTACTATTAAGAATCAAATGCCCTGTTTTGATCGCGCACCATAAACAATGCAAGCAAACTACGACCTTCGGTGCATTCTTCACTCGCCAGCAGTTGATCCAAAGCACTTAACTTCCACGGTACTACCTCGATTGGCTCTGGCTCATCACCTTCACTGCGCGCCGGATATAAATCACGCGCTACCAGCAAATTAGTGTGATGACTCATATAACCGGGCGATAAACTAACACTTTTCAATAGGCGAATATCGTGTGCCCCATAACCAACCTCTTCCATAATTTCGCGATTGGCCGCAGCAATCATATCCTCGCCCTGTTCTACCTTACCTTTAGGCAAGGCTAGCTCATAGCGTCCTGTCCCTGCGCAATACTCGCGAATCAGTAATACAGTGTCAGCATCTAACATCGGCACGACTAACACCGCACCATGTCCTCGGCTGACGAGCCGCTCATAAACGCGCTGCTCGCCATTACTGAACTCCAAATAAACTTCTTCCACCTGAAATAGGCGGCTGCTAGCAACAATCTTAGCGCGATGGATGATAGGTAGTGTGTTCATACCTTCATTTTAGCTCACCAAGCCGTACTTATCACCTTGTCCTGATGCAGATAATGTAGATAGCCCCCCATCATAATCGAACGATCCTCGCCCCACGCGCTAGAATAGGTAGTACTGCCTGCCGTCTCGCCGATTACAGCTGGAAGCTGCGTTAAGCTACCCTGCGCTGTATCAATACTGAATCGCACCAATTCATCGCGGGTCCAATTGTAATAGCGCATTGATTCAGGGGTATTTTGTTCATTGGGCGCCGCTGTATCATGCAAACTAATCGGCAAGGCAACGCGCAAGGTATTACCCGTTTGTAAACTGGTAAAAGCATGATGGGTTTGGGAAACGGCGGTATTCGACCCCCGCTTACCTAAAATAATTTTATCCTTCTCAAATGGCTGAGCGGGATTGCTAATATCAATTAAAGATAATTTCACACCCTGATAAAACGCACTCCTTCCACTATCACCACTGCCAGTTTCTGTCACCACAGCATCTTTGCCGATACCTAATAAATAATGGTCACCGACAGGATGTAAATAATCGGAATAACCCTCAATCTCCAATTCGCTCAGCATGGTTGGATTAGCAGGATTCGACAGATCAAGAATATAGAGTGGATCGGTTAAGCGATAAGTTACTAAATAAGCGCGATCACCCACAAAGCGCGTTGCATAAATTTGCTCGCCAATTTTTCCTAAACTTTGTGGATTGGAACTATTCGGTAACGTGCCTACTATATCTAAGTTTTGTGTACTAGCATTTTCTTTTAAGGTATATAACTTAGCGGTAGAAGCCGTGTTAGAAGCCTGATCGCCGGTGAAACTAATCACTCTCAATACATCATTGTGCTCACTTAAACGAAAGGGTTTTAAGTCTTGATACCAGCCCAAATGGCCGTCGATACGACCCGAAGCTTTATAGCTAATGGCTCCCTCTTTTAAGGCAAACTTATGAATATCCGTTTGCACGGTACCGCTATAAGCCACCAGCGCATTAGCGGTCGCTGTATAGTTATACTGTGTGGTTGCTAAATAAATGGCACTGGGGGAAGCATATAAAGTTTCAGCATCCCCTATAAAGCATAAGCCCTTAGGAGTTGGATTGGTTGAACTCACATCGATCGCTAATAGAGAAATAATAGTATTAGAACTGGAATCTTTCGAATACTGCGTTTGCAAGCAAGACTGCTGTTCACTAAATAATTCGGCGGTATTCTGCCCGAGTGTGTAATTCGGCATGAGATCCTTTAGCGAAGCATTGTTAATAAGACTCCGATTAGCTGCCGCTTGTGCTTCTGTCGTTGGATAAGGTATTAGCGATTTCAAGTTAGGTGTATAACGGAGACTCACATACAGCATGGAGCCTACTAAACGACTACTGATTAGCTGCCCATCAATACTTAAGCTATTCAAGGCTTTAGGCGATTCTGGCTGGCTAATATCAATAAAAAACAATTGGCTACTTGGCTGAGTATTAACGGGCATAAACATCATATCCATGGCTGGCGTTAGCCAACTTCCCCAACCGTAAAAACGATCCTTCGCTAGCGCAATCACCGTTTTGTTATGCAGATATAAACCGCTTAATAAAGTATTGTTGCGTGTCACTAAGTCCAAGCTAGCCACGGGTGGTGCAGTAGCCCCATCAGGCTTAAAGACTAGCAACGACGGTTTATCTACCGAACTGGCATATAAATACTGTCCATCAGTTTTCAAACGATCTTCTTCATCAACACCTCGCTCCTGCGTATTAGTGCTCGAAGTCGCATTAATCGCTGTACTGGCAGTATCTGAGGGAGATGCAGTTGGATAATAATGTGTTTCAGAAGCTGTGCCATATTGTTTTAATAAGGTACTGCGCAGTCGATTCAGGAGAACAAAGTCTGAATCGCTTCTTTTCAATTTGGCTGAACTAAAACTAGGCTGAGTTGCCGACTCTTTATTATCCCCACAGCCCATCACCAAAAAGCTCGCCACAGTACATATAGCCACAGATTGCATCATGCTAGACACGATTTTTTACTCCTATACGGTTATTTTTATATTTCAAAACAGCTTATCTTAGATAAATTATCACTCCTAGCAAGCTATGAATTTAGATAACTCTCTTAAATTTCACATAAGATGAGATGTTTTTCAAAAAAGCCTATTTATAATATTTTTTTCTTACCTTTTATAGCATACTTCAAAAACCAAACCACTAATTTAATCCAACCTTTATTTCACATCAACAAAGAGGCAGTTATGTATAATAGGCTTATATTTCCCAAACAGCTTCATCGGTCGTCGCTCTATCGCCTAATCCTACTTACACTAACCTTGTTAATCAGTGGTTGTGGGAGCAGTGACGATTCGGACACGAATAATCAGTGTAATGTATCCGCCGTCACTTGTGCTCGAGGCGAGCAAGTACAAAGCAGTGATTGTACTTGTATTAAAACCGGTTTGCAGTAGGAGCGAATACCATGAAGAATAATCTTTTTCTAACAAAAACTTACTACGCAAGCTTAGCTTTATTATTGTTTAGCAACAACGCATTAGCCGCCCAATATACGATTCCAGACAGTATTTTTAGTGATAATGGTTGGGCTAAGCCCTTAGATGGAACCTTGTCGTCGAATACCGATTTTAATTATAACTCAGCAACCTACAAAGCGAACTTCGGCATTAATCATGGTGGAACCGATTTAATTTCAATTCTGAACAATCCAGTTTATGCGATCGATGATGGCGAAGTCTTAAGAGTAGCGCAACTGCCCAATAGTACTTTCTTTGGTATTAATGGCGATCTTTCGCATATTTTTGCCAAGCACACTGATATCAATGGTAAAGATTTTCTAGTGATTTATGGCCATGTCAGTGCGATTGATGGTTTAAAAGTGGGAGACAAAATCACCCAAGGTCAAAAAATTGGGGTGGTGAAAAAATTCAATTATCCGGATCATGTGCACTTTGGGATTAGCAGTGATGTGCAAGATTACCTAGTCCCTGTCTGGGGAAGTATTTATGGCAGTATTACCGATCCGATTGAGTTTCTAAAAAATACCAAAAACAAAGCCGCTCCCATTACTTATCGACCGCTGTTCAATGGCTCGGGTTCTTTGGTGGACGCTAGCTCGGAATGCTTAGGCTGCAACCGTGATGTGGCGGTGTTGCAGGCTTCTAGCAAAAACCTTTCTATGGCAGCTTTTCAGTGGATTTATAATGCCCAGACGTGTTCACACATCAATCTAAAAGCCACTGAAGCCGTCAATTTAAGCATTCAAACTAAAGCGTGGAGTGCCCAAAACTTTAAATCTGCGTTTACCGTTTCCTTAGCGGCTAATCAAGTCGTTAGTATCGCCAAAGCGGATGATATGATTCCTTGGTCATTGATCAGCATTGTGAGCCAACAAGCCCTTGCTAACAACGCAAGTTTGGAAGCAAGCTGCCAAGTTCAAGGGGCAAGCTTTCAGGAGGCCAATCGCCAAAGCGCAACACCACAAGCCATTGTGTTAGCGGATGGTAGTCAATGGGCAGGAACCGGTTCTATTATTAGCGCCATTGCCCAAAATGCTCACGGCTTTAATAAAGATGTTGCGATTAGCAGTTCTAGCAAAAGCACATCAAACTTCCAATGGCAGGCCACGAGTACTTGCTCCTCATTACAGTTAGTCGACTATCGCAAACCAAGCAGCACGCGTGCGGCACAAGTCTCTGTTAAATTATGGAATGCCAGCAATACTAGCTACGCCGCCAAATGCACTAGCCTTCCTTGCACGCTTAAAGCCGATGCGATGGGCTTTTATACGGTAGCGATTCAAACTGAAGCAGGCGTTATTGAGGGTAAAAACATCTTGGCTACTTGTACTAACTAAAACCAAGATAAGCAATATTGCTCTAAAACGGATAGAGGTGGTTTAATACCATCTCTATCTAAACCCTATCATCACTATGTCACAAGCATCCTATATCACTAAGTCCCATCCGCCTATTCCGCTGGATTGCTCACAGATTCAAACGATTTTCTTCGATATGGATGGCACTCTATTAGATTTACATTTTGATAATCATTTCTGGCTAGAGCATTTACCCAAACGGGTTGCTGAGCATAAAAACGTATCACCGGATGCTGCCAAACGTTGGATTGACGATCATTGCTCAGAAATCGAAGGCACTTTGAACTGGTATTGCTTGGATTATTGGCATGATCTATTACAGGTGGATTTAGTACCACTTAAACATGAAATTGCAGATCGTATTGCCATACGCGCTCATGTTGAAGCATTTTTGACGCACCTAAAACAGCAAAATAAACGCCTAGTGCTACTAACCAATGCGCATCAAAAAAGTATCGATGTGAAATTTAAATATATCAATCTTGCAGCTTATTTTGATCGGATTATTAGTTCCCACCAATTGGGTCTAGCGAAAGAACATCAAGACTTTTGGCCTAAACTAGAAATAATGGAGGCATTTGATAAAAATCGCAGCCTCTTTATTGATGATAATTTGCAGGTGCTCCGTAATGCGCAAGCCTATGGCATTGCACATTTACTAGCCATTCGGGAGCCTGACTCCAAGCTCCCACCGAAAGATACGGCTGAATTTACGGCGATAAGCTGTTACACGCAATTAATGTACTAAGCGGCTAATTCAGGATGCACTTTGCGATACGCCGCTAATAAACTTTGATGCAGCTTGCAGCCTTCTAACGTTAAAGTGGGTGAATCCAAACCAATGGCGCTTAAATTGCCGGATAATAATTGGTGTGCCACACTTAACACGCGTGAACCATAAAGCTCATCCAAACTCAGTTTGTAGTCGCTCGGATTATCTAGATTTAATAAAGCTTCGACGCAACGATAAACTTTATTGCGCTCCGCATTGCCTTGTTCAAATAAGCGCATCCACTGGCAAGATTCTAAAATCTGCTCCTCTGCACCTAATTTCATCGCCAATAAGCCCTTTAATTCGCCCACGCGCAAATCGGCCCAAATACTATCGGCATCGGGCGCTAAACCAATTAAAGCAGCAATCGGCTGAGCGTCGTCTAAGCCTAATTCGTTTAAACTTTCTAATAAATCGGCATACTCTTCATCGTCTAAATCCAGAAGATTTAGGATTGGCTCACGCACCCAATTACCGACATTATTATTATCCCACTGTAAATCCTCTGGTAAGTAAATCTCAGACATACCCGGTACGAGAATACGGCAGGCATACACGCCTAAATGCTCATAGTCCATGATATAGATATCGCAATCCTCTTCATGAATACGTTCACAGAGCCAATTAAATTCCTCAGATGTTGTGCCAGCGGCATTCCAATCCACAAATGCATAATCCGGTGTACTACGCAAGAAATTCCAATGAATCGGGCCGCTAGAGTCAATAAAATGCGTTTCCAAATTATGCGGCTCAGCAACTTCTTCCAAATCAACACTTGGTTCGGGGAAACCAGCTAATTTATCTAAGGCACGGCCTTGCAATAATTCGGTTAAGGCACGCTCTAAGGCCACCTCAAAACGTGGGTGTGCGCCAAAACTGGCATAAACACCTTGATCATTGGGGTTTAATAGCGTGACACACATTACTGGATAACGCCCCCCTAAGGACGCATCTTTTATTTGAATGCCAAAACCAGAGTCACGCAACTCGTTGATTCCTGATATAATCTTAGGATAGCGCGCTAAAACCTGCTCAGGTACATCGGGCAGACAGATACCTTCAGCAATAATGCGGAATTTGATATGGCGCTCGAAAATCTCGGATAATGCTTGGGTACGCGCTTCAGTCGCAGTATTACCGGCTGACATACCATTACTGACGTATAAGTTGCCAATCAGATTGACAGGGAAATAGACCGTTTTGCCATCCCGTTGGCGCACATAAGGCAGTGTGCAAACACCCCGTTCGGCATTGCCTGAGTTAATATCGACCCAATCGGCGGCGCTCATGCTTTTTTCGGGGTCGTAAAATGTGCGCAATTCGGTACTTAAAGCTTCTTTGGCAAGCGCTTTCTTATCGCTGGCGGGAAACCAACGCTCAGCAGGGTAATGCACGAACGGGCCGTTGGCAATGTCAGCACCCAGATAATAATCCGCCCAGAAATAGTTGGTGGATAAACGTTCAAAAAATTCACCTAAGGCGCTAGCGAGGCAAGCCTTTTCTGAGCCACCTTTGCCATTGGTGAATAATAAAGGGCAATCACGGTCGGCGATGTGTACCGACCACACATTGGCAATTGGATTGAGCCACGAACGTTCAACGATATTAAAGCCCAATGCAGCTAATTTTTTTTGCAAGTTAGCAATCGACGATTCCAGCGATGCGTCCTTGCCGGGGATAAAACTTTCGGTCATTCAATAGGTTCCTTGGTGGTGGGGGAGGAAGCGAATAACTAGGATAATGTAAACTATGTTCTCAATTAGCAAAGATTTTTGCCCACATGACAAGCCGCAATGCCCACGCAAAGCTTGGTTCGTTTTAGGATTAGCGCTAACACTCGCTGCCTTCGGCTGGCTAGCTTACCACAAGATAACGCCTGTCGTTGCGCCTGCAAGTACGGTTGCTACGAATAATTTAAACGATACTTATCAACAACTTCTCAAAGACCCGAAAAGCATCGGCGGTAACTGGTTGCGCACGCTTAATCCTGCTCTTCAAGATGTGCAAGGCGATTTAGTGTGGAATACCGAACAACAACGCGGTGTGATGCGTTTTGTTAATCTCCCCGATCCTGCCAAAGACCAGCTTTATAAAGTATGGATTTATGATTCGCGCCGCCCTGCTAATAATCCCGTGTTGGGGGCAAGTTTAAGTAAAGGCTCAGCACGTCAGGAATTATTCGCTGTCATTAGCGCGGATGAAACGGTTGCTGACCCGTATAAATTTGTCCTGACGCAAGAGGCAGCTAATGGAGTTGGCGAACCGACAATTTTGCTGATGGTGCAACCTTAAGCAAGGTTGCTTGCCATTGTGAGATAGGCAGTTCCTACGAGTGCCAGTCATTCACCTGCTTGGCTCGAATACCAAGGACTCCACCGCGTCGGCTATGTTGTAACCCTAACCAGTAACCAGCGCCACACGCTTACTCTTCGAAAGCGTGTAGATGGTATTGGTTGCTCATAAGCATCTCGATTTAGGGAATTTTAGCCTTTTTCAAAGTGTCAGTCAGCATTAGATCAAAACATTACAAGCGGGGGAGCTAGTGGAAACACTGTTATTTCACAACTGTCTGTTTTACTTGCAGACTAAACTACCGCTTGTTTTAGCGACGCCAACCGTTACCACCGTACCGGAATTAAACCCAAGATAATCCGCCTCCAAGCCATCAGAGAAGATCACACCATTTTCTGGCATCTGCGATTCCAAACGTAAGGGTGTCTCACTCGTAATACTACCGAATACTAAGTTGACGCCCGTGGTTTTACTGGGAAACGGTTCACGGACAGTGAATTGCAAACGCGGCGCATCCCAAGCAAAACCTTTACTTAATTCATGTTTCTTTTGCTGAGTAATACCCATCGCACCGGCTAAAATAGACTGAAACCAGCCAGTTGAGCCAAACCCCGTAGACACAATAATCCCTGAAGATAATTGCACCTCGTGCTGTTTATCCCACTGTAAACTATAACGCGCCGATGTATGGGTTTTCGGACCAATAAATAAATCATTCACTGCTAATAAACGCTGCCCATCATTCGTGCTGGCTTCAGCAAAGGTAATCGTTTTGCTTGCACTAGAGCCTGCAATGGTTCGCTCTAAGGCGCGTCTTAAATCGCCAATTTCAAAAGGTAATAACTTGCCATCAATCTGTTTCGGATCGGGATTAATCGCAATCACCGGCTGACCCTGCAAATACTTCAAAGTATTGGCAACTAAACCATCCTGTCCAATCACAATCACAATATCCGTTGCGCCAAATTGATAATTGGGCAAAAAGGAACGCTCCAATAATTGAAAGCGTCCTAATGGTTTTAAAATCTGCTCAGCTTCTTTTAAACATTGCTGATAGGTATCATGCTCGCTTAGATAGGTTTGCGTATCTAGCTGATTATGTTCTAAATAAAAACAGGCTTGCCTACGTGTATTAAAGCGTTCCGTTAATTCTTGTAAACGGGTTTTGCGTGTTACCAAAATAAAACGTTGCTGACCCGCTTTACTTAAAAAGCTGTTCATACTCACGCTCTCTTCTTCAGCAATTGACTAAATAAATCAGGCGTAATGGTTAACTCACCAATCTTATTGGCATTCTGAGCCAAGCCTTCAAAAGCCAATGCCATTAATTGCTCAGGTTGCATCTGCGCTAAGGCGATTGCCTTCAAGTGCTCCACAGGCAATTGCTTGAACGCATTCATACGTGCAGCCGTCGCATAAGCCTCGGCATCTGCTTCTTTTTGCCGATTCTCAAATTGAATACTCACCAATGCTTTACGCTGATCCTCTTCAGCAATCTGCGCTTGAATACGTTCCTGCTCGGTCGCGGCTTTAGCACGCAATAAAGTCCGTTCATTTTCAATACGTGATTCTTCAATTTCTTGCTCTTTTTGTTGCACGACCAACGTGGTATTTAACTCAGCCTCGCGAATCATCCGTTCTTGCTCAACAGCTGATTTACGCCGTGCATAAATCGCATCATCGGCTTCTTTTAAAATCAGCTCACGGGCTTCTGCCTCCAAGGCACGCGACGTTTCCGGCGTTGGCTCAATCGCAGTAATCGTGACCTCTAATAATTCAATCCCTAACGCCTGTAGGCTTGCATCACTCCGCGCTTGCTCACGCACAAACTGCGACAAATCTTGGCTAATGGTTAAGGCTTGACGTAATTCTGTGCTCTGAACTTGACCTTGAATCGCAGATTGCACTATCCGCAAAACCCGATCTGATAAATGCAAGGGGTCTTCAGACACATAACTGACACCATCTTTAGCGAGGGTAAAATTCAGCATCTGCCCGATTTTCATAGCATCGGTAATTTGATAGCTAATCTGTCCCTGCACAGTAAGTGCTTGGAAATCTTTGGTTTGTAGATAGAAAATGAAAGGTGCTTCTTTCACATTCATCGGTACTGCGGCAATGGATGTGCTGACCGCATTATAGAAAAAGCTCAAACCCCGCCCATGCTGCTGCACCTTGCCATTATTGGTTTTAATCGCATAAGTGGAAGCATCTGCTTTGTAATAACGAATTCCGAACATTGGCCTTGCTCCTTATTAGTGTCTTTTAGTTACTTTATACTTTTAATAGTGTCTTAAAGACCTTAAGCTGTCAACCATTAAGTGTCTTAAAGACCATAAAAAGATTGAAATAGCCGACCAAGCGTATTAAGGTGCTGTTATTCGTTTTAACATTGCCAAAATGATGACCCAATACGCCGATGAAGCTAGTTTTTTAGCAAACTATAACCGCCGTGAGTTTGATGCACCCTTGCTGACTGTCGATCCAGTGTTATTTACTTATCACCAAGCCCAACTTAAGGTGCTATTAGTGGAACGCTCAGCATATCCAGAACGTGGCTTATGGGGTTTGCCTGGTGGCTTTGTGCAAATAGATACGGATATAAGTTTAGAAGATACTGCACGCCGCAAGCTGCAAGAAAAAACTGGCATTATTCCACCCTATTTAGAGCAGCTTTATACCTTTGGCTCGAATCAACGTGATAAACGCGGTTGGGCTGTGACCGTCGCTTATACGGCTTTAATGGCTTATCAAGAATGCGCCAGCCACATTGAAAGCGTGAGTGATGTTCAATGGCAACCCTTAGATCAATTAAATAAGCTGACTTTAGCTTTTGATCACCAACAGATTATAGAATTTGCACGCGAACGCTTACGCCAAAAAGCACTTTATTCCATTGTGCCCGCTTATGCTTTACCAGAAAAATTTACCCTGCCCGAATTACAACAGCTACACGAAGTCTTATTAGGCAAACCTTTGCAAAAAAAATCCTTCCGCCGCCGGATTGAAGAGGCAGAATTGTTAATAGATACCGGCGAAAAACGTTCCGATGGCAGCGGCCGACCTGCGGTGTTGTATCGGATGAAAGAAGGCGCGGGGGGGTATACGTTTGTGCGGAATTTGGAGGAGTGAGGGACAGTTATACTAGCAAAAGTGATTCTGATTTTTTGGTTTTGAATCATGCTGTTAAAATGAGCCCATGGGTGCGTGGCTCCAACTGATATGGCTAGGTCTTACAATCGGATATTAAGTGTTTGAGGTATCATGAAAGCACGAATCTTCCTCACTATAGTTTTATTGCTCCTTGCAGGCTCGGGTGCTTTAGCAGCTGACGAATCGGTAATTTCTCAAATCCGACAGGAATACAACACTATTCGAAAAAAACTGCCCTTATTAAATAAGACAAAAACCGACTTATCCGGCTATTCAGCGGAGGGTGGCAACGCAACTGCCTATAAGGATAGCAATAAAAATATTCAGCTCATTAAGGTTGAGCTTTATGGAGAGTCTGGAAAATTACATAAGGAATTTTATTATAAGAACAGGTCGCTTATCTTCACTTTCTCTCAAAACCATCGCTACAACGTACCCTTCTATATCACACCAGAACTCGCTAAAGATGCTGGTGGAATAGCATTCGATCCTCAGAAAACCAAGATTACCGAAGATCGCTACTATTTCGATAAAGGCAAAATGATTCGCTGGATTGATGAAAATAAGAAAGAAGTCACTATAACTTCCAAAGCATTCAAAGAAAGTGAACAAAACACTCTGAAGTTTTCAAATGAACTCCTTGCGATATTCAAATAGGAAGCTTGAATTTATAATTGTGCCACATCGGCCATGACTGTTAAATAATGATGGTCTCAAGGAGTTATTTACCTATCCTGTGACATTTTAATTTGATTGCTGGTCTCTAAAATAAGGTCAAACGATAACAACTTTCCACTTTTAAAAATCGTCATTTTTGCAAGCCTAAGGTTACTTGCTAACCGCCCATAATAATTCAGGATTACATTTACCTGCGTCGCGCTGTCCATAAATACTCACGGGATAAGCCTTGGTTTGGATCTCGGTTAAAATATCTTTTACCGCTGTCTCACCTGCCGATAGATTCACAATCTTACGTGCTTGCGGGCTATCTAATACAATGGTGAAAGTCCCTAGACTGGTAGAAGGGGTACAAGCGTGATTCCCTTTGGCACTTTGAATGTCTAGGGTAATATCTTCATATTGGGATATATTCGCCCATTTCAGCGTGCTTAATGTGCCTGTCAACCCTGCATTCTGATTACTTAAATCAGTAGCAAAGGGATGATGTTTCGCATCGGGCTTAGTGCTTTTATGATTGGCTTGCTTAGTATAGCGCGTATATAAAGGGTATTGGTGGTCGCCTGACTGAGCCAATGTCTGCCAACGCGCATTCTGTAATTCGTATAAGCTCGTCACCCAATAACCATCACTATCCATCATATACACCAACTCAGCTTTACCGTTTTTATTGGTATCCACCAAATCAACGATACCCTTATCATTCTCCTCAAAATAACCTTCAATTTCGGAAACAACTGGGCGCCCTGTCTCGTCAAAAGCCAAAGTAATCAAGTGGGTGCTAGGTGCTGAACCTGTCGCCATAGTCGGGTAACTAATGACTATATCTTGCTGACCATTTTGATCGAGGTCGGCTTGATAAGCCGTAAACATAGTAGGATTTGCAGTACTAAATGACCAAGGCTTACCAGCCTTATCCACGCCACTGAGCATCATGATTTGCTCACTGGGATGAGCGATTTTGATCTCGGGGGTTAGCTGGGTTGCATTTTCTTCGACTTTGAGCACGGTCAAGGCGACAGTAGGTTGTAGTGCCGATTTGGCAAGCGGCAAATAATCATCCATGAAAGCAAAACTATTAGAGGCTAAACTTAAGCCCAGTGCTAAAGATAAACCACGCCACATAAACATCTCCTTATGTTTAGATTGTTAATAAAGGCATATGAACTGCCATGCTTTAGCTTAGAGCAATCTATACACAAGAAATACACACTAAAGTTGTAAGTCAACAAATCCTCGGCAACTGTTCCCCCACTAACATATCCAATAAACGCTCACCACCGAAGCCTGTCTGCAATAACACCTTACCGACAGGTTGCGCTAACACTTCGCCAATAATCACGCTGTCTTTGCCTGCGGAATACGCCTGCATCGCTGCTAATACCCGTTCGGCATCGCTTTTGGCGACGATGGCAATTAGTTTGCCTTCATTGGCTAAATACAAAGGATCAAGCCCTAAAAGCTCACAAATACCGCGCACTTCTTCACGCACAGGTAACGCAGCCTGCTTTAAACGTATACCCACGCCACTGCTTTGCGCAAACTCATTCAAAACCGTTGCCACGCCACCACGTGTTGCATCACGCAGGCAGTGGATATCTGCACCTGTGGCCAGCATGGCCTGCACCAAACCATTTAAGGCTTGGCAATCGGTTTCTACTGTGCTTTCCAATGCCAATTCACCGCGTGCATCGACAATCGCAGCACCATGATCCCCCACAAAACCATTAATAATCACTACATCCCCAATTTGCGCGCGATGACTATTGATCTCGATACCTTGCGGAATAATGCCCACACCTGCGGTATTGATAAACAACTTATCCACAGCCCCCTTGTGGACAACTTTGGTATCACCCGTGACGATTTTTACCCCTGCGGCATCAGCGGTAGCTTTCATGGATTGCACAATACGACGCAAATCATCAATCGGGAAACCTTCCTCGATCATCATGCCACAAGTCAGATATAGCGGGACTGCGCCACTCATGGCTAGATCATTCACCGTGCCCGTCACCGCCAACTTACCAATATCACCGCCCGCAAAAAACAAAGGATCGACCACATAACTATCGGTGGTCATCGCCAAGCGATTGCCGTATTGCGCTAAATCTGCCAATTCAAAACGCGCCTGATCCTCTAAACTCGATAATTCAGGATTATCAAAGGTTTGCACAAAAATCGCATCGATCAAATCGCGCATGGCTTTACCACCTGCCCCATGCGCGAGTGTTATGGTTTTGCCCGTGAATTTATCGCTCATGCTGCCTTTCCTGTATAGCCATGATTGTAATAAGCCGCACACGCCCCTTCGGACGACACCATCAATGCTCCCATCGGATTTTCTGGATTGCATTTTTTGCCAAAAATCTGGCATTCCCACGGTTTGATTAAACCCTTAATCACTGCCCCGCATTGACAATCTTTCGGGTCAGTCACTGTTAGATTCGGCATAGCAAATTTACGTTCCGCATCATAAGGCGTATAGTTCGCCCGCATACTCACACCAGAATGATCAATCGACCCCAAGCCACGCAATTCAAAAAACTCACGCGTTTCAAACACGTTATGAATCGCTTGTAAGCCTGCCTGATTACCTGTTGGCTGTACCACTCGTGCATACTGGTTTTCCACCACACAACGATTTTCGGTAAACTGTTTCAATACCATCCACAGCGATTGCAGAATATCTAACGGCTCAAAACCAGTAATCACCAGCGGTTTATGGTAATCACGTGCAATAAATTCAAAAGGTTGCAACCCTATGACCATTGCCACATGCCCTGGTGCTAAGAAACCATCGAGCATGAGATCAGGTTCATCTAAAACGGCTTTAATCGTTGGTGCCGTGGTAATGTGATTACAGAATAAGGAAAAGTTTTTAATGCCTTCACGTTCAGCCTGTAATACCGTTAAAGCCGTACTAGGCATGGTAGTTTCAAAGCCTAAGGCAAAGAACACTACCTCACGCTCAGGATGCTTACGCGCCAAAGTCAACGCATCCATCGGTGAATAGACCATACGCACATCCGCCCCATCGGCACGGGCTTGCAATAAACTCTTACGCGAACCTGGCACACGCATCGCATCACCAAAGGTGGTAAAAATCACTTCAGGACGCTCCGCCAAGGTCACACAATCATCCACTCGCCCCATCGGCAATACACAAACAGGACAGCCAGGACCATGTACCATTTCAATCGATTTAGGCAACATCTGCTCGATGCCATAACGGAAAATCGTGTGAGTATGCCCGCCGCAGAACTCCATAATTTGCAAAGGACGGCTTAGGGTTGGCTCAAGTTGTGCGGCTAATTCATGAATGGCACGCTGCAAATATTGCGCTTTTTGGTTATCGCGAAACTCATCGACAAATTTCATGCGGCGGCTCCACTGCGTTCCATAGCATCTAACTCTTGCTGCAATTCACCTAACTCGGCTAATAATTCCAAGGTGCGTTGTGCCTCGTCTTCATCAATCCGACTTAGGGCAAACCCCACATGCACTAGTGTCCAATCCCCCACACATTGCTCAATCGGATGTTCCTCATCGACAATGCAGGCAATATTCACCTCGCGCAATACGCCCCCGACATTGACCTTTGCCATACAACGCTCGGCATCGGTAATTGCCATAATCTGTGCTGGAATGCCTAAACACATGCTGTTTGCTCCTGAATAATACGTGCCGCCCCTATCGCCGCCTGCCCCAAGGCTATCCCTCCATCATTCATGGGAACGAGTCGATGCGTCAATACGTGAAACAGTGCTTGTAAACGCGTTTGTAACTGTTCTAATAAAAAACGATTTTGGAATACGCCACCTGATAAGGCGACGGTTTGAAAGTTATGCGTTTGCGCTAAATCAGTAACGGTTTGTACTAATAAATCCACTAGATTAAGGTGGAAACGAGCGGCAATGTGCGCTTTATCTAAACCATTCTTGAGATCATCCAGCAGTGCAAACCACAACATAGATAACCCCACCCCAACGCTCCCCTTGTTAAGGGAGGACGTAAGAAGCTTAGTATTCTTTCCCTGAGAAGAGGAGGTCGGGAGGGGTTCTTTAAAACTGATTCCCGCCAAAGCCTCTAATGCTATCGCCGCCTGCCCCTCATACGTCACCTGCTCACGGCACAAACCCAAAACCGCCGCCACCGCATCAAATAAACGCCCGCAGGAGGAAGTGCTAGGACTATTTACCCCTTGCGCCTGCATACGATCCAAAGTGGCTAAGGGCTTGTGCTGTAGATAGTGAATTATCTCCAAATCACCATACTGCTGACACACATCCTCCCAACCCAAGGCTTTTAAGTGAGCATAAGCGATGCGCCACGGCTGCAAGATTGCTTGTGTGCCACCCAATAAAGGCACAGTGGCAAAATGTGTCAGGCGTTCAAATGTCAGATAATTACCTAGTAAGAACTCCCCACCCCACAGCGTTCCATCTGTTCCATAACCTGTACCATCCAAGATAATACCCAATACCTTTTTACCTGAAAGTGGGTATTGATTCTCCGCCAAACAAGCGGCTAAATGTGCGTGATGATGCTGTACTTCAAACCGTTGTAAAGCGTGTTGCTCCGCCCATTCGCGCCCCCAATGACTGGCTTTGTAATGGGGATGTGCATCGATTACCACGGCTTGTGGCTGGGTTTGATAGAGGTGCTGATATAAGGCTAATTGATGTTGGAAATCTCGATAGGTCGCGTAATTATCCAAATCACCGATGTGCTGCGACAAAATCACTTCACCTTCCCGCAATAAAGCAAAGGAATTTTTCAGCTCTGTACCCAAGGCTAATAATTCTGGTGCGGCTGTAAATTCATGGGATAACTTAAGCGGTGCAGGTGCATAGCCTCTAGCGCGGCGTAACACACGCACCTCTTCTGCCATCCAACGCACCACCGAATCATCCACCCGATTGGCTATTTCACGATTATGTAACAGTTGTAGATCAGCAATCTCGGCTAAATCACTGCGACTTTGTGCATTATGAATGCATTGTGGATTACCCGAACGATTCCCCGAGGTGAGCACGATAGGATGCTCTAATTCTGCCATGAGCAAATGATGCAAGGGCGTATAGGGCAGCATGAAACCCAAGTGATGTTGCTGGGGTGCTAAATTTTCTGGGAGGTTGCCATCAATACGTTTTTCTAGGACGACAATCGGTGCAGCACTGCTTTGTAAGGCTTGCAATTCTTGTTCACTGACAAAACAATACTGTTGAATCTGTTCAATAGTCTTAGCCATTAAGGCCAGTGGTTTAGCAGGGCGATGCTTACGTTCGCGCAATAAAGCGACTGCTTCGGCATTGCTAGCATCCACAGCCAAATGAATCCCACCTATACCTTTAATGGCAATGATCTTACCTTGTTGTAAAGCCTGAGCGGCGGCTTGAAGTGCCGTAAAATTGCGTGCGACGATTTCACCTTGTTGTTCTAACCACAACTCACAGCCACAGTCTGCACAGGCATTGGGTTGCGCGTGAAAACGTCGATCCTGAGGATTATCGTATTCAGCATGACAAGCGTCACAGAGGCTGAACACTTGCATCGTAGTCTGCGCACGATCATAAGGAATGCCCGTGACAATACTCAGTCGCGGCCCACAGTGGGTGCAGTTGGTAAAGGCATAGCGATAGCGCCGATTATGTGGGTCATTGATTTCGGCTAAACAGTCAAGGCAGGTTGCAGCATCAGGCACAATATGTGTGTGGGCAGCAGATTGTTGGCTATGGATAATCTCAAAACTGTTCGCATTTAAGGTGTGACTTAATGCTTCACGCTCAATGGCATCTATGTGTGCAAGTGGTGGCAACTGTTTAGTTAAAGCCTGTAGGAAAGCTTCCATATCGCCTTCCGCTTCAATTAATACGCCCCAACCATCATTACATACCGTGCCCCGCAAACCACAGGCTTGCGCTACACGCCACACCGTGGGGCGGAAACCAACACCTTGCACCAAACCTTTAATGCGAATGCGTTCTGCCATTAATGCACCGTACACACCATACAGGGGTCAAAGGAACGCACAATGTGTTGCACATTAATCGCACCCTCGTCTTCGACCACTGTTCCGACCAATGCCTGTTCCAATGCCCCCGCCTGCCCTAATTCGTCACGGGGTGAAAAATTCCAAGTGGTGGGTGCGATGATTTGATAATGCGAGATTTTCCCTTCATCAATCCGTAACCAATGCCCTAAACTACCGCGTGCTGCCTCGACTAAACCCACACCCTCAGCTTGCTTGGGTAATTTGCCGTGCGTGCAAAAGGCCTCCTTTAATTGCAACTGTTGACACCACTGTTCCATAGCCAAGACCACTCGCGCTAATTCGATTAAGCGCGCAATGACCCGAGTCGCCACCGTGCCACCAAACTGCTCTACTACGCCATGAATCAAGGCTTGTCCATCAATCAGTTGGCGCGCTAATGCACCCGTTTCCATCACCTGTTGATACAGGCGCGGTGCTTTACACAGTGAATAAGCATTTTCCTTCTCTAAATGCGGCACGGTTTCTCCTTGCTGAGGATGTGCTACACGCTGCACACCTTGCATAAAGGCATGACTAATATCTTCGCTAATCCCTTGTGTATCTAAGCTTGTCACCTCACCCTTACACCACACGCTTTGCGCAAACGCATACTGATTCTGGTAAGCATAAGCCCCATAACTTAAGAACTGGTCATAGCCACGCCCTAATGCAAATAGATTAAGATCGTGGGCTAATTGTAAAAACTGAGCAAAATCCCCGTAGGGATGCTGCTCCAACCATGCGTTCAGCTCTGTATAAGATGAAAGCGATACCACGCTTTCCAACGTATCAGCGAATACGGTTTTTTCCAAAAATAAGCGGAATTGACGAATTAATAATTGTAGTCTGAGCCATTCCTGCATTTCTAAGGTTTTGGTCGTGCCGCCCGCTTGTATGCTCAAGCTATGCGGCCATTTGCCTGCAAGCAAACTAGTGATATGCAGCCATTCCGCGCGCGCTTTTAAGACTTCCGGCATAGCTGAACCGCTTTGTGCCTTAAAACGTTGTGCGATGACCGGATACCATGCCTTAGTTTGATACACTTCACGCGCGAAATCTGGCATGAAAAACAGATAAAAATGACTGAGATGATCCGCCACATTCTCACAAGCGAGAATTAAATTGGTGGCTAACTGACCATTGGGTGCAGGCTTTAACCCTTGTGCATCCGCTAAGGCACGTGCTGCTGCCACGGATTGCGCCACTGAACAAATCCCACAAATGCGTGGTGTATATACCAAGGCATCACTAGGCGCTTTACCGATCAAAATGCGTTCAAAACCACGAAATAAGGATGAATTTACCCATGCCTGTGTAATCCTGCCTTGCTCCGCCTCATAGTGAACTTCAAGATCACCTTCCACCCGATTAAAAGGGCCTAATATCTTGCGTGTCATACCTTACGCCCCTTGCCTTGCGGGGCAATCACCACGCGATCCGCCAAGGCATTATCGCGCACCCGTTTCGGGGTAGCTGCTTTAGAAAGTGAAGCCAGTGCGACGAACCAAGCCTTAGGCATATCGCTTGGTAAACCAATAGGAATACCGGCAATCTTGGGTGTTTCACCAAAAGCATGAGGCGGATTTTCAAAGTCGGGGGCAGTGCAATTAATGCAGGCATAACCACCGCGCAAACATGAACCTGAACCATTCCATAGACGAGTATTACAATCGGCACGCGCTTGTGTTCCTAAACAGCCGCGATGCTCCATCATGCAACCCATATCACCTGCTTGTTCTGCACTGGCCTTATACTCATAAAACTCATTACGCGGGCAACCGTGATGCACTAAGTGATCAGTGTAGGAACGGGGACGGTTAAACTCATCCAAGCAATCTTGAGAAAATTGTCCCAAGGCGAGTTGTAATAAGGTATCAGTAATCCATGCAGGATGTGTTGGGCAACCCGCAATATTAATCACGGGAAAATCTGCGCGCGAACGCCATTCAGGCTGTAATAAAGCCCCCTGTTTCGCGCCATCGTATTGTAAGCCTGTGGCATCGGTGGGATTGTCGCCTGCGGCAGTAATCCCACCAAAGGCTGCACATGAACCTATTGCGATCACATAACGCGCTTTCTCCACCAAGGCTTGCAACCAGTACTTCATGGCTTGATTCGTGCCCGCAAACTTATGTAACAGCCCTGTATTATTGGGCGCATGAATGACTGAGCCTTCTAAACATAAGGCATCTAAGCAAATCTGATCATTGAGAATATCATTCAATAAATCAATAACTTGCTGATTGGATGCCTCACTTAACGAGGGATGCCATAACAGGTTTATATTGGCGAGGGCAAGGGTTTGGTAAAGATCAGGACTTTCTGCATTCAATAACGACATGGAACACCCACCGCAACCGCCTGACTGGAGCCATAAAAGATTGAAGGTCTTGTGAGTGGTGTCCTGTTTCATACTAAATTCACAGGTAAGGACAATTTAAACACCGCGCCATTATCACCGTTTTGATAATAATTATGCGCACTTAAACTGCCACGACATTGTTCGGTAATCAGCCCATAACTAATATACAAGCCTAACCCTGTGCCCTTGCCCACAGGCTTTGTCGTAAAAAAGGGGTCAAACAGTTTGTGCAAATCCACATCCTTAATACCATGACCATTATCTTTGACCGTCAGATGTAGTTTGTCTTGCTCCTGCCATAATTTAACACTGAGTAAGGGTTTGGCAATGCCATCCATCGCATCCAGCGCATTTTGAATCAGATTGACTAAGACCTGACTGACATAGCCCTCGTAATTATAAATCACCAATTGTTCAGGGCAGTCCAAGTCAATCTGGGGTTTATGAGGGGCAGAGCGCACCAACCACATCACGGTACGTTGGCAAAGCGCGACAATATCAAAGGACTCAGGCTTTTGACTGGCAGGGGTGGAGAATTGGCGCAGGTTTTTGACAATCTCACTCACCCGCTCCGCACCCTCCATGGAGCCTGCTAACAAAGGTCGAATGTCTTGCAAGATGCGATCAATACGTAGCTTCTGCCGTAAGGCTTCACGTTCGGGTAACGCAATATGACTATGTACAGCCTCCAAATAACGCCGAAAGCGCTCTTCATAACCGAGCAACGCGTGCATATTGGCAAAGACGAAACTAATGGGGTTATTTAATTCGTGTGCCACGCCTGCTACTAGGCGTCCGAGTGAGGCCATTTTTTCCGATTGGATTAATTGTTGTTGTTTATCTTGTAAGGCTTGATGAGCTTGTTTTAATTCACTATAGGCACGTTCTAATTCAGCATTCTTCTCTTCTAATTCAATTTGATAGCGCACTAAATCGGTATAAATCGCATCCATGCGTTGGATGACTTCCACCCATGCGCTTTCCTCAAAGTGATCGGGTAAACCTTGTTCCAGTCCTGCTTGCTGGAGCAGCGTTTCAGTCATCGCTGGACAGGGGGGCTAGGCGTTCTAATTCATAGCGCTCCAACTTGGAACGCAATCCCACACGCGATAAACCTAATTCCTCCGCTGCACGACTCTTATTCCAACGATGACGAGTTAATACTTCTTTTAAAATCCGCGCTTCCAACTGTTCGACGCGATCTTTTAAAGTACCTTGCACATCTTCCGTCAATAAACGCATGTCTTGGCGAAACTCTTCGGGTGTGGCACGCAAGACATGCGAGGAAATCAATTCTGCCCCCAAATAATCACCCTGCCCTAATACCAACATACGCTTTACTTCATTTTGTAATTCACGCACATTGCCAGGCCAATGATAGCCTTGCAAACACACCAAGGCTTCTTTAGTAAAACCTTTAACGGTTTTGCCTAATTGCACCATTGCCTCTTGCAATAAAGCATGAGCCAACAAGGGTACGTCAGCTAAGCGTTGGCGTAAGGGGGGAAGATGTATGGAGAAAGTGGCTAAACGATAATATAAATCTTGGCGAAACCGTCCGCGCCTGACTTCTTCTTCCAAATTCTTATTGGTGGCGGCAATCACCCGCACATTAATACTACGCGTGGTATTAGTACCCAGCGGGCGAATTTCTCCCTCTTGCAAGACGCGTAATAATTTGACCTGAAACACAGGTGAAATATCGCCAATCTCATCTAAAAAGATCGTACCCTTATCCGCCAACTCAAATAACCCGACCCGATCAGCCACTGCCCCCGTAAATGCCCCACGCTTATGTCCAAACAGTTCGCTTTCTAATAATTCGTCGGGTAAAGCACCGCAGTTTTGTGCCACAAATACTTGATCTTGACGTAAGCTATTATAATGCAAGGCACGCGCTAATAACTCCTTACCTGTCCCTGATTCGCCCGTGAGCACGACATTCACATCATAAGGCGCAACTTGGAAAATCTCTTGGCAAACCGCATTCATACAACTATTGGGACTGCGTACCACGCCCATATCCCAATCGTAACGCTGTTGTAGCGCTTGGCGTTTGCTTTGAATCGCTGCCTCTAAGGTACTGGGCTTGAGTTTTAATTCCAGACTTAGGCGTTCGTTTTGTCTTTGTAATTCAAATAATTCGACGGCATTCCGTAGCTTTAAACGCAATTCATTAGGATGCCAAGGTTTGCTAATATATTGGTAAATGCCCGCCTCATTGATCGAACGAATAATATCCTCCGAATCGGTATAGCCTGAGATAATCATGCGCACGACATCAGGGTATTGCTCGCGTACTTGTGCCAATAAACTCACCCCTGTTACATCAGGCATACGCTGATCACAGACTATCACTTGCACCCATTCTCGCGCCAAAATATCTAAGGCTTGCTGCGCGGAATGGGCGGTATGAATATCAAAATCTTCAGCCAAAATGCGTTCCATTGCCTCCAAGGAACGCACTTCATCATCCACCACTAATATGGTTGGACGCTCGGTCATGCCTGCACTCCTGTCGGCCTTGTTTGAGTCGCAGCACTCGCCAACGGATGACCGAGTAAACGCATTTGCTGCGTCATCCGCAGCCACTGATACCACTGATTCATACCCTGTCCTGTGGTCGCTGACACTTGCAAGACTTGAATATCAGGGTTGACTCGACGTGCGTATTCAATACATTTTGCCACGTCAAATTGTAGGTAAGGCAGTAGATCCACTTTATTCAGTAATAACAATTTGGCGGCATGGAACATGTCAGGGTATTTAATCGGTTTGTCTTCGCCTTCGGTGACCGACAAAATCGCTACCTTATTCGCTTCACCCAAATCAAAGGCCGCAGGGCAAACTAAATTCCCCACATTTTCAATAAATAAGATACTGGTAGGCTCAGGCTTCAAGCTTTCTAAGGCATGTCCGACCATGTGAGCATCTAAATGACAACCCTTACCTGTATTAATCTGAATAGCTGGTACACCTGTGGCACGAATCCGATCCGCATCATTCGCGGTTTCCTGATCGCCTTCAATTACAGCTAAGGCAAATTCCTCTTTTAAATCGGTGAGGGTGCGCACTAAAAGCGACGTCTTCCCCGATCCTGGACTAGAGACCAGATTTAGGGCTAATACACCTTGTTCTGCAAACCAACGCCGATTTTGCTGGGCATATTGATTATTCTTACCCAAAATATCTTGCTCAATCTGCACCATACGCGACTGACTTAAACCCGCCACATGCGCACGTGCAGGGCCTTGTCCATAATGTTGGTGCTGTGTGCCTAGGCCACGAATAATTGAGTGTTCGTGATGCTCATGGCTATGATTGTGCGCATGATCCTGTGAGTGCTCATGTCCATGATGGTGATGATCGTGTGGGTGATCATGATGGTGGTGCTCATGCCCTTCAACGCGCGTTTCACCTGCTCCACAACCGCATACTGTACACATTAATCCACCTCCAATTCTTTTATACGCATTTCATCACCTGAGCTGACTTGCAATTGATAACTGCCACAATCAGGACAAGCATCATAACGCTGTTTAATCTCAACACTTTTGCCGCATTGCATGCACCATGCGATCGCGGGTAAATGAATAATTTCTAGTTTGGCCTGATCGGCAACGCTGTGGCGCGATACCACTTCAAAGGCAAACTCCAAAGCAGGCACTTCGACATTGGCTAAGGCACCGATTTCCAACCAGACGGTTTTCACTTTTTTAAACTGTTGGGTTTGCGCGGCCTGTTCTAACACTTGCAGCATCCCTTCCGCTAAGGACATTTCATGCATGAGTTTGAATCTCGAGCGTATAAGAGACACAAGGGTCAACCGCTTGAATCCAAAGATTCGCGCGGTCTTTTAGATCCTCTAAAGGCCTACTCCGGCATAAAGCTTTTAAACCCGCTGCTACCACACCATCGTTTGCGAAATTCACCTCGGTTGGCGCGAGAATCGAATAGCATTGAATGAACTGATTTGCATCCAAGGCGACTTGATGCCGCAAGTTACCACGTGCTGCTGGCACGGCATGATCATCCACTTCAGTAGTACCCCTTACTAATTCAAGTAAAAGTGCCAACCAACGACTCAGCACACCATTACCAAACTCCCGCAAAACCTGTTGGATTAAAGGCTGTTGTACCTGCCGTGCTAACACCGAGTTCTCTAGCTCAGGTACTAAAGAATTAGCACCCAAACCTCCCCAATCCTTCTCTTTTAAACGCCGTAAAGCGTGAGCTGGGATAGTCTCTGCTTGGTGTATCCAAGTCTGTAAATCATCCCTATTAAACGCCTGAAAACGCTCCAAACTTACTGCAAAAATATGCTGCTCTAGGTATTGCCGCCATCGCTGCTTGAGCCACTCACGCTGCGCTTTAGTCTGCAATAGCTCACTATCCGCACGAAAAACGTTACCCGCTTTAAACCAGGTTTGTTTAGCGGTGGTAAGAAACTGCATCGCTTCACGTATCACACTTAGCTCCGGCTTCAAACCCCGCCACGCACTCCAATCAAGCAAAATGCGTTGTACCTGCTCACGCCCTGTTTCAAGTGCCACTAAGTCCTGCAAAGCAGCATAATGTTCTGGGTCTATAGGCTTATTGAATAGTGCAGCGTTTGCCTTCAACGCTGCTAGACCATGCGCCGTACCACAGACATGAAACAACAACGGTATCAGCGCTAACGCTTGATCCATTGTTTTACCTTGCAAGAGTTGATTGATAGCCTGCAAAGGACGTGTCGAGCGAATGTGTACGTCAGTACGCTCAACATTCATGACAATATGCAGTCCTCCCTCAATACCTGCTTGCATTTCAATCTCTTAGAAACTTACCTTGCAACCATGCACGCCGCGACATAGGCTGTTGCAGGCGTTCGGCTAAAGGCTTTTCGGCTTGGTATTGGTCTTTGGCTGAACTGTGATCCGGCTGCAGCACGGCTAATAAGGCATATTGCGCGGTTTGCTCGGCAGCTTGTTGATCTTCAAACTCCAACACTGGCGAAAACAGAGAGCAAGTCCAGTAAAAACCAATCGGATCTTCGTAATTCACAATAAAATCATAAGTCCCTGCGGGTAATTGCAAAAACTGTCTACTACCTACTTGCTCCTGCGTTAAAACCTCTGGCACAAAAATCAGATTCATAAACCAAGGTGTGAGCACGACACCTAAAAAACCTTGCTGATGCGGTTCAAAACCAAACGCTTTTACGGTTATGCCGGTATGCAAAAAGGGCAAATCCTGCATACGCATCTGTTGAATGTTCTTGAATAAATGCTCAAAACGTTCAACCCACATAGCCGATGTTAGTGGCACACGATCATTCATCCTGTGACACCATAAATTGATGCTTGGGCGCATCGCATTCGGGACAACGCCAGTGCTCCGGCAATTGTGAAAAGGGTGTTCCAGCCGCTATTTGCCAATAGTCGCAACCTTCAGCCGGATCATAGACACGCCAACAAATCTTGCACTCCATCTTATCCGCATCCTTAAGGCGTGCATTATCACCACCATAAGAACCTTCAAAACCGCCCTGTCTTGGCATACTCATTGATAAATCTCCAAAATTTCTGCCAAGCGCAGCGCACTATCCTGCAAATCTTCCTGTGCGGCACGCGCCACTTCTGGTACATCGATAATCTCAATCGTATTGAGGATCAGTGCATCATCAGAGTTATAAAACTTCACCCACCACACATTACGTTTTTGCGTACTACCAATACGACAATTGCCATAACCACGCGATAAAATCGTGACCTCCCCCACCCCTAAACGCTCACCCAGAAACGCCAAATCATCAGGCGAAAGCGGCAATAAGGATAAATTAATCACATGTGCTAAGGTGTTGGCTTGCCATGCGTGGCTTTGCTCGACGATTTCCGTAATCAGTGACGGTGAATTAATAATACCTTGGGGTAAATGCTCTAAATCAGTATCGATGGGCGTTGCATTCGCAAAGGTCTTGTCACGCACCACCGAAGGAATATCGCCAACCTCAATCACGTCACTGACTAGCACTTGCTGCGCATCATAAGTTCTTACCCGCCAAATACCGGTCAATACCGATTCTTGAATGTGTAAGCGTGGACTACCCTCGTAAACCACACTGACCTCGCCTTCATTCAAGACTTGATTGACCAAATCCAAATTGGCCGCATCCAAATGCGAAAGGTCAAACACTAGCGCTGGCCTACCCGCTCGGTAGTTCGCCATCGCTTCTTGTAAACGCCGCAATAAAGCTTTTGCCTCAACTAAATTTTCAATCTCTTCTGGCTCGGGCAAGATCGGCGGATGGTAAGTAGGCATAGCACCGGGTGAACCGGTGAAATTGAACTGCTCATCCCCCTCTTCTATCGGCTGGGTGCCAATGCCTACAATCGGAATCCCCAGTGGGCGTCCCTTATATTGAAACTCAGACATCGTTTTTCTCCTCTACTGGCTGACCACAGGAATGCCAATGGATAAGGGTCGCTTGGGTGGCGAGGCTAAAATGGTTTGAATATCTTGTAGATAAACCGACCAATCTTGGATACCGGTAATTGCACCGAGATAGTGTTGGTGTTTCATAAATACCAAGGCTGGCCAAGACTGGAAGCCATACAAACTTTGCAATTTCTTCTCATCTGGCTGAGCAATAATCGCCGCTTGAAACTTACCTTGAAAAACCTTTACTAACTCGGGCAACACGACTGCCACATCGTTGGTTTCAGGAAAGCGATTAGGGTCTTCGGTAAAAAACAACACACTGTACTCATGCTCATCCAAAAACGCAGACAAACTCGCTGCATCCACCAAAGGATAGATTTGCAAAAGACGCTCGATTAAAGGAGATGACATGGGTTTATCCTCGGTTCAACACTTGCGCACGCAAATGCTCAGGTAAGGGGGGTTCGCGCTCGATCAAATCAGCAAATAAACTATCTAGGCTCGCGTTAGCATTCACGCCTTGCTGCATCACCAACTGCATGGCCTTTAAGGCTTGGCGCGTAGCCTGTGCTTGTTCTGCACTCATCACTTCACGCGCCGCACCTAAGAAATTTAATACCCATGTTCCGGCGGGTTGTTCGCCAACCAATAACATATCCAGTAATTGCTGTTCCCCTTCAGCTTCACACAAAGCATAAGTGCCGCGCATTTCCAGCACTTGCATTGGAATCCCCATACACATCAGCGATCCCTCCAATGATCCACAGACACACTCATGGCTTGCTCAATGGGAGAAGGTTTTGGATCAAACTTAAGGCTTGGGTCAGTCAACACCCGATCATCTCCCAAACGGCACGCAAGCTGCTCGGAAGGGCGTCCTGACTCATATTGCGCCAGTGCTATTTGTGAAGGCGATAAGTGTTCGTGGCTGGGTAGTGGTGTAGCGCGGGGTATTGCATGAATACCTTGATCTGCTAAATAGCGAAGCGCACAGTCAATAGCAAGCTGAATTTGGGCTTTTACTGCTGGGCGAAGGCTGCCGCCATAATCGTCTAATTCGACCGGCTGAACGCCAATTAATAAAAGCTTTTCCGGATAATGTCCCAGCAATTGCGAAGTCGCTAAGACCTCTTGGAAGCCCGTTTGATGCAGGCTCATTTTTTTTGCGCCCATGAAATTAGGCACATCGGCATCAGCTATCAGTTTGAGCGTACCCCCTTCCAAGCCGTAATCAATAGCATCAAATACCACTAAAATATCCGCCGCTTGTACGTGCTGAACCAGATAAATGCCTTGGGTGCCACCATCCATCAGGGTGACATGCTCAGGGAATTGATAATGCTGATGCAGTACTTCAATGCAACGAACCCCAAAACCTTCATCGGCCCAGAGCACATTGCCGATACCCAACAGCAATACACGCTTTACTGTCACTGGAAACCTCCTTACCTCACAAGTGAAATATCCTATTACACTTTTGAAAAAAATTGAAAGACTTATTTCCAATAACTGACAAATTAACTACTTGGATACTTCCGCTCAATACTAAGAAGCAATGATTAATGTCTGATTTTATTCACAAAAGAATAATAAAAAAACTCTTTAGGATTGCTTGGCACAGGATTTGCAGAAACCGACGAAAGGCGTAAGCCTAGACTAAAAAGAGGAGAGCTTCCCCCATGTTAGAAACCTTCTATGATGTGATGCGTCGTCAAGGGATTTCACGCCGCAGCTTTTTGAAATACTGTAGCTTGACCGCTGCTGCACTCGGCTTAGGCCCTGAATTTGCTGGTAAAATTGCTCATGCCATGGAGAATAAACCAAGGATTCCGGTGCTTTGGCTGCATGGTTTGGAATGTACTTGCTGCTCCGAATCCTTTATTCGCTCAGCGCATCCTTTAGCTAAAGATGTGGTGTTATCCATGGTTTCCTTGGATTACGATGACACCATTATGGCGGCCGCTGGTCAGCAAGCCGAAGCTATCATTGAAGAAACTATTCAAAAATATGATGGCAATTTCATCCTAGCCGTGGAAGGTAATCCGCCGCTCAATCAAGAAGGGATGTCCTGCATTATCGCTGGCAAACCCTTCGTGGAACAACTCACCAAAGTCGCAAAACATTGCAAAGCTATTATTTCGTGGGGCTCTTGTGCATCGTATGGCTGTGTGCAAGCAGCCAAACCCAATCCCACTAAAGCTACGCCAGTTCACAAAATTATTACCGACAAGCCAATTATAAAAGTCCCTGGCTGCCCACCGATTGCCGAAGTCATGACAGCGGTGGTGACTTATATTCTGACCTTTGAACGCTTCCCTGAATTGGATCGCCAAGGCCGTCCCAAAATGTTCTATAGCCAGCGGATTCACGATAAATGCTACCGTCGTCCCCACTTCGACGCGGGTCAATTCGTGGAAAGCTTCGACGATGAAGGCGCACGTAAGGGCTATTGTTTATACAAAATGGGGTGTAAAGGGCCAACTACTTACAATGCTTGCTCGACCATCCGTTGGAATGAAGGCACGTCTTTCCCGATCCAAGCCGGTCATGGTTGTATTGGCTGCTCGGAAGATGGCTTCTGGGATAAAGGCTCGTGGTATGCACGTCTCACCGATATTCCAGCCTTTGGTGTGGAAGCGAATGCCGACAAAATTGGTATTGCTGCCGCTGCGACCGTAGGCACTGCCATCGCTGCCCATGCCGCAATGTCTGCGGTGAAGCGTGCTAAATCCACTCAAACTACTGCTGCTCACGACGAGCCCAAACAAGGAGCGTAATACATGGCCGTTATTCAAACGCCTAATGGTTATTCGCTGGATACTTCCGGTCAACGTGTGGTAGTCGATCCAGTGACACGCATCGAAGGTCATATGCGCTGCGAAGTGAATATTGATGCGAATAATGTGATCCGCAATGCGGTTTCTACGGGCACAATGTGGCGTGGCTTAGAGGTGATCCTAAAAGGTCGTGACCCGCGTGACGCTTGGGCTTTCGTAGAAAGGATTTGTGGTGTGTGTACGGGCTGTCATGCACTTACCTCGGTACGCGCAGTGGAAAACGCCTTAGATATTAAAATTCCGCTGAATGCGCATCTGATTCGCGAAATTATGGCGAAAACTCTGCAAGTTCATGACCATGTTGTGCATTTTTATCATCTGCATGCGCTCGATTGGGTAAATCCGGTGAATGCGCTGAAGGCTGATCCGCGTGGGACGTCGGAACTACAACACATGGTTTCCCCCTCACATCCCTTATCCAGCCCCGGCTATTTCCGTGATGTGCAAACGCGCATTAAACGCTTTATTGAATCGGGTCAGCTTGGCCCCTTCAAAAATGGCTATTGGACGAACCCCGCCTACAAATTACCACCCGAAGCCGATTTAATGGCGGTAGCACATTATCTCGAAGCATTGGATATGCAGAAAGAATTCGTCAAGGTTCATACGGTATTTGGCGGCAAGAATCCTCACCCCAACTATTTAGTCGGGGGTGTCCCTTGTGCCATCAATATGGATCAGAATTATTCTGCCGGTGCGCCGCTCAATATGGAGCGTTTAAATTTCGTCAAAGCACGCATTGAAGAAATGATCGCGTTTAATAAGAACGTGTATGTGCCAGACGTAATTGCCATTGCCAGCTTCTATAAGAATCAACTGTGGGGTGGCGGTCATGGCGCAATTAATGTGATGGATTATGGTGATTACGCCAAAGTGCCGTATGACAAATCCACCGATCAATTGCCGGGTGGCGTTATCCTGAATGGTAATTGGAATGAAGTGTTTCCGATTGATCCAACTGATCCGGCGCAAGTGCAAGAGTTTGTCACTCACTCGTGGTACACCTATCCCGATGAGTCCAAAGGCCTACATCCTTGGGATGGCATTACTGAGCCGAAATATGAACTAGGTAAAAATACGATCGGCACCTCAACCAACATTCAGCAATTGGATGAAAGTGCGAAATATTCATGGATTAAAGCGCCACGCTGGAAAGGCCATGCGGTCGAAGTCGGTCCCTTATCCCGTTATACGCTCGCTTATGCTAAAGGTATTGAGTATGTGAAAAACCAAGTCGATACCAGCCTCGCAGCGTTTAATAAACTGGCTGGCACTAGCTTGGATGCGAAAACCGCGCTCAATAGTACGATTGGTCGTACCTTGGCACGTGCTTTAGAGTCCGAATATTGTGCTGATATGATGATGGATGATTGGAATCAATTAATCGGCAATATTAAAGCCGGTGATACCGCAACAGCGAATATGGATAAATGGCATCCTGATACATGGCCGAAAGAAGCCAAGGGCTTTGGCACGGTAGCAGCACCGCGTGGTGGTTTAGGGCATTGGATTCGCATCAAAGATGGAAAAATCGAGAATTATCAATGCGTCGTACCAACGACATGGAATGGCTCACCACGCGACCCCGCCGGTAATATTGGCGCATTTGAAGCCTGCCTCATGAATACACCCGTTGAGCGCCCCGAAGAACCCGTCGAAATTCTGCGTAATTTGCACAGTTTCGATCCTTGTTTAGCCTGTTCGACCCACGTGATGGGACCCGATGGCGAAGAACTGACTCAGGTTAAAATACGTTAGGAGAGCATTATGAAATACACCCTAAAACTGACTCAAATGATCCTCCTGCTAACGACTTCGGCTTATGCTGGCACATTAATGGCTCATGCGGGCGATCATCATGCACTCACCCACCTACAGCAACTCGCCCACTTTCTTAGCCATCCTTATCATCTGTTAGGCTTGGTTGGGATGGCGGCGGTCATTGCTGGCATCATGGTTTGGCACTATCGCCAAAGGGGTTAAGCATGGCTAGCCCCACTTCTTATCAACCGGCGGTCTATGTCTACCAAGCGCCGGTACGTATTTGGCATTGGATCAATGCCGCCGCGCTTGTGGCACTAGCCTTGACCGGCTATTTGATAGGTAGCCCCCTGCCTACGCTATCCGGTGAGGCTAGTGACCACTTTTTGATGGGTTATATCCGCTTTGTCCATTTTGCAGCGGGTTATATCTTAGTAATTGGCTTTTTGGCGCGTATCTACTGGGCTTTTGTCGGTAACAAACATTCACGTGAGATTTTTCTGCCTCCTATTTTTAAGCGGGAGTTTTGGGGAGGCGTGTGGCATGAAATAAAGTGGTATGCGTTTTTTGCGGGCGAACCACGCAAATATACCGGCCACAATCCTTTAGCCGTGCTCACTATGCACATCATGTTTGTGTGGGGCATGTTGTTCATGATTGTTACCGGCCTAGCCCTTTATGGTGAAGGCGCGGGCCTCGATTCTTGGCAATTCCAATGGTTTAGTTCATGGCTGATTCCCTTAGTGGGTCAGAGCATGGATTTACACACTTGGCATCATTTAGGGATGTGGTGGATTATCTTATTCGCGATGATTCACATTTATGTAGCCATCCGCGAAGACATCATGTCCCGCCAATCACTAATCAGCTCTATGATTAGCGGCTGGCGCACCTTCAAAGACGAACGCAAAGTAGACGACGGTCATTAACCAGTACTGGGATTTGCCACTTAATTCTTTAGGTGGCATTTTTGACCTAATCCAATGCTTTTGGGTGAGTGCAGTAATAGGCTCAGTGAGCCTATCACTGCTTCAGCTATCGCAGCTTCAAACTAAGGATTTTTAGTGCGCTCGGTCAATCTCACCAAATCATTCATCACGCCATCCAAACCACCATACACATTCAAATTTTGAATACGTCCGGTGATTTTTTCCAAAATCTCTAGTTCTTTTAAGCGCAATAATACGGGATTTCCTTCCATGACTTTCGCGGTATTGTGCAAAGAACGGGTTTCTTGGGTTTCTTCGCGACGACGAATTAAATTAGCTTCGGCCTTTTTCTCAGCTTCCACAACTTGCGCCAAAATCGCTTTCATTTCACCCGGCAAGACAATATCACGCGCACCAACCGTGTTTAGCTCCAAGCCATAGGCTGACACTTTTTCCGCAACAAGGCTCTGAATGGTTTGATTTAACAGATTTTTATCCGCCAATAGCTCATCCAAAGTCTGCGTTGACACCACGGTGCGCAAAGCTAATTGCAATTCGCGATACAAATAGTCTTTGTGATCAGCAAGACTTGTTCTTACCAAGGCTGCATCTTTGACTTGCCATAAGGCCGACAAATTAATACGCAAACCGACACGATCTTTGGTTAAAATTTCCTGACCATTCACCTCCATATTCTGCAAGCGCATATCCATTTGAGTAACTTTAATGCTGTGGTTAAACTGCCACCACGCATACGAACCTGCCGTCAAAGTTTCGCGCTGTTCACCATCGATTTCTAAAAAACCGATGTGGCCTTCAGGAATATGACTCACTGCTACCGAAAATAGCACAACATTACGCAAAGCTGCTTCTTTCGCGTTTATCAAGATATTCGCTAAGTGTTTGGGCACAAGAATATCATCCGCAATATTGACTTTGCGTACTTCAATCACACGCTGCCCACGCCAATACGCCCCGCGCTGTGCAGGGGCTTTGATGTCTTTCAGCACATTATCTTGGTAGACCAAACCAACTTCTTGTTCACCGGTTTCCCAACGCTGAATATCCTCGGCGAAGTGCTCGGGATAAGTATCGGCGAGTGTTAACACCTGCTCTAAGACAGGATTAGTGACCGTTCCCAAAGTGCTCGTGATCTGTACTTTATAAGTATCGCTTAATTCCCAGAACTCGTGTTTACCGGCTTTTAAAACCTCTACGAACTGCTCATTTTTGAACAACAGCCCGCGACTTGCTTCTGGAATAATAACGGTTTTTTTAAATAACATGGTGTTGTCCTTTATTAATAAGTTGGCATTCCTCCCCACTGCCACAGGCTGAATACTTTGGGTAAACGGGGAAACGATGCGCTGCTCGCAGTCTAAACTGCTCGCATGACAACGCTCGCCATCTACCTACCCAGTACTCAGGCTAGCGCAGTAGTGCTCAGCATGGTGGTATCCGAAGATGCCACGCCAAGCGCGGAGGTTTGCCGTTGATGTGCCCTTGCGGGCGAATTACCGTTTCAGGGTAAGTTGCTAATTGGAGTCGAACCAATGACCCTTGATCCTAAATCAAGTGCTCTGCCAGTGAGCTATAGCATGGAGCAACTGATTGGAGTCGAACCAATGACCTCCCGAGTTACTCGGGCGCGCTACCACTGCGCTACAGTCGCAGGTCTGTTTCATACTGCACCGATACGCACACGCGCCATAGGCGGCTGCGTCAGCTAGGCTTGTGAACCTAGTCCACAAGTGACAGTGGAGGATTACAGACAGATACATAGATTGCACGAGTCGTGCCAAAGTTCAGAAATAAATTTAAAATACTGATTTATAGTGATTTTATGTCGAACAACGAATACAGAAAGTTTTTTATAGCACACTTTCCGTATCTAAAAAGATAGGCTTGTATCAAATCAAAAGTCTTGTAAAACACCTAACTATCAAGAAAAGCTGTTAGGTTTCTGCAGAGCATAAGGAGGAATATACAAATACCCTTCTTCTTGCACACTCACCGCCAAGCCATATTCACGCGCCAAGGCAGCAATCGCGGCGGCTTCCAATTTGCCGACGTCACTCAGGCGTTGCGCCAACATATGAACTAATTGCAAATGCTCCGACAGCAAATGACGCGTTTCATCAACCATCCGCGCCATCAAGCTTTCTACATCCTTATCTGTGACATCCTTGGCCATTTGATGCACATGATCATAAAGCACATAGTTCGCTTGATAATGTGCATCAAAACCATAACGGCGAATAAAATCTAAGGCCAAACCTGTCGCCTCTTCACGATCTTGCAAACGACCAATACTAGCCTGACCACTACCAAAATAAAGCTCCTCGGCTAAACCACCCGAGAGATAGACCTTAATCATATCGAGCAAACTGCGTTGGGTATGATAAATCTGATGCGGGAAAGTGAAACCGCCCGGATAACTACTGGCAATACGACTTTGTAATTGAATCGGTGCAATTCCAAATAGCAGCATGTAAACCACGGCATGACCGGCTTCATGCACACTGATATTAGCCACCACCGCCTCTTCATTGCTGGCACGAATTTTATCAATCCGTCCCACATAAGGGACTCGAATCAAGGCATCGCCAATCTTCGCGACTAAAGCCTGCCCCGATTCATCGTAAGCCAGCTCAATCAACTTGGCATTAATAGTGAGTGCTTCCAGCAATAAGCCCGATAAATTTACTTCCAAAATATCGGTCACGCTCGAAAACACCGGACGCACACCTTGTACCGGAAACACGCCATTACGATAAATCAGCGCCTCCAAGCTAGGGTCAACGCACAAGCTAATACCCGTACGCTTAAAGGTATCGTCTTGGACACGCTGAATTTCACGCGCAATGAGCTCGACAAAATCCTGCTTGCGCAAACTCGGATAAATCACATGAATATTGCCAAAGCGCGCCACTTGCTCTGGACGGAATTTGCGTAATAAGGCCGCCTTCACATCCATTAAGGTAATTTTTTTGGTTAAAGCATGAAAAATATCCGCATCCACGTCCGCTTCTGCTGCTTGGCGTGCCATGCTGAAGGCTTCGTCCAAATTACCGGAAATAAGAATTAAGGTTTGGGCATGATTAATAGGTTCATAAATAGTTTTTTGGCGTTTTGCGGTGAGCATTAACTCAATTAAATCCTCATCGGATAAATCGAGAAAACTCTCCATATCCATATCAATATTTAATAATTTGCGCAGCGGTAAGGTCTGCCATGGACTAAAAATACTACTCTCGTCATAAGCGCCTTCATTACCGGATTCACGCCGTTTTTGCCGTTGCTTACGCTCTAAAAAATAGTTCGCCAACAAATTATCGATTTCAGAATCTTCTTTATCGCGCCGTGCTAATTGGCCATCGGATAATAAGCCCCAAAAGTCGATGAATTTGGTCTGCGCCATTGGCTTACCTTCATCATCAATCGTATTAAAACGCTGAATTTCATCAAAAAAGACAATACTCGGCTTGCCATCATGAAAGCCATGATTATCTAAGACGCTAGAAACGGAAGATTGCCAATAGGTTTGGTCAATATTCGACAATTCAATTTCAGCAAAACGATCCTGAAACGCCAAGGCACGCACTAATTTGCGCACTAAATCGGTTTTACCCACCCCTGTCATGCCCCATAAATTGACAATCACAGGACGTTTTAATAACTCAGGCATTAAATACCAGACTTGGATATAACTAATGAGTTCATCGATGATCGCATCAATACCAACGAAATGAGTTTTCAGCTCAGTGCGGGCACGCTCTAAATCAGCTTTACGTTGTTCAATTAATGCTTTATCGAAGGCTAACATTTTTTATACCTTAGTTATTCTCATGACAGGCGCATTTCAATGCCCTGTTCTGCCATAAATTGTTTGGCTTCGGTGACAGTATACTCGCCAAAGTGGAAAATACTGGCCGCCAATACCGCGTCAGCCCCACCCCTCAAGACCCCATCCGCCAAATGCTGCAAATTACCCACACCGCCAGAAGCAATAAGCGGGATATTTACCCGATCAGTAATAGCTTTTGTTAATGCAAGATCAAAACCAATTTTGGTACCGTCACGATCCATGCTGGTTACTAATAATTCACCGGCACCATAATTTGCCATACGCTCTGCCCATTCAATCGCATCAATCCCTGATGTTTTGCGACCGCCATGCGTAAATACTTCCCAGCGTAATGGTTCACCTTCTTGACTCACGCGCTTAGCATCAATCGCCACCACAATACATTGTGAGCCAAAATAACCGCTAGCCTCACGCACTAATTCAGGATTAAAAACCGCAGCGGTATTAATAGACACTTTGTCCGCACCCGCGTTCAACATACGGCGAATATCTTCTAATTTGCGAATTCCACCTCCCACCGTTAAGGGAATAAATACTTCAGAAGCCACCGCTTCAACCACATGCACAATCGTTTCACGATTATCAGAACTGGCGGTAATATCTAAAAAAGTTAGTTCATCTGCACCTTCGCGATTGTAACGTGCTGCGATTTCAACGGGATCACCGGCATCACGAATATCCACAAAATTAACACCCTTGACGACGCGGCCATTATCCACATCCAAGCAAGGAATAATGCGTTTGGCTAAACCCATTTAACTCACCTTATCCACAAAACGCTGCGCTTCTGCTAAATCAATCGTCCCTTCATAAATCGAGCGCCCTAAAATCGTGCCCATGACACCTTTATTTTCTACCGTCAACAGCGCTTTAATATCATCCATATTTGTTACACCACCAGAAGCAATCACTGGAATGGAAATACTTTCTGCTAAACGCGCTGTTTCTTCGACATTTACACCTTGCATCATCCCATCTCGCGCAATATCGGTATAAACAATGGCACTCACACCGGCTTGTTCAAATTGCTTGGCTAGGTCAATAGCAGAAACACGCGATACTTCCGCCCAACCATCAGTCGCTACCATGCCATTTTTCGCATCAATACCGACGATAATATGCTGGGGGAATTGCTGGCATAAATTGACCACAAATTGTGGTTCTTGTACTGCTTTCGTACCAATAATGCAAAATTGCACACCAGCCTCTAAATAAGCCGCCACGGTTGCAGCATCACGAATTCCACCGCCGATTTGCACAGGAATATGGGGAAATTTTGCCGCTACTGCACGTACTACTTCGCCATTGACTGGCTTGCCTTCAAATGCGCCATTCAAATCCACCAAATGCAGACGACGTGCACCCGCATCCACCCAACGTTGGGCAACATCAACAGGATTGGAAGAAAACACCGTGGTATCGTCCATGCGTCCTTGACGCAAACGGACACATTGACCATCTTTCAGGTCGATGGCAGGAATCAGCAGCATGATAAAATCCTTAAAAATGAAGCCCACATCCTACCCAAAATCGTGATGCGATGCAGCGTAAATTGTCTAGGGTTTGAGAGTGAGTCGATAAAGCCCGCCATTGGATTCATCGGTCAGGACATATAAATAACCGTCGGGTGCTTGCTGAATATCGCGAATCCGTCCAATCGCGTTATTCAAATAACGCTCCTCCTGCCATTTGCCATTACCCACATCATGCAAACGCACTACCAAACCAAATTTTAAGGAGCCAACAAATAAATCACCTTGCCAATGGGGGTATTTATCACCGCTATAAAACGTCATTCCCGAAGGTGCAATGGAGGGAACCCAATAGTGTAAAGGTTGTTCCATTCCGGCTTGGCTAGTTTTTCCTTCACCAATGCGACCGCCCCCATATTGCTCACCATAAGTAATGATAGGCCAGCCATAATTCGCACCGGCCTTAATCAGATTCACCTCATCACCACCTTGCGGCCCATGTTCATGTGCCCAAATCGCGCCCGTTTTTGGATTCAGGGTGAGTCCTTGGATATTGCGATGCCCAAAGCTATAAATTTCGGGTTTAGCATTTTTATTATTCACTAAAGGATTATTGGTCGGCACTTTGCCATCATCCATTAAACGAATTAAGCTGCCTGCATGATTAGTAGTATCTTGTGCTAAATCTTGCCGACCACGCTCCCCTAAACCTACATACAAATAGCCTTGTTTATCAAATACAATACGACCGCCAAAATGCACCGCTCCAGTTATCCGAGGTGTAGCCTGAAATAATACTTGCAGATCACTTAAACGCCCTTCTTGATATTTGGCACGCGCTAAGGAAGTGCTATAGCCGCCTTGACCTTGTTCGGTATAACTCAAATACAACCAATGGTTTTGAGCAAACTGTGGATGCAAAGCTAAACCCAATAAACCACCTTGCCCCAGTACGGCCACTTTAGGTAAGCCCTGCACAGGGTTTGGCTGTAACTTTCCATCTTTTACGCGACGTAATTGGCCTGAACGTTCAGTGATAAGCATTTCGCCGTCTGGCAAAAATACCATACTCCACGGATAATCTAAGCCAGTGATCACCGGCACGGCTTCGAGAGACGCCGCTTGGGTCATGGGAGAAAGGGCAAGATAAACACCGAAAGCTAAACTGCTTAAAAGTTTTTTAGGCAGGTTCATGGCAGACCTCTGCGAATTAATGTAGTAATTATTCATTGTAACCCAAATCGCGGGTCGGCCAGCCAATCACCGCAGAAAAGCTGATGGCTAGTGGTAGCCACGAGTAGGTCAGCCTCGGCTAAGCGATGCTGTTTTCAATTAACACGCAAAGCCTTACAAGCCTAAACCTTCTCAAGACACTAAAGTGGCAACTTAGCCTTTTTGGTCACAATTAAATCAAGCGTCGGTCTATTTTTTAAATAGGTAATTGTTTCACTCAAACTCTTGTTAATCTCAGAATATGTAGTGGAAATATCCGAAAACCATTAAATTTAAAAAGGAGAGGCTGAATAATATTCAATTCTTCATCACCAGTTTAGATTATTAAGCCCCTATGCTTATAAGCTCGTTTTCGCATAAACAACGGTATTGCTTATTTTACCATTCGGGAGCATACGATCATTCTTATGTGTACCCTCGTATACATAACCACAACGCTCTGCAACAGCACGGCTTTTCCAATTATTTTCTGCCATTTTGATTTCAACGCGTTTGGCTTTGAGAACATTAAAAGCATAATCCTCCAATGTGACGACAGCCTCACTCATGTAACCGAAACCTACACAAGAGCTCCTCAACCAATAGCCCATTTCAAAAAAAGGAATTTGCTTGTCACGGATAATCAAACCTATTGCACCCACAAATTGGCCTGATGCTTTTGCAATAAGTGAAAAGCGTAATTCATTATCAAAATCTTGAAAATTTGCAATAGCTTGTTCAGTGTTCTTAATAGATGCCTCGACAGTCAAACTAGAAGGAACCCATGCCAAAAATTGTTTTAAGTCATTCTGGCTTTCGACAATAGCTGCCAAAATCAAAGGTTGTAGCTTCAAGGATGGAGGCAATATTTGTAGTCGTTTAGTTTCAAGCACAGTATGTTTCCTTCTATTAACCTACAACGGCTCGTGTTATAAGCACGGCGGAGAGTAAGTTGCTAAAGTCACCGCGCCCGTCATCAACACATTCTTCATGTGTGCATTTGAAGATGAAATTCTTTGATTAAATCCAATTCTAAAATATCTTTGGTGAAGAAACTCCTATTCGTCACCGCAGCACACGAATCACTACTCAGCAGACTCGGCTAAATAGGCTTTTAGCCATTCACTCAAAGCTTGATTAAGCTGCGCATAGCCTACTTCATTCAAATGCAGTAAATCTCGGCTAAACTGTGGGTGGGTTTGATTGGGTTCACCTTCCAATACATCATAAGCATCTAACACATAAACGCCTTCACCCGCTAAACTTTTTATGTAGTGATTCACGTCTTGCAGCGCTACATCGACCGCCTCTGACCAACGAATCCAATATTGCCAACTAGCCTTATTCACGGGAAACACCGTTGTCAGCAAGACCTCGCTACCACTCGCACGCACCTCCTGCACAATCTTCGTTACATTTTCTTTGCAACGCTGCACAATCGCTGCCTGCTGCTCAGGCATTTGCGCAATGACTTTTAAATCATTGACACACAATTGCAATAACACGAGATCAGGCTTTAAGGGTGCTAGATGTGCTGCAACACGATAACGCACTTGCGTAGATGTTTGATCACCAATGCCACGATTAATAAACTCTAGCCCTTGCGCGGCGGGAGCTGGCCAACCCAAAGCCCGCGAATCGCCAAAAAATACAACCCGTTTTTGCCCGATCTTTTTGTCTGCTAGCGCTGAAGGATAACGCTCTAATTCCAAGGGATTAAGCCTTACCGTTTGAGCCTCTTGATAAAACTTTTTAGTCAAATAAAACAGAGTAGCATTAGCTGCTAAAGAGCCAAGCAAGATTGCACTGAATAACCATTTCATCGTTAAACTCCACACTCTGCTTTTTGTGCAGAGATTTGTTAACATTATTCCACTTTCCCCTAACCGAGCCCTACCATGACAATGCCAAGCCGCTTAACGATTACTCAGCCTGATGATTGGCACGTCCATTTACGTTCGGGTGAATTACTGGCAACGGTATTACCATTTTCGGCACGCCACTTTGGGCGTGCTATTGTTATGCCAAATTTACAGCCGCCGATTGTTACCAGCGCCCAAGCACAAGCCTATCGTGCTGAAATCCAAGCTTTATTGCCTAACGATAGTAGCTTTACCCCCTTAATGACCCTGTATCTGACTGAGCAAACGAATAAAGCCGATGTCAAAGCTGGTTTTGAAGCCGGTATGGTCAGCGCCGTTAAATTATACCCTGCGGGTGCGACCACCAATTCTGATGCCGGTGTGCGAGACTTGGAAAAAGTCTATCCAGTGCTCGAAACCATGGAAGCCATAGGTATGCCGCTATTGATGCACGGTGAGGTAGTCGATCCTAGTGTGGACATTTTTGATCGTGAAGCAGTTTTCATTGAAACCAAATTAATCCCGCTACGTGCACACTTTCCGAAACTCAAGATCGTGTTTGAACACTTGACCACCCAACAAGGGGTTGATTATGTGCAATCCTGTGCCGAAAACACCGCTGCCACCATCACACCCCATCACTTAGTCATTAATCGTAATGCGATGCTCGTGGGTGGGATTCGCCCGCATTATTACTGCCTACCTGTCGCCAAACGTGAGTCACATCGTTTAGCCTTACGCAAAGCCGCTACTAGCGGTGATAAACGTTTCTTTTTGGGCACAGATTCTGCGCCCCATTTAGATCATGCCAAACAAAGTGCTTGTGGTTGTGCAGGGATTTTTAATGTGGCCAATACCCTAGCGGTACTGGCGCAAGTATTTGAGCAAGAAAATGCCTTGGATAAATTAGAAGGCTTTGTGTCGTTACACGGCGCAGCTTTCTACGGTTTAGCGCCTAACCCCCGTCGCCTTACTTTAGAGCGTTCAGCAACAGCACAGGCTATTCCCGAACGTGTCAAACTTTCCCAAGGTGAGTTAACTAGCTTCGACCCGATGATGCCGGTTTATTGGAGCGTCAACGCTTAGGCCATTGATTCCTTGCGATTGAGGTATTGCTGTAAGGCTTTGCCATCCTCACGTAGCATTTCCAAAGAATGCCGCAATTTACTTAACTGCCCCTCAATGGTGTGCAGTTCCGGTGTCGAGCGCCATTCAACACTAGCGAACAAGCCACTTGGTAGCGGCTGATTGGCGCGTGGTGCAGAGGCTACAGGAGATGCAGGAGTTGCAGGAGATGGTGTCGTAGGTAAAATTGGTTCGTTATTCGCGTCGCTTACAATCACGCGACGTCGGCGATACCAATACCCCAGACCTAACACCAATAATAACAATAAACTTCCCGCCTCAATTTTGCGGGACTCGGGTGAAGTTAATAGATCATACAATTGCGCTAATTTACTCTGATCACTGGCGGTTAACCCCTTAAAGGCCTGCGTTTGTGGCCCTAATGGACCAGCAGCACCCAAGGCAGACTCAGTAGTTTTTTCTGTCGCCACCTGTTGAGCCTGCTCTAACAAAGCTTCATCGCGCTCTGCTAGCTGTCGATTCTTTTGCTGAATCAAATCTTTGAAGCTGGCGATTTCTTGACGATTCGTTAAAAGCTCAGCCTGCGCTTCTCCCAGTTTTTGCTCCAAATTACTGACAGTCTTTTGTAAGTTTGTCATGGTCTCATAAACTTCCGGCATCATCGGCCCCGTTTTTACAAGACTGGAGGAAGATGGCGTTTGTGCCGCCACGTCGGCAACTTGAGCCGGTTTTGCAGTATTTTCAGGCTGACTCGCGCTTAATGTTGATGTGATGGCAGGCGGTGTCACCTGCGTAATAACAGGGTTCTCAGGACTCGGTGATTTTTTACGCTCTGCCACAGGCAGTAAAATCATCTCTTCTGCCACCTTCGTGGGTGTTTTCAGCCATGATCCCGCTTTGAGCAAACGTTTGCTACCTTTAACAAACGCTTGAGGATTTTGTTGATATAAAGCGGCGGCTAATTGTTGTTTAGTTTGTGCCTTAGGGGTTTTCAAGCGTCCAATAATACCGGCTAAGGTATCGCCTTTTTTAATCTGATAACGATGCGTAAAAGCAACATAGGTTTTGGTCGGCTCTTTAACATGACTTGATCTAGCAAACACCCCTGAAACCGCTGTAGCCGTACTTAGCGATGTTAGCGATGGACTAGCCTCGTTAAGCGGTATACTTGGCTCAACTGGTAACGCTTGTATAGCCTCGTTAATCGGCATACTTAGCTCAGCTGATAACACTTGGGCTGCCTCGTTAATAGGCATACTAGGCTTAGCTGGTAGCGCTGGTGCCACTTCCTTAGGCTTAGCTAGTAGCGGTCGTGTTACGTGCCCAGTGACGGCTTTAGTTGCTGACACCGCTGCCCCAGTGACAGGTGACTGCGGCGAATTAGCCACTTGGGTAACAGGCTCAGGCGTTTGAATATCTTGAGTAACTTGCTGTTTAAGTCGCTGATCTAAATCAATATTAAACTTTTTAAGAATATTGCCTTCTGGAGTCGTTATTTCTAGTAACACACCAAATTGAGACTGTGGAATCTTTTTATTAGAGCGCAGCACTAAAAAAGGTCGCCCACCCTCATTACGGGTAGAAATTTCAACATCTTTTAAGAAACTAGGGTGAGGAACACGTGCCTGATTATACAAGGTTGGCGGTGCAAAATTAGCTTGCACATCGGCTGCATCTAAATTGCTACTCCCTAATAATTCAATTTTAGCGACTAAGGGCTGATTAGGCTCAGAAACAGTGATCACCTCACCTAGGCTAATAGCGGCGCAGCTGAGTGGAAAAGGAAGAGTTACTAGACTAATGGCAACACGCAGTGCTTGTTTTTTCACGATAATATCCTTCACAGCCCTTTTTTATTTAAGTTTTTTATTAGAGTTAGGCTCACTCTTAGGATAACCCAGTTAAGTTGAATCGCAGATGAGTAGCTAAATGAATAGCGTAAAGGAAACTGTGTAAATGTTGATGTGAATGATATACTTTACCGTTTATCAGTTGGGAGTATCCAGATATGCGCTTATTGTTGGCCGATGACCACGGCCTGTTTCGCGAGGGATTCGCATTAGTTATTCAAACCTTATTTCCGAGTGTCGAAACAACGCAGGTTGCTAGTTGGCAAACGCTACAAAACACCTTAAATCAACAAAGTTTTGATTTAATTATACTTGATTTATTCATGCCCGGTCGACATAGCTGGGAAAAAGAACTTACTTTATTAATGACACAGCAAGATCCCCCTATACCTATTTGTATCATCTCTGCCTCCAACTCACGACATGATATACAAATGGCCTTCGAAATAGGTGTGCAAGGCTATATTTCAAAGGTCAGTGAAATTGATGAAGTGAAAACAGCGCTGAGTAAGATTATGAGTGGTCAGGTCTACGTCCCACCGAGTCTTTGGTCGAGTAACTCCTCCTTAAAAGTGGTTGGTGGCGCCAGCTTGATTACCAAGCGTCAGCAAGAAGTTCTCGGTTTACTCGCCACCGGCAAGAGCAATCGCCAAATAGCTACTCGCCTCGGTTTAAGCGAAAGCACCGTAAAAAGACATGTTTATAATATTTTCAAAGTACTAGAAGCCAACAATCGCGTTGAGGCTATTGACTGTGCCAGACAGCGGGGCATTTTAACATTGTAACTTTTAGTATAAAAATTCGACATATCCTGTAAAATGTTACTCCGCATTAGGGGGATACTTTCTAAAGGATAGGTCATGAGTAGCTCAAAAGGCTGGCTGGGGAGCCTAGTTGACAGAATTAACACCGAACAATTAATGACATTTCTAATCAGCGCTATTCCCGAATTAGATAATGACTACCAAGCCTTACAAACGTATTTGCAAGCCAATGATTGGCCAGCTGCTGCACGTCAAGCCTATAAGTGCAAATCTGTGGTTAAATTATTAGGGATGAATGACTTGCTCGACTATTTAGTAGCGATTGAAAATACCAATTTGCCTGTCATTGCTAATGCTGAATTTCATCGTGACTTAGCACTTTGTTATTACACTTATATCCATCATATGAAATCTTACCTAAACGAACAAACCTCCTAACTCTACAACATAAACAAACACCTATTTTATATTCTAAATAACAACTCAACACCCCTATAAAATCATTCAAAAAAAATACCTAATCAGCTTTCACTGATCAGGCATTTTAGTGACAGGCTATTAAATAACCTTAAGTATTAGGTATGTTGTGCACCATGATAGAGTCGAATGACATGGCGAGCTTCAGCAAAAAATAACCAGCGCTCTGCGCCCAAACCAGCTAATACGGAAGCAAAGGCCAATAAAGCAGCGCCAACCCCTAAATAATCGGTAGCAACACCTGCTAATAATAAGCTCGGCACGAAAAAAGCTAATACGAAAACACCTACTTTAAGATTCTTTAATAAACTAGGATCAGCTTGATAGCCAAATTCCTGATTTAAGAAAGTACCGGCCGAATGCCCAGTGTCAAGCAAGCGTACTTGCGCCCGCGTGAAGCCTGTAGCGGTGTTAATAGTAGGCCCTGTTACTTTATGTACCCAAAAATAGTAAATAGCTTTAGTCAATGCCGTTAAAATCAATAAGCCAATGCCAGTTATAGCCATGCTAGCCGCAAATACTTTATTACTTAACAAAACCAGTGTTAATAACACCGCACCACTCGTTAAGCTCATTAGAATATAATTCGCAGGCGTTAAAGCCGTATGCCATTGACGAATCGTTTTAAGACAAGCGTAAATCATACCCGTACTAAATACCGTGGCTAATCCTATAATAATTACACTGAGCGCTAATAACTTTATAAACGTCGTCGTTTCATGATCACTCATAAAAATCGCCAGCAAGTATAATAAGGCGCTAGGATAAAATAAAATAGCGAATACCCCTTCTCGGGATAACCACGAAGTCTTAAAACGCATAACAGCACGCCAGGCATTTTTGGGATTCGCTAAGTGCAAGGTAGAAGATAATAAACCCGCTGTAATTAATACTAGGGCAATCCCCCCTGCTATTAAGGTGGTTTTGGTATTTAAAGACGCTAGACCAAATAATTGCGCAATCGCTAGCCAAATGAATAAGCCATAACCCGCACCGGAGGAAACGGTAAAGAAAATAACAGAAAAAGCTGGATGCATGGCAAATTCTCCTTAACGCGCAACAGCTTGGTTGACCCATTCTTTCACCGAACTAATCAGTGATTTCTTTTTCACATCATTAGTCGGAATCGGACGGGTTACGCGCGGTGGTAAATAACGATTGGTAGGGTTATAACCCAGTTCAGGCATGAGGGCATAGCCACCCCGCTCGCGTACTAATTTGCTCACATTAGAATTGGGGTCATCAAAATCCCCGAAATGACGTGCATGAGCAGGACAAGTAATGACGCAAGAGGGCTGACGATCATATTCATCAAGGCGCTCATCGTAGATACGGTCAATACACAGGGTACATTTCTTCATAGTACCCGAAGCACGATCTAATTCTCGCGCCCCATAAGGGCAGGCCCATGAACAATAGTTACAGCCCATACACTTATCTTGATCGACTAACACCACTCCATCTTCCGCACGCTTATAGCTTGCACCCGTTGGGCAAACATCGACGCAGTCAGCCTGTTCGCAGTGCATACATGACATTGGGAAATTGATGGTTTTATTATGCGGGTAATCACCCACTTCATAGCTACGAATACGATTAAACCAGACACCACTGGGGTCTTTACCATAGGGGTTGTAATCGGTGAGTGGCCCTGTGGTACCTGATGTATTCCATTGCTTACAGGACACCGCGCAGCCGTGACAGCCAACGCAGACATCCAGATCAATGACTAAACCTAATTTCATTGTTCCTTACTCCTTATTCGCTGTGCCACGTTGACCGTCATGTACACTGCCACGACTTAATACATCCGCCAGTGGACGCTCTAAATTTACAGCTTTATGCGCTTGGTACCGCAAAATATCAGGGGCAACATGGGCATTCGGTAAGGGCTTAAGCGCGGGGAAAGTCGGCCATGTACCGGTTTCACCCTCTGCGGCTGGAGATACTTTCACTTTCAAATCATACCAAGCGGCCTGTCCCGTAATCGGATCCGAGTTGGTGACATTATCCAGTGCATCATTTTTCACCGGTAGCAACTCCGAAATCAGATGATTCATCAAAAAGCCATCATTTGACTCATTGGCGTCTTCCTTTAAACCCCACGCGCCTTTTTGCTTACCAATCGCATTCCAAGTCCACACCGTATCGTATTGACAGGCCTCGACCAGCTTAACTTGCACACGAATCTTGCCATGATGTGATTCTACCCAGCACCAGGCCTCATCCTGAATACCTAATGCCGCGCCGCGCTGACGATTCATATACAAAAAGTTCTGCGCACAGATTTGACGTAACCAAGCGTTTTGCGAATCCCATGAGTGATACATGAACATAGGGCGCTGATTCACGGCAAACAATGGATATTCATCTTCATCAATCCGACACTGTTCCAAAGGCTTGTAATAGAATGGTAGGGGATTGAAATAAGTACTCAAACGTTCTTTATGGTGAGCTTCAGTTGGCATGGGGCCATCGTACAAACCCTGCCCTGCTAACTTGAAGCGCTGCTGGGTTTCAGAATAAAGTTCAATCACGATCTGATGGGTGGAACCGACCCACGCAGCATTTTTAGCAAACTCCAAATAATCCTTATTGGCGTGACGGTAGTAGCGGATATGTTCCGGCAAGTGCATTTCAAAGAACGCCCCATTTTCTGCATAACGCTCCCACTGTTTAGGATTGGGCTTACCGCGCAGATGCACTTCATTGCCCTCCTCGTCTAAACGCCACCCCGCTAAAAAGCCAATCCCTGGTTCTTTTTGCCAATTGATAATAAAGTCTTTATAACTTTCATATTTGCGCGAGCCATCAGCATTAGTCAGCGCCGGAAATCCCAAACGCATTCCCATTTCGAGCTGCACTTCCTGCCATGACAGCACATCCCGATCCGGTCTAATCACTTGTTGGCGAATCGAATCACAGGCCGCATGTGGCTCAGAAATCGGGCGATCCAGCATGGAAATCGTGTCCCAACGCTCCAGATAGGTCGTATCAGGAATAATCAAATCAGCGAAATTAACCATTTCTGAGTGATAAGCATCAGACACCACAATAAATGGAATCTTATACTCCCCACCCACCTCTTTCTCACGCAGCATGTCCTGAATTTCGGCGGTATTCATGGTCGAATTCCACGCCATATTCGCCATAAACATCATGAGCGTATCGATTTTGTAAGGATCACCCTTCACCGCATTCGTGATTACCATGTGCATGAGGCCATGATTCGACATTGGCGCATCCCATGAATAGGCCTTATCAATACGCTTCGCCTTGCCCTTGGCGTCCATTACCAAATCTTCAGGCCCTGTCGGAAAACCTAAGGGTGGTCCTTTCAATGGCGTATTCGGCGCGCAATCTTTGGCAGGCTTAATCGCAGGTGGAATATGTTTTGGATAAGGCGGTTTAGCTAAATGCCCACCAGGCACATCTACCGTGCCGAGCATAATTTGTAAGAAGTGAATCGCACGACAGGTTTGGAAGCCATTAGAATGTGCTGAAATACCACGCATGGCGTGCATAGAAACAGGACGCCCAATAAATTTATAATGCTTACGTCCTGCCCAATCGGTCCAACCCTCGGGGACATCCACTTCAATGCTTTCTTTAAAGGCCACATGCGCCATTTCTAACGCTAAGCGCTCGATTTGCTCGGCGGGAACACCGCAAATATTGGCGGCATTTTCTGGTGAATATTGCTCATCCAGATATTCTTCCGCAATCAGCGTCATAACCGACTTCACTGGCTTGCCCTGCACTTCACCCTCATAAAATAATGCAGGTGTAATACTGGGACGCGTACCATCAGTCGCTGCTGTTAGCCTCATATCCCAAACCAGCGGTTTACCTTCAGCATCACGTAGTAGTAAGCCATGCCCTGTTTGATTCGGCGTGTGTACCACCAAATAAGCGGCATTCGTATAACGAATCAGAAACTCCCAATCAAATTGATTATTTTTTAGTAATACATGCAGCATGGAAAGCGCGAGTATGGCGTCAGTACCCGGCTTAATCGCAACCCACTCATCTGCTATCGCTTGGTAACCCGTGCGCGCAGGATTGATACCAACGAATTTGCCACCGTTACGCTTAAGCTTTTCGAGGCCAATCTTGATCGGATTGGAAGCATGATCATCTGCGACCCCCCACATCATGAAATATTTAGTTCGATCCCAGTCTGGATCACCAAACTCCCAGAAGGCGTGTCCCATGGTATAAAGACCACCTGCTGCCATATTGACCGAGCAAAAGCCGCCGTGTGCTGCCCAATTCAACGTACCGAATTGTGACGCCCAAAAGCCTGTGAGGGCTTGCATCTGGTCGCGCCCCGTAAAATAGGCCAGCTTTAAAGGGTCAGTTTCACGAATTTTACGTAAACGTGCTTCGAGAATATCAAGCGCTTCCGCCATACTAATGGCTTCAAATTCGCCCGCACCGCGCTCGGTGCCTGCTTTACGTCTTAAGGGGGATTTTAATTTAGCAGGCGAATTCTGCTTCATGATGCCTGCATTGCCCTTGGCACACAGTACACCTTTATTGATGGGATGATCGCGGTTACCTTGAATATAACGGACTTTATTATCTTCAACCGTGACCTTAATACCACAACGGCAGGCGCACATATAACAAGTGGTCGCTTTGACCTCCTGCTGACTGCGCTTTTCGAACTCGGGCAATGCGCTCATCTGTACCTCTGAATATAGTAATACAGTAATATACTTAAGTTCGCATCTTGCTCGATATTTCCCAAGCTTTCAACAATATATTTTATCTACATAAATAAATTTATCTTATCAAAAGACCAATTTTCACCGCTGATCAAGCAAACTCGACAGCTTATATAAGCTATTTCTTATTTATCATCCGATTCGTGCCGCTAAGAAAGAGACACTTAACAGCTTTAGCTAGCTGACGCCTAAAGTTGGCTTATCGAAAATTAAATTAATTAATGAAAAGTTAATTTTATTCAGGATGCGCACGATGAATGTTCAATCCAACATGGCACTGATCTTAGGATGCTTACTGAGTGGTTTAAGTCCCTTGAGCTATGCACTGAGCGACCCTTTAACTAGCAGCGAGCTAAATCTTGCCCGACAAGCCACGCAAGCCATTATGGTGCCTCGCTTACAACAGGCTGCACGTAGTGTGTCGAATACCGAAATAGAAACCTCGCCCACGCTGGAGCAATTATTAGTGGAGCGCCGCCCAAGCGACAAGGCACAGCCCAACCAACGTTTAGCCGATGTCTATAGCTATGATTACAGCGTTGATGAAACTATTCATGCCGTCGTCGACTTAGCCAACGGCCAAATCTTATCGAGTGAACGCTTGAAGCAGCAACATTTGCCCTTGACCGAGCGTGAAATCACGCGAGCACGCCAATTGATCTTCGCGGATGCTGAACAAAGTGCGCTAATTAAACAAGAATACAAACGCATCACTGGTAGTGAGTTAATCAATCCTGACTCATTGAATATTAAAGCCTTTAGCTTTAGTGCCGATTCCCTACCAGAACGTTTAAATGCGGCTTCACAAACCTGCGGAATACAACGTTGTGCGCAAGTATTGCTCTATACCCACGATGACATCGTTTTTGAAGTCAGCCCGATTGTTAATTTATCGGTGGGTCTTGTTACACAAACGATTGGTTTCTAAGTGGAGCTAACCCATGAAAATATTTAACTACTTGGTTTTATTGGCGACCCTCAGTGCCTCTACCGCTTATGCTAATCCCAATAATACTTGTGAAGGCCAGAACCTACGTAAAACTTTTGCATCCGGTGCCGCCTGGAATTTCTGCTGGACGATTCGCGCTCAGGAAGGCTTGGTGCTATCGCAAGTACACTATCAAGCACCTTATGGGACCTATCGCCGTGTTCTTGGCGAGGCCGCTTTAGCCCAAATTCAAGGTAATTTTGATGATGCTCTGGTGGGCTCCACTTTTGTTAGCACCCAAATAGGCTTAGGTGGAAATAATAGCCTAAGCTTAAAGCCGCAAGATTGCCCGTCCGGCACTTTACAAAACTTTAATGGCCGTCCAGTGCTGTGTACCCGTAACTTGCAAAGCGGCTATTTGTATAAATATGAGGATCGACAACGCCAATCCGAGCGCTACGAAATTAGCACCAACGCGAAGATTGGTTCACGCCTTTATACCTTGCGCTGGACATTCCACGAAAACGGTACGCTAGAGCCCGCAATAGGTTTGAGTGGGACCTTACCTTCTGTGAATACCAGTAATGCTGCCTTTGGTTGGCCTTTAAATACTCAAGGCACTATCGCCAGTAGTTTCCTAGATCACTACTTATGGCGCTTAGATTTTGATTTGGATAGCACCGCCAGTAATGATGTTGTGGAAGAAATTATTAGCACACCTAGCGCTGATAAATTACGCAAAACGCGCTCCTTCTCGATTGTACAAACGGAAGTAGGTCGACGCTTTGAACCTGAAATAAAACGTTTCTGGCGAGTACGCGATGGCGCTATTCATGGAGGCAATGGGATTGGTTATATTTCCTACGAAATTGTACCCAATGCCTATGATCAAAGCCGCGCCAATCCTTTTAATGAGCCTTGGCTAAGTAACGATATTTGGTTTACCACCTTCAAAAATTGTGAGCGTTTCGCAATCGATAATTCAAACACCACCAACTGCGCTAGCTCAGTCAATCAGTTCACTGATAATGAACCCCTAAATCAAGCCGATGTAGTGGTTTGGTATAAACACACTCAACATTTTCTTCCACGGGGCGAGGATAGCAATTTAATCGGTACGCGTTGGAGTAGCTTTCAATTAGTTCCGCGCGATTGGAATGCACAAAACATGTTTTAAGGTAAGCGACGATGAAACCACTGAAATATGTAAAACTATGCAGCGTACTGTTAAGCAGTGCTTGTCTCAATACAGCCTGTTTATCACCTATCCCGAGTAAACCCTCTTGGAGTTTATCTCAGCTCAGCTCCAAAGGTCTTTACCAAGCCCATTTAAGCTGTACTAACCTCCCCAGTGTGGGCGAGTTTCAAGACTGTCGTGTGCGTCTGATGGAAATAAATGGCAAACCACTCATCAAGGCTGAAATTGCAGTCGATGGTGGTATGCCAGCTCATGGTCATGGCCTACCCACAGCCCCACAAGTTACCTTAGTGAATGACCAAGGTGTCTACAAAATCGAGGGGCTGAAGTTCAATATGACCGGCGCTTGGTTGTTAGGGTTTATGATTAAAACACCCGAACAACAAGATAAAGTGGTATTTGATTTTGTGATTTGAGATGAAAATCATGTGGCGATTCTGGCAAATCCTTCTAAGAGTGGTGTTGATCACCCTGATTGGCCGCGTTAGTGCCAACTATTTTGCTTCCGCTGATCTCGTTTGGACAGCCCAAGAATGGCAAAAAATTGAATCGCTGAGTTTAGCAAATTTGCCTACTAAGCCCTCTGATCCATCCAATCGCTTTGCCCAAGATCCGGAAGCTGCACGATTTGGTCAAGCTTTATTTTTTGACAAGCGCCTCAGTCGTAATGGCTCTATTAGTTGTGCTTCTTGTCATCAACCTGACAAGGCGTTCGCGGATGGTTTGGCCATTACTCGTGGTTTAGGAGTTGGTAAACGTAATGCTCCTTCTTTATATGGTGCTGCTTATCAGACGTGGTTTTTTTGGGATGGCCGCAAAGATAGTCTGTGGTCACAAGCTTTAGCGCCGCTAGAAGATGAGCATGAACACGGCTTAACCCGAACCGATCTACTTAAAAAGGTGTTTAGTGATCCTCAGTATCGCAACCAATACCAGCATATTTTCCAACTCGAACCCTTAGACACCAATACCTTAGTTAGCGCTAAACCTTCAGGTAGCGTCGCAGAAATTCGTGCATGGAATGCTTTATCTGGCCAAGAACGTCAACAGATTGACCGACATTTTTCCAATATAGGCAAGGCCTTAGCGGCTTATGTCAGCAGCCTTCCGGTTCAACCAACGCGCCTAGATAAATACATTAGCGCCAAGCAAACAGGGTCTAGTCAAACGATCTTGAGTCCGCAAGAACTGAAAGGTTTACGCCTTTTCATTAGTCCTAAAGCACAATGTATTAATTGCCACAGTGGCGCTTTGTTAACGAATCAAAGCTTTCACAATATCGGTACCAGTACGCCTAACCACGATAGCGGACGTGCCGCTGTTTTAGATGAATTACGGCTTGATCGCTTTAATTGCCTTGGCGCATTCAGTGATGCAAAGTCGGACACTTGTCACGAACTCAACTTTCTACAACGCAGCCGCCATCAAAATTACGGGGCTTATAAAACGCCATCCTTACGCAATATCAGCAAAACCGCACCCTATTTTCATGACGGGCGTTTTAACAATTTAGAAACCGTTTTGGATTACTATGTGACGGCAAGCCACAAAACCAATGCAGGTATTCACTTGAGTCCCCTATCCTTAAGTTCAGAAGAAAAACAACAACTTCTTGCTTTTCTTAAAACGTTGGATGCTATTACAAACGAAAGACTATGACTTGCTGACGGAGAAGCACTATAGTCAGCGCGTTGAATAGTTAAAATGTAGTCATATGGATAAAAAATTAAAAGTAGGTGTTGCTCTGGGCAGTGGCTCAGCACGCGGTTTAAGCCACATCGGCGTTTTAAAAGCACTGGAAGAGTTACAGCTACAACCCGACATTGTTTGTGGTTGCTCAAGTGGAGCGATTGTGGGTGCCGCTTATGTTGCCAATAATTTAGATCGTTTTGAAACATGGGTCTTAAGCTTACAGCGGCGTGATTTATTACGTTTCTTTGAAATTAATCTTTCCATGAATGGTGTCATGGATAAAACCAAAATCGAGCAAGATTTTAATGATTATGTCTGCGCTCGCCGCCAATCGATTGAAGGCTTATCACGCAAATTCGCTACCGTCGCTACCGATCTTGAGTCTGGGCAAGAGATTTGGTTAGAAACAGGTTTAGTCATGGATGCGGTGTTCAGCTCTATTGCACTACCCGGTTTATTTGCACCTTACTATTACCAGAATAAATGGCTCGTCGATGGTGGTTTACTCAATCCTGTCCCCGCTTCCTTATGCCGAGCCTTAGGTGCTGATGTCATTATTGCCGTCAATTTGAATGAGCTTGCTGAACGACGTGGCTTTAGAGAAAAAGAGAAGCCTGAATCAGAAAGCCTAGCGTTGCCAGCCTTGCCAGCACCCACTAAAAAATCATCTACACAAGCAGCCTTGGAAGAGCTGTTAGGTTCTCGCTCCCAATTAGTAAGTAATGTCTCAAATTCTATTAAATCGTATTCAAGCTTTATCAATAGCTTGAAAAATGGCGACCCACAACCACCGGGCTTAATTGATATTTTTGCCCGTTCGATTAACATTATGCAAAAACAAATCGCTACCACGCGCCTGCAGTTTGATGCACCAGATGTTATTCTGAGCCCCAAAGTCAATGATATTAGCCTCTTAGAATTTCATCGGGCGCGGGATGCCATTGATGAAGGCTACGCTTGTGTACAGCGGGTGCGCCCAGAACTAGAAGCTTTAGTAGAAAAAGTTTATCAATAGGAAAAATAACTTGTTTAAATCATTATTTCAGCGCTCCTCCACTCAGCAGCGCTATTTAAAAATACTCTTTGTCGTTTTATTACTCTTAGGCTTAGTGGCTGCACTCATGCCAACGGAAGATTTGCCCAAAGCTAATGACAAGATGATGCATACATTCGCCTTTTTCGGCTTTGCTGCTTTATTAGATATGGCAAGCAATCGAAATTTCTTACGCTTCCAAGTCCCCATCTTATTAGGCTATGGTATTTTGATTGAGTGCCTACAATACTTTACGACATGGCGCAGTTTCTCAGTTGCGGATTTTGTAGCAGATGCCTTGGGCGTCTTACTCTATTGGCTACTTTTCCGCGCCATTTTACAAGTTAAGCCTCGTTATGCTTAAGGCTTAGTTTCCGCAGGAGCTTGTTCTATTGTTGGAGCATCTTCTTCGGATTCGGGCGATGCAATTTCCTCATCTAGCTCCTCCACACCGGGCAAGCTAGACTCCGAATAAGGCTGCACCTCAGCATTCTCAAGCTGATACCCGGCCTTTGCCGCGTCTGTCACAAGACTTTCTACTTTCAAATCACCGATAACAGAAACCGGCTGATACATGTCCGACACGGCAATACTCTGTCCAACTTTGGGCTTGACCCAAATAATTTGATTAGCTGGCGGCGGTGGCATATCCAGCGAAGAGCCTATATAAGGCACTAATAAAAACTCTGAGACTTGCCCATCTTTTTCTGCTAATGGTGAGACATAACCAGCAATTTGTATCCGTTTTCCAGCTAGTGCTGGATTAGTAGGCGCTTTGCTAAAGTCGTCCATAATAGTATCCAACAACGCTTTTTCTTCGGGTGAGTCTTTCGCTACTTGGGTGATTTGGCCTTGATACTTCGCCATCATGGTTTCAACATCTGCCCCTTGAGGCGTTAAGTGATTCCATGTTAACTGTAATATGCCATTTTCTTGTTTAGTATCTACTGTAGTAGGTACTGGCTCCGCTGTGCTTTGCGGCGTAGTACTACTAGCTGGTTTTTCTGCGGCCACTACAGTATTAGGCTTTGTTTGAGCCGACTCTGAAACAGCTGATTTATCACTGCAAGCACTTAGGCTAAGGATTAAGCCGGAGACGGCAAATACTATAAGCGTTGATTTCATGGACTTAAAAAGACTTATGTTCATTTATTAGTATAACAATAGCAAACAAAGGCTAAAAACGACACATAGAAAAAAGCCAGGTTAAAAACCTGGCTAAAAAACGCAAAGGAAGGGCTAAGACCTCTGCGTTAAGTCAGAGTCCGCGCTAACAGACTCTAGGGGCTAACAATAAATTGTCTAAGTCATAAACCATAGAAATTTGCGATATAATCTGCTTCTTGAGTGTTAAGTGGTTTTTGTGGCACTTTGTTGTTGGGCACGACGGGTTTATTATTCGATGCAGTCAGTACTACATTGTTTTGTGGCACATTACTGGACGGCAAGGTTCTAAAAATTGCAGGGACACTACTAATAGTTTGATTGGGTTGCTGTGCGCTATAAGCGGCGTAAGCTTGTTTCTCCCAACTCTGATAGACGTAATTTTGTTCTATACCTGAGCAACCGGCTAATGTTGTTCCACATAACACAGCCAAGGCTAACCGTTGGGTCGGTCTTATTATTATGGCTTTCATGGTCTTTGTCTTGGGGTTTGTTTGTATGCTTTGAATATTATCAAATTAATTAATTAACGCATTCAAATTATAGATAAAAGGCGAGATCAGCGATAATTGGTTGAAATGAGCAGATTAACTGTAGATTCAAGCAACACTTAATGCCTTTTTGCCTGCTGACGCTGCAGTGCCCAAGCCAGATGTTCTGCTAATAAAGTATTGTCGGTTTTTGCTAAGGCGTTTTGTAAGGCGTACACCACACTGGGGCTAGCTGGCGCATTCCCCAAAGCGACTGCAATATTACGTCGCCAGCTTATATACCCTATGCGTCGAATCGCTGAACCTTGAAAACGATTAAGAAATTCGTTCTCACTCCACTCTAATAAGGCCAACAAATGCGCTTGGTCAAGCGCATGGCGCACTGCGAAATCAGCTTCAGGTGAGTACTGGGCAAAACGGTTCCAAGGGCAAATTAATTGGCAATCATCACAGCCATAAATACGATTGCCCATCAAAGGACGTAGCGCAACGGGAATAGAACCTTTATGTTCAATGGTCAGATAAGAAATACAAAGCCGCGCATCCAATTGATAAGGCGCAATAATAGCCTTCGTGGGACAAACCTCGATGCAGGCCGTACAAGCGCCACAATGTTCGCTTAAAGCTCCCGTCTCCGCTAAGGGTAAATCCGTGTAAATCTCACCCAGAAAAAACCAAGAACCTGCATCACGGCTCAAAATATTGGTGTGTTTTCCCATCCAGCCAAGCCCCGCTTTAACAGCAATCGGCTTTTCTAAAACCGGCGCACTGTCGGTGAAAACGCGATAATTGAATTTTCCCCATTCGTTCTGTAAGTGTTGTGCGAATTGCTCCAAGCGTTGCCGCAGCACTTTATGGTAATCACGCCCCAAGGCATAACGTGAAATATAGCCTAACTCGGGATGATTGAGTACCATCATTGGATCAGCGCCCTCAGGTGGTAAATAATTCATCCGCACACTAATGATACTAAGCGTGCCCCCCACCAAGTCAGCAGGACGTGAACGCTTAGTCCCATGACGCTCCATCCAATCCATTGTGCCGTGATAATTTTTTGCCAGCCAGTGTAGTAGTCGCAATTCCGCTTGGGAAAGATCCACTGAACTTATACCTACCGCCGCAAAGCCAAGTTGTTTTCCCCATTCATTCAATTTAGCGTTAATATTCAGAGGGATATAGCTTGCACAGGATTCGGACATGACTAGCGATCTAAGTATTAAAACCCATACAGTTTACACGACTGCACAAGTCCGTGAATTGGATCGTTTGGCGATTGAGGAATGTGGCATTCACGCCTATACCCTGATGGAGCGCGCTGGCCAAGCCTTATTACGCTATCTAAAACTCCACTGGCCTAAAGCGCAACGTATCTGCGTTGTCTGTGGGATGGGAAATAATGGCGGTGATGGCTATGTACTCGGTCGCTTAGCCAGACAACAAGGCATCAAAGTGACGCTACTCACCCTTGCCGAACCGGCAAATTTAACCGGCGCTGCACGCCAAGCTTGCCAAGATTATTTTGCAGCCGGTGGCGTTATAGATAACTACCAAGGTGAATTACCTGATGTGGATGTCATTGTTGATGCGATTTTTGGTACCGGTTTAACCCGTGCTTTGGAGGGAGCTTATAAATCCGCGATTGACACCATTAATCAGCAAGGGACTCCCGTCCTGTCCGCCGATATTCCTTCAGGCCTAAATGCAGATACGGGGCAAGTATTTGGCAATGCCATAAAAGCTCATGTCACCGTGACCTTTATGGGCCTTAAGCAAGGCTTATTAACTGGACAAGCCCGCGATTATACTGGGCAAATCCATCTGGAGAGTTTGTCTATTCCACCAGCACTTTATAAGCGTGTGCCTGATGCTCAATACACACTTAGTAACTATCAGTTACGTCAAAGCTTAAAGCCACGTGCCCGTAGCGCTCACAAGGGACAGTTTGGCCATTGTTTACTCATTGGTGGCGCTGCCGGTATGAGTGGCGCTATCCGACTCGCAGGCGAAGCGGCTCTACGGGTGGGAAGTGGTCTAGTCTCCATCGCAACGCATCCCAGCCATGCCGCATTTCTCAACCTAATGCGCCCTGAACTTATGGTACATAGTCTTGACCAAAGCGAGTCACTACGTACTTTGATGTTAAATAAAACCGTCTTAGCCATTGGTCCGGGTTTGGGACAAAACTATTGGGCTGATGAATTACTGCGCTTGGCATTGACGACTGATTGCCCTTTAGTCGTGGATGCAGATGCTTTAAACTTGCTCGCTAATTTGCGTTGGCACAATGAACGCTGGGTACTCACCCCCCACCCCGGTGAAGCCTCACGCTTGTTGAATTGCACTGTGCCCGATATCGAGCGTGATCGTGTCGCCGCAGCGAAACAACTACAACAACAATACGGTGGCGTTATAGTCCTAAAAGGTGCTGGAACTTTAGTGGCTAGTGCACAAAATGTCGCATTTTGTACCCTTGGTAATCCGGGTATGGCTTCAGGTGGTATGGGCGATATCTTGACTGGTATGATTACTGGCCTCATCGCCCAAGGTTTAAACTTGCAACAAGCGGCCGAGCTAGGCGTTTATTTACACGCCCACACCGCCGACCAAGCCGCGCAACGGGGTGAGCGTGGTTTACTCGCCAGCGATGTTTTAGGCACTTTGCGTGCCTTCGTTAACCCTGCAACCCCTAAAGGATCAACCTAATTTCATGTTTGCTTATCAATTAGATTTAGCCGACGAAGCGGCCACTCTTGGATTAGGTGCTGATCTAGCCAAGTCCTTACCCAATGGAAATTTGGTTTTTTTGGAAGGTGATTTAGGGGCTGGAAAAACTACGCTAGTACGCGGGCTATTACGTGCATTAGGCTATCAAGGTATTGTCAAAAGTCCCACTTATACCCTAGTCGAACACTATCAACTTGCCGCACGCGCTATTTATCATTTCGATTTATATCGCCTAGCTGATCCAGAAGAATTGGAGTTTATGGGTATCCGTGATTACCTCCAACCTAACAACCTAGTTTTAATTGAATGGCCAGAAAAAGGTGCTGGTATTTTACCAGCGGCTGATGTAACGCTTAGTATACAACACAAAACTGATGCACGCTGTATTTCCATAAAATCCAATAAACCTTTATTTTCATAATCTTACAAAACATTCATAAAAAGATACTTGAAAAATGTTCATGCTGCGCTAAGATTGCAGCATTAGTAGTTTTTTGTTCAGGGGCCCCCCACCTTACAGGATAAACAAGGCTGGGAAAAATTATGAAAAAAGACCAAACAACGCGTCGAAATTTCTTATTAAAAATGGGAGCCGTGACTAGTTTGCTAGCCGTCAGCAGCCCGCTGTTGCTTACGCGTTTATCGGTTGCCGCCTCCGGCACTAGTTTAACTGGCGCTAGTCTTGCAAGTGAGGGTAATGCCTTACACGTTTCGTTCGTCTTGAGTGATACGACGAAATATAAAGTTTTTAAGTTGAGTGATCCAGAACGGGTGGTCATTGATTTAGATCGGACCACAATCAAAGGCTCGATCAAGCAAGGACGCTATGATCGGCCACCGTTAGCGGGCATTCGTTATGCGACTCGACCCGATGGTGGTTTGCGTATTGTTTTGGATATGCTCAGCAATGTAGCCGTTTCGTCAAGCTTAAAAGCCAAGCGTGGCGATCATATCCTAACCGTCAGCTTACAGGCGAATGGCTCCAGTACTAGCGCTACGCGTACGCCGCCGCTTGTCGCTACAACACCCTCAACACTCACGCCTAGCTCATCCGCCCCGCCTCAAAAAGGTCGTTTTGTCGTGGTACTGGATGCTGGACATGGTGGTCATGATCCTGGTGCAATTGGTCGTCTTGGCACTAGAGAGAAAGACGTGGTGCTTGGTGTAGCGCGCAAGCTAAAAAGCAGAATTGAGCGCGACTCGAACATGAAAGTAGTCATGACCCGAGACAGTGACACCTTCATTCCGTTGCGCCAGCGTTTGGACATTGCCAGACGCAATAATGCTGATTTGTTTATCTCTATCCATGCGGATGCTAATAACAGGTCGCAAGTGCATGGCTCGTCTGTCTATGTTTTATCACAAAATGGTGCATCCAGTGAGGCTGCCCGTTTACTAGCTGAAAGTGAAAATAATGCTTTTGGCCTTAAACTCGGTGATTTAACCTTAGGCGATGAACACAATAAAGTAGCGCCGATATTGCTTGATTTAAGTCAAAATGCGACACTAGAGAAAAGCTTGGAATTAGCTAAGCGAACTTTGCGGGAATTAGCGGCGGTGAATAATCCTCTACGCTCACAAGTGGAAAGTGCTGGATTTATGGTATTGAAAGCACCAGATATTCCATCTATGCTAGTAGAGACTGCATTTTTAAGTAATCGCTTAGAAGAAAAACGGCTACGCACCGATAATTATCAACAGCAATTAGCCGATGCAATATTTAAGGGCGTACGTAGTTATCAGCAAGCCTTCGCAGAAACGCAAGAACGTTACGCTTAAAAAGGTTTCGAAGGTTGGATCTCTTGTTAGCCGGATGCTTTTGTCCGGCTTTTTTTTATCCCTTAAACGCGTCTAAAAATCCCTGCCGATACGGCAAATGTGTTTTTAATTCCTGCATATAGTCAGCCACTGCGCGCCGTTCGAATTGAGCGTGTTGCTTGATGGCTGGGCGAAAACCCGCTTCGACTAAATAATGGCTTGATCGCGTTAACGTTGGAATAAAGCCGCGAGCCACTTTATGTTCACCCTGCGCACCTGGTTCAAATAGAGTTAACTGATGCTCAATACAATATTCAATACCTTGGTAATAACAAGCTTCAAAATGCAGGCTATCAATATATTCCACACAACCCCAATGCCGCCCATAAAGTCTTGTGTTACTGATATACATTAATGAACCGGCGATACATTCATTATCTTTGTCCGCCATCACTAATAGCACTTGCTCAGGTAAGGCTTTTGCGACCGCCTTAAAAAATCCTTCATTTAAGGTAGGTATCCCCCACTTACTTTCAAACGTGTGTTGATAAAAAAAGGCAAAGCGCGCCCAATCTTGATCGCAGGCCGTATGGCCATTCAAACAACGGAGTGTTACCCCAGATTCCTTAACCTTACGGCGCTCCTGCTTGATATTCTTACGTTTTTTGGGCTGTAGTGTTTCAAGAAACGCATCAAAATGTTGATAATGAAAATTGCGCCAGTGATATTGGCAATCATGGCGGGTCACTAGGTTTTGGGTTTCGAGCCAATCTTGTTCATTGGCGAACAACCAATGCACACCACTGGCTTGCTTGGTTTTTGCTAATTCACAAGCAGCGTGTACTAAACGGGGGAAAACCGCTTTTTCCATGCCTGTTTTAGCTAATAGGCGCTGGCCACTGACGGGTGAATAAGGGACAGAGGACACTAATTTGGGAAAATAACGCAAGCCATAGCGCTTATAAGCTTCGGCCCAAGCGTGATCAAATACAAACTCACCATAAGAATTATATTTTTCATACAAAGGCATAGCGCCAATCAACTCACCGGCGTCATAGACTAAAATATGGCACGGCAACCAACCAAACTTTTTGCCTACACAACCATGCGTTTCGAGCGCACTCAAAAACTCGTGGCGCACAAAAGGATTATTGTCCTGTACTAACGCATTCCATGCCGCCGCAGGAACCTCATTCAACTGGGTAATGATTTCAATTTGCATACCAGCATTGTGCCAGTTCATTAAACTAGAGCAAGTACCATTAACGCCTCTAGCAATTTCCGTTATCATCAAGCCATGAACTATCATGACTTACGCGACTTTATCCAACAACTGGAAGCCATGGGTGAGCTGAAACGCATTAGCGTCGAAGTTGACCCGTATTTAGAAATGACCGAAATTGCTGACCGCGTGCTGCGTGCTGGCGGCCCTGCTCTATTATTCGAACATCCCAAAGGCCATACCACGCCTGTGCTCGCCAATTTATTTGGCACACCCCGCCGCGTCGCCTTAGGCATGGGCGAAAGTTCGACGGAAGCCCTACGTGAAATTGGCAAACTGCTCGCGATTTTAAAACAGCCTGAACCACCTAAAGGCTTTAAAGATGCTTTAAATGCACTGCCTATCTTCAAAAAAGTGTTGGATATGGCGCCCAAAACCGTGAGCCGCCCCGCGTGCCAAGAAATGGTGCTGCAAGGGAATGCTATTGATCTAAGTGAATTACCAATTCAGCATTGTTGGCCGGGGGATGCTGCCCCTTTGATTACTTGGGGTTTAGTCATCACGAAAGGGCCTGAGAAAAAACGTCAAAATCTAGGCATTTATCGTCAACAAGTGATTGGCAAAAATCGCGTCATTATGCGTTGGTTATCACATCGTGGTGGTGCGTTGGATTTTCGGGATTGGCAGGTAAAACACCCGAACCAACCCTTCCCTGTTGCGGTCGCACTGGGCGCTGATCCTGCGACGATTCTAGGCGCAGTAACGCCCGTTCCTGATACCTTATCCGAATATGCATTTGCGGGTTTATTGCGTGGCTCGCGCACCGAATTAGCCAAGGCTTTATTATCCGAATTGCAAGTCCCAGCGACGGCGGAATATGTGCTGGAAGGATTTATTTATCCCAATGATACAGCACCCGAAGGCCCATTCGGTGATCACACTGGCTATTACAATGAAGTGGATAGCTTCCCGGTGTTCACCATTGAGCGTATTACTCACCGCAAAAATCCGATTTACCACAGCACCTATACGGGCCGTCCACCGGATGAACCCGCAATTTTGGGCTTAGCCTTAAATGAAGTCTTTGTGCCAATTTTGCAAAAACAATTTCCGGAAATTGTAGATTTCTACTTGCCCCCCGAGGGCTGTTCCTACCGCATGGCCATTGTCAGTATTAAGAAACAATATGCGGGTCATGCGAAGCGCGTCATGATGGGGGTTTGGTCATTCTTGCGCCAATTCATGTACACCAAATTCATCATCGTGGTGGATGACGATATTAATACCCGTGATTGGAAAGATGTGATCTGGGCGATGACGACACGTATGGATCCTGCACGCGATACTACTTTGATTGAAAATACCCCGATTGATTATTTGGACTTCGCCTCCCCCATTTCCGGTTTAGGTTCAAAAATGGGATTGGATGCTACTAATAAATGGCCGGGCGAAACTAATCGTGAATGGGGCACACCGATTGTGATGGATCAGGGGGTGAAGGATAAAGTGGATGGAATATGGAAAAAGTTGGGTTTAGATTTATAACCTAACAACTCCATAAGAACATCAGCCCATTAAACCTCCTGCGAAAGTCATTTGTTAAGCAGCTTTATGGGCTAAATTTTGATCAGTGCTGGGCAGAAGCGCTATACAGAACAAGCTTTAGCAGAAACATGAAATGGCTCAATTTTCGACTTTCACAAAAGTCTATTAATCTTTTTTGAATAAAAATCGAACTCTAGCTCGACCCTTTTCGTCGGTATAGGGCTCAAGCTTACTAAGCATTTTCCCCTCAGGCTCTCTAGTATTTAGTTGAGTATAAATGTCGCCATTGATGATCATCGCTATAGAAGCACGCATTTTTTGTATGGAGTCATTCGTTTCATGCTCTGTTAAAAGTGGGGAGGGTGATTGAACTAGATGATCTTCTAGCGCTATATCCCCCAGTTTTTGACGCAACCTGTAAATACTCTCATCAAAGGGATTTATCGCATTCTCTCTAAACTCTTGCTCCAAAAAATCCTCTAAGCTGTCATACTTCATCTCGATATTCATCGTATGAGCCTCTAGGATATAAATTTCTTTTGATAAATAACCATTTATATCAATCTGATACGCATATTGATCTCCCCATGCTGTTTCGCCAAAACAAAAATAATTATCAAGCACCGGCGACCAAGCAAATCGCCAGCGCTCATAGTCATTCCACGTGAATAAGTTCATGTCGTGATTAGGACTGATTCCATATAGCCTAAAATAGTTACCATAGGCAGAAAGCCCATTCGTTATAATGAGAAATTCTTTATAACTAGCATGGATATGGATGTTTTTAATTGAAAAAATATGCTCAAGATCACTAAGCTCTAAGGGCTGAAAAAATAGTATATCAGGTATTGCTTTAAAATCAGCTAAAATTTTACGCATACTTTTCATAAAATTACTTATTACACTTCAGTTTTATCAACAAGCTCTTTACTATACCAATCGATTTTTTTAGCAAGATATATAAGTATAGGTGCTAAGTGCATAAACATTAGAGACGTTGTATTTTTCGGCTCAGTCACTATCTTTCTCAAGAAGAAAAGATCATCATATAATTGGCCAATACCGAAATTACTTGGCTCTTTATTTATCTCATAAAGCTCATCTTCATCTATACTCCAATACATATCATCATTTAGTTGAACAGTATTAATTTTCAAATCTTGAATTATACTATCGAAAATATAATTGGTTATTTTTTTTAATTGAACAATGCTTACTTTATCTTCCATAATTTCTCTCACATCTATTAAGCTTTCGCCTGAGATTCACAATTACAACTTACCTTACACTATTAACCATCATTAGACCTCTTTCATAAATCACTTATTAGCCAATTCCCGATTATAAATCAAAAATAGCCTCATGTTGTTGCGCAGTAAAAAACAGCATTAAAAGTGATGCGAGCAACAGTATCTTTAAGCCCCCCATTGCTTCAAACACTTCGAAATACTGCAGCTTTTTAATGCCAAGAAAAATAGTATTAGAGGAAAATATCTTTACTTTTTTCAGCGTTAGATAATGAAAGCGCTATTACTGAATGATCGGTGAAATTTCATCTCAAAAATGACCAAATGTCGATTGAGACTCAACCTAAAAAACTCGAAACCGTAGACTTAAATAAATCTTATGATATTCGAGGCTCTTCTTTGAGGCCAATGGCTCAGAAATATAAGGGCTGTCCTCATTTCGCTGGACAAATCATCCTTTTTAGAAAGGGTGCTATTAACTATAAAGTGAAGACCAAGGCTCTAGAAAAAATGCTGGCTTTATTTAGGCCCCAAAAACAACGCAATCGCCTGATTCAAAAACCGCCAGCCTAATGCTGTTGGCTTCAAATGACCACCATTTCGCACTAACAACCCCTGCTCTATACCTTTTTGAATGCCTTGCTCAAGTTGCTCGACTGGCAATTTTGTCCTTTCAGTAAACAAGGCCAACTCAAAACCATCGCGCAAACGCAAAACATTAAGCATAAACTCAAAATTCACTTCCGTCGCCGCAATGAATTCCTGTGTGCTTCTTGCAGTGCCCTCCAAAGCCTTTTTCATATAGTCGGCAGGTTGGCGGTATTTTTGATAGCGCTGAATGCTGAAATCATGCGCTTGGGTAATTTTACCGTGCGCGCCTGCACCAATCGCTACATAATCGCCAAACTCCCAATAATTACGATTATGCCGACATTGGAAACCAGCCTTGCTATAAGCAGAAACCTCATATTGTTGATAGTCCGAATCGGCTAATAAAGCTTGGCCTCGCTGCTGTATATCGGCGATTAAGTCATCATCTGGCAAAATGGGAGGCTGTTTATGAAACAGCGTATTTGGCTCCAACGTGAGTTGATACCATGATAAATGCGTGGGTGCTAAACTAATGGCTTGTTGCAAATCTTGCATGGCCTGCTCAATCGTTTGATCGGGCAAACCAAACATTAAATCCAAATTAACATTATCAAATCCCGCGTTACGGGCAATTTGCGTCACGTTTAACGCTTCCGCTCGATTATGTACTCGCCCTAGGGCTTTTAGATGCTTATCGTTAAAACTTTGGATGCCCACCGATAAACGATTAATACCCGCTTGGCGAAAGTGGCGGAATTTTTCTTGCTCAAAAGTGCCTGGATTGGCTTCTAAGGTAATTTCGATATTCGGACGAAATGGCAAAAGTGCCTGAATGCCGCACAATAAACGCTCAATACTTGGCGCTGAAAATAAACTCGGTGTGCCCCCACCTATAAAAATGGACTCTAAGCGACGCCCCCAAATAGAGGGCATTTCACTCGCTAAATCGGCCAATAAGGCATCGACATACGCGCCTTCTGGCAACTCATTAGGACTTTGGTGTGAATTGAAATCGCAGTAAGGGCATTTGCGAATACACCAAGGAATATGAATGTACAACGCGAGGGGAATCGGGGTCATAAATTATTACCAAACAAAACGGCACCAAGCTTAATGTAAACTGAGCCAAGGCGCGACCATTTGTCTCAGAAAGGCTGACTTAATATGCAAATAGCTTATAATTAATTTTAATCCCACCAGTATCCGACGTGTCATGAACAACAATAAATCGTTAGGTTTCAGCTTACCTGAACTATTAGTTACCGTCGCTGTGGCCTCTATCTTAGCCGCATTCGCGCTTCCCAACCTTAAGTCCATGATTGAAACGAATGGCGTCAAAGCCTATGCCAATCAGGTCGTCAGCAATCTTTACTTGGCGCGTAGTGAATCCGCTAAGACAGGCTATCCTGTAAAAATATGCCCTTCTGACACGCCAACAAGCACAGTATGTTCTAGCTCAAATCAGGACTATGCGGCGGGTTGGTTTGGCTTTCTGGATCTCAATAATAACGGTCTTTATGAGCCCTCAGTCACAGTAGATTGGGATAATAATGGCAGTGCTGATATTGCAGAAAAAGTCTTATTCACGACCGAGCCAAATCCGGCTTACGTATTAGAAATCGCTTATAGCAACTCTTCTTCCGGTACGGTGGGGCTAAGCAGTATGCCTAGTGGTGCCCGCGCTACGAATAATACCCTAACCTATTTACCAAACGGTGCTTTACAGGGGCAAATTAAGGACGTCCATTTTAAACTGAGCTTAGCTAAAGAACCTACTGATACACGCCTGCGGGTTAATATCGAACCAACAGGACGGGTGCGTACCTGCGATCTCAAGCGTAATACTAACTGCTGAGCTAGTTACATGACCTTAACCGAGTTATTGATCACAGTAGCCATTAGCAGCATCATGGCTACGATGGCTTTCCCCAATGTAAAGTCTATGATCGAAAGGAATCAGCAAATTACTTTTACTAATCAAGTGGTCTCTAGCCTTTATTTAGCGCGTAGCGAAGCTGCCAAACGCGGCTATCCAGTTACCTTTTGCGCTAGCACCGACCAAGAGCAATGTGATTTGGAGGCAAATGATTATTCACAAGGATGGTTGGTATTTGTGGATTACAATGGCAATGGGCGCTTCGATAAAGCCTTATTTTTTGATACGGACGGTGATAAACAAGCGGATACCCCTGAAACCCTTGTACAACGTAGTGGCTCACTCCATTCACCTTATATACTTGCCGCGAACGTGAGTAGCGCTACCCGAAGCATCACCTACCTTCCGTCCGGCCAATGCTCAAGCCGCTTATTTAGCCTCCACCTTTCGCACCAACAAACTCAGCAATTGTTTGCAAAAATTAGCTTTGCCATTACCGGACGTATTCGCGCTTGTACGCTTAAAAACAGCACCAGCTGCTAATCCATATTCATAGCGCTTTTATATTTTCGACTATCATAAATATAATGCTATGCTGTGACCTTCTCGTTTATTTCTTCATGTGCGGAAAAGGCAGTAGCAAATGGGGCAGCAAAAACTCAATGTAGTATTGTGTTGGCATATGCATCAACCTTGGTATCGCGATGGCTTGGATGGCGACTATCGCCTACCATGGGTCTACCTCCATGCCATGAAAGACTACAGCGATATGGCAACACACCTCGAACAGCATCCCCGTATGCGCTTGGTGGTCAACTTCTCGCCTGTATTATTAGAGCAAATTAATGATTATGCTCACCAACTACAGCAATACTTACAACACAATACGCCCTTCAAAGATCGTTTATTAAATCTACTGGCAGGTTTAACGCCTATTCCTAGTGATGTGCAAGCACGCAGTGAGCTCATTGAAGAATGCCAGCGTTGCCATGCGCCACGTATGATTCACCCTTACCCCTGCTTCCAACGCCTCTTAACCATGATTGGCGCGACCGATAGCGTTGGCATTGGACGCAAAAAATATAAATACGCGCTGGAATACTTAAGTGACCAATATTTCCTCGATCTGCTGACTTGGTATCATCTGTCTTGGCTGGGGCAAGCGTTAAAGCTAGCGCCTGCAGTACAAACCCTGATGAATAAAGGCTCATTATTTAATGCAGCAGATCGTCGTAGTTTACTCAGTATTATTCATGCTTGTGTTGCGGGCATTATTCCGCGCTATCGTGCTTTGGCAGAGCGCGGGCAAATTGAATTGTCCATGACCCCTTATATGCACCCGATTATGCCGCTGCTGGAAGATTTCCATAGCATGAACTGCGCCCAGCCGGATGCCCCTATGCCAAGCAGCGCACACTATCCGGGTGGAACCGAACGCACGCATTGGCATATGGAAAAAGGTATTGCCTTTTTCCAACAGTATTTTGGGCAAACACCGCGCGGGGTATGGCTTTCTGAAGGTGCCGTAAGCGATGCTGAATTAGCCTTACTCGACAAGTTCCAAATTAATTGGACCGCTACTGGCGAAGGTGTGTGGCGTAATAGCTGCCAACGCTCCAGTTGCACGACTCCCGAAAACATTCACAATAAACGTGCTCTATTTATGCCCTATCGCCAAGGCGACAATCAAGTACGCTTATTCTTCCGTGACGATGGTTTATCGGATTTAATTGGCTTTAAATACAGCACTTGGAACGCCACCGATGCTGTAGCGGACTTTGTCCAAAATCTGGAAAATATTCGCGATTTCTTGGGTGGTGATGCTGCCCAGCAAGTGGTTTCTATTATTCTCGATGGTGAAAATGCGTGGGAATATTATCCTGAAAATGCCTATGCCTTCTTAGACTCGCTCTATTCTAGCCTGACACATAGCGAAGTATTACAACTCAGTCATTTCTCAGATCTACAAGCCCTACCCACGCAACATTTACCCAACCTTTGTGCTGGTAGTTGGGTCTATGGTTCTTTTTCGACTTGGATTGGTTCACCCGATAAAAATCGCGGCTGGGATTATTTAGTCGCCGCTAAGCAAGCCTTTGATACAGTCAGCGCTGCTGGCACACTTAGTGCAGAACAGCAACTAGCCGCAGAGCGCCAATTGGCTGTCTGTGAAGGTTCGGATTGGTTTTGGTGGTTTGGTGACTACAATCCAGCCGATAGCGTGAGCGATTTTGAACAATTATATCGCCAGCAATTGATGCGCTTGTACGATATGCTGGGCTTGGCTGTTCCTGAGCAACTTCATGTTCCTCTTTCCACCGGCAATCAAGCGGGCGCAGAAAATGCGGGCACGATGCGTAGGAATAAAGCATGACTGCAGCGTTATTACCGGATCAACGCCAAGCCGGTATTTTATTACACCCAACATCATTACCTTCTGGACGCTTAGGTGAGGATGCCATTCGCTGGCTCGATTGGCTGAAAGAAGCCGGTATTAGCGTTTGGCAGGTACTTCCGATTGGCGTGCCTTTAAGCGATCTATCGCCCTATCAATCGACATCAGCCTTTGCCTTAGATCCCAACTTATTTCCTGCTACAGCGCTGGATACTGATCTACAAAGTGGCGATGCGCGCTGGCCGCTTTTTACGCGTTGGTATACGGAAAATAACGCTTGGCTAGACGACTTCGCCCTATTCATGGAATTAAAAACACAACTAGGGGGTTTAGAATGGTTTCATTGGCCCGACCACTATCGCCTACGTGATCCCGCAAGCCTACTCCAGTTTCGCACCGACCATGCCAAGCCGATTTTTGCACGTATCAAACAACAGTTTGAATGCTGGTATCAATGGCAACAACTACGCCAAGCTGCCCAGCAACGCGGTATTCGTTTATTTGGCGATATGCCGATTTTCGTCGCTTATGATAGTGCCGATGTTTGGGCGCATCCGGAGCGCTTTCTCTTAGACGAGCAGCGCCATCCTACTTTTGTAACCGGGGTGCCACCCGATTACTTTTCCGAAACGGGGCAGCGCTGGGGCAATCCGCACTATAACTGGGATTTTATGCAGGCGGAGCAGTTCCAGTGGTGGCGCGAGCGCTTACGTTATCATTTTGACTGTTTTGATTTAGTGCGGATTGATCATTTTCGCGGTTTGGAAGCAGTGTGGATGATCCCGAATGATTCAGAAACGGCTATTAATGGGCATTGGCAAAAGGTTGTCGGCGATCAATTACTTGAGAAAGTCCAAAGCGAAATGGGCATTCTCCCCTTGGTGGCAGAAGATTTAGGCATTATCACCCATGAGGTGAATGCCCTCAGGAACCGATTTCACTTACCTGGCATGGCAGTGTTGCAATTTGCCTTTGATCATTTTGCAGACAACCCTCACAAACCGCATAATGTGCGAGAAAATACGGTTTATTATAGTGGAACTCACGATAATGATACCTTGCTGGGTTGGTTCAATAGTCTTAGCACCTTACAACAAGACTGGGCGCGCGCGATGTTGTCAAACTCAACTGACACAACCTCTTCTATAAGCGCCTTAGTGATGGAAGCGCTGTTTGCCAGCCGCGCCGGTTTAGTCATGCTACCATGGCAGGATTTACTAGAATTAGGTAGTGAAGCGCGCATGAACACCCCGGGTACGGTGGGTGCACACAATTGGCAATGGCGCTTTACATGGAATCAAGTACCCGAAACCTTAGCGACCACCTTGCGTAAAAAACTTGCGCAACACCAGCGCCTACAACCACAGCCCGATAGCTAATAAAGCAATAATTGAGGAGTGAGGAGCATGACAACGGAACTGAACTCTGAACTACAGCGCCTACAGGCTGGAGCTCATCACGATCCCTTTCAGTATTTAGGTTGGCATGATAGCGAGACTGGCAAGGTCTTGCGTGTCTTTATGCCTCAGGCCGACCAGCTAGAAACCCAAGATGGTCAAGTCTTTCAACGTTTTGAAGGCACCGACGCTTTTGAATTACACCTGAAAGCGATGCCTGCTTCACCACATATCCCTTTGCGTTGGCTAGAAAAAAAATCACAGCAATGGATTGAAGGCTATAGCCCTTACACCTTTGCACCCCAAATTGGTGAGCTGGATATGCACCTGTTTAATGAGGGTAAGCATCTACAAGCTTGGCGCATGCTGGGTGCGCATCTGACTGAAATAGAAGGCGTGAGTGGCTGTCAATTTGCGGTATGGGCACCTACTGCCTTGCGGGTCAGTGTGGTGGGAAATTTCAATGATTGGGATGGCTTACGCCACCCAATGCGCTCACGTGGTGCTAGTGGTATTTGGGAATTATTTATCCCCGATATGGCTGCGGGCGAAGCGTACAAGTTTGAAATTTTATCGCGCCATCACACCATTGTGCGCAAAACCGATCCCTATGCACAACAGATGTTCTTGCGCCCTGAAACAACTTCTCGGGTTCCAGAAAAAAATACTTATGTATGGCAAGATAACACTTGGATAAAAAATCGTGTGGAAGGTGACTGGCGTCATCAACCCATGTCAATTTATGAGGTTCATGCCGGTTCATGGCGACAACATGAGGATGGCAGTTTTTATAAGTGGCGCGAACTCGCAGAGACCCTGATTCCTTATGCACGCGAATTGGGCTACACCCACTTAGAATTATTGCCGGTTTCCGAACATCCGCTTGACCAATCGTGGGGCTATCAAGTAACGGGATATTACGCGCCTAGCGCCCGCCAAGGTACGCCAGAAGATTTTCGTTATTTCATCGATCAATGCCATCAGAATAATTTAGGCGTAATTCTGGATTGGGTTCCGGGGCACTTCCCGCGCGATGAATTCGCCCTAGCACGCTTTATAGGCGAACCCCTGTACGAATATGCCGACCCTCGCAAAGGTGAGCATCGTGATTGGGGTACGCTGATTTTTGATTATGGGCGCTTAGAGGTAAAAAACTTCCTCCTAGCCAATGCTTTATATTGGATCCATGAATTTCATATTGATGGACTGCGTGTGGATGCGGTTGCCTCCATGCTCTACTTAGATTATTCGCGTCCCTCAGGGCAATGGGTCGCCAATCAATATGGCGGACGTGAGAATTTAGAGGCGGTCGAATTCCTACGCGAACTTAATAAAATCGTGCACTGGGAATATCCGGGTGTCGTCACTATTGCGGAAGAATCAACCTCGTGGCCTGCGGTGTCGCGCCCCATTGAAATTGGTGGTCTGGGGTTTTCCATGAAGTGGAATATGGGCTGGATGAACGATAATTTGCGCTATATTAGCCAAGACCCGATTTACCGCAAATATCACCATAACCAGCTCACTTTCAGCCAAATGTATGCCTACAGCGAGAATTTTGTGCTGCCTTTATCACACGATGAAGTCGTCCATATGAAACGCAGTATGCTGGGTAAAATGCCTGGGGATTATTGGCAGAAGTTCGCGAACTTGCGTTTATTCTATGCGTGGCAATACGCCCATCCGGGTAAGAAACTTCTCTTTATGGGCAGTGAGTTTGGACAGTGGCTTGAGTGGAATGAAAATGTCGAGCTAGACTGGTCACTCTTAAAATATCCGGCTCATGACTCCTTACGCCAACTGATTGGTGACCTCAATCGCTTGTATAATACCCTGCCTGCACTACATCAGTTTGATTTTGAGCCACAAGGTTTCCGCTGGATTGACTGCAATGACTCCGAACAATCCGTATTAAGCTTAATGCGCAGTAGTAGTACCCCGGGCGCAGAAGTGATAGTTATCTTGAATTTCACCCCTGTTGTGCGGCATAACTATCGGATTGGCATACCACAATACGCGGATTATCGTGAAATTTTGAATACCGATAGTGGTTACTATGGTGGTAGTAACTGCGGCAATGCAGGAAAGCTTGCAGTACAAAGCAAACCATGGATGGGGTTTTCTCAATCACTGGAAGTGACGCTGCCACCCTTAGGGGCAGTTTTTTTACAAAGTGTTAAGGCGGCAAGCGAAGAAAGCTTGTCCACATCACCATCCTCTGACTCTTCGGAAGCCTAATCCCGCATGAAAGTGTTGTTTGCAGCCAGTGAGGCTTATCCCTTAATTAAAACCGGTGGCCTTGCTGATGTAGCATATGGCTTGCCACGGGCATTACATGATTTAGACACGGAGGTACGATTACTACTACCTGCTTATCAAGATATTCTCGATTTAGTCACCGAAATTATCGTCTTGGGTGGATTAGATATTTGGGGCACAGGACGCAATCACCGGATTCGTGTGTTGGAAACTCATCATCCGGCCTTCCCTTTCCCCGTGTGGCTGATTGAATGCTCTACTCTCTTTGGGCGTCATGGCAATCCTTATATGCATCCGCACGGCTATGATTGGCCGGATAATGCCGAACGTTTTACGGTATTTTGCCGTGCTGCTGCGCAATTGGCAGGCGATGCTTTGGGCTTAGGCTGGCGACCGGATGTGGTTCATGCGCATGATTGGCAAACAGGCTTATTAATGGGCATGGTCGAGACCCTCCATCCGCGCCCACGCACCCTGTTTACCATCCACAACTTAGCGTATGGCGGTCATTTTTCACGGGCGGTTTATGACCAACTGCATTTACCTTGGCATTGGTGGTCACCAGAAGGTGTTGAATTTTACGGTGGTTTTTCCATGCTCAAAGCAGGCATTGCTTATGCCGATCAAGTGACTACGGTTAGTCCAACCTATGCCAAAGAAATCTGCACGCCCCAATTTGGTTATGGAATGGATGGCTTGCTGCGCTCACGTGCCTACAAGCTACACGGTATCCTAAACGGCATCGATGACAGCGAATGGAATCCTCGCACAGATAAATTCTTGCAGCCACCCTACGGTGTAGAGCAAGTGATCGAAGGCAAACAAGCTAATAAAAAAGCCCTGCTTGAGCGCTATGGAAAAACCGTCACACCTGAAATGTTGGCACGGCCTTTGCTTGGTTTAGTCAGCCGACTTGTAGAGCAAAAAGGTATTGATATGGTGTTAGATGTGATTCCCACACTCCTTGCCGAAACCAATGCCAACTTTGTTCTCATCGGCAGCGGGCATAGCTACTTTGAACAGGCTTTAAATAACTTAGCCGCGCGTTTTCCAGAACGTGTATTTGTTTATATTGGTTATAACGAAGCCTTAGCGCATTTATTGGAAGCTGGATCAGACCTATTCTTAATGCCCTCGCGCTTTGAGCCTTGCGGTCTAAATCAGATGTACAGTTTAAAATATGGAACTTTGCCCGTCGTATTTCATACAGGTGGCTTAGCGGACACAGTTGTGAATGCCACGCCCGACAATACCAGTGCAGGCACAGCCAATGGCTTTGTATTTTACACCCCTTCACAACAAGCGCTATTGGGGACGTTACGCTGGGCCTTGAGTTTATTTGCGAATAACCCAGCGCAATGGCGACAATGGCAAAAGCGTGGAATGACAACTGATTTTAGTTGGGAGCAAAGTGCCCGCCGTTATTTAGAGCTTTATCAATAACTCTGTTGCAACTATGCGCCACCTTCAGTTTTTGAGAGATTTTTTACATGAGTAATGCGAATAACCCCGATTATCGCCTAATGCGTTTAGAGTATTTAACTAACGACGCAGAAACCTTAGGTAATGATTACCATCGCTATTTGTCATATTTTCTAGGACGTTTTCAGGGCTGCCCTGAGTTTTATAATTATGAGGCGTTAGCTTATACCATTCGCGAGCGTTTAATGGTGGGCTGGCGTAATACGTGGGCGGATTATTTAGAGCCGGGCACACGCCGCGCTTATTATATGTCCTTAGAATTTCTAATTGGTCGCTCCTTAAGTAATAACCTCATCAACCTCGGCCTTACTGGGAATGTCAAAACCGCTCTCGATAATTATTGTGCCAATTTAGAAGCTATTGTTGAAGAAGAGCCAGATGCAGGTTTAGGCAATGGTGGTTTAGGACGCTTGGCTGCGTGCTTTATGGATAGCTGCGCAACCTTGCGCCTACCCGTGATTGGTTATGGCATTCGCTACGAATATGGCATGTTCCGCCAACGTATTAATAATGGTTACCAAGCTGAAGACCCTGATCATTGGTTAAGTGATGGAAATCCTTGGGAAATTGAGCGCCCTGAATATAAACAGCGTATTCAATTTGGTGGGCGCACTGAGCGTTATAATGATGCACAGGGAAAACCACGCGTTCGTTGGGTAGAAACCTCGGATGTTATCGCTGTGCCATTTGATATGCCGATTGCAGGCTATAAAAACGATACAGTCAATACCTTGCGCTTATGGAAATCCTCAGCAACCAATGAATTTGATTTACAGGAATTTAATGACGGTAGTTATTCAGAAGCAGTACAAGCTAAGAATAATGCTGAGCATATTTCCATGGTGCTTTATCCGAATGACAGCAGCGAAAATGGCAAAGAATTACGTTTGCGCCAGCAATATTTCCTCGCTTCCTCGAGTTTAAAAGATGCGATCCGTATTTGGGAAGCTAGCGGCCAAACCCAGTATGAGCGCTTCTTTGCAGCAGAAAATGTGTTTCAAATGAATGATACCCATCCGACAATTGCAGTCGCAGAGTTGATGCGTATTTTAGTAGATGAGAAGGGTTTGGAATGGGATGCTGCGTGGCAAATTACCTCGAAATGTATGGCGTATACCAATCATACTTTATTACCCGAAGCCTTAGAGCGTTGGCCTGTACATTTATTTGAACGTCTCTTACCCCGTCTTTTAGAAATCATCTATGAAATCAATGCACGTTTCCTAACTGAGGTCGCGCGGCGTTGGCCGGGGGATGTGGATCGTCAACGGCGCATGTCGTTAATTGAAGAAGGCCCAGTGCGCCAAGTTCGCATGGCTTGGCTCGCTATTGTAGGAAGCTTCTCCATTAATGGGGTAGCCGCGCTACACTCACAATTATTGATTGAAGGTTTATTCCGTGACTTTTATGAATTATGGCCAGAGAAATTCAATAATAAAACTAATGGGGTAACCCCACGGCGCTGGGTGGCACAAGCAAATCCTTTAATGAGTGCTTTGATTACCGAAAAAATTGGCGATGGCTGGGTACGTGATTTATCCCAATTAGCAGGTTTAAAACCTTATGCAGAACCAGCGCAGCGTGAATTTCAGCAACGTTGGCATGACACAAAACTAGCTAATAAGCGCCGCTTAGCTGCTTTAGTTAAGGCAGAATGCCAAGTTGATTTTGATCCAACCGCCTTATTTGATATTCAAGTGAAGCGCATTCATGAATATAAACGCCAATTATTAAATTTATTACATGTAGTACATTTATATCGCCGCATTCGCCTTGGAAAAACGGAGAATATGGTGAATCGCTGCGTTTTAATTGGTGGGAAAGCGGCGCCCGGTTATATCATGGCGAAACGCATTATTAAGATGATTAATAGCGTTGCACAAGTCGTCAATAGTGATCCTGAGGTAGATGGCAAACTAAAACTTGCCTTTCTACCCAATTATCGCGTCTCAAGTATGGAAATTATTGCGCCAGCAGCGGATTTGTCTGAGCAAATTTCTACGGCTGGGAAAGAAGCCTCTGGTACCGGCAATATGAAGCTCATGATGAATGGAGCGCTAACCATTGGCACTTATGATGGTGCGAATATTGAGATTCTTGATGCCGTAGGTGCAGAAAACTTTTTCTTATTTGGCTTGCGTGCTAATGAAGTCGAGGCTTTGCGTCGTAATTATCGTCCTTGGGAATATGTCGAACAAGACGAAGATTTAAAAGGTGTGCTGGATTTAATTCGTAGTGGTCATTTCAATCAATGGGAGCCGGGGATTTTTGATAGGGTGCTTGATGCTCTATTAAACCCGAACGACCCATGGATGACCCTAGCTGATTTTCGAAGCTATGTGGCTATGCAAGAACAAGTTGCTAAGGCATGGCAAGATCAAGAGCGCTGGACACGCATGAGTATTCTCAATACGGCAAATAGTGGCTTCTTCTCTACCGACAGAACTATGCTCGAATACAATCAAGATATTTGGCACTTAAAATCCCTAAGCGACGATTGATAGTTTGAAATAAAAGAGGCAAGAATAACTTCCTGCCTCTTTCGCTTAGCCTGTTGTAAAAAAACATTAATTAAGCCGCTTGATCCAGTAAACCTTTACGCAGGATAAAATCCCCAAACGTTTCACCTGTTTCACGCTGATTGGCATAATCGGCTAAAATCGGTTCCAACGTCGTTAAGATCGCCGCTTCATCCAGATTCTCTCGATAGAGCTTATTCAAACGCTGTCCATTAAAACCACCACCTAAGTACAAGTTATAACGGCCGGGCGACTTACCAATAAAACCAATTTCAGCCATCACGGAGCGTCCACAACCATTAGGGCAGCCCGTCATACGGATTTTAATATTATCTTGCAGCAAACCGTATTTATCCAAAATCGGCTCTAATTTGGTGATTAAGTTTGGTAAATAGCGTTCTGCTTCTGCCATTGCTTGGGGGCAGGTATTCAAAGCAACACAGGCAATTGAATTTCGACGCAGCCCTGACAAATGACTCGCATCACTTTCATAACCATGTTCTTTTAAAATATTGACAATACGTGCCTTATTATTTTTCTTTACCTCGGTCAAAAACACGTTTTGATTCGCGGTCATGCGAAAAGCACAGAGTTTTTCACGAGCGATTTGCGCTAAAGCCGATTTAATGCTTGTTTTTTCAGTATCTTGGATGCGGCCATGCTCTAAGCGTAAGCCCAAATGCCAACGTTTATCCGTGGTTTCTGCCCAGCCAAAACGATCACCGGTGGTAGTGAAGGTATAGGGATGTAGAGCCTGCAATTCAAAACCACAACGTGCTGCCAACTCCTGCTTAAACCACTCCAAACCATATTTATCAATCGTATATTTGAAGCGTGACAATTTGCGGTCTTGGCGATTGCCAAAATCCCGTTGAATCGCCACGGTGTGATAGACCACATCCAAGACTTGCTCAGGTGTGCAAAAACCAATATCAGTCGCTAAGCGGGCATAGGTATCTTCACGGCCGAAGGTCATACCTAAACCGCCTCCCACTGCCACATTGAAACCAAGTAATTGGTCATTTTTGGCAATAGCAATTAAGCCAATGTCATTCATATGTACATCGCTTTCATTGTGCGGTGGAATCGCGATGCCAATTTTGAATTTACGTGGCAAATAATGCTTGCCATAAAGTGGCTCGATTTCCTCCGCTTCCCCGCCAGCCACCAGCGTTCTTCCTTGTGGCTCGTCCAACCAAATCTCATGATAAGCACGCGATTTTGGCATCAAATGCTCGCTGATTTTTGTCGCCCACGGGTAAACTTGCGCATTGATACTCGACAGCGCAGGGTCGGGGGAACACATCACATTCCGGTTCACATCACCACAACCCGCAATACTATCCAGTAGCGCTTTATCCATTGCCTGAATCGTTTGCTTGAGCTTAAATTTCACGATGCCATGAAATTGCACCGTTTGGCGCGTGGTCAGGCGAAAGGTATGATTACCGTATAAGTCACTAATCGTATCTAACGCAAGCCATTGTTCCGCCGTCACATTACCGCCCGGAATGCGTGCCCGAATCATGAACTCATAAGCAGGTTCAAGTTTACGCGCTAAACGCTCATTGCGGCGATCACGATCATCTTGCTCATAAGTCCCGTGGAATTTGATGAGCTGATGGTCATCCGCTGAAATCGAGCCTGTCAGTGGATTGGCAAAACTTTCCACCAAGGTTCCACGCAAATAATTACTCTGATCTTTGATGCGCTCAACGTCCGAGCCATTGATAGCGCGTTCGTTTAGACCTTTGGGAATCGGCTTAGTCATGCCGCATTTTCCTGTTGAAATTCACGTTGCAGCTCATCGCGAATGTCAGGGAAAGTAAACCAATCCTGCAATGGCTTACCTTCGCGCAATAATTGACGCTGTTGTGTGCCAGAGATATTCAATACCTTATGATGTGGCTGAATTTGATCTTCGGTCAGGTACTTCTGCTCGTTTTCCACATAGGAAATCGCTTTTGATTTCACCACCTGAATGCCAATTTCATCCGCATATTGCAGCAATAAATCTTGCGCCGCATACGGTGAATAAAAATCGCTGCCATCTTGTTTCTTGAACGATGGACCAGCATGATCGCGCCCAATGATGAAGTGCGTAGCCCCATAATTCTTGCGAATAATCGCGTGCCACACCGCTTCACGTGGGCCAGCCATGCGCATCGACAGTGGTAAAAGAGAAAGATAAACTTTGCCTTCTGGATAATACTTTAAGAGCTTTTGGTAGCAACGCACACGCAAATCATAATGAATATCAACATCTTGTGTTACACCGACCACAGGATGGAGTAATAAGTGTGCATCGTCACCCACCTCGGCCAAAGCATTCAAAGTCAGATGATAATGCGATTTGTGCATCGGATTGCGCGTTTGAAAAGCAACAATTTTTTCCCAGCCTAAGGCTTTAAAAATACGCTTTAATTCAGCCGGTGAATGACGAATTTCGGGAAAGCGCTTATGCGACACATCGTTGATTTTATTCAAACTACCGCCCACATACCACATACCTTCTTGTTGGCGATGGCGCAAAATTTGCACAAAAGGATGATTATCGTCATCCGCCCCAAACGCTTTTTCCGCTTCACGATGATAGTCGGGCTGATAAATATCACCGACTTCTAGTTCCGCTAATTCAAAGCCATCAGGCATGGTCAAGACTACCCGATCAGCCTTTTTGATCTGCGCAATTTCATCCGGTGAACAAGCCAAATTGACTGGTAGCGGCCACAATTCGCCGGTTGTTAGGCGCATGGTATCGAGTACACTCTGGTAATCTGCTTCATTTAAGAAACCGTTTAAAGGGGCAAAGCCACCATTTAACAATAATTCGGTATCGCAGATTTGGCGTGGTTTTAGTGCCTTATAGAATGTGTGACTCATGCTGCTTTTTTCCGTACTAATTGACCGTTTTCAAGATGCAGGCCGCACTCTTGTGCGCCGCCTTCCCACCACCAACGACCAGCGCGTTCATCTTCACCGGCTGCAATCGCACGGGTGCACGGTGCACAACCAATGCTTGGGAAACCTTTCTGATGTAATTCATTGAATGGCACTTCGTACTGGCGTACATAAGCCCACAACTTTTCAGTCGACCAAGCCTGTAGTGGATTAAATTTCACTAAATTACGCGCTGGATCTGCTTCAAATAAAGCCAAACTAGAACGATTCGCTGATTGCGCAGCACGCAAGCCCGTAATCCACACCTCAGCCCCTTCCAGCGCACGATTTAAGGGCTCGATTTTACGAATGGCGCAGCACTCTTTACGCAAAGCAACCGAATCGTAAATCGCATTAATGCCTTTTTCCGTTGCATACTGTTCAATCACTTCAGTTTTTGGATAGAACACCTTGATTTTACGGCCGTATTTACGCTGCGTTTCTTCCAATGTTTTATAAGTTTCAGGAAAGTTACGGCCGGTATCTAAGGTAATGACATCAATATCTAAACCATTGCGGAAAATCGCATCCGTAATCACTTGGTCTTCCAAGCCTAAACTGGTAGAAAATACGATTCGGCCTTTAAAGTGCTCACGCAAAGCCGTCAAAGCCAGACTCAAACCGAGGTCTTGGTATTGAGCATTTAATTGTTCTAATGAAGCAGTCATGATCGTTTTACTCGTTAAAATTCCTAAATCTTTTAATACACATCGCGTTGATAGCGTCGCTCGCTCATCAACGTTTCTAAATACTGTTGCGCTTGTTCGTCACTTAAGCCACCATGCGTTACTGCAATTTGGGCTAAAGCAGCATGAACATCCTTTGCCATTTTGTGCATATCGCCACACACATACAGATGTGCACCGTCTTGCAGCCACTGCCACAGCTCAGCGCCTTGCTCTATCAAACGATGTTGTACATAAATTTTTTCTGCTTGATCGCGTGAGAAAGCCACGCTCATGCGTTCTAATACGCCACTTTTAACCAGCTCTAACCATTCGGCTTGGTATAAAAAGTCGGAGCGGAAGCGCTGTTCACCGAAGAATAACCAAGTATTCCCCGTTAAGCCGCGCGCTTCGCGTTCAAACAAGAAACCACGGAAGGGCGCAACGCCAGTACCCGCACCAATCATGATCAGCTTGGTGTTATCACTTTTCGGCAGTTTGAAATGTTGATTAGGCTTGATATAGATTTGGGCGCTGTCACCCGCTTGCAAACGCGCCAACCAATTTGAGCCAACGCCTAAATGCTCACGCTCATGGTGTTGGTAAGTGACACGCTTCACTAATAAGTGCACTTCATCCGGGTGTGCCGCCAAACTTGAGGCAATCGAATACTCACGGGCTTGTAAGGGACGTAGTAAATCAATAAACGCTTGGGCACTGAGTTCAGCCGGATAAGTTTTCAAAACATCCAACCAATCCGCAGCATAAAGCCAATCCACTAAAGCGGCTTTATCCGCAGCCTGAGCCGCTAATGCCGTTTGTTGCGTGGTGCTTGCATAGTTCTGTAATTGTTTGCGTGTGACATTGGTGATTTCGAATGTGTCGATGAGCGCCTCACGTAAAGGCCGTACGTTACCCTTTACAGAAACCGCGCTATTGCTATCCCAGCCACCTTGTTGAATCAATAGATCAACTAACGCTGTTTCATTGCTCACTTTAACCGCGAGAATGTCGCCCGGCTCGTAAGTAATGCCGCTATTTTCCAGTGAAAACTCGAAGTGAAACACTTCTTTCTCAGAACTAGGATCCGTCACAGGCGTGGCTGACAATAACTCAGCAGTCCACGGCGCTTCAGCACTGCCAATCGTCGCTTGTTGTACTGCCTGTACCAAGCCTTGTTTGGGTAATGGTGATGAATCAGAATGATCGTCTTGTTTAACTTTTTCTAAAATCTGCTCACGCCAGCGCGTTGCATGGTCTGCAAAATCCACATCACAATCGATACGCGCTAACCAACGGGTAGCCCCTAACTTCTCTAAACGCTGATCTAATTCCACACCACTTTGGCAAAACGCGTCATAGCTAGAATCACCTAAAGCCAGTACTGCATAGTGCAACTCTTTCAATTGTGGCGCGCGCTCATTGTTAATGAACTGAAAGAAAGTGCGTGCATCATCCGGCGGTTCACCATTTCCGTGAGTGCTCACGACAAAGACGACGCGCTGTTCTTTCTTCAAATGTTGTGGGCGGTAATCGCGTAAGCTTTTAAGACTGCTCGCTAAACCGCTGGCTTTGAAAGCTTGATGTAATTTCTCAGCGATCGCTTTGCTATTGCCCGTTTGACTTCCATACAAAATTGTCGTGTTAACGGAAAGTTGCGCTACCGCTTCTACACGATTGGCCGCTGCAAGCTGCGGAAAAGGAATGACATTATGGGGCCCCAACGACAATCCAGACAGATACCCACCAACCCATGCTAATTGCGAGGGGGTCAGATCGTTCACTGCTGCACTTATGCGTTCAAATTGTTGTGCACTTAATAAGCTCATTGCCATTCTCAGGGGTCGGTCGATTTAGAATGAGAGGCATTATGCGGCACTGCACTATGTGCAATAAAGTGATATAAAAAGATAAAAATATCTTTAAATTAGATTAATTCAATCTTGCTAATTTTTAATCAGCTCCTGTTCAGCTTAAGATTGCGACGATACGCCAAGGCTCGGCAGTTTGTCGGGTAGATTTATAAATTCTGGGTAAAAAGTTTTATATTGAGACGACAAATCTCAATAATAAAAACAAGAACGGCACTCTCAACCATGAAAAAAGCGCTAATAGCATTTGCTGCATTGGCTAGCGTCGGTTTGTCCGCGTGTAGTCAAAATCCGACAGGGTCGTCACCCGAAGAAATGGGTTCAGTGAATCCCCCACATTCGCAACAAACGACTAACACAGCATCCAGTTCTATTCCCCAAGCGCGGCCTTTAATTCAAGGTCGTGGTGGTTATCGTGCTGCTCCTACTCCTCACTATCGAGGAGCCATGAGGCCACAACAGCCGCGTATGTATGCGGGTTATATTCCGCCACAACAAACTTATCAAGGACGCCCAAGCCCAGCCTATCAGAGCCAAGGTGGCGGTGGTATGCCGCGCCTATCTTCCGCAGAATTACGTGCCATTGGGGAACAGATTTTTAATAATGAAGGCGGCGGAAATCGTGATTTATTAGCACATTGGAATGAAGGTGAAGACTTCGCTTCGATGGGGATTGGTCATTTTACCTGGTATCCTGCAGGTCGTCGGCAATCGTTTGGTAATACCTTCCCTGGCCTTTTAGATTATCTGGCACAAAATGGCGTACAGCTACCTGCTTGGTTGCAACAAGCCCGTCATCAAGGTGCTCCTTGGCCAAATCGTCAAGCGTTTATGGTGGCAAAACAGACCCCGCAAATGCAGGAGCTGACGCAAATTTTATACAATACGCGAGAGCTACAAACACAATATATCGTCGACCGCACGCGCCGTGCTATGCCAAAACTGGTGAAAGCATCGAATAATAATATGCAAGGGCATGTGGCACGCAACTTGAACGCGGTAGCCAATACGCCCGGTGGTTGGTATGCGTTGATTGACTATGTGAACTTCAAAGGTGAAGGCTTAGGTAATGGTGGCTACAAAGGACAGAACTGGGGCTTACGCCAAGTCTTAGAAGAAATGCGACCTGCTCAGCCCGGCCAAGCTGCTCTGCATGAGTTCTCAGATGCAGCAATGCGCGTATTACAACGCCGCGTTAATAATTCCGATCCGGCACGTAATGAAGCGAAATGGCTGGCAGGATGGCGTAATCGTGTAGAAACCTATCGCAATCCTTTAGCTACTTAAAGACTAAAAAACCCCAAGCTCTTCACTTGGGGTCAAACCTAAGTAACAGATTAAGGAGTAGCTGTTTTATTGGGCTCTGTGGTGGTCTGACTTGCTTCCGCCGCTTTAGGGAAAGGATCAGGCCGAATCGTTTCATTCGTAGAAGGTGGTAAAATCGGCAACATGATTTCAGGCTGCTTACCTGTCAAAGTTTTCAAGAAAGCCACAATTTGCGCGGTTTCCTCATCGGTAAACTTCTTACCTAATTGAATTTGCCCCATGGTATTTACGGCTTGTTCTAAGCTTGTCGCTGCACCATCATGGAAATAGGGATAGGTCAGCTCCACATTGCGTAAAGTAGGCACTTTAAACTTAAAACGATCTTCGTCTTTTTTGGTTAAGCCCGCGACACCTTGTGCCTCATTAGTGGTTTTGTAAGGCTCAACCACGCCCATTTTCTGGAAGCTACTGCCACCTAGCATTTCACCATTATGGCAAGCGATACAACCGCTGGTTTTAAACAATTGATACCCTTTCATTTCTGTGTCATTGAGCGCAGCATTATCCCCTCTGAGCCACAGATCAAACTTTGAGTGGGGTGTTACCAAGTTCTTTTCGAACTCCGCAATAGCGTCCGTTACTTCAGCAATCGTGATCTCGTCCTTGCTATAAACCTTTTTAAACTCTTCACGGTATTGCGGAATCGAGGACAACACTTTAATGGCTAGCTCATGGCTGAAAGCCATTTCTTTTGGATTGGCAATCGGGCCGCCCGCCTGCTCTTGTAAGTCTTTAGCGCGCCCATCCCAAAATTGAGCCACACTATGCCCTGCGTTTAATACCGTTGGGGCATTGATCGGCCCTTGCTGCCAATGATCCCCAATAGAAGTTGGAAGATTGTCTGAACCACCCATCGAGAGGTTGTGGCAGGAATTACAAGATATGGCTCCTGATTTCGATAAGCGTGGATCAAAAAACAGCTTTTTACCCAATTCAAATTTATCAGGGGCTTCTATGGTGTGTGGCTCAATGGGCTTAATCGGCTCATCAGTACGCGCCGTAGCTGTCTCAGCAGCCCAAACACTCAGTGTTGATAAGCATCCTGCCGCTAGCATGGCATAAAAAATTTTTTGTGTGTGCATGTGACCTCATCCTTTATTCACGAAATACCAAACCATCACGCTCTAGCGTGTTTAACTAGAACATATTGGTGTGTCTAAAAATAATTCTAAACAGGATGCATCTAGGTTGTTTTAAACCTAAGTCAAATTTGAGAGGTTTGTCCGATATAATTTAAGCAGATGTTGACATATGTCTTAGGTTAGTTTTGCGCCAACTCACTGTTTCACGTAACGCTACGTCTTGCCCTTGTCCTTGATTACTTAAATGAAGAAAAACACCATTTATGAGACGGTGTACTGTTCAAAATACCTACACTCATTCTCAGTTCAATTTTTTTCTGTTATGTTGCGTTTATCAATTGAGGAGGAGTGATAACGATGACAAGACTACCGTCCAAAACTTTACTGGCCGTTTCATTAGCGGCTGCTTTATTCCACAGTTCAGTTTACGCAGCGGGTTTCGCATTAATCGAGCAATCAGGCTCAGGCGCGGGCAATGCCTATGCGGGCGCTGCTGCTGTGGCAGAAGATGCTGCCTCGGGCTGGTTTAACCCTGCAAATTTGGCAGAATTGCCCAAAGGAATGCACATCAGTGCAGCAGGGCATTTAATCGCCCCCAAAGCTAAGTTCACCAACAAAGGCTCATGGGTCAACCCCGCGTTAACCGGTGGCAATTTTGACAAAGCTAAAGAGGCCATGCTTGGTAAAAATGATGATGGCGGCCATGCCAAAGTCATCCCCCATGCTTTCTTTTCCAAAACCTTTAATGACCATTTCAGCGCTGGTGTTGGGATGAATGTGCCTTTTGGGCTTGGCACTAAATACGATGAAGATTGGATTGGACGTTATCTAGCACTGCAATCTGACATTACGACTATCAATATTAACCCCGCTGTGGCTTATAAGCTGAATGATAAATTCACGATTGGTGCGGGTGTGAATGTACAATACATGGAAGTGGTCTTAAAAAGTTCGATTGACTCTAGCGCCACCTGCCTAAGTATCGCATCCGCCGCGAATAATGGTGATATTTTAGCGCAGTGCTTAGCACGTTTGCCCAAACTTGCCAATGCTGCCACTGATAGTAAAGCAACCATCACCGGCGATGATGTTTCTTACGGTTATAACCTAGGTATGATTTATAAGCCGACGCCAAAAACCAAAATCGGTATCAGTCATCGCTCCAAGATTGATCACGATCTGGAAGGTGATGTGGATTATGATATCAACGCCGCCTTACAACCGGTCATCACTGCTGTGGGTACGACTCGTTTTAATGATGGCAATGTCACCGCAGCCGCCAATTTACCCGCCACCACGTCTCTTTCAGTCGCGCACCAGCTCAATGATAAAGTAGAAGTATTGGGCGATGTCACGCGTACGGGTTGGAGTAGCTTCGAACGCTTAACCGTAAAGCGTGATGATGCCACCAAGACCCTAGTAACGGATGTGAATCAAGATTGGAAAGATTCTAATCGTTATGCTTTAGGCGTGAATTACCAGAAAAATGACAATTTGAAGTTACGTGCGGGGGTGGCATTGGACAAAACCCCTATTAAAAGTGCGCAGTTACGTACCGCGCGCACCCCCGATAATGATCGTACTTGGGTCGCTGTCGGTGCGACTTATAAACTAGCAAAAGGTATGAGTGTTGATGTGGGATATGCTCATTTATTCACCGATGAAACGCCGATTGATAATACAAGCTCCGATAATGGCTATGCGCTTCGTGGTTTGTATGATTCCAGCGTGGATATTGTTAGCGCACAGTTCAATTGGTCATTTTAAGGGGCACAACTCATGCTAAAACAAGTTTATCTTTCTACGGCTTTGGCGGTGAGCTTAGCTTTATCGGCCTGTAGCGATGATAGTGATTACGATTTCAATGCTAGCCAAACACAGGCACAAAACAATTATTCGCCTTCACTAGCACCACTATTTGATCCAGCGAATGGGGTACTGCCGAGCGTTAATAATGACCTAATGTTTTCAGGCTCTACTGATGGCACACTCAATATTCCTACCGCCAGCGCAAGCGCAAGCCAAAAAGCTTTATTGGATATGATCAATACCCTAGATGGCTTTGGTTTAACTGCACCGATTTCTATTGCGTTTGCCAGTGCGATTAAAACCGATACCGTCAAACTAGGCAGCACCTTGCATGTCTTTGAGGTTAAGAAAACGGGAGCGGCAGTCACGAGTGTAGTCCGTGAATTACCAGCCACCGAAATGGTGGCAACCGTCACTTCAAGCGGAAAAGATATTGCTTTAGTACCCCTAAAGCCGCTTAAAGAAAGTACCAGTTATATGGTAGTGCTCACCAATGATATAAAGGACACCAACGGTAAGAATGCCAGCACCCCCAGTGCTTACTTATTAGCAAAAAGTAGTCAAGCTATTACGGGGACGAATGCGGGTTTAGAGCCCATTCGTCAAATGGTGAATGCGCAAGAAGCAGCGGCGCTTACCCAAGGGGTCGCCAAAAACCGTATCATCATGAGCTGGTCTTTCACCACGCAATCGGTCACTCCCATCCTGAGTGCAGCCGCCGCCCAAGCTAAAGCCAGTAATATCCTGATCTCCCCGACTGCTGTTGGCACTACCAAACTGATTTCTGATAAATTACAAGGCAAAGCCAATATTCATGTCGGTGTTTTAGATCTACCTTATTACTTAGATGCTAAAAATATCGATACAGGTTATTGGAAAGGCGCATCGGGCTCGTTGCTATCTCGCTTAAATCCGACACCAGTGGCGAATAGTACCCAAACCGTACCTGTGATGATGTCCGTCCCGAATGGTACTTCAGCCGCTGGCGCGGTTGCTCCCGCCAATGGTTGGCCTATTGTTATTTATCAACATGGTATTACCAGTAATCGTTTAAGCATGGTGGCTTTAGCTGATGCCTTGGCGGATGCGGGCTTTGCAATGATTGCGATTGATCTGCCCTTGCATGGTGTCACGGATACCACTAACCCGTTTTATGCTCCCAACTATGAACGCACCTTCAATGTGGATACGGTCAATAACACCACCAGTGCTAGTGGCAAAGATGGTAAAATTGACGACTCTGGCGCGCATTTCATTAATCTCAAAAGCGTCCTCACTTCACGTGACAATATCCGTCAGGGTATTTCTGACTTAACCGTATTGCGTAAAAGTTTAGGTAATATTGCGGCGGTAAAAGTAGATACGAGTCGCGTTGGTTTTATCGGCATTTCACTCGGTGCGATTGTCGGAACCGGTTATTTAAGCCAAGAAGCCACACCGACTGCTTCCACCTTGTCCGTACCAGGGGGCGGTATCGCACGTTTGTTGGATGGTTCTGCCACGTTTGGCCCGATTATTCGTAAAGGTCTAGCGGAGGCTGGCTTACAAGCAGGCACGGCTGATTATGATACCTTCATGGCAGTCACCCAAATGATCGTTGACCCCGCCGACCCTATCGTCTTAGTGACCACTAAAGCAGCGGCAACGCATCCTATTCATTTAACCGAAGTGGTGGGCGTCAATGGTATGAATAGCGATAAAGTTATTCCGAATCGCGTCGCTGGCGCACCCTTGTCGGGTACTGAACCCTTAATCAGCCTAATGGGTTTGAAAAAGGTAACCGCTACCGCCGCCGGTTCTGGCGCGGTGCGTTTCAGTGCAGGCGAACATGCTTCCTTATTGCGCCCTGATGAATCTTTAGCGACAACCGTGGAAATGCAACGCCAATCCGTTATTTTCCAAGCTAATCGTGGTGCCGCTATTGTGATCACTGATCCAAGCGTCATTTCAACCCAATAAGCGCAAACACTGCAACGACCTCAACAGGCACTCAAAGTGCCTGTTTTTTTATGGCGATAAAACAGCGTTCCCATCAAGCCTATAAGTGGTAACGTATGAAATTTGCTATGATTTAGCTTTACCGAATCGCCCTTATCAATAGAGCTAAACCGCCATGTCAGACCCGCAACGCATGATTTCTCCGCAAGCCAATCGTGAAGAAGATCGGATTGACGATAAAATTCGCCCGCGCCGTTTAAAAGATTATATTGGTCAGCCGGTGGTGCGCGAGCAAATGGAAATTTTCATTGGTGCCGCGCGCGCGCGTGGCGATGCGCTCGATCATACGCTGATCTTTGGCCCGCCCGGCCTCGGTAAAACCACCCTTTCCGCCATTATTGCGCAGGAAATGAATGCCAATTTGCGCCAAACTTCGGGCCCTGTCTTAGAAAAGGCGGGCGACTTGGCGGCTTTACTCACGAATCTTGAGCCGCATGATGTCTTGTTTATTGATGAGATTCATCGCTTGAGTCCGGTGGTGGAGGAAATTCTTTATCCTGCGATGGAAGATTTTCAGCTTGATATTATGATCGGTGAAGGCCCTGCGGCACGCTCCATCAAGCTCGATTTACCACCCTTTACTTTAGTAGGTGCAACCACGCGGGCGGGCTTGTTAACCTCACCATTGCGTGATCGTTTTGGGATAGTACAGCGACTTGAATTCTATAATGTGGACGATCTCACCTATATCGTGACGCGTGCCGCTGGTATTTTGAATGTGCCGATTGAGCACGAAGGTGCTTATGAAATTGCACGCCGCGCGCGTGGGACACCTCGTATTGCCAATCGTTTATTAAGGCGTGTGCGTGATTATGCCCAAGTTAAAAGTGATGGCGTCATTACCCAAGCCATGTCTGATCGCGCCTTAAATATGCTGAATGTCGACGAGCAAGGCCTAGACCATATGGACAGGCGTTTATTACTCGCGATGATGGAAAAATTTGATGGCGGCCCTGTGGGTGTAGATAGCATTGCCGCTGCGATTGGTGAAGAGCGCGGCACGATTGAAGATGTATTAGAACCTTATCTGATCCAGCAAGGTTTCATGATGCGCACGCCGCGCGGACGTGTAGCAACACGCCATGCTTGGCAATATTTTGGCCTCAGTATGCCTAAAACCGTCTACGCCATTCAGGAAGAGTTGTTTAAAGCGGACGAGACTGAAACTTAAAAGTGGTGGAGATGACGGGATTTGAACCCGCGAACAGCCAAAACTGGAGCATTACTTCCAGCCAGAACGCTCTTGGAAAACGCGCGCCAGTCTAAACCCCTTTGAGCTTTCGACCTGCATCCGCAACCATGCGAGCTGATTCTACTGAGTTGACCGCGATTTTACTCGTCTGCCTCCCATAACTCGTTTTAGGCAGTGGCACACCGAATATCGCCAGCATCCCCGTTGCAAGTATTAAATCATTGGCTACTTGTCATTTTCATTCGTATAAAAATTTTCGTAGGTGGAATACTCCATTAATACCTCTCGATAGACTGCATTATCTCTTATTACCTCAATAAATTTTTTAACCGCTTCGCAAAATTTTCGAGTGAGCTCTTCAGGTTCTGGAAACAGAACTGCTATATCTTTTTGGTTCTGTAAAGCTCTCCATAGTTCTTTATTAGGTGCTGACGATGAGTAATGTCTATTTACAAACTCTTGATCAATGATCAAATTGAAATTTGATAAATCAACATCCAATTGGTTTACATAAATAAACTCGGGGTGATGAACAAAGGTAAATGCATTTGGATGCTTTATAAAATTTGCCCATTTTCGTATATTTCTAAATACAAGAAAATTTTTACTTTTGTAACCTTCTGGCAAATTTAATAATTTAAAAATATTATCTTCTATACGGGCTACTAATAAATAGCATTTAATTAAATAATCAGAAAAAAACTCCTCAACATCATAAGTTTCATCAACCCGCGACAAGTAATTTCTAATTTTTATAAGCTCCGAAGCCAGATTACAGCCTAGGCAATTATGTGCGTTTTCATTATTAGCCTCTAAATAAAAATGAAGCTCACAAACCAATGCCTCATTCTCATTCGAAAAAAGCTCATCATTAAAAACTTCATAACACTTTTTAAACAATTCTAATGACATTACGAACCTCTACCCCTTCACACACAAAACCTGTTTTAAAGTATGCATAATTTCCACCAAATCCTCCTGTGCTTGCATCACGGCTTCGATGTTTTTATAAGCAGCAGGTGTTTCATCAATCACATCCTGATCTTTACGGCACTCCACACCAGCGACCGCTTTTACATGCTCTTCTAAACTCACGCGCTTTTTCGCCTCAGTTCGTGACATCACACGTCCTGCACCGTGGCTACAGCTACAGAAGCTTTCTTCATTTCCTAAACCACGCACGATGTAAGAACGTGCACCCATGCTGCCTGGGATAATTCCCATTTCACCTTGACGCGCACTCACCGCACCTTTACGGGTTACCCATACATCCTCCCCATAATGATGTTCTTTACGGATATAGTTATGGTGGCAATTCACTGCTTCCACATCCGCAGAAAACGGCATTGGCAATACCTCACGCATCGCTTGTAAAGTACGCGCCATCATCACTTCACGATTGGCTTGTGCAAAGTCCTGTGCCCACGCAACAGCTTCCACATAATCACGGAAATGCTCTGAACCTTCAGGGATATAGGCCAAATCCTTATCCGGCAGATTAATAAACCAACGCTCCATATCCTTCTTGGCCTGTGCAATAAAATGCGAACCGATTTTATTGCCCACTCCACGCGATCCACTATGTAACATCACCCACACGCAATCGGCTTCATCAATGCACACTTCGATAAAATGATTTCCAGAACCTAAAGTTCCCAAATGTGCCAAGTTATTGCTTTTTTCCAACCAAGGATGCTTTGCACACAGCTTTTTGAAACCTTCACTTAAATGCAACCATTTCGCCAAGGCTTCCGGTGGAGCATCGGTCCAGCTACCTTTATCGCGCTTACCAAAAGTCAGGCCGTGTGGAACCGCTTTCTCAATCGCTGCGCGCATTAACTCCAATGAGTCAGGTAAATCAGCAGCCTTCAAGGTGGTTTTTGCTGCCATCATTCCACAACCCAAATCTACGCCGACTGCTGCTGGAATCACCGCGCCAATAGTAGGAATCACGCTGCCAATCGTAGCGCCTTTTCCTAAATGCACATCCGGCATCACCGCTACCCACTTATGAATAAAGGGCATAGAAGCGATATTCTTTAATTGCTGCTTAGAGTTTTCATCGAAAGCCACGCCTTTAGTCCATGCTTTGATAGGCGCATTACCTTGCTCGAATAACACTTCATAGTTGCTTGTAGTGGTCATGCTTGCTATCTCCTTGATTTAAGTTTGATAGTCATATTGCAGAGCGCGTGCCAACTAGATTAAATAATTGATATATAAGATAATTTAGAATGGGGGCATCTTAAGAAATGATATTAGATTTATCTAAATAGTTACTATTTTAACTATCTAGATAATTAAACTTTGCTTAGCATTTGTCGCGCAATATCCAAAGTCACGATATCGCCCATCTTCAAGTCAACAATAAGCGCTGGCGAGACGACACAAAATGGCACGCCAAGCTCGCGGGCCACCAAAGCCGCATGAGACAAACGTCCACCATGCTCAACCATAACCGCGCTCAAATTTTTGAGTTGCGCCACCCAACGATTATCAAAATAAGGCGCAATCAAGATGCTATTTGCAGGAATATCAGCTTGAAATTGGCTGGGCTGAGAAATGATAAACACCGCGCCGCTAACCGTTTTCACGGCGGAGAAACTTTGAAAAAGCACTGCCTCATTATCCACCGGTAATAAGGCATGATCATAGATCGCAAGTGGCGCAAGTCCATGTTGACGCAGCTCGGCTTGTGAGAAATCTTGCTTTTGGTATTCAGACCAGGTGCAAAACACAACAGAACTAGCTTGTTGCGCGATGACGTGTTTGAGTTTGTTTAATTCAAACCAAAAGACCTCGCGTAAAGCCTGGCTCAAACTCAGCCAAGTAGAAGGCAAATGAGGAGGCTCAGGAATAGTTAAGACATTAGGCCACATGAGTTCGTAAACATGCGCCGGTGCTACGACTGCACGCCCTTCCCCCTTCGCCATGAAAGCAGCAAACAACCAATAGGTAAATGCTGTGGATAAGGTTATAAAATCGAATGCCTGTTCCGCTTGCCACGTTTGCAAAAACTGCTCGCTGGCGAGCTTCAGTTTCGGCGCACGCAAACCCTGCCAAAATCCACCGAAACCCGTGAGTTTGAAAAATGCTGCTTCACGCTGCTCATCAATTAACACGGTTCCATCCGGCGCATGGTATAAAAAATCAGCATTTTGCGCCGCAAAACCAAGCTGTTTAAACGTTGCGCGGCTGGCTTGATACAGCGCTTGCAAGAGATCAAATGACAAGGGCGAAATCTTGCCAAGACTTTCGGAAAATGCACTATAAGTCCATGTACCTCGTGGTAAAGGATATTGCCGTAATACTTCCTGTGTCAGGGGTTTTATCGCACCGGTTAAATGCGTTTGTGGGCGCACTTGTACAATAAACATTTGCTGTTTTGTGGAATCGAAAACCCACTCACAATCCACTGGAAACTGAAACGTTTGGCGTAATTGTTGGGCTAGTTGTTGTAGCGCTTCTCTTAAAAACGCCCATTGCGTCGGCAGTTGCAAAGGATCTCTAACAGAAGCTTGCACACTCAACACAGCGGTTTCAGCGTGACCTTCTACAGCGGCTTGGGCGCTTTGTGCACAATCGACTTGAAAATACTCACTGAAAAACCCCCAAGGTGTGAATAAAACCCCGCCAACTGCAGGTGTAATATAGCGCTGCACCATGAGCTGCGGTGCCAAGGCATATCCTAAGTTCTGCAAAATATACTGATTCTTTTCCCATGCCTGCTGAATAGTGTGCGCTAATTGATTAAGCGGAACAGGCTCTGAACTCCAGAAATGCCCCGCTAAGGAATGCTGAGCACTATCCTCGGTGGCATTCGCACTGCGCACAATCAACAATGCATCTTTTGCAAAACCTTGTGCGAATGCTGTCAGCTCTTGCGTAGTGGGATAATGCTCCAAAAAAACAGTACGCGGCACATTCAAACCAGCGTCTTCAGCTTGTTTTAGATAAGCATATTTCGGGGGAAAACTAGACATTTTAGTTCTTCAAAAAAGAGCCGGTAACATCATAAGCGCCTAAGAAATTAAGTTTTTTCTGCTGTAGCAGATAAGCCATATTTTGCACATGAAAACAGCCAGCATAAGTACGACATACTAGAATCACGGGTTGGTCTTTTACCTTTTGCAACATTGCCTCAATATCGGGGGTAGTGGAGACTTCCAAGGGTAATTGCTGGATGTTTGCGAAATTTTTTACAGGTATGCCATCGCTATCCAATTGCAACAAAGCAGCCTTTGATTTTTGCACATCCGCTTTTTTGAGGAGCTTGAAATTAGACTTTTCATAGCTGTAATTGGGATTGCCCTCATAAGGTAATTTAGCTTTTTCCCACGCGCCCAACCCTCCTTGCATATAGGCCAGATTCGTATAGCCCGCTTGCTTCAAGAAATGAGTTGCCAAATAACCGCGCAAACCAGAATGGCATAGCACAATAATTAATTTATCTTTCGGCAAATCGTTGGGTATTGCACCATAAATCAAATCTGCATAACGTACAGCGCGCTGATAGCCAATATTAAAGCGTGCCAATTCATAAGGCTCACGCGTGTCAAGGAAATACAGTTGTTCAGGCTGCTGCTTACGCAAATCGAATAAAGTTTTGGGCGAAAAAGATTGAATATCAACCAAATCAGGCATCGCTAAATGTTTAGCCGCACGCGCCTTGGCTAATTCCGCACGCATTTCTTTAATAGTTTTTAATTTCCAGTCACGCACGAATTTATCGGTTTCGCGCTGAATGACTTGCTCAATCGTGAGCATTTCACCTGTTGGTAAAGTGGGCTTGGTTTTAGTGTCTGCATTCGCCTCATGCAAATAGATCCAACTGACAACCCCTATCAACACCACAAAACTAATGCCAAATCCTATTAATAATTTGCGCCGACTCCAGCCCTTTTGCACAAAATAATGTTGTACCGCCAAAAACCCAGCCGCAGCAAAAGCCGTTATCGTACCTAATACCTGCAATAAGGATTGCCAGATTGACATCAGCACATCAGGCGGCGGAATGGCATAAGCAGATGAACTGATTAAGCATAAAATGATAACTTTCAGGTAGTGATGCTTAACTAGCTGGCTAAGAGCGTGCATACTCAATTCCTTCTCCATGGGTGTTTTATAATGACTCTGACTCAGGTTTTATGAAAACTATCCTTTATTTTGAAAAATTCGCTAATCGTAATAGCGCTAGCCTTACGCCTATAAGGTGGCCCATCAATCGCCAACCGCAACAATCGCTAAAGCAAGCTTTTTAAAGCAAACAGGAACATGTATGCGCTTGAACATAATAGTTTATTCTTTGTTTCTATCTAGTCTGTTTAGTGCTAGTGCCTTCGCTCGACCAGCACCACCGCCACCCCCGATTAAAAATCTGGAGATCACGGGGCAGGCTACCCAAGCCGGTAAACCAGTGGCTGGTGTCACTGTTAAAGCACATTTTTATAATTGCGATACCCAAGTACAAGCGACTACTGTTTCGAATCAAGCCGGTTATTATCGCTTGGTGATTCCAAGCTATCCTCGCACCATTTTAACCATGCGTGCGACCACCCCTGAAGAGAAAGCTGCCCGACGCAAACTCACTGCGGATAACTATACGATTAATCGACCCTTGTTTATGGTCAGACCTATCCCCATTTTCGTGAGCGCCACTAAGGCCAAGTCTGCTCAGCATTGTGTCAAAGCCGTCAACGGCGGTTTAGACGCACCTGCCAAGAATCGTTTTAATGTGTCATTACCGAGCAACTTTGCACCAGTAACCCCCAACCCCATAACACCAAAACCCCCGACACCCAACCGTGAACAACAACAATGCCAAGTGCAAGGCGGTAAATGGGAAAGGATTAGCCGTGGTGTCATTGGCTGTAATCTAACCTATAAAGATGGGGGTAGGCTTTGTACCGATTCCAAACAATGCGCTAGTGGAGTGTGCTTGGCAAAAGACCGAAATCTACGGGCAACGGAAGGACAGTGTGCAAACAATACTTTCAGCATCCTCAATAATTGCAATGGAGAACTAAAGCGCGGTCGTTGGTCTTCGCGCCCTTGTCCCTAATACAAAAAGCTTAGCGTCTTCGGGTAAAATCAATCGAATACGCGCTATGCTATAAACTGACCTATTACCACCACTGTTTTAGCCAAGGAGAAGCTATGGCTTCGTTTACAGTATCACGCCACCAATTTCCCAGCGATTTCGAATTTGGGGTTGCCACGGCCGCTTACCAAATTGAAGGCAGTCGTTATGGTCATGCAGGTCTCAGCCATTGGGATACTTTCGCGGCCACCCCGAATAATGTGCTTAATGGTGATGATGGTAGTATCGCCTGTGATCATTATCATCGCTGGCCGGAAGATCTCGATTTAATTCAAGAAGGCGGTTTTAATAGCTATCGCTTCTCTACGTCATGGGCGCGTATTCAACCCGAAGGCAAAGGCAGTATCAATCAGCAAGGTTTAGATTTCTATGAGCGCTTAGTGGATGGCTTGCTGACCCGAAATCTTAAGCCTTACCTCACGCTTTACCATTGGGACTTACCGGCTGCATTCAGCAATCTAGGCGGCTGGCGTAATCCAGATATCGTGCATTGGTTTAGCGATTACAGCCAAATCGTGATGAATCGTTTGGGGGATCGCATTGCAGCGACAGCAACCTTTAATGAACCTTGGTGCATTACGTGGTTGAGCCATTTTCTTGGCATACACGCGCCAGGCTTACGCGATATTCAAGCCACGACAATGAGCATCCATAATCTCTTGCGCGCGCATGGGACAGCTTTACAAGCCTTAAGAGCTGATGGTCACAACAACTTAGGCATTGTCTTAAACTTCGATTATGCGCAAGCCGCCGATGAAAGCGAGGCGAACCGCAAGGCAGCAGATTTATATGATGCAATTTTCAATCGCTTATTCATTCAAGCGCTAACGCAAAAATCTTATCCAACGGTATTGCTGGCGCACTTGGAGCGCTATTTACCGAAAAACTATCAGCAGGACTTTGACACCATCGCGCAACCCCTCGATTGGCTGGGAGTAAATTATTATACACGCCATGTGTTGGAAGCTGCGCCAAATGCCCTATTTCCTGCCTATCAGGACGCGCAAGGCCATTTACCCAAAACGGATATGGGCTGGGAGATTTATCCAGAAGGGATTTATCATTTCCTAACTTGGTTACATCAAAACTACACCGCTCAAACGCCGCTTTATATTACTGAAAACGGCATGGCCGCCCCTGATAAGGTTTGGGAGCAAGGCGTGGTGCAAGACCTCGATCGCATTCACTACATCGACGCGCATTTGCAGCAAGTAAACCGCGCCATCGAACAAGGCGCGCCCGTGAAAGGCTATTTTTCATGGTCATTGATGGATAATTTTGAATGGGCGGCAGGCTATGCGAAACGCTTTGGTTTGGTGCATGTGGATTATGAAACTTTAAAGCGCACGCCGAAAGCCTCATGGTATGAGTTTAAGCAGTTCTTAAGTGTGTGAATAGGCTCACGCCTAAGAATAGTGGTGAGGAGAGAACTGCTTCGACTTTAAATGCCTCTTCCCCACTAGAATTAGACTCCTATTTAATTGTTAAGTGTTTCAAACTTAAGACAGGCTAAATCATGACTATAGATATTGACAGAAACATTTGGCTGGCGCTTCCCATGGAATCTAACGCCAGTGAACAGCACTGGCATGACGGTCATGGTGTCTCATTAGTCCTAAATCATCTTGGCTTTGACCACGATCTTTATTCGCGACTAAGCGATGAAATGGCGGTACGTACTTACTATCGCAATCAATTTGCACTTCAACAGATGGGTATTGTGGAATGTGACGTTTTAGAGAAAGCAGGTACAAAATTGGTAAGAGTTGTAGGTAAAGTTATGAATCCAGCTAGACCGGGCATGATTTATATAGCATCGCTAGCCATCCCATTAAGGGATAAGTCCTTTGTGTTTACGCTACATGCTCAGGAAGGCAAGCTAACTGGTCTCAGAGACAACGTGATACTCAATCGGCTTCTATCACAGGGACAGATTACGTTCGATCCAAAAACTGAAAGCCTAAAGGCTTGGGCGCAAGATCCTTATTTCGCCACCTATCAAGGGCCTTGCTTACGCAATCTTTCTGAAGACAAGCAATATGATCAGGAGTTTCCAGATCATCCGCTAAGCAAGGTTCGTTTTCGTGTTGATGAGCTACTCAAGTTTATTGAATTGCCTAGCGGCTCAACGCGAGTGAAAAAACCTTGGTGGAAATTGTAGTCTCTCACTTTATGCCAGTTATACACTTTACACAGAGCGAGTAATCCCACCATCAATACGCCAGTTTTGCCCTGTGATATAAGCAGCTTTATCCGAGGCCAAGAAGGCAATTAAATCCGCAACCTCTTGTACACTGCCATAACGCTTTAAAGGAATGCGGTTTTCGATTTCAGGCTTAGCGGCAAAACTATCAATAAAGCCGGGAAGCACATTATTCATGCGGATATTATCAGCGGCATATTGGTCGGAAAATAATTTAGTAAACGACGCCAAACCGGCACGAAATACTGCTGACGTCGGAAATGCCGCATCTGGCTCAAAAGCAGCAAAAGAGGAAATGTTGATAATCACACCTGATTTTTGCTGCTGCATAATGGGTGCAACTAGACGAGTGGGACGCACTACATTCAGGAAATAAGTGCTCATGCCCTGTTGCCAATCTTCATCAGTCAACGAAAGAATTGGCCCGCGCGGCCCATGCCCCGCACTATTCACCAATACATCAATCCGCCCCCATTGCTGCATAACCGTATCTACCAAACGCTGCAAATCAGCATTGGATTGATTAGAACCCGTTACCCCAACACCCCCCAATTGCTTAGCTAAAGCCTCGCCTTTGCCGGAATGCGACAAAATCGCGACCTTAAAACCCTCTTTACTTAATTGCTGTGCAGCGGCTGCACCCATACCGCTGCCTGCAGCGGTAATGATGGCAACTTTTTCGTTAGTCATTATCTTTTAAATCCTTGGCAAAAATAAACGCCAGCAACTACATGGGCATATCGCTATTCAGCTCCGCTTGGCGCAATAAACTTTGTAGAATATCTTTGTGGCAAATCACACCCACCACCTCACCTGCTTGTGTCACTAATAAAGGCTTATCATTATTTTGGCAGATCTCCACTACATCTTTCATCCACACATCATAATCGACCGCGTGAAGATCATGCGCCTGTCCTTGATGATGCAAGGTGCTCACTTTGCCCTGCGCGTCTAGGCTTAAAGTCCAACCGCTATCCAACACCAACTGATTTTGCTCGCGCGTGAATTGCGCCAAGGGGCGCATTAAGACACCGGCATATAAAACATTCAGTGGATTAATATTCGCGACAAAGCGCCGCACATATTCATTGGCAGGTTTAAAGATAATATCGCGTGCTGAGCCTGCTTGAATAATTCGTCCACCTTCCATAATTACAATCTGATTTCCTAGCTTCAGTGCCTCATTCAAATCATGGCTCACAAAAATAATGGTACGTTTTAAACTTTTTTGTAGCTCCAACAGCTCATCTTGTAAGCGATCACGGATAAGGGGATCGAGTGCTGAAAATGGCTCGTCCATTAATAAAATATCTGCATCTGTGGCAAAAGCCCGCGCCAAGCCCACCCGTTGCTGCATCCCTCCTGACAATTCATCAACCTTTTTATCGGCCCAATCCGAAAGATTCACTAAGGCCAATTTCTCATCGGTAATCCGCTTTATTTCTTCTTTAGGTATACCCTTAACATCGAGGCCAAACCCTACATTTTCACGCACGCTACACCAAGGTAATAAGCCAAATTGCTGAAAAACCATGGCAATTCGATCACGACGCAACTCCAAAAGCTGGCTTTCAGATATTTTCGCCATATCTACAAAACCGCCTTTATGCGCAATCAATAATTCGCCGCGTGACACTTTATTTAAGCCATTGACACAGCGCAGCAGCGAGGATTTGCCTGAACCGGATAAGCCCATCAATACACAAATCGTGCCCTCTTCTACCGCTAAACTAGCATCAGCCACCCCTAAGACTGCACCCGTTTTGGCGAGGATTTCATTACGTGTTTTGCCTTGATCTAGCAACTCGAAAGACTGTTTGGAGGCTTTGCCAAACATGACATCGACGTGTCGAAACTCTACGGCTGCCATATTTTAGACTCCTACAGCGGGTTTGCTAGGTTGTTTAAAAATGCGATCTAATAAAATCGCTAAAATCACAATCGCCAAACCTGCCTCAAAACCTTTTTCAATATTAACCGTGTTCAACGCACGCACCACAGGCTTACCTAAACCATCCGCTCCCACCAGTGCAGCAATCACCACCATTGACAAAGAGAGCATGATACATTGGGTCAGACCTGCCATGATGGTTGGCATCGCATGGGGCAATTCAATACGCCACAATAATTGACGCGGCGAACAACCAAAGGATTTTCCTGCCTCAATCAACGTCAGAGGCACATTGGAGACGCCCAACCACGTTAAGCGAACTGGTGCAGCCAATGCGAAAATAATGGTAGAGATGAGCCCTGGCACTACGCCTAAACCAAATAAAATCAAGGTGGGAATCAGATACACAAAGGTCGGAATAGTCTGCATCAAATCCAGAATAGGACGCAAAATCGTATACAGCCAAGGTCGGTGTGCCGCTGCAATACCGAGCGGTACACCGATTAGCATACAGAAAAAGGTAGCATATATGACCAGCACCAAGGTCTCGATGGTCTCTTGCCAATAGCCCATATTCACTATTAATAAGAGCGATAAGACCACAAAAACGACTAAACCTTTACTGCGATGTAACCACCACGCCAAACCTGCCACCAAAGCAATGAGTAACCAAGCGGGAATCATTAATAAGGCCTTGGTCGTTCCATTCAGGATGGTTTCCAGTACCAGCGACAAGGCATCAAAAAAACCGGAGGCATACTGGTTTAAATAATCGACACCTTTGCCTAGCCATTTGCCGATGGGCAGTTTATGTTCAGTGAGCCAGTCCATATCACGCTACCCTCTCATTTAGTTAGACAATGCTTGCTTAACAGCCTCCAGCGCATCCTTACCGTCTTTTGTGGTGACCCCTTCCAACCAAGGTTTCATGGCATCTGCATTGCTTTTTAACCATGCTTTTGCTGCATCATTGGCGTCTTGTTTATCATTTAAAATCGCCCCCATGATCTGGTTTTCCATCGGCAGGGTAAACTTCAGGTTACTAATGAATTTGCCAACATTGGGGCACTCACTCACATAGCCAGCACGTACATTGGTATAGATCGTTGCACCACCTAAATTGGGGCCGAATACCTCATCACCACCTTCCAAATACACCAGCTCAAACTTGGTATTCATCGGATGGGGTTCCCAACCTAAAAACAGCACACCCTCTTTACGCTTCGTGGCACGCTCCACTTGCGCTAACATACCTTGTTCGGAGGATTCGACCAGTTTGAATGACTTCAGCCCAAATTTGTCCCCATCAATCATGCCTTGAATTAAACGATTGCCATCATTGCCCGGCTCAATGCCATAGATTTCACCGCTTAATTTATCTTTGAATTTGATAATATCATCAAAGGTTTTTAAGCCTTCATCGGCAAGGTATTTAGGAACCGCTAAGGTATATTTAGCACCCTCTAAATTGACACCTAAAGATTCGACCGTTTTGTCATCGAGATAAGGTTGCACATCCGCCTTCATGGTCGGCATCCAGTTTCCTAAAAACACATCAATGTCTTTATTTTTTAAACTGGCATAGGTCACAGGCACAGACAGGACTTGTGAGCTAGGTTCATAACCTAAGGCTTTCAAAATAGTGGAGGCCAAGGCGGTCGTGGCAGTAATATCCGTCCAACCCACATCGGCAAAACGTACTTTAGTGCAAGATTCTGGCTCAGCCGCTTGCACACTCATGCCCCACAGAGCCGTACTTAAGACTACGGCCATCGATAATTTTTTTAAGTTCAACATGATTCTCTCCTCCAAGATACTCTTCATTAATCCTGCTAGCACAGGAAGTTTTTAAAGCCCTAATCCATGACTAACGCTGACTCGTCAGATAGTTAGGATTAATCCAAACCGGCGCATTCGCTTTCGCCAAGGCAGTATGACCTAAAATCAAATCAGCCGCTTTCTCCGCCACCATTATCGTTGGCGCATTCAGGTTTCCATTGGTCAGTGTCGGGAAAATTGACGAATCAACCACGCGCAATTGCGCTATACCGCGTACCTTGCACTCAGGATCGACAACCGCCAAGGCGTCATCTGTCGCACCCATGCGACAACTGCCAGCCGGATGATAAGCACTTTCGACATGACTACGCACCCAAGCATCAATTTCAGCATCCGTTTGCACTTTATCGCTTGGTTGAATTTCATCCATATAATAGTCAGCCAGCGCAGGCTGCTTTAAGATTTCACGGGTCAAACGAATGCAAGCCCGCCAATCCACGCGATCTTGTTTATCCTGAAGGTAATTAAATAAGATTCTGGGCGCTTGCTTAGGATCATGGGATCGAACATGCACAAAACCACGGCTTTTCGGCTTATTAGGGCCTACATGAACTTGGAAGCCGTGCCCTTCAAATGCCGCTTTTCCGTCATAGCGCATTGCGGCTGGCAAAAAATGGTACTGAATATCAGGCCATTCCAAACCCGCGCGCGAACGAATAAAGGCACAGGATTCAAAATGGTTCGTTGCCCCTAAACCATCTTTGAACAATAACCAACGCGCTCCGATTAACCCCTTATGAAACCAATCTAATTGGCTATTCAAGGTAATCGGTTGCGAGCAGCGAATTTGAAAATAAACCTCAATATGATCTTGAAGATTTTCCCCGACACCTTCTAAAGCATGTGCCACTTTAATACCAGCTTGACTAAGCGCTTCAGCTTTGCCGATGCCTGAGCGCTCCAAGATAGTGGGTGAGCCAATAGAACCGGCTGCCATAATCACTTCGGCATTACAATAAACCTGCTCTAATTGCCCCGCGATTTCGTATTCAATGCCAATAGCCTTGCGCTTTTCTAACATTACCTTGTGCACCAAAACACCGGTTTTCACGCTCAGATTCGGACGCTCCAACGCGGGTTTTAAATAAGCCAAACTGGTCGAACAACGTACTCCATTTTTCACAGTCATCTGCATCGGGCCAAAGCCTTCTTGCTGATAACCATTCACATCTTTACTTTCGGGGTAACCTGCATTGATCCCAGCATCGATAAACGCACGATACAAGGGATTGAGGCGCATATTATTACCGCCACAGGTGTATAAAGGCCCCTCAGCCCCACGATAAGCATCTGCACCGTCCTGCCATGTTTCAGCACGCCGAAAATACGGTAGACAATCTTGATAAGACCATGATTTCGCCCCTAAACTTTCCCACTCATCGAAATCCCGCGCATGACCACGCACATACACCATGCCATTAATCGAGGAGCCGCCACCCAATACTTTACCGCGCGGACAATGCAAGGAGCGCCCATCCAGTCCTGGTTCACGCTCAGTATGAAACTGCCACGCAAAACGCTCCATACTCATCGGATAAGAGAGTGCTGTCGGCATTTGGATAAAGATATGTTTATCGCTACCGCCCATTTCTAAGAGCAGCACCTTATACTCACCGCTTTCGGTCAAACGATTAGCTAAGACACAGCCCGCCGAGCCAGCACCAACGATAATATAATCATAATGAGCTTTATTCATAAGGACTCACCAACTCACCTAACTCCACATAGACCGCTTTGGTTTGGGTGTATTGATAGAAGCTTTCTATGCCATTTTCGCGCCCAATCCCCGACTCTTTATAGCCCCCCACTGGCATCTCTGCTGGCGAAGCGCCCCAAGTATTCATCCAACAAATACCGGCTTGAAGTTGGTTAATGACCCGATGCGCACGGCTTAAATCTTGGGTAAATACACCCGCAGCCAAACCATAGGGCGTGTTATTAGCGCGCTGTATAACCTCTTCTTCGCTGGTAAAACGTAAGACTGACATGACCGGCCCAAAGATTTCATCCGTGACTTGGATCATGTCATCTTGGCAATCAATAAAAACGGTAGGTTCTACAAAATTGCCACGCTCTAAACCTGCTCCACTCGCACGTTTTCCACCACACAAAAGCTTAGCGCCAGACTGCTTACCCGCTTCAATATACGACAGTACTTTTTCCAAATGCTGCTTAGAAACTAGCGCTCCCACCTGAGTCGTGAGATCAAGGGGGTCACCGATACGCAACTTGCTGGTGCGTTCTTTGAGACGCTCGCAAAACGCCTCATAAATCGCATCCTGCACAAACACGCGCGTACCGTGGGTACAAACTTCCCCTTGCGTATAAAAATTGGCAAGCATTGCGCCCGAGACCGCGCGTTCCAACGGACAATCATCAAAAATAATTAAAGGTGATTTTCCACCTAATTCCATGGTCACTGACTTTAAAGTACCCGCGCAGGCGCTCATGACCTTTTTGCCCGTGCCGGATTCACCCGTGAAAGAGACTTTAGCAATTTCAGGGTGTCCGGTGAGCATTTGCCCGACTTTGGCATCCCCTTGTACAACATTAAATACACCCTGCGGCAAACCGGCTTCAGTATAAATCTCGGCCAGTTTCATCACCGACAAGGGTGTTTCTTCGGAAGGCTTAAAAATCATTGCATTACCGGCTGCTAAGGCTGGGGCAGACTTCCAGCAGGCAATTTGAATCGGATAATTCCACGCGCCAATCCCTGCACAAACCCCCAGTGGTTCACGGCGAGTAAAATAAAATTGTTGAGGGTTTAAGGTTTGATAGACGCCCTGCAAAGCAGCCGCTAAACCTGCATAGTACTCAATGACCTCCGCGCCCGTAATAATATCGACCGCCATCGCTTCTTGTAATGGCTTGCCGGTATCCTGCACTTCCAAGCGAGCCAACGCCTCATTACGTTCACGTAATAATTGCGCTGCTTTTAATAAGATTTTGCCACGTGCAGCACCACTCATCGCTGCCCATTCCGCTTGGCCTTGCTTGGCCGATTCAATAGCAGCATTAACATCATCTAAGCTGGCTTGTTGAATCTCAGCCAACACCTCACCATTCGCAGGATTATTGCTGAGAAAGGTTTTACCAGAGTTTGCGTCACGATATTGTCCATGAATATAGGGTTTAATCAGCATGGAAGATCATCCTGTACAGGAGCGGAAAGGGTTTGATAATGATGATGCAAGACAAATAATTCAGCCGGTAATTGCAGACGCAAATAGTCGTCAATCAAGGCTTTAGCCGGTTCGACATTAATGCCGCCCTCACTGAGTGCACCACGCAACCAAATACCATCAATTAAGGCAGCAATGCCTTGTGCCACTAAAGCAGCTTGGTGAGGCGGGAGAATTTTATTTAGCTCAAAACGTAAATTGGAAAGTAGACGCCGTTCATTGACGCGCTGCAAACGCGCCAAGGCTGGCTGGTGCATCGACTGCGCCCAAAATGCTAGCCATGTTTTGGTAACCGCAGCATTGGTTTGGGAAGGACTAAAGTTGCCACCGACAATGGCTTTGATACGACCTATGACATCATCAGGATGATAAGATTGCAGTTGCTCCCTTACCTCTTGCCCAAGCTTCACTAGGATACTGCGCATGGTGGCTTTCAGCAGATCATCTTTACTACCGAAGTAATGGTTAATGATCGCCGGTGTTACCCCTGCCAATTGGCTAATGACTTGCACATTGGCCTTGGTCAATCCCACTGTTTCGATCGCACAGAGCGTTGCTTCAATGAGTTGGGGCTTACGGATTTCAGCCATACCTAGTTTAGGCATTAGCACATCCTTTCATTAAAGGGCTGTTTAATTAAATAGTAATTTAATTAAAAAGCTAAGCCAAAACAAACACTTTCTTATAAAAAAAGAGAAAAACTAATAATTTTTCTCTTTCTAATGTACTTTTCTTTGCTTAAGTCATTGAAATAATTAACGATATTCTTCCGAAGCTTTAACGAGCGCATTCCAGAAATGCTGTGCAAACGACCAGCGCACCATTAACCTTAAACTCTCTTCTTCCACGCGATACACAATCACGCCCGACTTGGCTGCAATCGTTGAAACCACTTTTCCCAACGGGAGTTGGCCACGTAAATCGTAAAGTGCCAGCTTACTCAAGACCTCATAGCGTTGTGTACCCGAAATGTGCAAAAAGCTATAGCCACCCGAATTATCCACCACAGCGGCAAACACGCCTTGTAAGGCTTCCTTAGCCGCTTTTATGAACGCATCTTTCTGAGCCAAGGGCAAAGTAATGCCATATTCGCTTGGGCCAATCCACTTCACTAAGTGTGAATCCAAAGAGCCTGTCATCGTTAAAGGCTCAGGCACACTAATATCTAGCTTTGCCAAAGCATGCGCTGCACCTTCAGTGTTGGCATCGACTCGCAAGACCACATAGCCATAATCACGCAGCTCTTGTACTTTGAAAGCAGCACTATTTAAGCGATTAAAATCCTGCTGCTCTAAAGCAGTGGCAAATTGAGGTTCAAACTTCGCCATCAAGCTTCTCCTTGGCTGTGTCATAGAACACACTATCCGCAATTGTTACCGGAATGGTTTCGCCCCCTACGGTTTTGGCATAAATCGTATTGCCCATCCGACTCAAGCCAGCTTTGACCACCGCCATTGCAATAGAACGCCCCAAGATTGGACTTAAATAGCTTGAGGTGACATGACCGATCATCGCCTTATCCTCTATCGCATTGACTAACTGCGTGCCTTCTGGCAAAACTTTTTGCGCATCGTGCGGAAGCAAACCCACCAACTGCTTACGGTCGGTACGCACGGTATCACTGCGCGTCAAAGCACGCTGACCCAAGAAAGGATAAGGTTTAGTGAGACTGACTGCCCAGCCCATATTCGCATCATAAGGCGATAGAGAACCATCGGTATCCTGTCCCACAATGATATAGCCTTTCTCTGCGCGTAAAACGTGCATGGTTTCGGTGCCATACGGGGTAATATCAAATTCCTTACCCGCCTCCATAACTTGTTCCCAGATATAGCGCCCGTAATTGGCAGGCACATTAATCTCATAGGACAATTCACCCGAGAAACTAATCCGCATGACACGGGCTGGAACACCAGCCACCGTTCCTTCACGCCAATCCATAAATGGAAAAGCTTTGGCATTGAAATCAATATCACTACACAGTTTTTCAATCACACGCCGTGCTTTAGGCCCCACAATCGCCGTGGTTGACCAATGATCGGTGACGCTGGTGAGATACACTTTCAACGCTGGCCACTCGGTTTGTAGCCATGTTTCCAAATGGTTATAAATACGTGCTGCGCCACCGGTAGTGGTCGTCATCACAAAATGCGTGTCCGAAAGGCAAGCGGTCACGCCATCATCGATGATCATGCCATTTTCGTCACACATCACCCCATAACGGCATTTACCGGGCGCTAATTTCGCCCATGCGTTGGTATAAACGCGCGCCAAAAACTCACGTACATCAGGGCCTTGAATATCAATCTTGCCCAAAGTCGACGCATCCATGACGCCGACGCTGTTACGCACAGCTAAGCATTCGCGCTGTACCGCCGTGTGCAAATCCTCAGCGCTTTGCGCATCATAGAGATGCTCGATAGCTTTAGGAAAATACCAAGGGCGCATCCACTGCCCTACTACCTCAAATTCAGCCCCACGTGCTACATGCGAGGCATGGATCGGAGTAAAGCGTTGTGGATCAAACAATAAGCCTACTTCTTCGCCCGCCAAAGCACCCATGGTTACAGGCGTATACATCGGGCGGAAAGTAGTCGTGCCGACTTCAGGAATCGAGCGATTCAGTAATTGTGCCGCTAAAGCAATTCCCAACACATTACCGATTTTGCCTTGGTCGGTACCAAAACCCATGGCGGTATAACGCTTGATATGCTCAATCGAGCGATAATTTTCCCGAATCGCCAGCTCAATATCGGAAGCCTTCACATCGTTTTGCATATCGATGAAAATCTTATTGCGCTGGTGAGTAGGACAGAAGAAAGGGGCTACATTCAACAGCTTTAACTCAGGTTTAACCGTGGTCGGTGCAACACTTTTCTCTAAACGGCCTAGGATTTGGTGCGCCGCATAAGCACCATCTTGTACACAAGCCTGCCAATCACTGTGCCCGTTTACACTCCCTGCGCTTATACGTGCTGGCTTGTCGCAAGCTGGTAAAAATGCTTGTAATGCATTGGAAAAGAGAGGCTTAGAGCCGGTGTGACAATCCAAATGTACCAAAGGATTAAAGCCGCCCGAGGTCGCAACCACATCACAATCCAAGGTTTCAGTAGCAGCACTAGCGGACCACAGCTTGCCATCATAATAGACTTTAGCAATCGACACTTGCTCCACGCGATTCGAACCCGACGCCTTCAAAATCGTATAACCTTGTCGCACATCGATACCGGCGGCTATTAAGCGGCTAGCGTCATACCCCACACGCATATCCAAGACTACTGGCTTTACCCCAGCGCGTTTTACTAAATCTTCGGCTAAGGCATAAATGCTATCGTTATTGCCCGCCAAGACGGGTTTGTCACCGCAGAGCACCGCAAATTCATTCAAATAGCGGCGCATGGCCGACGCCATCAACACACCCGGCAAATCATTATTCGCAAATAATAACGGACGCTCGTGACTGCCAGTTGCCAAAATAACTTGTTTGGCACGTACGCGATGTTGGCGCTGGCGTGATTGTTTTTCATTACGCTGTTTTAAACTCACATGATCTTGACGCCGCTCAATCACTAAGAGCAAATTAAAATCATGCAAAGCAAAGGCAGTACTGCGCTTTAAAATACGCACATTCGGCATTTGCTCTAAGGCTTGCTTGGTGCTGCTAAACCACTGCTGCGCTTCTGCACTACTGGCAAATTCGCTACTTAATTCCCCCCCAAGCTCAGCACGTTCATCGATTACTAAGACACTCGCGCCAGACTGAGCCGCTGTTAAAGCAGCACTTAATCCAGCCGCACCACCCCCAACCACCGCAACATCCACAAACTGGTATTGGTGATCATAATGCTCTGCATCCGCCTGCTGGGGCACTTCCGAAAAGCCTGCTAATTGGCGCAAATAGTGCTCATAGTGTGGCCAAAGTTTTTGCGGCCATTTGAAGGTTTTATAATAAAAACCGGCCACCATGAATTTATGAAAAGGCTTTAAAGCGGCACGTAGGTCAAACCTTAAACTGGGGATACCACTGGCTGCCTTGGCATTTAATTGATCATACAGTTCAATCTCAGTAGCACGCGCATTCGGTACTTCATAACCACCCGACTCCAAGGTCACTAAAGCATTTGGCTCTTCTACGCCAGCCGCTAAAATGCCGCGCTTGCGCCCATACTTAAAACTGCGCCCGACGACATCAATCCCATTCGCCAACAAAGCCGAAGCTAGCGTATCACCGGCATAAGCGTAATAGCTTTCACCCTGCCAAGTGAACTGATAGGTTTTGGAACGATCAATACGCTCATGCGCTTGCGGTGCTAAACGCTTCATGCGGCACCCCGCTTGGATTCAAAGGTATAAATCGAGAGGATTTCATAAGTCACATTATTACGTTCCATAACAAAAATCCGCCTGCAACCCGCACTATGCAACCACTGCTCCGTGGTTACACCTTTAATATTTTTGCGTTTAAACAAGTAATCGCCCCACTCTTCATCGCTACACGTTAGCGGTGGACGCTGAATAAACGCTTCACCGGCATAACTAAACTCCTGCTCTTCACGCGCTTCGCCACAATAGGGACAACGAATTAAAAACATAGTGGTTTCACTCCCTTAATAAGCTAGTGCGCAACGCCTGCGGCGCCGTGTTCATCAATTAAAGCGCCAGTCGTAAAGCGTTGAATGTGGAAAGGCGCCGCCAAAGGATGTGGAGTATCATGACCAATGGTTTGGGCAAATACATGGCCTGACCCCGGTGTAGCTTTAAAGCCACCAGTTCCCCAACCACAATTAAAGTACAAACCTTTGACCTCAGGAATCGGACTAATAATTGGACAAGCATCCGGACAGGTATCGACAATCCCGCCCCACTGACGATTCAAACGGGTGCGTGAAAAAATCGGAAATAATTCAATCATTGCCGCTGCACAATGATCAATCAAATGGGGGCTACCGCGTTGGGCATAACCTGTATAGGAGTCAATACCCGCCCCAATCACCAAATCACCCTTATCCGACTGACTCACATAGCCATGTACTGCATTCGACATCACCACGGTATGTAAAACCGGCTTCATCGGTTCAGACACGAACGCTTGTAACGGATGACTTTCCAATGGCAAACGTACATTCGCCATTTTCGCCAACACCGAAGCATGGCCTGCCGGAACACAACCCACTTGATCGGCTTTAATAAAACCACGCGTGGTTTCTACACCATGAATACGCCCACCGCTGACATCCATGCCAATCACTTCGCAGTTTTGCACAATGTCTACCCCTAAACGCGAAGCCGCGCGGGCAAATCCCCAAGCGACTGCATCGTGACGTGCCACACCGCCACGTGCTTGAAAAGATGCCCCCATCACCGGATAACGTACCTGCTTACCGGTTTCGAGAATAGGGATACGTTCTTTTAGCTCAGCGACACTTACCACTTCCGCATCCACACCATTCAATAAATTAGCACTAACGCGCCGCTCAATATCGCGCATATCCTGCAAGGTGTGGCCTAGGTTATACACGCCGCGTTGACTGAACATGACATTGAAATCCAGCTCTTCCGTGAGTCCCTCCCACAATTTGAGCGCGTGCTCATACAATAAGGCCGCTTCATCCCATAAATAATTAGAGCGCACAATGGTGGTATTACGTCCCGTATTCCCGCCACCAATCCAGCCTTTTTCTAATACAGCAATTTTCTTTGTTGGAAAATCGCGCGCTAAATAATAAGCCGTCGCTAAACCATGACCACCGCCGCCGACAATGATCACATCATAAGCCGTTTGCGGTGTTACATCTGGCCAAGTGGGCGTCCAGTCTTGATGACCTTTTAATCCCTCTTTGAGTAAGGCTAGCCAGGAATATTTCATTGCACACTCCAAGAATGTCAATCGCATGAATAAAGTCGCTAGGTTAGAAGTGATTGACTAACCAGTCAATCACTTCGCATCATTATTGCCACACCTTTTGATTCATGCCATTATCGACACTATTCTTTTGCATTGACTAACCAGTCAATCAAAATAAAACATTCTACAAACGTTTACAAAAATGAGGTAAGCCACGTATGAAATCGCAGGCTAAAGCGGTGGTGATTGGAGGAGGCGTGGTAGGCGTAAGTACGCTCTATCATTTAGCGAAAAAAGGCTGGAGTGATGTCGTTCTCATCGAACGCAAGGAGCTTACCTCAGGTTCTACATGGCATGCGGCAGGTTTACTGCCACTTTTTAATATGAGTTATTCAGTCGGTAAACTCCATCAATACTCAGTCAAGTTTTATCAAGAGCTTGAGCAAGAAACGGGTTTATCGGTAGGTTTCAGTAAGGTGTCCAATATTCGTCTTGCCTGTACTCAAGATCGTATGGACGAATACTTGTATTACACCGGTGTAGCGCAAACGGTAGGCGTAGATGTTAAATTTCTGACTCCCGATGAAGTCAAAGCCATTTGGCCTTTATGCAATACCGAAGGTTTACTCGGTGCAATTCAGCATCCCGAAGATGGCTATATCCAACCCAACGATTTAACCACTGCTCTAGCGAAAGGGGCACGGGCACGCGGTGCAGAAATTTATCGACAAACCTGCGTAACGGCAATTGAGCAATTAGAGGATGGGCACTGGCTGGTCAAAACCGATAAAGGCGATATTACTTGCGAGCATGTGATTTCCTGTACCGGTAGCTTTGCGCGTAAGACCGGTGAAATGGTTGGTCTAGATATTCCGGTAATTCCGGTGGAGCACCAATTCATTGTCACAGAACCACATCCAGCGATTTTAGAACGTAAAAAACAAGGCTTACCCGAGCAAGGTGTACTGCGTGAATCGGATGCCGGTTATTACCTGCGCGAAGAAGCGGGCGGCTTATTACTCGGTCCTTATGAGAAAGGTGCGCCTTGTTGTTATGTGGATGGCCCTGCCCCTGATTGCGAAAACGAATTATTCCAAGAAGATTTAGAGCGCTTAATGCCGCATATTGAAGCCTGCATTAATCGTGTACCCGCTTTCGGTGAAGTGGGCATTAAGTATGTCTACAATGGCGCTATTCCTTATACGCCCGATGGGAGTCCAATGGTTGGCCCTGCTTGGGGCTTGAAGAATTTCTGGCTGAATGAAGGTCACAGTTTTGGCATTACCGCCGCAGGTGGTGCTGGCTGGCAATTAGCTGAGTGGATTGTGGACGGCGAACCAACAGTGGATATGATGGGCGTTGACCCTCGTCGCTTTGGCCCCTATGCCGCACGCGGTTATTTGCGCATTAAAAACGAAGAAACCTATCGCAATGTCTTCACTGTGCACTATCCGAATGAAGAACGCCCTGATGCGCGCCCTTTAAAAACCACACCGTGCTATAGCCGTATGGAAGCATTGGGCGCAGTGTTTGGGCAAACTTTCGGTTGGGAACGCCCGCAATGGTTTGTGCCAAAAGATTATCAACTTTCTGCCGACCAACTTAAAACCGATGCTGTATTGCTGAATGAAAATCATGGCGCACCCTTAGCGGATGGCCGTATTGTCGAAAAATACTCATTCCGCCGTTCCAATTATTTTGAGTTTGTGGGACAAGAGTGCCGCCATGTGATGGAAAAAGTCGGCATTTTGGACATGAGTGCCTTCGCCAAATACGAAGTCAGCGGTAAAGGTGCGGAAGCTTGGTTGGAGTATTTATTCGCAAATAAAATTCCACAAACCATTGGCCGTATTGGTCTTTGCCACATGCTCACTAAACATGGTGGGGTACGTGCCGAATTCACTGTCTATAAAACTGGCAAGCAAGCTTACTACTTAGTGGGAGCAGGTGCTTTTGAGCGTCATGATTTCGATTACTTAGAGAAATTATGCCCCAACGATGGCAGCGTAAAACTACAAAAAGTTACGACCCAATATGGCGTGTTAGTCATTGCAGGCCCCCGTTCACGCGAATTATTGCAAAAAATCACCGATACCGATTTATCGAACGCTAACTTCAAATGGCTCACCGGCAAGAAAATTAATGTAGGGGCAGCCTACGCTCATGCGTTACGGGTTAATTTCGTGGGTGAGTTGGGTTGGGAACTGCATCACCCTATTGAAATGCAAAATTACATTTTCGATCAGGTTATGAAAGCAGGTGAGGCGTTTGATATTAAACCCTTCGGCATTCGTGCCATGGACTCCTTGCGTTTAGAAAAATCCTACCGTCTGATTCCACGCGAAATGTCGATTGAATATTCAGCGATTGAATCGGGTTTGGATCGTTTTGTGCGCCTAGATAAACCGGACTTTATTGGTAAACAAGGCTTATTGGATTGGCAAGCACGCGGCTTCAAAAATACCTTCGTAACGCTGGAAGTGCATAATGTGACTGATACGGATGCCCGTGGTTCTGAAGCAATTTATCACCAAGGCCAATTGGTAGGGCGAGCTACGTCCGGCGGTTATGGTTGGCGCATTGGTAAATCCTTAGCCTTAGGCTTAGTGGATCCAGCCTATGCCAAGCAAGGCACCCAGTTAGAGATCGTGATTTTAGGTAAGACCTACCCTGCCACCGTATTGGAGGAGTCTCCTTATGATCCTAATAATGAGAAGTTGCGTGCATGAATCCAATCATTTTAGATGGTAAAAAAGTTGCGGAGTCCATCTATACGGCGTTGCGGCCTCGTGCCGCTGCTTTAGTGGAAAAATTGGGCTTCACGCCCGTCTTAGCGACTATTGTCGTAGGCGATGACTATGCTTCACATACCTATGTGAAGATGAAAGCGAGTGCCTGCAAAAAAGCAGGTCTTGATTCACGGATTATTACACTGCCTAGCGCGACTACGACTGAGCAATTGATTGCTGAAATTGAAGCTCTGAATGCGGACAAAACCGTAGCAGGCATTTTATTACAGCATCCGGTACCTGAGCATATTGATGAGCCAGCCTGTTTTAATGCGATTGATCCCCGCAAAGACAGCGATGGTGTTAATTTGCTTTCTTTTGCACGCAATGCCATGGGGCAATCGGCCTTTGGCTGTGCAACGCCGCAAGGCATTATGGATTTGTTGGAGTACTATCACATTGAGGTTGCGGGTAAATTAGTGGTAGTGATTGGCCGCAGTGCGATTGTTGGCAAACCGTTAGCGATGATGATGCTGAATAAAAATGCCACGGTGATGATTTGCCACTCCAAAACCCAGAACATTAAGCAATTGACCCAACAAGCCGATATTCTTTGTGTTGGTATTGGTCGTCCTGAACATGTTGATGAAACGTGGGTCAAATCAGGTGTGGTGCTGGTTGATGCGGGTTATAACGAGGGCAATGTGGGCGATACAGACATTGAACGCATTAAGGATAAAACTTCGGCTTATACACCGGTTCCGGGGGGTGTAGGGCCGATGACCATTGCCACACTGATTCGCCAAACGCTAGAAGCTGCCGAACATCATTGGACTTAATACCATGAGTGAACATCAATTTTCTGGGCGCTTCACCTTTGAAGAGCTAACCAAGGAAGAAACACCGCTGCGTATTTTGCAGTCCACCATGCACGAAATGGGCTCCAATGGCTTAACCAATCTTACGACCAAAAATATTAGCCAGCGCGCTAATCTCTCTACCGGTATTATTCACCATTACTTTGATACCAAAGATAATTTAGTTTATGCCGCGTATGTGTATCTGGTGAAAGACTTACATCAATGTTCGCTTGAGGTAGGACGTACCGAAAACGATCCCAAAAAGCGTTTATTGGCGATGATTCGCATGAACTTTTCTGCTACGCATATCTCACAGGAGGCACGCAATATATGGCCGCAGTTTTGGGCACATGCCGCTTATGATGCCCGTATTGAACGCTTACTACGTGCCTACTACAGCCGTTGCCATAGCAATCTCACCTACAATTTCAGGCAACTCATCAGCGATCCTCAGAACGCTAAAATGGCTGCCAATATGTTATTAGCGAGTATTCACGGCGTGTGGTTTTTCCATCGCTTTAATGCGATCCCAAGTGAGCCTGAACAAGCTATAGCTATGTTAGTAGCACAATTGGAGTCATTATTGGCGACTTATCAAGAGCATTAAACTAAGTGCAAGCCCATCGACGAATGTTTTTATGAGCTATCATGCTAGGCACACCAGCCAGTTTAAATACTTGTGTGTATCAGATACGACCAAGTCCAAGAGTGGGCTAGACGTTATAGAGTAAAACAAATATTTCATAACGCGAAATATATTTGCCCTATTTGCAAAGACCTTTGTTTTAATGTAAAAAGATAGTTAGTTAAATAGAACTAAGGTGTATTATGGTTAAGTGTAAAAAACTAATTTTAATAATTAGCTTAGTTAGTGCTTCTTTGGCTCAAACAGCATATTCCGCCCCCTATCCACAGTCAGTTTATACTATTCCACCACACTACAATGACGGTTGTCTTAAATACAATCAACCTTGTGACCCAGGTTTTGTAAAACCAAGGCCACCACAACCACCACGTTATGCACCACGACCACAACCACCACGTTATGCACCACGACCACAACCGCCACGTTATCCTCGATCAGTTTTTACTATTCCACCACGCTACAACGATAATTGCTTGAAATATAATCAACCTTGTTAGTAATGTTTAATTGATAGATAGAAAAATGATGGCTGATGGCTTTCGTAGTTTTCAAGGCATGACTTGAAAATTCATAAATAATAGACCTCTTGCGAAAGTGGTTAGGTAGTGATCATGCGATTGACAAAACCAGCGATCAATCTCAACCGTAGCTCAAAACGCCGTCGTCCCCGATAAACCCCTTTGAGTAGACGAAACACTTTCAAACCATGAATGCAGCGCTCCACCTTAATCCGTACACGGGCTAAACGTCGATTAAAAGCCTATTGTTTAGGTTCAAGCACCGCGTATTTCAGCTTCTTAAACGGCCATATCACACTACTGTCGTCGATACTCCAACCTTGATAGCCCACACAGTGAGCCAAGAGATCGGCGGATGCGTTTCAGGTTCGGGCGTCGACGGGAACTGATTCTCTCAGCTTAAGCTCGGGCGGCCTGAGCGTTTCTTCGCCGATTCCGCTTGGGCTAACACCTTTACCAGCTCGGTGAACAACGCTTAGTCTATTCCCACGTTCCGGCGAAATGCTGAGGGGATAGGGCTTCTAGGGATTCGTAGTTCATACTACTAGGATAATCTGTTAGCTTATTTTCGCAAGAGGTCTACTGCTTGTACATACAGCAATCGCTTAAGGGTTTTGTAACTAACGGATATAGCTGAATTTGTTAAATTTTTACACAGGGAAATCAATCGTTATAATTCAAATAGGTAAGTGCTTCAAGCGATTGCCCTGTGTTTGTACATGCGCCTCTTACTCATAGACCCCCCAATTTAGGTTGGTTTATCCTATTTCAATGTGCCAGTTTTTATTAGGCCAGCCCCCCCCTCACTTCCATACGAACCACATAACACCGTTATCCTTACTCCTAGAGCTTCATAAGATATAAACAAACATAGATCCAATAAGCTAAGGCAAACTACCACTTTGGCTGCGCTGTAATTGCCTTTTAAAAAATTGATTAGTGAGGCCAATAACGATCAATGGGCAGCTCGAAAGCAATATATGCCCTCTAAACCAGAAGGATAGTACTAAGCCTACAGCAGTTAACATAATCAACACTAGCGAGTAATGACGGATATCACCTTGCCTTGAAAAATCAACTATCCCCACAAAGCCTGCTTTTGATGCAAAAGTGGTAACTATACCGACTACGAGCATACATAAAAAAATGCCGCTCTCTTTTAACTTATTGAGTATTTCCAAAAATCCGATCTGATTGGTGAGAACTGCGATGCCTCCCAATATGAAATAGACATTAATACTAACCACAAGCCTATTCAGTGGTTCGCCACGCGTGAAAAATAATAATAGTACTAGTTGTAAGATGGCTGCAGCACCTGCCCACATGAAAGCATTTAACCAATCGCCCGCTTGTGGTGCACCACTGTGGAAGGCGACTTTAAGAAAAACCGTCAGTGGAAAAAACTGTAGTAAAAACTTTAGAATGCTAGAAATCCTTTTCATACAATGCCCGTTTGTTGTTTCTCAATAGCCAGTGACCATAGTATTCAACACCGTTTATCGAGTGACATAACCGCGTCTACCCACCACTCCAATCCTGACCGAAAATCTGCTCTAGAAAAAAATCAACCGATTTTAGACGCCATGACAAGCGGTTTTAGGTGAAAAAGAAAGTACTTAGCCCCTTCCTACCGTGACCTATTCTAACTAATGTCCCAAGCCATTAGCTGCTTTAGCAGCACTAACCGTAATAGGCTAGCGCTGCTTTGAACGATGCTGCTTCAACTACACCATCAGAAAAATAATTTCACCTTCGCTTCCTGACGGTATTTATGCAGCAAAGGCTCCGTATAACCATTCGGTTGTTCGCGCCCTTTGAACACTAAATCGCAAGCCGCTTTAAACGCAATACTCTTCTCGAAGTTGCCGGATATTTTGGTATAAGTCGGATCATTGGCATTTTGCGCATCAACTTTGGCCGCCATCTGCTTGAATGCATCCATGACTTGCGCTTCGGTACAAATACCGTGATACAGCCAGTTACACATATGCTGGCTAGAAATACGCAAGGTCGCACGATCCTCCATCAAGCCCACATCATTAATATCTGGCACTTTCGAACAACCGACACCTTGATTAACCCAACGCACTACATAGCCCAAAATACCTTGGGCATTATTTTCCAACTCTTGCTGGATTTCGGTAGCACTCCAATTCGGATGCGTAGCAACTGGCACGCTTAAAATATCATCTATATTGGCACGTTGACGGCTTTTCAGTTCATCTTGACGCTTGAAAACATCGACTTTGTGATAATGCAAAGCATGTAAAGTCGCAGCCGTAGGAGAAGGAACCCATGCGGTATTAGCGCCCGCTAACGGATGGCCGATTTTAGTCGAGAGCATATTCGCCATTTGATCTGGAATCGCCCACATACCCTTCCCGATTTGCGCACGACCTTGTAGGCCACAAGCCAAGCCAATATCAACATTGGAATCTTCGTAGGCTTTGATCCAGGCAGCTGCTTTCATATCGCCTTTGCGAATCATCGCGCCCGCTTCCATCGAGGTATGAATTTCATCGCCCGTTCTGTCTAAGAAACCGGTATTGATGAACACAACTCGCTCTTTTGCGGCACGAATACATTCTTTCAAGTTAATCGTGGTGCGACGCTCTTCATCCATGATGCCCACTTTCAGTGTATTGCGCGCCAAGCCTAATGCGTCTTCAATGCGTCCAAATAATTCATTCGTAAAAGCGACTTCTTCAGGGCCATGCATTTTCGGCTTCACAATATACACTGAGCCAGTGCGAGTATTTTTCGCGCTGGTATTGCCCTTGAGATTGTGTATCGCAATCATCGAGGTCAAATACCCATCCATAATCCCTTCCGGAATTTCTTGGCCGTCTTGGTCGAGAATGGCTGGATTAGTCATCAAGTGACCCACATTGCGCACGAATAATAAACTCCGGCCATGCAAGGTCAAGGTGCCGCCCTGTGCTGCGGTGTATTCACGATCTGGATTCATCGCACGGGTGAAAGTTTTGCCACCTTTGCTGACTTCTTCTTTTAAATCGCCCTTCATTAAACCGAGCCAATTGCTATAGATCAGCACCTTGTCCACATCGTCGACCGCTGCAACTGAATCTTCGCAATCCATAATGGTGGTCAGTGCAGCTTCCATCAAAATATCATTCACACCCGCCGCATCACTGCTACCAATCGTGCCAGCGCGATTGATTTGTAACTCAAAGTGCAAACCATTGTTTTTTAACAAAACTGCACTTGGACTAGTTGCTTCACCTTTATAACCCACCAATTTTTCTGGCTGTTTTAAACCGACCTTCGCGCCATCTTTTAGCGTGACTTGTAGCGCACCATTCGCGACTGCATAGCTGGTCGCATCCTTATGGGAACCAGACGCGAGCGGCGCTGCCTCATCTAAGAAATGACGTGCAAATTCAATGACCTTGGCACCACGTATAGGATTATACGCTTTACCGGCGTCTGCACCCTCGCTGGAAGGAATGGCATCGGTACCATAAAGCGCATCGTATAAACTGCCCCAACGTGCATTCGCTGCATTCAACGCAAAGCGTGCATTCATCACTGGCACGACCAATTGTGGGCCAGCGGTAGTCGCAATTTCGGTATCGACATTCTCAGTGCTAATGGAAAAATCCGCGCCTTCTGGCAACAAATAGCCAATTTCTTGTAAGAAAGCTTTATAAGCCGCGAAATCAAATTGTCCTTTATGCTGTACATGCCAAGCATCAATTTTGCTTTGCAAAACATCACGTTTAGCCAGTAATTCACGATTCCGTGGCGCTAAATCATTCACGATGCGCTCTAGCCCAGCCCAAAATACTGCAGGCTCTACTCCCGTTCCGGGCAGTGCCTGCTGATTGACGAAATTATGCAGAAGTGTTGACACTTGGAGACTGCCGACCTGAATTCTATCGCTCATGGCGTATATTCCTTAAACAAATGAACGGGATTGTCGACATTGTAGCGTATAACCTCAGCCGAACTAAACTGAAAATACAAGGAGTATCTAAATTGGATTATTTCCGCCTCTCCTGTATTTGCGGCTTCTCAAAGCCACACCACAGTGGACTTGGCATACTCGGCGTTTTTGAAAGATCGAGCCGATTTATGCAAGCTATTTTTGAGCGCTTACAACGCCTGCCAAGCGGGGCGTATTTTGTATTGACCGGCTTCGTAGGTATGGTGCTTAGCATTTTACTCATCACGGGCTGGTATCAGGAAGACAAACTTATTAGTCGAAATCATTAATTTACGCCCCGAAGTCGTCCCGAATCTTGTTATTGAACATAGTAATGATAAGGTTCAAGAAAAAATTATGGTGACCCAAATTCGGCCTAAGGAAGTACGCGTTATCGCCCTAAACCACCAACCCGGCCTAGGCTATAGTGTCAAGGCTAGACTGGATGGCGAAGACCTAGATGTTTGTGTTGGCAAAACCTCAAAACAATGGCTCAATCAAATTTTTCTCAAAAAAGAGGGTATTTCTAGTCGCGATTGAGCGATCAAACCTGCACCGTTTCTGCACTAAAATCTGCAAGTTCTCCACAGCCAGCCCCTTAAATTTGCAAGCGCCTCTGACACGCTAAACATATGACTCTAACGGAGAGATATGTAATGCAACGCTATCGTTTTGCGCTAAAACTCGCTTTAATTTTTGGGATTATTATTCTGCTCTTATTACCACAAGCGTTATTAATGGGCTTGATTAGTGAACGTGCCGGTTGGCGTAATGAAGCTTATGGCAGCATTGCCCAAAGCTGGCCGGGGCCACAAACCTTGGCAGGCCCGCTCGTGATGATCCCTTATACCTTGACCTACAACGTTACTGAAACCTTAAAAGACGCGAATGGTAATGAACGCCAAGTCACGAAAGAAGTAAAAGAACGTCAAGCTCTCCCCATTATTCCTAAACAACTCAAGGCTCAAAGCCAGTTAGACAGCAGCTTGCGCTATCGGGGCATTTATCAGGTGCCGGTTTATAGTAATCAACTACAAATTGCGGGTCAGTTTGAAACCCAAGCCTTATTGGATTTATTGGCCAATACGAAAGACAAGGCCATTACACTTGAGCCCCCATTTTTAAGTGTATTGGTGCGGGATCAGCGCGGTATTGCTTCTATACCCGTTCTGACATGGGGTGGACAAGCATTAGCGTTTAAACCGAGCTCTAATATAGCGAATGCCTCTGCCGGCATGAACGCCAAATTACCTGAATTTAAGACGGATACTAATCAAAGCTTTGATTTTAGTTTTAAGCTGGAATTACGTGGGATGGCTGATATGAACTACGCGTTATTAGCGGAAAATAGCGAAGTGACCATGAGTTCCAATTGGCAGCATCCCAAATTCAGCGGCGAATTATTACCGGAACAGCGCACTATTAACGAGAAAGGCTTTACAGCGACTTGGCGCACCTCCTCTTTCTCTTACAATGTCCAAACGGCCTTGGATGCTGCGAAACAAGGTGACTATAGCCAGCTAATGAGCCGTGCCATAGGCTTTGAACTATTGCAGCCCGTAGATGTGTATCAACAATCCGAGCGTAGCATTAAGTACGCCTTCTTATTCATTGTTCTGACCTTCACGGTGTTGATTGTATTCGAGCTGGTCAAAAAATTACGCATTCATCCGGTACAATATGTATTAGTGGGCTTGGCGTTGACCGTATTTTATTTACTACTCATTTCCTTGTCTGAGCATATTAATTTCTTACTGGCTTATCTACTGGCAACAGCCGCAAGCACTGGCTTATTGACCCTCTATTTCAGTGCCATTTTGCACAATCGCCAATTGGGTTTGGCCTTAGGTGGTGGCTTGTTAGGCTTATACGCCTTGCTGTATATGATTTTGCAGGCTGAAGATAATGCCCTGCTCATGGGCAGCTTGTTAATCTTTACCGCCTTAGCAAGCTTAATGCTCTTAACCCGTCATTTCGACTGGTATGCTTTAACCGCGATGGAAGAATTAGCAAAACCGCATAAGACGCCTCACACACAGGAGATAGAAAACCAAAAGTCGACCCTAGCCCATCAGGAGTAGAGGAAATAGCTTTACATTAGAAAAATCTAATATTATTATATTCACATACTCAAGAAATCGACTGATACTCAGACTAGGAGAACCGGATTATGAAATTACAAGCACTCACTTTCGCAGCCTTAATCGCTTTCGCTGGCGCTGCTTCTGCTGAATTTTTTGACAATGGCAATATGAATGGCAATGGCGTTGGCAACGGTGCGATGAATAGCACGGCCAATGGTCAAGGCTACGGCACTGGCGCAGGTGACATGAGCGGTTGGGGTCGTGGAACCGGTGATGCAGACGGCGAAGTTGATTTCCAAATCAGCTTCAAAGGCAAAGGCAAAACGAATGCCAACATGGATGGCGCAGGCCGTGGCAATGGCAACACTAACTGGTACGGCAATGGTCAAGGTAATGGCTATGGCAACGGTTATGGTAATGTGGCCAACATGATGCAAGGTGCTAACCAGAACGGCTACAATCCTTATGGCTATTATATGCCACAAAGCGGCATGATGCCTGCTCCAATGCCTTTAGCGATGGCACCAGCAGGCCAAATGCCAATGCCAGCAATGCCTGTAGCACCGACTGCACAAGCTCCAGCAGCTACACCAGCGGCTCCAGCAGCACAAACACCAGCACCAGTTGCTAAACCGGTTCAATAAGCTTCAGACATCCTTGTAAATCGTCTTAAAAGCGGCTGCTATACAGGCCGCTTTTTTTTCGTGTAAGCTTCAGCGTGCCTCGTATCAATAGGATGGAACCATGAAGCAACGTTTTGGATTAGGATTTTTTTTTATAGTATGTCTAGGGCTTATTAGCGTCTCAGCCCAAGCCGCTGAACGTATTTATTTACTCGCGGGTCAATCTAATATGATGGGCAAGGGACGTACCCATGAATTGCCAGCCGCTTATAAAACGACCCCTGCTAATGTCACCTTTTATTATCAAGGCCGCCCGCGTGCTTTAGCCAAATTTGCTTCCTTTGGTCCTGAAGTTGTGTTTGCTCACGAAGTAGCGCGTGCCTTTCCCCACGATCAGCACATTATTATTAAATTAGCTGCGACCGGTAGCTCGATTACACAATGGCAACCCGGCAAAGGTCTCTACAAAAGCTTGTTGCGCCAAATGAATTTTTCATTGCCCGAGGATCATGCACCGGTGACGGCCATCTTATGGATGCAAGGTGAAAGTGATGCGCGTAATGCTGCCCAAGCTAATCAATATGCGCCACTCCTGAGCCGCTTTATTCAAGCACTCCGTCAAGATACTGACTCACCGAATAGTTTATTTATTCTAGGCAAAGTTAATCCTGAAGTACCTAATGCTTTTCCCATGCTGGCTAAAGTACAAGCTAGCCAACGGCTCATTCAGCAAAATACCCCGCGTACCCTCATGATCACGACGGATGGCTTATCCAAACTGCAAGATCAGCTGCATTATGATGCACAAGGCCAGATGGAATTAGGCCGCCGCTTCGCCCAAGCTTATATTAGTCACGCCCGCTAAGGAGTTGGCCTACCACCATGCTGGAGTCTTTGCTGCGCGTATTCGGAATCATTTTCCCTGTTTTTGCTTGTTCGGCAGTGGGTGTTTTTTATGGCTGGCGCTTTCGCCCTGACATGAGCACCATTAACCAGCTCAATATGCAAATATTTGCCCCTTTATTAATTTTCTGGGCACTCATGGATAAACCTTTCGACTTTAGCGGCTATTGGGGTCTAGCCTTAGGTGGTAGCGCTGTGGTACTAGGCTCCGGTTTAATACTTTGGCCCATCGCTGCTTTATTGAAAATAAACCTAAAAACGTTTTTACCGCCCATGATGTTTAATAACTCTGGGAATATGGGTATTCCTTTGGTTTTATTTGCGTTCGGCGAAGATATGCTGCAAGCGGCTGTGGTTTTATTCATCATTGAAATGATACTTCATTTTACTATCGGCCTATATATCCTTGACCCACATACCTCCTTGTTGCGTTTACTCAAAATGCCGATGATTTTGGCAGCGATAGTGGGTATTTTTTTTAGCGCAATTCATATAAGCCTTCCTGCCCCTATCGCCAATACCGTAAAGCTCATGGGGCAAGTCAGTATTCCTTTGTTATTGTTTTCACTCGGTGTACGCTTATTGGATATTAATTTCAAAGACTGGCAATTGGGCGTGTTTGGTGCAATTGCAGGGCCAGCAGCAGGCTTATTAATAGCTTGGTTATTATTACCAGCATTACAATTAAGTGCTATTCAAAGTGCAGTATTATTAATTTTTGCCGCCTTGCCGCCAGCCGTTTTAAATGTCTTGGTGGCTGAACAATATAAACAAGAACCCGAACGCGTTGCCTCGCTCGTTATGCTGGGCAATCTGGGTAGTTTAGTGATTATCCCGATAACGCTATGGTATGCCTTAAGCTTGATTCCCTAAGCTAAACCGCAATAATCACATGAATTTCAATGGGCAAGCTTGAACCATCGTTAAGAATCAGCACACCCTGAATCACCGGCTCTGTCGTATCTAGATGCAAGCCACGCGCAACCAGTTGCGTGCCTTCCAACACCACAGGCCGCCAGTGATTATCATATTGCAGCGCCAATACCTTATCAGGGTAGTCACGAGACTCACCCAAAAATACCATATCACGAGCAGGAAAAGGATAATGTTCATCGACTAAGCGCGGCATACGATCCGCAATACCACGTACCGAGCGTAGTTCATGATGACGCCCAAGCAAAGGAGCCGCTTCAGAACTCAGTTCTTGCAAATCTTGCCAAGGTTTTGTCAGCTCAATTTGCTCAGCATGACGCGAACGCTGGAATCGTTGATTAAGCCATGCGCTCATGCGCTGGTACCATGAAGGTGTTGCAGACCAAAGCACATTAGGCTTGGCATTATGAGCCTTCGCTCGTGCAGGCGACGACGCCTCAAAGACTACTTCTGTCTCTTGGCTTGGGACAAGATATAATGTCGTTTTATGTCCCTGTTTTGTTGAAGTCAGCATTCGGTTCTTCCTTTTACCCCAAGTTCAAGAATCCGATAAATTGTATGTGGCAAATCTTGCTCGGTTTTCCAATGACAGATTTGTTACAGTCAATCATCCAATAGGCAAACGAATTTGCTGAGCCAAACCGTGACTAATGATTTTGTATCTCCGATAAAAAGCTCACAGGGCAAGCTTTTCGAGATAAATGGCGAAAAGTAATATGAAATAAAAAAAGGCCGAATAAATCGGCCTATAAAATATATCTGCATCGGGAGATGAGCAGATTTTTTGAAGCAACACTGAAATAGTCTAAAAACGGCGTGAACTAGGACTAGCCGAACTAGCAATAGGGTTACGTGCACTTTCACTTTGCTGAATCGTATTTTCCAACTGCTCCAGTTGACGCACAATTTGTTGGCTCACCGCATACAAACGGTTTTGCGCATCAGAACCAGCATTTAATACCCGCGCTGCACTGGAGGCGGCTGGTCTAGAAGGTGCTGTTGGTGCATTTTGAGGAGTGGGGCGATTTAAAATATCACGCAAACGCACACCAGCAGGCGGCAATCTAACTTGCATAAACCATCTCCTAGACACTCAAATAAAACATTCTGTAAGACCATTAGTGCTAACAATGTTTTTGTAGATTACTAATGGTGTAATTTAATTCTTCGTCAGCAATCTGAGCACTTTGATCAATGCTCACTGAACTTGGATAACCTAATTCCTCATCGTAATTAGCTTCGATGAAGTCCGCGTTATTCTCATAGGCGGTTTGTAATTGCTCAAAACGCTCTTCGATAGTCAATAAACCATCACGCACATAGACAGGTACAGGTTCACCGGTATCAGCATAAGCGGCATCAATAATACGCCCATTGCGCTCAATCACATTCATGGCCCGCGTATACTCGCTTGGACAACGGCAACTCAGTTGGGTGGTATAGCTTATCTCGCCACGCCCGACATCGGTCTTATGCCATTTTTCAGAAGCCTCTATAAAAGCTTGGGGTAATTCAGCATGTGCTCTTAAATAATTGACATCTTGCTCGTTTAAGGTTTTACGGCGAATTTCCCCGCCAGTAATACCACCATTAACAATCGCGACATCACCGACACTTAAACTACCATTGCGATTCGTATCAATCACACTAATACTTAAAGGCGCACTCGGTGAAAATCCCATCAAGCGTTTTAATTTATCTTGCTGGCTAGCTGATATATCCAAAAATTGGGGCGGGCGCTGGTTCGGATTCTCGCCCAAACGCGCAATCCACTGTTGTGCCAACTGAAAAATGCCGCGCGCAACGGGTGATCTGGTTAAAGGTTCTGAAGACATGGTAGATGAACTAAAATCCGCCGTTGATCCACGTTGGGTTAAAGTGCGCTCTTGTTGAACCCGCATCGTTGAGACCGGAGGGCGGCTTATTTTAGCACTCTCGACCATAGGAAATTCTCTCGTAAAAATGAAACCAATCTGGTTTTGTTTATAGTTAACTTATACTTAAGCAGATAAGATTTGTCATTTTCCCATACCTTGCTGCTTAATACTCTCTTTCCGAGGATCATGCTATGTGACGGCATTTGATGCACAGTGCTTTCGGGATAAGTGAGCTAATTTTGTAGATATAAATTCATTTCTGAATAAACTAGACCAATAGTCCTATTAAAAAAACCAGCCTGCAAGGATGCGTCATGCCACAACAAACCAAGCCGTTGCACACTAAAAAAAAGCAAACGAAAACGCGCAACACTTCCACTAGCTCAGTCCCCGCTCGCCTAAACGCAACAATGCCTACGGCAACCAATCATGGTGATCCCAGATTGGCAGTCAGTATTAAAGCAATGGATTTGCGTTATGCGACTTGTCCCATCCTTTGTGGCCATTATGCTTCCGATGCCATTGCAGGCGCAGAGCGACAGATTGATCTTCATATATTGCAAGGCGCACTCAGTCAGTATGAGCGTTTAGGGATTTACGCGGGTGAGTTGGGTACGAGTAACTTAATTCTCCAAGCAGATCCCCCACCCGCTGGTCAACAACGTTGTGGCGCTTTAATTGTCGGTTTAGGTGAGTGGAGTGAAATCACGGCACAGGCCATTAGTGAGACGGTTCGCGATGCGGTTTTATACTATTTACTACAATGCAGTTTACTGCCGCCTGCTGAAAAAACCACACAGCAGCTCACCCTCCATAGCTTATTGATTGGGCATAACTCGACCACGCATATTACCATTGAGGCATCTCTCGAAGCGATTGTGCGCGGCGTCGCTGAAGCCAATCAACAATATCGCTATAACCGCCTCGCGCACCAACCAGAACGCTTGATTAGCCATGTAGAGTTTATTGAGCTTTTTTTAGATACAGCGATGAATGCTGCTTATGCCTTGCGTCAATTACCGAAACGCTTAGAGCGCGACCAACAACGCTTGCAATTTCAGCTTGAACCAGCTAGTGAATTGGTGTTGGGACAAGGTTGGCGCCAACGCTTGGGAGAGCGTAGCTTGGGGGGAGGTTATTGGCCGCGCCTCATGATCAATAATGCAGCGCCAAACGATGAAACGCTGGGCATTCCAAACACGGAACACGCGTTGGAATTACCTGCCCAACGCCTACGCTATGTTTATCTTTCTGAACGCGCGCGCGCTGAAGCCTTAGTGCAACAACGCCAGCCTGGCTTAATGGAAGCCTTAATTCGTGAGGCCATTCGCCAAGAGATGTATAACCAAGACATGGCCCGCACTTTATTCCAGTTAATGATTCCACTGGATTTCAAAGCCTCACTGCGCCAAACCGACCGCCTATTACTGGCTTTAGATGGTTATACGGCGGCTTTGCCGTGGGAAATGCTGCAAATCGATGAAGAACCCTTAGTCCTCAAAATGGCGTTGGTACGCCAATTAATTTCCACACGTTATCGCAAAACGATTACGGCAAGTCCCTACCGAAATGCGTGTGTGATTGGTAATCCTTCTACCGCAGGATTTTATAAACAATTTCCAGATAATGCACCGGCGACTCTAACGCTCGATCAAGGCTTAGTCTCATTAGTTGGAGCAGCGAAAGAAGCGCGTGAAGTTGCGATGGTCTTACGAGAGGCTAACTATGAGGTAGTGGAGTTGATTCCCAGTGATGAGGAGCAAGACTCGCGTCATACCGCAGTGGAAGTATTTAATGCTCTATTTCGCCAGCCCTACCGTATTTTGATGATCGCGGCGCATGGCGATATTAATTTGCAAGGACGAGACGGACTCGCTCGTACAGGTGTCATTCTATCCGATGGCGTCTTACTGACTGCCGCTGAAATCAGTCAAATGGAAACCGTACCTGATCTGGTTTTCTTGAACTGTTGCCATTTAGCGAAGCTTGATCCCACGCCACTCAATACCGCGTTCAATCAACTTGCTTATAGTCTAGCGCGTGAATTGATTGAAATGGGAGTACGTTGCGTGGTTGCAGCGGGTTGGGCAGTGGATGACGATGCAGCCTGCTTATTTTCCACCACTTTTTTCACCGAATTTGCCACCAATAATGTGAGCTTTGGACGTGCTTTATGGTTAGCACGGCAAAAAACCTATGAAAAATACCCGCGCGTTAATACGTGGGGCGCTTATCAAGCTTACGGTGATCCGAACTATGTGCTGGATCCCAATCGTGAGCCCGTCAAATCGAATACCAATTGGTCGCCCGTCGCCCCCATAGAATTGCAGGATCGCTTGAAAAGCTTGGAAAGTGAACTACAAAACCAAGAATCAGCCTTCACCATCGACACGTTAGAAGATAATTTGAAAAGCTTACTCAGCCAAGCACCTGATACTTGGCTTACGGAGCCCGGAGTTCAATACCGTCTAGCCCGTTTGTATGGATCACTCTTGCCTGAAGGTTTTGATCGGGCTGAGGCCGCTTATCAAGCCGCCCTAAATGGAGCTGATCAGAATGATGTCCTGCCCTTCGAAGTGTTGGAATGGTGGGCCACTTTGGAAGCACGCCAAGCAGCGTTATTAGTTCAAGCTGCACAAGCAAATCCAAGTCATGATTCCAGCTTCGAACCCGCCGCTTTGTGTAAAAAAGCCAAAGCCTTATTAGAATCCGCCATGCTGCGTATTAAGACTTTGATGGAGCTTAGTAAAACTAGCTCAAACCGCGAAACCTCCGACAGCAAACAAAGGCGCAGCACTTTATTAAAAACGTGGCAAGAACAACAACAGCAAATGAATATGATTTGTAAAACCTAGCAATTGAGCCGCACAAGATGCTGTTATTACGGCATTTTTTTGCAGAAAACATGCTGATAACGCGCTAGCGAGCGCCACGGTTCACGCTGCGAATAGCGGCGCTCTAGCAGCAGTAAGTCTTCAATAGGCATTGCTTGGCGCACTTTGGGATAAGCATAATCATAAAAGCAGCGCACGCCCGACCACGTTAATAATTCTAGCTTTAAATCGGGTAACCAACTTAACACTTCACTCGGAATGCAGGGTGAAATCGGCGCTAAGCCACGTTGACCATCACTAGCGATAGTATCTTCCAAAATCGGCCTAAAATTACCCGATAACAGATGGCGCATCTCAGTCGAATACTGATTAAAAAACATCAATGACAACCAGCCATGGGGTTTCAGCAAGCTTATTAGTTGCTGCAAAGTTTCATAAGGCTCGGCTAACCACTCCAGCACGGCGTGTAATACAATGCCATCAAATTGTGGCAAAGGCTGTTGAGTGACCAAATCCTGAATGCTCGCCTTTTGTAAAAGAATGCGCTCCGCTTGCCCTGATGCGGCTATGCATTCCCGAGCCTCTTCAAGCATATCTAGGGATGGCTCGGCAAGTACCACTTGATGACCTAATTCAGCTAACCAAAGCGACATTTGTCCAAGCCCACCGCCTGCATCAAGCACTTGCATCGCTGTTGGATAAGTGGTGGCACTTAGTTGGCTGAGTATGTCATCTTGAACAATGCTCAGGCGAATTTGTCCGCGTGGATCGCCACTGTATATCCGGTCTCGGAAACGTTTTGACAGACCATCGAAAAAGCGATCTTGTTTCATCGTATACGTCTCCCTGCGAATTGGCCTGTAGATGCTATAAATAGCGTATGAATAAAGTCAAGCAAGCTCTCAACAGCACCAACTTAGTCCGCCAAACACATGATTTGGACACTAATTTATTGCCCGATAAAACAATTTTGGTCTATGAAGTAGCTAAGGTTCAACACAGCGCTCAAACTAAAAGCTTAGGCACTGAATCCTCGTTGACGCTTATGGAGCAATCGCAAGCAGCCTTTACTGCCAACAGACAATTGCGTAAAGCACGCTATCAACTGGCATTCATTTTATTAGGCTTATCGATTAGTGCAGGCGCTATGTGGCATTACAGCACCCATAGCTTGCAAACTCTAGCGCCAACACCACCTTTACCTGCACCTGTGTCTGTCCCTGTGCCGGAGGATTCTACCGTTGCATCGAGCGTTTTGCTGGATGTTGCGGATACAAAGCTTGAAAACAGTGTCATTGTCCCCGCAACCGTTCAGAGAGAACCCAATCTTGAACCACCTGCGTATAGTCTCAGTCAAACGACCAACCCTAGTCTACTCAGCACGCGAGAGATACAAGACCCTGTCGCTATCAAGCCAAGTGCAACGAACGCCGAGAAGCCAACACCCGCAACCAAAACGCTTAGTCACAAACAATCGACTGCCCCGAACCCAGTCGTCACTAAGCTCACATCACCCCCTACTACCGCTAAATCCATGGAGGAAAGTGCGACGATGGAACCGTTAACTGCCTTAGCTGACGCTACGGATCCACCTGAAAAAAACCTAGCCTTAGCACCAATGAATCAACCCCCAGAACCGGATGCTCCTAGTGAGGCCGCGATTTTGGCAGAAGAAAAACACGCCAATATAACCCCTGTTGAGGGTATACCTGTAATACCGGTTATTCCCCAGCAAGCGATGCCCTTGATTCAACATACCTTGCCCACGCCAGTTTATCCCGTGACGGTTGATCCGCCACCCTTAGTTTCATGGGATTTCTCACAGGACGATGCGGCTTCCCTGTCCACTGACTCAGCTAAGCCTGAGCAGGCAAAACCACCCACTCAACCCAATCACAAGACAACAACTATGACTGCTAGTCAACGCAAAACACAACAACCCACGGCAAATCGTATGAGCAAAGAAGAACTGCTGCGTCGTGCGAGAACGGCCATTGAACGCGGTAGCTTGAATGAGACCCCAGGCATGGGCGCACTTTATTATCTGCGCTTACTAGAAAGGCTGGAACCAAATCATCCACAAATAGCTATTTTAGTGCGTGACATTGTGCAGCAATATCACAAACAAGCCCGTCGTGACTTAACACGCCGCGAAAACCGCCGTGCTGCACAACAACTTTGGATGGCTAGCCGTATCATTAAAGAATTTAACTTGGTAGAGTTGAATAAAACGCAACAAATACTCGAACATAGACTCGGCAATGAATACACCAAACGCTAAGCAATTTAAAAACATTGTAATTTTAACGGGCGCAGGCATTTCTGCAGAATCCGGCATTCAAACGTTTCGAGCTTCGGATGGCTTATGGCACAACCATCGTATTGAAGATGTCGCCTCGCCTGAGGGTTTTAAACGCAATCCCAGTTTAGTACATGAATTTTATAATGCGCGCCGTCAACAATTACACGACCCACATTTAAAACCCAATGCTGCACACTTTGCCCTAGCCGAATTAGAAAAAAAATTTCAAGGCAAAGTTCTCGTAGTCACGCAAAATGTGGATAACTTGCACGAACGCGCTGGCAGCCAAGCTTTATTACATATGCATGGCGAATTAAATAAAGTGCGCTGTGTTAAAAGCCAGAAAGTTTTTCCACAAACGGAAGCGATTTCCATTCATTCTGTCTGTGCTTGTTGTCATAGTGCCGGTAATTTGCGCCCTGATATTGTATGGTTTGGCGAAATGCCGATGTATATGGATGAAATTTATGAGGCGCTAACTCAGTGCGATTTATTCGTCGCCATTGGCACCTCAGGGCATGTGTATCCAGCTGCAGGATTCGTGCAAATCGCGGGTGAGCAAGGCGCTCATACTGTCGAATTGAACCTTGAACCCTCAGCGGTGGGTAGTAATTTCCACGAAGCCTATTATGGTTTAGCAAGCCAAGTCGTACCTCAGTATATAGCTAAGCTCTTGAACCAAACGCTATAAATCCCTATGCTTTAAGTTCGTGAAGTGTAGCGTTTCTGCTACACTTAATTCATTGCCTTAGCTGATAGGATATTTATGGATATTGGTGATCTGCGGAATGAATACACCCGCGATGGCCTACAACGTGCCACACTAGCCACAGACCCTTTCGAGCAATTCGAACGTTGGTTTGCGCAAGCCTCTCAGGCGCATATTCATGAAGTAAACGCGATGCAAGTTGCTACTGTGGGCGCAGATGGCAAACCGAGTTTACGCACCGTACTGCTTAAGGCATTTGATCGTAATGGTTTTGTGTTTTATACCAATTATCACAGCCAAAAGGCGAAACAGCTTGACGCCAATCCGCAGATAGCCGCTTTGTTTTTTTGGAAAGAGCTAGAGCGTCAAGTTGAAATTACAGGGTGCGTAGAAAAAGTTTCTAGCTTAGAGTCGTTAAAATATTTCACGAGCCGCCCACGCGGCAGCCAATTGGGTGCATGGGTTTCTGCGCAAAGCTCCATCATTAGCTCTCGCTCTTTGCTGGAGGCTAAGTTAGAAGAAGTGAAACGCAAATTCAGCCAAGGCGAGATACCACTGCCCGATTTTTGGGGTGGTTTTCGTATTATTCCGGCAAAAGTGGAATTTTGGCAGGGCCGCCCCAATCGTTTACATGATCGTTTTGAATACAGCCTTCAGACTGACGGTCAATGGGAAATTGCTCGTTTAGCGCCGTAATGCGATAGACTAGCCTAACTCTGACCCCTAGCATTTAAATGAGCGTGACTTATGCGAACTGCTGATCTTAAAGCGCTTGCCTTATTCTGCATGATAGTTTTATTGACAGCTTGTAGCCAAGCAGAAGACCTAGTCAACAACCCCGGCGCTGATTTACGCTTTACAGTTAAAGAATTCAAAAAACAAGGCGGCAAAAACTGCAAAGATGAACCAGCAGAAGCAGCAAAAGATGCTTTGCCTTCGGATAATCTCTGCGCGCGCGTCAAATTTATCTATCCGGAAGCAAGTTCGGCACTTAATCCTAAGTTAGCCACCCAACTCAATACTTATATTTTGACCCAACTGTTAGACCAAATAGATGATGGGGAAGATGCCGAAGTAGAAAATGCGACCTCCGCCAAAACACTTGAGCAATTCGCCGACCAATTTATTCAAGAATATCAGCAAGAGCCGAATAATTTTAGTAATTGGGAATTAGAGCGTTCCGCAACTGTGATTTATAAAACCAAAACACTCTTAAGTTTATCCTTTGATGAATATGGTTTTGCCGGGGGAGCACACCCTTTTAATGGAAGTCGCTATACCGTCATCAACCTTAAAACAGTTCAACCCGTGCAATTAATGGAATTGCTCACTGCTAATTTTGAATCAGCACTTAATGTTGAAGGAGAAAAGGTTTTTCGCGAAGTGCGTGATCTAGCCGATACCGACGATTTAGAAGAAAAAGGCTTTTCTTTCGAGAATAATGTATTTCGTCTCAATAATAATTTTGCTGTCACTGAAGAAGGCTTAAGATTTTTCTTTAATAGTTATGAAATTGCTCCCTATGCGGTAGGACCAACGGAAATTAATATCCCTTACGATAATATTAAAGCACTTATTCATCCCCAAGGGGAATTAGCCGAGATGGCGCATTAACGATGCCAAGACCCGATTTACCGCTAGGCTTTGTACGACTCAGCGAGTTCGTGCCTAGTATTCTGTTGGATATCAAATACTACAGCAGTGATAACTTTATGGGTAAACCTGCCGATGGCTATCAAGCGCCCGAAGCTATTATTTCATTGCCAGCCGCACAAGCTTTAAAAAAAGTACAAAAGAGCCTAGAAGAAATCGACTTAAGTTTAAAAATTTTTGATGCTTATCGCCCCAAGCGAGCAGTGGAACATTTTCTACGCTGGGAAAAAGAGGTTGAAAATCCGCATTTAGCTCAACGTTTTTATCCTGATTTCAAAAAGCATGAATTATTCGAGCGCGGTTATATTGCGAGTCGCTCTAGTCATACGCGCGGCAGTACCTTAGATTTAAGCTTGATAGCTAAAACGAATCAGACTTGGCAAGAATTAGATATGGGGAGTGAGTTTGATTTTTTCGGAGCAGCCTCTGCCTATGAATATAAAGAGGCCACAGCCACGCAACGTGCCAACCGTCTATTATTACGCACTTTAATGGAACGCTTTGGTTTTAAAGGCTTTGCGTTGGAGTGGTGGCATTTTACCCTCCAGAACGAGCCTTATCCCAATCAATATTTCGATTTTCCAGTCACTTAAAGACGTTGCAAATTCGCATAAGCCAACACTAACCACTTGCGTCCTGCCGCTTTGAAGTTTACCTCTACGCGTGCTTGACTGCCTGAACCTTCAGCATCAATGATCACACCTTCGCCGAATTTAGCGTGACTGACACGCTGCCCAATGGTATAGCCACTTTCCGTTTGGCTGCCAATTTTGGGTTTAGCCGTAGTCGTCTGAGCAGTACGCAGGCTTGGTGCATAACTGGTTTGGTAAGTCTTAACTTTGGGACGCACTTCATTAATCAAAGCATCAGGCAATTCACGCAGAAAACGCGACGGTGCACTAAAACGTGTTTGCCCATGTAATTGGCGTTGCTCCGCATAACTGATCACTAATTGTTGCTCAGCACGGGTAATCCCAACATAACAAAGCCGACGCTCTTCTTCCAAACGACTTGGCTCATCCGCCGACATTTGATGGGGGAATAGTCCTTCTTCCAGACCTGCCAAAAACACCAAAGGAAACTCTAAACCTTTGGCAGAATGCAGGGTCATCATCTGCACACAATCCTCGCCCGCCTCGCCTTGTCCCTCACCCGCCTCCAAGGCAGCATGAGCCAAAAACGCTGACAAGGGATCCATCTCCGGTGCATTGTCATCGCGCACCTGCAAATAGCTATGGGCGGCACTGACTAATTCGTTCAAGTTATCCACGCGCGCCTGACCTGCTTCGCCTTTTTCTTTGCTCAGATAATGTTCGCGCAAAGTGGCTAACGCAATAATCGCATCGACTTGCTCCGCTAAGGGTAAACCGTGAATCTCTTCCGCCATTTGCTTGATTAAGCGTACAAATCCAGCCAAGGCTGTATTGGCGCGCGCTGTAAATTCGCCCGACTGCAAAGCATCGACAGTCACTTCCCACATAGAGCGACGCTCAGTACGTGCCTGTTGGCGCAAGGTATCTACAGTGCGCTCACCAATACCACGGGGCGGATGATTCACAATGCGCTCGAATGAAGCATCGTCAGCCGAATTCGTTACCAAGCGTAAATACGCCAACGCATCTTTAATTTCAGCGCGTTCAAAGAAACGCAAACCGCCATAAACCCGATAAGGAATACGCTGCTCATTAAAAGTAGTTTCAAATACGCGTGATTGCGCATTGGAGCGGTATAAAATCGCCACCTCTTCACGCCGATTACCATGATCAACCCATTGCTTAATACGTCCAGCAATATAACGCGCTTCATCTAACTCATTAAAAGCAGAATACAAATCAATCGGCTCACCTTCGCCACTCGCCGTCCATAATTGCTTACCGAGGCGCTTGCGGTTGTGGTCAATCAAGGCATTAGCGGCCTGCAAAATATTGCCTGTGGAACGATAATTTTGCTCCAAACGAATAATGGCGCTAGCGAAATCGCGGGTAAAATTTTGAATATTCTCGATTTTTGCACCACGCCAGCCATAAATCGACTGGTCATCATCACCAACGGCAAAAACAGGATTTTCCTCACCCGCAATCAAACGTAGCCACGCATATTGCAGGGCATTGGTATCCTGAAACTCGTCCACTAAAATATGGCGGAAACGGCGCCGATAATGGGCTTGTAGCTCAGCGTTATCGCGCAGCAATTCTAATGAACGTAATAATAATTCGGCAAAATCGACCACACCGCTGCGCTGGCATTGCTCTTCGTATTGACGATAAATACGGATTAATTGTTCTTGTGCTTCATCCCCACGACTGTCGAGATGCTTCGCGCGTGCCCCTTCATCCTTACGTGCATTAATAAAATTAGCAATTTGACGCGGTGGCCAGCGCGTTTCATCTAAATCGAGGGATTTGAGAATGCGCTTAATCAGGCGAATTTGGTCTTCAGAATCCAGAATTTGGAAAGTCTGTGGCAAATTGGCTTCGCGCCAATGCAAACGCAATAAACGATGTGCCAAGCCATGGAAAGTTCCTACCCATAATCCACCCACCGGCATACCCAGTAGATCGTGAATCCGGCCGCGCATTTCTGCCGCCGCTTTATTGGTGAACGTCACTGCCAATACACTCAAAGGCGAAATGCCTTCGACCTGCAAAAGCCATGCAATACGATGCACCAACACGCGCGTTTTACCGCTACCTGCCCCCGCCAATACTAAAACTGATTGAGGTGGTGCAGAAACAGCTTCACGCTGCGGCACATTTAAACTATCTAAAAGGGCTGCTTTACTCATGGCGCAATTGTAACGGAAAAGCGCCGAGGCTTCATTGCCCAAAAATGTGGGCTAGCTCAGTTTCAGTAAGCAATCGCCACTCACCTGCCGCTAATTGCGCATCTAAGGCTAAGTTGCCAATTTGTTCACGGTGAAGTTTGACCACATGATTCCCTACCGCTGCTAACATGCGTTTCACTTGATGATATTTACCTTCGTGAATTGTTAAGCGCACTTGCTGATTGGGTAAGATTTTTACATTCGACGCTGAAACGACAGCGGTTTCGCCGTGCAATAACACACCTTGCTCTAATTGCTGTGCTGCCTCAGGGCTAAGCGTTTCTGCCAATGTGGCTAGGTAAGTTTTCGGCACATGGTGTTTAGGCGAGCTAATACGATGCGACCAGTCGCCATCATTAGTAATTAAAATAAGGCCAGTCGTATCTTTATCAAGCCGCCCCACCACATGCAAAGTGTGGCGGTGTGGATGCTTAATCAAGTCTAACACGGTGCGCTGTGCAGCATCTTCGGTGGCACTAATGACGCCTGCTGGTTTATGCAGCATAAGATAAATCGCCTGAGGCAAGGTCAGGCTTTCATCATCCAAACTCACCGTGGCCTGAGGATCAATATGCGTGGCAGGCTTATTAATCGGCTGACCGCCTACTTGAACACGTCCCCAACGAATCAGTTTTTGTGCTTCCGAGCGTGATAAACCCGTGGCTTGGCTAATAAACTGATCTAAGCGCACAGCATTTCCTTAAAAGCGTCGCCCCACTTGCATAAAGAAGTTCGTGTCATAACCCTCGGTGTGACCAATGCCAATATAAGCTGGACCAATAATACTATCTAAACCGATGAATAAACTGCCGGATTGTAATAAATTACCCCAGCTCATTTCACCTTGATTCTGCCATACATTGCCTAATTCCATAGAGCCACCGGCATAAACCTTAGTAATTTTAGGTACATCCGTTAGTTCATAGGTATACATCACGCTGCCTAAAGCCGTATTATTGCCGCGCAATTGATTTTCCGCCAAGCCCGATAAACGTCCCAACCCACCTAAAGCAGGCTGCTCGGTGAGAAAGGTATTATTATCAAACGTCGTTCCCCATTCTGCCCGAGTGACGGCTCGATGTCGCCCTTTTGTAACAGCCTGTTCCGCTTCAATTTTTAAACGGTTAAATGCCATATCTGCATTTAATACTTCAAAACCTTGGGTATATTCCGTATTAATGAGTGCTCCTTGTTTCGGAAAATCGACATCATCCAAAGAGTCATAGCGATAATTCACTAATAAGCCAGTCATTTGCAAATCATTATCAGCAATATCATGGCGTAGACTTCCAGTTTTGAGGTGAGGACGTAAATCGCGATAAAACACACCGGCACGTATTTCAGAAGAATCACTCAGGTTTTTACCAGCCTCGACTTGTAGACCCGACTCCAGCAACCGCAACTCTGTTAAACGGTGATTACCTTGATAATCATAAATATTGCGCTGATTATGATAAGCCTTAGTGCTAAAAAATTTTTCTTGATTCGCATCAATAGGATGATACATCTCGGAGGAGGCATGAATATCATCACCAATAATAAATTTATTACGCCATTCACCACCCGTTTTAGTAACGCCCAAACGAATATAATCAATACCAAATTGATAGCGCGTGTCGCCCGAAAAATTATCTTCTAAAGACAAACCTAAACGCAGGCGATTTTCACCATTTGAGCGTTTACGGGCATCAATCACTAAATTATAAGTCCCATTCTCCAAAGGAAGTAATTGATAATCAACTAAATCAAAATAGCCTAAGCCGTGAATACTGTCCAAGCCTGTTTGAAGCTTAGTTGTATCAAATGCATCCCCTTGTTTAACACCCAGACGCGCCGCAATCACTTCATTATTTAAGCTAGAGTCATTATTAATCGTAATCTTACCAATTTTCATGGTTTTAGCATCAATAACGGGCTGGGTAAGTTGTGCTCTTGCTAAACCTGCAGAGAGCTTAGGATAGAAAGCAGCGATCTGTTGCAGCTCTTTTAATTTCTTACGCGCAGCCTGTTCACCTAAAGGAATCGTTTCTCGTACTTTATCGAAATCCAATGAGCCCACATTTTTCACCTCCGGCTCAATCACCACACTGGGAGCTTTTATCGCCTCTAACTGGGGTAAACTATTTTTTGAAGTGAGAAATTGCATGGCCTGAACCGTTACCGCAACGGCGGAATTCAAGTTTTCACGTTTCTCGAAATAATAAGGAAGACTCACCACAATCACAATATCTGCTCCCATCGCTTTAACCACATCAATAGGAACATTATTCGACACAAAACCATCAACTAATAATTGATTATCTATTTTAATCGGTGCAAATAATCCGGGAATCGACATACTAGCACGTACCGCTGTGGCTAAATTTCCATGACTTAATACCACTTGTTTGCCAGTTTCAATATTAGTAGCGACTGCTCGAAACGGAATCGGTAATTTATCGAAGTTATCCACTTGCCCCACGCGAGCCAATAAACGACGCAATTCAAACGTTAATTTTTGTCCACTAATCAATCCCTCCGGCAATTGAATCGCGCCTTCTTTAATACCCAATTCAAAAGTATTAAAAAAACCAGCGTTTTCACGTTTACGTTGGAAAGCTTGCTCGGGGCGAGCTTGTACGTCTTGGAACAAACTCATCCATTCTAATTCTTGAACAATTTTTTCCAATTCATCGGCGCGATAACCCGCTGCATATAGGCTACCAACAATAGCGCCCATGCTAGTACCCGCAATCATATCGACATGAATGCCTTGTTCTTCTAACACTTTTAAGACGCCAACATGCGCCACCCCCGCCGCACCTCCACCACCTAGCACTAAACCCACCTTAGGGCGATCCGCTAAAGCCAAACTGGGTAAGATAAGTAAGCTGATTAAACACAGGATGATGCGCTGCCAGACCATAAACGATGTCACCTACGAATAGTTATGGCAAAAGTATAAGCAGTCTGTCGAAGCGGACTCAACAAACGCCGCTATAAGGTTTAAACTAGAAGAACGCTAATCAATAATTAACAATAAGAGCCGCGAGCCTATGATTAAGAATTATTTACAAATTTTAGCTTCCCGTGATGGTTCTGACCTTTATTTAACGGCTGATGCGCCACCTGCTGCAAAATTCCAAGGTTCTTTAAAACCCTTAGCGCGCGAGCGTTTAACCCCTGAAGAGCTGCATGAGATGGCCTATGGCTTAATGAATGAGGAGCAGCGCAAACAGTTTGAGCAAAAGCCGGAAATGAATTTGGCGATTACTGAAGAAGGCATTGGGCGTTTCCGCGTTAATATTTTCAAGCAACGCCATAAAATCGCGATGGTCATCCGCAATATTAAAACCGAAATCCCCAATGCCGAAGCCTTAGGTTTGCCTGAAGTGTTAAAGCAAACCATTATGGCAAAACGTGGTTTGATTCTATTTGTGGGCGGTACCGGTTCGGGTAAATCCACCTCTCTCGCTGCGTTGATTGATTATCGCAATCGCAATTCAGACGGTCATATCATCACGATTGAAGATCCTATCGAGTATGTGCACCCACACCGCAAATCGATTGTAAATCAGCGTGAGGTAGGCGTGGATACGGATAGTTATGAAGATGCCTTAAAAAATACCTTACGCCAAGCACCCGATGTTATTTTAATTGGCGAAATTCGCTCACGTGAAACGATGGAGCACGCCCTTGCCTTTGCGGAAACTGGGCATTTATGTTTATCCACCCTCCATGCCAATAACGCCAATCAAGCCCTAGACCGTATTATTAATTTCTTCCCCGAAGAACGTCGTCACCAATTGTTAATGGATTTATCCCTCAATCTCCAAGCCTTCATCTCACAACGTTTAATTCCAACGATTGATGGGAAACGTACCGCTGCCATTGAGATTCTGCTTGGCTCACCCATGATTCGTGATTTAATTTTGAAAGGTGAAATGGGCTTGATTAAAGAGATCATGGAAAAGTCTGAGCAACAAGGTATGCAGACTTTCGATGGACATTTATTCCGCCTTTATAAAGAGGGCAAAATCTCCCTAGAAGAAGCGATGCGCAATGCGGACTCACCCAGCAATTTGAAACTGCGAATTAATTTGTCCCAAAGCATTGGTCAAGGCGAAGGTTCGAAACCTGAATTAGATTTGTCCTTAGAGCCCAAAGCCGAAGAGCAAAAGGAGGAAGCAGAGGAAGAAGAGCCATTAATACCCATGAATCGCTTTAAGCGCACCCCTGTTGGCGCTTAGGCAAGCACTCCCAAGCTTGGTATTTAGAAATTTGCCAAGCTTTATCAAGAAACTGCATTTTAGCCTTTACCGAAGCGACCTAGCATGGCATGTTTGTACTCTAGCACACGAATAAGGTTCAGCCATGTCACCCTCGCTTATTGATCATTTTCCGGCAACCCTTCAAGCGCAAGCTGCTCAAGTACTCCAATACAGTCCCTATCTGCGTTATCAATTGGAGCGCCATCCAAACTGGATTGAAAACCTTGTGCAAAGCCACGCTTATGCTGAATATGAATTAATTGGCAAAGTGACACAGGAAATCGCCGCCATTAGCGATGAAAGTCATTTATTAAAAGCCATTCGCGATATTCGCCACCGTGAAAGTGTACGCCTTGTGTGGCGCGATTTAGTCAAACTCGCACCCTTGGAAGAAACCCTGCGCACGACCTCAGATTTAGCGGATGCTTTGGTACAAACAACTTTAGATTGGTGGCATAAAAACTTAGTAGAAAAAAATGGTGTGCCACGCAGTCGCGAAGGCGTCGAGCAACAGATGTTGGTACTCGGCATGGGTAAATTGGGAGGGCGTGAACTCAACTTTTCATCCGATATTGATTTAATTTTCTGCTTTCCCGACAGTGGCGAAACAGATGGTCGCCGTGCGCTGGATAATCAAACCTTCTTTACGCGTGTCGGTCAAAAATTGATTAATAGCCTTGCGCAAATTACTGCGGATGGTTTCGCTTATCGGGTCGATATGCGTTTGCGCCCCTTTGGTGAGGCAGGTGCCTTGGCGCTGTCGTTTGATGCGATGGAACAGTATTACCAGATTCATGGTCGCGAATGGGAACGTTATGCACTCATCAAAGCCCGCGTCATGGCTGGTTTAGAGCAAGATGGCAAAGAATTGATGCAGCGTTTGCATCCCTTTATTTATCGCCGTTATCTGGATTATGGTGCGATTGAGCAATTGCGCGAGATGAAGATCATGATTAATCGTGAGGCGATCCGCAAAGGCAAAAATCAGGATATAAAGCTGGGTAGCGGTGGGATTCGCGAGGTAGAGTTCACGGCACAAGTCTTTCAATTGATGCGCGGTGGGCGCACTCCGGAATTACAAGAACGTAATTTATTAAAAACCTTGGATGCTTTAGAAGCACTCAAATTACTGAACCAAGACGAAGTGCAAGCTTTACGCACTGGTTATCATTTCTTGCGCATGACCGAAAACCGCCTACAGATGTGGCAAGATGAACAAGTACAAGCCCTTCCCAGCGACGCGCATCAACAACAGCAGCTCGCGTTATCGATGGGCTTTGACAATTACCAAAGCTTCTTAAAAGCGCTTGATCAACATCGCGAACAAGTGAGTAGTATTTTCCAAAAAGTGTTTTTCGTGGAGGAGGATGCGCAACAAGAACAATTAGCATTGACCCATTTATGGCAAGGACAAATGGAAGATGAGCAAGCCATTGCCTTATTGCACGCGTGGAATTTTGATCCAGCACGCGCTAGCTGGGAGCAAATCAAAGCCCTGCATAATGGACGTTTATACGGCTCGCTCACTGAATTAGCCCGTACTCGTCTTGACCGTTTAATGCCTGATCTATTGTCGGTATGCTCGCAACAAAGCAATCCTGTGTTGGCGCTAGACCGCAGTTTAAAAATCATTCACGAGATTGCGCGCCGTTCGGGTTATGTGGCTATGCTGGCGGATCACCCCGGCGCTTTGGAGCAATTCGTCAAATTAATTTCGTCCAGCGTTTGGATCATGCTTCAGCTCATTAAGCATCCGATTTTATTGGACACCTTGCTCGATACACGCCATTTATATCGCCCCTTAAATCGCCAAGAGTTGGATACAGCACTCGCACAAGAACTGCAGCGTGTGGATCCCAATGACACCGAGCGTGTTATGGAGTGTTTGCGCCAATTTAAACAGTCCCAAGTGTTACGTGTGGCTGCCGCCGATATTACCGGCAAATTGCCTTTAATGATTGTGTCCGATCAGCTCACTTGGATTGCCGAAGCGATTCTCGATCAAACCGCCAAACACATTTGGCACACCACCACACAAAAAGCTGGCAACCCACGTTATGAAGCCTACGGGCAAAATTACCAAGCCGACTATGCCGTGATTGGTTATGGCAAATTAGGTGGCATTGAATTGGGCTATGGTTCCGATTTGGATATTGTGTTTTTACATGATAGCAGCGGCCAAAACCAGCTCACTGATGGTCAGAAACCGCTGGAGAATGCAGTATTTTTTGCACGCTGGGCACAAAAAATTATCCACACCTTATCCACCTATACCCATGATGGGCGTTTATACGAAACGGATACCCGCCTGCGCCCTAGTGGTTCATCAGGTTTATTAGTCAGTAATGTGGAGGCTTTCCGCCAGTATCAGCTTGAAAAAGCATGGATTTGGGAGCATCAAGCTTTATTGCGTGCACGTGCCATTCTGGGGAGTGAGCGTTTAGTAAAACGCTTTAATGAAGTTCGCCAAGAAATCCTATGCTTACCACGTGACAAAGATAATTTGCGCCACGAAGTCCTCGCCATGCGTGAAAAAATGTGGGAAGCGCTAAGCAATAAAGACCCCGCACATTTCAATATCAAGAAAGACCCCGGCGGCATTACTGACATCGAATTCATTGTACAGTACCTGATTCTCGCCAACGCCCACGAATATCCTACCTTGGCTTATTGGAGCGATAATATTCGCCAGATCGACTCCTTACGCGACAGTGGCATTTTGCCGTCCGAGCAAGCCAGCAAACTTGCCGATATTTATCGAGCTATGCGAAATCGTACTCATGAATTGGCGCTTCAAGAGCAATCCGCTTTAGTAGAAGCGAGTGAATTTCATGAGGAGCGCTTGTATGTGCGCGAAGTGTGGGCACAGTGGTTGAGCCACTAATCAATACTCAATAAGCTTTGCCTACAAAGTCACTCTGACTATTTGCTTAGGCGTGGTGAAACACCGCAAGCTTATTGCCCCCACGCGTGCCAAACGGTATAAACCATCATCCATAAGCTTGTTTCGAGGTTTTTATGCCAAGTATTTTGATTACAGGTGCCAATCGTGGCATCGGTCTGGAATTAACACGTCAATACGCAGCCGATGGCTGGACGGTTTATGCGTGCTGCCGTAAGCCTGCGGAAGCGCAACACTTGCAAACATTGGCGCAAGGTTTTCATGGTACTGTGGAAATACACGAACTCGACGTTACCAATGAACAACAACGCCAAGCCTTGGCAGCTAAACTAAACGTTCCTATTGATATTTTATTCAATAATGCGGGAGTTTCTGGCGGCTGGGGTCATCAAGCCTTTGGTCAAACCGATGTGCAAGCTTGGCGTGACACCTTAGAAAACAATGTGATTGCACCACAAAAAATGATGGAAGCTTTTGTTGATCACGTAGCCGCCAGTCAACTCAAAATTATGGCGAATATGACGAGCCGTATGGCTAGCATGGCTGATAATAGTTCTGGCGGCGCTTATCTATACCGCTCCAGTAAGGCTGGATTAAATGCGGTGTGCGTGAGTGCGGCACGTGATTTAGCCAAGCAGGATCTTAAAGTCGTGGCTTTGCATCCGGGTTGGGTACGCACCGATATGGGCGGTTCGGGGGGTGAATTATCCGTGGCGCAAAGTGTCACCGCGTTACGGCGTAATTTGTCCAATGTTACAGCCAACGATTCCGGTCGTTTTATTGATATTGATGGCAGTACCATCCCATGGTAGCGCAGGTGGTTTTACACAAAGGGCGCGATAAAAACATTCGAGCGCGACATCCTTGGGTCTTTTCTGGTGCGATCGAACAGGTAAAAGGCCAACCAGCAGCGGGTGAAACGGTAGAGGTGCGCTCTACAAGCGGCGATTTATTAGGCATGGGTGCTTGGTCGCCACAATCACAAATCCAAGTGCGCTTATGGGCTGTGGGTCGCGCAGACATTAAGCGCAACTTCTTTGCCAATCGCATTAAAGAAGCACTCCAACTGCGTATTGAGTTGGGCATTACGACACGCAATACCGCCTACCGACTGATTAATGCTGAATCGGATGGCTTACCTGGGGTAATCGTGGATCGTTTCGGTGATTGGCTGGTGATGCAATGCCTAACCACCGGCGCGGAATTTTGGAAAGAAACGCTGGCCGAATTGCTGAGTGAATTGATTCCATGCCAAGGGATTTACGAGCGTTCGGATGTCGATATTCGTAACAAAGAAGGTTTATTGCCCACGACTGGTTTATTAACAGGTGAACGACCCCCTACTTTTATCGATATTGAAGAAGAAGGGCGACATTATCGGGTTGATGTTATCCATGGGCACAAAACGGGATTTTATTTAGATCAACGTGATAATCGTTCGGCACTGCAAGCTTATGCGAAAGATAAAACCGTTCTAAACTGCTTTTCTTATACGGGTGGATTTTCTATTGCTGCCTTGAAAGGTGGCGCTACGAAAGCGATTAATTTGGATGCTTCGCAATCGGCTTTGGAGTTAGCGGCACAAGCAGGCGAATTGAATGATTTTTTCAGCGAGCAATTAACCAATATTCAAGGCGATGCATTTCAGCTATTACGTGATTATCGTGATGAAGGTAGGCAATTTGATATTGTGGTATTAGACCCACCGAAATTTGCTGACAACAAAGCACAATTAGACAAGGCAGCACGTGGTTATAAAGATATTAATCTCTTAGGGTTTCGTTTATTAAAACCCGGTGGATTATTATTTACCTTTTCATGCTCTGGTTTAATGGAAGCAGGTTTATTCCAGAAAATTGTTGCCGATGCGGCAGTGGATGCAGGTGTGAACGCACAGTTGATTCGTAAGCTAGACCAAGCAACCGACCACCCCACACGGATGGCCTTTCCTGAAGGCTATTATCTTAAAGGTTTAATTTGCCGCCGCTAAGCCTTGGCATAAGCAGCATAGGCATTAATTTTTTCCTGCAAGCGCTGCGCTAATCCTGCGTGCGCGCTTTGCAATTCATCGTGAATCAATTGCCCTTCTTGTCCATAAGCTTGAATACGCTCTTTCGTCCAATGCGCGGGAGGTGGGCTTAAATTATTAATCCGATCCGCCATTTTGACCATCCAGACTTCACGTGGTTGTTGACGGATACGCATCAGGGAATCGTGCATTTGCGCAGAACGTGGTAAATCCGGTTTTTTGCTCAAAGCCAATACCCCATCTGCTACCGCTTTGCCGAAGCTTTGTACTAAATCATCATGGCTATAGTTGGTGTCTTCAATCACATCATGCAGCAAAGCGCATTGCAGTACTAAATTGCCATCAATAGTGTTATCGGTGGAGCGTGCCAATTCCCACATCAACTCCATCGTGACCGCGCCGACATGGTTAATATAATCCAAACGAATATGGGGATCGGGCGTTGCATAGGTTTGGCCTTGATGCGCTAAGGTCGCAAAATCCCAAGCCTTATTAATCAATTCGGTTGACCAAGCTTGTTTCATGTCAGGTTCTCCACTAATTGTTCCTCCACATAACGCACAATACTTTCCAGCAAAAGCTCACGCGGATAATTATTATGATTTAGCAGAAAGCTCATAAAAGGCCATTGCTTAATCAAGGGTAAGGCAATAGCAAAGTGATCTGCATTCACACAAGCCAAGAACTGACTATTCGGAATCATGGCATCTTGATACAGCACCTGACTATCATTGAGCGGATGGCGCTTGTTTAACATAGCATGATGTAGCTTTAGTGCACGCGATACTTTGTCAGGCAGCGGCGTTCCAGCAAGCGAGAAATAGCGAATAGTCGAGGGCAAGGGATGTTGCTCCAACCATTGGTGACGCAATGCAGGCTGAAGGCTTTGCACACTTTTACCATCGCCTGGGTGACAAGAGCCAATACGCAAGTTACTCACAAGCCAACTAATGGGAAAAGGCACCCTATTTGCCATATAAGAGCCATATACTGCCCCTGCCAAACTCACAATGGCGGCGGTACGGTCGCGAAGGTCGTTATAACTCACCACGGCTTGCAAAGCATCGACCACCCCTTTGGAGTACCCTACAAACACCAGACGCACGTCTGGGTCATGGAAGGCTAGCGCTTTATGAATCATTTCCGCATTGTAGGCACAACTAGAACGCCCATTCACCCACAAAATCGAAGACTGATAGCCGTGCTCATGCAAATGCATCCGCCGATTAAACGGGCTGACTTGATAACTGAGACAATCCGCAAACAAGCCCGGAATAATCACAAAATGTAGCTTGAGTCGCGCATCGCCCAAATACACAGGCCGACCTGTTGGTGGCGCTTCTCCTCGCATAACCAGTAGCGCCTCATCCACCGCACAATCAAATTCATTCAGTTCAGGATGGCTTTGTTGCACAGCCGTATAAATTTCCCGAAAACGCGGACGCGCATCGATAATACCGTTGGGTAAAACAAAGGTTTCGGTGATCTGCAAGGCTAGATCGCTCCTTGTGTAAAAGATTATTTTAGTAGAGAGCCTCGACGCTTTAAAACAATTTAGACTGACTCACATCCTTTCTCTCGGCGGCAAAATCGCATTCGCAAAGATCAATCCTGCAATCAGCGACATAAAAGCTAGCAAAATTGGTGCACCATTGACAGCAGTTGCTAAAGCATCTTGCCCTGCCACCAAACGGTCAATACCCAAATAAGCTTTACTGCCCGGTACTAATAACACCAAGCCGGGTAAGAGTACGATTTGGGTGGGTTTGTTCTTCCAATAGCCATAAAGATTCGCGTAAAGCCCTACAATCAGAGCACCAATTAAGCCCCCCAAATTCGCGCCTAACACGTGGCTCCCAAACACTGCTCCTGTATAAGCAATAATCCCTGCAAGCAATCCCCACAGTGCATCTTTATGGCTGATCTTGAAGATAATGAGTAGTGAAATAGCCAATAATAAAATCGCTAAATAATACGACCAATGATTGATGACAAGCGCAGGAGGATTGGGGGTACTTGGCCAGAAAAGCTGTGCGAGCGCTAGGCCTAAAATCGCGCCGAAATAAAGTTTAAATAAGGTCATGCCCGCATCCATAATTCTTGCCGTACCTGAGACAAGATGCTTGGCCGCTAATTCACGTAGGCCAATGGTCAGCGATAAGCCAGGAATAAAGACAATAATGCCTGCCAAGATAACCATGGAAATATGAATCTCTAAACCCAAAGCTTTCAAACCACTGCTGCCAAAGGCAATTACTACAGCCGACAATGGCTCAAGCATTTCCTCCCAACGTTTATGGTGTTGCGTTAGCCAATTGAAACCAAATACTAACCAACCCCAAATCGCTGCTAACAGCATATCGATGAGGTTTCCACCGCACACCACGGCAAAGCTAGCCGATAATGTTCCCCACGCAATAAACTCCAACCAGTAAGGATAAGGTGCGGCTAAGGTATTGATGGCATTCAGCCGCGCTAATCCATCTTCCAAACTGAGCTTGCCACTCAATACTTCTTCAGCCAATTGATGAATATACGCCAGCCGATTGAGATCTAGGCCGCTAGGATTAACCCGTGCACTATGACTATATTCTTCGTCACAACCTTGCTCCCAGAACACAAAGGTCATACTGGTGGGCGAAACAATAAACGAGCCTTTTAAACCCAATAATTCGGTTGTTTTAACCAGAATCCGCTCCAAGCGATGGGTAGGCGTACCATATTCGTGCATCGCTTTGCCTAGTTTGATCACAAAACGCCGAATTTGCGCAATTTGTTGTTTTTCCATTCAAAAAGCCGCCCAGCGGCGTAGACAAGGATAGTGGGTAGAGTATAACTAGAAAGCGGTGAACAAAAAGGCGTTAATTTCTTGGCTAGCTTACAGAAGGCTCAGTGAGTACGCCCGCTCTTCAGCTCTCCATGCTTCAACCAAGTACCACCAGTTATTTTTTTAGGACACCCGTAAACGTTTTCCGATGACATCGTCTGTAGTCGTAGTAACACCTTTTTAAACGATGAGTCAGGAACAACCCTATGAAGACCACTCAGTATTGCTTGGCATTAAGCGCGATGATTAGTACTTTTTACACCATCCCAAGTTATGCGCGCACCCTACAACCAACAATCACTATCCCAACAGCTTGCCAAAACCCCAAACAAACTAAGCGCAAAAATTTTAGCTATCCGCTAAGGCGTGAAGATCAAAAAGATATAACACAAGATGGAGTAAAGGATTATTTATTTAATGAAACAGAACGCTCTACTAAGACAACCAAAACAATTTTATGCCTGAGCATTAACAAAAAATATCAGCGTATTCCTCATTATCAGTAACTTAACGCTCGGTCAAAAACCTATAAAAACAACAAATAACCGGCAGTTTAGAGTGGCTTACCATGGCGACAATGCTTCTAAACAGCGTGTTTAGGCTCGCTAAACTTTTTGCGGCCATACCTTGAAGCTTGCTCTAGTCGCCCCCACCCTAAGGTCAAACAGTGAATTCTAAATCGTTGATAAGGAGTTTGATATGGCAGGTCCATTGGATGAGATGATGAAAAAGTTTTCGGACATGCTGCCGGAAAACATTCGCAATACTCAGCAAGACATTGAGAAAAATGTGCGCAGCTTATTCGAAAGCGGCTTACAAAAGATGAACTTGGTGACGCGTGAAGAATTTGATATTCAAAGTGCAGTATTGCAGCGTACTCGCGAAAAACTCGAAGCCTTGGAAGCACGCGTTGCTCAAATGGAAAATGCTCATGCAGCGAGCAGCGCTGCTGAAAAACACCTCGGCTAAACTTACAGATTCCCCCCTCTCCCACCGGCAAACTGGTAGAGGGGCTAAACCTTAACTCGCAGCTTCTTCAGAGGTTGCTTCCACCTCTTTCTTAGTTGGTGTTGCTTCAGGAGGGGTTTCTGTTTTCTTACCTGACTGGATTTGATCACGTAAATACTGGGTTAAACCATCACTGGAATCGGCCTTCAAATCCACTTCGCGTAAAAGGCTATCAATCAGCGGCACTTGGGCACGATAACGTAAGGCACTATCCACAATTTGATCCGCTAAACCACTAGAATTGCGCTCGCCACTACTACCGCTAGAGGCTCCGCCAGCTGCCATATTTAAGCCATCAATGTGCATAATTTTAATACCATCAATATTTTCCAGCGGACGCACACTTTCGCGGATAATTTGAGGCAATTGCCGCACAATTTCCATTTTCACCTGCATGGAGACCTGATCATTACTCAATAAATTGGCCGCCTCATTCATCGCACGTTTACCAACTGCTTCCACTTGGTAACGGATTTCAGCCGCCTTAGCCGCCAAACGTTCCACCTCGGCATTCGCCTCCGCAATAGTGATTTGACGCTGCGCTTCTTTTTGTGCACTAATGAGTGTCAATAATTTGTCACGCTCCGCCTCAGCACGCTCACGTGCGGTGCTAATTTCCTCGGTTAAGCGGGCAGCTTCGGCTTTGATTTTATCGGTAACCATCCAAGCTTCAGAAACATTACGTTCAAATTGCGCGCGCATTACCTCCATGTCCTGCTTAGCCATCTCAATTGCCACTTCTTTAGAAATCCTAATCTCTTCGATTTCTTGATCGCGCCGCAATTGAATCTCTTCAATTTCTTTAGTAGTACGCGCTTGCAATTCAGCTAGATATTTTTCTTGATTACGCTGTGCTTCTACTTCTTGCTGCTCGATCTTTAGGCGGATTTGCTCGGCTTCTTTATTTTTTTCTTGAATTTTGACACGATTTTCTTGTTCAATATCATTGCGGCGTTTTTTACTTTCCTCAGTGATCTCATCTAATTTAATTAAACCACGCGCATCGAAAGCATTATTTTCATCCAAATATTCCCGTGCTGTCTGATCAAGGCGCATTAAGGAAACTGACACCAACTCCAAGCCGTTTTTTTGAAACTCAGCGTTCAAATTGTTTTCGACATTGTGCTCAAAATCAGCGCGCTTCACATGCAACTCGTCCAAGCTCATGCTAGAAGCGACAGAACGCAAGGCCGCCACACACTGAGCCTCAACCATTTCCTTAACTAATTCAGGATTCAAGGTGCGATCACCCAAGGTACGCGCGGCGGTACTAATAGCCTCCTCATTATTGGCTACCCGCATAAAAAACTCAGCGACCACATCGACACGCAAAGAATCCTGCGTAATTAAAGCCGCATTATTTGAGCGTGAAATCTCAACCCGCATGGTTTGCATATTGATCGGCATGGTGTCATGGAGTACGGGTAATACCAGTGCGCCTTTATTCATAATGACATGCTCACCGCCCAGCCCCGTACGCACATAAGCGCGGTCTTTAGAGGGTCGACGGTAAAAGACTGCCAAGGCTGCTAACAGCACCACTAAGAAAAATGCCGAGCTTATTAAAAGATACAATGTCACCTGATCCATATCCTGCCTAATCTATTGATGCGCCCTGAGACTTAGCAAAGTATAAACGCTCTCGACAAGTCCTGCGCGCTTGGTAACATGGCGCAAGCTAATTAGCCAAAAACGTTAACGAAACACTGGATTTCCCACGGCACAAGGACTGCACATGGATAATGCTTTACTAAATCGTACGATTGAGTTCTTGCTATTACCGCCTGGTAATTTCTTAATGTTACTTGTGCTGACTATAGTCTGGAGAAAGTCTCGTATGTGGGTTTGTGGCTTACTCGCGTTTGGTTTTCTGCAAATACTTATTTTGAGTTTACCGTTTGTATCAACATGGTTATTAAACAGCTTGGAACAACAATATCCGCCCCAAACTCAGTTATGGCAACAACAGCCTTTGCCTCAAGCCATCGTCGTCTTAGGGGCGGGCAGCAACCGCGATGTACCGGAATATGGAGGCGCCAGTACCTCATTAGCGGGTATTGAGCGTGTACGCTATGCGGCCTTACTCCATCGCAAAACAGGGCTTCCTATTTTAGTGAGCGGCGGAAAACCCTTGCCAAATACCCCTAGTGAAGCCGAATTAATGCGCGATATATTACAAAATGAATTTCAAGTACCTGTGCGTTGGCTCGAAGCCGAAAGTCATACGACTTGGCAAAATGCACAATTTAGTGATCAGATGCTCAGTGAGGCCGGTATTCAATCGGCGTGGATCGTGACACAAGCGTGGCATATGCCACGCAGCTTATTCGCGTTTCAAGGACGTAAAGTGCAGTATTTTCCTGCCTCAGCCTCGTTTGGCATTAGCATTCCTTGGCAAGATTTGCACATGAATTATATCCCACAGCCGACAGCATTATTACGCAGCCTTATTGCGCTTCATGAATGGTTTGGCCTTGCTTGGTATAAGCTACGCAGTTATTTGGCTTAAACTAAGTCTATCTCTAAAAATTTTTTAATTCGTTTGACTTTTAACAAGGCAAATCGCTAAGTTAACCAGTAACAGGCTCACGCTTGTCTATCTGAAGAGGAGAGTACCATTAATGAAACGTCGTGTATTTTTGCAAAGCACTCTTGCGAGCGGAGCGGCCAGTATGACTGGGCTAGGCTTGTTAGTACCGCATTTAGCACTAGCAGAAGATGCAAAACCTGCTGATCCCGCTAAAACCGAACCCACTAAGGTAGAAGAACCGGCAAAAGCTGAAGCTAAACCCGCCGAGGCCGCTAAAACTGAAACGGCTGCGGCTTCTACGGAATCATCGCCTTTCACCGCAACGTCTTACGAGGATGCGTTGAAGGGCCTGAATATTGCCACACCTGAAGAGTCCGATAAGGTTTTAATTAAAGCCCCCGAAATTGCTGAAAATGGCGCAGTGGTTCCCGTAACTATTTCGACAACGCTGGAAGGTGCAACACAAATGGGTTTATTAATTAAAAATAACCCTACTCCACTAGCCGCTATATTTACGATGGGCGAAGGCACTGAACCGAATGCCACCACGCGTATTAAAATGGCCAAGACCTCGGACGTTGTTGCTTTTGTAAAAGTAGGTGATAAAACCTATTCTGCTAAGCAGGAAGTTAAGGTGACATTAGGCGGCTGCGGCGGTTAAGGAGAATATTCATGGCAATTCGTGTTAAAGCTAAAGAAACCAGTGGCATTGTTGAAGTCAAAGCGCTGATGAATCACCCAATGGAAACCGGCCAGCGTAAAGATAAAGCGACCGGCGAATTAGTCCCTGCGCACTATATTAATAAAGTGGAAGTGATGGCTGGCGATAAAAAATTATTAGAAGCGAATTGGGGGCCTTCCGTGTCTGCCAATCCTTATTTATCGTTCAATTACAAGGGTAAAGCCGGTGACAAAATTAAGGTCACTTGGACAGATAATAAAGGTGGCACTGATAGCGGCGAAACTGAGGTCACGACTTAATTCCGATATTGAGAACCCTGCCTGCATGACAGGGTTCGGGTTTATGCTGTTTAACGCGGCTGATAATTCAGACTTACGAACGCATTTCGTCCTTGCTGATGATAGCCCTTACTCGATTCATAATCTTTATCCAAGATATTGCCCAATTTGGTTGAAAGCACCCAATCGCGATTGATTTGGTAGCGGGCGCGTAAATCTACCGTGCCAAACCCCGCAACAGTCGTAACATTCGCCGGATCGGTGAAACGCTGGCTCTCGGCATGTAGTGTGCTACCCACCTCCCATTGATTACCTAAACGCCTATCCAGATTGAGATTCAATAAACGTTCGGGACGATACAGGAGTTGTTTATTTGCATTGCTCCCTTTAGTGACATCAGGCTGCTGTAAAGTCGCATTCGCGCTCACACGCCATTGCCCTAATTTTTTGCTAGTCGACAACTCCACACCGCGAATCCGTGCAGCCGCCACATTCATCGGCTTCCAGGTATAGGGATCGTCGGGCGAAACCTGTTGCCATTCAATCAAATCAGAAATCCGGTTTTGGAATACTTGCGCGCCCCAGTCCCATGAGTCTAACTTTTGGCTTAAACCGAGCTCAACATTACGTCCTTTTTCAGGTTTAAGATTCGGATTACCATCGTAGGGGTAATATAAATCATTGAAGGTTGGCGCTTTGAATGCGGTGGCATAAGAAGCAGTAGCGCGTAAGCCATTGCCAAAGTCATGCGCGAAGGCTAGCCCGCCAGTGGTTTGTCCACCATATTGCTCATTATCATCGCGTCGTAAGGAGGCATCGACGGAATTAGCACCAAACTGTTGTTGATAGGCAGTAAAAACACCCGTCGTCGTGCGATTAGTTTTGGCATAAGTGCTATTACTCGCCACTTGATCCTCTAATCGATCCAGCCCTAATGACAATGAGCCCTTCTCACCTAAACGAATATCCGCTTGCAGGCTTGCATTATCACGTTTCGTTTCAAACAAACTTGTGTAAACAGCATCTTTGTATTGCTTCTGCCAATCACGGCTTTCCCCCACTTGTGCACTCAGTTTCACACGCTGATGTACCGGTGCAGAAATTTTGCCACTCACGACTTGTTGTTTGAAATCAGTTTCATTTTCAAAGCTGCCGTCGTAATCACTATCTCCCTGCGTCTTTAGCACATGAAATTCGGTTTCAATGTCCTTCGCAAAACGTTTCCCAGCATTAAGCGTAATGCTGTTCATCCGATAGCCATCACGATCTTTTTCGTAACCCGTCCCACTCGGATAAAGCGGATACGATCCCAGCACATCAATCCCTTTACTACGTTCAGTAGCCACATTCACATTAAACCAACTGTCCTCTACGGAACCTGCTGAAAAACCGACATTAGCTTTATAAGTGCTACTGCTACCAGCGCCAATACTGGCTTTGGGGGTCAGTTTTTTAGTGGTTGACCCTTTGCGGGTAAAAATCTGAATCACACCACCGATAGCTTCTGAGCCATATAAACTAGAGCGTGGCCCACGCACAACTTCAATACGCTCAACTTGATCTAAGGGAATATATTCAAAGGAGGTTAGGCCTAAGGTCGCAGAACCAGCACGCACCCCATCCACCAACACCAGTACATGATTCGAATTGGTGCCACGTAGAAAAATAGAGCTTTGCTTACCAAATCCACCTTTCGTTTGCACATTTAGGCTCGGCACTTGGGCCAGTAATTCCGGTAAACTATTCACTTGTGAACGCTCAATTTGTGCGCGGGTAAAAACGGTTACAGGAATGATGGTTTGGGTTTCAGGTTCGGCTTTGCGCCCTGCGGTAATCACCACGCGAATCTCGCCAGAGGACTTCTCTTGCGCTAAGCTAATTGCGGGAATCATGAGAGACAGCCCTAACGGTGCTGCCATTAAAACAAACGGGATATTCATAAGGGGTTAATTCCTGTCTTGCGCCCACCGCGCAAATCAAAGGACATGACACGCAACAGCGGTCACACGTAGCTCGGGCCGGTATCCGGGCTTGCAAGTGCGTGTGATGCTATTTTGCCGCCTTCCCATGCAAAACTTGCACAGTGGCTCTGGCAAAACTCTCTTGCTAACCGTTGCGGGGGCAGCGTTGGCTTATACCAACTTCCCGTTTAACACCTTGTGGTGCACCTAAACCAGCGCAAAAACTACGAGATTTAGCACACGCTGTCAAACGCTGCTGAACTAAGTTTGATGCGCTGAGTCCAAACTCACAGCAAGAATAAAATAGTAGATGATCAACGAGGGAATCATGAATAAATACTTGGCCTGCACCCTAACAGCCGTTTTCTGCCTTGGTACACTAAGCGTGGCACAAGCAGCGCCACAGGCTTTTCAAGCCAGTTATAGTGTGGAATATTCTGGCCTAAGTGTCGGAACGATGCAGTCCAGCCTGAGCTACACCAACAACACCTACACCTTTCAAAAACTAGCCAAGGCCAATGGTCTAGCCGCTATGTTGAGCGGTAATACCATCAACGAACGCAGTAGCGGCTTAAAGCAAGGCAATCAACTACAAACCCAATCGTATTTATACGATTTCAAAAGCAAGCGCAAAGCCCGCAAAGACCAATTCACCATGAATTCGAACAAAGTCAATGGTACTTATGAGGACAAACCTTATAGCGTAAACGTTCCAGCTAACACCACGGATCCAATCTTGGTAGAACTCAAGTTAATGGATGATTTAGCTGCCAACCGTGCCTTGACTTATCAAGTAACGGAAAAAGGCAAATTAAAAACGTATCAATTCAAACGTCTCGGTAAGGAAAAAATCAGTGTACCGGCGGGTGACTATACCGCAGAAAAAATCCAATTAGTGCGTGATGACGATGACCGCCAAACCACGTTTTGGATGGCCGCAGAATTAGGTTATTTGCCCGTACAAGCGCAACATAATGAAAAAGGTGATCTCGTCACCAGCCGTTTGCTCAAGGTTCAAATGCACTAAACCAAACAACCACTATTGCCGCGACACACGGTTTCGGCAATGGTGCGCCAATGCTTAGCTTGCATTATCATTAGCCTCTCTCACCTTAAAAGAAGCCAATAATGCCAACAACACGCTGGGTTTATGTGAATGGGCAATTTCAAGCTGAATCGTCTGCGACCATTTCAGTATTTGATCGCGGTTTTTTATTTGCCGATGCAGTATACGAAGTCAATGCTGTCGTAGACGGTTTATTACTAGACAATGCTGCACACCTAGCCCGCTTACAACGCTCCTTAAGCGAACTTTCCATCCCCTTACCCTTAAACTTAGACGACTTAGTGGCCTTACAAGAAGAAACGGTACAACGGAATCAACTGCGTGAAGGCTTATTGTATTTGCAAATCAGTCGTGGCGTGGCCGATCGGGATTTTGCCCTGCCACGCAACCTAAAGCCGAGTGTAGTCCTGTTTACCCAAAGCAAAAATTTGCTGAAAAATCCTGTTGTTGAACGTGGCTTGAGCGTCATTACCGTGGACGATATTCGTTGGCAACGCTGCGATATAAAAACCGTAGCCTTATTAGCAGCCTCGATGGCTAAACAACAGGCTTTGGATCAAGGTGCCGATGATGCTTGGTTTGTGCGTAATGGTGAAGTGTTGGAAGGTACTTCCAATAATGTGTTTATCATTAACCAAGCGGGCGATCTTATCACCCGTCCGTTAGGCAATGATATTTTGCATGGCACCACCCGCGCTGCCCTTGTACAACTTACCGAGCAGCATCAATTAAACGTGCAAGAACGCCCTTTTAGCTTGGAAGAAGTGTATCAAGCCCGCGAAGCCTTTATTAGTAGTGCGGGAACTTTTGCACTCCCTGTCGTCCAAGTGAATAATCGTTTGATTGGACACGGGAAAGTGGGGGAAATTAGCCTCAAGATGCGTGAGCTTTATCTGAACAAGGCCTTGGCGGAGGCGCGGCGTAACGCTTAAAACACTGCTAATTTAATTAGCAGTGTGAGAGCTGATCTGAGTTGGAGTCTAAACATTATTGTTAATTGAGGCGCGCCTTAAAGACGATCAACGATCTCTTTCGGTAGGGAACGGTCTTTGGATTTAGCGCAACTATTGGTATAACACACCACACCAATTAATGCGGCTAATACGATTAAGCTAATGACGATGCTCATAAGTTACCTCCTGCCTCGAAACAAAGCCATGGAACTTTGTGTGCAATGCACAACAAATGTTGTATCTAAGTCATTGAACACAAATGAAATTCCATAGTTGAACACTATAACACAGAAATAATGAAAAACACGGCTTAGCTAACGATGAATATCAGGAAAGCTTATTCATTTTTGTCATAAGCTAAATTTGATGCAATTCCTCTACCTTCGCTATTGAAAAGTTAAACTTCACCCTTATAAAAGCATTTTGCCAATTAGTTGGAGCTAGATTTTGGAACAATATCGCGGAACGACCATCTTAAGCGTGCGCCGTCATGGTAAAGTGGTGATTGGCGGTGATGGTCAGGTCACACTCGGCAATACCGTTATGAAAGGCAATGCACGCAAAGTACGCCGCTTATATAACGATAAGGTTTTGGCGGGTTTTGCCGGTGGCACAGCGGATGCCTTCACCTTATTTGAGCGGTTTGAATCCAAACTACAGGCTTATCATGGCAATCTCACCCGTGCAGCAGTAGAGCTCGCCAAAGATTGGCGCACTGACCGGATGCTACGGCGTTTGGAAGCCTTACTTATTGTGGCGGATGCCAGCGCTTCCTTGTTGATTACGGGCAATGGTGATGTGGTTGAACAAGAAAATGACTTGATTGCGATCGGCTCAGGAGGCGCGTTTGCCCAATCCGCAGCCCGCGCTTTATTAGAAAATACCGATCTATCGGCACGGGAAATCGTTGAAAAGGGCTTACATATTGCCGCTGATATTTGCATCTATAGCAATCACAACTTAACGATTGAGGAATTATAAAAAATGCCTAGCTCGACGATGACTCCCCGTGAAATTGTTCAGGAACTCGATAAGCACGTTATTGGTCAAGACAAAGCCAAACGTTCAGTAGCGATTGCACTACGCAATCGTTGGCGTCGCCAACAGCTCGATGACAGTTTGCGTCATGAAGTTACGCCCAAAAATATTCTAATGATTGGCCCCACTGGCGTCGGTAAAACTGAAATTGCGCGGCGTTTAGCACGTTTGGCGAATGCACCTTTCATTAAGGTGGAAGCTACCAAGTTCACCGAGGTCGGTTATGTGGGTAAAGAAGTCGACTCGATTATTCGTGACTTGGCGGATGTTGCGGTAAAAATGATGCGCGAACAGGAAGTTGAGAAAGTACGTTATCGCGCACAAGATGCTGCCGAAGATCGTATTTTGGATATTCTGTTGCCCAGCCCCAAAGCCGATAATAATACCAATGCGTGGATGTCTTTGGAGATCGATGATTCGCCCAAAGCGAATCAAGAAGAAAGTTTAACGCGTCAAAAATTCCGCAAAAAATTGCGTGAGCACGAGTTGGATGATAAAGAAATTGAGCTAGAAGTGAGTGGTGCTAATGTAGGCGTGGAAATCATGACTCCTCCTGGCATGGAAGAAATGGCAAGCCAATTACAAAGCATGTTCCAAAATTTGGGTAGCCAAAAAAAGCGCCGTCGCAAAATGAAAGTGAAAGATGCGCTTAAGCTGCTAACCGAAGAAGAAGCGCATAAAATGGTGAATGAGGAAGAACTCAAACAGCGTGCGCTTCATGCGGTGGAGCAAAACGGCATTGTATTCTTAGACGAGATCGACAAAGTAGCCCGTAGTGGCGGTCAAGTCAGTGGCGCAGATGTATCGCGTGAAGGTGTGCAGCGTGATTTACTACCTCTTATTGAAGGCTCGACCGTTAATACTAAATACGGCATGATCAAAACCGATCATATTTTGTTTATTGCCTCGGGTGCATTTCATGTGTCCAAACCGTCGGATTTGATTCCAGAATTACAAGGTCGTTTACCGATTCGAGTAGAAATGGAAGCCTTGACTGCCGGCGACTTTGAACGAATTTTGACTGAACCGAACGCCTCATTAACTGAGCAATATCAGGGCTTATTAAAGACCGAAGGCGTGAATATTGCTTTCACCCCCGATGGGGTAAGACGTATTGCCGAGATTGCTTTTGATGTGAATGAGCGCACTGAAAATATCGGTGCACGCCGTTTGCATACCGTGGTAGAACGCTTGTTGGAAGATGTGCTCTATCAAGCGCCAGACTGCGGTGATAAGGTGATTGACGCTGCTTTCGTCGATGCGACTTTAGGCGAATTGGTTAAAGACGAAGATTTGAGCCGCTTTATTTTATAAGGAGCTAGCATGACGCCAACCGATATTACGCTTAAACAAAAATCGCGTGCGTTGGTACTAACATGGCCAACTGGTGAAACGCATACCTTGAGCTGTGAGTTTTTGCGTGTGCATTCGCCTTCTGCCGAAGTACGCGGCCATGGCCCTGGGCAGGAAAAGTTACAACTCGGCAAAGAAGATGTGAATATCACCGAGATTGAGCCGATTGGGCATTATGCGATCAAATTAGTGTTTGACGATAACCATGACAGCGGCTTGTATGACTGGAACTTGCTCTATGACTTGGGCAAAAACCAACAAGCCCACTGGGATGCATACTTGGCCAAAGTAGCCGCTGCCGGTTATCAACGCAAAGCCCCGGGACAGGTGATTTAATGGCTGAAAGTACAACTCAATCACTCCACAGTATCTTAGACAAACTGAAATATAATGAAGCGGGTTTAATTCCGGCTATTGCACGTCAGTTTGATTCGAATGAAGTATTAATGATGGCGTGGATGAATCGTACTGCTATTGAAGAGACCCTCAAAACCGGACGGGTCTGTTATTGGTCACGCTCACGCAATAATTATTGGCGCAAGGGCGAAACCTCAGGGCAAATGCAGTTACTTAAAGAATTGCGTTTTGATTGCGATTTGGACACGATTCTCTTATTGGTGGATCAAACTGGCGCGGCTTGCCATACCGGACGTCGTCACTGTTTTTTTTATAAAGTGTCAGGTGATCAAGTGATTATTGATACAACGCCACTGACAGATCCCAAGGAGCTATACGGCGCGTGAAAACCATCTTAAAAGGCACTATTCGCGGCTATCAACTCTTCTTAAGCCCGCTCTTGGGTAGCAATTGCCGTTTTTATCCGACTTGTTCGCATTATGCTTATGAGGCGATTGAAAAGCATGGTGCTTTAAAAGGCACTTGGCTAGGCATGAAGCGTATCTCGCGTTGCCACCCTTGGCACGAAGGCGGCATTGACTTAGTCCCTGAGCCAGCCCCCCAAAGCTCCAAGCATTCCTGATACCGTTAATACCTCTGCATTTTACAGCCTCATTTCCACGCGCTATAGTGGCTTATCAATCCCTACTATAAAAAGCTATAAAGGTATTGCCGCCATGTCGTCACCAGCCCCTACCCATTTCGCACCCAATAACACAGCAACCTTTGAAAAACGCCAAACGCAACTCATGCGTGAAGCCTTAGATCGTGTGCGTTTTGATGAAGCGGAGCGTTTAACTGGTGAAGCCTCTCAACGTCTCGAACGCCTAAAAGCACATCGTGAACCCATTTTATTAGCCCTCGGTTTAGTGTTAGTCAGCCTAATTGGCATCGGGGTGAGTTATGGGATGTATCTCTGGCTGAATTAACTGTTTTATCACCTGGCTCTCAGGCAAAATAATCGCTGAACTTACTCAAGGAGCAGCGATGGATATTGTGTATGTGCGCGATTTGCGCTTGAACGCGAATATCGGTATTTATGACTGGGAGAAGCGCATTCAACAACAAATTCGCATCGATCTAGAAATGGCGTGGGATAATACAGTTCCCGCTGCGAGTGATCGCATTGAAGACACTATTAACTATAAAAAAGCTGCCCAGCGCGTTACCCAAATCGTTGAGGCACAGCATTACGATCTGGTAGAGCGCCTTGCCGAAGATATCGCTAGCATTTTAATGAGTGAAATGAGCATCCCGTGGATTCGTGTCACGGTGGGTAAACCATTCGCTGTTAAGAAATCGGCTGAGGTCGGCGTGCAAATTGAACGTGGCGTCCGTCCATGACTCACGTTTATATCGGGGTTGGTAGCAACCAAGAAGCAGAATACAACTTATGTACCTGCATTAAAGCCTTGCGTGAGGTGCTAGGCGAGTTGCAAATTTCTACCATCTATCGAAGCAAAGCCATAGGATTTGAAGGCGATGACTTCCTCAATGTGGTCATTGGCTTTGAAACACAGCAAAGTGTTAGCGAATTAAAAACATTATTTAAGCAATTGGAGCAAGCACAGGGTCGGCAAGCGGATCAAGCTAAATTTAGCTCACGCCGCTTAGATATAGATTTATTACTTTATGGTGAGCAAATCGACCCTGCCTTGAAACTACCCCATCCCGATATCTTACAATACCCGTTTGTTTTATTTTCTTTGCTAGAATTACAGCCTCAACTCCTACATCCAGTGTTGCAACAACCTTTAATAGACCTTGTGCCACAAACGCATTTAAGCACAGTTGGTTTAACGCCCATAAACTTGAGCTGTTTATAACTAAGCCGCTTTTACAAAATGATCTTTAAACTCATTAATGTATTGATTAAAACGCTTATCTAGTTTGGAGTTAAATTGGGATTTCACCCGCTCGATGGGATTGCTCACATTCGCCGTTTCGGTAAAAGTAACGCGTGTGCCACCGGGGACGCCTTGTAATACGGCTTGGCGTGTACCACAAGGACGCGCATTACGCTCCAGTTGTACAATCAGTTCACGCTGTTGTACTTCTTTGATTTTACGCAAAACCACTTTACCGTGGTTGGCACTGTCTTCGACCCAACGCATACCATCGTCATCGTCTTTCATTTGCATTCCTTTGATTTCGGAACGCCATTCACCTTGACGCGTCAGGTCGGATAAGGCACGCCAAACCTTTTCAGGTGGTGCTTTGATTAACTCAACCCGCGTAGCATATTGATGTGGGGAAATCATGAGCCCCAAAACCACTGGCGCTAGCAAAACCAATGCAAGCAGCCCCAAAATAATACCTATTGTTAATCCGTCCATTTCATTTAAACCTAGAGTAGGTTAGTAAGCCCCGAAACATCAGGCTTATTATTGACGAATCCTGCCTAAACACAAAATTCTATCCGCTAAACGCACAAAGCCCGCAAGGGCGGGCTTTGTTACTGAATCATCTATTCATTAGAAACTTATTTAATTTTAGCTTCTTTGAATACAACGTGCTTACGCACCACTGGATCATACTTTTTGAACTCCAATTTATCTGGAGTAGTACGCTTATTCTTCGTAGTCGTGTAGAAATAACCTGTTTCAGCAGTAGAAACTAATTTGATTTTATCGCGTCCGCCTTTTTTAGCCATGATCTACGACTCCCATTAAACTTTTTCGCCGCGTTCACGCAGCTCGGCTAGAACGGATTCGATACCATTCTTGTCAATGATACGCATTCCTTTGGTAGAAACACGTAAGCTTACAAAGCGCTCTTCACTCTCAACCCAGAAACGGTGCGTGTGCAAGTTGGGCAGAAAACGACGCTTAGTCTTGTTATTGGCGTGCGAGACGTTATGACCCGACATCGGACGCTTACCGGTAACTTGGCATACACGAGCCATGAGACTTCTCCAAAACAGCGATTCAATACTAAAGGCGCGGGAGTTTAGCAAAAGTCACTTTGTCAAGCAATGGGAAGCTGAAATTTTTTGTGCAAACTCATACGGCTTACAAAACTCGTCTATAAATATCAGCCACTTTCAGCTCACAATCCAGCGTATAAATGAGCATTGTATCGCTAAGCGCGTGAAATTCAGAATAAACCCATGGTTGATCAGCTTGGCGGTAATAGTGCTCGATACGGCAATAATCCTGAGCAACTAGCAAATATTCGCGCAAGCTGGGAATCAGTTGATCATGAAAAAACTTCAAACCACGGTCATAGGCTTCCGTCGATGGGTATAGCACTTCGATAATCAACACCGGATTCAGCAATACTGTTGAATGCTCATCTTCAAAGTACTGATCGCCACAGGTTGCCACGACATCAGGGTAACTGTATTTACTAAGACTCTCGCTAAGCATGTGCACCTTCATATCACTTGCGTAAACGCTACAAGGTTTATCCAATAGCTGAGAACCGATGGCAACGACTAGATTGGAGGTAATTTGATTATGTGCACGGCTCGCCCCTGCCATAGCAAAGATTTCACCATTCAAGAATTCGCTTTTCTCGCTGGCAATTTGCTCTTGAGCTAAGTATTCATGAGCACTTAAACGGATTTGAGATTGAACTGACAACTTTTATCTCCTTCTCGTGCGACTAAAGCCCCTATAAGTACTTTTTCAGGATTGCCGCTTTTTTTGCTACTGCTTCATCTATGATGGTCTGCGCTGTTTGGATTTTTTCCTCTATGGCTGTGATTTCAGCAACAATAAGCTGTTGTTCTGATAGCGGTGGAACAGGAATCTTGATTGAGTCAAAAGTTCTTATGGTAATAGCATCAAATTTACTGCCATAGGCATTATTTAGCAGTTGATCGACTTGAGATCTTAATATGTATAATAGAAAGCCATTATCCGCTCCCTCCTTAACTCTAATGCCATAACAGGATTGATTAAATGCCATTGGCTTTCCTAATTGCGCAATTGCTCCAACTGTTCCCCTTGCCGAAATGATTAAATCGCCAGCATTTAATATTTTTGTACTACTATTTTCTAACCCAGCTTTAGTTATTTTCTTTTCAGCAGTGTAAACGTATCTCCTAGTTTGCTTAAAATCAGCAACAGATAGCCAAGGAATATCACCATTCCAGTACTCTTTTTTATTGGTATCGGGTGTTCCGCCACTAATAAAGTCACAAACGGTTGATAGTTTTTTCAGTGCTGTTTCATTGTCATCAATTAATTGCTTTATTTTTTTCTGTATTTCTTGCTCATCAGCTACTATTTCATTTTTTGCTTGCTTGCAGTTGTTATCTACTACCTCACACTCCTGTACAATCTGTTCTTGTATTGCAGGTGGTGGTACAGGAATCTTAATATCGCTGAATGTTCTGGTAGTGATAGAATCAAATTTGCTACCATAGGCATTACGCCTAAATTGCTCAACCTCTTGTTTCAAAACATAATAAAGAAAATCATTAGTAACCTCCCCTTTTGATCTTAAACCATAACAGGATTGGTTAAATGTCATAGGTTTGACAAGCTGGGCTAACGCTCCAACTGTACCACGAGCAGATATAATCAAGTCGTTAGCTTGCAGGTATTTTGCACTACTATTCTTAAGCCCTTCTTCAGAAATGGTTTTTTCTGTGGTCGTTACATAGCGTTCATCTGAATTAAAATCAACAACACTTAACCAAGGAATACCCCCATTCCAGTAAGTTGGATTTTTGGTATCTGGAGTACCACCACCAATAATTTCAATCAAGTCAGACAATTTCTTAATAGCCCATTGAGATTCAATAATATTTGCATTTTTTGGAGAAAGGCTAATTTGCTTGTTAAACTCAGTGCGACTGAAATCAAGCATATCCACCAAGCGATTAGATGTGACAAATGCTTGTAGATGCTCAGGAATCTCGAACGCCTCACCTAGAAAAGCTCGCTCAATGTAATAATTAATCTTAGCAGGATTGCGGGGATTACCTTCCTCATACAATGGGGTAAGGTGTTTACCAGCTGCATCGGTCATTAATTTGATACCCTCATTACCCTTGGCATTACTCCACTCATAACCCAAAAAGGCTTTAGCTTCCTTAGTATCGGATGGGCTTTTAACAATCACCACCTGAGTAGGATTAATACTGGCTAATACAAAATAATAGAGCTTTTCCTTCTCAATACCCTGAATATACGCGGTTAGCTTTTTGCGCATTTCAATGGCTTGATCTATCTCCTTTAAGTCTTTGTATGATTTTTGTTTCTTGCGCTGAACTGTGCTAGTCAAACCCTCAAAAGCTTTTTTGTATTCTGCAAAACCTTCAAGCTGCATCAATGCTTGATTAGCATCACCTTGAAGCAACGTTTTATAAGCCTCAAACTCGACAGTAATATGATTGCAGTACTGCTTAATAAAATGCTCATCCAAAAAAACCGTTTGGCGCTTTGCCTCATTAGCATCATCCGGCTTCGTAAACCACTGTTCAACGCGATTACGATAATGCTCAGCAGGTTGTGGCTCTGCTGCTTTCCGGCGCATAAACAAGGTGACGGTATTTGTACCTGTTTTACCAAATGTCCCCGAGCCAAATTCACAAATAGCAATAATATCGAAATACTTGAGTAAAATTTCCCGTGCTGTTGTGTAAGTAGAGTCAGCATTAGATAAAATAGAAGATGGAAAAATAATGCCCGCTACGCCATTACCAGCTAGCAGTTGTTTAGCCCGCTCAATAAAGAAGGTTTCAATAGAGTTATTGTTGGCAATATTTTGAACGGTTTGTGACAAGGTATAGCTGTCACGCTCCTCCTCAGTCAAAGTTTCCAAAAAGCCTTTAACGCTATAGGGTGGATTAGCAACCAATACATCATAGCTAGCTAATGGCGTTTCAGCCTGCTTTGACAAGGCGTCTGCATAGGTAATACTAATATTATCTTGCCCGTACATAAAGGCAGATACTTTGGCGACTTTGGACAAGCGATATTCCTTTTCTATCCCCTCAATAGCTTGGTAGAAGTTTTGAATATCGCCTTTCTGGTGTTTGCTCACATAAAGTTGCATTTGTGAAGCTAATTCATTCAAAAAATGTCCAGCACCACACGCATAATCAAGACAACGTGGTGGATGCTGGCTATCCTCAATGACCTTCTCTAGCGGCAAACAGGAAATAATGAAGCGGGTAATAGGCATAGGAGTAAAGAACTGCCCTTCACTTTGTTTGACGCCTTGATCAAGAAATATCTCGAACATATCGCCCAAGAACTGATTGCGGGTATCACCCTTAATGCGAGTATCCTCAAACAAACGCACTATATCGCGTAAAACAGCTGCATTCTGATAAAATAAGGCCTCATTATGCACTTCGATAAAAGCAAAATCGTTATTGGTAAAAAACTTAAGTTGTTTGAAATACTCTTTGATTTTATTTTTGGTGGCATCTTTATCGCCTAAAAATGCCCAGAATGCGTTGTCGATTTGTTCATTACCGATATAGGTAATTTCCTCCCCTAAGAAGCGGCGCATACCCTCTTTATAAAGTAACTGCATCCGATCCTGTAGATCAAAAGGCGAGTCATACGCAACACCTTTCCAATAAAACTTTAAGTCATCCGCGTTATTGGTTTCATCAACAATCTTGCATAGCAACAGATTGACCAACTTATCGAAGGCATTTTCACGCCCTGAAACATTATACTTTCTTAGGATGGTGGCAAAAGCATGGTGTTTACTTTGAGTGTCCTTGCTAGAAACCTGTTTCAGATCATGAACCGTGAATTTAGTTTTGCCAATTTCATAAGCAGGAATATCAGGTTCAAATAAGCCTTGAGTGGCATAGTCAAGTAGGTAAGTCTCTTTCCAAGCCCTATAACGATCATCTCGGTCTTTAGCTACACGATAACTCAAAGGGTTTTGATGTTTGCGCTCTTCTAATAGTTTTTCATTATCTTGTAAGGTAATAATATGACTTTCATATACAACACAATCATCTAACCAGTCAGCTGTGTACAAACACAAGAATTGAGTATTGCTTTCTTGCTGTGCATAACCAAATAATTGATCACCATCCTCTAGGGTCTTCTTCCAGTGCTTGTTGAACTCACTGCCTGCATTTTTGCATTCAATAATTAACAAGGATTTGCCTGTATTATCCCGCACTAAAATATCAGCACGTCCGCCACTTGCACCATGACCTAGCTTCCATTTAGGTTCTAGCTCAATGTGCTCAGGCTTATAGCCTTTATCCAGCAAGCGACAAACACACTCAAACACGACAAAGTTTTCATTAGCAGAAAAATTACAGGTTTGGCGTTCGTTGATTTGTAAGCCTTTATCTTCAGGGTAAATTAAAACCTCTTTTGTAAAGTCAACAATCATACGTGCATCAAATGCTGGAAAATGCTTAGACAGCTGCTCATTCTGGCTCTCAAAGCCAAGCACTTCTAGAACCTGTTTAAAGTTAGTTTGATTAATCACTAGGAAATCCCAAAAACACTCAAGAAGCCTAAAACGATCAACTTAGGGCGGTGACGGAGTTTAAATCGACACCTAATCTAACATAAGGCAAAGCAAAGCAGCAGAGCTGCCCTGATAAGTCTATGAGTGGAATAATTTCTATGGCATGTCAGCGGGGCGAAAAGAAAGATAAGCAATAAAGATACTAAGGTTGTTCGCAAGTTATTTTCTTGGAAACGATGCCTCTCTGAAGGCCTATAAAACAGCCTAATACTTCATTCTTCAAAAGCAACACCCTCATACACCATTCCGACTGGCAGAGCAAATTTGATAGAATTTAAGGTAAGCGTATCTTCTTGACCGAAGTGCTCAGCTTTCCAGTGATTGTCTCGGCGGAATAAGGATAAATGCTGCCGATCCTGCTCGACGATCAGATACTCTTGCACACTTTCAAGCGTTTGATAAGCGAGGAACTTCTCACGCAGATCGGTACGACGAGTGCTGTCAGATAATATCTCCACAATAATAGTGGGTTGTTCTAGGTAGCGCGGATGTTGGTCATCCGGCCTACAAGCAACCATTAAGTCAGGATAATAACCAATATCCTCTTGAGCGATATTCATATGCAATAGCATATCTGACATAAATGGTCGGCAAGGTGTTCCACGCAAATGATTGAATAAGTGTGCAGACAAGTTCATCGTAATGATGTTGTGACTACGACTTGCACTCGCCATCGCATGAATTTCCCCGCCGATATATTCATGCTTAGTTTCACTACTTTGTTCTAGCGCCAAAAAATCAACAAAAGACAAATAACGATTTTGTGGTGCAGTGCGCTCCATATTGTCTCCGTTCTTTCCTTTAAGAAAATAAAGTTTAGCGTAGTTTGAATGATTCACCTAAGCTCATCTTTAATAGTGAAAAACGCTTAAAATAAAAAAATTATGAGCTAGGAAACCTTGGCAAATCAGGAACCTCTGGCATTCGCTGCTTTACCCATTCATGAAACTTCAGTGCTAATTCGGGAACCAGTACATTACTCGGTGTGTGTAAATAAATGTAGGGTTTAAGACCAGCTTGTAGCCAGCGAACCGTTTGAGCTGCCCAAGGCTCTAGCCAGCGCTGATTTTCTTCCAACACCGGATGACCGATATAACGCAGCATCGGTTGCTGGTCTGTCACATCTAACTGTACGGGTAAGCGTGGCTTTTTACGCTGTGCCTCTTGCGTGGCCTGATCCACAGGAGCGGCTGAATGCACTGGGCGGCTATCGAAAATGACACGATCGACCGCATGTTTTTTCACGACTTCATTTAACGCGGCTCTCACCTCAGGATTAATAAAAAAATCTGGATGACGCACCTCCACGGCATACCCATAAGTTTTCGGTAAGATTTCCAAAAACTCGTCTAAGCGATTCAACAGGCTCGGGGTAAACGAGGCGGGCAGTTGCACCATAAAATTATTCAGCTTTTGCCCCAAGGGCGACATGCGTTTTAGGAAGGCTTCAGTGTCCAGCGCTACATCTTGCAATTTCTTGTCATGGGTGATTTCGCGTGGGAATTTAAAACTAAAGCGAAAATAATCCGGTGTGGCTTCAGTCCAACGCGCTACATTGGTTTCTGACGGGGTGGCATAAAAAGTGGTGTTGCCTTCAACGGCGTTAAAAAACTGGGAGTATTCGCTAAGAAAATCGCCTGCTTTCGTTTTAGGAGGATAAAAACGCCCTTTCCATTCGGGAACCGACCAAAGGGGTGCGCCGAGATAGTACGGAAAATCTTGCATATAACCCTCCATTTTCCATGAAAAAACCCGCTCTCACGAACGGGTTTCATCAGCGCACGAAGCCTTATCGTTTAACCGATTTGCACTTCAATTTTACGCGGTTGAGCGTGCGCCGCTTTAGGGATTTTTAAGGTAACCACCCCATCCTTTTGAGTCGCTTCAATTTTGCTGGTATCCAGTTCGCGACTCAAGGTAAAAGCGCGCTTATAACGCGCTAAATTTACCTCAGCGTGTGTGGCTTCCATGCCTTCGGGGAAAGGTAGCGCAATCTCACCTTCCAAGGTTAAGGTATCGCTTTCCACGTTTACAATCACATCTTCTTTAGGAACGCCCGGCATTTCTGCGGTCAAGGTAAAACCCCAATCGCCTTCCACAATCGTTACCAAAGGGCGTAGTACCGGACGATTCTCTGCGTCTTTTTTGGTTACTGACTTTTCTTGATTAATATTAACAGCTGTCATGGTTTTATCTCCTAGTCGCGACTGATTTAGTGAATCTCGATACGCTTGGGTTGCGCTTCTTCACGACGCTGAATCGAAATATGCAATACACCATTCTTACAATTAGCACTTACCTTGGTCGCATCGGCATCATCCGGTAGCGTGATCACCCGCTTAAACTTGCCGGAAAAACGCTCTTGTGCATAAATCGTCGCTTTCTCCTGCTCATTCGGTAAATCCAACTGGCGCTCACCTTGCACTGTCAGCAGGTTTTTATCGATTTGTATATCCAAAGTTTTAGGATCAACGCCCGGCACAAAGGCATAGACTTCAACCGATTGTGGTGTCGAACCTAAATTAATCGCCGGAAACGTGCCGCGTGCAACAGGGCGAATATTGGAGGTTAAGTTGCGTTGAAACAAACGCTCTAACTGCTCCAGCTCGTTAATAAAACTTTCATTAAAATTAAAACCGTACATTGAGGAAACCTCCCGTTTTATCTATGTTTCTTGGTTTCAGTGTTTCGATGTTCCCATGAATAAGGGCGGCTAAAGCGCTCTTCAAGAGCCAACAATAAAAAACTTGACAAAAATTATTATTATCATTTTTTGCGTCAGCAAGGCTTGTGATTTGCTAATTCGCCCCCATGTCTGGCTTATCTTTGAGTGATGATAGACTTAACAACCCTCGGCGCTGTCATCCAACTCTCTGCAGTTTGGTAAGGAGTTTTACGTGGAATATAAAGATTATTACAAGATTTTAGGGGTAGAGCGCAGTGCCTCCAATGACGATATTCGTAAAGCTTATCGCAAGCTGGCTAGCAAATATCACCCTGATGTCAGCAAAGAAAAAGACGCGGAAGCCCGTTTCAAAGAAATCGGTGAGGCGTATGAGGTGCTACGTGACGAAGAAAAACGCGCAGCTTATGATCAGTTAGGCAGCAATTGGAAAGCGGGACAAGATTTCCGTCCACCACCGGGCTGGAATGGCGGGGGCTTCAATAACTTTGAGTTTCGTAGTGGCGGGCCACAAGGCGGATTCGGTTTTGGCGCTAATAATGCTGACATGGGTGACTTTAGCGATTTCTTCACGTCGCTATTTGGTCATCGCCCAGATGGATTTGGTGGCAATCAAGGCGGATTTCACCAGCAACGCTCAACACGCGGCCAAGATCAGCAAGTCAAAATTCAAATTGATGTGGAGGACAGCATCAATGGCGCAAAGCGCACGATAAACTTACATACCCCTGAAGGTGAACGCAGTCTCACGGTGAATATACCGAAAGGCGTAAAAGCAGGACAGCGTATCCGTTTGAGCGGGCAAGGCTCGAATGGAGGTGACTTATTTTTAGAAATCGAATTTGCACCGCATCGTTTCTATAAAGTGGATGAACGTGATTTATCGATTCAAGTGCCTGTTACGCCTTGGGAAGCAGCCTTGGGTACCACGGTTAAACTACCCATGCCCGATGGAAGCCAAGTGGATTTAAAAATTCCACCGGATGCGCGCGCTGGGCGGAAAATGCGCTTAAAAGGAAAAGGGATTCCGGGGACTAATAATCAAGCTGCCGGTGATTTATACGCGATTGTCGAGATCGTAACGCCACCCGCTGATAGCGAAAAGGCTAAACAATTCTACCAAACCATGGCCGAAACCTTGCCCTTTAATCCGCGTAGTCATTGGTAAATAGACTATCTTCTCTTAGGGTGGTTTTCGCTTAAAACCGCCCCTTACTTGCTTCTAGTAAATGCTATATACTACCGCACCGCTTTAAGCGTTTGGCTCATACGGAAGTTCTAAGTAATGTCAAAAATTTCTGACACTAGACCGTTTAGAACGTTTTGCGCCAAGCAAATAAGATAAAGCTAACGGTCGGCAGAGCCACACTCCTGCTGGCAAATGAGCACAAAGGCTTCACCCAAAATCAAGCGGTGGTGTTGTCGGCAGGTTATTGTATTTAAACGAGATTTTAAACCATGACGGATTTAAGCAAATACCGCAATATCGGTATCTTCGCGCACGTTGACGCAGGTAAAACCACAACGACCGAACGTATTTTGAAACTTACCGGAAAAATTCACAAGATCGGTGAAGTTCACGAAGGTGAGTCCACCATGGACTTCATGGAGCAGGAAGCTGAGCGCGGTATTACCATTCAATCCGCTGCAACCACTGCTTATTGGAAAGACCATCGCTTCAATATTATCGATACGCCTGGGCACGTTGACTTCACGATTGAAGTTTATCGCTCCTTAAAAGTATTAGACGGCGGTATCGGTGTATTCTGCGGTTCTGGCGGTGTTGAGCCACAATCAGAAACTAACTGGCGTTATGCGAACGACTCTAAAGTTTCACGCTTAATTTACGTCAATAAATTAGACCGTATTGGTGCAGATTTTTATCGCGTTGTTAAACAAGTTGAAGACATCTTAGCCGCTAAGCCTTTAGTAATGGCGCTGCCAATTGGCTTTGAAGATAGCTTCGTGGGTGTTATTGACTTATTAACCCGCAAAGCATGGGTATGGGATGAGTCTGGCGATCCATTAAAGTACACCATTCAAGATGTGCCTGAAGATATGAAGGCCAAGGTGGAAGAATGGCGCGAAAAACTTATCGAAACGGCGGTTGAGCAAGATGATGAGTTAATGGAAATGTATTTGGGCGGCGAAGAGCCTGCTATTGAAGACATTAAGCGTTGTATCCGCAAAGGTACAATCGCCATGGACTTCTTCCCCACTTACCCAGGCTCTTCATTCAAGAACAAGGGTGTTCAATTGGTATTGGACGGGGTAGTCGATTATTTACCGAATCCAACCGAAGTTCAGCCACAACCTGAAACGGATATCGAAGGTGTTGAGACCGGTGAATTCGCGATTGTTGATCCAAGCCGCCCCTTACGCGCGCTCGTATTCAAGATTATGGATGACCGTTTCGGTGCGCTAAACTTCGTGCGTATCTACTCAGGCACCTTGAAGAAAGGTGACACGGTCATGAATACCTATACCGGTAAGTCAGAACGTGTGGGTCGTATGGTGGAAATGCACGCCAATGACCGTACTGAAATCGAATCGGCGCAAGCGGGCGATATCGTTGCCTTAATCGGTTTGAAAAACGTTCAAACCGGTCATACTTTGGCCGATCCAGACAATCCTGCAACACTGGAACCGATGGTATTCCCAGATCCTGTTATCTCGATTGCGATTGCACCAAAGAACAAGGGCGCTGCTGAGAAATTAGGTATTGCACTGAACAAGATGGTTCAGGAAGACCCTTCATTCCGTGTTGAAACCGACCAAGAAACCAATGAAACTATCCTGAAAGGGATGGGTGAATTGCACTTAGATATTAAAGTCGACATTTTACGTCGTACACATGGTATCGAAGTCGAAGTGGGTAAACCGCAAGTGGCTTATCGTGAATCGATCACGCAAGCCGTTGAAGATAGCTTCACGCACAAAAAGCAATCTGGTGGTTCTGGTCAATACGGTAAGATCGACTACACCATTCAGCCTAACGAACCCGGCGCTGGTTATGCGTTTGAATCCGTGGTCGTGGGTGGTAACGTGCCTCGTGAATTCTGGCCTGCGATTGACAAAGGCTTTAAAGAAAGCATGAATAAGGGTGTGTTAGCTGGTTACCCAGTGGTTGACGTAAAAGTCACCTTACGTGACGGTGCCTTCCACGCGGTCGACTCTTCTGCTATTGCGTTCGAAATTGCGGCAAAAGGCGGTTATCGCCAAACTATGCAAAAAGCTGGCCCGCAAATTCTTGAACCGATCATGAAAGTTGACGTATTCACCCCTGAAGATCACGTGGGTGATGTTATTGGTGATTTGAACCGTCGTCGTGCCATGATCAAATCACAAGATACCGCACCGATTGGTGTTCGTATTAAGGCGGAAGCACCATTGTCCGAAATGTTCGGTTACATCAATACCTTACGTACAATGACCTCCGGTCGTGGCCAGTTCTCCATGGAGTTCTCGCACTACTCACCTTGTCCGAAAAACGTATCTGAAACGGTTATTAAAGAAGCCGCAGAACGTAAGAAAGCACAAGAAGCTGCTCGTTAATTTAACTAGCCTTCAGCAAAAGCCCTGTTGCACAGCAATAGGGCTTTTTTTCGGCTATGCCTTTTCGCAAAAGCTACTATAAACCTAAAGACAGCTCGTCTGAATACGACTGCAATTCATCGAAAATGTCACTATCATAAACAATACAGGCTGCTGTATATAATTTACTTTTGACGAATCTTTCGGAAAAGGTGTTGTGGATGAATAAGCATAATCGCATTAGCGCTTACTTCGACCTACTGCCCGATCAGGTAGTACAGGAACAAATGAAAGTATTGCTAAGCTATGGCGTTGTTTATTTTTGGATGCAAGTGCTTTCAGGAACACTGCTAACGGCCATTTTATGGTTTAGCCAACCCATTAGTCGTTGGACGATGGGTATTTGGTATCTAAGTGTGGTCGCTATTAGCGCCCTACGCTGGCTGCAAAGTGGCAAAATTTTCACTGAAAATCCTTTAACACCTGAACGCCTCCATCAATTAACACAAAACTACCTTTTACACACTACCCTCTTAAATGCGTTGTGGGGCTTATCCAGCATTCTATTCTATGTACCCGAAACCACTAATCTCGCTTTACATATCGTACTCCTAAGCCTAATTGCGGTCTCCATTTTTCCACTTATCGTTTTATCACGTAATGCTTTACACGCTCAAATTGCGGCCGTGTTTATTCCCATGATTTTGGTGCTATTCACGCAAGATAATCTTTCTTTTAATTTATTAGCGATTAGCCTCGGGGTTTTAGCAGGTCTTATGGCTCTTAGTGGGCATGTCTTGTTTGCTACACTTAGCACCTTACACCACGCACAAATCCGCCTACTGGATCAGATGAACACCGATCCTCTGACCCAAGTCGCCAATCGTCGTTATTTTGAACAAGTCTTTAAGCTTGAATGGCGCCGTGCTGCACGCAATGCCGAGCCACTCTCTTTATTAATGATTGATGTTGATCATTTCAAAAGTTTTAATGATCAATTCGGGCATCAAGCAGGTGATAAATGCTTGAAATTGATTGCGCGCAATTTGCAAAGTCTTGCGAAACGCGCCTCCGATGTGGTAGCACGTCATGGTGGGGAAGAATTTGTGATTCTGCTACCGAATACGACCTTAGAGGATGCCCTCAATGTCGCGGAAAGCTTACGCGCCCATATTGAGAAACAGCCTCTTAGTCTCGATCCCAAAGGCCATAAGCCCATTACTATCAGTATTGGTGTGTCATCCTGCGTACCCAGTACGATGCGCACCGATGAATTAGCTAACCAAAGCGCTGAACGCGAAGTCATATTCCCAGCGATGCTGTTACGTGCTGCTGATCAAGCACTTTATCACGCTAAACACCGTGGTCGTAATCAAGTTGCTCACGAGGCTTGTGGCTTAGATGACAGCGATTTGGAAGAGCACGAGCCTGCCCTAGGACAAGCGGCTTAAGCCATTAACTTTAGGCTAGCAATTCGCTATAATAATAGGTTTGATTAGCGAATTCGTTAGGTTATTCCATGCTGCCCCCTGCTCCCTTGACTGGCTTACGTCAACAATTATCTGCCACGATGGGTGCAGAACGCTTTCGGTTGCGCCGTAGTTTGCAACAGTTGGAACGTCAACCGGATGCCGAACGCCAAGCACGTTTAGAAACAGCGATTAAGTCCTCATTAGAGCGACGCGCCACGCGTTTAAAAAATTTACCTAAACCGGAATATCCTGAAGACTTACCCGTCGCACAACGTCGCGAAGAAATTATCGCTGCCATAAAAAAACACCAAGTGGTCGTCATTTGTGGTGAAACAGGCTCGGGTAAAACTACACAGCTCCCTAAAATGTGTTTGGAAGCAGGTCGTGGGGTTGATGGTTATATTGGACACACGCAGCCGCGCCGTATTGCTGCACGAAGTGTTGCAGATCGTATTGCTGAGGAACTAAAAACCCCGCTGGGGCAGCAGGTAGGTTATAAAGTTCGTTTCACTGATAAAACACATAAAGATAGCTATATTAAATTAATGACCGATGGGATTTTGCTGGCGGAAATTCAGCAGGATCGCTATCTGAATGATTATGACACACTGATTATCGATGAGGCACACGAGCGCAGCCTCAATATTGATTTCCTGCTCGGCTATTTGAAATGGCTTTTGCCGAAACGCCACGATCTCAAAATTATTATTACCTCAGCAACGATTGACTCGCAGCGCTTTTCTAAACATTTTGATGGCGCTCCGATTATTGAAGTGTCGGGGCGTACTTATCCGGTGGAGTTACGTTATCGGCCATTAGTGGATATTGAAGGCGAAGACGAGCGCGATCTGACCGATGCCATCTTAGACGCCGTGGATGAATTGAGTTTGGAAGGTTCGGGCGATGTTCTAGTGTTTCTCCCTGGGGAGCGCGAAATTCGTGAGGCTGCAGAGGCGTTGCGCAAACACCATCCGCCCTCCACCGAAATTTTACCTTTATATGCACGCCTTTCCGCCGAAGAACAACATAAAATTTTTGAACCCCATGGACGGCGGCGTATTGTCTTAGCCACCAATGTCGCGGAAACCTCATTGACCGTACCAGGTATTAAGTACGTAGTGGATAGCGGTTTAGCCCGTATTTCGCGTTATTCGTGGCGTGCAGGCGTGCAGCGTTTGCCCATTGAAAAAATAGCACAAGCATCAGCCAATCAACGTTCAGGGCGCTGCGGACGCGTCTCCTCAGGCATCGCTATTCGCTTGTATAGTGAGGACGATTACAACAACCGCCCTGCTTTCACTGAGCCTGAAATACTGCGCACCAACCTCGCTTCAGTCATCCTGCAAATGGAAACCATGAAACTAGGCGAGATTGAAAAATTTCCGTTTGTCGAAGCACCGGACACCCGCTTGATTCGGGATGGCTATAAATTGCTGTTTGAAGTAGGCGCGGTAGATGCGGACTATAATTTATTGCCGCTAGGCCATACACTGGCCAAACTTCCCGTCGACCCGCGCTTGGGTAAAATGATTGTCACGGCAGAAAAAGAAGGCGCTTTAAAAGAAGTACTCATCATTGCAGCCGCCTTGGCCATTCAAGATCCACGCGAACGTCCCATGGACAAACAGCAGGCCGCTGATGAAAAACATGCCCGTTTTAAAGCCGAAGATTCGGACTTTTTAAGCCTCCTCAAACTGTGGCAATATTTCCACGAACAGCGCCAGCACCTATCCAAGAACCAATTCCGAAAATCGTGCAAAACCGACTTTTTATCGTGGACGCGCTTACAAGAATGGCATGATATTCACCAACAAATTCGCTCTACTTTGCTCGAAACGGGCATTAAAGAAAATGAAAAAGAAGCCGACTATAGTGGGATTCATCGCAGTTTATTGTCAGGCTTATTGGGGAATATTGGTTTAAAAGACGAAAATCTGGAATATCAAGGCGCCAATGGACGCAAATTCCTTATTTTCCCCGCCTCCAATTTGCGTAAGAAAGCACCACAATGGGTCATGGCCGCCGAATTAGTCGAAACTAGCAAGCTTTATGCGCGGACGGCTGCCAAAATTCAGCCCGAATGGATTGAAGAATTGGCGCAACATCTAATTAAGCGTCATTACACCGAACCTCATTGGGAGGAAAAGCCCGCGAATGTTGCCGCTTTCGAGCGCACTTCTTTATACGGCATCACCATTACGCCTAAGCGCAGTGTCAGTTATGGGCGGATTGATCCAGTTTTAAGCCGCGAGATTTTTATTCGTCATGCGTTGGTGTATGGCGAATATAAAACTAATGCGCCCTTTTTCCGCCATAACGCGGATTTGGTAGCCGATATTGAGCATCTCGAAGCCAAAGGACGCCGCCGCGATATTCTGGTCGATGAGCAATTATTATTTGATTTCTTCGAGCCGCGTATTGGCAAAGAGGTAGTTAATGGACACTCCTTCGAGCGTTGGCGCAAATATGCCGAGCAAAAAAATCCCAAACTACTCTTCCTAAGCCGTGATGATTTAATGCAGCGTGATGCACGTTTAGAACAAAGCGGGCAATACCCTGATACGATTAGCGTGCAAGGCATCACACTCACATTGCGCTACCATTTCGAACCAAATGCAGAAGACGATGGTGTGACAGTGAGCACTCCATTGTTGGCACTCAATCAACTCTCGCCGATTCGTTTTGACTATCTTGTCCCAGGCTTATTGGAAGAAAAAGTCACCGCTTTGATTCGTGGCCTACCCAAGCACATTCGCAAGCAATTCGTACCCGCTCCTGATTATGCACGTGCGTGTATGGAGGCTTTGACGCCCAGTGAAACCTTGCCTTTAACAGAAGCATTAGCCAAACATTTGCTGAAAATGAGCGGCACACACATTGAGCCAGAACATTGGGAAAATATTGAGCTACCCTTGCATCTACAAATGCGTTTTGAGGTATTGGACGAGCAAGGCAAGGTGGTACATACAGGGCGTGATTGGAACACCTTGCGCGGCAAAGTGACCGAGCAAGCACGCCAAGAATTGAAGCGCCAACCAGTTACCCGATTAGAAAAACAAGGTTTAGTCCGTTGGGATTTTGGCGATTTGCCGAACACACATCAAATTGAATTAGGTGGTGTACGCTTGCATACGTGGCCTGCCTTAATCGATCAAGGCCATGGTGTTGATATTCGTCTTTTCGATAATGAAATGGAGGCGCAAGCGGCGCAGCGTTTGGGTGTATTGCGTTTATTATTACTGGCATTACCTAGTGAATTACGCGATTTACCGCGACACGTCCCGAATATGCAACAACTGTGTTTGCATTATGCGGCTACGGGAAAATGTGAAGAATTAAAAGAAAGCATTGCACGCTATGCGGTGCGCCAAGCTTTTAAAGATTATTTATCCATACGTCAACAAAGTCAGTTCGAACAGACGTTATTGCTCGCTAAGAAAAATATTTATACGCAAGCGCAAGAGTTAATCCGCTTATTAGCACCATCCTTAGCATCTTACCATGATATTCGTAAGCAATTAAAAGGCAAAATGCCCAGTGCATGGCAAAGCGCTTTGGAAGATATTAATGATCAGCTTGATCATTTAGTTTATGTCGGCTTTTTAGAAAATTATGAGCCAGAAGAATTGCGCCATCTGCCACGCTATTTAAAAGGTATTCAACGCCGCTTGGAAAAACTCAAAGAAGCGCCGACCAAAGATCAAACACTTTATCTGCAAGTCAAACCGTTTTGGGAACAATATAAAACCCGCAGCAAGGCTTTGGGTAAATTCACTGAGCCCCAGACATTGGAAAATTTGCGCGAATATCGCTGGATGATCGAGGAATTTCGTGTTTCATTGTTTGCACAAGAATTAGGAACGGCTAAGCCTGTATCGGCCAAACGATTAGAGAAGTACTAACACTTCATTGCCTGAGCCTTTTACTAAAGCTTCTCGTTGATACCTTAAAAAGGAAGGCGCTAAAAAAGGCAGCCCTAGTTAGAACTGCCCTGAAAAAATCCCTTGAATGCACTTAAGTCGCTTAACTAATGCGCTCTTCCGTTTTGGGATCGAATAATACAGCCTGTTGCATGTTGAAAGTGACGGGTGCATTTTGTTTCGCAATCGCGCCACAATTAGCACGCATCCGCCCTACGGTATCTTGACCGTTTAATTCCATCCGCGCATAGATATCCGCTCCCGTTGGCTCAACGACATCAATCAACACATCGGCTTGATGTAGTAATTTGCTCGTAGCCTCCGCACTCCCTGGGTCGGTGATTGCCTCTGGACGTAAACCTAAAATCACCTCTTTACCCTGCCACGCGTTATAAGCGGCATTTTCCGCCAACGGTAAAAATAATTCTTGGCCTGACTTAAGCTTAACGCTAGCCGTTAATTTACCGTCTTGCATCACTAATTTGGATGGGATCAAGTTCATGGAAGGTGAACCCATAAAGCTAGCCACGAACATATTCGCAGGTGCGTTGTAAACCTCATCCGGCGAACCTAATTGTTGTAACACACCCGCTTTCATGATCGCAATTTTGGTTGCTAAGGTCATCGCTTCGATTTGGTCGTGAGTGACATAAACAATGGTTGAACCTAGGCGTTGATGGAGTTTCTTGATTTCCGTGCGCATATCCACGCGCAACTTGGCATCCAAGTTAGATAGCGGCTCGTCGAATAAAAAGATTTTCGGCTCACGCACCAAGGCGCGCCCCATCGCAACACGCTGACGTTGACCGCCGGAGAGTTGCGAGGGCTTACGCTTCAACAGCGGTTGAATTTGGAGCATTTGCGATACATCTGCCACCCGCTTATCAATCTCAGCCTTAGGCATTTTGCGCATTTCCAAACCAAAGGAAATATTTTTTTCCACGCTCATATTCGGATAGAGCGCATACGACTGAAACACCATCGCGATATCGCGCTGCGACGGGTGAACATCATTCATTACTTTTCCATCAATTAATAGCTCGCCGGAAGTGATCGTGTCTAAACCTGCAATCATGTTTAGCAGCGTTGATTTACCACAACCCGAGGGGCCTACCAACACGAGGAAATCGCCGCTATTAATACCAATATTAATCCCTTTGAGGATATGTGCTGCACCATATGACTTGCGCACATCACGAATTTCTAATGATGACATACTTATCCCTTACCCTTTCACGGAGCCAGCCATTAAGCCGCGCACAAAATAGCGTCCCGCGACGATATACACTAATAAAGTTGGTAATGCCGCAAACATAGCTGCCGCCATATCCACGTTATATTCCTTAACACCAGTGGAACTATTCACCAAGTTATTCAGAGCCACAGTCATTGGTGCACCTTCACCTGCTGCAAAAGAAGCACCGAACAAGAAGTCGTTCCAGACATTGGTGAACTGCCAAATAATAGTCACGACAATAATCGGGCCTGAGCTGGGTAATAAAATCCGCCAGAAAATCCCCAAGAAGCTTGCGCCGTCGATCATGGCTGCCTTGACTAATTCAGTGGGAAAGGCTTCGTAATAATTGCGGAAGAACAGCGTGGTAAAACCCAAACCATAAACCACATGCACAAAAATCAAACCAGCGGTTGTTCCTGCCAAACCAAAGAAACCTAATACTTGTGACATAGGAATCAAAACAATTTGAAAAGGAATAAAGCAACCAAATAGCATTAAACCAAACACCCATTTGTGACCGGGGAAACGCCATTTGGTTAGCACATAGCCATTTAATGCACCCATCAAAGTTGAGAGTAACACTGCAGGAACGACCATCTTGATCGAGTTCCAGAAATAGCCTTTGATGCCTTCACAGGTTAAGCCTACACAGGCATTCCCCCATGCTTTAACCCAAGGCTCGGTAGTCCACTCGGAGGGAAACGCGAGAATGTTGCCTAGACGAATTTCATCCAAAGTTTTAAAACTGGTCACCAGCATGACAAAAAGTGGCAACAAATAGAAAATCGCAAAAACAATCAAAGTAACATAAAGCACCACACGCCATGGGGACACACCCTGTTTAGTGCCAACGATAGTACTATTCATGGCGCGCCTCCCGTGTTTCAGCATACAAGTAAGGGACAATAATGGCTGCAATCGTCATTAACATAATCATGGCCGACGCAGCACCCACGCCCATTTGATTACGCGTAAACGTATAGGAATACATGAAAGTAGCAGGCACTTCGGTCGCATTCCCTGGACCACCACCCGTTAAAGCCACCACCAAGTCGTAAGCTTTAATCGCCATGTGCGCCAATACTACAAACGCACTAAGAAACACAGCACGCAATTGTGGAATAATAATTCGCCAATAAGTCTGGAAGGTCGAAGCGCCATCCAATTGGGCGGCCTTTAATTGCTCCTCATCCACGCCACGTAAACCGGCTAAAAACATCGCCATTACAAAGCCAGAGCTTTGCCACACACCTGCAATAACAACCGTGTAAATTGCCATATCAGGATTAATGAGCCAATCGAATTTGAAGCTAGCCCAACCCCAATCGTGCATCGTTTTTTCTAAGCCCAAACCAGGATTTAAAAACCATTTCCAGGCGGTACCAGTAACGACGAAAGATAAGGCCATGGGGTAAAGATAAATGGGACGTAAAAAACCTTCGCCACGAATTTTTTGATCTAACAGAATGGCGAGGAATAAACCTAATGCGCCACAAATCACAATATAAAGAATACCGAAGATGGCTAGATTATCGAGCGCTACCTGCCAGTTGAGGGTTTTCCACAATTTTCTATAATTGTCTAAGCCGACAAAGTCTAAATTGGGTAGCATTTTCGATTTGCTAACCGAAATATAGCCGGTATAAATAATGAAGCCATAAACAAATACTAGCGTAATGGCAAAAGACGGGGCTAATACTAAACGCGGTAGGAACTGACGTAGCCAGTCGCCACCTGATCGGACAGTCGTGGTAGACATAAGCCTTTCCTGCAAGAGACTGTGGTAAGAAAACCGGCTCACCACTGCAAGCCGGTCGGTATAGCTTGTGGGTATAGCGTGAAGCTATTATTCCTTAGCGCCTTCTACTGCAGCCGCTAATTGCTTAACTGCATCATCGGCAGAAACATCACTGTTGAAGTGCTTAGTCACTACGTCATAGATCGCATTCTTAACCGCTGCTGGAGCAGCATAGCCATGGGCCATCGACCCTAATAAAGTACCGCCTTTAGAAGCCTCAGCAAGATCTTTCATACCTTTCTTACCGCACGCATCAAACTCTGCGTCCGAGACATCGGTACGTGCTGGCACTGAGCCTTTTACCAAATTGAAAGCAATTTGGAATTTTGGATCCATGACATCTTTCGCCATGAGGTTTTGTGCTTCGGTTTGATCATCTTTCACTTTAAACATGACGAACTGATCAGCATTGAAGGTTACGTTGCCTTGGGTACCAGGAAAGCGATAGCATAAAAAGTCGGTGTCCGGCACTTTCTTCGCGTTCAAAAACTCACCTTTTGCCCAGTCACCCATCACTTGTAGGGCAGCCTTACCCTCAATCACCATACCTGCCGCTAAGTTCCAATCACGTCCAGAAAAATTGGCGTCCGCATAACTACGCAATTTCTTCATGCGGTCAAACGTCTTTTTCATATTGTCGGAGGTCAAAGCATCTTTATCCAAGTCGATAAAGGCTTTCTTATAAAACTCTGGGCCGCCGGTTGATAAAGCAACCGCTTCGAACAAAGTAGCTTCCTGCCAAGGTTGACCACCAATCGCTAAAGGCGTAATACCCTTTTCTTTTGCTTTGTCTAAGATACTAATCAGAGCATCAAAATCTTTAGGTGCTTCAGTCACACCCAAATCGTCCATGACCTTTTTGTTTGCCCACACCCAGTTGGTTGAATGCACATTTACAGGCGATGCTACCCAATGACCTTCATAACGCGAAAAGGCTTGTAAAGCTTCAGGAACCACTTTTTCCCAGCCTTCTTTGGTGGCTAAATCATCTAAATTCGCTGTTGCACCTTCTTTGGCCCAATCACGAATATCAAAACCCAACATTTGTACCGCAGTAGGTGGATTCCCCGCTTGTACACGTGAACGCAATACCGTCATGGCTTTTTCACCACCACCACCGGCGACTGGCATATCTTTCCAAGACACGCCCTGTCCTTCTAACATTTCTTTCAAAACCCCCAAGGCTTTTGCTTCACCGCCCGCAGTCCACCAGTGTAATACCTCGACCTCACCGACTTTTTTAACGCTCGCTGCGGCATCTTTTGGTTTAGTATCTTCTGCGGCTACGGTACCTGCTAAAGCCATCGCAAGTGCTGAAGCAATAAACGTTGTTTTCAAAACACGAATTGTCATGGTTTTACTCCAAAGGTTACACAAACTGCTGCGGTGCGCCGCAGGATTCACGGATTATTAATCGTGCCGGCACAACCCGACGCACGACAGGTGCTTGCCTATCATGTTGATAAACACGCAATAAATTCATCGCCTCAATCGCATATTGGTTTGCCTCAACCCTAACGGTGGTTAAAGCAGGATGTGTAATATGCGAATCCTCCAAATCATCAAAACCTACTACGGCTAAATCTTTGCCGATTTGAATACCCATTTCGCGTGCCATACTAAACACGCCATAAGCCACCAAGTCCGAAAAACAGAAGACAGCACTAATCCTTGAGTCATAAGCTAAAACAGTCTTTAAGCCATCACGGCCTGCTTGGCGACTTTGGGGTATAGGGCAAATATATTGTGCAGGCACTCGAATTCCAGCCTCATTAAGGGCTGTCATATAACCAGCTAAACGCTCTTGATAATCCGAAATTTCTTCACTACCGCCGACAAAGGCAATTTTCTGATGACCCAATTGGATCAAATGTTTCACCGCCTCATAAGCACCTTGACGATTATCTGCGATCACCACCGGAAGCTGGCTAAAACTAACTTCACGCATAATCTGCACTAAAGGAAAGCCACTACTCCAAATACGCTCTAACCAAGTGCGATCAGTATAGGGGGCTGGGCATAAGATAAAGCCGCCCACCTTATGCTCCATGTATAATTGCACTAAACGCTCTTGTTTCTCGCAGAGATCGCTACTACTAGCAAACATCAGCACTAAATTCTGCTGAAAACACACCTTCTCGATTTGGCTTAACACTTCGCCTGAATAAGGAGTATTGAGTTCATTCACAATCACACCAATCAGGTCATTGCGTTGAGCCTGGCGCAAAGCAGCGGCTTTACGGTTATAGACATAACCGGTCGATTCAATGGCTGCTAAAACCTGATCGCGTGTTTTGGCACTCACACTAGAGCGCCCTTGCAAAACTAAGGAAACGGTTGACTTAGAAACACCTGCTGCGCGTGCTACATCATGTAAGGTAGCTTGTTTATTTAACAGTGGAATTGGAACGTTCCAGTTAGCCACATCGCGCATAAAGGCAACTCTCTCCTCATTGATCTAATAAAGATAATTTAATCTGATAATCTTTGTCAATTGGAACGTTCCAAAATCCGTTAACTTTTCTAAAAAAATTGGAACGTTCTAATACACTCCACCAAATATCCTCTGAGCTTTGCAAATTGCTGCTGCGGTGCTTTACACTTTGAGACCTTTAAAAGATGACTTATTTTTTAACATCAAACCACATGGATACCATATCAGGAGGATAACCATGATTCGATCAAAACCTTATGGGTGGGGATTGCTAGCAAGCTTAGTCTGGCTAGGAACGACAATAACTGCTTCAGCTTCCGATCAAATGGTAAGTTTAGATGCAAAAATCAATAATGCTGCTCGACCTGTAACTTTAAAGCTCGAAAAAGGCACTTATGAAGTAACACCTGTTCAAGGGAAATTCGCTGCTTGGAGTGTTTGGTCAACCACCAATTGTACCCGCAAACGGGGTTGTGAACGCACACAACCGACACGCTTTACTGGTATGCATAACAACTATTATATTGCCTCCACCCAATTAGCTTCGGTGACGGTCGATAAAAAGGCGATTCCTATCGTCAATAAGATGCCTGCCGAGCGCAATACCAGCTATTTTTTAGTGCTCCCTACGATTAACGCTTATGAAGTGGCGAGCAATATAATTTACCCTGATGAACAAACTGCCCTTGCCTCAGCACAAGTGTCAAGCTTTACTCTGGCTAACCCTGCTGATGTTCAGTTTGCTTTATTTGATAACAGTCGTGTCAGTGATAATCGTGGCGGCATGACCTTACAGATCCATAAAATTGAACCCTAAATTTCACTAGCGAGTGCTTCCCAACACTCGCCTAGTAATATTTAAGCTTTTTTCACCGCAGTTTCTAAACTTTTTAAGCTTTTGAGCACTTTAGCTTGTTTAGGCGCTTGAGAACTGACTCGATTCAGTGACTTAATTAAGGCTTGAATAGGCTTCAAAGTGTCTTTGGCATCTTTGAAATAATTCGGTTGTGATTTTAATTCGCTATGAATGAAATCCAATACCTCTTTCAACTCAATTAAACTTTGATTGACATACTTGCCTGCGGGGAAACGTCTTAAATACTCACCCCGCGTCAGGCTTTCACGATGCAAGTTGCAACTAATATCCCCCTCACATTCACCACCTAAGGACGCCTGAGAGGCTTGCCAAGCTAGCTCATCACCTGCTTGGGTTTTGGCATATTTATCAGCCAAATGCCAATAGTACTTAACCGGAATAAGCCAACGCCCTGAAATTTCGTCATCAAATAAGTCGAAGGATTTACGATACTGCGCTAACCAATCTGTGTAGGCTTTATCACTACGCCTCGAATCATTCATGATACTGTTCGAACTTATAGTGTTTAACGTCTCTTGAAGAGCAAGTAAACGCAACAATTCCATTTCCGCTTTAATAGCCGTATTTTTAATATTTGGAATGGTTTTGTCGATGAAGCGATACAGATCCGCTTGATCGAGAAAACTTATACCCGTTTTTTGTAAGCGCTGCTTAGCCAGCTGAAGCCACAGTTGTTCCTCTTGCCCGACAGGGGCTTCGACCAGATAATTTCCTGCTACCCAACCCTGCGGTTGTTTAAGTGCATACCAATAAGCGGAGGTAGAATCAACAGGCAACTTCTCGTGAGTCCGTTGGATGGCAGTCACCTGATCGCCCAAATTAAGACGTGCTTTTTCAGCACTAGCTGTATTTGGCGCAGCTCGCACACGAACACCAGATGCAGTAACGAAATAGGTTGCTTGGATAGTTTGGGATTTAACAGTGGTGTCAGCTAAACTTGGAAAAGTAAGCAGTAGAACAACGGGAATAAACAATCGCGATAGATAATAGTGGCGCATAACTTTTCCCTCAATTAATCATTTGTTATGAGAGAAAGTGTAGCCTAAGAAAAGTTAAGAGCGGAATGAGACTAAGACTATAAATAAAAAAGCCCATCCAGTTGAGTGGACAGGCTTATAAGGGGTGCTTGGCATTGACCTACTCTCACATGGGGAAACCCCACACTACCATCGGCGATGACGCGTTTCACTTCTGAGTTCGAGATGGGATCAGGTGGTTCCACGTCTCTATGGATGCCAAGCAAACTGGTAAGGCACTGACGAAGGTTGGATAACCGCCGTCGCCTAATCTGGAAAAGCGTCTAGTAAGCACTGCCTACTACACTCACAAGGGATCTGAGTCACAATCTCATTCAGACCGCTAAGGGTTATAGAATCAAGCCTCACGGGCAATTAGTACGGGTTAGCTACATACATTACTGCACTTCCACATCCCGCCTATCAACGTTGTAGTCTCCAACAGCCCTTTAGAGAGGTCTAGCCTCTAGAGAGTTCTCATCTTGGGAGGGGCTTCCCGCTTAGATGCTTTCAGCGGTTATCCCGTCCGCACATAGCTACCCTGCAATGCCACTGGCGTGACAACAGGAACACCAGAGGTGCGTCCACTCCGGTCCTCTCGTACTAGGAGCAGCTTCCCTCAAAACTCTAACGCCCACGACAGATAGGGACCGAACTGTCTCACGACGTTCTGAACCCAGCTCGCGTACCACTTTAAATGGCGAACAGCCATACCCTTGGGACCTGCTTCAGCCCCAGGATGTGATGAGCCGACATCGAGGTGCCAAACTCCCCCGTCGATATGGACTCTTGGGAGGAATCAGCCTGTTATCCCCGGCGTACCTTTTATCCGTTGAGCGATGGCCCTTCCATGCAGAGCCACCGGATCACTAAGACCTGCTTTCGCACCTGCTCGACGTGTTTGTCTCGCAGTCAAGCTCGCTTATGCCTTTACACAAACCTCCCGATTTCCGACCGGGATTAGCGAACCTTCGCGCTCCTCCGTTACTCTTTGGGAGGAGACCGCCCCAGTCAAACTACCCACCATGCACTGTCCCTGATACTGTTATATCGAGGTTAGAACTCCAAACATACCAGGGTGGTATTTCAAGGTTGGCTCCACCATGACTGGCGTCACGGCTTCAAAGCCTCCCACCTATCCTACACAAGCAGGTTCAAAGTTCAGTGCAAAGCTATAGTAAAGGTGCACGGGGTCTTTCCGTCTTGCCGCGGGTACACTGCATCTTCACAGCGATTTCAATTTCACTGAGTCTCGGATGGAGACAGTGCCGCCATCATTACGCCATTCGTGCAGGTCGGAACTTACCCGACAAGGAATTTCGCTACCTTAGGACCGTTATAGTTACGGCCGCCGTTTACCGGGGCTTCGATCAAGAGCTTCGCTTGCGCTGACCCCATCAATTAACCTTCCGGCACCGGGCAGGCGTCACACCCTATACGTCCACTTTCGTGTTTGCAGAGTGCTGTGTTTTTGATAAACAGTTGCAGCGGCCTGGTCTCTGCGGCCTCCATGGGCTTTAACACCCTCAGAGGCGTACCTTCTCCCGAAGTTACGGTACCATTTTGCCTAGTTCCTTCATCCG